>DEIG01000012.1:145467-195690 GCA_002352345.1 Methylococcaceae bacterium UBA2780
GAACCTTAAGGTATAAGATTGCAAGAATGCGTGATGCAGGTATTGCACTTCCTTGCTGACTGTTGGCTTGATAGTTGCTTCGTACTTTGTATGGCGAATAAAGTGACAGAAAACCGGAGATTAATAGATGAGTGAGATTGATGTAAACCAGGTTCTAGCGCAAATGAAAGTGATGGCGGCCCAATCTGCTGGCAATACAGAACGGGTTAGTTCAACCACTCAAACTGATTTTTCTGATGTGTTAAAACAGTCGATCAATGCGGTGAATGAGACACAACAGAGTGCATCTGAGTTAACAACAGCATTTCAGCTGGGGGAGACTGATGCAAATCTAGCTGAGGTCATGATTTCAGCTCAAAAGGCGAGTGTTTCATTTCAAGCGATGGTTCAGGTGCGCAATAAGTTGGTTGAAGCGTATAAAGATGTCATGAACATGCCAATGTGATGGCGTAAATTTGGATATAAGAAGAAATTAATCAAATGGTTGCAGCAAGAACAGATAACGAGATTTTACCACCGCAGAGCTTAATGCAGGTTCCTGCGGTAAGGCAGCTTGGAATTATGCTGGGTATTGCCGCGAGTGTTGCGATTGGCGTGGCGGTTGTGCTTTGGTCGCAGACACCTAATTACGCGCTTCTCTACTCTAGCATGGCCGAAAAAGAGGTCAGTGAAGTACTTGATTCGTTGAATAAACTTAATATTGATTACAAGATTGATGCAGCTTCTGGCTCGGTACTGGTTCCAGCAGGAAAGTTAGATGAGCTGCGGCTAAAGCTGGCGGGGCAAGGTTTGCCAAGAGGTGGTGGAATTGGTTTTGAGCTGCTCGAAAAAGAGAGCAGCTTCGGAACGAGCCAGCTTGTTGAACAGGCAAGATATCAACGTGCTATCGAGGGGGAAATTGCCCGCTCAATTACTTCAATTCAGAATGTTCGTTCGGCTCGGATTCATTTAGCACTGCCTAAACAATCGGCTTTTGTCAGAAAACGTAAAAAGGCAAGTGCATCAGTTTTTGTCAATCTTTACTCTGGGCGAGGGCTTGAAAAGGGGCAGGTTGAGGCGATTGTTCATCTTGTTGCATCAAGCGTACCGCAGCTTGAATCGAGTAATGTGACTTTAGTTGACCAATCAGGCAGGTTGCTGAGTAGTGAAAGCGGTTCGAGTGATGTTCTTTTAACCTCTAAACAGTTTGATTATAAGCAGCAGGTTGAAAACCATCTGATCGATCGAATTGAAACAATTTTGACACCACTGGTTGGCTCATCTGGTATGAGAGCCCAAGTCACAGCAGATATAGATTTCACGATTACTGAAAGAACTCAGGATAGTTATAACCCAGAAATGCCTTCTCTTCGTAGTGAGCAGACCGAAGAGCAATTGAGCCAAACATCATCAGTGCAGGGCGTTCCCGGTGCATTATCAAATCAGCCTCCTGCAGCGGGCGTGGCACCAGAGACTGCGACAACTGAGGGAGCAGTTGCTGGAGATTCACAACCACTCAACAGCACTAAAAGAGCGACTCGTAATTTTGAATTGGATAAAACCATAACGCATACACGGCTTGCTTCTGGAGAGATTGGTCGGCTCTCGGTTGCGGTAGTAATCGATGATCAGCATTTATTAGGTCAAGATGGCAATGCTACTCAGAAAGCGTATACAGAAGAGGAATTGATGCGGATGACCTCTCTTGTGAAGCAGGCTGTCGGTTTTGATGTTGTACGAGGTGATGTGGTTACGGTTTCTAATATATCCTTTAAAATGCCAGAGGTGCTTGAAGCATTGCCAGAGCTAGAAATATGGGAGCAAGGTTGGTTCTGGGATGTTGTTAAGCAGGCGTTAGGTGGGCTGGTTGTGCTGTTTTTGATCTTCGGTGTTCTAAGGCCAACATTGCGATCTTTGATGAAACCGGTAGAGATTAAAACGATAAGTGATGCGGGTGAAGGGGTTGATGTTGATGGCCAAAAAGCATTGCCAGCAGGTGCTGAGGGTGGAATGTCCTCTGCAAGTGGTGAGGCCGGTGAGGAAGAGATTCTGATGTTAGATTCACCTTCAGGCTACGAAAAAAGAGTTGAGTTTGCACAAAAGATGGTTGATGACGACCCTAAAAGAGTGGCACAGGTGGTGAAAACATGGGTGTCTACTGATGGCTGAGGAACAGGTTGAAGGGGTAGAGAAAGCAGCAGTTTTTCTTCTTGCATTAGGTCAAGAAAAAGCAGCGTCAGTGCTAAAACACATGGGGCCTAAAGAGGTGCAGATGATTGGTGGGGCGATGGCATCACTAGAAAATATTTCAACAGAAACGGTTGATCATGTGATGGGCTCCTTTGTTGGCACTATGAAAGATCAGACTGCTCTTGGAGTTGACTCTGATGAATACATTCGCAATATGCTAACCGATGCACTGGGCGCAGAAAAAGCCGGTGGAATGATTGATCGAATCTTGTTGGGACGGAACAGTAAAGGATTGGAGCAGCTAAAATGGATGGATTCACGCTCAATTGCTGATTTAATTAGAAATGAGCATCCACAAATCATAGCCATTGTCCTTTCTTATCTTGATAGTGACCAAGCAGCTGAAACGCTTGGCTTTCTGCCTGAAAGGGCGCGCCCAGATGTCATGTTGAGAATTGCAACATTGGATGGTGTACAGCCTGCAGCGCTAAAAGAGCTTGATGAAATCATGGAGAAACAGCTATCTGGTAATGTTAATGTTCAGACCTCTTCTATAGGTGGTGTGCAGGTTGCTGCGAATATTCTCAATTTTGTTGAATCTTCAATTGAAGGCGTTGTGATGGATCAGATTACTGAATCTGATGCCGATCTCAGCCAGCAAATACAGGATAAAATGTTTGTTTTTGATAACCTGATTGACGTTGATGACCGTGGTATTCAAGGGCTTTTGCGCGAGGTTTCAACCGACTCACTCTTATTGGCATTGCGTGGTGCGGATGATGGTCTTAAAGAGAAAATTTTTAAGAATATGTCAAAACGAGCGGCTGAAATGTTGCGGGATGACCTAGAGGCCGCAGCACCTGCTAAGCTGAGCGATGTAGAAGGGGCTCAGAAAGATATTTTAACAATTGCTCGCCGTTTGGCTGATTCTGGAGAGATTTCATTAGGTGGTGGCGGTGGTGAAGAGCTCGTCTGATAAAAAGTTCTCCAGTGAAGAGTTAGACCTCGTTACAACTTGGGCGTTGCCAGATATTAATAGACACCAACCTGGTTCTGTTTTGACGGCGAATGAGATTGAGTCTATACAGAAACAGGCATATGACGAGGCATTTAAACAGGGCCAAGAAGAGGGACTAAAGACTGGTTTACAGGCGGGAAAGGCTGAGATTTCCCGAAAAACAGCGCAATTCGAACAACTTATTAGCTCGTTAGAATCCCCTTTTAAACAGCTAGATAATCGGGTTGAAGAGGAGTTAGTTGCGCTTGCAATGCTTGTTGCGAAGCAGCTGGTTCGTAGAGAGCTTAAAATCGATCCGGGCCAAGTGATAGCGGTTGTTCGTGATGCGATGTCTATTCTTCCCGTTTCATCCCAAAAAATCAGTTTGCGTCTCAACCCAGAAGATGCCGAACTGGTGCGCTCAGCCTTTGCATTGGAAGATACAGATCTAGCTTGGAAAATAGCTGAAGATCCACTGATAACACGGGGTGGATGTGAGGTGGTGACGGAAAACTCTCGGATTGATGCAACGATAGAAAAACGGCTGGCAGCAGTGATTGCAACGGCTCTTGGCGGCGAGCGAGAGGCTGATGGCTCCTGATACAGATGCTGTTTTAAGGAGTGATGCATGGCTGCAAAGGTTGATGCCTTATCGCAATCGACTTAAAAAATCCCCAGAACTTGTTGTTGAAGGAAAATTATCACGAATGGTTGGGCTAACGCTTGAAGCTGTTGGTTGTCGCTCAGCAATTGGTGGACGCTGTATTGTTGAAGCACCCGATGGAGAGAGAATAGAGGCCGAAGTTGTGGGTTTTTCAGGTGAACGGCTCTATTTAATGCCAACAGGAGATATTCGCGGCCTGGAGCAAGATTGCCGAGTTATTCCGACAGGAGAAACTTGCGTTGCAAAGGTCGGTTTTGGATTGTTAGGCCGAGTTATTGACGGTTCAGGTGCCCCTTTGGATGGGAAAGGGCTGCTTCAAACAGAGACGACAATGCCATTGACAGGCCGCTCGATAAATCCACTCTCAAGAAAACCTATCGAGGAGCCACTTGATGTCGGTATTCGAGCTATCAATGCGCTTGCTAGCGTCGGCAGAGGCCAGAGAATAGGTCTGTTTGCGGGAAGTGGTGTCGGTAAAAGCGTCTTGTTGGGAATGATGACACGCTATACCGATGCGGACGTGATTGTTGTTGGCTTAATTGGAGAGCGAGGACGAGAAGTTAAAGAATTCGTTCAGAAAATACTTGGTGAGGAGGGGCTTTCACGCGCTGTAGTTGTTGCCACACCTGCAGATCATCCCCCATTGATGCGAATGCACGGTGCAATGCTAGCAACAACCATTGCTGAATATTTTCGAGACCAAGGGCTGAATGTCTTGTTACTTATGGACTCCTTAACCCGCTATGCACAGGCGCAACGTGAAATCGGTTTGGCTATCGATGAACCACCAGCAACAAAAGGCTATCCACCTTCGGTTTTTGCTAAATTACCGCAGTTGGTAGAACGGGCTGGCAATGGTGACGAGGGTGAAGGTTCTATTACCGCCTTTTATACCGTGCTAACGGAAGGGGACGACCAAAATGATCCGATAGCCGATGCTGCTCGAGCAATTTTAGATGGGCATATCGTTTTATCACGAAACCTTGCTGAATCGGGCCATTTCCCAGCAATTGATATTGAAGCATCGGTGAGTCGCGCGATGACCGATGTTGTGGATGATGAGCACGTTCAGCTCGCCCGGAGATTAAAGAAACTCTATTCCCTTTATCAGCAAAATAGAGACATGATCACTGTTGGTGCCTATCAGTTAGGTAGTGACCCAAGAATAGATGAAGCTATTACCATGAATGCTGCAATCATGGAGTTCTTACAGCAGAATATGGAAGAATCTGTCGATATCGTAAAGAGTCTTAATGAGCTTGATTTGCTTTTGCTGCCTAAAGAAGAGCTAGCTGGAGAAGTTGGCTTAACTAATTTGCAGTGACAGGCCTAACCCGATAGTACAGCGTTTTGCCTCTATAAACTGATATTCTTACCAAACCGTTATGGCAGCCTATTTTTGCGTGCCTAGTGTATATTGCTGCGTGCAAGGGAACCGCTGAAAACTATTGAGTTTGCAAATATCGTGTTAAAAAGCTAACTCAGAGTGCCTATTTGTGCCTGTTTTAATGTTTTAGAAAAAATAATTACCCTGAATGAAAAAATCAAAACAATTAAAGTCGATTACACGGTTAGCAGAAATAAAAGAGCTGGAAGCTGTGCGCTTAATGGGAGAGTGCAAAAAAAAATTTAATGAGCAAACGGCACAGCTAGAAAGCCTAAAGGAGTATAGGGAGAGCTATGTCGCTCGTTATCAGTCAGTATCGATGGCGGCACACCAACTGACAGATTACCGTCTGTTTTTAGATAAATTGAATCGCGCAATTGTTGAGCAAGAAGGGGTTGTCCTAAAGAACCTGAACAGTGTTCATGAGCAAGAAAAGCTATGGCAGCTTGCACATCAGCATACCAATGGTATTCAGAAACTGTCTGAGAAAGCGGTTCAAGATGAACGCTTTGTCGAAGACAAACAAGAACAAGCCGAGTCAGATGATCGAGCAGGAAGAGGCAAAAACAGTAGGGATTTTTAGTCTTAAGATGTTGGCCTAAATAGTGCTTTGTTTAGGTTATCTAAACTTGTACAACGGGTGTGTCATTATGGATTTGCCAGCTCTTACTCTTCTTAATCAACCACAAAGTGAACAGCTTAAGTTATCGGATAGAGCGCAAACAGCGGAGGGTGGCGAGCCTGCTACTAGTGAAGGGTTTCTTCAAACTCTAGGCGAATATCTAGATAGGATAGAGAGTCAGGAGGCGGCCCCAAACAATTTGGTCAACGAGCTTTCCAGCTCGTTAAGCGGCAATGATTTGCCGGTCAGCGGGGAGGCCTTTGAGGTGGTTTTGGAGCCAGAAGGAAAGGCTAAAGGAGAGGCTAAAGGAGAGGCTGGGTTTGATATTGATACTCGCGAACCACTTTTGGCTGTTCTCGGTGAACTTCCTCGTGACTTAAAAAACAACTCATTGGATGGGCCGGGAGAGGAAGAGACTAGGCGGGCACCTTTTTTTGGTGGGCTTTCTAGCGGTTTTAAAAATGATTTCCTGCCAGACAAGTTAAATTTAAACAATGAGCAGGCTGTTATACCTAATTCAATAGGAGATGAGACAGAAGTAGAAGTGCTGAAAGTGGTTAGTGATTTTTTGCAAGGGAAGGATGTTAAAGCCAAAGTGGCTGCTCAGCCGCTCGACTTTACGGGATTGATGGCTACAAACAGGAGTGCCCCAGAGAAAGAATCATTTGCAACGACTTTGGCTCCATCTGTTCTTTTATCAGAACAGATAATTACGGGAAAAGAGCAAATTCAAGCCATGAGCAAACCTTTAGGACATCCTGACTGGGGTAGGGAGCTTGGTGATAGGATTAGTTGGATGGCCAACAAAAGTATTCAGGCAGCAGAACTTAGGTTAAATCCAGCAAGGTTAGGACCGGTTGAGGTTCATATTCAAACCAGTCAGGAACAGGCATCGATTATGTTTAGCTCTCCACATGCCTCCGTTCGTGAAGCGTTGGAACAGGCGCTGCCTCGTTTAAGAGAGATGATGACGGCTCAGCAATTTGAGCAGGTTAATGTAGATGTTTCTCAGCACTCTTTTGATGAAAAGCAGGCATCTGAAGATTATCCAAATGACCCAAGGGAAGGCGCGCCTTTTAGTGGGCTTGATGGAGAGGGTGAATCTGCAGAGGCGTTAGAGTCTTCTCATGTAATAAGCGGAGAAGGTTTATTGAGTTACTACGTCTAATTCTCTTTGATATAAATTTTTTTGTTTTTATTTTGTAACGATTTTAATGCTAGAGCAAACCTAAATAATTCTAGCTCCCCCCCTCCTTTTTAATAATCAGCGCGCTAGCTAATGAGCGTAGTGGCGCTGTACAGCAGACAGAATTTCATCTAAGTTGACGAACACATTTTAGGTAAGATTTATTTCTTGGTTTGGAATGAGTGTCTTAAAATTGACGGTTATATCCCAATTACACGTTAGGACTTATATTGTTTGAGTATCTATATGGCTTGTTGATTGCAACCTATTGATATTATGAATCTATTTATTATGGCCTAATGTTTGCAGGGTAATTTATTTAAGAGGAGTTGTGGCGAAATGGCAAAAGATGAAGAGTTGGAAAACCTAGACCTTGGAGAGGAGAAAAAGTCTCCCAAAAAACTTTATATCATTGTCGGTGGGGTTTTAGGGTTATTAATCGCGATCGGAGCAACACTCTATTTTATGGGCTTTTTTTCATCAGAAGAGAGTAGCGAGATAGAAAAAACAGATGAAGAGGTGGTTGAGGAGGTAGTGCTAGCACCGGCAATTTATTTTGATCTGAGCGGTGAGTCAGAACAAAAATTTATTGTTCAAGTGCAATCACCCGATATTAGGATGCTGCAGGTTTCGATTTCTGTAATGGCAAGGAAACAGGAGGTGATTGATGTGGTTGAAAAGCATTTGCCCCGCCTTAGGAACAATATACTTTTGCTTTTGGCCAATGAGGAGCCTGAGAAATTAAAAATGAGCAAGGGTAAGGAAAAGCTCCGTAATAAAATTTTAAAGGAAGTTCAACAGGTTGTTGAAGAAGAGACGGGTGAAAAAGAAGGTGTTGAAGGACTTTATTTTACTGAATTTGTGATGCAATAAATGGCTACTGACGATTTACTTTCCCAAGATGAAATTGATGCGCTACTTCACGGTGTAGATGATGGTGATGTTGAGGTAGAAGGTGGTCAAGAGTTAGATGATGGTGAGGCTCACGCTTATGATTTGAGCAGCCAGGACCGGATTGTTAGGGGGAGAATGCCGACTCTGGAAATGGTTAATGAACGTTTTGCGCGTTATTTCCGGATCAGTCTGTTTAACTTTTTACGTCGTTCAGCAGAAATTTCTATCTCAGGGATTCAGATTCTTAAATTTTCTGAATATGTCCACAGTTTGTTTGTTCCTACAAACCTAAATTTAGTCAGATTTAAACCATTACGAGGGACAGCGCTATTTGTAATGGAACCTAATCTGATTTTTGCAATTGTAGATGCCTATTTCGGTGGGAGTGGTAATTTCTATAATAAGGTTGAAGGGCGAGATTTTACAGCGACTGAAATGCGGGTCATTCGGATGCTTCTGGATATGATCTTTAGCGATTTGAAAGAGGCTTGGAGACCCGTTCTTCAGGCTGATTTTGAGTATGTTAATTCAGAGGTCAACCCACAGTTTGCCAACATTGTTAGCCCAACTGAGGTGATGGTGGTCTCGACGATTCATATTGAAACTGAGTCAGGTGGCGGAGATCTTCATCTTGCGCTGCCTTATTCAATGATCGAACCAATAAGAGATCTGTTAGACGCTGGTATACAGAGTGATCAGGGTGATACTGATGATCGATGGAAAAGAGCATTGCGATCAGAAGTGGAAACGGCAGAATTGGAAGTGTCGGCCATTCTTGGTGAAAAGGATATGACCTTAAAAGATATTTTCGATATGCAGGCAGGTGATGTAATTCCTTTTGAGATGGAAGAGACGGTACACCTGATGACAGAAGAGGTACCTCTATTTCGGTGTCGATTAGGTGTTTCGGATGGAAAGTATGCGCTGCAAGTCGGGAAAAAGGTTGAGAGGGTTGGTGAGAATTAGCTGAAAAGAAGTGGACTTCAAACTTGAGATAACAATTAACTCTGGAATTGAAAATGAGTGAAGATAAAGATAGTGACAAAGATGAAAATGATGGTGGCTCAGCCGCAGATGATTGGGGTGATGCCTTAGCAGAGCAGGCAGACGAAGGTGGTTCTGCGGATGCTGACTGGGGCGATGCTTTGGAGGAGCAAGCAGATGCTTCTGCGGGTGCTGATTGGGGTGACGCGTTAAATGAACAGGCTTCAGCTAGTGATGGAGCAGAAAACCCTAGTGATGATCTATCACGGGCTGAGTTCCAAAACCTTAATGCAGGTGCCTCATCCGGTGCGGGCGATGATGAAGTTAACCTAGATATTCTCCTTGATGTTCCTGTTACCATTTCAATGGAAATTGGTCGAACAAAAATCAATATTCGTAACTTATTACACCTGAATCAGGGTTCAGTTATTGAGCTGGATCGACTTGCCGGTGAGCCTATGGATGTCTTGGTGAATGGGACATTGATTGCACACGGTGAGGTGGTGGTTGTAAATGATAAATTTGGAATTCGCCTCACTGATGTGATTAGCCCTTCTGAACGGGTTAAAAAATTACGCTAATGTTTTACCGGCTATCAGCGCTAATCTTTTTTTTAACAAATAGTTGCCTGTTATTTGCAGAGCCGGTAACTAATGGGGTGAAGCCACTTTCCAGCCCAGTAACAGGTGGCACTGTATTGCAATGGTTTTTTGGCTTAATGATAGTCCTTGTGATTATTGTCGGCTGTAGTTGGTTGCTTAGAAAGTATGGCAATATCTCGGGGACTACAAGCTCAGGGCTGAAGGTTCTTGGCGGTGTTTCTGTTGGAACACGTGAAAAAGTGCTATTACTTCAAGCAGGGAAAAAGCAGCTCGTTATTGGTGTTGCACCGGGTCAAATTAGGACGCTACACGTTCTTGAAGAGGGTGAGTTAGCAAGCGCTGAGAGTTTAGCTGAACAACCCGTGAGCTCATTTTCAGACCATCTTAAGCAGATAACAGGAAAACAAAAACCATGAACCGGCTAATTGCGAATAGTTTGGTTCTTTCATCATTATTGCTATTTCCTTGGGCAGCAGATGCCGCAACGGGAATTGATGCGCTAACAATTACATCTGATGGAAAAGGTGGTCAGAGCTATACGGTAACAATACAGATTTTGGCGTTGATGACGGTGTTGACGCTGCTCCCAACACTGTTATTACTGATGACCTCTTTTGCTCGAATAATGGTTGTGTTGGCCATTTTGAGGCAGGCATTAGGTACGGCTCAAACTCCAAGCAACCAGATACTCTTGGGGTTATCACTCTTTTTAACCATTTTTATTATGATGCCGGTCTTTGATAGAGTTTATCAAGATGGGGTTAAGCCTTATATGGAAGAGGAGATCGAAGTAAGCGAGGCACTGGAACGCGCTTCGAATCCATTTCGAGAGTTTATGCTGAGACAGACCCGGGAATCAGATCTTGAAATGTTTGCACGAATTTCAGGGCATGGTGAAATTGATTCACCAGAAGCGGTTCCCTTTTCTCTGCTTGTCCCGGCATTTGCGACGAGCGAACTGAAAACCGCCTTTCAAATCGGTTTCATGGTTTTTATTCCTTTTCTGGTCATTGATTTGGTTGTTGCGAGTGTACTGATGTCGATGGGGATGATGATGCTTTCTCCGCTGATTATTTCGCTGCCATTCAAAATTATGTTGTTTGTTTTAGTCGATGGCTGGTCGCTTATTATGGAAACGCTTGCGGCAAGCTTTTTTGTCTAGGGGAGAAAAATGACACCTGATTCAGTCATGTCACTAGGGCAGCAAGCGCTTACCGTCGTAATTATGTTGGCTGCACCTATTTTAATTGCCTCACTGGCAGTGGGGCTCCTTATCGCAATGTTTCAAGCGGCAACACAAATTAATGAGATGACGTTGACATTTGTGCCTAAACTAGCCGTTATTGCGGGAGTTCTTTTTGGTGCTGGATCTTGGATGATAAGTCTCTTAGTTGATTACACTCGAGAGTTATTTCTCAGCATCCCAGGGCTGATTGGCTAGCCTAGCCATGAGCTTTTCAGAAGTGGAACTGTTAAACAGGCTGGCGCAATTCTTCTGGCCACTGCTGCGGATTGGTGCAATGTTTGTTGCGATGCCTGTGCTTAGTGGCCGTTTGGTTCCGAGCCGTTTTATGGCTGGACTGGTTCTGCTAATCACTTTCCTGGTTATTCCTTTTCTTCCAGAAGCACCCGCTGTTGAACTATTCAGCTATGAAGGCTTTTTATTGGCAGGGCAGCAGGTTTTTATCGGCATTATGTCCGGCTTTGTTATACAGCTGGTTTTTGCAGCCCTAATTTTTGGTGGGCAAAGCACAGCCTTTAGCATGGGGCTTGGATTCGCTTCGATGGTAGATCCAACAAGTGGTGTTCAGGTTCCTGTTGTGAGCCAATTTTATTTGATCTTGGGTAGCTTGATTTTTCTACTAATGGATGCCCACTTGCTATTGATTGAAATGATGGTGGATAGTTTTTCAACGATCCCGGTTGCGCTAGATGGAATTTCTAGAAATACAATTTGGGATTTGATTCGCTGGAGTAGCCGCCTTTTTGTAGGTGGTTTATTAATGGCGTTACCCGTTGTTTCGACATTATTGCTCGTTAATATGGGGTTTGGTGTTGCTTCACGTGCAGCGCCTCAGCTTAATATTTTTTCGGTCGGCTTCCCGATTACGCTCCTGTTAGGGCTACTCATCATGTGGGTGACGCTTCCAGCTGTTCTTAACCTGTTTTCTGGTCTATTGAATGATAGCTATCTGATGCTGGGTCAGATGTTATTGATCAGGAGTTAAATTGTGGCCGAGGATACAGGACAAGAAAAAACAGAAGAACCTACCGCGAAAAAACTCGAAGATTCGAGAAAAAAAGGGCAGATAGCACGGTCACGAGAACTCAATACCGTTGTTATGCTGTTAACGGGTGCGGTGGGCGTAATGTTTTTGGGTGACAATATTGCCGAAGGATTGTGGCACCTGATGGAAAGTCAGTTTAGCCTTGAGCGAGCGACTATTTTTAATGAAAGGGCGGTTGTCAGCCATTTCGATAACGCAGTTACAGATGCGTTGATGATGGTCGCTCCTTTCTTGATGTTGATGTTGGTTGCCGCATTTGTTGGTCCAATTTTCATGGGGGGGTGGAGTTTTAGCGCTGAAAGTATGTCGCCTAAACTTGAAAAGCTTGATCCCATAAAAGGACTGGGCCGGATTTTTGCGGTACGAGGCCTCGTTGAGCTTGCTAAAGCACTTTTAAAGTTTATTTTAGTTGCCGGAGCAACGATCTTGCTTTTCAACTATTACATTAATGATTTCTTAGGATTAACGGGAGAAGGGTTAGAGAAGGCAATTCCCCATGTTACTGGCCTAGTAATGCTCGCTTTTCTACTACTCAGCGCCTCTCTTATTTTGGTTGTGGCAGTCGATGTTCCATTTCAGCTGTGGGATCACAAAAAGAAGCTGAAGATGACGCTTCAAGAGGTGAAAGATGAAATGAAGGAGACCGATGGGCGGCCCGAAGTCAAAAGTAAAATCCGCAGCATGCAGATAGAAATGGCGCAGGGCAGAATGATGGAAGAGGTGCCTAAAGCTGATGTAATTGTTACAAACCCAACGCATTATGCTGTTGCACTAAAATATGACCAAGATGGGGGGGGCGCCCCGCGTGTTGTTGCAAAAGGGACTGAGCTGGTTGCGGCCCAAATTCGTAATCTTGGCATGAATGCGGGTGTTACATTGGTGGCAGCTCCACCCCTCGCGCGAGCACTGTATTATTCAACCAAGCTTGACCAAGAGATTCCTGGCGGCCTCTATCTGGCTGTTGCACAGGTATTGGCTTACGTTTATCAGGTTGAATCTGCGATCAAACTTGGGGCTGAAATGCCAACAGCACCAACCGATTTTGAAATTCCAGAAGAGTATGCAAGGTAGCCAAATTGTATAGTGCGGGGCCTTATAATTAAGTCTGAGCTTTAGATGTGGTGGGCTATTGGGTTAAGAGCGGATTTCATGGCCTGATCATAGACTCCTTAAGTCTAACTCTCACTCTTGTATCAGTCGATGATGCGCAATTCGTACCTATTTCTAGAAAGTTCCTCTGACCTAAAGAACATGGCAAGAAGATTGCTCATGAGTCATTAGAAAGGCTAATTTGTCCATTTTTTGACGCAGGTTTGAGAGGGTTTTTATCAGATGGAAGGTACATTAACAGAACAACTGAAAATGGTTGCGCGCACCGGCCTAGGGGCGCCACTCATCATATTGTTGTTGTTAATGATGATTATTGTTCCTCTTCCAGCAATCGCGCTAGATCTGCTGTTTACCTTTAACATTTCTATTTCACTGATCATTCTTCTAGTCGTTGTTTATACGATGAAACCACTCGATTTTGCTGTTTTTCCGAGTGTAATCCTTGTTACAACGCTCTTGCGATTAGGGCTTAATGTCGCATCTACGCGTGTGGTTCTACTGGAAGGGCACAATGGGGGAGATGCAGCAGGGAAAGTGATCGAGGCATTTGGTGCTTTTGTAATTGGAGGTAACTACGCGGTTGGCCTAATTGTTTTTGGGATTCTGGTCATTA
This sequence comes from Methylococcaceae bacterium UBA2780, assembly GCA_002352345.1. Classification (GTDB taxonomy): domain Bacteria; phylum Pseudomonadota; class Gammaproteobacteria; order Methylococcales; family UBA2780; genus UBA2780. Next base: position 158,984 of record DEIG01000012.1, read on the forward strand.
TTAATTTTGTGGTGGTCACAAAAGGCGCCGGACGCGTCGCAGAGGTGAGTGCTCGCTTTACACTTGATGCCATGCCAGGGAAACAGATGGCAATTGATGCAGATCTGAACTCGGGTTTGATTACGCAGGATGAGGCTCGATCGCGCCGTACAGAGGTTTCTCAAGAGTCTGATTTTTACGGTTCTATGGATGGCGCAAGTAAATTTGTTCGAGGAGATGCAATTGCTGGCATTTTGATTTTATTTATCAATTTGATTGGTGGTTTTGCCATTGGAATGGCGCAGCATGAATTGTCATTCGATCAGGCGGTTCAGAACTATACCTTGTTAACGATTGGTGATGGTTTGGTCGCTCAAATTCCATCACTTTTACTTTCAACCGCTGCTGCCATTATTGTGACACGTGTTGCAAGCGCGCAAGATATGGGAGAGCAAGTCAGCAGCCAGATGTTGGAAAATCCCAAAGCCTTGGCACTGAGTGCAGGAGCTGTAGGGCTGCTTGGTTTGATACCAGGAATGCCCAACTTTGCATTTTTATTGTTGTCAGCGGCCTTGGGTGCTGCGGCTTATACGCTTGCCAAGCGAAATAGAGATGCAGAGAAACTTATTCAAGAAACCCCTGTTGAAGCACCCTCTACAGAGCTAAAAGAGCTGGGCTGGGAGGATGTGCAGCCAGTTGACATGATTGGATTGGAAGTTGGATACCGGCTGATACCTTTGGTTGATAAAAGCCAAGGAGGACAACTTATGAACCGTATTAAAGGGGTTAGAAAGAAACTTTCTCAAGAGTTAGGCTTTTTAATTCCTTCCGTCCATATCAGAGACAATCTTGATCTTGGTCCGAATAGCTATCGGCTCTCTTTAATGGGGGTAACGATTGGTGAAGCAGAGATTCATCCAGATCGTGAGATGGCCATTAACCCAGGACAGGTGTTTGGGTCACTGGAAGGATTAGAGGGTAAAGATCCTGCATTTGGGTTGGAAGCGGTTTGGGTTAGACCTGAACAGCGAGATAATGCACAAACACTTGGTTATACGGTTGTTGATCCTGGAACGGTTGTCGCCACACATTTGAGCCAGGTTCTACAAAGCCATGCGCATGAACTTTTTGGCCATGAAGAGGCACAACAGTTGATGGACTCATTGGCCAAAACAGCACCTAAATTAGTAGAAGATCTTGTTCCTAAGGTGCTTCCGTTAGGAACGGTAGTGAAGGTCCTACAGAACTTATTGCAGGAAAATATACCTGTTAAAGATATCAGGACAATTTCAGAGACTTTGGCTGAACAGGGCGTAATAAATCAGGATGCAGGCTATTTAACTTCGGCAGTTCGCACATCACTGGGGCGTTCAATTGTTCATAAAATCAATGGGATGGCTAGCGAACTTCCTGTTATGACACTTGACCCTCAGCTCGAACAGATCCTTCAGCAGTCGCTGCAAAGTTCAGGTGATGGAGGGGCAGGAATTGAGCCTGGATTGGCGGAGCAGATGCATAAATCACTGGAAGAAAATGCTCAGCAACTTGAAATACAAGGAGTTCCGGCAATTTTACTCGTTTCATCGATTTTGCGCCCTTGGTTAGCTCGCTTTCTACGGCATACGATTTCTGGATTACATGTTTTGGCTTATAACGAGATTCCTGATGATAGGCAGGTCAAAGTGATTGCGACGGTTGGCCAGAATGCTTAATAGATTAAAATTTAAGAAGTACGAGGAACAATATGAAAATTAAAAGATTTTTTGCTCCTGATATGCGTCAAGCAATCAAAATGGTTCGTGAAGAACTTGGTTCTGACGCGGTCATTTTATCCAACAAAAATGTTGAGGGTGGCGTCGAAATAGTTGCTGCTCGTGATTATGATGAGCAGCAAATCCAGGCTGGGCTTCAACAACAGGAAAAAAAGAAGATTATCCGGGAAGAAGCCAAAACCGAAACTTTCACAAAACCGGTTCAGCGACGATCTCCCGTGCAGTCAAGCGTCACAGCAAGTGCCAAAAAAACGTTACCAATACAACGTGAGGCGCCAAGACAGAGGGTAGAATGGTCTCAGGAGCCTGCGCTTGTTGAGATGAAGGATGAACTAAAACAGATCCGTAGAGTTATTGATGTACATCTTTCTGAGTCAGACTGGATGAATGGAGCTAGAGCGAATCCAGCGCGAATTGAACTTCTTAAACGGTTACGTAATGCCGGTTTCTCCACTGAAGTGAGTTTGGAATCGGTGAACTGCTTGAGCGAGCAAGATGATACTGAGTCTGGCTTACGAAGAGTGCAGCAAAGGTTGGCCAACCAACTACCGATCGCAGATGATCACCTGCTTGAGCATGGTGGAGTTGTGGCTCTGGTTGGGCCGACGGGTGTCGGTAAAACAACAACAATTGCTAAGTTGGCAGCGCGTTATCGCCTAAAATATGGTTCAAAACAAATTGCATTAGTCACAACTGATAACTATCGAATTGGGGCATTTGAGCAGTTAAGTACTTACGGGCGAATTTTAGACGTTCCTGTTAGGGCTGCATCGACAGCTGAAGAGCTTGATAATGTTTTGAATAGCTTTATAGATAGGAAGCTAGTTTTAATCGACACAGCAGGGATGGGGCAGCGAGATAATCGGTTGTCTCAGCAGTTTGCGCTTTTTAAGGAATGCCAGACGACAATTAAGTCTTATCTTGTTTTGTCTGCGGCGACTCAAGCAAGAGGATTGGATGAAGCAATTAGAATATTTGATGGGTTTGACCCACAATCTTGCATTTTAACTAAGACAGATGAGACCTTTTCTTTAGGAGCAGCCGTTTCATCACTGATCAAATCACAGCTTCCGCTTGCATGGATAACAGATGGGCAGCAGGTTCCTGAGGATCTGCACATGGCGCGCCCCAATCGGTTGTTAAATGAATGTTTTTCAGCTGAAGATTCAGACTATAATTCTGCAGAGACTTTTAACTATGAAGCATGGGTGGCTCAAGCAAATGTTTGACCCAAGATTTGACCAGGCAGCAGGAATACGAAATATGAATCAGCCGAAGCCGGTAAAAGTGATTGCGGTAACAAGTGGAAAAGGTGGTGTAGGGAAGACTAACATCTCGGTCAATCTCGGAATTTCATTGGCAGAAATGGGCCATCAGGTGGCTATTCTGGATGCTGACATGGGGCTGGCTAATGTCGACATCTTATTGGGTTTACACCCAGAATATAATTTATCTCATGTTCTGGCTGGGGAGAAATCGTTAGATGAGATTATTGTCGATGGGCCATCTGGGTTGAAAGTAATACCGGCTTCATCTGGTATCCAGAAGATGTCTGAACTGGGAACAGCAGAGCAGGCAGGAATCATTCGAGCATTTAGTGATATTGACGATGTTGATGTCCTGATTGTTGATGCGGCGGCTGGAATCTCAGGGAGCGTTGTTAACTTTGCAAGGGCATGCCAAGACATTTTGGTTGTTGTCTGTGATGAGCCGACCTCACTAACAGATGCTTACGCATTTATTAAATTGTTAAACCGCGATTACGGGCTTTGTCGATTTAATGTCGTGACCAATATGGTTGATGATCAGCAACAGGGCAGGGAGCTATTTGAAAAGCTGCTCAAAGTGACAGACCGTTATTTGGATGTTGCGATCAGTTTTACAGGCGCAGTCCCTCGGGATGAGAATCTCCGTAAAGCTGTTCGTAAGCAGCAAGCAGTCACGAAAATTTATCCGGGTAGCCCCTCTTCATTGGCATTTAAAAACCTAGCAAAAAAAGTTGATGGTTGGCCTATGGCAACCTCTGCCGGTGGCCAATTAGAGTTTTTTGTAGAGCGGTTAATTCAATATAGCAGTTCAGAGGGGATGCCTGTCTAATGGATGGGATTGCAATGTACACATCGGTTCAAGGGCAGAATCATGACGCTCTAGTCATGAAGCATGCTCCGATGGTTAAACGCATTGCTTATCACCTACTTAATCGGCTACCCAATAATATTCAAGTCGAAGATCTAATACAGGCAGGAATGATTGGGCTGCTCGAGGCGACTCGAAATTACGACAGTAATCAAGGTGCAACCTTCGAGACCTATGCAGGTATAAGGGTGCGAGGTGCAATGCTCGATGAGGTCAGGCGTTGCGATTGGACACCACGCTCTGTCCACCGAAAATCGCGCGAGGTATCTACCATTATGCGGGAGATAGAATCGGCGACTGGACGAGATGCCAGAGATACGGAGGTGGCTAAAAAAATGGGGATTACGCTCCAAGATTATCATCAGATATTGATGGACTCTGCTGGGTGCAAGGTTTTTAGTACAGAGGCTCTTTTGCTAACGGGTGGCACCAATATTGAAGAGTGTAGTAGCGCCGATCAAGGCCCTATGGATGGTGTCACAACCGATGGTTTTAAAGCCGCACTTACCGACGCGATTGCCTCTTTACCGGAACGAGAAAGATTGGCTGTTTCTCTGTATTACGAAGAAGAGATGAACCTAAAAGAGATTGGTGAAGTGCTAGGCGTCAGCGAGTCGAGAGTTTGCCAGATTAACAGTCAGGCAATGTTCCGTTTAAGGTCAAAAATGCATGATTGGCTGGATGATGCAGAGCAAAAAGAATAAATCTCTAACGACGTTACTAAATTAACTAATTAGAGCGCCACATTTCCCAAAAAGCGGCTACGCTTTTCAGTAGGTAATACCAACTTTAAAAGTAATATAGATTTCGATCGAGGTAACTATTTTGGATAAAAGCATGAAAATCCTCGTTGTTGATGATTTCTCAACAATGAGACGCATTATAAAAAATCTGCTGAGAGAGCTGGGCTTTAGCAATATTGATGAAGCTGATGACGGGCAGACAGCACTTCCAAAATTACAGGCAGGTGGTTTTGATTTTCTTGTGACGGACTGGAATATGCCTGGTATGACTGGCATTGACCTGCTTAAAGCCGTTCGTGCAGACCCCGCATTGGCGCATTTGCCTGTTCTTTTGGTTACTGCTGAAGCCAAACGTGAACAGATTGTTGAAGCGGCACAGGCGGGCGTTAATGGATATGTCATTAAACCTTTTACGGCTCAAACACTTGAAGAGAAAATTGGAAAAATCTTTGAACGTGTTGATAGTTAAATGGACTTGAGGAGTATGGGGTTATGAGCAGTTGCTTAGATGAAGAAATGGATGCTCGCCTCGAGCAGGCGCGCTCTTTGGTTAATGCGCTTGAAAATGGGGACAGCAGTCAGGCAGATAAGCTAATCGGTGAATTAGCGGAAATGAGTGAAAACCAAATGTTCCAAGAAGTCGGAAAAATTACACGCCGACTTCATGACTCGATGAATCAATTTGGGCTTGATGAGCGGATTTCAGAGCTCGCGGATAAAGATATCCCTGATGCAAAAGAGCGATTGAACTACGTTATTGAAATGACAGATGAGGCTGCACACTCAACGTTAACAGCAGTGGAGGAGCTACTTCCCATTGCTGAAGGGCTAAATGAGCGATCTAACAACTTACTGGAGCAGTGGAACAGGTTTCAGCAGCGTGAGATGCCTTATGAAGAATTTAAAGCAGTCAGTAAAGAGATAGGAAGTTTTTTTGAGTACTCAGCGAGTACATCTGAGGTTATATCAAAGAAGCTGACCGAGATATTAATGGCGCAGGGATTTCAAGATATAACTGGCCAGATTATTCGCCGGGTTATCCAGTTAGTACAGGATGTAGAAACGAATATGGTTGAGCTAATTCGCCTCTCTGGAGGGATGAGTGAGGGCGAGCAGAAAACCCATAAAGAACCGGAACTGGCTGGGCCCGTTGTGCCAACAATTGCAACAAACGATAGCGTCAAAAATCAAGATGATGTGGATGACCTGCTATCTAGCTTAGGGTTTTAGGGGAGTATAGTAATGTCGATAGACTTGGATGATGAAATCCTGCAAGACTTTTTAGTTGAAGCTGGGGAGATTGTTGAGTTACTGGGCGAACAGCTCGTTGAATTAGAACAAAGCCCTGAAGACTATGATCTGTTGAATGCCATTTTTAGGGGGTTTCATACGGTTAAGGGCGGAGCAGGTTTTTTAGCGATCGATCCGTTGGTCAATCTATGCCACGCGGCTGAAGATGTATTTGATGTGTTGCGGAAAGGCGAGAGAAAGGTCAACTCTTCTTTAATGGATGTAATTCTTCAAGTTGTTGATATTGTTAATGATATGATGGCTCTTGTTCGTTCTGGCGAAATGCCAGAGGCCGCTGATGAGGAGCTTATAAGAACAATAAGAACGTATGCAAAGCCTGAAAGTGAAGATGAAAAAGAGGGCGCTATTGAAGCCGAAGAGGAAAAAGCCACAGCCACTACAACTACTCAAGCCAGTAGCGAAGATCCGGTAGAAAAGGATTTTGAGGCAATGTTGGCAGCAGCCCAGGCTGAAGATAATGTCAGCAAGCCAGTAGCTGAATCTGATGACATTACAGAGGATGAGTTTGAGGATTTATTGGATACTTTGCATGGCAAAGGTGGCGCACCTAAAGGTGAGAAAAAAAGCGAGACCTCAGTGGTTAAAGAGCCTGCATCTGGTGATATCACTGAAGACGAATTCGAGGATCTTTTGGACCAAATGCATGGGAAAGGCAAATTTGGTTCTGCAACTCCAACTCCAACTCCAGTGAGTGAAGATGAGAGCGAATCAAAACCGGCTAGCAAAATAAAAGAGAAGGCTCCCAAAGTAGAACCTGAGGTCAGCAAACCGGTTAAAGAGCCAGTTCCAGCTGTAAATAAAAAAGCACCAGCTGAGAAGAAAGCGGCAACACCACCTCCTGCAGAGACAAGTATTCGTGTTGATACACAAAGACTTGATGACATTATGAACATGGTCGGGGAGTTGGTTCTTGTTAGAAATCGTCTTGAACGGTTAAAAGCCCAAATTGATAATGAAAATGTCTCAGAAGCTATCGCCAACTTAGATGTTGTGACGGCTGATCTTCAGTTTGCGGTAATGAAGACGCGAATGCAGCCAATTAAAAAGGTTTTCGGGCGATTCCCTCGTGTTATCCGAGATATGGCAAGGGCGATGAAAAAAGAGATTAATCTAGAGTTGGTAGGAGAAGAGACCGATCTAGATAAAAATCTAGTTGAGGCACTAGCTGATCCTTTGGTGCATCTTGTCAGGAATTCAGCGGATCATGGTATTGAAATGCCGGATGACAGAGAGGCAGCAGGAAAGCCAAGAGTTGGAAGGGTTATTTTGACCGCTTCTCAAGAAGGTGATCACATCGAATTAACCATTGAAGATGATGGGAAAGGGATGAATGCAGACTTTCTGCGCACAAAAGTTATAGAGAAAGGCCTTATGGAAGCAGAAGCTGCTGCAAGGCTAAGTGATAAGGAATGTTACAACCTGATTTTTATGCCCGGCTTTTCGACTAAAGATGTGATTTCTGACGTGTCGGGGCGTGGTGTGGGCATGGACGTTGTTAAAACGCGCATATCTCAGATGAACGGCATTGTTGAAGTTGATTCAATTGAGGGAAAAGGCAGTCGAATAATTATTAAGGTTCCACTGACATTGGCGATTATGCCAACGTTGATGGTAGGAATGGAGGGGCAGTTTTTTGCTTTTCCTCTAGCTAGCGTGGTTGAAATTCTAGACCTTGACTTGGACAAAACCAATACCATTGATGGCAGGGAAGTTGTCATCGTCCGTGATCAAGCCTTACCGCTTGTTCATCTAAAGCGATGGCTAGTGAATGGCTTTTATCAGGGGGACGAGCCAGTAAAAGGACACGTTGTAGTGGTCGCAATTGGAAGTCAACATATTGGGTTTGTTGTTGACCAGCTTGTTGGACAAGAAGAGGTTGTTATCAAGCCACTGGGGGCAAAATTAGAGGAGGTGAAAGGGCTGGCTGGCGCAACAATTACGGGTGATGGGAAGATTGCTCTTATTCTTGATGTTCCGGGCTTAATGAAGAGCTATGCGGCTTAATCTTAGATTTTTATAGCACTATGGCAACACGAGTTTTGGTCGTTGATGATTCTGGATTTATTCGCCGGCGCATAGCACAAATTTTAAATGTTGAGCCGGGGCTTGAAGTGATTGGTATGGCCTCAAATGGCCAAGAAGCGGTTAGTAAAACAGCTAAACTACATCCAGATGTCATCACGATGGATGTAGAGATGCCGGTTATGGATGGCATCACAGCGGTTAAAGAGATTATGCTCAGAACACCGTGCCCCATTTTGATGTTTTCCTCATCAACCAAGGCAGGTGCAAAATCAACACTGGATGCGCTTGAAGCGGGCGCAGTCGACTTTTTACCTAAAGAACTTGATCAGATTGACCATAATAGAGAAAAGGCAGAAAGCCTACTAAGGTTGCGTGTCAAAGAGATTGGCCGTAAAGGAGGAAGGCAAAGAGCGAAAGAACCTGTTTTGGTAAAGAACTTATCGAAGCCCGAGACAAAAAAATCGCCGATTCAATCTAGGCATGTTAGTAACTTACACCCTCAGCTGTTAGTTATTGCAGCTTCAACTGGTGGACCGGTGGCAATACAGAAAGTACTGACAGAGTTGCCTGCAAATTTCCCTTTGCCAGTACTTTTGGTACAGCATATGCCTGCTAATTTCACACCAAGTTTTGCAGAACGTTTAGATCGCCTTTGCAATATTGATGTTAAAGAGGCGGAAGAGGGCGATAGGCTTAAACCTGGAGTGGCCTTTCTTGCTCCTGGTGGGAAGCAGATGGTTTTGAAAAAAGTTGGAAGTCAGGTTTCGGTGGAAATCCGTGATAGCTATGAGAGTGAGAATTATCAACCTTGTGTTGATACAACATTGGAATCGGTAGCAAAACTTCTTCCGGGGAAGGTTCTAACTGTTGTTTTGACGGGAATGGGGGCTGATGGGAGAGAAGGTTCTCGACAGTTAAAAAAAGATGGTTCGACAATTTGGGCGCAAGATGAGCAGAGTTGTACTGTTTACGGGATGCCAAAAGCTGTTGCAGATGCAGGGTTAGTTGATAATGTTGTGGGACTGGCTGATATTGGCAAAGCACTGGTGCAGTTAAATGGATAGCTTAAGTATTTTAGGGATTATTATTGGCTTAACAGCTATTCTCGGTGGAAACATGCTTGAGGGCGGACATATTGGTGCTCTCGCTAATGGCCCGGCTGTTGTAATAGTGTTGGGAGGTACTATTGGGGCTGTGCTACTTCAGACTTCCCCAGCAGTTTTCATTCACGCACTAAAAAAGGTTGGCTGGGTATTTTTTCCGCCAAGAATTAAGTTGGATCTTGAAATAGAGAAAGTAGTTGAATGGAGCCAAATAGCAAGAAGAGAAGGTTTGCTTGGGCTTGAAGCGGTTGTTGGTTCGGTTGATGATCCTTTTGCTAAAAAAGGGTTGCAGCTTTTAGTTGATGGGTGCGAGCCGGAAATGATTCGTGAATGTCTAGAGGTTGACCTATCGGTTAAAGAAAATCACGATCTACAGGCTGCTAAAGTTTTTGATGGAATGGGTGGCTACTCACCAACAATTGGCATTATTGGTGCTGTTATGGGGTTGATTCATGTGATGCAAAACCTTTCTGACCCTAGTAAGTTGGGGTCTGGTATCGCGACAGCATTTGTTGCCACAATTTATGGTGTTGGGCTAGCAAATCTCTTGTTTTTACCAATCGCAAACAAAATTAAAGGAAGAGCACATCTTTTAGCGCAGTCAAGAGAGCTGGTTATTGAAGGGCTTATTTCGATTGCTGAGGGAGAAAACCCAAGGAATATTGAGTTAAAACTTCAAGGTTTTTTGCTGTAGGTTCAAAATAATGGCCAGACGAAAGAAAATCGTTGAAGAGCCTGAAAACCATGAGAGATGGTTGGTCTCTTATGCTGATTTTATAACACTTTTGTTTGCCTTCTTTGTTGTCATGTACTCAGTGTCATCGGTTAATGAAGGGAAATATAGAGTTCTTTCCGACTCTTTAGATAATGCATTTTCTGAACCGGTAAGGGTTATTGAGCCAATTCAAATCGGCGAGATTGAGAGAACGATAAACCCGATTGAGAGTTTGATCGTAAATTCAGACAGAGGATTGGATGTTGATTCTGACGGTACCAAAGGATTAGAGGCTGAAATAGAATCGAATAAGCTAGAGGGCATTTCGCAAAACCTCGAAGAGTTGTTGTCACCGTTTATAGAAAAAGAGCTGATTGAAGTTAAAAAGCATGATCTGTGGGTTGAAGTGGAAATGAAGAGCAATCTTCTTTTCGAAAGTGGCCGGGCAGAGGTTACAGAGTCAGCATTGCCACTGTTACAGAAGGTTGCAGAAAAATTACGAGAAATCCCAAATGAAATTAAGGTGGAAGGTTTTACCGATAACATTCCAATTGATACTTTAGAGTTCCCTTCAAACTGGGAGCTCTCTGCAGCGCGTGCGGCAAGTATTGTGCATCAATTTACGCAGATGCGCGTTTCACCTAGTAAAATGGCTGCTATTGGTTATGGGGAATATCGGCCGATTGCAGATAATCGTTTTGAAGAGGGGCGGAATAAAAATAGGCGCGTCGTCCTTGTTATAATGGCAAATTCAATTGCACGACATAAAGCGCTTCCTGATGAGCGTGCAAGGTTGAATAACTCAACGCCATCACTGCCAGGGCAGGGCAGGAAAGTTTTTACGGGGATTAGGTAAGTATGAAAATCTGGACAGTATCATGCCAGAAGGGTGGTGTGGGAAAGACGACAACAGTTGTAACTTTAGGTGGTCTATTGGCATCGAAAGGTTATAAGACACTTCTTGTTGACCTTGATCCGCACGGCTCATTAACCAGTTACTTTAGAATGGATCCAGATACTTTAGAGAAAAGTGGATATGATCTTTTCAGGGCTGTAATGGACAGATCTGAAATTAATATTCGTGCATCTATTGTAGAAACAGCTGTTGATGGTTTATCGGTTATTCCCTCTGCAACAGCAATGGCCACTTTGGATAGACAGGCGAGTGGGCTAGATGGAATGGGATTGGTTGTTACAAATGCTTTGGCACAGATATCAGAAGAATATGACTATGTATTACTTGATACGCCACCTATGCTGGGAGTGCTTCTTGTCAATGCGCTTGCTGCCTGTGAAAGGTTGCTCATTCCTGTACAAACAGAGTTTCTAGCGCTTAAAGGGTTGGAGAGAATGATGCGAACGGTACAGATGATTAACCGTTCACGTGCTGAACCAATTCCCTATACTATCGTGCCAACAATGTATGACCAACGGACACGGGCATCTATCGAAAGCCTGAATTCCTTGCGTAATCATTATGGACGGGAGCTGTGGAAAGAGGTCATTCCAGTAGATACAAAGGTTCGAGAAGCGAGCCGTTTAGGTATCCCTGCATCTATTTGTATGCCAAATAGCCGAGCTGTTCAGGCTTACGAGGGGTTGTTGGAATCGTTATTGCATAGGAGAACACAGAGTGTCCAAAAAATGGCAATGTAAACGATGGGTTCAAAGGTTAGACCGACAGAAGAAAAGTCTCAACAAGATCAGGCATTAGACCTTTATCTAGAAGGCCTCTTGATGGAAGGAGAGCCGGATAAAATCAGTGAAAAACAGAACCAATCTCCAGATCATCAGCCAAGAAAAATTGAGCAGGCAAAGGCGGTTAAATCAGCTGCTCCCTCAAAGCCGGCAGTAGTTGTCGAGAAAAGTGGCAAAAACTTGTCTGCTGAGCGGTCAAAGACAACGTCAACAAAATCTCCTCAGCAAAAAAACCAACTTCAACACAGATCGTCAGAATTAAAACTTTTGAGTTTTAAGATTGGTAGTTTAACTTTTTCTACCTTGCTATCAGATATAGGCGGGGCAGTTAGTTATACGGATGGAGTTGCTGCTTTAACAGATCAACCAGATTGGCTTTTGGGACTACTTCAATATAAGGGCACTGAAATTTCCATAGCTGATTCGGGAAGATTGGTTAATCACGGCCAACCGAGTTATAACAGATCGCCATCATCAAAACCTTATTCAACGATTTTATTATTGGATGGTGGTCAGTGGGGGTTAGCCTGTGATGGGGTTGGCGAGATTGTTCGAATTTCGAAAGAAGACGTTCAATGGCGAGAGCAAAAAGAGAAGATGCCTTGGTTGATGGGGATGATTAAAGAGCCACCTATGGCGTTAATTGATCTGCGAAGCTTAATTCCTCTCTAATGCTATCTGCTGAAAAATTATGGAGATAGGCTATCTTTAAGCTGAACCGTATTACTATTTGAATTCTGCAGAGTTTAAGGGCTATAAAAGATGAGTGAAGAAGAGATTAATGAAGAGCCGGTTATCCAGTGGGTAACGTTCCGGTTGGCTGATGAGAAGTATGGAATTAATGTGATGCAGGTACAGGAAGTACTGCGCATAACAGAAATCGCACCTGTTCCCGGTGCGCCTAACGAAGTTGTTGGTATCATTAATTTGCGTGGTAATGTTGTTACCGTTATTAATACTCGGAACCGTTTTGGTTTAGAACCGATAGAATTAGATGACTCTTCACGAATTATTGTCATTGAGTCTGGAGAGAAAGTTATAGGGATTCTGGTTGATAGTGTTTCTGAAGTCGTTGACCTTTATGATTCTGATATTGAGCTGGCACCTAATGTTGGCAATAATGAAAGCTCTAAGTATATTCAGGGTGTTTGTAGCCGTGATGGTCAGTTATTAATCCTAGTTGATCTTAATCGGTTCCTTTGTGACGATGAAGATGATGCTATGGAGCTGTTCTAGCACAAACTGAAGAGGTTTTGTCTTTTAGGAGGCGTAACGATGGAAATCAAACCATTAGTGCCAACTTGGCCATCTCGTCCAGCAAAAAAAGTAAGAAGAGAGAGAGATGAAACAGGTTCAGAGCATAAAGATGCAGAAGAAGATCAAAATCAAAATAAAGATGATGAAGATGCCTCACCTCATATTGATGATTATGCCTAAATCCTTAAATAGAGAAATAGCCTGATGACTTCAGTTCTGTTTGTCGCTATTTCTATCGTTCTAGCAATTTTACTTTATCTACTATTAAGGCTTTTTAGCATCACTCAATTTCAGGCAAAAAAAATTGATTCTGCGGAACTTAGGCTGGAATCAGAGAAAAATGATTTGGCAACTTTAATCGTCTCAGCTGATGGAATGGATGAGAAAATCCTGTTTCTTGAACAGAGGCTCATGAGGCTAGAAGAGAAGTTGTCAGAGATAGGCAAGAGAGGTCAAAGAGAGTCATCTTATCATTCAGCTATTCGGCAAGCGCAAAGTGGAGTCGGCTTTCAGAAGCTAGTTGATGATTGCAACATAAGTCGGGAGGAGGCAGACCTGATCGTTAGGTTGTATGGTTCGGACGAAGCGGCTGCTGATAATAAAGATGAAGATTGGACGAGTTTGTAACTGTTAAGGCGAATAGCCTGGGGGCCGCTTTCCTGACAGCATGTAAGCAAATGCAATGACCTCTGCAACGGCTACGTAAAGCTCTTTAGGTATCTCCTCGCCAACAGGAATTGTCCCAAGTAGCTTTGCCAGTTCGGGATCTCCTTGCAGAGGAATGCCATGTTCGTTGGCAATGTCGATTATTTCTTGTGCCAAATCACCACGACCTTTTGCGGTAACTTGGGGGCTATTCTCCCCATCATAACGAAGCGCAATAGCAAGATCTGGTGGATTAATGATAGAGCCGTCTTTCATGCTCGCTCACTGACAAGCTGACTTTCTGGTTTTTGGGGATTTGCTTCGACCGGCTTTCCATTTCGCGTCCCTAGCTGCCCAGTTTCTAGCCCTGCGGCAGAGAGACGATTTTTTAACTCACCGAGATGATTGTCAATTAAGTCGCAGACAGCAGCATCTTCAGACCAGAAATAACTATCAACCTGATTGCCTTTAAGAGCGATTTTACTGTAAATGGTCCCTAGTCCAGGAGGTGTTATTTCAAGTACAACACTCCAAGAAGCTTCAGCTCCAGAAGCGCTATTTTTGTCTTCTTGGGTAATGGTTAATTTGAGCGAGTCGGCTTGCGCAGTTCCGCTATGGAAGGGGAGTTCAAGCTGCCATGATTGTTTCACCCCTTCCTCTTTTGGCAGTGATGCGAGTTGGTCTAAAACAATTTTGGATATAGCACCTTCAGTTTTAGCAATGAGCTCTTTTAATTCAGAAGCCAGTTGCGGTAGAAGAGCCTCTTGTTGAGTGATTGGGGAGGCTAACTTATTGGATAAGCTATAGGTGTCTCTAAAGATAAGATCGGTAACCAATTTTGAATGGACAGACTGAGAAGGAGCAGCCACTGTTTTGCTTTCAGGCGAGAGGGCTGTCTGGCTCGAGAGGGATATAGCGCTATTTTTAAAAGGGACATGCTTGGTCGTTGTTTGTAAAGCGCCTAATAAAGTGAGTAATTTGGCCTTTTGGTCTATTTGAATATTAGGTTTTGTCGGGCTGTCAGAAACTAGTGTCTGCTTTAGCTGTTTTTCCAGAAAGATGCCTGATTGCAAAACCTGTTTTCTAAGAACTGTAGGTTGAACCAGCTCTCCTTTTATAGCTGTTTCGGCAACAATCTGTTTAGCTAACTGCTCAATTTGCTTTGGAATAATCGAGTTCAGTTGCCTGTTAGAGAGCGTGGATTGCAGTTGATTGAGAAATGAGGGGAGAGTTGTTTGGCGGGGCAGGGCCTGTTTTAGCGCTTGAGAGATTATCTGCGACCTATCCGAAAGGATCGATATAAGTTTGAATTCTGGTGTTTTACCAGAAGCAAGGCTCACAACCTCGAGTTTAATTGGCGTGCCAGAAGGTAATTTGAGCTCAGTCTGTGCATTAACGACAGTTGAGCCGATTTTAATTTGTAAAGCAGCTTGGTCAGGCAGCTGTTTGAGTACCGTAGCGCTGAGCTGCTGCCCCGCTTGTAATATTTTGAAGAGCTCTGCTGTCGGTGTTTTTAATGCCTGCGTAAGTAATTGAGAAGGCGTGGCTATTTTCGGGTCGGCATTCTGCTTACCGGTAATAGCTGTGGGACTAACCAACAAGGAGTTGTTGAACTTGCCTGATTTCATCTCTGGCTTCATCCAGTATTTTAAGACTTAGCCCAGCATTTAGTTCGCCTGCCGCCAACTTATGATAGGCAGGTAGTTCATCCATGCGGGGGAGTTTATGTATTTTGGGTGTGCCGACCATGCTGTGAAGTTGGGAGACGATAACGAGGTCTGTGTAGTCTGGTTTTTCCTGAATGTCCCGAGTCCAATTCTCAGCTTCTTGTGCAACTTCAAAAAAATCAGCAGGGAAATCCCATTTTTGCATGATTAGTGTTCCAATCTGACCACGAAGGTGGGCGATTGTTTGGTCTAGATCTTTGGGATTGCTGATTAATTCAGGATGCGAATCGGCATGCGTCAAGATGGGGATAACACCAATATCATGGGTTAATCCTGCAAGCATTGCTTTATCAGGATCAAATCCAGGCGTCTTTTTTGCAAGTACAGCACAGATAGCTGCAACTAGGCTACTGTGGCTCCATAACTCATGCATGCGCCGTTTAATAAGAGGGGATTTTGCATTAAAAACCGATTTTAGTGAGAAGCTGATAATAAGATCCCGGACGGCTTTTAGCCCGAGTCTAGTAATCGCTTCAGGACAGCTTTCGATCTTCTTTCTGCCTCTATGTAGGGGGCTGTTTACAATTTGGATAAGACGAACAGTGAAAGCCGGGTCAACTTGGATAACCTGAGCAACTTTATGACTGTTTGCATTTTCATCTTCGATTGCATGACGAATCTTAAGTGCAACATCAGGTAAAGAAGGGAGGGTCAGATTTTCATCTGTCATGTCCCGAAAACATTCGAAGTAGAGTTTATTATCAATGGGTGTGCCGGCGACATCAAAGTCATCCACAACAATATCATCACTTGTGTGCTGATTTTGAAGTGAGTCAACGACTGATTTTTCAAAACGAAGCACAGTGGCTTGGGGGGAAATAACCGTCACCGTTGCAGGGCGTGGTTGTTTATTGGTAATAGGAAAGCGTGCTTCGGTACTACCTGCTCGGACAATTTCACGTGAATTATCGGAGCGAAGCTCAACCTCACCATCAAGAAGATAAAGCATTAATGAGTCTGTAGAGCCTTGCTCAAGCAGGCAAGTGCCACGCGAAAGAATTTCTGCAGGTACCTGCTCAATTAAACCTGTTTTCGAATCATCAGGCAGATTTCGAATAGGAAAGAGTACATTAACTTCTTCTTCTGAGATTTTCCGTGTTGACATATAAGGCTTTGGTTTGTTTTTTTAGTTATTTTTGTCAGAGGCGGTCTGGCAAAGTGTTAAACGATTTATAACAGTGATTATAGTCACAATTTTAGTTTAAAATTAACAATTATCATTTGTTATGTAAGTTGACCGGCTATTTATGAACAACCAAGCTAAAAAAGATGGGCAACTTTCATCTATTCGAGACTTTATCCTATGGGGAGAACGGAGATTTATAGATGCTGAGATCTTCTTCGGACATGGTACTGATAATGCTTTAGATGAATCGGCTGCTTTGGTTCTTAAAACGGTCGATCAACCCTACGATTTAGATGAAGAGGCGCTTGATATAAAGCTTTCTGAGGAGCAGAAAGAAGAGGTTATTGCGCTGGTTGAAAAACGGATTGAAGAACGTCAACCAGCAGCCTATTTGATTGGTGAGGCCCTATTTGCAGGTCTTCCATACTATGTTGATGAGCGAGTGCTGGTTCCTCGATCACCAATAGCTGAACTTATCTTAGAGCATTTTTCACCTTGGATTGCGGCTGATAAAGTCAGCAGAATTCTTGATTTGTGCACCGGTAGTGGTTGCATTGCGATTGCTTGCAGCCATGCCTTTCCAGATGCAGCGGTTGATGCGGTTGATTTATCTGCTGATGCACTGGATGTCTGCAGAATCAATATTGAGAGGCATAACAAAACGGATAAAGTTAAGGCCATTGAATCTGATCTATTTGAGAGTCTTGCCGATCAACGGTATGACGTTATTGTTTCAAATCCGCCCTATGTTTGCACGGCAGAGTGGGAGGCGCTCCCTGAAGAGTTTCATCATGAACCGGGTATGGGGTTTAAAGGTGGAGAAAGTGGACTGGATCTTGTCGATACCATACTCAGTGAAGCTAGCTCTCACCTTAATCCAAATGGAATTTTGGTTGTGGAAGTGGGAAGCAGTGCTGAGACTTTATTGGAAAAGTATCCGATGGTTCCTTTTTGCTGGTTGGAATTTGAGTTTGGTGGAGATGGTGTATTCTTATTAACAGCAGAGCAGTTGGTTGCAAGTCAGCCATATTTTAAAAAAATGAGTAGGTAGCGATGTCAGGTAACACAATAGGAAAAATCTTCACAGTCACCACTTTCGGGGAAAGCCACGGATTAGCACTCGGTTGTATCATTGATGGTTGTCCTCCTGGACTTGAGCTGACAGAAGCCGATCTGCAACTTGATCTGGATCGCCGTAAACCGGGAACTTCACGCCACACGACTCAGCGACGTGAACCTGACCAAGTAAAGATACTTTCGGGTGTTTTTGAAGGAAAAACAACCGGCACACCGATTGGTTTGCTGATTGAAAACCAAGATCAGAAATCAAAAGATTACTCGGCTATTTCAGATCGTTTTCGTCCAGGCCATGCCGACTATACTTATCAGCAAAAATATGGGCTTCGCGACTATCGAGGCGGTGGCCGTTCATCTGCCAGAGAAACAGCAATGCGTGTTGCGGCTGGGGCTATTGCCAAAAAATATCTAAAAGAAATGGTGGGTATTGAGATACGTGGCTACCTCTCACAGCTCGGCCCCATTAAAGCAGAGAAACTGATTTGGGAGGAGGTTGGTAAGAATGCTTTTTTCTGCCCCGATCCTGATCAGGTTGAAGCAATGGAACAGTACATGATTCAGCTGCGTAGAGAGGAAAACTCTGTTGGTGCGCGAATCAATGTTGTTGCCAGTGGCGTGCCGGTCGGATTAGGTGAGCCCATTTTTGATAGATTAGATGCGGAACTAGCTTATGCCTTAATGAGTATTAATGCTGTTAAAGGCGTGGAAATTGGTGGAGGCTTTGATTGCGTAGAAAGCAAAGGAACCGAGTTTCGAGATGAAATAACGCCCGAAGGTTTTTTAAGCAATCATGCGGGGGGCATTTTAGGCGGAATTTCTAGTGGGCAAGATATCACAGCAAGTATTGCCCTTAAACCAACATCAAGCATTACCCAGCCGGGTCGGACAGTGAACCTCGATGGTGAACCGGTCGAAGTAATCACAAAAGGACGGCACGACCCCTGTGTTGGGATTCGCGCAACACCGATTGCTGAAGCAATGGTGGCAATTGTTCTAATGGACCATTTTCTACGTAACAGAGCGCAAGATGGGGATGTCTCCTCTACGGTGCCGGGAATTCCCGCAGGGCAATCATAACTTTTAGAAGCGCCTTTTAATGACAGACCAAAAGCCGGTTCCTTACTGGAGGTTATCCGGCTTTTATTTTATCTACTTTGCGGCACTTGGGAGCATTATTCCCTATTGGGCAATTTATCTTCAGTCAGCCGGTTACAATGCGGTAGATATTGGTTTTTTGGTTGCCATCTTATTGGGCACAAAGGTTGTCGCGCCTAATATTTGGAGCTGGATTTCAGAATGCACGGATCGGCCGATGGTAATGATCCGGTTGGCCTCCCTTTTAGCGGCAATCACTTTCGCGGGCATTTTCTTAGACGAGGGCTTCTGGTGGGTCGCCACCGTTACGCTGTTATTTAGTTTTTTTTGGAATGCGTCACTGCCTCAGTTTGAGGCGGTAACTCTGTTTCATTTGCGGGAAGGTTCGCACCGCTATAGTTTGATTAGAACCTGGGGGTCAGTTGGTTTTATTGTTGTTGTCATCGCCATTGGAAAGTGGCTTGAGCAGACTTCAATTGCCCAGTTACCCATACTAATAGTTTCTCTATTGGCGGCTATCTGGTTGATGAGCCTGCTTGTGC
Source organism: Methylococcaceae bacterium UBA2780 (assembly GCA_002352345.1). Taxonomy (GTDB): domain Bacteria; phylum Pseudomonadota; class Gammaproteobacteria; order Methylococcales; family UBA2780; genus UBA2780. The sequence continues at coordinate 177,935 of DEIG01000012.1, forward strand.
CTTCTCCCTCTTTAAAGGCGGTTGAAGAAGATGAAGTGCCTTGGCTTTCTATAGCAAAATCTCCCCATGTGCTGGCCTTTTTTATAGTCTGTTTTCTGGTTCAGGCTTCACATGGCCCATATTATGTTTTCTACACAATAAGCCTTGATCAGCAAGGTTATTCAGCGGGTGCAACGGGAGAACTCTGGGCATTGGGCGTTGTTGCAGAAGTCGTGCTGTTCATGATGATGCATCATCTATTGAAGCGGTATAGCTTGCGTACAATATTGCTAGCAGGTCTATTCCTAACCATATTACGTTGGCTATTAATTGCCTATCAGCGTGATTCCTTTATGGCATTATTTTTTGCTCAGCTCTTGCATGCGGCCTCATTTGGATCGAATCATGCGGTCGCTATTCATCTTCTGCATCGTTACTTTAAAGGCCGGAATCAGTTAAAAGGACAGGCACTGTACAGCGCTGTCAGCTTTGGCCTCGGTGGAGTTATTGGTAGCTTGTATAGTGGCTATCTATGGGATGAAGGTGGAGCAGAAGTCATTTACCTTGTCGCAGCGCTGATAACGCTATTAGCACTCTTTATCGGCTGGAAATGGGTAGAAAGAGAACCAATAAAATAAACTTGAAAAGAAAACGACAGTTTTTAGCGCCCCGTTCGTTATTTAAGTGAACACTTACTTTTTAATACGGAGCTGAAAATGAATAAAAAATCGATCTTACTTCCAGTTGTTATCAGTGGACTAATGGCCTCATCAAGCTTTGTCATGGCTAAACCTGGCGGAAGCCATGATTTCATCTCAAAGCTCGATAGTAACAAAGATGGAGGAATCTCAAGTTCGGAATTCAATTCGAACCTCGCAGGTAATTTTTCAAAGATCGATAAAAATGGCAATGGAACTGTTGATCTAACCGAGTTCTCCCAGCATGGAAAGGAAAGAAGAGCTGCTTACAAAGCGCAAAAAGAACAAAAGAGAGCAGAAAGAAAAGAGGCGCGTTTCAAAGAGCTTGATGGTAATAGTGATGGTGCGATCTCTTCTAAAGAATATGTTTCCGCAGCAATCAAAAAAGCAGAAGAGCGCTTTGCTAAGCTAGACGGGGATGATCAAGATGGCAAAATCAGCCAGCAAGAATATAGTAAAAAACGTAGTTATGGAGATAAGCGGGGTAAACCGGCTTCTAAAATGAACAAAAAAGCGAGACACCCAAGTGCGGAGAAAATGTTTTCCAGAATGGATAGTAACGGCGATGGAAAAATCACACGCGAAGAAAACAGATCAGAACGGTCAAAATGGTTTAAAAAACTAGACCAAAATGGTGATGGGCTAGTAACGCCGAACGAACTTAAACAGGCACGCGAGGCCAGAAGAGAGAAATAAAGGCTAACCGAATGGTGGTGGGGTAATAGGTGGAAGATAAATTAGCGCAGCTTACCGATGAACAGCTGATACACAAAATCGCGAATTGTGATCAGTTGGCATTTTCAGAGTTGATGTCTCGGTATTTATCCAGCTTGGTTAAGTTTTCTACCCGTTACACCCACAGCATTCCCTGCTCGGAAGATATCGTCCAAGAGGCGTTTATACGCGTCTGGAAGCTGGCGTGTAATTGGAAAAGTGCAAAAGGAAGTGCAAAAAGCTGGTTGTTCAAAATTGTTTATAACGCAACGATGGATTATTTACGTAAGCAGCAGTTGCAACGCTCACACAGGGAAAGTTTAAACAATGAATTTGACGTGGCGCAGAGCCCCGAAAAAGACTTACTTGTTAAAGAGCAGAGCAGTCAATTGCACAGTGCGCTCTTTACCTTGCCAGAACGGCAAAGAACATCACTAACTTTGTTTTTGTTCAATGGGTTAAATGGGAAAGAGGTCGCATCTGTAATGGGGTTAACGCTCGAGGCATCTGAGTCACTTTTGGCGCGTGCTCGGCGTAATTTAAAGAAGAAGATAAAAGAAGAGCCTTTCACAAAAAGGGTAGTTAACTCATGATAAACCGAGAACAGATTTTGGAGATGCTCAACTGTTACGGTGCCAATTTGGCGCAGTGGCCTTGTGACGATAAGGATGCCATCACAACTGTTATTGAAAATGACGCAATGCTATCAGAAGCATTTTTGGCGGCTAGGCAGCTTGATCAATCTGTCACTGAACTGTTTGAATTATCCGAACCTGCATGGCCAGAACAAGCTGAAAACAGGCTGTCAGAAAGGATTATTCAGCAATTAGGTAGCGCCAAAAAATCTCAGCGCAAAATAGCGTTCTGGGCAAGATGGAATTGGCTGGCTGGTTGGGAAAAGCGATTAGTAATTACACCTGCTCTTCCTGTAGGGATGGCTGTTCTAGTGTTGCTAGCTGTGGTTCAGCTTGATTTTAAAAACAGTGAACAGCCTTTGAAAAATAGCCAGTCTTCTTACTCAATGGCTGAGTTGGACGAGTGGCTTATTTTTGAGGGGCTAAAAATTGGCGATGAGCTCTTAGCGGAGCGAGAGCCAGATGATCTGTCTATTTTAGAAGGCGCAGAGTTAGAGTCTAGTTTGGATTCTGAACTTATTTTTTACTTATAGGCAATAAAGAAAATAGTGTGTTAAATCCCCTATTAACTGTGTTGAATAACACTTAGTTCATTTGTAATAAAGCAACAGCTTGATATTTTTACAACAAAAACAGCAAGTTAAGATTTGGCACAGAAGTTGATAAGTACCCCTTGTTTGGCGTTCTAACAAAGGGGGAATTAAATGAAGAAAGTGTTAATGGCAGCAGCAATACCGTTGCTACAAAGTCCAGTGTTGCAGGCAGAGGAGAATATGCAGATTGCAGCAGCCGATACCGTTGAATTGGAAGCAGTTTCAGTTACGGGGAAAACAAGTCAGCCGGTTGTCCGTTTAAAACGCTCGCCGGTTATGAGTGCAGTCATTGATAAAAAAGAGCTTGATAAAGTTAAATTTACCAATACAGCCGAGCTTCTCAACCGTATTCCCGGCGTTAGTAAGTCAAGGAACCTCAGAGTTCCAAATGGTGGTAAGGGGTACACAATTCCACTGATAGATGGTTTTTCAGTAAGGGATCCTTATCGTGGTGCTGTCGGTCAGATTGAAGATACCAACCCATCAGACATAGAACGAATTGAGGTGATTTATGGGCCAGGATCTGCCTTGTATGGAAGCAACGCGTTTGGTGGTGTGATTAATGTGATTACCAAGGAGCCACCTAAGGAGCAAGAAAACCGCGTTTGGCTTGAAGGCGGTGATTTTGATCGGACACGTGCAGGAATGACGACAGCAGGTACTGTTACAAGCACAGCAGTGGGTGATGTGGGTTACTTCCTGGATGCGAACTATTGGAATATCGGTGACTATCGTGATGAATCGTATGACGATCGCAAAATGGTTTCTGGGAAACTTGTTTTCCACCCGACAAACAATTCAAAACTGTGGGTAAGAGGGGAGTATCTGGATCGCCAAAATCAATCAGCTGGCTCTTTGACTCAGGCCCAATATGATGCAGATGACGAGCAAAGCCCGGGAGTAGGCAGTTTCGATGATGGAGATACAAGTTCAATGTCTATCGGGTATGTGGCGGATACTGATCAGGGTGAATTAAGGGTTGGCTATGCAGTGCGCCATGATGAGGGTCACAGTATTACTAGTTTTGGTGGTGAAAGCGATTATGAAAATCTAGATATGGATTTTAAAATCCAGTATCGACATGATTTTAAAGGTGTTGGTGCAAGTTCGTTTGGTGGTGTAGGTATCCCTGTCAGTGTAACGTCGGGAATTGAGCTTATTGATGGAAATAACGATATCCAGAGTCTTGGGCGTAGGGGCCTGACAGATCAAGATATTGATAAATTTGTTTATGCTCCATTTGCGCAAATTGAGGTGATGGCAACAGAGCGGCTTAAAGCAACCTTAGGTATGCGTTATGAACATGTTAAATACGATGCAAAAGACCGTTTGACCCCATCGAAGAGTAACGAAAGGGTATTTGAAAAATATACTCCAAAGTTTGGCCTTACCTATGATATATCAGAAGATCACATGGCGTTTGCAGGTGCATCGAAAGGCTTCGCACCCCCTAGCCGCAACCAAATCTTTACCGACACCTACTCAAATCCTAACCTGGCACCAGAGATAGCAACTAATTATGAGTTTGGCTTTCGTGGCGCGTTTGTTGAGCAGAATCTTTCGTACGATATCGGTTTTTATTATCTAGATATTAAGGATTACATTTCAGATGAATATGTCGAAACAGTACGTGGGCGGGATCAGTTCAGGCCCGTCAATGCGGCTAAAGTGAATTTTCGTGGATTAGAAGCACAACTTGATTATGAGCCTGTTGAGTACCTTCGATTGGGGATTTCATATACCTATGCGCGTAATAAGTTTGTAGATTTTATTGACGACGAAGGCGGTTCATCTGAAAAGGATTTGAGTGGCAATTACCTCTCATCTTCTCCAGAACATCATATTAATACTCGTGTAACTTTAATCCCAATGACTAATCTTGAGATTGAACTTGAGATGGATTCATACAGCAGTAGTTATACCAACAGTGATAACGACTTAGATCCACAAGGCCGTTATGACCAGGATGATGTTTTTAATCTGCGCGTGAACTATGAAACAGGCCCTGTTGAACTCTGGTTAACGGCATTGAATCTGACGGATGAAAAGTATGCAACCAGTGTGAGTTATAGAAGTAGCAGGAGCTATTCAGTTGGTGACGGGCGCTCTGTATATGCGGGGGTCGCGTATAACTTTTAATAGTTGTGAAATTGTGTGAGTTGGCTAGAGCCTGTTCGTTTGCGAGCAGGCTCTAGTGTATTTAATAGCAAGGGGTGTGGTTATGTCGAGTACTGGATTTATTGCTTGGGTCGGTTTATGTCTGACATTGGTTTCACTGGGGAGCGAAGGCTCCGTTGGGAGAGAGGAAAATAGCCCCCTCTGGCTATCCGGCACACCACCCAACATGGAGATGATGAAGCAGTTCAGCCGAGCACATGGCGGGATGGTGATTAGGGATGAGGAGAGAAACTATTCAAAAATGCTTTGGTTAAGAGCGGGTGATGATCTTAAAAAGGCTAATTATTTATCAGATAAAATGGGGCAGTTTTATTTGCTCGATGTGAAGTCGAATGCGTCTCAACCAGCACCGAGTTCAGCCGACTCTGCGCATACTGCGATTAAATTTAAAATGCCAGATGAAGGGTATTACAACGCCTATTATATGGAACAAAATGTTCGTGATGGCGTGCGCTATGTTGATGTGGCAAAACGAGAAGTGCTTAAGCACAATTGCCAGCTAGGCCATGACTTTGACGTTGAGCAACATCGACCTCAGTCAGCGAAACAAATTCCATTAGAAGTATTACGATTGCGGTTTGATGATGAAACTTATCACACCCGTTTCAACTCAGGTAAAAATGTCCTATTTAAAGTGCTTTACAAGGGCGATCCTGTGGCAAATGCGGCTGTTACGATTAGTACCGAAGAGGGTTGGAGCCGAAATAGTAAAACTGATTCAGAAGGGATTGTCTCTTTCCTCGTGATTCAGGATCGTTTTAAACAAAATGAAGCGCAAGAGGTAGAGAAAAAGCAATACAAGCCAAAACAGACCGAAGGAGCCAGAAAATACAAAAAGGAGGGGAAGAGCGAGCATAAACAGGCTGAATCGGGGGGAAGTCATGGGCGAATGCGCCGGCGTAGTGAGGAGTTCCTTGTGACTGTTCAGTATAGAGAGCCATCAATAGGCGAAATTGATGGTTTGTCGTATGAGCAAAGTGTTTATACCACGACTTTTCCAGGCCATTTTTCCCCCTCTCAAAGTGCCTATAAATCTTATGCTTATGGACTGACCTTTGGTTCAGCAGGCTTTTTGGTGCTAGGTATTGGTTCGTATATGTACCGTCGTCGCCGTATTAAACCTTTCAAAGAGGTTAATCTTGATGACTAAGATCAAAAATTGGGTCAACCATGTTGACTTAAGGAGTTTTCGTTTCTGGTTTCAACTGGCCGCCTTTGTATTACTCGTTTACGGCGGTCGTTTAGCGATTGATTTGGGTAATAGCCTACCCACGTTTTCTTGTGGATATAATCGTGAAAATGGAGGTGTTTGTTATCTACTCCCATTGCAACATCAGCTTGCACAACCTTGGTCGCGTCTTTTTAGTGGAATGGGGCTTGCCGTACTAACTGGTCTCGGAACTTTTGTACTTTGGTTTATCGTTATCAATAAAGGCTGGTGTGGATATATCTGTCCTTTAGGAACCATTCAGGATTGGATTACCGCTCTACGCAAAAAAATGGGGATCCGCTATAGCACTTACAGTGATGACCAATTTAAGAAGCTGAAGGTCATTAAGTATGTTCTGCTGTTATTACTGATTTTTATTCCATTGGGAATTGGCGGACAGTTTCTCTCCCACGATTTAGGGACACCTTTCTGTAAGATCTGCCCTGGCCGAATGATTGTGCCGATGTTTAATGGTGATTTCTCGCAATGGGTGATCGATTTTGCCAGTACAGAAAGAATGATTCTGACAGCGCTGGGAATGTTTATAACAGGATTGTTTTTAGTTGGTTCTTTTATTAAGAAGCGTTTTTTTTGCTTCTTTTGCCCGATGAGTGCGCTCCACTATATTTTTGCCAAATTATCGCCATTTAAGCTAATTAAAGATGGCGGAAAATGTACGCGGTGTGGTGATTGTTACCGTGTATGTGATATGGAAATTCGGCCTATTGCCGATGATGTTGTGAGTGTGGACATCTTAAAAGATGACTGCATTATGTGTTTGAAATGTGTCGCCGCCTGCCCCGAAGAGGGCTGCCTGAAGGTCAATGTACTCGGTAAAACTGTTTTTGAGGCCACAGAGAGCGGGTTTAAAAAACGGATGACACCACCAGAGGAGTAGTCCTATGACTGTAGAAGAGTTCCCAATAAAACAGGATCTAAAGAAAAAGGTTAGAAAAATTGAAACCGGCGAGCAGCGTCATGTTCGTCATGAAGCGATGGAGGCGAAAGAGGTTCTGAATGAGATCGTAAATCATTTTTCAGGTAATCCTGAAAGTATGGATTACTTTTATGAGCGCTTTGAAGCGCTCTATTGCGATCGCCAAAAGCCACACGATGATAAAAAGGTAATTGGCACGATGTGCGTGCAGATACCCGATGAAATTATTTACGCAGCGGGTGCGGTCCCTGTCAGAATGTGTAACGGGTTTTATGCGGATGAACAGGTGGGGTCAGAGTTTATGCCGGCCAAATCGTGTTCTTTAGTTAAAGCTTCATTAGGAATGCTGAAAAGTGGTACAAATCCCTATTGTGACGATGTAGAGATGATCGTTAACCCGACAACGTGCGACCAGAAGACTAAAACTGGCTCGGTTATGCGGGATATGGGGTATGACGTCTATGATATGGAGCTACCACCTGTCAAAGAGTCTGAAGAGGGGCGAGAATACTGGCGCAGGTCAGTTCGTAAATTTACAAAAAACCTGAAAGATATTACTGGCGAAAAAGTTACGCGCAAGAAATTAAAACAGACCATCGGAAAGGTGGCAAAAGCGCAACATAGCTATCACCGTATCCAACAATTGAGGAAAGCAGTTCCCGCACCTGTATTGGGTAAAGATATTTTTCTGGCAACCAATGCCTTTTTCTTTGACGATCTGGAGCGTTGGACTGAGGCGATGGACCGGTTGGGCGATGAAATCGAGCAACGGGTAGCGGATAAACACAATGCTGCTGGAGTACGGACGCCGCGTATTATTTTTACCGGCTCCCCGCCAATTTTCCCTAATCTAAAAATCCCATTGATGATTGAACAGGCCGATGCGGTGATCGTGGCAGATGAGACCTGTTCTTCTAATCGACTATTAAACGATATGGTCTCGGTTGATGAGTGGTTTTTATATGACATGGTGGATGCCATTGCGGATCGTTATCTTAAATCGTGTACCTGCCCAGTTTTTACCCTGAATGAAGATCGTCAGCGCCGGCTTGTTGAGCTTTATAAAATGTATAACGCAGATGGTGTGGTGTATCAGTCATTCGCTGGTTGCCAGGTTTATGAGCTTGAGCAGCGCAGTATCGCAAAAATATTAGAAGAAAATGGCATTCCGATGCTCTATATCGAAACCGATTACAGCCCAAGCCAGTCTGGGCAATTATCGACCCGAATAGAGGCATTTGTGGAGTCACTTAAATCCCGGAAAAGGAAGTTAGCATGAACTATTACGCAGGAATAGATATTGGGTCGACCGCGATTAAACTGGTCGTTATCGATGAAGAGCAGAATTTGTTGGGATCAAAGGTGGCCGCAACGGGTGCTTTGGTCGAAAAAAACAGTATGGAAGCTTATAACGATCTTCTAAAGGATGTGGGCTTAAAAGAGAGTGATATCTCGTACCTGACAACGACCGGTTATGGCCGAAAACTGATCTCTTCAGCCGATGAGACCATTAGCGAAATTACAGCAAATGCCCTTGGTGCTAAAAGAATGGGGGCAGAGTTTGGCACAGTCAGGACGATTATTAATATTGGTGGACAAGATACTAAAGCTATTAGCCTTGATGAGCACGGAACAGTTGTGAATTTTGCTATGAATGATCGCTGTGCGGCTGGAACAGGTCGCTTTCTCGATATGGCCGCGCGTAATTTGGAAATCTCAGTTGAGCAGCTTGGAGAGTTTCATTTTAATGCAAAAGGCACCCCCGCAGCAGTAAATGCGACTTGTGCTGTTTTCGCTGAATCCGAGATTATCGGCTTGCTAGGTGGCGGCCATTCACGCGAGGAGATTGTGGCGGGGGTACATTTTTCAATCGCCAAACGGACAATCAGGCTAACAAAAAGGGTCGGGATCAAAGATGTACTCTATTTTGATGGAGGCCCTGCACTGAATAAAGGACTCGTTGCAGCGATTGAAGATGAACTCGGTAAAGAGTTGGCAATTCCTAAGACACCTCAGGTAACGACTGCCTATGGGGCAGCCATTCAAGGATTAGAAGTGCATACTTTTGAAATATCAGAGGCGAGAGAGCAGGCTTAATGGAAGGATATGAGGCTCTGCCACTTTCATATGTTTTTATGCTGGGGATTGTGTTTGGAATAGGGCCATGTACATTGACTTGCCTGCCTTATCTGGGGCCAATTTTCCTTTCACAAAACGGTGGCGTGAAAGAATCATGGAAGATTGTTCTGCCTTTTTCATTGGGCAGATTGATTAGCTACAGTAGCTTGGGCCTAATTGCGGGCTATCTTGGACAAACCCTCAGAACCTCGCTGAAAACACCTATTATCGGCTGGACTTTAGGCGTGGCGACTATCTGTGTGGGAGGTTATATCCTTTGGACATACCACAGAAAAAAGAAATCTCTTTTAGGGCGTGGCTGTGGAAGCCATACGGCATTGGGTAAGGGTTCAAATTTGAATAATTTAATGCCAGGTAGCCTGTTTTTTATGGGAATGGGGATGGCATTAACGCCATGCTCTCCTTTGAGCACGGTTCTGCTTTTTTCTGCAGCATCAGCGAGCGCGATGACAGGCGTTTCTCTTGGTTTTTCATTTGGCATTGGAGCAGTCATTGTTCCAGCATTGATATTTGGACTGGGCATGGCCTATTTTGGGCAAAGAATAAGAGAGATTCTTTCTAAATGGCGAGGTGGCCTGGAGCAGGCAAGCGGCTATATTCTGATTATTATGGGCGTTGGAACTATTCTGGGTTAATAGAACCTATTGTTTGGAAGTAAATAAAAATAAATTAAAGATCATGCTACTTTTGCATGGTTCACTGGGGGTTAAGTTGTTGCGATTGGGTAGTATCATTTTTCTGTTTCTATTTTTAACTGGATGCAGCATGTTTTCTAACAGGCCGCTCGGTGATGATTTGGTCGATCTGCCTGAGAACTGGTCGACCGGTTCTGAGAAAGGGAAGAATATCTCAGAAGGGTGGTTAAAAGAATTCGGCTATCCTGAACTATCGACTTTGGTTGAAGAGGCATTCATTCAAAACCCAACACTCGAGTCACAATTGGCGGCTGTCAAAATTGCGCAAATACAATCAACTCTTGCTGGAGCAGACAGGCTACCGCAGCTATCGGCAGGTTTAGGTTCATCACGAAATAAAAGAAACGCCACTAATGGCTTTTCGCTTGCCTCTGCCTATAACACTAGGTATAGCTTCTCCTTAGATTTAAGTTGGGAGATCGACTTATGGAACCGGTTAGGCAATGGGGTTAAAGCAGCAGTTTATGATGAAGTTGCGGAAGAGGCAGATTTTAAAGGCGCTCAACTTTCATTGGCAGCAAATATAACCAAAGTTTGGTTCGATGGAATTGAGGCGCAACAACAACTTGAGCTCTCTCAGCGCACGGTTGATAACTATAGAAGTACTCTACAAATTATTGAGCGAGGCTATGATTACGGCCTGTATCGAGCACTGGATGTTCGGTTGGCGAGATCAAATCTATTGGGTGCAGTCAGTAGAAAACAGACTCACCTAATTGCTAGAGATGACGCAGTGAGGACATTGGAGGTTTTTCTAGGGCGTTACCCATCAGCATCACTTAAATTTCCTGAAAAATTACCAACATTATCTAGATCTATTCGAGCAGGAATACCGATTGATCTTTTAAATAGGCGGCCTGATATTGTTGCGGCAACGGCCCGTTACAATGCTCTAGATGAACGGCATGTTCAGGCAAAAAAGAATCGTCTTCCTTCTATTCAATTGACGGGAAGTAGCGGCATGACATCGGGTGATCTGACCGATCTTGTCGACACCGATTTTCTGGTTTGGAACTTTGTGAGTGGAATTACTCAACCACTCTTTCAAGGAGGTCGTTTAGATGCCTTGCGTGATGAAGCTGGAATTAGACTTCAACAGGCAGAAGCAGATTATAAGCAGATTGTTCTACAGGCATTCAAAGAGGTTGAAACATTACTTTCATCAGATAAATGGCTTCGTATTCAAGAAGAGTCGCTTGTTGAAACAGCTCGTGAAACGGCTGAAGCGGAGTTATTGGCAAATGAAGATTATGTCTCAGGGCTAACGGATATTAACACCTTGCTACAAACTCAAAGAGATGCATTTGTAGCCGAAAGTAGCCTACTGGCAGTTAGAAAGGCACGCTTACAAAATAGAGTAAATCTTTATCTGGCATTAGGTGGAGAAGTTGCGACTAGTTCTGATCAAAAAAATACCCTTAATTTACAAAACCAATAATGAATCTTAAAAAAATTAAACTGTTTTTACCTCTACTGGTCATTTTTGCGGCCGTTGCAATCGCTTTCGTGATTACAAGCAGCAAGCCTGAAGTTAAAAAGCGCCCGCATCATAAGAAACAGCTTTCAGTGGAGGTGGTTGAAATCAAGCCGGTTGAGTGGTCAGCAAACATTAAAACCCAAGGAACGGTGGAAGCTAGGACACTCACAACGCTAATTTCAAGGGTTTCCGGCGAAGTTACATGGGTCTCCGATGAGTTGAAGCCAGGAGGCTTCTTTGAAAAGGGAGATAAGCTCCTGAAAATAGATCCGATTGATTATCAATTAGTAATTAAATCGGTAGAGGCTGAACTGGCCGAAGCACGGTTTATGTTGGATGAAGAGCGTGCACAAGCGGCGCAGGCGGTTATGAATTGGAAGCGATTGGGGCGGGCAGAAACGCCAGGTGATCTTGTGCTAAGAAAACCTCAGTTAGCGAAAGCAAAAGCGGTTGTTGAATCTGCCAAGGCAAAGTTACAACGGGCACGTCTTGATTTAAAGCGGACTGTAATTAAAGCGCCCTATGCAGGAAGGGTTCTAGAGCAATATGTTGATATCGGACAATTTGTTTCCGCCGGAAATAATCTCGTGCAGCTTTTTGCAATTGATCGAGTAGAAGTGCGCCTGCCGTTAACTGATAAACAACGGGAGCTGCTTGATTTACCCCGTTACTACCGAGGGGAATCCGTTGCAAACACCAAGAAAAAGTTTCCTATTGTAATTAAGGCAAAAATTGGTGCTGTAACACACAGTTGGAAATCACAGTTTTCCCGTTTGGAGGGAGCCATGAACCGTGATACGCGGCAGCAGTATATTGTCGCGGAAATCGATGATCCGTATCGACGCGATAGCACTGGGCGGCCACCTCTTGAGGTAGGGCAGTTCGTTCAAGCAGAGATAAAAGGGCGTCAGATGAATGGGGTGTTTGCTATTCCTCGATCAGCTGTACATGGTGAAAATGAGGTAATGATTGTCGATGAATCGAATCACCTATTAAGAAGGAATGTCGAGATTTTGTGGGAAGAAGAAAACAGAGCAATCATTCGTAAAGGGTTGGTTGCGGGCGAAAGGCTCTGCCTGAGCTATGTGCCGTTTGCTGCAAATAACAGTGTAGTCCGTGTGATTTCTGAAAAGGGTAATGCGAAAGGGCTAAAGTCGGATGGCCGAAAGAGACCGGATTCCGAGAAAGGAAAAAAACCAGTGACTGGGAGAGAAAACAGTGAATAAAGGACTAATTGCCTGGTTTGTTCATAATAAGGTCGCGGCTAACCTTTTAATGATCACCATCCTTTTGTCGGGGTTTTATGCGATGACTCACGTGCCGGTGGAGTCGTCTCCTCAATATGAACGTAAAAGGATTTTTGTCAAAGCGGCTTATCCCGGTTCTACACCTGATGATATGGAGGAGGCGGTAACAAGCCGTATTGAGGAGGCAATTTTTGATCTGCCGGGTATCACCGACATGAACTCTACCGCTTCAGCAGGTAGTGGATCGGTTACCATGAAAGTTGATGACGGTTTTGAATACCGTGAAGTGGTCGATGATGTAAAAGCCCGCGTTGATATGATTCGTAATTTTCCAGATGATATGGAAATTCCCGAAGTTGGGGTGATGTCGCGCCGCTTCGAGGTAATCAGTGTTGTTGTAACTGGCGATATGCCAGAAAAAGAGTTACAAGGGATTGGTCAACGCGTTCGAGATGAGCTTGCCGGAATTCCGGAGATTACACAGGTTGACCTTACCGGGATTCGCCCCTTTGAAATCTCAATTGATATACCAGAGCAGACATTAAATGAGTATGGGTTGGCACTGGGAGATGTGGCAACCGCAATTCGCAGGTCATCGATGGAGCTTCCTGCAGGTTCGATCCAGTCTAAAGAGCGAGAGATAGCGGTTAGGACAACTCAAAAGGCAAATACCGGTCGTGATTTTGGCGAAATTATTATTAAAACTAATAAAGATGGAACCCTATTGCGTGTGCGTGATGTTGCATCTGTTCGTGATGGTTTTGCAGAAGAGCCAATTTTAAATAAATTTAACGGGAAAAAGTGCATCACAATTGAGGTTTATCGAGTCGGTGAGCAGGATGCTATCGCCATTGCCCAGAGGGTGCGTGAATATGTAGAGCAGGCGGCAGAGCGTTACCCTGACAATGTAGAGGTAAGCTACTGGCGGGATCGCTCAAAATATATCAATAAGCGAATTGATTCACTGGTTACCAATGCTGTTCAAGGTGGTTTGCTGGTCTTTATTTTGCTGAGTCTTTTTTTACGCGTACAACTGGCCTTTTGGGTTCTAATGGGTCTGCCCGTCTCAATTATTGGTGCGTTTGCCTTCATGCCGGTATTTGATATCACTATCAATTACACCAGTATTTTTGCCTTCATTTTGGTGCTCGGAATCGTTGTTGATGATGCTATTGTGACGGGTGAGAGTGTCTATCAACATCTGGAAAAAGGGGAAGAGCCAACGGCTTCGGCGATTAATGGCACAAAAGAGGTCGGCGTTGCAGTTACTTTTGGCGTGTTTACAACGATACTTGCCTTTGGTGCTCTATTGTTGATGGAGGGTGAGCGGAGCAAAATGTTCACAATGATTCCCGCGATTGTCATTCCAGTACTGTTACTTTCCTTGGTTGAATCGAAGTTAATTTTACCTTCTCATATTAATCACCCACTAAGTTCGAAACGTATTCCTCTTATCACTCCAATGCAAGAGGGAGTTTCTAGGGGAACTGATTGGTTTATTTGTCGAATTTATCAGCCTATTTTGAGCCGGAGCATCAAAAGGCCACTACTCACTATATCTATCTTCTTGGCGGTTTTTATTATTATTGCGAGTGTTATTTCCTCGGGTTGGCTGCGTTTTAATTTTTTCCCAAGGGTTCAGAGTGAGGTGGCAAGAGCAACGCTAACGATGCCAGTTGGAACTCCTTTTGAGACCACTCAGCGCCATATTGAGAAAATTGAAAATGCGGCATTGAAAATAAAAGCCAAATACGAAGGAGAGGGTGATGAGATTATTACCGATCTTTTCTCCAGTGTTGGAACAAAAGCAAGCTCCAGAATGGGCTTAGCCTCCAACACAGGCCGAGTTATGCTGGAGATGATCCCGCCTGAATTAAGGGAGAATAAAGTTTCAAGTATGCAAATTGCGAGAGAGTGGCGAAGGGAGGTTGGGGATATTCCGGGTGCGAAGCAACTGACAATCGGCTCGCATATTCACTCAGCTGGAGCGGCAGTCGATATTGCGTTACATGGCGATAGTTTCAGCGAATTAAATCAATTGTCAGAAAAGATAAAAGGGCAGCTAGAGGGTTACTCTGGCCTTTATGATATTTCTGATAATTATGAGACAGGTAATGAGCAAATTGAACTTAAACTTAAACCCGCAGCAGAATTACTAGGGATTAGTTTGGCTGATTTGGCGCATCAGGTTCGCTGGGCGTTTCATGGCCAGGAGGTTCAACGGTTCCAGCGAGGTAGAAATGAGGTTAAAGTTTTTGTTCGTTATCCTAAAAATGAACGCCGCTCGCTAGATAGTTTGAAGTCGATGCTGATTAAAACAGGTAGTGGCGATAATATCCCCTTAGAAGAGGTTGCAGTTATTCGTTATGACAGGGGGCCTGCAGCGATCCAGCATACAGACCGATTTAGAACTATCCACATTACAGCAGAAGCTAACCGAGGAGAGGTTAATATTCCTCTACTTCGGCAGGCAATCGGGGAGCAGGTGAGTGAATTGCTCATAGATTACCCTGGAATAACCTACGAGCAAGCGGGGGAGGCAAAGGAACAAGCAGAGACCTTTGGCAGCCTTTTCTGGGGGTTTATGCTGGTTCTATTCTTAATGTACGTGATGTTGGCAGTGCCACTGAAATCGTACATCCAACCTATTGTGGTCATGTCAGCAATTCCATTCGGTCTGTTAGGTGCAGTTGGAGGCCACCTTTTGATGGGGTTGGATCTTTCGATACAGAGTATTCTGGGAATGCTGGCACTCACGGGCGTTGTCGTTAACGATAGCTTGGTGATGGTCGATTACACCAATCAGTCTAGAGCAAAAGGGATGGCATTAATGGAGGCGATTAATACGGCAGGGAAGGTTCGTTTTCGTGCAATTTTATTAACGTCTCTGACAACCTTTATTGGTCTAATTCCCTTGATGTTCAGTGGCAATACGCAAGCACAGTTTTTGATTCCTATGGCTGTTTCATTGGGTTACGGTGTATTATTCGCCACTTTCATCACATTACTTTTAACGCCCTGCGTTTATCTTGTTGTGGAATGGAAAAGAGAATGGATTAGAAAAACCGCAGCTGCAATAACAAGTTAGCCGTACTAGACACTTTTTGAGCTAAAACCTAAAGCTGAATCGAGGTTTATAATCAAAACTGTATAGGGCGAAAGAGATAAAAAAAGGCCGGTTAAGTTGAACTTAACCGGCCTTTTTTTGGAACTAAGCTAGAACTCAAACTTGAGTTCTAGCTGTTAGCTGACTATTTAGCTTCGTTTCGTTCCCGAGTCTCTTTAATTACCACTTCAGAGATATTCTTAGGGCAAGCTAGGTAATGTGAGAATTCCATTGAGAACTGTCCACGACCAGAAGTCATTGTACGCAAGTCACCAATGTAGCCGAACATTTCACTTAGTGGAACATCTGCTTTAATGCGAACGGCTGTTGGGCCTGCTTCTTGAGATTTAATCATGCCACGGCGACGGTTAAGATCACCAATAACATCACCGACGTGATCTTCTGGTGTAAAAACGTCAACTTTCATGATTGGCTCAATCAGTTGAGGGCCAGCTTTAGGGATTGTTTGACGGAAAGCGGCTTTCGCAGCAATCTCAAAGGCAACAGCTGATGAATCAACGGCGTGGAACGCACCATCCATTAGAGTGACTTTTAAATCTAGGCAGGGGAAGCCAGCCAAAACGCCATTATCAAGGCTGTTTTTGAAACCTTTTTCAACAGCAGGCCAGAATTCACGAGGTACGTTACCACCGGTTACTTTAGATTCGAATACGAATCCTGAACCTGGCTCACCTGGCTCGATGATGTAGTCAATTTTACCAAATTGACCAGAACCACCAGACTGTTTCTTATGTGTATAGCTATCTTCAGTCGCCTTTGTGATTGTTTCGCGGTAAGCAACCTGAGGTTTACCCACCTCAACTTCAACCCCGTGTGTTCTTTTCAGGATATCGATTTTGATATCGAGATGAAGTTCACCCATCCCCTTAAGGATAGTTTCGCCACTGTCTTCGTCAGTTTCGACACGGAAAGAGGGATCTTCCTGGATCATTTTACCGATTGCGATGCCCATTTTTTCAGAGGCTGCTTTATCTTTTGGCGCAACAGCAATTGAGATTACAGGATCTGGGAAGACCATTGGCTCAAGTGTGGCCGGATTTTTAGGATCACAAAGCGTGTGACCTGTTTGAACATTCTTCATTCCAAGAACGGCCACAATGTCACCGGCTTGTGCTGATTCAAGCTCTTCACGTGATTCAGCATGCATCTCAACAATACGGCCGATACGCTCATTTTTTCCAGTAAAAGTGTTGAGAACAGACATTCCTTTTTCCAGCTTACCAGAGTAAATACGGATAAAGGTAAGTGCGCCAAAACGGTCATCCATGATTTTGAAGGCCAATGCACGAAGTGGTCTCTCAGGGTCAACAAGAGCAAATTCACCTGTTTCGTTACCTTCAAGATCAACCTCTGGTTGAGGCTTAACTTCTGTTGGTGAAGGAAGGTAATCAACAACAGCGTTAAGAACAGGCTGGATACCTTTGTTCTTAAATGCAGAACCACAGTATGTTGGAAAGAAATCAAGTGCGATCGTTCCTTTACGAATGCATTTTTTGATGGTTTCCATATCGGGCTCTTCACCTTCAAGGTACATTTCCATCGCTTCTTCATCTTGTTCAACAGCTGTTTCAATTAGCTGCTCACGGTAAGTTTCAACATCATCAACCATATCGGCTGGGACGTCGAGTAGTTCATATTTAGATGGATCGCCAGAGTTATCCCAGACCCATGCTTTACGGGTAAGAAGATCAACGATACCAGTGAAATCATCTTCTGTGCCGATTGGCAACGTCATGATAAGTGGGTTAGCAGCGAGTACGTTCTCAACCTGATCAACAACACGGTAGAAATCAGCACCCATGCGATCTAGTTTGTTAACGAAAATGACACGAGCAACACCCGATTCATTCGCATAACGCCAGTTTGTTTCAGACTGAGGCTCTACGCCACCTGACCCACAGAAAACACCGACACCACCATCGAGAACTTTTAATGAACGGTAAACTTCGATTGTGAAGTCAACGTGCCCTGGGGTATCGATGATATTCATACGATGACCAGCCCATTCACAACTTGTCGCAGCTGATTGAATCGTAATACCGCGCTCTTGTTCCTGTTCCATGAAGTCAGTGGTTGCTTCACCATCATGTACTTCACCGGTTTTATGGATTTTTCCGGTTAGTTTCA
>DEIG01000012.1:195705-290724 GCA_002352345.1 Methylococcaceae bacterium UBA2780
ATGTTCCGGTAGTTGGATAGGTCTGTCATCTTATTTGTACTCTAGTTCCAGGTAATAAAAAGGTGTCCGGCTGCTTTGAGCTGTTAATCTAAAACGCTCATTAAATAACACAGTTTAAGCTAACGAGCTATTATAGCGAATAATAGAATTGCTCAGCAATGCAATTGTTGCATTTACACCGTCTGGGTGAGATGAGAGGTTAAGGTGTCTCTTTTAATTTCTATTCGGGAACATAAACAAAAGAGCCATCTTTCATCCTGTAAGCAATACCCGCTTTACTGCCTTCACCTTTGCCAATTGTATCCGATGCTTTATATCGCTCAATTTTTTCACCCTTTTTAATAATCATTTCCATATTGGCTTCACCGGGATTTTTAACAACGGTGACATCATCCTGACTAAAAGGGTTTAACGGGTTTTGAACAATAATAATCAGTAGGGCGGCTATTAAGACCAGAAAAACGTCAATAAGATTGACGATAGACAATATAGGATTGAGCTCTTCATCTTCCTCCAGAATTTTTAGTGCCATTACTGTTCTCCAAGCTGCTTTTCGATGTAAACCAGCTCTTCAGCAAACCAGCGTTTTTTGACAGAGGCGACCCAGAAAGTGAGCGAAGCAGCGGCAAGACTGATGGTTACAGCTGTAAAAGCAACACTAAGGTGGTTGCTCATTTCATAGGCATTATTTTCCTGTAAGGCAATCAGTGCTGGCCCCATTGGAATTAGTGTGGCGATAAGTCCGAGCATCGGCGTGATTCGGGTGACAATGCGAACCGTTTCCAACGACTGTAGCGCAAAGACCTCCATCTCATGGAAGGTTCTTTCTGAGTGGCTAAGGAAATAACGCATGATTGGGTAGCCTTTTCCTGAATTTATAGAAAGAGCCGTTTTTCTTCTTAACCAACTCAGAGCAAGCAGCCTGCCCACCTCAAATAGTGAGTAGGCAAATGCGGCATAAACACCTATTAAGACAGGAACCAAAAGGAGTTGTGAAATTTGATATGCAATATTATCCATTGTTACTTATTGACCTTGTAGTTGTCTGTGTCGCTTTGTTTCAAAAATAAAGCCGCCAATGATGAGCAATAAAAGTGCGATGGCGAGCCAATAGATTGTCCAGTCATCTTCTACTTGTTCACTTTTTTCAGTCTGTTTTTCCAGCTTAACTCCTTCAACCTGAACGGTTTCAGTTGCCTCTGATGCGGCGGCAGAAGCTGCAGGTTGCTCCTGTGACGGGTTGGCTTGTCGTTCATTCAACTCCTGTAAAGCTGAAACATCTAACCCAAAGCCAACCGCTTGCGCTTCAAGGTATTTTTTAAACTTCTCGTTGGGTGTATAGACATCATTCTCTTTGATGATTTCAAGATACTTCTCGGTTAATGCCTTCACAGTCTCTTCAGAAGCTTCCCAATACCCTTTTCTCACCGCTTCAAGCATGCGTTCAGAAATCTGTGCAATGGCGGCAGGTTGAACCTCTTTAAACCACTCGTCGACACCGAGCTCCAGTTTATCTTCGACATAGATTTCAAACATCTCTTGCCATTGATCTGCACGGACTGCCTCAGGTGACATCACATTCCAGCCCCAGAAATTATTGACGACATCCAGAATTTCGAGTGCACCTGAATAGCCCTCATCCATCATCTCTTTCACCCAGTTTGGATGGTAGTAACGGGTGCGTAGCTCTTTTGCGATAAATTCTGCGGCGGTTTCATTCTTGAAATTCTTGGTGTCCCGAAGGTTTGCGATATAAAGTTCGGGTGTCTTTCCATCGAGATACCGAACCGCCTGACCGATACCACCGAGATATTCAAAAGGGTGATCAACGGTCAGAATGCCGTGTAGATTAGAACTCCGCGAGAGAATTGCTGCTTTGGTTCCTTTCAGGTTTTCGGCAAAAAGATCAAAGTTTTTCAACTTAACATTTCGAGTGCCGGCTTCGGTGCCAAAAAGATGGCCCATACGAGAAAGGTAGGTTTTGACCATTGGTTCGTCATCCTCCCAAGTATCGCTGGCAAGCGTCGCATCTGGGAGGTTTGTGCCATAAACGCCACTTTCGTTAGCGAAGAACCGAACGCGAGAATATTTTGCTGCCTCCTCCTCTTTGAAACCTTTTTTAAGTAGCGCCTCTTTCAACTCATCGGCGTGTTGCTGAAGAAAGTTCTGCGGTTCGCGCAACATGGCAACTTTAACAATTGCCTTGGAAAGTCGATCCATCACACCAGGTAAATTGTCGCGATAAAGGCCTGTAGCTGATAACACCACATCAATGCGGGGCCGTTTAAGCTCGCTCATCGGAATAATCTCAACATCCACAACTTGATCTCGATCATTCCAGACAGGTCTAGCCCCCATTGTGTAGAGGACTTCAGCTTCTAAAACGCCAAAATGTTTGAGCGTTTCGGTTGACCACATTGAAAAGGCTAGCTTGTCTGGATACATGCCATGCTTTTTCTTGTAGCTTTCAATCAGGTCTGTTGCGAGCAGCTTTCCAGCTTCCCAAGCTGCTTTAGTGGGTATTTTGGTTGGGTCAAAGCCATAAATGTTTTTGCCCGTAGGAACCGCATCAGGATTTCTAATGGGGTCATTTCCCGTGCCGGTCGGGATATGCTTTGCTGCCAAACCATCAAGAAGGTGCTCTATCTCTTTTTCGGCCAAGAAATTATCGTAATGTATTTTGGCTTCGCTCAAATAGGGTTGAGCAGCTTCCGGGAAGCTATTCAGCGGTTTCTTATCGACAAGATGCGTTTTTAAATATTTAAAAGAGTTGGTTTTGTAGATCTGCTGGTATTCTTTAGCAAGAACATGAGATGGCTCAACTTGATCAGCAGCTTGTATATATTCTTTGTCAAGCATCTGAAATACGGTTAAGAGGAGGTGATCGGTTTCTGCGATGCTTCCAAAATGGTGTAAACCCATCGGTTGCGCAGTTGCAGCCAATTCAAGAAGGTAGTCATGTAGCTTTTTGGTAAAGAGATCGAAGTCTTCCCAGATTGCCTCTTCTGTCAGGTTCATGTCTTTATGAAAATCGAGCGCGACAACCTCCGCAACCATCGCTTTCTTGGTCTCTTCTTTAACGCGTCCATCATCCAGTTCACCGATTTGGTGTAGCTTTTCGTGAACTTTAACGAGATCACCATAAAGCCCAGCAGGTGCAAAAGGGGGTGTGTTATGCGAGATAACAACCGCTTGACCGCGTCGTTTAGCAATTAGTGCCTCACCGGTATTGGCAACACTGTATGGATAGACAACCGGCACACCACCAATTGTCGAGTAAGAATCATCCCACGCCCAAAGCCCGCGCTCTTTGCCTGCGAGCCACTCTTGTGTGCCATGTGTTCCCACATGGACGATGGCGTCTGTTTTATAACCATCGACAATGTAGTGATAAACAGCACGATAAGCGTGGTGTAGTGGGACTTTTTTATCGTGAGAAATATCCTTCTCACGATCACGTCGTGAGCCTCGATTTGGCTGCGGCATAATCATTACATTGCCGAGTTTCATACGAGGGATGATAAAGAACCAGCGGTCATTCTCTTTGATCGTTAGATAGTTATCTTCTGGATTTCCCCAACTCTCTTGAATCCAGTCCTGTTGCGATTTTGGAAACGTAGTCAGCCACTGTTTATAGTCATCGACAGGAATTTTCTCTGCCAAATCTTCTTTAAGCAGGTCACGTAGAGCTTGATCGTTATCAACTCGATAATAGGGCTTGATCAGTTTTTTGGCCTGTTTTATTAAAGTGTCTGGATCGGTATAAGGCACTTTGTAGCCGGCTTTTTTCATTGCCACAAAGATATCTGCAAGGCTTTCTGGGATATTTAAAAAAGAGGCACTAAAGTTCTCTTCGCCTTCAGGTGAATTCCAGAAGACAAAGGTGACTTTCTTCTCTTTGTTGGCCATTGTCCTGAGTTTTGCGTAATTCAAGGCGCGCTCAAGCATCAAATCCATTTGCTCTGGAACAGCGACATATTTCTCGTCCACCTTGCGTTTTACAGCAACGATATTGGGCGTTATACGGCCTGCAATTTCAGGGAGTGCAATAAATGTAGGGGAGAAGACAAATGACATTCCCTGATCATCATTCAGATAATCGTCGTAATCGCCCGAACGATAGAGCATCGCCTGCATAACAGGAATGCCCAATTTGACCATCCATTTTTTCTGCGCCTCAACCGATGTATACATACCGGCAAAATTGATCATTACATCGATAAAAAGTTCTTTCTCTTCGCTAGCCGCTTTGTGTTCCTGATGTCCATCGTGATGTTGATGCGTGGAGCGATATAGCAACTTGTCGTTTTTATCTCCTTCGTTGGGATCATAAAATGCAACGGGGAGCGCGCCTGCTTTTTCGATACGCCGAATCAAGTCATCAAGGTGTTCGGTCATATCATCAGCGATCCGAAGCTGGTGAAAGCCGACCCCAACGACAGGAATATTTGCTGCGGGCTTTTTCCACTTTAGGTAATCTTCAAGTGTGTTGAAAACCATTTGAGGGTAATCGGGGTGGTAAATGCCGTTATCCGGAAAAACAATCGGGGGCAGAGGGGCCTTATCTGAAACTTCAAAAATAGTTTGATTTAGATAATCGAAAAGGCGGTGGTAATTTTCCTGTCCACCATTGTCGTAATAATCAAAAGTTGTTTGAGCCTGTTTAGGTGAAAGCCCCTTTGCTAGTGGAGGCTGGTTATACCATAGCCCAGGAAATACCTTGCCGCGGTGCCGCATAATAGCGCCGCGGTATTGATTAATCATCTGAATAAACTGGCCCATATAGACATAGTCGAACATCACCATGTCGTGTTTTTGCATTTCAGCGGCAACACTCTCTTTATCCTGCCCCATGATAAACAGAGGCTTTAAGTTTATCTGGTGTTCTCTAGCAATACTCTGCAAAAGGCGTGCTTTAGCTGGCTCTGATGGTGAATTGGCAACCCAAAGAATTGAGGGCTGTTTCGCTTGCGCAAAATTACTGATGAGAAGTAGTGAGAGCGTGCAAAAAATAGTTAACAGTTTTTTCATGATGGCTAGAAATGTGTCATTAAGCAGATGGCTTTAAAGTCTTGGAGTAGATCCAATCACCGAGAATGAAGAGGACTAAAGAGGCGCCCATGAGCGGCATAAACAGGCTCATTCCAATGGTTGTGATGATGACCCACTTTGGTTCTTCGTAGGATTTTGGTCTTTTGGGGGCTCCTAATTTGTTGTTAGGTCGGCGTTGTAGCCACAAAACAACCCCTGATACAGCCATAAAGATCAGGATGAGTGTTGTGATTAAGACCAGAACTAGATTCCAGACACCAAAATATTCGCCCCGATGCAGCTTGATGCCATAAGTTACCGCTTTTGCTAGAAGAGGAACCTCTTCCCATTTGCTGGCAGCAAGAACTTGCCCTGTATATTGATCAAAGTGCATGGAGGCTCTTTGGGCTGGATCATCAGAATCTTGCAAGATGGCGAAAGTGTCGGCTTTATTGCGGGGAATTTTTATCTTTATTTCACCTTGATAACCCCTTTCACGTGCCACTGAGAGGACTTTATCAATTGATATCTTTTCTTCTTTTCCTTTAATGTAATCGGACTTAATCATTCGTGAATGAAACCCTGCTGGAGCATTCATTTTGAGATCACGCTGCACAGTGTGAAAGGCATCACCCCAGACGTCTGTCCACGGCAATCCGCTAATAATCAGAAAGATGATGAAGAATGAGAAGTAAAAGGCAGGAACAGCATGCAAATCGCGCCAAAACAGTCTTTTATTGCTGTTTAAACGTGGGATAAGCGTCCCTCTGATGCCGACTTTACCGCGTGGCCACCACATAATTAAGCCGGTCACCATGAGCGCGACAAGCCAGCAAGAGGTCAGCTCAACAAACTTTGTGCCGAACTTTCCAGTCAGCAAATTACCGTGCAAATCCTTCATGAATGCCATTAGGCGATCACCACTTTTAACCGTGCCTAAAACCTCACCCGTATACGGATTGATAAATAGAGTGGTTCGCTCTCGGTTCATAACCATTGGCACCTTTTCTGGCCCATTCCCAGCCCACTCCATACTGATTTGATCTGGTTTGTGCTTCATGGCGTGCGCCCGAAAGGTTATTTCTGCACTGCGAGTTTTGTCATCAAGGATTTTGACATTACTTGCTCTAAGCTCTGGTAGTGCCTGTTTAGCTTTATTCAATAAAGCTGAAGCGGGGAGGTGCGCTGTTTCAGGAGTTACAAACAACAAGTCGTCATAGACGTACTCTTCGTATTCATCCTCAAAAAGATAGATGCAACCGCTAATACTGATAACAATGATTAGCGGGATAAAGACAAGCCCGCAGAAAAAGTGCCAACGGATGATGAGCTGGTAAAATTTTCGACTTGCTGCTCGCTTAGCAATTTCTTCGGTTTTGTTTTTCAATGTCGCCATGAGATTTGCTTGATTTGATGAGTTGGGGGAAGTATGAACGGCAGTTTATTTTTGTTGGATTAATGGTGCATACGCATAGCCATGCCATAAGTGCTAAAGATGTAAGAGACGTAAAAAGTAAGTCCTAGCATGGTAGAGGCCATTGCGCTGGCAAAAGGGAAAGCGATTACCTTTCTATTAAATGGTGCTTCAATCAATTTCAGCCGTTTAACAAACAGAATGAATGACCAAGCTATTGAAAGGTAGGTGAACAATTTAAAAATGTGTAGCCATTGGTCTTTGCGTGTAGCTAGGGGCTCTAACTCGCTAAATGGTAGATGGAAAAGATGAATGAAGGCATTGCCAGCCATATCGAAGTAATGCAGAAAGAATGACTCAAATAGGTGAGAAAGACCGCCCACAATCATCAATGGGGCTAAGGCGTAACCGAGTAATTTGAACGTTGAATCAAAAGGTTTATCTAGGATTTTTGCAGCGATATAAAGTCCACCGACTGAAATTGAAATGGTTAAAGTGAGCGCATAGAGCATCGCCATAAGGCCGGTCAAATTTTGCTCGATTCCTAAAGTAGTTGATAGCCACATAGCTGACGTTGCCCAGATAAAATCATCTGCAACAGCACTTCGTCCCAACCCGTGATGAAAACGCATCGTGACGGTGATAACAGCCAACATTATGATATAGACCCATATATCAATATTGCGCATTTTCTTAATCGGGCCAAGTAATGACAAAGAGGGTTTGACCACCTTATATTCGATGGAGTCACAGCTTTGAGCACAATCAAAACAGAGTGTGCAATCGCTCATTGATTTTTCTTCATCAAAACGAAAGGGAGAAAGCTTGTAACTACAGGCTTTAGCACAATCAAACGTTTTGCAGCTTTTACAGTCCTCTTTATTAGAAGAGAGCCAAGTAAAGCTGACTTTGCTGAAGGCACGGATAATCGCGCCAATTGGGCAGATGAATTTACAGTAAGCCATGTCTTTAAATAGCGCAAAGGTGACGATGGCCAATAGCGTAAGCGCAAGGAAGAGTAATGCGGAGTTAAAGGGTGAATTGAAAGAGCCTGAGAAGGTATATGAAATTGTCCAATAGAAAAGAACAACGATAACAAGCCCAATCCATGGATTCTTGAGCCAGCGAGGGGGTTTGCGATTGAGCCCCCAACGGGTTAGGTATTCACCAATAAAACCATGTGGGCATATTCCACAAAAAGCGGCACCGAAGGTTGTGAGGGATAGAATAATGAAAAAAGGCCAAAACAGGTTCCACATTAATCCAGTTGTTACGGGGTTATTTTCCAACTCTGGGTAGGCAAATCCATACCAGATTGCTGCGAGGATTAGAAAGAGATTGAAGCTTCTCAGAATAAATAGGAAACCCCGGTTTTTGATGAGCGATCCAAGCAAAGGAAAGCTAAAGAGGTTAGATCCTTTTACCTGATGATCATAGAAAGCCATTGAGGTGCCTTTTGAATGGGATTTTAAATAAGAAGACCCCGAAGAGCAGCTACTCTTCGGGGTTAGTTGCCGTAACTTAGAAGTTAAGTTGATAACTTGCCATTGCGGTACGAGGGGCGCCTACACGGTAATCAACATCACCGTCGGAACCTTTCGCCTCGGCGGCGTAGTGTTCATCAAAGAGGTTATAAACATTGAATCTAAAAACGTGCTGGCCAACTTCATAACCGAGTGAGACATCTGTTATCCAATCGTACCCTTCGTACTTGTTGGTGTTGTCGTTGGATGTGTAATACTCACCTTGGCTGCGTGTGCGTACCGACCCAGACAGACCTGATGGGTGTTCATAACGGGCCGATAAACCGTAGTTGTGCCGAGCGATGAAAGGTAGTTGATTGCCGGAACGGTCTTCAATATGTGGACCACCAGAGTAGACTAGTTCGGCAAAATCTTCGTATTCGTAATCAGAGAAAGCGTAGTTAGCACCTACCCAGAAGCCATCTAATACTTGGTATTCCCCAGCAAATTCAAATCCTTTTTTCTCGGTTTTACCTGCATTTTGAAAGGAGGTTTGGCCAAACTCATAAGATTGAACAATGTCGTTTTCAACCTTGGTCTGATAAATAGCCATATCAAAATGGTAATCAGGAGTACGTGCTTTCAGCCCAATTTCGTAATTTGTTGCTTCCGAAGCTTCTAGTGCTGAGGCGTTTGTGGCGAGGTTAGTGGCTACTTCGCTATCACTTGGGATTTGCTCTGCATAACCAACATTCATATAAATACTATATGCGGGATTTAAAGCATAGCTGAGTCCGGCTCTCCAAGAATCAAGGTGATATGTCTCATCGATATCCGTAAAGTTAGGTGTGGCTAAAGTTTCGTAATACCCACCACCGTAGTCATAGTCGATGTATTCAGTTTCTTGCTTGTCGTAGTTAATCTGGTCGTGGCGATAAGAGAGGTCGGCAGTCAGGTTATCAATAGGTCTAAAGGTTTCTTGGAAGTATATGCCATACAGCATATTGTCCGTATCAGAGACTGATGCAAGATCTCCTCTCTTATCGGAAAGCGTGTAGTTAATGACATCTCTGAATTTAGGAGGTCCAAATCTGCTGACATTTGTTAATGTTGAATCGACATCTCTATAGGTATAGCGTTTGCTATCATCAGAGCTGTCATTTCGTACAGTAAAGCCTGAGATCAGTGATGCCTGACGCCCAAATAAACTATGACTCCAGTTTAGCTCTAAGTCACTCCCAAGAACCATGTTCTCATCGCTGTCATTAATCATGCCGGTCACAGGGTGATACTGCTCCCATGAGTTCATGTAAAAGCGAGGTTTAAACGTGACATCTCCAAAGTGTTTTTCATATCGAATGTTCATGAATAAAATTTTGGAGTCACGAGATGAATCTTGCCATTGATAGCTGGTGTCTCGTTGCTCGCCAGTTTTTTCGAATTCTTTAAACTCGGCTTCGGTTAATCTGGCTGGTAGGTCGAGATAAGATTCAGTGTAGGAGATCTCTGTTTCAAGAGTGGATTCGTCGTCAAATATATGGCCATATTTCAAAGAGGCCTGTTCCGAATGAAAATGATTGTTGTCTCGCCAAGTGGAGCCATTTTGTTTTTGTGTGGCAGTAAAAGAGTAGTAGTCACGTTCGCTTAATTTTCCTCCATAGCGAAGATTAAGGAGGTGTGTGTCGTGACTGCCATATCCAACTTTAAAACGGTTGTCGTAGGTATCGAAAACTGATTTTGAGAGTATCTGAATGGTGCCGCCAGCTGTTCCAGCGGCATAAATGGAGCCGGGGCCTTTGACCACTTCAATTTGTTCAATATCCTGTGTGTCGATAAAATCAAAGCGTGTGAAGCTATCGGGGTCGGTAATGGGTACGCCATCACGAAGAACCATAATTTCTCGAACTCCATACGGAGCTCTAATACCTGCCCCGCGAATATAAAGTTTTGTGCTATAGCCGCCAGAGCTAGATTCAGCATTAACGCCGGGAATGTTTTGAAGAGCCTCACTGACATTAAGCATGTTGAGTCGTTCAATCTGCTCCTTATCAACAACAGAAACATTTTGAGAAATATCTTTTGTCGGTCTTGCGTCGCGTGTTACGGTGACCGCCATCTTGTCGAGAACAACATGTTCTGCGAAAGACGATTGTGAACTTATGATGCCAGCAGCTGTCATTGAGACGACAAGTGCGGTTTTATTAAACCTCATGAAAACCCCTTCTTTCTAGTTGTTATTGATAAACTGATACGCGGAGGTCATTTCAGAGTGTTATGGTCGGTAAATCAAACACTGTTTCTTTTAATTGCTTGGGTTGAGTTATATGCCTGATTGATGTGTGTTATATGCCTCATTTATCCTTCTAAACTCGTTTTGTGTGAAATAAATCTAATGAAAAAAATAGTTCAACTACTTGGGTTAGCCAGCTTTGTTCTGGCTTCTTTTTCCGCAATTGCTACACCTGATGAGGTAAAGCTAGCGCTTGCCAAAAGAATCCCTGGTGTCGATGCGAGTGCAATCGTTAGCACACCAATTCCCGGCTTGTACCAAGTCGCATTCGGGCCACGTGTTATGTATGTTTCTGAAGATGGTCGCTATTTGATTCAAGGGAGTATGTTGGATGTTGCAACTAGGGAAAATTTGACTGAGCCAGCGCAAGCGGAAGCGGGACTTGCTGCTGTGGAGAAGGTAGGTGAAGAAAATATGGTCATCTATAAGCCGAAGAATAAAAAACATACGATGACAGTGTTTACTGATATTGATTGCGGTTATTGCCGGAAACTACACAATCAGATGGATGGCTATCTTGAAAAAGGCTATGAGGTTAGATACCTGTTTTTTCCTCGCAGTGGTTTAAACAGCCCCTCTTACGATAAGGCAGTTTCTGTTTGGTGTGCAGATGATCGAAATGATGCGCTGACAAAGGCTAAAAATAACCAGCACGTTGATGCCAAAACGTGTGATAACCCAGTCAAAGGTCATTTTGAATTGGGCATGGCGATGGGAGTAAGAGGGACACCTGCAATCGTGACGGACACAGGTAAACTGCTGCCTGGCTATATTCCACCTGGGGATATAGAGCAATATTTCGAAGCAAATTAAGCGGCTACTTGTCTAGAAGCTCTTTGAGTGCATAGAGCTTCTCTAAAGCCTCTTTTGGGGTGATACTGTCTGGAGATATCTCTTCTATCTCATTGATAATTTGACTGTTATCTTTTAATGAAAAAAGATCCATTTGATCGCTTTGGCTGTTTCTTAAGCTGCTTTCATGGGTCTGATCTTCAAGTTCTAGCAGCTTCATTTTTGCCTGCTTGATTACTTTTTTAGGAACACCAGCAAGCGCAGCAACTTGCAAGCCGTAACTTTGGTTTGCCGGCCCCTCTTTGACATTATGCAAGAAGACAATGGAGTCTCCATGTTCTATTGCATCTAGGTGAACATTGGCAATATTGCTCTGTGTTTCGTTTAGTGTGGTTAGTTCAAAGTAATGCGTGGCAAAGAGGGTGAAAGATTTAATCTCTTCTGCAAGATGGTTTGCGCAAGCCCAAGCTAACGATAAGCCATCAAAAGTGCTGGTACCTCGGCCAATTTCATCCATTAGTACAAGGCTGTTTTCAGTGGAATTATGCAAAATATTTGCGGTTTCTGACATCTCAACCATAAAGGTAGAGCGTCCACTGGTTAAATCATCAGATGCGCCAATACGGGTGAATATTCTGTCAATGGGGCCAATTTCTGCTTTGCTGGCCGGAACAAAACAGCCAGTATGTGCAAGCAGAACAGTTAAAGCTGTTTGACGCATATAGGTGGATTTTCCACCCATATTAGGACCTGTGATGATCAGCATTCTTCGTTTGGGCGTTAGTTCAACATCATTCGCCACGAAAGGTGTCTCTGATAACTGCTCGATAACTGGATGGCGACCGCTTTGTATGCGAATCCCTGTGCGCTTGCTGATTACGGGGCGAGTTAAGTTCATTGTCTCAGCACGCTCTGCAAAATTGCTGAGGAGGTCGAGTTCTGAAAGTCCCTCAGCACACTTTTGCAGGGTAGTCAGTGATTCGTTAATTGTTTCTAGTAAAGCCTCATAAAGTGCTTTCTCACAAGCGAGCGATTTTTCACGCGCACTGAGAACCTTATCCTCGAAAGATTTTAGCTCTTCGGTAAAGTAGCGCTCTGCATTTTTAAGCGTTTGCTTGCGCGTGTAGTGCGTGGGTACATTGTCTGCTTGGGAGCGAGGAAGCTCAATGTAGTAACCATGTACGCGGTTGTATTTAACCCGAAGTGTGGCGATGCCTGTTGCCTCTTTCTCACGATTCTCCATATCAATCAGAAACTGATCAGCGTTCTGGCTGAGTGCGCGAAGCTCATCAAGTTCGGTATTAAAGCCAGTAGCAATAACCCCCCCGTCACGAATTAAAACAGGAGGGTTATCTTTGATTGCTTGCTCTAAAAGAGCTGACAGCTCTGGCTGAGGTGCTATCTTTTTCAACACCTCTTTTAACGTCTTTGCTGGAGTAGAGAGAAGAATAGTCTCCAGATCAGGGAGCAATTTTAATGTGTCCCGCAAAACGGCTAAATCACGCGGGCGGGCTGAGCGGAGTGCGATCCGGGAAGAGATGCGTTCAATGTCGCCAACACCACGTAATAGCTGATGTATCGGTTGGTATTGTGCTTCACTGATGAGTAGCTCAATCACTTCATGGCGGCTTTTGAGTGTCTCTTTATTTCGAGTGGGTTGGGTAATCCAACGCCGAATCAGCCTGCTGCCCATCGCAGTGGCTGTTTTATCGAGCACACCACACAAGGAAAATTCATACCGGCCACTTGGGTGGCTATCGAGTTCAAGATTGAGACGCGTTGCGGCATCAAGGATGATGCTGTCTCCTTCATTCTCGACAGAGATTGATTGCAGATGGGGTAGAGCTGCCTGCTGAGTCTCTTTTGCATATTGCAGGAGTGAACCGGCTGCGGCCACGGCAATCGGGTGTGCTTCGCAGCCAAAGCCCTTAAGGTCTTTAGTTTTAAACTGGCGTGTTAGTAATAAAACGGAGCTTTCAAAATCAAAATGCCAAGAGGGGCGGCGGCTGATCCCATTACGTGTTTTTAGCAATGATGGCAGAGACCACTCTTCACTGACGAGTAGTTCAGCAGGGTTAAGCCGTGTGATTTCGCTGGTTAAGTGATCCAGATTAGCTGTTTGCTGGAGTGTAAAGCGGCCACTCGTAATATCTAAAGAGGCGATACCATATTGTTCATCAATTACAGCGATGGCCACTAGCAGGCTATCGCTTCGGTCATCTAATAAAGACTCTTCGGTGATGGTGCCGGGGGTGATTACACGAACAACTTTGCGCTCAACGGGACCTTTAGATTTTGCGGGGTCTCCAATTTGCTCACAAATTGCAATGGATTCTCCGGTTTTTAGCAGTTTTGCAAGATAGTTATCAGCGGCATGGTAAGGAATGCCAGCCATCGGAATCGGTTGTCCATTTGATTTTCCACGACTAGTAAGCGTGATATCAATTAGTCGAGAAGCCTTTTGAGCATCATCGAAAAAAAGCTCATAGAAATCACCCATACGATAAAAAAGCAGTGTATCCGGGTAATCTGCCTTAATGCGTAAAAATTGCTGCATCATTGGCGTATGACATGATAAGTTTTTTTCGCTCATTTAAACTCTATTATGGTTACAGCAATTAGGCAGAAGGGAAATAATAATGGATCAGGAATTATACGCATTATCCAAGCGGGTAGGGGAGGCTCTTCTAGCAAAACAGCAGAAACTGGTCACGGTAGAATCTTGTACAGGAGGTTGGATAGCGAAGTGTATTACAGATATGGCTGGAAGCTCTGAATGGTTTGATCGAGGATTTGTAACCTACACAAACGAAGCCAAGCAACAGATGCTCAATGTTACCGAAAAGTCATTAGCTGATTATGGTGCAGTCAGTGAGGAAGTTGTCAAAGAGATGGTTGCGGGCGCGTTAGAAGAAAGCAGCGCGACGATAGCTGTGTCGGTTAGTGGTGTTGCGGGACCAGATGGTGGCTCGGATGAAAAGCCAGTTGGAACGGTTTGGCTTGCCTGGAAAAGAAAAGATGCCACGGCAGTTGCTGGCCAGTTTGAGTTTGAAGGTGATCGGGAAGAGGTCAGGAGGCAGGCTGTTATTGTGGCACTGCTTGGGCTACTGAAGCACTAAGCGCAGCTCGTCAGTAGCTGATCTAGTCTACAGATACTGCTCTGATATTGGCACTAAACCGTGCGAGCAATTTTCAAAAAAGAGGTAGGAACCGCGACCGGTTTTTTTTCTGAATAATCAAAAAACACCAGTCCTGTTTTGGCAATTGCGACAACTGTTCCCGTTTCTTTGCATAAAATCCGGTAAAACATATCGCAACCCTTTTTTGAGAATTCATTGAGTGCAATTTCAATGATTAACAGCTGTCCAAAATGGGCCTCTGCTCGGTAATTAATGGCAAGGTCGGCCATAATAATGCCGGCACCTTCTATATCGAGTTCGCTCATGCCGTTGGCGGCAAAGAATTGGGCACGGGCTTCGTGCATAAGCGAAATAATACTATCGTGAGCAAGATGGTTACCATAATTGAGGTCGGTAACTCGAACGGATAGTTCATGAGTAAAGAGTGTTTTTTCGGGATAGATTATTTTTATGCGTGCCATTTTTGTTTTCTTCATTTCTGGTTTTACAAACTTGATGTTTTAAAGTTTGCTTTAGCGTTGTTGCCAACTATTTTCAAAAATTAATTCACTGAGATCAATTCTCGAAGCCCAATTTTCAGCTTCCAGCATCGGTTTATCATAAAATGTATCAACATGGCCAATGCAGAGAATGGCGACTGGTTTGCTGCTATCTGGCATTTTTAAAAGTGCGGCTAGTTTTTCAGGTGAGAATAGGGAGACCCAGCCGAGCCCTAGTCCTTCTGCGCGCGAAGCGAGCCACATATTTTGAATGGCACAGGCAACTGAAGCGAGATCCATTTCAGGAAGTGTTCTGCGGCCAAAAATATGTTTTTCTCGATGATCGGATAGTGCGACAACCAGTAACTCTCCACACTCATTGATCCCCTCAACCTTAAGCTTCATGAACTCATCTTGCCGCTCCTCAAGCGCTTTAGCTGTTTCGATTCTTTCTTCCTCGACCAGATTGTGAATTTTTTTGCGAAGTGGTTTGCTGGTGATGCGGATAAAACGCCAAGGTTGCATAAATCCAACACTCGGTCCCATATGCGCTGCTTGAAGTAGTCGACTGAGTGTTGAAGGGTCAACAGGGTCCGGAAGAAAGTGGCGCATATCCCTGCGCGATGCCATGATGCGGTAAAGTGTTTCGATCTCTTCAGGGTTAAAGTCACTCATGGCTCTTCATTATTCTAATATTTGTTAGAAAGTATAACGGCTAGTAGTTTTTATTTCATGAAATGTTGATAGCATTCTAACGTTAATTTTATGAAATAATCTCAAATGATTGAATTGATCCTTGGTGGTGCCGGATAGGGTAAAAAGAGACTATACAGAGCAATGTGCTGCAGAATTTAAGGGTGCATTTTTCACCTGGCAACGGCCTTTCTTCCCGAATTCGGCGACTCGGAATTCAGATATTCAGACAGGGCAAGAAACTGGATCAGATTGTCCGCAGTCTTATACTTAGAACACGTTCAGGCAACTTTGTTTTATTAGCCGTAGCAAAAAAGGGTGGCCGCGCAGATAGGCACACGTTAGGCAAATACCTTAATGTTTGAGAAAGGATTAGCTCGCAGGGAACCTGTTTATCCGTTTTGGGTCTTACTGGAACAAGGGGAGGTTCTCAAAAATGAAAAAGAGTCTTGCTGATCAAATTCTGGTTACAGCGTTGGCGTTAGCTGAGGACAGTTCATGGGAAGAGATGCACCTTTATGATATTGCCGGACAGCTAGAAATCAGTCTCGATGAAATACGGAAGGTTTATCCGCAAAAAGATGCACTTGCCGAGGCGTGGTTTGATTGTGCCGATCGTGCAGTGTTGAACATCGAGCCGTCGGCAGATTTTCTGAAATTGAGTCAGACGGAACGCGTACAGCAAGTCATCATGACCTGGCTGGAAGCGCTTGCAATGCATCGAGATATTACTCGGGAAATGCTGAGTTATAAATTCGAGTGCGGCCATATCCATCTGCAGACTCTGGGAATTATGCGAATTAGCCGTACGGTGCAATGGTTTAGGGAGGCTGCACGGACTGATACAACAGGTCTCAGGCGAATCATAGAGGAAATCGCTATGACCTCTATTTATCTGGCTACCTTTGCCAGTTGGCTTCGTGACGATTCTAGCAACAGCAAAAAAACGCGTGATTTTTTGAGCAAGGCACTGTCAGGAGTCGAGCACTGTCCAAGCACAAGACTTTTTTCTCAGAGCGAGTAAAACGCAGTAACTCGGTCCAATCAGAATGGATACATTCACCCACGGCTTGATCGGCGCTTTAGTCGCAAGAACCAATATAGAAATCAATAGCAGAAGATCTTGTCTGCTGATAATCGTTTTCGCTGCCGCGATCCCAGATATTGATTATTTACTCTTCTGGCTCGACCCTTATCAATTTATCGCTGTATGGCATCGAAATGTCACGCACTCTCTGGTTATGGTGCCGTTCTGGGGGATGTTGATGAGTCTTGTGCTAACGCGGATGTTGCACAACCGAATTCCATTTAAGCTGCTTTTGGGTTGCTGCTGTCTGGGCCTTACATTGCATATTGTGGCTGATCTGGTCACGCTTTACGGTGTGCAGCTGTTTGCGCCCTTCAGTAATCACCGCTATGCATTAAATACTCTCTTCGATATCGATTTGTGGGTCGGTTTCATCACTGCCACTGGGGCCTTGTTCGCCTATTATAATCGCCGTTACGCCATTGTTGGTTTATTGGCAGTTTCAGCCTATTTTCTTGTGGCCCTATCCTTTCAATTGAGAGCGCAAAATATTCTTGAGTCCAGAATCAGTAGCGCACCGGAGCAAGTAAGCAACAGTTACGCTATTCCACAACCGTTAGTGCCTTTTCATTGGAGACTGATCATTGATTATCGCGATCATTATGAGATTGCCAATTTAAGTCTGTTTGCTGAAGTGAGCAAATATTTCAGCAGCCTGTTCGGCCCATCTCGAGATGAAAAGCTTATTGTGGCATCGAAACCGGCGAAAAAGTTGGTCTATCGTTATCAATTGAACTTACCTGAGCTTGCCGATTTTCAAAGTGCACATAACCTGAAATGGAAGAAATTTCCGAGGTTCGGTGGCGATGAAGTAGATATAAATCTCGTCAGGAAGGTGTGGGGGCACGATTCGCTCTCATTATTTAGGCGTTTTGCCATCATACCGGCCTTATACCGGATCGATCACGACTTGGATTCAGCGTGCATCTGGTTTACCGATTTGCGCTATGTTTTTCCGCTTGCACCACCGCCCTTTAGATACGGAATGTGCAGAGAATCAGCTGAAAGCAGGTGGGAATTATTCCGCATAAAGCGACAGTCGGAAAATGACAGACAATTATTGGTGCTATCCGCTGGCGGGTGATTTTTGGGGTTGTACGCTGAGAAGCCGGGTTTATCCAGAGCAGTATTCATCGAGCAACTGTTGTAATGCCGGAGGTTCCTGCTCTTTCAGTTGCTCCAGATCACTTTTAAGCTTCTTTTGAGCGTTATTCTATGGTGATTATTGAGATCGACGATATCTGCTGACAGCGTCTTAAATTCGAACATAGCGCTACTTTTCTTGCCCTCAGTCAATTCTAGGGCCACTCCTGACAGGATCTCGAGTTGCTCGCCGTAACTGGCAATATGGTCAACGATATCGGCCTCGATTCGGCGGTTATCTGCGATTACTCTGTTATATTTGCGGTTGGTTGAGTCGTTTTCCTCTCTCTTTTCTTTTTATGATTATTTCGTTTCTTACTGATCATTTTGCAGAGCAGAATTTGAGTAGTTTATAAGTTTTGCTCGGCAAAAATTGATAGTATCTACCGCTGTTATTTACTAGGTAGATGATTTCAGATGATTGAATTGGTTCTTGGTGGTGCCCGCTCGGGGAAAAGCCGCTATGCAGAGAATTATGCAACTGAATTTAATGGCGAAGTTCTTTATCTGGCGACGGCCTTCCCGGGGGATGAAGAAATGGCAGCGCGGATTAAACGGCATGTAGGGGGCCGTCCAGTTCATTGGAAGACGATTGAAGAGCCGGTAAGGTTAGCTTCCACACTTTTGGAAAACGATGGTGCAGGGAAACTGTTTTTGGTTGACTGCCTGACTTTGTGGTTGAGCAACATCCTATTTTCTGATGCTGAAATAGCAAACGAGCAGCGTTTTGAGCATGAAAAGACGGAGCTATTTGCCGTTTTACCATCACTGAAAGCAGATATATTGATGGTTTCTAATGAAGTGGGTCAGGGAATTGTTCCGCTTAATGCAATGTCGCGCCGTTTTGTTGATGAGGCTGGCTGGTTACATCAGAAATTGGCAAAGATGAGTGATCGTGTGACATTCGTGACGGCAGGATTGCCGCAAAAACTAAAGGGCTAAAAGGATGAATTGGATTAAAGAGCCGGTTCAACCCATATCGTTGGAATTTCGCCAAGCAGCGGTTGATCGGCAGGGGCAGCTAACAAAACCACCCGGCTCTCTGGGGCAACTTGAAGAGATTGCGATACGTCTTGCATCGATGCAGCACTGCATTAAACCGGCGATAGACGAGGTCCAGATTACTATCTTTGCAGCAGATCATGGCGTGGTTGAAGAGGGTGTTTCAGCTTTTCCGCAGGAAGTGACTCAGATGATGTTGGCAAATTTTGTTGCCGGCGGCGCAGCGATTAGTGTCTTGGCAAAGCAGCAGTCAGCTTTGCTTGAGATTGTTGATGTTGGTGTTAAGGGAGAGCCAATCGCTTTAGCAAATGTTGTGCAGGCACCGGTTGCAAAGGGAACCCAAAACTTTGCTAAGCATGCTGCAATGACTGAACAGCAGTGTGCTTTAGCGCTTGCGGCAGGGCGTGATTCAGTTGATCGCGCTATTGTTGCAGGCGCGACGCTTTTTGTTGGTGGTGAAATGGGTATTGGCAATACAACGAGTGCTAGTGCGATAGCTTGTGCACTCTTAGGTGGGAAACCTGAATTGCTCGTTGGAGCAGGGACAGGCGTTAATCAAACTGGGCGTTTGAAAAAGCAACAGGTAATCGAGAGTGCGCTTGAGCTGCATAAGAGCAAGCTTTCATCGCCACTTTCTATCTTGCAACATCTAGGGGGATTTGAAATTGCTGCGCTAGTTGGGGCATACCTTCGTTGTGGGCAAAAAGGGCTGCCAGCCGTTGTCGATGGCTTTATTGCAACCGCAGCGGCGCTTGTGGCGGCAAGAATGGCACCTGAGCTTAAAGCGTGGCTTTTCTATGGTCATCAATCACAAGAGCCTGGCCATAAGTTGCTCTTATCTGAATTGGGCGAAAAGCCTCTTCTTGATTTGAACATGCGCTTGGGTGAGGGGAGTGGTGCAGCATTAGCTATTTCACTCTTGAGGACAGCGTGCCTACTCCACAATGAGATGGCCACTTTTGATGAGGCGGGGATACCGGCATGACAATTACAATTGATCTTTTACGGCATGGTGAAGTGGCCGGAGGGATGCGGTTGCGGGGACATAAAGATGATCCTTTGAGCGATGATGGTTGGCAGCAGATGCGTTCGGTTGTTAATGACAAGCCGCTTCCTTGGGATGAAATCATCAGTTCCCCTCTACAGCGTTGCGCCCATTTTGCAGGTGAGCTAAAAGGTACTACAGGGCTTGAGATGCAGATCATGGAGGGTTTTAAGGAGATCAGTTTTGGTGAGTGGGAAGGTGAACTAATTAGTGATTTGTATGAAAAACACCACCAACAGATCAGTAGCTTTTGGAACAATCCTGGGCTAAAACCGGCTCCGGGCGGAGAGCCTTATGAACTGTTCGAACAGAGAGTCCATCAAGCCTGGTCAGAACTTCTTGATTCCGCTGAAGAGCGGCATCTTTTACTTGTTGCGCATGGTGGAACGATTCGGACATTATTGCGACAGGTGATTCACTTTCCACTGGAACATTTTTTTAGGATTGAAGTGCCTTATGCCTCATTAAGTCGGATCACAATTGATGATGGCACGCCTCGGCTAACATTTCTGAATGGTTCTTTGTAATCGTGAACACCTTTCTTTTTGCGATACAGTTTTTAACGCGGTTTCCGGTTAGTGTAAAAGCAGATTTAACAGCAGAAACGCTGGGTCATTCGGTACTTTTCTACCCTTTCGTAGGTGCAATCATAGGCGCTTTTTTATGGCTGCTAGCAAGTAAAGCTACGACTGTTGATCCAATGGTGCTAGCAGCATTAGTGCTAACACTTTGGGTTGGGATAACAGGTGGTTTGCACCTTGATGGACTGGCAGATTGCACGGATGGCTGGATTGGAGGGCAGGGTGATATTGATAAAACCCTGACTATCATGAAAGACCCAAATGCTGGCCCAATGGCAGTTATTACTCTGGTTTTGCTGTTGCTCCTTAAATTTTCGGCAATCTATGCGTTGATAAAATCTGGGTTTTTAATCATTTTGTTATTAGCGCCTATTATGGGGCGGGCTATCGTCCCTGCACTCATGATATCGGCCCCCTATATTCGGAAAGGAGGATTGGGGCAAAGCATGGTTGATAACCTTCCAAAGAACATGGCGCTGACTGTTATTGGGTTCGTTTTATTAGTCAGTGTGGTTGCCGGAGGGTTTTTCCTGACTATCTGGATTGTCCTTTTTGGCCTACTGCTCAGAAAGTTATTTCTATCTGTTTTTGGCGATTTTACTGGTGATCTTTACGGAGCAGCAATTGAATTGACGGAGCTATCTGTTTTGTTGGGGGCGGTGTGTCTGGCTTTTTGATTGTGTTAGTAGCGGTATTAGCAGACTGTCTATTTAAAGAACCGAGTCGATTTCACCCACTTATTGGTTTTGGCCATTTGGCAAACAGCGTTGAGTCGAGGTTTAATAAAAACTGGGAGGCAGTCACTACAAAGTCATTCGGTTTTTTTGCACTTTTAATTCTATTGCTTCCTGCTGTTTTTTTTGTTCAGTGGCTTGTTCTTGTGCTGGGTGAATGGATAGCGGCTCCTCTGCTTTATTTGGCATTGGGTCAGGCTAGTCTTGCCGAACATGCCGACTCGGTTTCTAATGCATTAAAAAATAATGAGTTGATTGAGGCGCGTAAACGTGTTGGCTGGATTGTGAGTAGAGAGTGTGATGAATTAAGTGGGAATGAGGTGGCGCGGGCGGCAACTGAATCGATTTTAGAGAATGGCTGCGATGCGATTTTTGGTGCGATATTTTGGTTTTTGATTGCAGGTGCACCGGGAGTCATTCTTTACCGACTGGCTAATACGCTCGATGCAATGTGGGGCTATAGAAACGCACGTTATAGTCAATTTGGTTGGGCTACAGCAAAACTG
The DNA here is from genome assembly GCA_002352345.1 of Methylococcaceae bacterium UBA2780. Classification (GTDB taxonomy): domain Bacteria; phylum Pseudomonadota; class Gammaproteobacteria; order Methylococcales; family UBA2780; genus UBA2780. Next base: position 217,106 of record DEIG01000012.1, read on the forward strand.
GATGATCTATTAAATTGGGTTCCCGCACGATTGACGGCGCTGAGCTACGCATTTATTGGTAAAACTGAAACGGCATTACGTTGTTGGAAAGAGCAGGCAAACCTGTGTGAAAGTCCAAATGGTGGGCCAGTTATGGCGGCAGGAGCTGGAGCACTAGGCGTAATATTGGGTGGTAATGGGCGTTACCACGGTAAGCTTAAAATAAAACCACTACTAGGAGAGGGCGGCAATGCTTCTGCTGATTCGATAAGTGCAGCGGTCAGCCTAGTTAGAAAAACACTGCTGCTTTGGATTGTGGTGATTTTTATTTTTTCAAACAGCCATGCTTGAGCATGGAGGCCGCTTAAGAGCGGTAGCGAATAAATACTCCATTCCACTATCGCAATGGATTGATTTATCAACAGGAATTAACCCAAATGGCTGGCCTGTGCCGGTATTAAAAAGTGAGATTTGGAATCGTCTTCCAGAAGATGGTGATGGGCTACATGTGGCTGCAGCTAGTTACTATGGAACCCAGAAAATAGTTGAGACTGCAGGTTCTCAGGCGGCCATCCAACTACTTCCAAAGCTTCGCAAATCCTGCCAAGTGGCGATTGTTTCGCCCTGTTATGCAGAACATGAATTGGCATGGAAAAATGCAGGACATGAAGTTTTAAGATTTAAATCTGATGAGGTTGAACAGCACCTTGATCAGCTTGATGTGGTTGTCGTCGTAAACCCTAACAATCCAACGGGAGAGCTTTTAGCGGCTGGGCAATTAGCCTGTTGGCATGAACAGTTAGCAAAAAGAGGCGGCTGGCTAGTTATTGATGAGGCATTTATGGATGCTACAGAATCAGAATCAATGATTAAAAAAGATATGCCAGAAGGACTCATTATTCTTAGATCGTTGGGTAAGTTTTTTGGGTTAGCAGGTGTGCGAGTTGGTTTTTTAATTGCAGAAAATCCGTTTCTAAACAACATGAAAGAACAACTGGGACCTTGGGCGGTAAGCGGTCCAAGTCGTGAAGTGGCTCGCCAAGCTCTATTGGATTGCGATTGGCAGATAAAAACAGGCCCACGATTACAGAATGATTCAAAGCGGCTAGAAAAATTATTATCTTATAACAAGCTATCACCTTCTGGAGGAACAGCACTTTTTCAGCAAGTCATATCTGAACGGGCAGCCGCAATTTCCGAAATATTGGCAAATGAAGGCGTTTTTGTGCGTCTTTTTCAAGATCAGGCAAGAATTCGTTTTGGGCTACCCAAAGATGAAAGAGGTTGGCGGCGGTTAGAAAAGGCATTAAGTCTGATTTAATGGTTGTGCCGTATAATTATCTGCTTCAAAAACAAGGAGGAAGAAAAGATGAGGTTTCTTTTGTTTTCTTTTATGATGGGATCCTTTGACCTGCTCTAATAAGAGTTTCAGAGAATTTTGCCTTTCGATAAATATTTATCCCTCTTACATTAATCCAATGAAAATCCGCTTTGCGTTAGTCTTGTTATTTGCTTTTGCCTCTTTCTTCAACACAACGTTTCTGAGTGCACACGAAATTAAGCCAATTGTCTCAACACTGGATTTGAGCCAAAAAGGGCAATTTAATCTGCTAATTGAATTAAATGCTGAAGCACTTGCATCAGGTTTGAGGCCATCGCATAAAACAACGCAAGATCAGCCAGAGGAAAAGAGCTACAAAGCATTACGAAAGCTTGGTGCGGAAGCGTTGAAGATTGAAATCAGCGATGAACTAGAGCGCTTATTGGCTGGGATCAGCCTTCGCTTTGACGGAGAACCTGCTCTACTTTCCCCGGAAAGAGTTGAAATATCTGAGGCCACTGATTTGACTGTGCCACGAATCACGAAACTGTTTTTTACTGGTGATGTGCCAGAAATGGCTGCAAATTTTAGTTGGAAGATGGCTGCAGAATTTGGCAGCAATGTTGTAAAGGTAAAGCGCGCAAAAGGAGAGCCAGGTGTTTTTTGGCTGAGAGCGGGTGCCTCACTTCCACCTATGGCTATTATTGCAAATAGCTCAGCACACTCTCTGCAGGAGACTGTTGTTCAATATATTGAGCAGGGCTATATTCATATCTTGCCGATGGGGCTAGACCATATTTTATTTGTTTTGGGACTTTTTCTTTTGAGCCCAAAGATGAAACCACTGCTCATTCAGGTAACACTTTTTACATTGGCTCATTCCATAACGCTTGGCTTAGCTGCCGCTGGAATCGTCTCGTTATCAGCCAGTGTTGTTGAACCACTGATTGCACTTTCAATTACTTTTGTTGCGATTGAGAATGTGATGTCGAAGAATTTAGGGCGTTTTCGTATGCTGGTGGTGATGCTATTTGGCCTATTGCATGGATTAGGCTTTGCGACGGTTTTAGGCGAGGTTGGTTTACCTGAATCACAATTTTTATCAGCCCTTTTTTCTTTTAATATCGGTGTTGAATTCGGGCAGTTAACGGTTATTTTAGCTGCTTATCTACTTCTTGGTGTTTGGAAAGGCGGGGAAAACAGGCTGTTTTACGTTGTTCAGAAGCCTGCTTCCTTGCTTATCGCTCTAGTCGGTTTGTATTGGTTTATAGAGCGAATTGGTCTACTTGAAGGTACTCTTATCGCATGAAAATAGGTACTGAATTTCGTGTTGTCTGCGTTCTCCTTATCTCTTTAGTCCTTGCTGGTTGTGTTCTCGAGCAATTTTGGCAGGAAGAAGAGAAGGCCATAACATTCGCTGGAGAGCCAGTCAGTTTTGATTCTTTAGGCGCATTGAAGAGTTTTGATGTTTTTGTCGATAAAGAGAACAAAATACACCTTGCTGCAGATACAGGTGAGCGCCGCTTTTATCTTTTTTCAGAAGATGGGGGAGTTCATTGGGCAGAGCCACTGCTTGTTTCAAACGTTTCATCGAATTCAAAGCAGGGAAATGATGTTCAAGTTGCAGCTAGCGAAAACAAAATTCTGATTGTCTGGAAAGGGGTGAGTGAACTTCCCGGCTGGGGTGCTGCACAATTAGCCGTTTCAGATAACCAAGGCATGAGTTGGAAGCAGCTCGAAAGCCCTGCAAAAGGAGATGTGGCGGAAAACCAAGGTTACTTTAGTTTGGCTGCAAATAGGGAAGGGTTTCACCTTTTATGGCTCGATGACAGAGAGGAAGAGGGCAATACACAAGGGTTGCGCGTTGCCAGCTCTCTGAATGGCGCTGAATGGAATACGGAACAGACAATAGAAACGGGTCTTTGTACCTGCTGTTGGGTTTCTACGGTGCTGTCAGGGCCTAAACTTCATGTGCTTTATCGGGGTGAAGGGCCACGCGATATGAAGTTCGTAACAGGTAGTGTTGGAAAGAATAGTTGGCAGCCCAGCGTTAGGGTTGGGGCATTTGATTGGGATTTTGTCGGTTGTCCTCACCAAGGGGGCGCGTTAGCAGAGTCATCAGACGGCGCACTACATAGTGTTGTCTGGACGGGAAAGGAGGAGATGGCAGGCTTACATTATCTGGTATCTAAAGATGGAGGGGTTCACTGGCAGAACAGGCAAGCTATTTCCGGTGGGGAGGGGCAGCATGTTGATATGGCAGCTAATTCAGAGACCATTCTGATCGCCTGGGATAGTCTCTCAGAGGATGGAAATATTATTCAATTACTGGCCAAAAGTGAGAACGATCATGCTATGAAATTGTCTATGAAGAGCGAGGGGTTTGCCCGTCCAAGGGTTGTGGCATCTGGTGATAATTTCAGGCTTTTTTGGACAGACTTGGATAAAATGGGTAAAAAACGATTGAAGACAATCAAAATTAAACAGATTAACCGGAAGGTGAAACAATGAAGAGAGTAGCCAATATTATCCTTGGCCTGTTGTTGACAGGTTTGGCATTGCCAGCATTTTCGCATGCAATTATGACGTCAAGTGAACCAGAAAAAGAGGCTGTGCTTGCATCGGGTCCTGAAAAGGTTCAAGTCTGCTTTAACGAAATAGTGGGTGAGAAATTTCACACGTTGGCAGTGATAACGGCCAAAGGAAGAAGAGTTGATAATAAAGATATGAGAGAGGGTGAGATTGATGAGAAGTCTTGCTTTGTCGCCACTGTTAATCCACTCGCAGAAGGCAAGCATTATGTGCGCTACCGGACTGAATCTGCTGATGGGCATGTTGTTACGGGTAAATATACGTTTTATGTAGGGGAAAAAATATGACCCAAAAGGGGCTATTAAAACTAACAACAGCCGCTGTTGTTTCGTCGCTAATTGGTCTGTCGGGCTGCACTTCATCCGATTCTGAGGCAGGCATTGCGCCGCAAACAAGCGGAAATGGCATGGAGTGTCTTTATACCAGTGACTTTTATATGGTTCACTTTACAGCTTACCAGAATCCAAAAGTTAAAAAGCCTGGTGTCAACTATTTTCGACCACTTTGTCAGAAACTGCCTGATGTTGGTTCAACATTTGTCACCATTGATCTAATGGATAAAGATGTTAGGGAAATGCCGGTGGCAATGCGCTTTGTTGAACTAGACACCGAAAAGTCTGAAGGCAAAAACCTAGTGGTTAAAAATGTGATATCAGAGGGGCCACAACAAACGTCAAAATTTGGTGTGTTTGAAACAGAGGTTAACTTTGAGGAACCGGGCCACTACGCGCTTTATGTACTCATCGGAGAAGAGGTTTTTTCCGATGATGATATTGTGAAAATCCCGTTTGAAGTTGGTGCAGAATTAGACGGATGAAGATGTCGCGTTTTTGGGTTGTGAGCGCTCTTTTCCTTCTAGGAGCCTGTTCTAATGGGGAGGGAAATCTAACTACAGGGCAGCCCGCTAAAGAGCCACTATTGAACAGCCAGATGCAGTCACTAGAAAAGGCAAAAGGGGTTGAGAAGTTACTTCAGGATGGTGCGAATAGGCAGAAGTTGGTTATTGATAAAGAAAGCAGGTAGCTCTGTGCTAGATAGACCAAAAAAGCCACTGAATTTCAGTGGCTTTTTTGATTACAAGTTAAGTTAGAACTGATCTTGATTAGGCACCGACCTTTTTCTTTGTTTTACTCTTTTTTACCGCTTTTTTGGCAGCTTCCTGCGCGAATGCTGCCAGCTTCTTTTGGCCTTTAGTTGTACTTCTCTTTATCTTGTCTTTTTGCGCGGCGACTTTAGATTCTATTTTTTCTGATTTCTTTGCAGCCTTCTTGGCTTTTTTAGCCGCTGCTGACGCTTTTTCAGCCGCTTTTTCGGCGGCCTCTACAGCTTTTTGAGCTGCTTTCAGTATTTTATTTAATTTGTCTTCAGCTTTTGACATGCTTAACTCTCCGCTTTTTTGTTTTTGTAAATTTCATCAACGCGCCCAACAATTTTAGTGTCAGGTTTGTGGGCGATTGTTTTGTCTTTGTTTGGATAATTCAGGTTATAAAGAAAATGGCGCATGCAATTTATCCGTGCGCGTTTTTTGTCATCTGATTTAACGATTATCCATGATGCATCGGCTGTATCAGTGTAGAACAGCATCGCTTTTCGGGCTTCTGTGTAATCATCCCATTTACTCAGAGAGAGCAGATCAATCTCGCTCAGTTTCCAATGTTTTAAGGGATCATGCTTGCGTGAATGGAAACGGCGCAGTTGTTCTTGGCGAGTAACGGAGAACCAGTATTTAGAAAAAATGGTGCCTTCATTAACAAGCATGCGCTCTATCAAAGGCGCCTGACGCATGAACTCTAGGTATTCATCATCATTGCAGAAGCCCATAACACGTTCGACACCGGCTCGGTTGTACCAAGAACGATCAAAGAGGACGATTTCACCTCTAGTCGGTAGTTGGCGGACATAGCGTTGGAAATACCATTCACCTTGTTCACGTTCAGATGGTTTCTCTAGCGCAACTACATGCGCAGCACGTGGGTTAAGATGCTCCATAAAGCGTTTGATGGTTCCTCCTTTACCTGCCGCATCACGTCCTTCAAAAAAAAGTACAATTTTCTTTTGATGTTCTTTTACCCAGCTTTGGACTTTAAGTAGCTCTGTCTGTAGAAGATGTTTCTCGTGCTCATACTCTTCAATCCCCATTTTTTTTGCGTAAGGGTGCTCACCGATGGCATGCGTTATTTCAAGCAACTCATTGCCTGACATCGCCATAGGCTGGTTCATCACAAACTTTGGGTCACGAAGCTCAACAAGCTTTTTCATCGCCTGTTTTTTGCTCATTCCTTTGGGTTCTACCTTATTTGCTTTTTTTTCTTTCTTTTTGGACATTCCTAAACAACTCCTTATTTAAAGATATAGCCTCAGTCTAGATCATAAGGAAAAACTTTGGTTGCGCTGTGTCAATAAGTTGGAAGTTAATTGATTTATTAGGTGATTTTTAGTGTGCGGCAAGAACCTTTTTTGAAGAAAAACTGCTTTTCGAATAGGGTTTAGAGTGCTACTGATTCAAGCTAGTATGACTATATTCTGCTTTGATGAGTGGCTAAAACTAAAAAGAGGTGATTATGAAATTGGCAAATAGAATAGTGACCAACCTATCAATGGCGCTTTTCTTCTTCTTTTTTGCTCAACCAGCTATTGCACTTCCTGAAGGCTTTTCTCTGAAGCTTTACGCAGTTGGTCTGCCCGATGCACGTTCACTTGCACTTGGTGATCATGGGGAGGTCTATGTGGGCACAAGGACAGAAGGGAAAATCTATGCGGTTGTTGATGCAGATAAGGATGGTCAGGCCGATAAAATCTATACATTGGCAGAGGGGCTTTCATTGCCGAATGGCGTGGCTTTTCATGATGGCGATCTTTATGCGGCAGAAGTCTCCAGAATTCTTCGCTTTAAGGGGGTAGGCAGTCGGTTGGATCATCCTCCAGAAGCTGAAATCATTCGCGACCGACTCCCCAGAAATGCACATCATGGTTGGCGCTACTTGCGAGTTGGAACGGATAATCGCCTTTATATCTCTATCGGTGTTCCGTGTAATGTTTGCAAACGTGATAACTCGCTATTTGGTACGTTAATCCGTTTGGAGCTAGATGGCTCAAATTTAGAAATTCTGGCAAAAGGGATTAGAAATAGTGTTGGTTTTGATTGGCACCCAGAGACTGGAAGTTTATGGTTTACAGACAATGGCCGTGATCATCTAGGTGATGATCAGCCAGCCGATGAGTTAAATGTTTTGACCGAAAAAGGGCAGCATTTTGGTTTTCCTTGGTGCCACGGCAAGGCGTTAACTGATCCAGGAATGGGAACACCACTAAAACCATGTGAGCGATTTGAGCCGCCAGCTTGGGAGTTTATGGCGCATTCTGCCGCGCTCGGCATTCACTTTTATACCGGTGAGATGTTCCCTAGCCAATACAAGGAGCAACTGTTTGTTGCTTTGCATGGTTCATGGAATCGCAGCAGCCCTTCTGGATACAAAATTGTAACGCTAGAATTCAAAGATGGATTACCGAATAAAGAGGCGGTTTTCCATGAAGAGGTGACAAGGTTTCAGGGAAAAAAACCGGTTAGGCCTGTTGATTTCTTGCAGCTGCCGGATGGCTCTCTTTTGTTCTCAGATGATAGGCGTGGCGTGATTTACCGAATTAGTTGGCAATGAGCGCGACTCTTGCTGTTTTTCGGGAGGATGCGATGATGGCTGAACTCGTGCGTGGCTGTATGTGCACTAAGCCAAAACGGCTCGCGCTCGAGTATGAGTGTCTAGCAGCAAGAATCTTCGACTAAAATATTTTATTTAGTAGCAGGAGGAGTCAAATATTAGAGAGACTTTTGCTACTACCCAGCAGAAAAAACGCGGTTACGACCACTGTTTTTAGCTTGATACAGTGCTTCGTCTGCACGTTGAAGTAGCTCCTCTCCATTTTCACTCTCGCCCAATATGGCTGTGCCAAGGCTGATGGTTAGCGATAATGTTGAACCTTCTACAGCAATAACAAGATTGGCAATATTTTGGCGAATGCGCTCAGCAAGCAGAGATGCCCCAGGCTCTGAGGTATTGTTGAGTAGAACAACAAATTCTTCGCCACCATACCTGAAGGCAACATCGCTATCACGGATTGTCTCTTTGATGGTTTTTGCGACAGTTTTAAGCGCCTCATCACCGGCTATATGGCCATAGGTATCGTTGATCTTTTTGAAGTGATCGATATCAAGCATTAGTAAAGAAAAAGGGGCGTTATAACGTTTTGCTAAATCCCATTCGTGTTGAAGGCTTTGGCTAAATGAGGTGCGGTTATTCAAACCGGTTAGTTGGTCTGTGTGTGCTGAGAGTAATGCTTTTTTATACATCAAAGCATTTCGTAAGGGGTAGATTAAGCAGCAAATAAGTGCCTCTATTTGTTCAACCTCTGCGGGTTCAAAACGTTTGCGGCGCATGACCTTTAATGAGCCAAGCTCCTCTGTTTCAATAGTTAGGTTGTAAGAGCAGCTGTGCAGTGCTGTTTGGCCTGTTTTAACTTCTGTATTTACAGAGTCATTGCTGTATTCAAGACCGGCTTGCTTGATAAAAGGTTTTATCTGTTCAGAAAATAGAGTGATCAGTCTGCTTGTTGATAGCGTTGTTTGTAACGCATTGGTTACTTTTAGACGTTTAGCATCAAACTTTTTTTCAGTATTGCTTGCTGCCATTAATTGTGTGACAGCGAGATTTCCTTGTTTATATTCCATGATAAAACCTTTATGAGCTTGATTGTTTGTTAATTGGTAATAAGCCAATAGCATGCCAAACAAACTAATGCGAATAATAACAATTGGTTACAAGCCATTGCTTGTGTGCGCGTCATTTTTATGGCGTGCAGACCGGTTCTTATTTGCCGCAGGAGAAATTTTTATAATTGAAAGGTTTTATGTTGAAGCGAGGTCTTCTCAATACCAATATGCAGTGGGGCATGTGACAATGATGTTGAAGTAAAACTGGGCCAATGAAAAAATAATGCACGCAACACTTCCTCTGCTAGAGAAAATAACTTTTCCTCCAGTTGTTCGTAAGCAAGTAGAGATTTTGCAAGTTAACTTAGGTTATCAATGCAATCTTTCTTGTTTGCACTGCCATGTTAATGCGGGGCCTACTCGAAAGGAGATGATGGAAAAACCCGTTATTGATGCGCTGTTGCATTATCTTGAGGTTTCTAAGGTTAAGTTGCTAGATTTGACTGGCGGAGCCCCAGAGTTGAATAAACATTTTCACTATCTTGTAGAATCGGCTCGCGGGATGGGAGTTGAGGTGATTGACCGTTGTAACTTAACAATCCTTGATGAACCAGGGCAGGAAGGGTTGGCTGACTTTCTTGCAGAGCAGAAAGTCACCGTGGTGGCCTCTCTGCCTTGTTATATGGAAGATAACGTTGATGAGCAGCGAGGTTCAGGTGTTTTTAATGCAAGCATAAAGGGCTTAAAGCATCTGAATGCGCTGGGGTATGGGGTGAAAGGGAGCGATCTAAAACTTGATTTGGTTTTTAATCCGCAAGGGGCGACATTGCCACCAGCACAAGAGGCGCTAGAAGGTACCTATAAAAAGCACCTGTTAGATCAGTTTGGAATTGTTTTTAACAATTTACTTACCGTAACAAACATGCCAATTAATCGGTTTGGAAGCATGCTGATTTCAAAGGGCGGTTTTGAGGGTTATATGGGTTTATTAAAGTCGTCTTATAACGCTGAAAATCTTGATTCATTGATGTGCCGAAATCTGATTAGCGTGGATTGGCAAGGCTATCTATATGATTGTGACTTTAATCAGATGTTAGAGTTGCCAATAGAATCTAGGTGCCATGAGAGAATACACATTAGCCAGCTTTCCAATTTGAACTTGGAAGGTGCGGCGGTTAAAACAGCCGGTCATTGTTATGGTTGTAGTGCAGGGCAGGGGAGTAGTTGTGGCGGTGCGCTTGAGTAACCATTTTGTGATTAACAATTAAAATTTATTAAAGAGGTTTTAAATGAGTCAGCAAACAAATGTTTTAGATCGTTATTCTGAAGGAGCCAAAGAGCGGCAAGAGACGCTTTGCTGCCCAGTTGATTACGACCAAAACCTTTTAAAAATGCTCCCCAATGAAATTATTGAAAAAGACTATGGCTGTGGTGACCCGTCTAGTTACGTCCAAGAGGGAGATGTGGTTTTAGATTTGGGAAGTGGCGGCGGGAAAATTTGCTACATGGCTGCTCAGCTAGTTGGAAATAAAGGGCAGGTGATTGGCGTGGATATGAATGATGACATGCTTGAACTAGCTAATCGTCATCGTGCAGAAATGGCTGAGAAACTGGGCTCTAACCGAGTCAATTTTCATAAAGGTTATATTCAAGATTTGGCCTTGGATCTTTCTATTCTTGAAAAATACCTTCTTGAGAATCCAGTGAAAGACAGCCAAGGGCTTGCGGAGCTAGAGGCTTTTAAAGCGCAGCAGAAAAAGAAATCCCCCTTGATTGAAGATAATACAGTCGATCTTGTTATCTCAAATTGTGTCCTTAATTTAGTTGACCACGCACTTAAGCCGATGCTGATTGCTGAGATATTTAGAGTTCTAAAACCGGGTGGACGGATTGCTATCTCAGATATTATTAGCGACCAAGAGATTCCAGAACATTTACAACAAGATGCCGAGCTTTGGTCTGGCTGTATTTCAGGTGCTTTTGAAGAGCAGGCATTTATTGATGCTTTCGTTGATGCGGGCTTTGTGGCTGTTGGATACGATAAATGGGAAAATGAACCTTGGCAGGTTGTTGAGGATATTGAATTTCGCTCAGTTACGATTACTGCAATTAAACCGGAAGAAGAAAGTGCTAATGAAGTCACTAAAGAGGTTGTTTTTGTCGGTCCATACCAGTTAGTTGTTGATGAGGAGGGGCGTGAATATTGGCGGGGAGAGCGCACAGAGGTGACAGGTGCAAAACAAAGTCAGTTGCTAAGTAGCTTGTATAAGGGGCATTTTGTCTCCGCAGACCAAGGTGAAACTCAGCCGACAAGCTGCTGCTCTCCTGAGCCGCAGAAGTCGATAGGGTGTTGCGGATAACGTGTAAAGGGGAGAAAGGACTTTGATCTCTCTCTCTTTCCCTTATTTTAAAGAATCAAAGTTCTCAGGTGTGAGAATGGTCTGTTTGATCTGTTTAGGATCAGTTTTGGGATAGTCTAAAGTGTAATGAAGGCCGCGACTTTCATGACGTGACATGGCGCATTGGATAATCAGCTCCGCAACGGTGACAAGGTTGCGAAGCTCAAGAAGGTCGCTACTAATCTTGAAATTCCCATAATATTCATCGATTTCACTTTGTAGCAAGTCAACTCTATGTTTGGCCCGTTCTAGCCGCTTGTTTGTACGAACAATACCAACGTAATCCCACATAAAGCGGCGAAGCTCTTCCCAATTGTGAGAAACGACAACCTCTTCATCTGAGTCACTAACTTGTGACTCATCCCAGTCAGAAATGGTGGTGAGTTCGAGGGGTTTTTTTAAGTAGTTTTGGATGGAATTTGCAGCTTGTTCGGCAAATACCAAGCACTCTAACAGCGAATTACTTGCCATTCTATTGGCTCCATGTAGTCCTGTGCAGGCCGCTTCACCAATAGCATATAAGGCAGTTAAATCTGTCTTGGCATCGGCATTAGTAAGGATGCCTCCGCAGGTATAGTGAGCTGCAGGAACGACTGGTATAGGCTGCTTTGTAATATCAAACCCGTACTCAAGGCAGCGGGCGTAGATAGTTGGGAAGTGCTCGATAATGAACTGTTTTGGTTTGAAGCTGATGTCGAGATAGACGCAGTCGATCCCAAGTCGCTTGATTTGGTCATCAATTGCACGGGCAACGATGTCCCGTGGTGCAAGTTCGCCACGTTCGTCATATTCATGCATAAACGGCGAGCCATCAGGAAGTACTAATTTTCCGCCTTCACCTCTTAGTGCTTCACTGATTAAAAATGAGCGCGCTTCAGGGTGATAGAGGCACGTTGGGTGGAATTGTATGAACTCCATATTAGCTACGCGGCAACCTGCGCGCCAAGCCATTGCAATGCCGTCGCCTGTTGCGATGTCAGGATTGCTGGTATAGAGATAAGCCTTATTGGCACCACCGGAGGCGATTACAGTTGTTTTGGCTTTGAAGGTGTGGATTTTACCGCTCGTTGTGTCGAGAACGTAAGCCCCGAGCGCCCTTTGTGGGGATTGGTTTTGTTTGTTGGCAGTGATGATGTCAACGGCGCAGTGGTGCTCATATGTGGTGACATTTGCGTGTTCAAGCGCCTGTTTTTCCAATGAAAGTTCGACCTCTTTGCCTGTGGCATCAGCAGCGTGAACGACGCGTCGATGAGAATGTCCGCCCTCTTTTGTCAGGTGCAGACTGTTTTCTGCGCCAGTTCGGGTGTTTTGAGTAAATGGAACCCCTTGTTCTAGCAGCCATTCGATAGATTGTTTGCCGCGAGAAACGACGAGCTCAACAATATCTTTGTCACAAATACCAACGCCAGCATTTAGGGTGTCTTCTACGTGCGATTCATGTGAATCCTGTTTATCAAAAACAGCAGAAATTCCACCTTGAGCATAGTATGTGCTGCTTTCCGAAAGCGAGACCTTAGACAGAATTGCAACTTTTGCGAAAGGGGCAAGCCGAAGAGCAAGGCTCAGCCCCGCTGCGCCACTACCGATAATAAGAACATCAAATGAGTGATCGGAGGGAGCTTTAGTCACGTAATAAAGTAATCTGTGCTGGGAAAGAAGTGGTTATTCTACAAAAATCTGTTTCTATTTGAAATGAGATGCCTGTTTGCATGGCTAAGTAAAGGTATAATCGCTGAAAACCTTTAGGGCTATGATATTTATCTATCCAAAATGCTGAACCTGCAGCTTCATTTCTATATCTCTATGAACTATCGCCATAGTCAACTGTCTATCCTGCGTAGATCGGGCGAGAGCGCCTTTCGTCTGGTGAAGGTTAAATGACTAATATTGTTGATAAGGAACTTGTTGCGCGTGTTCAGAAAGGCGATAAAAAGGCTTTTGATCTGCTTGTTCAGAAATATCAACATAGGATTGTTCAATTGATAGGCCGCTATATTAATGACCCCTCGGAGAGATTAGATGTCGCTCAAGAGTCTTTTATTAAGGCCTATCGCGCATTGCCAAATTTTCGAGGAGACAGTGCTTTTTATACTTGGCTCTATAGAATTGCCACCAATACCGCTAAAAATCACCTAGTTGCTCGTTCAAGGAGGCCAACAAATAGTGATATTGAAACAGAAGTTGCGGAACAATTTGAATCATCAGGTGCTCTAAGGAATCACGACACGCCTGAGAATCTGCTATTAACGGATGAGATTGCTAAAACAGTCAGGTCTGCAATAGATGATTTACCTGAAGAGCTTGCGACAGCTATTACACTTAGGGAGCTTGAAGGGTTGAGTTATGAGGAAATAGCCGGTGCGATGAACTGCCCTGTCGGGACTGTTCGTTCAAGGATATTTCGTGCCAGGGAGGCGATTGATAAAAAACTGAAACCACTGCTCGATTAATCAAAGGTATGACAAGATGAAAGAAGAATGGGCAATTAAAATTTCTATGCTGATTGATGGCGAACTTTCGGAACAGGAGTCATCAGATTTAATCGATGCAATCCAGAGGGATGATGAACTCCGAGAGATGTGGGTTCGGTTTCAAGCAGCAAGCAATTTGATGAGGTCGGAAGCAACCTGTATTGCACCTAACTGTTTCTCAGATAAGGTGAGCCAATCTTTACAGGTGGAGCCAACAGTTCTTTCACCAAGGCAGCGCCCTAAAATTAATTTTGATAGAACAGCGATTGGAGCAATTGCTGCATCGGTCTTTATCTTTGCGGTTATGATCGGGAACTCAACCGAGGAAGCTACTGTTCCATCTATGGTAGAGCCTCTTAATGTCGCCTCAAATATCCCCGCTTTACCGGAGAAAAGTTCAACCGATAATATGGTGCAAGTTGCCGGAAATACAGTGAAAGAGGAGGTCTGGATTCAAGATGAGCGGCTTAACGAGCTTTTGGTGAAGCATAGTGAAAGAACACGTTCAGCAGGCGCATTCGCTGTTCTTCCTTTTGCGCGGGTGGTCAACTATGGGAATGCACATTAGGTTTTTCACAAAACTGCTTTAGGCCTGTTTTAGAAAATTTAAAAAGGGGTAATAAAGATTAATTTTCACCTTAAAAAAGTCCTATACTCGATTGTTTTTTATGTATTTATAGCTCCTTCTTTTGCTGCGGAGGAGCCTAAGTCAAGCGACGAGAATAGCGCGCGCCAATGGCTTATGGAAATGAGTTCGGCTTTGAGAACATTGAATTTTCAGGGGGATATCGCCTACCTGAAAAATAATCAGATTGAAACAATGCGTGTCACCCATGCCGGATATGATGGTTTTGAGCGCGAGCATCTTCTCACATTAAATGGGCCAGTACGTGAGGTGTTAAGAGAGCCTGATAAAGTGACCTGCTACTTCCCTGAATCAAAAACGAAAATCACAAATTATAATAGACCAGGCGACTATTCCCTTTTTAGCCATCTGCCAAAAAAATTAGAAGATCACCGAGGCTCTTATCGCTTTATTCTGGCCGACTCTGCGCATGTGACCGGTAGAAGCGCGCGTAAAATTAGTATCATTCCTAACGACTCTTTGCGCTATGGCCAAAAAATTTGGATAGATAGCGAGACAAAATTACCTCTGAAATATGAGGTGTTTGGAAAAGATGGAAAAGTTATTGAGCAGATGGTTTTTACTTCGATCACTTTAAAACAGGAAATTCCCCTGCGACTATTTAATTCCCAGATTGATGCGCAAGATTTTAAAGAGATTCGCCACCTTAAAAAATCAGAAAAAAATGTTGAGAGTAGCCTATGGAGTTTTAATAAACTGCCCGTTGGGTTTGAGATAACCTCTCATAGCTATCAGCTTTCAAATGGAAATGAAATTGAGTCTGAGCACGCGATATTGAGTGATGGCCTGGTTTCCATTTCGGTTTATTTTGAGGAAAATAGTCAGGCAAATGTGATTTCAAAAGCGGGTGAGTTTGGTGGGGTCAATGCCTATATGCGAAAGATTAATAGCTATTTGGTCACGGTGGTTGGCGAGGTCCCTGCTAAGACAGTTAAGTTAATTGGTAATTCTATTCAGCGGCAGCCGAAGTGATAGAAGAGCGCGCAGTCGTTAGAGCTATTCAGGGCAATATGATTAAGCTTGAAGGTTATCAAAAAACTTCTTGCGGTGGATGCGCGCAAAAATCGTCGTGTGGAACCTCTGTATTAGGTCGTTTTATGGGCAATAAAGAGGTTGAGCTGGTCGTTCATAGCGATCTCTCACTTGATTTGGGTGATGAGGTTCTTATCGGGATTGAAGAGTCAGCAATGCTTGGAGGCGCAGCGAGTGTTTATATTCTGCCGTTACTGATGTTCTTTCTATTTGGGGTAATGGGCGAAATGGTTGCAGGATTTATTGCGGTTAAAGAGTCTGAATTGCTTAGTTTGCTCTTTGCAGTGGTGGGTTTTGCAGTTAGTTTTTTATTGCTAAAAAAGAATCTCTTATGGAAGCGACGTGAAATCCAACTTAATCCCGTCATTATTCGTAAGCTTTGATTTCACAGATAATATCTGATTTTAAACAGAGAATTATTTCACCGACTACCTTCCACTAATTTACCTAAATTTTAATTGAGATAGAGATCCTGTCCATCTCTTTATTAGGAGTTATCTATGTATAAGAAAAGTAAATCAATTTATCTTGTTGTCGCTTTCATGCTGGCAATTCTTTCAAATAGCTCCTATGGCCAAGTTTTTTTGCCAGACTTTACGCAGTTAGTTGAAAAAAATAGTGCCGCAATAGTCAATATTAGTACGACGCAAAAGGTTAAAGAGGGTGGTATTGCGCAACTCCAGCTCCCTAAGGGGCTTGAGCTTCCTGATGGGTCACCTCTGAATGATCTGTTTAAGCACTTTTTAGATAAAAGAGGTGGCGCTCCGCGTAAGGGAAAATCTCTTGGTTCTGGTTTTATCATTTCAAAAGATGGCTACCTGATTACCAACCACCATGTGGTTAATAATGCTGATGAGATTGTTGTTCGACTTCAGGACCGGCGTGAACTGGTTGCTGAATTGATTGGCAGCGATGAGAAAAGTGATATTGCTCTACTTAAAATTGAGGCGAAAGAGCTGCCTGTCGTCAAATTTGGTTCTGCGGACAAATTGAAAGTGGGCGCATGGGTTTTGGCTATTGGTTCCCCTTTTGGCTTCGATCATAGCGTTACAGCGGGAATTGTGAGTGCAAAAGGGCGTAGTTTGCCAAGTGAGAATTATGTTCCTTTTATTCAAACAGATGTGGCAATTAATCCTGGTAATTCTGGTGGTCCTCTTTTTAATATGGACGGTGAAGTTGTCGGAATTAATTCACAGATTTTTAGTCGGACAGGCGGCTTTATGGGATTGTCTTTTGCGATACCCATTGATGTCGCGCTTAATGTTGTTGAGCAGATAAAGCAAAGCGGGCACGTAACGCGTGGCTGGCTTGGGGTGATGATTCAGGATGTTACGCGAGAGTTGGCAGAGTCATTCGGGATGGAACGTCCGTATGGGGCTCTGGTTTCTCAAGTTGTTCCTGATAGCCCTTCTGATAAGGCTGGGATTCAAGTTGGAGATGTGATTGTTGCATTCAATAAGAATGAGGTTGACCGCTCTTCAGCCTTGCCTCCATTGGTCGGAAAAAGCCCTGTTAATAAAAAAGCCGATGTGAAAGTGATTCGAAACGGTAAAACAATCCATTTACAGGTTAAAATAGAGGCCTTGCCTGAGCAGCTAGTTAGTGCAGAGGGTAAATCGGCCCCCAAAAAGGCTCAAATGAGTCGTATTGGCGTCGCTGTTGCTGGTTTAACAGAAGAAGAGCGTAAAGAGAGTGGCTTGAACGATGAAGGGGTTCGAGTTGATAAGGTTGAAGGTGATGCCTTAAGTGCCGGTATTCGTGTCGGCGATATAATTTTAAAGATACAGGGCCGGGCCATTAAAAATGGCGCGGCATTTAGAGAAATTACTGAAAAGTTGAAAGTGGGCTCCTCAGTGGCGCTACTTATTCAGCGAAATGGAAACCCTCTGTTCTTGGCTTTAAAAGTAACTGACTGATTTAGAGAGTAGAAATAAAAGCGTGACAGACTTAAAACATATTCGTAATTTCTCAATTATTGCCCATATTGATCATGGAAAATCGACCATTGCTGACCGCTTTATTCAGGTTTGCGGAGGGTTAACAGATCGGGAAATGAATAGTCAGGTGCTTGATTCGATGGATATCGAACGAGAGCGTGGCATTACAATTAAAGCACAAAGTGTCACGCTGGATTACAAATCTAAAGATGGTGAGACCTACCAGCTAAATTTTATTGATACTCCGGGACATGTGGATTTTTCTTATGAAGTCTCACGATCATTGGCTGCATGTGAAGGAGCACTTCTTGTTGTTGACGCTGCTCAGGGTGTTGAGGCCCAGAGTGTTGCCAATTGCTATACAGCGATAGATCAAGGGCTTGAGGTTGTTCCTGTTCTTAATAAAATAGACCTTCCATCTGCTGAACCAGAACGTGTTGCAACTGAAATTGAGGAAATTATCGGTGTACCGGCAGATAATGCGCTGAGAGTGAGCGCTAAAAGCGGTATCGGAATTGATGATCTTCTGGAGCAAATTGTAAGTGATATCCCTTCACCAGAAGGAGACTCGAATGCCCCATTGCAGGCACTCATTATTGACTCTTGGTTTGATAACTATCTGGGTGTCGTCTCTTTAGTACGGGTGGTGAGTGGCGTGATTCGCCGTAAACAGAAGATTACGATCATGTCGACAGGTAGGGCTTTTTTGGCTGAGAAAGTCGGTATTTTTACACCGAAAAGAGCAGAACTTGATCAACTTGGCACAGGGGAAGTGGGCTTTGTCGTTGCCGGAATTAAAGATATTTTTGGTGCGCCGGTTGGTGACACGATAACCGCTACTGATAACCCTGCACCTGAGCCTTTACCTGGCTTTTCTTCAGTGCAGCCCCGCGTTTTCGCAGGCCTTTATCCCGTCGCTTCAGACGATTATGAGGATCTTCGAGAGGCGTTAAACAAGCTGCGTTTAAACGATGCTTCGCTTAATTTTGAACCGGAAACGTCACAAGCTCTTGGGTTTGGTTTTAGGTGTGGGTTTCTTGGAATGCTCCATATGGAGATTATTCAGGAGCGGCTTGAAAGAGAGTATGACCTAGATCTCATCACAACAGCGCCAACTGTTATCTACGAAGTTCTTAAAACCGATGGCGATACATTATTTATAGACAACCCATCAAAGCTTCCTGAACCTGGTGAGATAGAGGCGCTTAGAGAGCCAATTATCGAAGCAAATATCTTGGTTCCTCAAGAGTATCTTGGTGGTGTAATGGGGCTTTGTATTGAAAAGCGAGGCACGCAGACTAATATGCAGTATATGGGGAATCAGGTTTCACTTTCTTATGAACTGCCCTTAAGTGAAGTGGTATTAGACTTCTTTGATCGCCTTAAGTCGGTTAGCCGTGGATTTGCCTCTTTTGATTATGAGTTTAGACGCTTCCAAGAGGCAGCATTAATCAAGCTCGATTTATTGATTAATGGCGACAAAGTCGATGCGCTCTCTATGATTATTCACCGTGATAATTCGCAACGTCGTGGGAGAGAAATTGTCGAGACAATGAAAGAAATTATTCCGAGACAGATGTTTGAGGTTGCGATTCAGGCGGCGATTGGCTCTAAAATTATTGCCCGATCAACAGTAAAAGCGCTCCGTAAGAATGTTACCGCTAAATGTTACGGTGGAGATATTAGCCGTAAAAGAAAGCTTCTTGAGAAGCAGAAAGCGGGTAAAAAGCGGATGAAACAAGTTGGTAGCGTAGAGATACCACAAGAGGCATTCCTGGCTGTTCTACAAGCTGGAAACGATAAGTAGTTTTTGATTAACAGAGATAAAGCGTCATTGCTGAGACAAACATGGATTTTGATTTCGAAACATTTTTAGTTACCGCAACACTTATTACAGCCGCTATTTGGGGGCTATATGTGTTGAAAGTAAAAAAAGAGAAGCGCGAAGCAGGTGAAGTAGAAGAGCCGCTTATTGTCGAGTATGCGCGCTCATTCTTTCCTGTTCTTTTGTTTGTGCTTGTTCTGCGTTCTTTTTTGGTTGAACCCTTTAGAATTCCATCGGGTTCGATGATGCCTACCTTGTTGATTGGAGATTTTATTCTCGTCAATAAATTTAGTTATGGGATTCGTTTGCCATCAGCGCATACAAAAGTGATCGAGTTGGGAGAACCCGAGCGTGGTGACATTGTTGTCTTCAGATACCCAAAAGACCCAACAACAGACTATATTAAGAGGGTTGTAGGGCTTCCTGGCGATCATATTGCTTACTACAATAAAAAACTTTACATCAACAATGAGTTAATGGAGCAAACTTCGTTGGGAATATACTCTGGGCAAGGCAAGGGAGAGACGATGTCTGGTGCCGCAGAGTGGTCTGAAATGCTAGGGAACGTGGAACATAATATACTGGTTCGCAACGGCTCGCCAACTGTAGAAGGTGAGTTTACGATACCAGAAGGGCAGTATTTTATGATGGGCGATAACCGAGATAACAGTAACGATAGCCGTTACTGGGGAACGGTTCCAGAAGAGAATCTTGTTGGTAAAGCGTTTTTAATCTGGATGAACTTTGATTCAGACAATGGTGGAATTGATTTTGGGCGGCTTGGAACGAGTATAAAATAAGCAGGCTTTGGTTCGACAGCTATTAATAGGCGATAACATGATGAAAAAGCAAAAAGGAATGACACTGATTGGGACATTGATTGTGCTGGCCTTGATCGGTTTCTTTACACTCTTGGTTTTAAATGTAGGCCCTCTCTATGGCGATTACTATAAAGTCAAAAGTGCGATGGCGGCAGTTGAAAAGACACCTAACCTCTCCTCCAAGAGTATCAGAGACATTAAAGTTTTGTTTGGCAAGAAAATTGATATTAATTACATACCTAGCGGGCCAATCCTAAAGGCGACTAAGATCAAAAAAGGTGGAGGGAAAGTGAATATGCATGTCAAATATGATTTCACGGCTACTTTGTTGAACAACCTTGATGTGGTCTTGCATTTAGATGAATCTTTTGAGGTTCGCTAACGTTGGTTAAAAGCCCCGATAAACTGCTCAAAATTGTTGATCTCGACTTTCATAATCGTGCACTTTTAGTTTCAGCCCTTAGCCACCGTAGTATGGGGGCAGGAAACAATGAGCGGCTTGAGTTTTTAGGTGATTCTATTCTGGGGTTTGTTATTGCAGAGCAGCTTTACCGGCAGTTTCCAGATGCCGACGAAGGTATTCTTAGTCGATTACGGGCCTCTTTAGTTAATCAAAAATCACTGGCCGATATTGCCAGAGAACTAACACTAGGTGATTTTCTTATACTTGGGCCGGGCGAGCTTAAAAGTGGAGGTTTTAGGCGTGATTCTATCCTGTCAGATGCGCTTGAGGCGTTGATGGGAGCGCTATTAAAAGACCAAGGGTTTGAAGCGAGTAAAGCTTGGATCTTAAGGCTTTTTGCCTCGCGTCTTGATGGCCTTAATTTGGTTAATGGGAAAAAAGATCCAAAAACCTTGTTGCAAGAGTTGCAGCAAGGGAGCAAAAAAGAGCTGCCAGAATATAAGTTGAAATCGCAAAGTGGCTTGCCACATAAAAAAGTTTTTGTTGTGGAGTGTCATGTTTCAAAACAGGTTGTGATCGGGCATGGCGCATCGAGGAAAAAAGCAGAGCAAGAGGCCGCGTTGGCCATGCTTGATATTCTTAAACAGGTGTAAATTTTAAAAAATGAAAACCGGTTATATCGCACTTATTGGTCGTCCTAATGTTGGTAAATCAACACTTCTTAATCATCTATTAGGTTATAAACTCAGCATCACCTCAAGAAAACCTCAAACGACAAGACATCGCATTCTTGGTATTAAAACAACGGATGAAATGCAGGCTGTTTTTGTTGACACGCCGGGGATTCATCAAGGTGAAAACCGCGCAATGAACCGCTATATGAATAGGACAGCCTCAATGTCTATTCTAGATGTTGATGTCATTGTTTGGGTGACGGATATTCAAGAGTGGAACGAGAATGATGAGGTTATTTTAGAGAAACTGAAAGACTCTAAAGCCCCAGTTGTTTTGGCGTTAAACAAAATCGATAAGCTTGCAGATAAAGAGACACTTCTTCCGCGTGTTGAAGCGCTCTCAAATCGTTTTCCATTTAAGGAAATTATCCCGCTGTCGGCGTTAAAGAGTGACAATCTTGAGCGGCTTGAGTCTCTTGTATATGAGCTATTGCCAGAAGGTATTCCTTTCTATCCAGAAGATCAGGTGACAGACCGGACAGAACGTTTTCTTGCCTCGGAAATTGTGCGTGAGAAGTTATTCCGTAAATTGGGGCAAGAGTTACCTCACGCCATCACGGTTGAAATTGAAAGCTATGAGGATAGTGAAAAGCTTGTTCGTATTCATGCCATTATTTGGGTGGAGCGTGATGGACAGAAAACCATTGTTGTTGGTGAGAAAGGAAAAGTCCTAAAAACAATTGGCCAGAGAGCGCGTATTGATATCGAGCAGTTGGTCGGTAAAAAAGTCTATCTAGGGCTTTGGGTGAAGGTTAAAAAAGGCTGGTCAGATAATGAAAGGGCGCTGCAAAGCCTTGGGTATCTGGATAGATAGAGCTATCTTGATAGAATGGCGGGCTCAAGAGTTTCATCGCAACCGGCTTTTTTAATTCATACCAGAGCCTATCGCGAGACAAGCCTTATTATCGATGCTTTCTCTGAAGATTTTGGGAAAGTTTCGCTGATTGCAAAAGGGGTTAGGAAAAAAAACTCACCTACAGCAGCCCATTTACAACCTTTTAGAGAGCTATTACTTTCTTGGCAGGGGCGCTCAGAACTACAAACACTAACGGCGGTTGATTGCGTTAACCCTGCAGAGAAGTTACGAGGGAAAGCAGTCTTTTGTGGGTTTTATCTTAACGAGTTGCTAACTTTTTTGTTGGCTAAACACGACCCTCTTCCAGCTCTTTACCGGTATTATAAGTCATCGCTCGAAAGTCTTAAAAAGCCTGAATATCAAGAGCTATCCTTACGCTACTTTGAGCTGAAATTGCTTGAAGAGACTGGTTACGGCCTATGTCTGAATAGTGAGCTCGGAACAGGGGAGGCAATTATTGCTGATAAACTATACCGCTATCATCCAGAGGAGGGGGCGACTCTAGTTAATGGCCGTGCACATGAGCATGCATTTCTTGGTAGAACGCTGCTTGATCTGCACAACCAATCATTAAACACACCTCGTAGTTTGCTTGAGGCGAAAAAGTTAATGCGATCAATTATTCAGCACAGGCTTGGGGGGCGCACTCTAAAGTCTCGAGAACTATTTAAAGGCAGATCTTAAAACTGGAAATTAAATAATGAAAAAAACGATTCTTTTAGGCGTTAATATTGACCACGTGGCGACTCTTCGCCAAGCGAGGGGGACTCGTTATCCAGACCCTTTGCAAGCAGCACTTATGGCTGAAATGGCTGGTGCTGACGGTATTACAGCTCATTTGCGTGAGGATCGGCGTCATATTCAAGATGCAGATATCTGGCTGTTGAAAGAAAAAATTCAAACACGGCTGAATTTTGAGATGGGTGCAACGGATGAAATGGTTGAAATTGCCTGTGATGTTAAACCCGCTGCTTGCTGCCTTGTTCCTGAAAAACGTGAAGAGCTCACGACAGAAGGCGGCCTTGATGTCTGCGCAAACAGTTCTGCAATAAAGAATGCTTGCCAGGCCCTAGCAGAACAAAATTGTGAAGTTTCTCTCTTTATTGACCCCGATTTTAAGCAAATAGAGGCGGCAGTTGATGTGATGGCTCCAGTGATAGAACTTCATACGGGCCAATATGCAGATGCAAAAAGTAGCGAAGAGGCGAGAGGCTATTTCATTCAGATACAAAAAGCGGCTGAATATGCAGCATCGCTTGGTTTGATCGTTAATGCAGGCCACGGCCTTCATTATCATAACGTTCAAGCTATTAGTGCCATCCCCGAGGTTAATGAGCTAAATATAGGCCATTCAATTATTGCGAGAGCTCTTTTTTCAGGACTTGACCGCGCGGTTTCAGATATGAAGAATCTGATGCAGCAAGCGAGGGGTTGAATGATTTATGGGATCGGGACAGATATTGTTGATATCCGGCGAATCCAATCGGCTATCAACAAATTTGGTCGGCGCTTTCCGAAACGTATTTTAGGCGGATCTGAGCTGGAGGAATATTTTTCACTTCAAGAAATGGACAGGGCTCGATTTCTAGCGAAGCGCTTTTCAGTTAAGGAGGCGGCTGCAAAAGCACTTGGCACAGGTTTTAGAAAAGGTGTAGTACTTAAAGATTTTACGCTTACTCATGATGAACTCGGCAAGCCACTGCTACATCTGAGCGGAAAAGCAGCCGAAATTTCTATGGCACAGCAGGTGAGCAAAACATATGTCAGTCTAAGTGATGAGAAAAATTACGTTATTGCATACATTATCATGGCAACTTAGACATTTTTTTAGTAATTCTAGTAGAATCAAGATGATTAAAAAGCGGAACATATCGCTAAAGTGTAAGAGGGTGTTTTTGGATATCAACGAAACTTGATTGGAGGGGGGAATGACCTTGGATGTAAAAAGAAATATCGGCGAACTAGATAAGAATATTCGCTTTGCAGTGGGTGGGTTTTTAGTTCTTATGGGGCTTGTTTGGGGTAGCTTTCTTGTCGCTTTGCTCGGGATAGTCCTTATAGCAACGGCATGGTTTGGATGGTGCCCTCCTTATGATCTTTTGGGGATGAACACTAATCAGTTTAAAGGTAAGGATCTTGTCAATTCGGAAGCACTATCAAAAAGGGTGCTTAGTTCCGAAGGTTGGTGTGATTTTTTGAATGGTTCTAATTTAGGTGGTGAGGATCGTTATTGGCGCTACGGATTGGGTGGTTTTGCGCTATTAATCGGTTACGCATTCTCCAGTTTTTTATGGTTTTTGATCGGTTTTGTTTTATTTGCAACAGCCATATCAACTCGCTGTCCTCTTTATCATGTTCTGGGCTTTAGTAGCCAAAAAAAAGGTGGTAAGACTGAAAAGTCTGCTGCTGAGATTTCTGCGGAAGTTTTTGAGGTTGGAGCGACTGAGAAATTAGATGTTGCGGCACCTGTTGAGGCTAAAGAGGCCGATGTGAGTGCGCCTAAAGCAGCTAAGAAGGCTAAGAAACCAGCAACGAAGAAAGTCGCCACAAAGCCTAAGAAAGCTCAGGTAAAAGCTGAACCTAAAGTTGCTGCAAAAAAAGCAACGGCATCCAAAACCAAGAAAAAGGTGACGAAGGCGAAGAAAGATCTAACGATCATTGAGGGTGTTGGCCCAAAAATTTCCGAGATACTTAAAAAGAATGGCGTATCTGATTTCTCCCTTCTTGCAAGTAGTAAACCTGCCAAAATTAAAGAACTTTTAATGGCTGAAGGGAGCCGCTATGCAATGCATGACCCTGAATCTTGGCCAGAACAGGCTGCAATGGCACGCGATGAGAAGTGGGATGATCTCAAGAAATGGCAAGATAAGCATAAAGCGGGACGAAAAAAATAAAGTGTTGTAGAAACACTAAAAAGGCGGCTACAAGCCGCCTTTTTAGTGTTTGAAGATCAAGTTGAAGTGGAACAGATGTATAATCGTCGTATTGAGTTTAATTTTTCGATAGAAATGGGATGAGAATAGTTCTTGGTGTGGAGTACGATGGTCATGCCTTCTCTGGTTGGCAGTGGCAAGTAGGCGTTAGAACTGTTCAGGACTGCTTGGAAAAGGCGCTTTCAAAACTATCCAATGAAAAAATAAGAGTTTTTACAGCGGGTCGAACTGATACAGGCGTTCACGCGCTTGAGCAAGTCGTGCACTTTGATACGAAAGCGATTCGGGATCGGCGTGCTTGGGTGATGGGTGTAAACAGCTATTTGCCAGATGATATTCGTGTTGTTTGGATGAAAGAGGCTGTTGAGGGTTTTCATGCCCGCTACAGTGCAGTTGCCCGCTATTATCGTTATCGAATTTTAAATAGAGAGATGAAATCTGCGCTACAGCGCCAGCAGATGACGTGGTTTTACTATCCTCTGGATGTCGAGAAAATGCAAAAGGCGGCGAACAGCCTAGTTGGAGAGCACGATTTCTCCTCTTTTCGAGCGCAGGGCTGTCAGTCAAAAAGCCCTAAGCGCTTTATGCACTATATAAGGGTAGGGCGGCTAGGTGATGAGGTTTTTATTGATATAATCGCGAATGCATTTGTACATCATATGGTGAGAAATATTGCCGGTGTTCTAATGGCAATTGGGTCTGGGAAAAACCCGGTTAGTTGGACAGAAGAGCTTTTAGAGATAAAAGACCGTAAGCAGGGTGGTGTGACGGCAGCATCAGATGGTCTTTATCTTGCTGGTGTCTACTATCCTGAGAAATTTGAGATACCTACACATGCGCTTTTTGAGGTCCTGCCAGAAGGTGTTAAACGGTTTGATGATTACAATGAGAAGAACAAGAGTTAAAATTTGTGGGTTTACCCAATCCTGTGATGCTTTGCTTGCTTCAGAGTTGGGTGCTGATGCAATTGGTTTGGTTTTTTATCCACCAAGCCCACGAAATGTTGGCATTAAACAGGCAGAAGAAATTAGTCAAACGGTACCGGCTTTCGTGACGCTCGTTGGGTTGTTCGTTGATCCCGACCGAGCATTTGTTGAAGAGGTTATAAGGCAGGTCGGTATAGATCTTATTCAGTTTCATGGTAATGAGCCGGCAGAGTTTTGCGAATCTTTCTCAGTGCCATATATCAAAGCAGTTCGGATGCATAGTGAAGTTGATCTCGGTGAGATCGAGAAAGAATATAGTAGTGCGAAAGGGATTTTACTCGATGCATGGCACCCCACTGAAAAAGGGGGTACAGGAGAGCAGTTTGACTGGAAGCGGATTCCAAGTGATTTTAAACTGCCAATTATATTAGCTGGTGGTTTAACGCCTGAAAATGTTGGACTTGCGATAGAGGTGGTGCAACCGTTTGCAGTCGATTTGAGTAGTGGTGTTGAGCAGTCGAAAGGAATTAAAGATCATGCCAAAATGGCAAGGTTACTAACAGAGGTAAACAGATTTGAGTGCAAAAATGAGCTATAACTTGCCCGATGAAAACGGTCACTTTGGCACATACGGTGGTGTTTTTGTTGCGGAAACATTAATGCTTCCGCTTGATGAATTAAAAGAGGCGTATGAAACTCAGATGCGCAATCCAGAGTTTCTTGCAGAACTCGATGCAGATCTTCAAAATTACGTTGGAAGACCTTCTCCGCTGTATCACGCAGAACGTTGGAGCCGTGAATTAGGCGGTGCGCAAATCTATCTAAAACGGGAAGATTTGAATCATACCGGTGCGCATAAAGTGAATAACTGTATTGGCCAAGCCCTTTTGGCTAAACAGATGGGAAAAAAGCGCATTATTGCTGAAACAGGCGCAGGTCAGCATGGTGTTGCAACCGCAACAGTCGCAGCAAGATTGGGGCTTGAATGTGTTGTTTACATGGGTGCCGAAGATATTCAGCGGCAGGCTCAAAATGTTTATCGAATGAAGCTTCTGGGCGCTAAAGTTGTTGCGGTTGAAGCTGGCTCGAGAACACTAAAGGATGCTCTCAACGAAGCTCTGCGAGATTGGGTAACAAATGTAGATGATACTTTTTACATTATCGGTACTGTTGCTGGACCGCACCCGTATCCCGCGATGGTTCGTGATTTTCAGGCCATTATAGGGCGTGAAGCACGTGAGCAGATCCAAAAACAGGCAGGACGATTGCCTGATGCATTGATTGCCTGTGTTGGGGGTGGGTCTAATGCGATTGGGTTGTTCTATCCCTTTATCGATGATGAGTCGGTACAGATGTTTGGTGTTGAAGCAGCGGGCGATGGCATTGAAACAGGTCGCCATGCAGCGCCACTTTGCGCGGGTCGCCCCGGAGTGCTGCACGGGAACCGTACCTATCTGATGGAAGATGATAATGGTGGGATTATTGAAACACACTCAATCTCTGCTGGGCTTGATTATCCGGGGGTAGGTCCAGAGCATGCATGGTTGAAGGATTCAGGTCGAGCTGAGTATGTGAATATTACCGATAAAGAGGCACTTGAAGGGTTCCATGCGCTGACCAAAATTGAGGGGATTATTCCAGCACTTGAATCAAGTCACGCTTTGGCTTATGCAATGAAAAAAGCGCCAACAATGCGGTCGGATGAACTGTTATTGGTCAATTTGTCGGGGCGTGGTGATAAAGATATGCATACCGTTGCAGAATTAGAGGGGATAGAGTGGTGAGTCGTTTATCAGAAAAGCTCGATCTACTTAAAAACTCGGGCAGAAAAGCACTAATTCCTTTTGTTACAGCAGGTGATCCTAATCCTGGATTTACGGTGCCATTGATGCATGCAATGGTAGAGGCTGGAGCCGATATTATTGAATTAGGGATGCCTTTTTCTGACCCGATGGCCGATGGCCCTGTTATTCAGAAAGCGAGCGAGCGTGCACTCCTTCATCGCACAACGGTGCGAGATGTTATTGCAATGGTTGCATCATTTAGAGAAACAGACCAAACAACCCCTGTTGTGTTGATGGGTTACCTCAACCCGGTTGAATGCATGGGTTATAGAATCTTTTCTGATCTAGCTGGAAAGGCTGGCATTGATGGGTTGTTAACTGTTGATATGCCGCCAGAAGAGGCGGGTGATTTTATTCCGTTACTTAAGCAAAGTGGTATTGATCCTATTTTCTTACTTGCACCGAATAGCACCGAGGCAAGGATTAAAAAAGTTAGCGCAATGGCATCAGGTTATCTCTACTATGTTTCCTTAAAAGGGATTACGGGGGCAGGTCATCTTGATCTCAAGTCTGTCGAAGAAAAACTAGGCCAAATTAAGAGTATCACCAGCCTGCCGGTTGGCGTTGGATTTGGTGTAAAGAGTGGTGAAACGGCCGCTGCAATTGGTAAACTTGCAGATGGTGTTGTTGTCGGAAGTGCGCTGGTCAGCAAGATTGCTGATAATCTGGAACAACCCCAGGTGGCACATCAAGAAATTGTTGAATTACTAAGTGTGATGCGTGAAGCAATGGATAAAAACGGAGAAGAACAATGAGCTGGTTCGAAAATCTGATTCCAGAAAAAATTCGTACACAGGCATCGGGTAAAAGCAGTATACCTGAGGGTTTGTGGACTAAATGCCCAAGTTGTGACGCGATCTTATACAAGGCAGAGCTAGAGCGTAACTTTATGGTTTGCCAGAAATGCGACCATCACATGCGCCTCACAGGCCGTAAGCGGCTCGATTCCTTTCTAGATGAGGAGGGGCGTGAAGAGATTGGTGAGCATTTAAAAGCACAAGATCCACTTAAGTTCAAAGATAGTAAAAAGTACAAAGACCGGCTTTCTCAGGCTCAAAAAACGAGCGAAGAGAAAGATGCTTTGATTGCTATGAAAGGGCAAGTTAAAGGTGTTGATCTAGTCGCGGTCGCCTTTGATTTTAACTTTATGGGCGGCTCAATGGGATCGGTTGTGGGAGAGCGCTTTGTGCGAGCTGCTCATATTAGTTTGGAACAAAAAATACCCCTGATCTGCTTTGCGGCTAGTGGCGGTGCGCGAATGCAAGAGTCACTTTTCTCCTTGTTTCAAATGGCAAAAACAAGTGCAGTTTTGGCAAAACTTGCAGATGCAGGTGTCCCTTTTATATCAGTAATGACTGACCCGACGATGGGTGGAGTTTCGGCAAGTTTGGCGATGTTGGGAGATCTGAATGTTGGAGAGCCGAAAGCTTTAATCGGTTTTGCTGGCCCTCGTGTAATTGAGCAGACAGTTCGAGAGAAGCTTCCTGAAGGATTTCAACGAAGTGAGTTTTTACTCGAGCATGGCGCAATCGATATGATTGTTGATCGCCGTGAAATGAGAGATAAGTTGGTGCTGATTCTTTGCCAGCTCCAGCATCGGCCAAGCCAAAGCGTAAATGATACGCCAGTAGAGCAGTAATCAATATTGCGGTTCAAGACTTTAGATGCATGGCTTGAGTGGCAAGAGCAGCTTCACTCTTCAGAGATAGAGCTAGGGCTGGAGCGGGTAGGTCGTGTTTATTCTGATCTGATTGATGAAGAACACAAGCCCTTTACCATTACAATAGCGGGAACAAATGGGAAGGGCTCAACCGCAGTTTTCCTTGAATGCATACTGCTTGCAGCGGGTTTTCGTGTGGGTTGTTATAGCTCACCTCATTTGATTCGTTACAATGAGCGCGTTCGCTTGCAAGGAGAGCCCGTATCAGATCTGGAATTGTGTAATGCCTTTCAAGCGATAGATGATTCGAGAGAGGCCACCTCGCTTAGTTATTTTGAATTTGGAACGCTTGCAGCATTGCAGGTTTTTTCTCAAACAAAAGTTGATATACAGATTTTAGAAGTTGGGCTGGGAGGGCGGCTTGATGCAATTAATATCATCGATGCGGACATTTCAATCATTACCTCAATAGGTATAGATCATTGTGATTGGCTTGGAGATACACGAGAAGAAATTGGTTTTGAAAAAGCGGGGGTATTTAGAGCATTAAAGCCGGCAATTTCAGGTGAGCCTGATTTGCCTAGCACAGTTATTCGCCATGCAGAAAAAATTGGGGCTTTTCTTAAACAGATAAATCGTGATTACAACTATCACCAGCAAGTGGCCGGTTGGTGTTGGGAATCTAAATCAAAGCGAATAGATAACCTTCCCCTGCTTAAACTGGAAGGAGATCAGCAGCTCCGTAACGCCTCCGCAGCACTAGCTGCGATAGAACAACTTCCAGCTGATTTCCCTGTTGATGAAGAGGCGATTCGCAACGGATTGGCTTCGGCCCAATTACCAGGGAGGCTTCAGTGGTTGGGTTCTGATCATAAAATTTTGCTTGATGTATCCCATAATCCTGAGTCTGCAAAGGTTCTAGCTCAGTATCTAGAGAAGAGATCCTCAAAAGGGAAGGTTTCAGCTCTTTTTTCTTTTATGGGAGACAAAGATATAGAGGCTGTTTTGGATGTAATGAGTCCAGCTATCGATAATTGGCATTGGTTTCCCCTCACTGATGTGGCGAGAGCTGCGGATAAAAAACAGATTGAAGAGGCCTTTGCGAGTTGCGGGTTGGAAAAACCTAATATGCAGACGTCTGATTTAAGAGGTGCATTAGATTCTTTGCTTCAAGAATTAGAGCCTAACGATTGTCTTGTTATATTTGGATCATTCTATCTGGCTAGCAAAGTCTTAAAACTGATAAATGCTGGTGGGGAAATGTCTGAAGAGCTATTGTCTCAGGTATAATTCTCAATAGTTTTTTACTGTAAGATATGACTATGGATCAGCATCTAAAACAACGTATTGTGGGCGCAATCGTCCTTATTTCTGTCGCAGTAATTTTTGTGCCGATGCTGTTTGAAGAGCGCACAGAGCTTGGTGAGCTATCAATTAGTGAATCAAATATCCCAAAATTCCCAATCAAGAAATTTGAAGAAAAGGCACAAGCTCTTCCGGTTAAAAAAGAGATTGAAAAGCAGATAACATTGCCGACAATGCCAACTTCTTCATTAGGGCCTGCCACTGTAAAAAAAACTGCTGAAAAAAAGGCAGTTAAAAAAAACCAACCAATCTTTAAATTAGCGCCTTCATATATTATTCAGGTAGGTAGCTTTGGTAATAAAAGTAATGCAGGAAAACTTGCTGAGAAGATTAAGAAATCGGGCTTTCCTGCTTTTGTAAAATCGAGTTCTGAAAACAAGAAGCTGATGCACCGTGTTGTCGTGGGGCCTGAGCTAGACCGAAAGAGGGCTGAACAAAATAAAGCTAAGATTGAGAAATTGTTTAATCTGAAGGCGATTGTTCTCAAGCAACAAAAATAGAAATGCTCCTCACAGTTTCGCAATAATAATTGTTACCCAAATTGGTTTTAAAATTGTTAAAATGAATAACTGTTTTTTGCTTGGAATCCTTCATTGATCTGGATCGACTACGCTATCCTTGGGCTTATCGGCCTATCCGCCATTATCGGCCTTTTTAGAGGCTTAGTGCGTGAAGCATTTTCTCTATTAACCTGGATCGTGGCGGTTGCTGTCGCCGTTCATTTTAGCCGGGATTTTGCCTCTTATTTTGATTCTCTAATCTCTGTGCCTTCAGCTCGAATTGCAGCCTCTTTTGCAGTTCTTTTTTTGGTTACACTCATTTTGGGTGGTTTGATTAACTTTCTACTTTCTGAATTGGTAGAGAAGACAGGCCTAACAGGAACAGACAGGTTATTGGGTTTGTTATTTGGTGTCGCAAGAGGAATGGTTGTGATTGCGGTGCTTGTTGTGTTGGCTGGGTTAACACCTCTGCCAGAAGATCCTTGGTGGAATGAAGCTTCGCTTATTCAACCTTTTGAATCTTTAGCGGTCTGGCTTCGGGATCAGATTCCCGATAGCATGGCTGGTTATCTTACATATTAACTTTTAAATAGGTTTCTCTATATGTGTGGCATCGTAGGCATCGTTTCAAATGAAAATGTCAATCAGGACTTATATGACGCACTAACAGTGCTTCAACATCGCGGACAGGATGCTGCAGGAATTGTGACGAGTGACGACGGCGGTCGCCTTCACTTAAGAAAAGATAATGGATTGGTTCGTGATGTTTTTCGGACAAAACATATGCTCAACTTAGTGGGCAATATGGGTATCGGTCATGTTCGTTATCCGACAGCAGGCCGTTCAAGTTCATCAGAAGCACAGCCGTTTTATGTTAATTCGCCATATGGTATTACGCTGGCACATAACGGTAATTTGACTAATTCAGAGGCGCTTAAAAAAGAGCTTTTTGTTGAAGACCAACGTCATATTAATACCGATTCAGATTCTGAAGTATTACTGAATGTTTTTGCCCATGAGCTACAGAGCTTGGGCAAGCTCAGGATTAATGCTGACGATGTGTTTGATGCAGTTTCAGCTGTTCATAAGCGGTGCAAAGGTGCATACGCAGTGGTTGTGATGATTGCCGGATTTGGCATTCTTGGTTTTCGGGACCCTAATGGGATCCGTCCAGCTGTTTACGGCCAGCGAACAAATAAATCGGGGCGACACGAATATATGATTGCTTCGGAAAGTGTTGCGCTTAATGCGCAGGGCTTTGAACTGATTGGAGATATACAGCCTGGAGAGGCTATTTTTATTGATAAATCAGGTGAGCTTTCATCACGTCAGTGTGCAGAAAACCCAGTCGCAAATCCGTGTGTTTTTGAGTATGTCTATTTAGCACGACCTGATTCAATTATTGATGATATTTCGGTCTATAAAGCGCGATTACGTATGGGAGAGAGACTTGCCGACAAGATTCTTCGTGAACGCCCAGATCACGATATAGATGTAGTTATCCCTATCCCTGATACAAGTCGAACATCTGCGCTACAGCTTGCTAACGCTTTGGCTGTGAACTTTCGAGAAGGTTTTATCAAAAACCGCTATATTGGCCGAACATTTATTATGCCTGGTCAAAAAGAGCGTAAAAAATCTGTTCGGCAAAAACTTAATGCGATTGAGCTTGAGTTTAAAGGTAAAAATGTCCTGTTGGTCGATGATTCTATTGTAAGAGGAACAACCTCTGAGCAGATAATCAAAATGGCGCGTGATGAGGGTGCAAATAAAGTCTACTTCGCCTCTGCAGCGCCCCCTGTCCGCTATGCAAATGTCTATGGAATTGATATGCCGGCAGTGAGTGAGCTGATTGCCAATGGCCGTACTGAATCGGAAGTGGCTGAGGCAATTGGTGCGGATTGGATTGTTTATCAGGATCTTGATGATCTGATTGCGACAGTGCATGAGGGTAACCCGGACATTGTACAATTCGATACCTCCTGTTTTAATGCCGAGTATGTGACAGGTGATGTTGATGATGAATATTTAGCCTCGATAGGCCTTAAGCGTTCTGATGGCGTTAAGGAGTCTCTGGGTGACTCAGGCACAATTATCGACCTCCATAACTCCATTTAGTAACACTGATGAATGAATCCGATTGGGGAAATTATCTCCCCGAAACACAATCCATCCGGGCCGGGCAGTTTAGGACTGCTGAGCAAGAGCATAGCGATCCACTTTTCTTAACCTCCAGTTATATTTTTGGAAGTGCCGCTGAGGCAGCCGCACGCTTTTCAGGAAAGGAAGCGGGAAATATCTATTCTCGTTTTTCAAATCCTACGGTTCGCGCTTTTGAAGAGAGACTTGCTTTGCTCGAAGGTGGAGAGCGTTGTATTGCGACAGCATCTGGGATGGCAGCCATTGCAAGCATAGCCTATACCTTGCTGAATGCGGACGACCATGTGGTTTGTTCGCGCTCTGTTTTTGGTAATACCACGCTACTTTTCAAGAATTTCATGAGCCGTTTCAATGTTGACACAACATTTGTTTCCCTCACCGATCAAGCAGAATGGGAAGCGGCGATACGCCCGGAAACAAAACTGCTTTTTCTTGAGACACCCTCTAATCCGCTGACAGAAATTGCAGATATTCCGCGTTTGGCGCAGTTGGCACATGATAATAACTGCCTGCTTATTGTCGATAATGTCTTTTGTACTCCGGCACTGCAGCAGCCATTAGCACTTGGGGCGGATATTGTTGTCCATTCAGCAACAAAATATATTGATGGACAAGGGCGCTGTGTCGGTGGAGCTGTTGTAGGAAAACAGGCGCTACTTGAAGAGAAAATTCTCCCCTTTATGAAAACCTGCGGCCCTTCAATGAGTCCATTTAATGCTTGGGTTTTTCTAAATGGCCTTGAGACACTCTCTTTAAGAATGAAGGCGCATTGCGAAAATGCTAATGCGTTAGCGCATTGGCTTGAGGCTCAACCGAGTGTCAGTAAAGTTTATTATCCAGGATTGGAATCTCACCCTCAGTTCGAACTTGCAGCGAAGCAGCAAAAAGCGGCAGGTGGTGTATTGAGTTTTGAGGTTAAAGGTGGACAAGAGGCTGCCTGGAGATTGATTGACGCGACAAAAATGGTCTCTATCACCGCAAATTTGGGTGATACGAAAACAACGATTACGCACCCTGCAACCACGACACACAGCAAACTAACAGCTGAAGAGAGAGCGGAGTCTGGGATTGCTGACAGTCTTGTTCGAATCTCAGTTGGGCTGGAAAATAACGGAGATATTCAGGCGGATTTACTTAGAGGTTTGTGAATCGCATTTTTCAAATATAAAGAATTCATTGCAAGTTATAGCGCTTCGCCGGTTTGCGTAATGGCTTTTTTCTATAAAGTGGGCCCGGTTACTATGCTCTACGAGCAGTACAGCGGTTGAGCGAGTTCCATAACCATCATCCTTGATAAAGATAGGGGAGAGCTTACGTTCCCATTCAAGGCTAACGCCCGTTTTAGGTAATAGACTCTCTTCTGCGGGAGTAGGGTCTTCCATTATTTCCAAAAAATCTTCTGGGCAATGTGCTTTATTGTTTGCTAACAGGTGCTCGAGAGAATGTTTTACTTTATTAACCTTGGGCCAGTTACTATCGATGTGATGATTGCTCAATGCGTGAATGCCAGATTCGATGCAACTTAACTTGTTTAAGGTGCTGGAGTAATAAAACAGCTCACTACCATCGTAGAGCAGCAAGTTGAATGGGAAATAGCAATCGCGCTCGGCAGAAACTTTTTCTATATACTCATGAACGGAACAGTTTGAGTTTAAAAAGTCGGATATCAACAAACCACGAGATTTTAGAGGTTTGCTGCTTTCTGGAGGTGTGCGGAAGTTAGTAACCGCAGCAACTCTTCCTTTACGAGATAGTCCCAGCCACGTCCCACCCTCTTGCAGGTCTTTTCCGGCAAGTAAGTCTCCATCAAACTGAGCCGGTCTTGTTGGCCTCGCAAAGAATTCATCTCTATTTGCTAAGAGAATCAGCTTGTAAACAGGGTTTTCTTTATAAGAAAAGGCAATTAGACACATTCTTTGTTACGTTCAAGGGGGTGCTGTGATTCCAATTTTGGTGGCAAAATACTATAATCATCCAATTAACATCTGCTAGCTAGTCCGCATCGGTCGGTTTTGAATTGACCAATACGTGCAGCATCAGATTTAGATTATGCCGGCTCTGCCGGTAGTTTGAAACCCACCAATACAGGAGCATTAAATGCTTGAGCAATATCGCAAACTGGTAGAAGAACGTGCCGCTGATGGCGTTGTACCCAAACCTCTTGATGCAGAACAGGTCGCTGGACTTGTCGAACTGATCAAAAATCCACCAGCGGGTGAAGAAGAATTCATTTTGGATCTTCTTGTTAACCGTATCCCAGCAGGTGTTGATGATGCCGCTTATGTAAAAGCGGGCTTCCTTGCTGCTGTCGCAAAAGGTGAAGCGTCATCTCCAATTCTTGATGCTGCTCGTGCAACAGAGCTGCTGGGCACAATGCTTGGTGGTTATAACATCGGCCCAATGGTTGATCTACTAGATAATGCTGAACTGGCACCGGTTGCTGGTAAAGGGCTTTCTCACACATTGTTAATGTTCGATGCATTTCATGATGTAAAAGAGAAAGCTGATGCGGGTAATGCAGAAGCCAAAAAAGTAATTCAGTCCTGGGCTGATGGCGAATGGTTTACTAGCCGCGATAAAGTTGCTGAAAAAATGACTGTTACCGTGTTTATGGTGACTGGCGAAACGAACACAGATGATCTTTCACCTGCACCAGATGCATGGTCACGCCCTGATATTCCACTGCATGCTAAAGCAATGCTGAAAATGGAAAGAGAAGGTATTCATCCTGAAGAGCATGGCGTAACAGGCCCAATCAAGCAGATCGAAACACTTCAAGAAAAAGGTTTTCCTTTAGCTTACGTTGGTGACGTTGTGGGCACAGGTTCATCACGAAAATCAGCGACTAATTCAGTCCTTTGGTTCATGGGTGAAGAGATTCCTTATATTCCAAACAAAAAGGGCGGCGGTGTTTGCTTAGGTGGCAAGATTGCACCAATTTTCTTCAACACAATGGAAGATTCAGGCGCATTACCTATCGAATTGGATGTTAGCAAACTAGAAATGGGTGATGTGATTGATATCTACCCATACGAAGGTGCTGTTAAAAAGCACGGCACAGACGAAGTATTGAGCACTTTTGAACTGAAATCAGACGTAATTCTCGATGAAGTTCAAGCAGGCGGTCGTATCCCTCTAATCATCGGTCGTGGTTTGACTGGACGTGCTCGTGAAGCGCTTGGCCTTGAGCCATCAACACTGTTCCGCTCACCAACTGCAGTCGCGGATACAGGTAAAGGCTACTCTCTAGCACAGAAAATGGTTGGTAAAGCATGTGGCGTTGAAGGTGTTCGTCCAGGTGCTTACTGCGAACCTAAAATGACTACAGTTGGATCACAAGATACAACGGGTCCAATGACGCGTGATGAGTTAAAAGATTTGGCTTGCTTAGGCTTTTCTGCGGATCTAACGATGCAGTCTTTCTGTCACACAGCGGCCTATCCAAAACCTGTTGATGTGGTTACACATCACACACTGCCTGATTTTATTATGAATCGTGGCGGTGTTTCATTGCGTCCAGCCGATGGTGTTATCCACTCATGGTTAAACCGTATGTTACTTCCTGATACTGTTGGTACAGGCGGTGATTCTCATACCCGCTTTCCACTTGGTATCTCATTCCCAGCGGGTTCAGGTCTAGTTGCCTTCGCAGCCGCTACAGGCGTTATGCCACTGGATATGCCAGAGTCGGTTCTAGTTCGCTTTTCGGGTGAAATGCAGCCGGGTATCACGCTACGTGACCTAGTTAATGCTATTCCATTAAAAGCGATTGATATGGGACTTTTGACCGTTGCTAAAGAAGGTAAGATTAATGCTTTCTCTGGTCGTGTTCTTGAGATTGAAGGGCTTCCTGATCTTAAGGTTGAGCAGGCATTTGAACTTTCTGATGCATCGGCTGAGCGTTCAGCTGCTGGCTGTTCTATCAAATTAAATAAAGAACCTGTTATTGAATACCTGAATTCTAATATCACCATGTTGAAGTGGATGATTGCAGAGGGTTATGGCGATGCAAGAACGATTGCACGTCGTATTCAGGGGATGGAAGCGTGGTTGGCTAACCCTGAGTTGATGGAAGCGGATGCCGATGCAGAGTATGCAGAGGTGATCGAAATCAATATGAGTGAAATCAAAGAGCCGATCTTGGCTTGCCCGAATGACCCAGATGATGTGAAAACACTTTCGGATGTTGCGGGTACAAAAATTGATGAAGTGTTCATCGGGTCTTGTATGACAAATATTGGTCATTTCCGCGCTGCAGCTAACATGCTTAAAGAGTTTGGAGGTTCACTCCCAACACGCATGTGGGTTACACCACCGACTAAAATGGATGCCGCTCAGCTAACAGCTGAAGGTGTTTATAATGTTTACGGTACAGCGGGTGCTCGCACAGAAATGCCTGGCTGCTCACTATGCATGGGCAACCAAGCACGTATTGCAGATAACTCTACAGCGATGTCAACTTCGACTCGTAACTTTCCTAACCGACTAGGTACAGGCGCTGATGTTTATCTTTCGTCGGCAGAGTTGGCGGCGGTGGGTGCCATTCTTGGTAAAATTCCTACTTTTGAAGAGTACATGGAATTCGCGAAGAAAATTGAGCCAATGGCTGCAGAGACTTATCGCTATCTGAACTTTGATCAGATTGCTGAATATGTTGAAGATGCTAAATCTGTAAATGTTGATGAAGCTGCTGCTTAATAGCTGAGTCTAACAATTAAAAGCCCCGAAGAATATTTTTCTTCGGGGCTTTTTTATTATTTATCAATATGATGAAAGACTTTTTTAAAGTGATAGAAGATTGCCTTGTTTGTGGTGATGTTCAGCAGAAAGTAGCAAAAGTCATACAAGCACAGCAACAATTTGGCACAAAAAAACAGATTGGAATCTTTAAGGATGATGCTGAGATAATCAAAATTACAAAGGTTGGTTTTCCTAGTCGACCTGAACTGGTTCAGCTTAAATTATTACCCAAAAGAAGTTTCAAAGGTGAAGAGGGTAGAGCCGCTTTACTTCATGCGATTGCCCATATTGAATTTAATGCCATCAATCTAGCACTTGATGCCGCGTACCGTTATAGAGGGATGCCAGAGGATTATTATCGGGATTGGCTACGAATTGCCGATGATGAGGTGCGCCATTTCAAACTACTTGAAAAGCGCTTGGCAGATTATGGTGTTAGATATGGAGATCTTCCGGCTCACAGAGGTTTATGGGATATGGCAGAAAAAACTGCTGATTCCGCGCTAGAAAGAATGGCACTGATTCCTCGCTATATGGAGGCACGTGGTTTGGATGTCACCCCAGCGATGATTACGAAATTGAAATCTGTTGGTGATAAAGAGAGTGTTGCGATTTTAAAAATTATTCTTGAAGAGGAGGTAAGTCATGTCGAAGCCGGCTCACGCTGGTTTGATTATCTCTGCAAAGCCTCAGATAAAGATCCGGAAACCACCTACTTTGAAATTATTGAGAAATATATGCCAGGTGGTGCACCGGGCTCAATGAATATAGAGCTCCGCAAAAGAGCCGGCTTTAGCCAACGAGAACTCGACCATTTACAAAAAAGGTAGGCAAATGAGTAATGCAATAAAGCCCTTATTAACGATTGGATTTAGGCCTTTTTTTCTAGCGGCAGGGTTGTCAGGGGTCATTCTCATTTTTATTTGGGGTGCCTTTATTAGCCGAGGTATTTTTCCTGATAACTATTACAGCCCAGTTGGTTGGCATGCGCATGAAATGTTGTTTGGTTACACATTGGCGGTGCTGAGTGGCTTCTTGCTTACTGCAATAAGGAATTGGACTGGGATGGATGTTGCGAGTGGCAACAAACTAGCTATTATCGCTATTGTTTGGCTATTAGGGCGTTTAGCTCCTTTTGCAGATGATCTTTTTCCCGCCGCTTTGATTGCACTGATTGATCTGGCTTTTTTACCGTTGTTGATTGTTTATCTTGCGATTCCTCTATGGGCGCAACGTAAAATAAAAAACCTGCCAATTCTGCTTCTTTTGATGATTATGTTTATCGCTAACCTTCTTTTCCATCTCACTGTTCTTGGGGTGATGGAGGAAGGGATTAGTCAGTCACTTTATTTAGTAGTGGGCGTGACAATGGTTTTCATTGCCATTATCGCAGGGCGAGTCTTTCCGTTTTTTATACGTGGAGGATTACCCGGTTCTAACCCTGTGGCATGGTCAGTGGTTGAGATGATCTCATTGCTTAGCATTGTCGGATTAATGGTACTGAAACCGTTCTTCTATGAAAGCTTTGTATATAGTCTTTGCGCAGGTATTGCGATTCTCTCAAACGCTGTTCGGATGAGCGGTTGGTATTGCAAAGGGGTCTTAAAAGTTCCGCTATTATGGATTTTGTTAGCGGGTTATGGCTGGATGATTATCGGTATCGTTCTGGACTTACTGGCAGCTCATCAGTTGGTTGCGCCTCAGCTTGGGCTGCACGCGGTCACGGTGGGAGCGATAGGTGTTATAACGCTGGGAATGATGTCCAGAGTCTCTTTGGGGCATAGTGGTCGCCCTCTAATTGTTAGCCAGTCGATCACAATCGCTTTTGTGATGATTAATTTAGCAGCTCTCTTTAGAGTGATTGTGCCGCTATTTATGCCGAGCCTGTACACAGCCTGCCTGGCGGTTTCTGCTGGTCTATGGGTGATGGCTTTTCTTTTTTTCTCTATTTATTACGTACCGATATTGGTGCAGAAACGGGCAGATGAGCGTTAGTTGATTGGAGTGGTTTAGTAATGTGACTGCACATACTTATCGACCAAATCCTGGAACTCTTCAGCAATATGGTCGCCTTTTAGTGTTACTGTTTTCTTACCATCTTCATAAATAGGCGCGACAGGAACTTCACCGGTCCCGGGTAGGCTGATGCCAATGTTTGCATGCTTGCTTTCTCCAGGTCCATTCACAACACAGCCCATTACGGCTACCTGCATGGTTTCTACCCCGGGGTACTCTTTTCGCCAAACAGGCATCATCTTTCGCAAATAAGATTGAATTTGCTGTGCCAATTTTTGGAAGTAATCACTGGTTGTGCGTCCACAACCTGGGCAGGCGATTACCATTGGGGTAAAAGAGCGAAAGCCCATTGTCTGCAGAATTTCCTGAGCGACAATAACCTCTTCTGTTCTCGGTGCACCCGGTTCTGGTGTGAGGGAAATCCGGATGGTATCCCCGATTCCCTGCTGCAATAGAACAGCAAGGGCTGCTGTTGATCCAACGATTCCCTTGGATCCCATGCCCGCCTCAGTCAACCCTAGGTGAAGGGCGTACTTACTTCTTTCAGCAAGGCTTTGGTAGACAGCAATCAAGTCTTGCACATCACTCATTTTGCACGAAAGAATAATATGGTCAGCAGGTAGTCCGATCTGCTCGGCTTTCTCAGCACTTTCTAGCGCAGAGACAATTACGGCTTCTCGCATTACCTCTTTAACATCAAGTGGAGAGGGGAGTTTTGCGTTTTCATCGAGAAGGCGGGCTAAAACAGTTTGGTCTAAGCTGCCCCAGTTCACCCCGATTCGAACAGGTTTATTATATTGGCGAGCAAATTCAATCATCTGTGTAAATTGCAGATCGCGTTTTTTGCCACGTCCAACATTACCGGGGTTAATACGATATTTTGCTAGCGCCTTGGCACAAGCGGGGTACTTAGCAAGCAACTTATGGCCATTAAAGTGAAAATCACCGACCAAAGGGACATCACAGCCTAGTTGATCGAGTTTTTCTCGAATGATGGGAACGGCTGCCGCCGCCTCTTCTGAATTGACAGTGATACGAACAAGTTCGGATCCTGCTGCTGCGAGCTGCTTAACCTGCGCTACAGTTTTCTCAACATCCGCTGTATCTGTATTGGTCATTGATTGGACGATAACAGGTGAATCGCCGCCAATCAGGATATTACCGACCTTAACGGGGATAGTTGACGTTTGATTTGTTGTCAATTTAGCCACACTTCTTAAAAATTTTAGAAGTTTTATTTTAACCCAAAGTTGGTGGAAAAAATTCTCTTTAATTCTGTTTAGTGATGTGCCTGAAATTTACAAGGATCCAGCTATCCTTAGTAGATGTTTTTTACACCAATAAACTTTAAGCCCCTTTCTCAGTGAAGATACAACTAATATCAGATATTCATTTAGAGTTCGGCGATTTTGATTTGCCAGACACCGAGGCAGACTTGATTGTCGCAGCGGGTGATATTGGGCTAGGTTGCCAGGGTATCGATTGGTTAAACAGGCAAGATAAACCTGTTATCTATATTGCGGGAAACCATGAATTTTATGGGCTTGATTACCACGAAACACTTTCAAATATTAGAGCGAAGTCTGAAAAGACAAATGTGACGTTTCTGGAAAATGAAACTGTGGTGATTGATGGAGTGCGGTTTCTTGGTTGTAGCTTATGGACTGATCTTGGTGGCTCAGAAAATGATCATTTTAATCGTCTCGTTAAGTCGGTTAATGACTTCAGAAAAATATCTTTCGGGGATCGTGATTTTAATCACGAAGACTTTATGGAGTTGCACCAAAATTCAAGAGATTGGCTTGCTTCCACACTGGCAGAGCCATTTGAAGGGAAAACAGTCGTTGTAACGCATCATGCCCCCACCTACTGGAGTTGGCAGGAGCGCTTTGATGATCCCATGCTCCACGCCTATTGCAATGATCTGAAAGCATTACTACATAAGCATGATGTCGCATACTGGTTTCATGGACATACGCATTATGTTCAGGATTATTTATGTGCGGATACGCGAGTTATCTGTAATCCAAG
This sequence comes from Methylococcaceae bacterium UBA2780, assembly GCA_002352345.1. Taxonomy (GTDB): domain Bacteria; phylum Pseudomonadota; class Gammaproteobacteria; order Methylococcales; family UBA2780; genus UBA2780. The sequence goes on from DEIG01000012.1 coordinate 259,002, forward strand.
GGGATATAAAAAAAAGGCGCGGCTTACAAAGCGGTTTGATCCTTTAAATTTGTTGTCAATTTAAATGAATCATTTAGATCTACTGCCAAAAATGTCAGTTGACAGTCAATTATGTCAGCTAGTGTGCTGGTAGATTACTTGCCGGCTACTGTATCTAAAGCTTTTAGAAGTTTGGCAAGGATAATGCATTTAAAACTATATTAAATAATTACACGCACACACTAATGATAAAAAAGGTCCTTAATAAAGCTATTTTTGGCAGCTTTCTTCTAATTTCATTCTCTTCTCATGCTACGGTTATTGATTTTCTTGCAGAAGGAACAGGCAATATGCCCGATGCATGGAGGGAAAATCATGACGAAAATGACTATATAGCTGATCCAGCTTCTAACTTCTTCAAAATTAAATTTTCTGATGGACAGGTGGGAGAGTCAATTTCTCAGGTTAGGTTCGATTTAAGGGCGGGGGGTGATGCCGATGCTTTTTTTGATCCAAGTGATGGGGATGCTAGTAGCGATAAGAATGGTGGTGGAAGAGGCTTTGGCCCTCTTATAGGGGATGAAACAGTTGGTTTGGCTTCTTCAGATATTATTTTTAGCTTAAGCCCTACTTCTGGGATTTCTCCTGTTTTAACAATTGATTTCTTGAACAATAACTTCAAAGTAGGCGATGTTCTTAGTTTTGGTATTGATATTGATATGTTAAGCGGTACCAGTGAAGATCTTGCTGGCGGCCTTCTTGGTCTGCAATCGGTTGGGGCAGCGGTGGAGTTGGCAGGAAGTTGTAGAAAAAGTGCGGCGACTAATTTTCAGCAAGACACGCGAAACCGCTCATCGGCACAAATTTCAATTTGCGGAAATAATGTGCCTGAACCTAGTACATGGTGGCTCTTACTACTTGGTCCTTTAGTAATGAAGTTAGCCAGCGAGCTTAAGCGTAAAAAATAGTTATAATTTTTCACGCTTTGCAATTTTAGACACCTTCCAAGGGTTCCAACGATCGTTATAGGAGGTTCGGTGTAAGAACTCCATAAGATAGGCGTATGTTCTAACTATCCTGATAAATAGCCCTGTGTATAGAGGCATCAAGGGGATTAAGAAAAGTAGCCTTTTTTCCCTGCGCCGAGCAGTGTGGCCAAAAATTAGTGAGGCAACCGAGAATTCAACTAAATTAGCAAACAAGTACAGGCAAAAATTTATAACAAAAATATACTCAAGCATGGATGCCTGGAAGATCAAAATTTGGGTGATATATATCCACCATTTTATGTCTAACAGGAGGTTAAAAAATAGGTTGTCTGCAGATGAAATGAAGTTTGAGAAGTTAAAGCTTGCAGATGGTTTAAGTAAGTCGCTGTGTTTTCTGACTCGAAACCTTATTAGTGAGCGGTCCCAACGGTACCGTTGTCGAGCAAGCTTCTGAAGGGTTGAGGGTGCGTTGGTATAACAAATAGCGTGTGGTTCATGCACTACTCGATAACCTAATTTTCTTATTTTTAGAGTTATATCTCCATCTAGTCCGGGCCCTACATCCCACCCTTGTAGCCGATCTAAAACCTCTTTACGAAACATCCCGTGGGCACCAGCAATTATCCTCAGTATTCCCAGCATTGATAATACAGTTCTCCCTGTCGAGATGGTTTTCATGTACTCAATAGCTTGCATGCTGGTTGTTAGACTTTCGTCAACATTAGCTACTCGAACATCACCGCCGACAGCCCCAATTTTTTTGTCCATAAAAAATGGCAGAAGTATTGTTTCTATAGAGTCCTTAGCCAGAAAAGAATCAGCGTCAATGTGTAAAACAAATTCGCCATTTGCGTATTGAAGGGCAGTGTTTGCTGCGGATGCCTTTCCTCCTCGTACTTGGTTTGAAATGAAGGTTGTTATCCTTCCTTTTGCCTCGAGTTCTCTGCAAATGTTTGAAGTATCATCATCGGATCCATCATCGACAACAATAATTTCAATCTCTTTATAGGTTTGATTAGTAAGGGATAGGCACAGTCTAGGAATGTGTTTACCTTCATTCTTTCCGGGAACGACAATAGAAACCAGAGGGCGCTCATGGAACAGTTGTTTTCGTGCTAGAGCTCTTAAAGGTTTTTCTCTTTTCCATTTTGGGAGATAAGAGATAACGAGAAAACTATCAAGTAGCACATACCGACACATATCGATAATAAAAAATGGCCAGAAATAAGCAATGACTTGCCAGTAGGTTAAGTCAGAAATAAATTGAATCAGGTTTTCAATGTACATCGTTTTCAAGAAGGAGTTCTAAGGACTTCTCTACATCCAATTGTCCATCAATTTTTTCAATTCTGGTTAAAATTTTGGGAGAATAATCAAGATTATTTTCAAAAAGTTGGGTGACTCCTGAAGTTAATCGATCAATCGCTATTTTGGCCTGCGCGGTATCTGTTTCCGTTAGAATCATAAAGAAGACCGATTCATTTCGGGCACTGATAATGTCTGATTGTCGCAATATTGACTTAAATATGGCGCTCAGTTCTGAAAAGACCTCCTCGGCTCGTTTGCCAAGGCTAACGTAGAGACTTTCGAGATTAGTAAACTGCGCAATAACGAAAGTGCTGTTTGTTATTTTATAGCGTTCGGTTCGAGAAACCTCAATTTTAATGAAGTCTTTAAAAGCAGTGTGAGTAAACAGGTTTAGCTCGGTTTCCAGGATATTGCTAAATAAGCTCTCTAGCCCATAAATAGCTGCATTGTGCCCAATTGATGTTGCACTAAATGCGTTGATAGTTTGCAAGGTTAAGTTTTCGGGCTTAGAGGAACGCCCACAACTAAAGCAGGTTGAGCTTATTTCAGGTTCTTGAAAAGAGTTTGCACAATTTCCACAGCGAAAAATAGAGGATGGTTTGTCATAGTCCACACCTATATGATGCAGTCTCCTATCGCATTTTGGGCAGATCAGCTCGTCTCCAAAAACAAATTCTGAAAATTCTCCGGTGTAAGCACACTTGAAATGGTGGATCAGCTCGTCAGCTTTAATATTTTCGGATTTGCAGTCTGGACAAGTTTCTTTAAAGTTTATAAAGGCACTATTACACTGGCCACATAGATGCGTCTTAGTGACAAAGCGAGATGAAAGCAGCCGCTGGTCTTCTAAAAAGGCGAGGGTATCGAAAAGGGCAGAATCATCTTTTTCAAACATTGTAGATATGGCAGGGTAATCATATCCACTATGGGCTTGAGTCGTCATGATGGGAGTAATCTCCGTATCACGACTTGCAATAAGCCGGAGGGCTTTCAGGCTAATGTTGATGTCAGAATGTTCTAAAGGATTGGGGATTTTCTCAATCCACTGGTTTAAAGCTTCAAATTTAGAGCTCAAATCATCTGAGGTTGTTTGATCAAAAATATTGGTGTCGCGCTGAGCATCAACGTAGAGCTTCAAAGAATCATTTTGATTTGATAATAGAACAATAGCGCGTAGGTAAACAGCAGGGGCAGGGTGCCTGCGAATGGCATGGATTAGTTCTTTAATAGTGTCTTGGTCACTCTCCTGAATTATCCAATAATCAATCGAGTCTGACTTTATCGAGTTGATTTCTGAAATAAGGCGGCATTCTGTATTGTTGATTAACGGACTGCTAGATGATTCGAGTTTTAATTGAATTGGCTTTCTCATTATTTAAGCCCCCTTATTTGAACTTCCATCCGGTCGTATGATTTCCACTTTTGTGCTTCGGAAGCATTAATAGGTACGATCTTGATTTCAATGCTACTTTCTTCTGATTCATACCCACGCCATTTTTTTGTATGAAAAAGGGCAGAGGAAGAGATGACTTCACTAACAATCCCCTGACCAACCTGTTTGTCTGGAAAAATAATTTCAACGTTTTTATCTACAGATAGAAACTGATTGCTTTCATTATCAATGTAGGCGTCTATTTTTACTTGAGCATTTCTACTTATAAGTGAAATAAAGGGCTCACCTTTTTTAACGAATTCATGGCGTTTATGTGAAATTGAATTAACTACTGAGGTAAAAGGTGCATAGATAATTTCATCTACGCAGCTACTGCTTGAAATAGTTGAGTTTGAGTTGATGTTCTTAAGAGATTCACTGCCGAGAAGAATTTCGTTCTTGAGAGTCTCTATTTTGTAGACAAGCTCATCGATAGCTCGCTCACCCCCTTTGGGAGGTCGCCTATTGATTTCTAAAGCGCGGCGGATTTCTTGGTCACTAAATCTTTCTTTTTCCTCTGATAATCTTTCATTTAGCAAGCGAAGTTGGGATTTTTTTAAGGCAATGTTTAGGTTTAACCTATTTACTTGACTTGCATCTTTAGATGGGCAATTTGCGGAAGATTTTATTCGCACCATAGTATGGCCTTGTTTAACTAACTCGCCTTCTGAAATAAAAAGGTCGATTATTTTTCCACCATGACTTGGGCTAAGAACTGTTCTTTCAATTTCAACCTGGCCTCTGCCTTGGAACTGGGTTATGCGCGTGTAGCCAATATAAGAGAGATAGCCAATGATTGAAAAAAGAACCGCAAAATAGACCCAACGTGTTATTTTTGGCGCATTATTTTCACTCGGTTCACCTTCAGGAAGTGTGGTGATATAGCTCTGTCTATTTCTAATTTTCATCTTTTTTCACCCACTTTTCGAATGAAGGTCTTGTATTGGTGTAGGCCAAAGGACCGAATTCCGGTTCTTTGACCAAGTTGTTCAAGTGCTTTCTCAATTTCCCACTCATCTTGAAAATCGTCGACTCTAAGAATGAGAGCAATTTTGCCCGTAGGTATACTATCGGTAATTGTTTTGATTCTTTTCTCAATCGTGTCAATAGAGTTGGTTCCATATGCCATGATGTAGACAGCATCGACCAGCTTGTTGATCTTTTGGTAGGTGGATTCTGGCCAGTGATGTGGAACAGCTACGGTTATCTTTTCATCAGGCAATTCTTGTCTGATGATTTCCAACATTTTCAGGTAATTTTTCAGATAGAGTCCCCGCTGTTTTTTATAACCGGGTAACGTATGAGGTTCAATATCGAGATGAATAGCGCCTGTTAGTCCTGCTGCGTTGATTACAGAGCGTGGTATTTGTTTGTATGATTCAGGAAATATCCAGCTGTTTGAACCAGTAATGATTTCTATTTGAATTCTGTTTTTATTGGAAAGTTTAATAAATCTACGTGCTTTCTCAAGATTAGTCTTTTTCCCGACGGATAAAGCGACTCTATGGATGCCTTTGGTATTAAGAAAATCAACAAGAATCTCATTATTTGTGGTGTTAAATGCAGACGACCAAATGTAGAGAAGTCTGTTACCTGGACGCGCTCTATAATCGATATTTTTTAGGGATGCTTGATAGACATATTGATTGTCATAAGCAACCCCAGCAGTTGATAAAACTGAGGCCAGCCGTTGATACAATTCATGTTTAGCTTTGACTAATTCAATGCTGGAGTTTAAGAGTGTTCGTAGCCTAATGACTGCACTGGCAAGCTCGCTGTCACCGAGTGATCGCTTTTCTACAAATGACCGTCTTGCCCGCTCATAAGAGCGAATGTAGCGGTACTGTTGTTTAATCACTCGTTCTAACTGTTCGTGATAAGACTGATAACTGTTTTCAAGTTTGACGCTCTGGGTGAGCAGCAAGTGTTGTGCCCCCTCTTCAATTGCTAGTTTTTTGAAATGAACAGAGGTGCTGCTCCTTTTTTCTAGAGGGATGGAGAAACGCAAACCAGCAACAACGCCTCTATCAGAGTCACTTGTACTGGTATCACCAAACTCATTTCGAACGAAGAAGCGTAGCCGGTTTCGTGTGACGGGGTTTTCTTTATGGTCAAGAATTTCTTTTTGAAGGTCGGAGAGTTCTTTGACTGAGCTACTGGACTGCATAGCTAAGCGAATAGACTGGATATCAAGATCAAGAACGGGAGGGTTAATGGCGAGAGTCGTATCTTTTTGAGGAAATATCGATGACAAATATCTTAGCTTTCGTTGAGTAGAAAATAACTCTTCTTCTGCAACTAAAAAATCATCCAGATAGCTCCAGCCTTTGAAATAAGCCCGGCGCTCAATGTTGTAGACGGGCTCCATTAAGTCAAGTTTAAGCCTGTATAGCGTATTTTCTAACTTACGGAATTGTTTTATTTGATTATATTGAAGGCACTTGTTTTTTATTGTTGATTGCTTGGATTTTCCTTCCAGTCTAGCTAGCTGAGCTTCTCGGTAGAGCGATTCAGCTTGTTGGCTATTTTCCATATAGCCACCTTTTAAAACATCCCAAGATAGCTCCAGATAGGCTCTGGAATCTTCATCTTGGTTAATATTGCTCTGTATATTTCTCTTGATATAGTAGCCATTCAGAGAAAAACCTAGCCGGTTATTTCGCTCGTCTGCCTCTGCAATTAATGCCTCTGAGCGCATGTAATCTTGTTTGTTTTCGCTACAGTTGGCTGTTTCAAAAAGCATATAGGCTTCATCGGCTTTTGCATCCGTAGGGTCAGGCAAACTAACCTCTAGTTTGTTGTAAATTAGTTCAAGCCGCTCCCATAATTCTTCTTGTTCTAAAGGTAATTCTGACCCAGAATTATTTGTGGCACTTGAGATACCCAAGGTACCACTGATAGCTGTCTCGAATGGGAAAATGCTAAAGGCAATAAATATGCTGATGTAAAAGGTTATTTTTTGCATGCAAAACAATGGGTTAGGTGATTTATTTTTGGCGCCACCATCTTCCGTGATGTTTTTCTTTAATGATGAAAGATTATAGTCAAAATTTCGGTTTGTGCTGTTTAAACAAAGACTAGCCTTCATACAAAATAGAGAGCACCTCAAAATAGGTTTCACCCTCAGGTGTTTTTACACGGATATCGTCACCTAGAAACCGCTTTAGCAAGGCTTTTGCCATTGGCGAATCAAGACTAATGTATTCCTCACGGTGATCAAATTCATCAGGGCCGACTATTCGATAACGAACCTGTTTGCCCTCTTCATCTTCCAGCTCAACCCATGCGCCAAAGAAGATTTGGTTTTGGTTGTCTGGAACTGTATTGACCGAGGTTAGATCCGGTAGCCTTTTTTGTAGGTATCTAACGCGATAGTCTATTTCACGTAGCTCTTTTTTCCGGTAAATGTACTCAGCATTTTCTGATCGGTCACCTTCGGCCGCTGCTGCAGAGAGAGCACTAACAACGTCACGCCGTCTTAGCCAAAGTGCTGCGAGCTCATCATCGAGTTTTTGGTATCCCTCTGCGGTGATGTAAGGAGATTTTTTGGGTTGAGGAGGGCGGTAACGACTCATACTGGGTTAAATGTCATGGTCTATTTTGATCATTCTATCTTGCTTACAAATGGTTTCATATCGCGCTATGCTCATAGTTATTCTTTAACTGGAACTTACAATGAAAATAAAAAAGCTTTCAGTACCAAATTTATTTTTCACTTTGCTGCTATTACTGGTTAGTTCGACGAGCAGTTATGCATATCACGGTGTTGCATCAATTGATTTAAAAGAATTACTGGATGCAGCTTGGAGACAAAGTGGAGCAGCGCCGGTTTACGAACGAAGTAAAGAGGCACTTATTGATAAGTCTAAACTGTCTCAGCAGCTGTTTCCTTCAGCTGCACAAGTGGGTGGTTCATTTAATTCAGATGAACCTTTCAAAGATGAAGGAAGAAGGGAATATGAGTTGAATATTGCTTCACCTATTTGGCTTCCTAGACAGCGTAAAGCGATGAGTTCTGAAGTGGCAGCGGAAATGGGGCTATTGTCTGCCAAGGAAGTGCTCCAACGTTGGCAGTTGGCGGGTCAACTCAGAGATCTTTACTGGCAGGTCATGGTCGCAAGAAATGATATTAAGCTGGCAGAACGTAAACTGCAGATTAGCCAAAAACTCGTTTCGAATGTGAACAAAAGAGTTCAAGCGGGTGAGCTTGCTGAGATTGATTTATTGTTATCAAAGCAAAAAAAGCTGACGGCAGAAAGTGGACTGCTTTCTGCAAAGCAAAGCCTTGCTCGAGCCCAATTATTATTTAATGGGCTTACAGGAAAAGAGGCACCTGAAGACTGGTTAAGCGAGGAAGAGCAAAAAATTGAAATAGAGAGCCATCCAGTGTTGGTCACTCTTTCCAAGAGACTTATCCTAAATCAGGCAAAGTCTGAAAAAATAAAAAGTAAAAAAAGAAAGGCACCCAGCGTTGGTATAGGGATTAGGCGAGAAAGAGATGACCGTAATGAAGACTATCAGGACTCAGTTGGATTGCAATTTGTTCTACCTTTTGAAAACCAAGTTCTTAATAAGAGTCAATTAAGCCAAAACCTGGTGGCAAAGAGCGAAATTGAGTCACGCTATTTTAAAGAAAAGTACCAGTTGGCTAAAAAAATAGAGCTTGCTCGTCTAGCGGTCAAACAGGCTAAAAAATCTTTTGAAATATATGAACGTTTAAAGGTACTTGCAGTCCAACATTTTAGGTTGATGAGAAATGCTTTTGATATTGGGGAGGTTGGCCTTAGGGAGCTGTTACTGGTTCAAAATGAAAGTGATCAAGCGGTTGAGAGTAGCGCGCGGCAGAGGGTGGAAGTTGCCCGCACGATCTCCAAATTAAACCAAGAGCAGGGGGCTTTACCCTAGTTTAATTTGTAAAAAAGCGAGGGATTGAAATGAATTACCTAATTAGCTTGCTTAAAATAGTCACATTACTTGCTTGGACAGCAGGTTTTCTTTTGGTCTCACCTTTGGCTCATGCGGAGCAAGACAATGCAGCTTCCTCCTCACTAGAACTTTCTCAGCAATCTTCTCCCAAGGTCACGATTCAGAACGAGAAGGTTGAACTTGTCGGGTTGGTTGAAGAGGGTCATCTTTGGTTTTATCTTGATGACTACGCAACAAACCAGCCTCTAAAGGGTTCTGACCTTGACGTTCGTGTTGAGGTTTTTGGTAAGCGCTATCCAACGAAACAAATTGGAATTGGTGTCTATATGGTTCAGGAGGCAACATTTGCTGTCCCCCACCAATATGAGCTTACTTTTCTTATTAAATCTCACCATATAGATGAACAGTTACAGGGCATTTTAACTGTCCGAAAAGTTCAGGAAGTTGAAAAGGATGCTTTGATTCCTGAACAGCCGTGGGGGAATACGGTGGTTTATTTATTCATTTTTAGCGTCATTGCACTAATTTTACTGACAAAATTCACAAAGCCAGGAAAGATCCGGAAGAGCTTTAAAAGGCCTCCCGCTGCTCCGTTAATGATTGTTTTTCTAGCATTGCTGTTTTCAGTAGAGCATGTGGTTGCACATTCAGAGCATGAGGAAGGGGATGGTGTAGAGAGTTTTTCTGGTGTGATGGTCGATAAGCCGAAAACATTTCCAGATGGTTCGGTTTATTTGCCAAAATCCTCTCAACATCTGATTGGTATACGAACGGAAATTGTGAAACCAGAGATTGTTAAAATTGGCGTGAAGTTGTCTGGGCATGTGCAAGCGAACCCAAATTATGCAGGACAGGTTCAGGCTGCACAGGCAGGTAGGGTGGAAGTGGTTGGAAAAACACTCCCTCATATTGGAGAGTGGGTAGAAAAAGGTCAGCTGCTTATCCGAATCTCCTCAATAACCGCTCGGTTTGAGCAGGGTAATCAGCAGGCACAACTAGCAACTTTGGAGAATGCATTGCAGCTTGCTCGCGATAGGTTAACGCGGTTAAAAAAGCTTTCTGGAACTGTTCCAAGAAAAACAATTGATGAGGCCAAATCGGAAGTAAAAAGCCTTAAGGGGCGCTATGATGCAGTTTCTCAAAGCCTTATTCTTAGGGAGCCTCTCTATGCGCCAATTAGTGGTTTTATCACTCAAGCAGCAGTCTTACCAGGCCAGATTGTTGAAGCTCGGGAAACCCTTTTTGAAATTATGAACCCCGAAAGGCTGCAGGTCGAAGCGCTTGCCTACGATAACTTCCAGGCGCTACAAATAGAGCAGGCGGAAGTCGTTATAGACAAGACTCTCTCTATTCCTCTGATTTCATTGGGTAAAGGGGCTGTTTTACGTGGTCATGCGCTTCCTCTTTTATTTAATGTTGATATGAAGAGTCCGCCGCTATCTGTTGGGCAGGTAGTTAATGTCATTATTACAACTTCACAGAAAATCAGAGGGTTGGAAGTGCCTCGTAATAGTCTCGTTAAGAACAATCTTGAAAGAGATGTCATTTGGCTCCACAGTGAGGCTGAGCTGTTTGAGCCAGTTCAGGTTGAATGGCAAACTGTAGACGATGAGTCGATTGTGATTACAACGTCGTTGCCGAAAGGGGCGCGTATAGTGACGCATCATGCTTCTAGGTTATTGCAGATACGCTAACGAATGTTTAACCGCCTTATTACGAGTAGCCTTCAGCATCGCCATTTGGTTTTGGCTGCATCGGTGTTGTTGCTTTTTTTTGGACTGAATTCCATACAAAAACTGCCTGTTGATGTACTCCCTGATCTGAATAAACCTTCCGTAACGCTTTTGACGGAAGCACCGGGGATGGCCCCAGAAGATGTTGAACAGCAGATCACATTTCCGATAGAAACGGCGATGAATGGCCTCCCAAGTATTTCTCGGGTTAGGTCGGTATCTGGGATTGGATTGTCGATCGTTTATGTCGAATTTGGTTGGGATGCGGATCTTTATTTTAATCGGCAGTTAGTCTCCGAAAGGCTGCAACTTGTTAAAGAGCAGTTGCCTGATGGCATTAGCCCTCAAATGGGGCCGGTCACCTCAATTATGGGTGAGATTATGCTGGTCGCACTAACCGGTAATGATCAGGTCAATGCGCTGCAACTTCGTGAAACAGCAGATTATTTAATCAGGCCTCGCCTCTTATCTATTCCAGGTGTTGCTCAAGTGATTCCTATTGGTGGCGGAATCAAACAGTATCGGATCACGCCTGATTTTGTTCTTCTTAATGACTTGGGTTTGAGCATTCAGGATCTGCATGAGCGTCTAGCCGGTTTTGCTGAAAATGCCAGTGGAGGGTTTCTTGAGGATAGATCGAAAGAGTATTTGATTAGGACGATCGGGCGGACGACCTCGATCAAAGATCTTAAAAATCTGGTTGTAGGCTCTTCAGAAAAGCACTCTCCTAACAGTAAATCTCAATCGGTGATCCTTTCTCAGGTGGCAGATGTCAAAATCACTTCCGCTGTTAAAAGGGGAGATGGCAGTTTTAATGCGGGCCCTGCCGTTATCCTTTCAATTCAAAAACAGCCCGGAGCAGATACAGTTGAGCTGACAAAAAAGCTTAAAACTACTTTGATTAGATTGGACCGTAGCCTCCCAACAGGGATGAAGGCAAATAATATTATTTTTAAGCAGGCTGACTTTATTCAACGAGCTGTTAGCAATGTTGCAGAAGCACTGAGGGATGGTGCGCTACTCGTTGTTATTATTCTTTTTCTTTTTATGCTCGATGTAAGAGTTGCCTTTGTTACATTAACGGCTATTCCAGCCTCCATTTTAATCACGGCACTAATCTTTTCTTGGTTTGAGCTTTCGATTAACACTATGACGTTAGGAGGGCTTGCCATTGCAATTGGTGAGCTGGTTGATGACGCTATTGTGGGTGTTGAAAATGTTCGTCGGCGTTTGCGGCAAGCACCTCCAAGCTTTCATAATATAAACAGGCTTATTCAGCTGGTTGCCGATGCAACTATCGAAGTAAGGTCGGCGATTCTCTACGCAACGCTGATTATTGCGCTAGTTTTTGTTCCGCTTTTTGCACTTGGGAATATAGAGGGGCGGATGTTTATTCCCCTCGGAATAGCCTATATCGTCTCAATTTTGGCGAGTATGTTCGTTTCAATGACGCTAACACCTGTTCTCAGCTTATATCTTTTACCCAAAGTGTCTCAGGCTATAAAGCAAGAAGGCGCGCTTATCAGAGTTCTCAAAAAAGCAGATGAGAAATTGCTTAACTGGGCCTTCGATCACCATAAATTTATTCTCTCCACAGTGTTGGTTATTGTGCTTTCCGGAGCTGCAACCGTGCCGTTTTTTGCGCGCGCTTTTCTGCCAACCTTTAATGAAGGAACATTGACGGTGAGTGTTGTCATGAAACCGGGCACATCACTCACTGAGTCTAATAAAATTGGTCAGCTGGCTGAGAGCCTGTTGCTCTCAATTCCAGAAGTTTCACAAGTAGGCCGAAGAACTGGCAGAGCTGAGCTAGATGAGCATGCGGAAGGTGTTCACTACAGTGAGATCGATGCCGCACTGGTGAGCAGCGTACGGTCAAGGAAAGAGGTACTGCACGATGTACGAACCGCTCTATCGAACTTGCCGGCCTTTATATCCGTCGGGCAACCAATTTCTCATCGACTTGATCACCTTCTGTCTGGAGTTAGAGCCGAGCTTGTTTTAAAAATATTTGGGCCTGATATTGATAGGCTTCGCACACTTTCCGCCCAATGGAGCGAAAGGTTATCGTCAATTAATGGGCTTGTTGATCTTCAGGTTGAAAAGCAGGTGCTGATTCCACAACTTCAGATTCAGATTGATTACGATAAAGCACGGTTGTATGACGTGACGCCAACAGCTATTAATCGTGCGATCGCAACACTATCCAATGGCGAGAAAATTGCCGAAATTATCGATGATAATCGCTTTTATGATGTTGTTCTAAGATTGTCTGAGAAAGATCGAAACGAGAAAGGCCTTGCCAATTTGTTAGTCGATACTCCACATGGTCCTGTTCCTCTAAATCTTATTGCCGAAGTGCGTGAAGGGTTGGGTCCAAATCAGATAAACAGGGAAAATGGCCAGCGCAGGATTGTTGTCTATGCCAATAGAGAAAGTGGGGCTGATATGGCGGCTGTCGTAGAAGAGATCAGGATGATAATTGCGGCAACAGCACTTCCTAAGGGTTATTACATCTCCCTTGAAGGTCAATTTCTTGCGCAGGAAGTGGCATCTAAACAGATTGCTTTACTAGCGTTGTTTGCGCTCATTATGATCTTTCTACTTTTAAATAATCGTTATAAATCTCCACTGCTTAGTTTGATTATCATGGGTAATATTCCGATGGCACTTGTTGGTAGTGTTGCTGCGCTCTATCTCAGTGGCGGGGTTTTATCGATTGCGAGCCTGATTGGTTTTATTACACTTGCAGGTATTAGCTCTAGGAATGGGATTTTAAAGATTAGCCATTACATTCATCTTGCGCAGTTTGAAGGTGAACAATTTGGGAAGAAAATGATTATCCGAGGAAGTATTGAACGGCTTATTCCTGTGCTAATGACAGCCTTGACAGCGATTTTTGCGCTAATTCCATTGCTGCTTGCAGCGGATGAGCCGGGGAAAGAGATTCTTCATCCTGTTGCGGTGGTTATTTTCGGCGGGCTGATAAGCGCTGTTATTCTTGATACGATTGTTACCCCTGTTATGTTTTATCTTTGGGGTGAAAAACCGCTGCTGAAACTGCTTAAGAAGCAGTCTGCTTAAATAGTCTTTACTTCGAAATAAAACGAGTCCTACCAATATTAAAAGCTTCGATTTTTTTCGAGCGCACTATTTTTGATGGAAAATAAAAGTCATGGAAAAAGAGTCAGAATCGACACAAGAAATAAACAGCAATCAACGGAAGGGGAAATGGTTACGGCGTCTTTTTATTTGTGCGCTAATCATCGGGGTGATAATCATTTCTACCCCTTTTGCTATTCAGTATGGAATTGTTAAAGGATTAACCGCTGCAGGAAGCAAGCAGGTAACTGTTGAGGATGTGGACTTTAATCCATTTAGCGGTAAATTGGCGGTTAAAAATTTACAAGCTACCGTGGAAGGTAAGCCCGAGATAGAAGTTTCACTGTTTGCTATTGAAGTTGACTGGTTGCCGCTCTTTAAAAAACAGATTTCGATTAAATCAATTCTGTTAAAGGGCCTGAATCTAGACGTTGCACAAACTAAAGACAAAAAGCTGATTATTGGTGGACTTAATTTACCAGCCTCGGATGGAGAGGGTGATGTTAAAGAGAAGCCCGAAGAAGACGGGGCGCCAATGGAGTGGGGCATTGGGCTAGGGAGCATGCATTTTGTTGATAATGTGATTGACTTCCAGTCACCAGAATTTTCTACAGATATAAAGATAGATGATCTTCTTCTTGCTCAACTATTCAGTTGGAAACCAAAAGAAGAGGCGGATTTTAAAGTTTCAACGCGTATTAATGACGCACCCGTTTCGGGTGAGGTCAAGTTGTCTGCATTTGCAGACAGGCCGTTTGTAAAAGGTAAGTTGAAAATAGATCAATTTGTATTGGATCATTTTATAACGCTTGCTGGCGGTTCATTTAATGAACTTAAGGGGAAGTTATCGACAGACATCTCCTTTTCTCTGCTTATTGAGGAGTCTGGGGTCAGTTATCAGCAGGCTGGCATGATCAGCTTGCAAGAGTCGGAGGTCGGATTGACTGATATTCACTTGGCACACCAAAAAGCTGTTTGGGATGGTGAGATTAACTTCGCCCTCTTAGATGGCGAAATAGACTTGTCTGCAAAAGGTGGATTCGACCTTGATGGGCATAAAAATAGCCTTAAGTCGCCCGAGCTTGAGACTAAGTTGAGTTCAGCTGGTTGGAAGGGGAATGTTGAGTTTAAGCAGAAAGCTGAAAAAAGTCTGTTAAAAGTGAATGGCGGCCTTCTTGCAGAAGGGCTTGATAGCCGAAATCGCAAAACAAAATTGACTTTGCTGCAGCTTGATAAGCTCGAATTAAAAGAGATTTCCATCAATCAGCCGGAAAGTATCAATCTCTCAGAGATAGAGCTTAATGGTTTAAGCGTTGCAAAGAGGCAGGTAAAAAGTAAAGCGCTGATGACGAGCAGGCAAATTACGCTTAGTGAATTACAACTGCAGAACCTGTCAGACATTAATCTTGAGAAAGTTAATGTGAGCGCAATAGTTGCCGATATCAATATCAATAAAAAGGGCAAACTTGTGCTGCTTGATGAATTAATGAGTAGCCTCGAAACAAAAACAGAAGAAAAAAAGGAAGCCAATCCGGTTGTTGAGCCTGAGAAAAAAGCCGAGCCTTCAGCACTCCGAATAGGGGGGATTAATGTTATAGGCAAAAGCGAGCTTCATATTGCCAATGCGGCAATTAAAGAGATGGTTTTGAAAAAAGTTGAGTTTAAAAAAATCAGCATTGGTGAGTTGAATAACCAAAAGCCTAAAAAGCCAACACCACTTGAAATTAAAGGGCGGATTAATAACCACTCAAAACTTGCAATGAAGGGGAAAATTACACCTTTCACACCTAAACTAAATGCAAATGTGGACTTAAGCTTAAAAGCGCTTGATCTCCTAGATTTCTCTGAGATGGCAGAGAAAGAGATTGGCTATGAAATAGAAAGCGGGCAGATGAATGCAGATATTGCTGCCAAAGTGAAAGAGGATATTCTCGATAGTAATGTGAAAATTGCCGTACATAATTTGGTTATGGTGCCTGAGGATAAAGATAAAATTGCCAGCCTCTCTAAACAGATGACGATGCCCCTAGATACAGCATTGTCGATGTTGCGCGATAGCAATAATGATATCCATATGGAAATACCTGTAAAAGGCGATATTAATAACCCCGATTTTAGTCTTCGTGATGTGATGAAAACGGCACTCGGAAATTCAGTTATGAATTCAGCAACAACCTATATGATGTATACGCTTCAACCATATGGGCTGATTTATATGGCGGCTGATGCGGCTTATAGCGCAGCAACTGCCGTTGTTCTTGATCCTGTCAAATTCCAACCTAATGACGCTAAATTAAAAGGTGACGCGGAAGACTATCTTGAGCATATTGGTACGTTAATGCAGGAAAGACCTGGAATTAGAATCCGTGTGTGCGGGGTGGCAACGGAAAGTGACCGGTTAAAATTGGTGGAATTGGAAAAAGATAAAAAAGAGGCTTCTAAGAAAGATTATGAGGAAGAGCTCCTCAACCTAGCTAAAAGTAGAGCGCATGTGGTTGAAGGGCATCTTGAGTCCACCTATGGGATAAGTACGGAACGACTCTTTCGCTGCGCACCTAAAGTGACTAAAGAGGTGGAGAAGCAGCCGCGAGTGGAACTGCTAATCTAGCTTTGATCATAGGGCCTGTCTTGCGGGGTTGTTCGTCAGGAGACGACAGATTTCCCTGCTAGGCCCAAAATGTAATTTGTGATTACTGTTTAGCTAATTACTGTGGTGGTTTTTTCTTGTTTCGCCAGATCCTGTTTAGCTCGTTCAGCTTTTGAAATGTATTTAGGTTTGCTACTAGGGCTTAATTTCGCTTTAGCTTTTTTAAGTCTCTTTTTGAAAATGGCGTGGATTTTCTTTTTTCTATTCATAGAGTTGTTGGAATTAAATGTTGTTTTTTTGAATCATAGGTACAAGCCGAATTTGTTTCTATTCGCTGTTTGAATGGACTGTTCTGCAAAAGCAGTTTTCGTAATGTTGCAATATTGTTCTAGCTCGCTTGTTGTTATTTCCAAGACGCTGTTTTTGGTGATGTGCGATTAATCTCTGATGATAACGAATATGAAAGGCATTGTTAGCATCCCACATGGAACCGGTTAACGAAACTTTTCTGCCGCCCTGCTTTTTTTGTTTGGCTTGGGTGAAAATAATTTCGTAGTCACGGCCTTTTTCCGAAACGATGCACTCGTGGTGCAAGCTAAAAGCTGTTGTGGAGAGGTATTCGCGGAGTTCATATGCGGTGGTAGAAGGGCAGAGTAGGTAATCAATTTGTTGGTTGTCGCGCTTGCGGCTAATGTCATGAAGAATTTCAGCGATACGCTCACCCCCAATACCAGCTAAAATAACTAAATGACGTTGGCCGGATGGAAACTGGATTTTTCCAGCATCGGTTGCCACTGTTCGGTAACGATTGCTTCGATAGTAGCCTGCTAGTTTACGGTTTAGCTGATCGATAATGTGGGTTACTTGATCGACGAAATAAAGCGTAGTGCAAAGGTCATTGGCTAGAATCTTTTGGCCCAAGTAGCCATGATCGCAACCGCAGTCCCAAATTGCATCGTAGGTTTTGCATTGTTGAACAGCGTTGACGAGCTCAAAAATAGCATCTAGCCGCTTGCCAAGGGATTTTACAGCTTGCATGGTATGAGTGTCAGAATTAAGAGAAGGAATCTCTATTATAAATGCTATCTGGTCATAGCTGGTTAGTGTTCTTTTTCAGGTTTGGACAGCGGGTATGGATTCGTTTTAATTTCTTATTCATCGCTGAGTCATTATTGATGCTGTATAAGCGTAATAACAAGATATATGAAGCATGGCAAACCTTGCTAATATGCAGCCCATTATTTCGGAATTCTTTAAATGATGAGATTAAAAAGTAGTTTTACACCCTGTACACTTTTCATGTTGCTAGCTTTCTCCTTTAGTGCGCTTGCAGAAGAGCCAATTGTTTTGCAGTTAAAACAGTTTTTGAAGTCGACACAAACCTTAGAAGCCAGTTTTAGACAGTGGGTGGATGATGGGCATGGTGATTATGAAGAGTCTACAGGCCATTTTTATCTACAAAAACCCGACCTCTTTCGCTGGGACTATTTACAGCCGTATCGGCAGGAGATTGTTTCTGATGGGGAGAAGATTTGGTATTTTGATGCAGATCTAGAGCAGGTTACGGTTAAGCCATATAAAGCAATGCATGGTTCAGCACTTTTGCTTTTGCTAGGTAAAGGGATGGAGCTTGATGAGCAGTTTAATATTCAGATTATTGATCAATTTTCTGATGATGCGCGGATTAGGCTAGTGCCAAAAGGTAAGGGTCAGGGTGTTGAGCAGATTTTAGTTGGCATGAACAATGGTCAGCTATCCAGTTTGGCACTTAAAGACCCATTTGGGCAGATAACAAATATCGAGTTCAATTCGATTCAGAAAAATGGAGCGATAGAGGCTTCAGTTTTTAGCTTTACTGTGCCAGATGGGGCAGATCTGCTTGAGTCTGAGTAAGGGTATACATAATTGATGGTAATTGATGACCTGACAAAGCCGCTTGCGGAGCGAATGCGGCCTAGCCGGCTCGAAGACTATGTTGGTCAGAAGCACCTTTTAGCTGAGGGTAAACCACTTTATGAGGCTGTGCGTAGTGGGCACCTCCATTCAATGATTTTTTGGGGGCCGCCTGGCACGGGTAAAACGACTTTAGCACGGTTGATTGCCAATTATTCAAATGCAGAGTTCGTTGCGATTTCTGCTGTTCTTTCTGGCGTTAAAGAGATTCGAGCGGCTGTTGATGCTGCGAAGATCCGTTTGCAAAATGGTAGGCAGACCATTCTTTTTGTCGATGAGGTTCACCGTTTTAATAAGAGCCAGCAAGATGCTTTTTTGCCACACGTTGAGGATGGCACGGTTAGCTTTGTTGGTGCAACAACAGAGAACCCCTCTTTTGAGTTGAATAATGCGCTGCTTTCCAGAGCACGAGTGTATCTTCTTAAATCACTTCAAACAGGCGAGCTTGAGCAGCTGCTTGTCATGGTTGCTGAGAAATCTGGATTATCAAAGCCACTTTGCTTTTCGGGTGAGGTGAAAACACTTTTTGTGCAGGCTGCCGATGGAGATGCCCGAAGGTTACTTAACCTGATTGAAATAGCGCTTGAACTGGCTGTGGCTGCAGGATCGGAGGGTGAAATCAGTGAATCGATTGCAAAAGAGGTTTTAGCGGGTGGTGTTAGGCGTTTCGATAATAAAGGTGATCTATTCTATGACCAGATTTCAGCACTACATAAATCTGTTAGAGGGAGTGATCCTGATGCGGCACTGTATTGGTTTTGCCGGATGATTGATGGTGGTTGTGATCCGCTCTATATCGCTAGGCGAGTTGTACGAATGGCCTCTGAAGATATTGGTAATGCTGATCCAAGAGCTCTACAGATTGCACTGAACAGCTGGGATGTGCTTGTGCGTTTGGGCGGTGCAGAAGGTGAACTGGCAATTGCACAGGCGATTACTTATCTGGCTAGCGCGGCTAAAAGTAATGCGGTTTATATGGCTTATAAGGCAGCAAAAATTGATGCGGCCGAAACGGGTAGTCTTGAGGTGCCTGTCCACCTAAGAAATGCGCCAACAAAGCTGATGAAAGAGCTTGGTTATGGAAAGCAGTATCGTTATGCGCATGACGAGCCAGATGCTTATGCGGCAGGAGAAGAATACTTTCCCGAAGGCTTGAGCAAGCGTAGCTATTATCGTCCTGTTAATAGAGGTTTGGAAATCAAAATTGCTGAAAAAATGGCTCGGCTAAAGCAGCTTGATAGGCAGAAAAAGGGCGATTAGTTTGTTCGCTCTCGGCTCTATCATCCAGTGTGATTTGAGTCGCTCGTTTTGTTACAATGCTGCGTTGTTATAAAGAATAAAAAGATAACCGCCACGTTCCATTTTGAAATCATCTTTTTTTGTATCGAGACTGTTTTGAAATGGCCTTTTTAGATGGCCTTCAAGAAAATACCAAATGACTGAATTCGCAAAAGAAATTTTACCCGTTCATATCGAAGATGAGATGAGACAGTCTTATCTGGACTACGCCATGAGTGTCATTATCGGGCGGGCGTTACCTGATGTTCGAGATGGTCTAAAGCCAGTGCACCGTCGCGTCCTTTATGCCATGAATATTTTGGGTAATGATTGGAATAAGCCTTATAAAAAATCGGCGCGTGTTGTCGGGGATGTGATCGGTAAATACCATCCACATGGTGACACCGCTGTTTACGATACGATTGTTCGTATGGCACAGCCCTTCTCGATGCGCTATATGCTGGTTGATGGGCAGGGTAACTTTGGTTCAGTTGATGGTGATTCGCCAGCTGCTATGCGTTATACCGAAGTCCGCATGGCTAAAATCTCACACCAGTTGATAGCTGATCTTGATAAAGAGACAGTCGATTTTATCCCTAACTACGACGATTCAGAGTCTGAACCTGCAGTCTTTCCCTCGCGCGTTCCAAACCTGTTAGTTAATGGTTCATCTGGGATTGCCGTGGGGATGGCAACCAATATTCCACCGCATAATTTAACTGAAGTTGTTCAGGCAGTTTTAGCTGTTATTGAGAACCCTGATGTCTCAATCGATGAGTTGATGACACACCTTCCTGGCCCCGACTTTCCGACAGCTGCTTTTATTAACGGGGCATCGGGAATCCGTGAGGCATATGAGACAGGGCGTGGCCGGATTTATCTGCGAGCACGATGCCATATCGAAATTGATGAAGATAAAGGCAAGCAGACAATTATCGTCGATGAATTACCGTATCAGGTCAATAAGGCGCGGTTGCTCGAAAAAATCGCAGTGTTGGTTAAAGAGGGGCGTTTGGAAGGAATTACCGCACTTCGAGATGAGTCAGATAAAGATGGCATGAGAATGGTCATTGAACTGCGGCGTGGTGAAGTTGGTGAGGTAATTCTCAATAATCTTTACCAGCACACACAGTTGCAGAATGTATTTGGCATTAACATGGTGGCATTGATAGATGGTCGCCCGCGCTGCCTTAACTTGAAGGAGATTTTGGCGGCCTTTGTTGATCACCGTCGTGAAGTGGTTACCCGCCGGACAATCTTTGAGCTGCGTAAAGCGCGTGAGCGTGCGCATATTCTGGAAGGGTTGGCGATTGCGCTAGCAAATATCGATGAGATGATTCAGGTGATTAAAACCGCAGCGAATCCGGCTGAGGCGAAAGTGAAGCTGCTTGAGCGTGTTTGGCCATCATCATTGGTCGAAAGTCTGCTTGATCGCGCAGATGGTGGTCGTTGCCGTCCAGAAGAGTTGGGTGAAGAGTTTGGTATGACTGCAGATGGCTATCGTCTGTCACCTGCACAGACTCAGGCGATTCTTGATCTTCGTCTGCATCGACTGACCGGCTTGGAGCAAGACAAGCTTATTGATGAGTACAAGCAACTGATTGTCCGAATTGATGAGTACTTGGAAATACTCATGAATGATAGTCGTCTAATGGAGGTTATTCGTGAGGAGCTGCTTGAGGTTGTCGAGCAGTTTGGTGATGCACGCCGTACAGAAATTATTCATAACCACCTGAATCTTTCTGCAGAAGATCTGATTACAGAAGAAGATATGGTGGTAACTGTTTCGCACGAAGGCTATGTTAAATCACAGCCATTGAGTAGTTATTCTGCACAAAGGCGTGGCGGAAAAGGGAAGTCGGCGACAAAAACCAAAGAGCAGGACTTTATCGACAAGCTATTTGTTGCCAATACGCACGATACGCTGCTTTGCTTTTCTAGCAAGGGGAAAGTTTATTGGTTGAAAGTTTATCAACTTCCCGTTGCAAGTCGCGCAGCTCGTGGGAAACCATTTATCAATTTGTTGCCGCTTGAGACGGAAGAGCGCATTAGCGCTGTTTTACCGATTCGTGCATACAATGAAAATGAGTTTATCTTCATGGCGACCGCAGCGGGCACTGTTAAGAAAACACCGTTAAAAGAGTTTGAGCGGCAAAGATCTAATGGGAAAATTGCACTGGATCTACGCGGTGAAGATGAGCTTGTCGGTGTTGCGGTTACCGATGGAACCAAGTCAATTATGTTGTTTAGCAGCTCAGGTAAATCGGTCTGTTTTAAAGAAAGCGATGTGCGCTCGATGGGTCGAACCGCTGGGGGTGTAAGAGGTATTCGCCTTCAAGAAGGGCAGAAGCTGATTTCTTTGATCGTGCCAGACGAAGAGGGAACAATTTTCGCAATCACCGAAAATGGCTTTGGAAAACGTACAAAAATTGATGATTTCCCTATTCATGGCCGCGGTGGTCAGGGTGTTATCGCGATTCAGACCAGCGAGCGTAATGGGGCGGTTGTGGGTGCCAAATTAGTCGGTGAATCTGATGAGGTGATGCTAATAACCGACGCAGGTACGCTCGTAAGAACAACAGTCGATGGTATTTCTGTATTGGGTCGAAATACTCAAGGTGTGACGGTTATCCGCTTAAGTAAGAATGAAAAAGTGGTGGGTGTCGATCGAATTGAATCACTTGGCGATGAAGAAGGTGAGGAGTCGGATTCTGAAGCAGAGGAATCTTAGTAATGTCCCGTATTTACAACTTTAGCGCTGGCCCATCTATGTTGCCGGAGTCGGTGTTAAATCGAGCAAAAGAGGAAATGCTTGATTGGCAAGGTTGTGGGATGTCTGTGATGGAGATGAGCCACCGAGGTAAGGAATTTGTCTCAATTGCAGAAAAAGCTGAGGCAGATCTACGGGAGTTAATGACGATTCCTGATAACTACCGTGTGCTTTTTTTGCAGGGTGGAGCGACATCACAATTCGCAATGGTTCCTCTCAACTTATTGCAGGGAGCTAAAAAGGCTTGCTATATCAATACCGGAGCCTGGTCCACAAAGGCTATTGCGGAAGCGAGTAAATATACAGAGGTTTTGGTTTCTGCCTCTTCTGAAGCTGAGAGCTTCACAACGATTCCGGAACAAAATAGTTGGCTGATTGATTCTGATGCGGCCTACCTTCATTACACCTCTAACGAAACAATTGGTGGCGTTGAGTTTCAGGGGATTCCTGATAGCAAAGGCTTAACGCTTGTTTCTGATATGTCTTCGAATATCCTTTCTAGAGCTGTCGATGTTAGCAAATTTGGTCTTATTTATGCTGGCGCACAGAAAAATATGGGGCCTGCTGGAATTACAGTCGTAATTGTTAGAGATGACCTGCTAAAAGGAGTGGTGGCTTCAACGCCTTCCATGCTTGATTACTCGCTTCATGCTAAGAATGACTCGATGCTCAATACGCCGCCAACGTATAGCTGGTACCTGATGGGGTTAGTGTTTGGGTGGATAAAGAGTCGTGGTGGGCTTGCAGCAATGGAGGCGCATAATATTCGTAAAGCTGAAAAGCTCTACGGACAGATTGATGGATCCGGTTTCTATAGTAGTCCAGTTGATCCACGCTATCGCTCAAGAATGAATGCTCCATTTATTCTTGAGGATGACTCTCTGAATGATAAGTTTTTGAAGGATGCGAAAAGTGAAGGATTGGTCGCATTGAAGGGGCATCGCTCATTTGGTGGGATGCGGGCCAGTATTTATAACGCAATGCCAGAAGAAGGTGTCGATGTATTGGTCGCTTTTATGCAAGAATTTGAACGGCTAAATGGTTAATGATTTAGTTTCGAAATGATACCTAATTCATTGATATATAATGTTTTAATTTAAGATAAAAATGCTTCCAATTTAATAATTAAGCTACTAGAAAATAATGGATAAACTTCAGTCACTTCCAGAACTTCGTGATCAAATTGATCAAATAGATAAAGAGATTCTCTTATTAATAAATAGGCGAGCGGGTATAGCGCAGGAAGTTGCTAGAACAAAAATTGCAGCAGGCGAAACGGGTGATTTCTATCGTCCTGACCGTGAGGCTGAAGTATTAAGGCGTATCAAAGAGATTAATGATGGGCCACTTGATGATGAAACAGCGGCACGTTTTTTTCGCGAATTGATGTCAGCTTGCCTTTCATTGGAAAAACCTTTGGACGTGGCTTTTCTTGGGCCAGAAGGGACATTCACACAAGAGGCAGCACTTAAGCATTTTGGCCATGCCATAAATACGCGGCCAATGGTTGCTATCGGGGATATTTTTCGTGAAGTTGAAAGTGGTGCTGCTCACTACGGAGTTGTACCTGTTGAAAATTCAACTGAAGGGGTTATTACCCATACGCTAGATAGTTTTTTGAATTCTTCCCTGCTTATCTGCGGTGAGGTTGAGCTTAGAATTCATCACAATTTGTTATCTAAAAGAGCCGGCTTGGATAAGATTGAAGAGGTGTTTAGTCATCAGCAATCGTTAGCCCAGTGTAGAGAATGGCTTGATATTCACTTGCCAAATGCAAAAAGGACAGCCGTTAGCAGTAATGCTGAAGCAGCTAGGATAGCAGCGGGTACAGTAGGTGGCGCTGCAATTGCGGGTGAAGCTGCAAGTGAAATATACGACCTTTTGGTTGTCGAGAAGAATATTGAAGATGAGCCGGACAATACAACACGCTTTCTAATTATTGGCAAACAGGCACCAGGTGTGACAAGTGACGATAAAACAACGCTTATCATCTCAACACAGAATCGCTCTGGCGCACTGCACGATCTTTTGGCGGTATTGGCTAAAGCGGGTATCAGCATGACGAAGATTGAATCACGGCCCTCTAGGAAAACACTTTGGGATTATCTGTTTTATATCGATATTGATGGACACCAAGAATGTGCTTCGGTTTCAGAAGCGCTAGGTAATCTTCGTGAACAAAGCAGTACGCTGAAAATTTTAGGCTCATATCCCCGAGCTGTGTTGTAAAAGAGTTATTAATGGAAAAAAACAACTTTATTCAACTGGCAACACCCGCAATTCAAAAGCTACAGCCATACCTGCCAGGCAAGCCAATTAGCGAACTTGAGCGAGAGTTAGGTTTACAAGAGATTGTTAAGCTGGCCTCTAACGAGAACCCTTTGGGAACGAGCCCAAAAGTTCAAACGGTTATTCGAGATAACCTAGGTGAGTTGACACGATACCCCGATGGTAATGGATTTGAATTAAAACGAGCGCTTGCAGAGAAGCTTGATGTAGATACCGCACAGATAACGCTAGGAAACGGCTCAAACGACGTTTTAGACTTGATAGCTAGGACATTTCTGTCGGCAGAGTTAGAGGCTGTTTTTTCAGAGTATGCTTTTGCGGTTTATCCTATTTCAACACAAGCGGTTGGCGCGAAAGGAATAGTTTCACCGGCTGGATCGGGTGGCTCTTGGATGAGATATGGCCATGATCTTGATGCGATGCTGGGAAGCATTAGCGAGAAGACAAGGCTGGTTTTTATTGCAAACCCCAATAACCCAACAGGTACTTGGTTTGGGCGTGAGCAGTTAGAAAGTTTTCTTGATGCAGTCTCTTCTCAAGTGATTGTCGTTGTAGATGAGGCCTATTTTGAGTATGTGGATGATCCCAATTATCCAGATGCAAGTAGCTATCTCGAGCAGTATCCTAATTTAATCGTAACGCGCACATTTTCTAAGGCGTATGGATTGGCAGCTTTACGAGTGGGTTATTCGCTGTCGAGTGCCGAGATCGCGGACCTGTTAAACCGTGTTCGGCAACCTTTTAATGTTAATTCATTAGCCTTGCTTGCGGCAGAAACGGCATTGAATGATAGGGCCTACTTAGAAAAAACAAAGAAAGAAAATCGACAAGGTGTTCAGCAGCTAACTGAGGCTTTACAACAACAGGGTTTTTATCCAATTCCTAGCGCAGGGAATTTTATTTGTGTTGATATTGGAAAACCTGCAATACCCGTGCATGAAGAGCTGCTTAAAAAAGGTGTTATTGTTCGCCCAGTGGCTAACTACGGGCTACCTAATCACCTGCGTATTTCAGTTGGGAGCAAAAATGAGAATACATTTTTCATCAAAGCAATGGCGGGTATCGCGTGATGATTAAACACCTTTGTATCATTGGTGTTGGCTTGATTGGCGGTTCATTCGCGCGTGCCGTAAGAGAACGGGGTATTTGTGGTCGTATAACAGGTGTCGGAAGAAATCTTGAAAACCTTGAGAAGGCAGTTGAGTTAGGGGTTATTGATGATTTTGATTTTGATATTAAGCGTGCAGCTAAAGAGGCCGATTTTGTTTTTATTTCAACACCTGTCGGGAGCTACGAGGCAATATTTTCAGAGTTAAAAACTGTCTGGTCCACAGAAGCAGTTTATACCGATGCAGGTAGTACTAAACAGAGTGTAGTGGATGCATTAAATGCGGTTTTTGGTGAGGTGCCTTCCAATTTCATTCCTGGCCATCCAATAGCGGGTGCAGAAAATAGTGGTGTTTTGGCCTCTCGCGATGATCTTTACAGGCATAAGCAGGTTATTTTGACGCCTCTAGAAAATAGTGATGAATCTGCTTTTGATAGGGTCAAAAATGTCTGGCAGGCAATAGAGGCTGATATTTCAAAAATGGCACCGGCTCATCATGATCGGGTTTTAGCTGAAACCAGCCACCTGCCACATCTGTTGGCGTACGCACTCGTTGATCTGCTTGGGCACAAAAATGAGCAGAGAGAGGTTTTGAAATATGCTGCGGGTGGTTTTAGAGATTTTACCCGCATTGCATCGAGTGACCCCCGAATGTGGGCCGATATTTGTGAAGCGAATGATCGCGAAATTATTCCGCTGCTAGACCAATTCTCATCAGAGCTGAGTAAAATTTCAGAAATGTTAAAGGCGCAGAAGCAAGGTGATTTATTCGCGCTATTCAAACGGGCAAAAGAGACTAGGCAGCAGTTTCTAGATCAGTCCGATAATCAATAAAGGTACAGGTTTGTTATGGCAAGTGTAGTGTTTTTGGTCGCACCAGGCGGCTCTCTTAAAGGTGAAATCAGGGTTCCTGGTGATAAATCAATTTCTCACCGCTCGATTATGCTGGGAGCCATCGCTGAAGGGGTGACAAAGGTCAGGGGTTTTCTTGAAGCAGAGGATGCTTTAGCAACACTGGCTGCATTCAGGGCGATGGGAGTAAAAATTGAGCGTTCAGAAAACGGTGAATTGACTATTTATGGCGTTGGTAAGAGGGGATTAGTCGGCGCTAAAGAGTCTCTTTATTTAGGCAATTCTGGCACCTCAATGCGGCTTCTTTCTGGCTTGCTAGCGGGGCAGAAGTTCAGTTCAGTCTTAACAGGTGATGATTCACTCTCAAAGCGTCCCATGACGCGGGTAACAGATCCACTTGCGTTGATGGGAGCAGTGATAGGCACAACTGAAAATGGAACAGCTCCTTTATATATAGAGGATATGCCAAGCTTGAAAGGTATCAGTTATGAAATGCCGATGGCATCAGCGCAAGTTAAGTCTTGTTTGTTGCTGGCTGGCCTGTATGCAGAGGGGGAAACTTGCGTTACAGAACCTGCACCCACACGCGATCATACAGAAAGGATGCTTGAAGGGTTTGGTTACAGTGTCAAGCGGGAAGGCGGTCAAGTCTGCCTGACAGGTGGTGGTGAGTTAAAGGGTACAGAAATTGATGTGCCGGCTGATATCTCGTCTGCGGCATTCTTTATGGTTGGTGCTTCAATAGCAAAAGATTCTGATGTGCTGCTTAAACATGTTGGTATCAATCCAACACGTACAGGGGTCATCGATATTCTAAAGTTGATGGGCGCTGATATTACGCTATCCAATGAGCAAGTTGTGGGTGGTGAGCCTGTTGCCGATATTCGGATCAGGTCGGCGGAACTGAAAGGCATCAATATACCTGAAGAGCTTGTTCCTCTAGCGATTGATGAGTTTCCTGTGCTGTTTGTTGCGGCGGCTTGTGCAAAAGGTCAGACGGTATTAACAGGAGCTGAAGAGTTACGAGTTAAAGAAAGCGATCGAATTCAGGCAATGGCTGATGGTTTGGAGCAGCTTGGTATTGACGCAAAAGCAACAGTTGATGGAATGATTATCCAGGGGGCTGAAGAAGGATTATCAGCTGGTAAGGTTGACTCACATGGAGACCACCGGATTGCAATGGCATTCTCCATTGCGGCTTTGCGTGCGAAGGGCAATATTGAGATTGACGATTGTGAAAACGTGAACACCTCATTTCCAGAGTTTATAGAATTGGCTGCCTCACTTGGCTTGATGGTTAAGGTTTCAACGGATGGTTAGTCGTGTGCCTGTCATCACAATAGACGGTCCTAGTGGGGTCGGCAAAGGCACAGTCAGTCGAGCAGTTGCGAAAAAACTTAATTGGCACTATTTAGATAGCGGGGCGATCTACAGATGCTTGGCAACTGCAGCAATGCAGGAAAATTTAGAACTAAATGATGAAGGAAAGCTTATCGACTTGGCGTTAGAGATGAAGCTGGCTTTCGAATTTGCAAGTGATTCAAATGAGCTTCTCGTTATGTTGAACGGTGTTGATGTTTCAGGCGCTATAGCCACAGAAGACTGTGGAAGTAATGCGTCAAAAATAGCAGTTTTACCCGGCGTAAGAGCTGCGCTTTTAGCGAAACAGCGGGATTTTGCACAAGAGCCTGGTTTGGTGGCAGATGGCCGAGATATGGGTAGTGTTGTTTTTCAGCAGGCGGAGTTCAAATTCTTTTTAACAGCTAGTGCCGAAGAAAGAGCCAATAGGCGCTATAAGCAGTTGAAAGAAAAAGGAATGGATGCTAATCTTGATCGGATCACGAAAGAGCTTATAGAAAGAGATCAGCGTGATTCTGAGAGGGCAGCTGCGCCTCTAACTGCTTCGGCTGATGCGATTATTATTGATTCATCAGATATGGTGGTTGAAGAGGTTATAGGAAAGGTTATATTGAAGGTTTCTTAGCCCTCTTATTATGGGTTGTTGGCGGTATGAATTATAGGTCAATAACATTTTTTAAATTTTATTAATTGATTAAGGCTTTCAGTGAGTTACATGAAAGAGAGCCTGCTTAGGATATGAATATGAGCGAAAGCTTTGCGGAGTTGTTTGAAGAGAGTTTGGCAAAAACCGAAATGCGGCCTGGTGCTATGTTGGCAGGAACCGTAATAGAAATCGGTAATGAGTATGTTGTAGTTAGTGCTGGCTTAAAATCAGAAGGTTTTATCCCTAAATGGCAGTTTTTGACGCCAACAGGTGATCTTGAAGTTGAAGTGGGAGATCAGGTCGAAGTTGCACTTGATATGGTCGAGGATGGACTCGGATCAACTCTTCTTTCAAGAGATAAAGCTAAAAAACATCAAGCATGGGCCGATCTTGAGCAAGCTTTCGAAGAAAATGCGACAATTATTGGCCGTATTTCAGGCAAGGTACGTGGTGGTTTAACGGTTGCTGTTGGCGCACTACAAGCCTTCCTTCCTGGCTCTCTAGTTGATGTTCGCCCACTAAGAGATACCTCTTTCCTAGAAAACAAAGATCTAGAATTCAAAGTCATTAAAATTGACCAAAAACGCAATAATGTTGTTCTATCTCGTCGTGCTGTTGTTGAGTCTGAGTACAATGCAGAGAGAGAAGAGCTACTGAAAAACCTGAAAGAAGGATTGATTCTTCCAGGTATCGTCAAAAATCTTACAGACTACGGCGCATTTATTGATCTTGGTGGTATCGATGGTCTACTGCATATTACTGATATGGCATGGAAGCGTGTACGTCACCCTTCAGAGCAGGTAGAAATTGGCCAAGAAATTCAAGTTAAAGTACTTACTTTTGATCCTGAAAAGAATCGAGTTTCACTTGGCTTGAAGCAGCTTGGTGAAGATCCTTGGGTCAACATCGCTCGCCGTTACCCAACGGGAACACGTCTGTTCGGTAAAGTAACAAACCTAACTGATTACGGTTGCTTCGTTGAAATTGAAGAGGGCGTAGAGGGGCTTGTTCACGTTTCTGAGATGGATTGGACTAACAAAAATGTTAATCCATCTAAGCTTGTAGAGCTAGGTGATGAAGTTGAAATCATGGTCCTTGAGATTGATGAAGACCGTCGCCGTATCTCACTTGGTATGAAGCAGTGTAAAGTTAATCCTTGGGAAGGCTTTTCTGCAACACAGAAAAAAGGCGACAAGCTAACTGGTAACATCAAATCAATTACTGACTTCGGTATCTTCATCGGATTAGAAGGTGGAATCGATGGGCTAGTACACTTAACTGATATCTCTTGGTCTGAAGCAGGTGAAGAGGCTGTTCGTAATTACAAGAAGGGCGATGAGATTGAAACTGTCATCTTGGGCATTGATCCTGAAAGAGAGAGAATCTCTCTTGGAATTAAACAGCTTGAGCACGATCCACTTCAAGATTTCCTTGCTGCACATGAAAAAGGCAGTATCGTTACTGGTACCATCAAAGAAGTTGATGCAAGAGGCGCGACTATTCAGTTAGCAGACAACATCGAGGGTTACCTGCGCTCTTCAGAGATCCAGCGTGACAGAGTTGAGGATGCCCGTACTATCCTTAAAGTTGGTGAAGAGGTTGAAGCCAAATTTATGGGTATAGACAAGAAAAATAAGGCTTTGAACTTGTCTATTAAAGCTAAGGATGTTGCTGAAGAGGCTGCTGCGATCAAAGGTTATTCTAAGAAGCAAGCTGAAGCCCCAACTTTGGGTGACATCTTTAAAGAACAGATGGACGATTCAAAATAGTTGTAAATTTTATAGTGAAAGGAGAGGGGGCTTAAACCCCTCTCCAATCATTGATTGCCAGGAATCTAAACGTGACAAAATCAGAACTCATCGAACTACTGACCAAAAAGCAAACACATCTTGCCTATAAAGATGTAGAGCTTGCAGTAAAGTGCATCTTAGAGCAAATGAGTCGGTCATTGGCTTCTGGGGAGCGTATTGAAATTCGTGGTTTTGGGAGCTTTACCTTGCATTATCGAGCTCCGCGTATGGGACGCAATCCAAAAACGGGTGACTCTGTTTCTCTTTCTGGAAAATATGTACCGCACTTTAAGCCGGGGAAAGAGCTTCGAGACAGAGTAGATGAAGCCCGAGAGCGCACTAAAATAAGATAGCGATAACAATTTTATCTATTTTTATTTAATCAATCCGGTCTAATAAGAAGGGGAATAATTAACAAATGAAGATCATTAACCTCCTGCTTTTTTTAACAATACTGGTTATTGGGTTTATCTTTACCATGCTTAATTCGGCTAATGTAGAGCTTAATTATTACTATGGTTTAATTGAGCTACCACTAGCGCTCGTTGCGATGGCTGCCCTTTTGGCTGGGGTTTTATTGGGCTTGTTTGTTGAGTTTGGCAAAGTGATCAGACTCAAAAGTGAGCTTTCTAAGGCAAAAAGAAAGCTAAAAAAAAGTGATGAAGAGCTGGATAGTCTTCGCACTTTACCCACTAGAAAAAACTAACAAACTAGAGCGCTAATTTTAGCTTAAACTTAAGCGTCCTCTCTGGTTTTTCACAATGAGAGAGCAGGTAGGAAGAAATCTGCTCATCCTCGAACACATAAAACTCGCTATTAAAAAAGGTGTGGATAAATTACGCCACGAATTTAGCGAGGATTTCACAAGGTTATAAATCTTTTCAAGCTAACAATGCAGTGCTGTGCTTTTTGAGAAGAGTTTTGCTGAATGCATCATGTAAGCCACTTTATTCTAGATTTTCAGGGGCTATGTTCTAGGATCAATTGTTACTCTTAGTTGATAATTAATCCGGTGAATTGATAGAGATTACCTTTCTACCATCATTTTATGTTGCAAAACTTTTGGTTTGGAGAGATCTGCTGTTAGGACTGGCGGAGGGGTAAATATCAGGGCGTGTTAATTTCTATCTATTTTCGAATTTATTGATGACTTCAACGCATTAAAAAAGCAGGTCCCCAGACAAGACCTGCTTTTTATTTTCTTTAATGCGGCTTAGTTAGCCATTCTTATCTGCTGTATCTTTTTCTGATACGGTAAAAAGCCCAGGGATTTCCGCACTCTGGTTTGAAGCTGGTTTGGAATTGTCTTTGTTCTTTTTCTGAACACCGCCTTTAGCTTCCTCAGTTTTAGGTGCTTTCGCAGCCTCAGGTGCTTTCGCAGCCTCAGGTGCTTTCGCAGCCTCAGGTGCTTTCGCAGTCTCAGGAGCTTTCACAGCTTCAGGAGCTTTCACAGCCTCAGGTGCTTTCGCAGCCTCAGGTGCTTTCACAGCCTCAGGTGCTTTCGCAGTTTCAGGTGCTTTCGCAGTCTCAGGTGCTTTCACAGCTTCAGGAGCTTTCACAGCTTCAGGAGCTTTCATAGCTTCAGGAGCTTTCGCAGTCTCAGGTGCTTTCGCAGCCTCAGG
>DEIG01000012.1:290779-325297 GCA_002352345.1 Methylococcaceae bacterium UBA2780
TCGCAGCCTCAGGTGCTTTCGCAGTCTCAGGTGCTTTCGCAGTCTCAGGTGCTTTCGCAGCCTCAGGTGTAGGGGGTTCTGATGTAGCTTGTTCTGATTTATTGCTTCCACTGTCTGTGTTGGGCCTTTCAGAAGCCGAGTCTACAGGTGAAACTGATTTAGTTGATTTAAGTGGTTGCTTGCTAATTGTCCTCGGTCTTTTCGAATTTTGTGCAGGCCCTTTTTTATCTATAGCGTTGTTTTGGTTTGCGTTATTAGCAGTCTCATTTTTAGAGGTTACTTGCTCAGCCTTTGGTGTTTCAGTGGCTGTCGTTTCGCTGTTTTTTATTTGAGCATTGCCATTTTCGTCGCTGTTTTGTTTAAGCTCATTTTGGCTTGCTTCTACTGAAGAGACTTCTCTATTTTGCTTTCTATTGCCCCGTCTAGGCCTTCTTCTGCGGCTGCTTTTTGTGTTTGTGGCGCCTTCATCTTTACTGCTTTCAGGTTGGTTTCTGGAATCGGGCTCATTTGAAGCAGGGCTGACATTGGTTTTCTTCTCTGCCGGTTTGTTACGAGGTTTTCGCTCTTGTTTGTTTGCAGATTGCGATGAGCGTTTATTTTTTTGCTGGCGTGGAGCTCTTTTCCTTTTTTCTGGTTCACGTTGAGAAAGAGGGGCTTTTGGTGCCTCGGCTTCCTTTTCAGGCCCTGAAGCGGTAGCTTCGTCCCCGCCAATAATTTTATTCCACAACCGCTTTATAACACCGGTCTCTGGTTCAGGCGTTGGAGCAGCTCTTACTGGTGCAGGTGATTTTGGAACTAAATCTCTGACCGCAGGCATTTGAGGTTCAGGCCGATTGCTGATTTGATATTGATTACTATCGGTTGGAGTTTCTGTCTTAAGCTCATAGCTTGAGTTGCTGTCATTATCAGTGTCAGCTGAACGGATTCTTTCAACCTCATAGACAGGAGTTTCCATATGCTTGCTTGGAATAACAATAATGGAGACTTTTTGGCGTTCTTCAATTTGATGGATAACGGGGCGTTTTTCATTTAACAAAAACGTTGCTGCATCGACAGGTAGGTGAACAATTACTTTGGCTGTATTATCTTTTATCGCCTCTTCACCAATTATTCTAAGGATAGATAGGGCGAGTGATTCGATGCTTCGGATTGAGCCTTGTCCGCTACAGCGGGGGCACGTTAGCTGGCTTGATTCACCTAATGATGGGCGGATACGTTGCCTAGACATTTCTAGTAAGCCAAACCGGGAAATTCTTCCAAGCTGGACGCGCGCACGGTCCATTTTTAATGCTTCACGTAGCCGTGTTTCAACTGCCCGTTGATTCTTTGAGGGCGACATGTCGATAAAGTCGATGACAAATAGGCCGCCAAGGTCTCTTAGGCGTAACTGGCGTGCTATTTCATCTGCCGCTTCAAGGTTGGTGTTGAGGGCAGTTTCTTCAATATCGCTTCCTTTAGTTGCCCGAGCTGAGTTGATATCGATTGAGGTGAGCGCCTCAGTTGGATCGATCACAATGGCTCCTCCCGATGGAAGAGAGACTTCGCGAGCATAGGCCATCTCAATTTGGCTTTCGATCTGGTAGCGACTAAAAAGTGGCACTGAGTCTTGATATAGCTTTGCCTTAGGCAGAAAGTCAGGCATTACCTGCTGTAAGAAATCATGAACTAGCTGATAGCTATTCGGGTTGTCGATTAAAATTTCATCGATGTCTGCGCGGAGGTAGTCTCTAAGTGCACGAATGATGATGTTGCTATCTTGGAAGATTAGGAAGGGCGCTGCTTTCTCTCTTGCAGAACGGTCAATTGCCTCCCACAAGTGCAGTAGATAATTCAGGTCCCATTGAAGCTCTTCAATGTTTTTGCTAACGCCTGCTGTGCGGACGATAAGGCCCATTTCTTCGGGAATTACTAGCTGATCCATTACCTCTCGGAGGTCTGATCTTTTTTCGCCTTCAATTCGCCTTGAGATGCCACCTGCACGCGGATTATTGGGCATCAGAACTAGATAGCTGCCCGCTAGGCTAATGTAGGTTGTTAAAGCTGCACCTTTATTTCCGCGCTCTTCTTTTTCAACTTGCACAACAACTTCCATGCCTTCATGGAGGAGTTTTTTGGTGTTGGCTCTGGTTATTTCTATGCCCTTATCATTTTTAAGATAAGTATGGGCAATCTCTTTGAATGGGAGAAATCCGTGGCGTTCACCACCATAGCTGACGAAGCAGGCCTCAAGGCTGGGTTCTACTCGTGTAATCGTGCCCTTATATATGCTTGCTTTTTTTTGTTCTTTTGATGGCACCTCAATATCGAGGTCATAAAGTTTTTGGCCATCAACCAATGCAACGCGTAACTCTTCTTGTTGAGTCGCGTTGATTAACATTCTTTTCATTTTGTACTGAACTCCGGTTTTCTCCGTAGCCAGAAACAGTGCGAACACACTAAATTGCTTAACTTATGACCTGTTTAATTATATGTTAATCAACAGGTTAGTTGGCTGCGAGGCCTGTAAATAATTTAATTTTCAGCTTTTAAATGGCTGTTTTAACTTAATTAAATAAGTCGCTGATCACGGTTTCAAATTTGAGGGAAAGTGATCTGAAATTTACTTTGCAGACTAGTTGTTTATGTCCGTAATTATTTGAGATGCAAAGTGGCATTTTTCCACTTTTTTGCAGCCTCATTGAATCTGTTCTGGTTACTGGGAATTAATCTCGCTCATCTAGGGTCGAGCGGTGTAAACCCAAAATTTTAACTATTGGCCTGTTATCTATCCATTTTGAAAGGGTGGAAACGCTTGTTTATCCGTCACACGCCACTTTCTGTTTAAGTGCAGGCCGATCACATAATGTTTAGCTACCGACAAATATCAGTTTCTTAGTGTTTTTCACTCGCTGATTCTGTGCTCTATAACGTAGAGCTAAAGGTAGTTCCTGAATATATCAATATTTACTACTTGCAGCAATAGTTTTGAGGGTTAGCAGTTGTTTTTAGATGGTTTTTTATCGCGAGATCAAGTTTGGATTGATATGATTACTCGATGGAAACTAATAAACAATCTCATCTTGCTGTCGAATTGGTCAAGATTGATAGTGAGCGTGCAGGGCAACGGCTCGATAATTTTTTGATTGCAAAGCTTAAGGGTATCCCCAAAAGTCGTATCTACAAGATGTTTAGAAAAGGTGAGGTGAGAGTCAATAAAGGTCGCATTAAACCGCAGTACCGTTTACTTGAAGGTGATGTGGTTCGTGTGCCACCGGTTAGAGTGTCTGCGCAGCCAGAAAAGGAAATTTCCGTTCCCTTTTTGAAGGATAAGCTAGAAAGCAGGGTTCTTTATGAGGATGAGCGTCTATTGGTACTTAACAAACCATCGGGGATGGCGGTGCATGGCGGTAGCGGCTTAAGTTATGGCGTTATTGAAGCTTTACGTGCTATTCGTCCTGATTGTCACCACCTTGAGCTTGTTCATCGTTTGGATAAAGAGACATCAGGATGTTTGGTTATTGCTAAAAAAAGGAGTGCACTAAGGGCGCTCCATGAGTTATTTCGTGGGGATGGCGTTAATAAACGCTACCTTGCACTTCTGGTCGGACAGTTTACCCAGAAATATCAACTGATTGATTTGCCATTGGATAAGAATATCAGGATCAGCGGAGAGCGGATGGTGACAGTATCTAAGGATGGCAAACCATCACAAACGGAATTTAGACTTAAGCGCTCTTTTGCAGACTTTACATTGATAGAGGCGAAGCTAAGAACTGGACGAACCCATCAAATTAGGGTGCATGCGGCTCATACGGGTTACCCTTTGGCTGGGGATGAGCGTTATGGAGTTGACGTAGTTAATCAGAAGCTGAGAAAACTTGGCTTGAAAAGGCTGTTCCTGCATTCATCAAGAATAGCCTTTAAGCTCCCTTCATCTGAAGATTACATTGATGTCGAAGCGCCATTGGATAGCGACCTAGCCAATTTCCTAGAGAAATTGCCAGCATGAGAAACCGGTTTGAACTACTGATTTTTGATTGGGATGGGACGTTATGTGATTCGGTTGATGGGATTGTTTCATGCATTCAACAGTCAGCTGGCAACCAACAGTTGGAGATTCCATCTGTTCGCCGGTCTCGCGATGTGATTGGGCTCTCACTAGATCATGCCATGATGCAGTTATTTCCTGAGCTGACAGGAAAGCATATAGATACGCTTGTGAACGAGTACAGAACACTTTACCTATCTGAAGAAAGGGCAATCGATCCGCTTTTTGATGGTGTTCCAAAGCTATTATCTGAGCTTCATCTTGCCGGTTATAAACTGGCTATCGCAACCGGAAAAAGCCGAAAAGGGCTGGAGCATGCATTAAAGACGACAAATGCCAGTGATTATTTCGACATGATTTGTTGTGGAGATGAGGCGTTATCCAAGCCTGCACCTGATATGCTTCATAAATTATTGGATGAAGCTGGAGTCGCAGCTGAGAAAGCATTAATGATTGGTGACTCTTGCCTGGATCTAAAGATGGCTAACAATGCAGGTATTGATTCGGTAGCGGTTAGTAGTGGCGTTCATAGCCGATCTGAATTGATACCTTTTAAACCGGTATTGTGTCTGGATGAAGTGAGGGGGCTAGCTGCCTCTTTATTGTGACTATTTACTTTAATTTTATTTAATAAATATTTGTTTTAATTGATAAGGTGGTTGAATGTTCGGTTCATCAGATAAGAATGAAAATGGTGGGAAAGTGCTAGATAAAAATTCTAATTGGGAGCGAGAGGTGGTGGAAAAGCTGGCTTTCGCAACAATAAAGGAGCAGAGAAGAGGCAGGCGTTGGAAGATTTTTTTTAGGTTGGCATTCTTGTTGATCTTGGGCGGTTTTCTTTTTGCATCGTTTGATAAAAACCAAGAGAAGAGCTTTCCTACAGGTTCTCATACAGCTGTAGTTGATGTGAGCGGGATTATTTTTGATGGATCAGAGGCATCTGCAGATATTGTCATTGCTGGCCTACAGGCAGCGGTAAAAAGTTCTGGAACAAAAGGGATCATCTTAAAGATAAACTCACCAGGTGGAAGCCCGGTACAAGCGGCTTACGTTTACGATGAGATCAGAAGGATCAAGAAGAACCATCCAGATCTGCCGATTCATGCTGTTGTTGCTGATATTTGTGCATCAGGTGGCTATTTTATTGCAGCCGCCGCAGACAGCATCTTTGTGAATGAATCGAGTATCATCGGCTCTATCGGAGTTGTAATGAATGGGTTTGGTTTCGTTGACACGTTGAAGAAATTTGGTGTCGAGCGTCGTTTAATGACCGCTGGAGCACACAAAGGGATGCTGGATCCATTTTCACCTCAAAATGAGCCGGAGAAGGCACGTGCACAGAAGTTACTAGATGGTATTCACGAGAATTTTATCACCGCAGTTAAGCAGGGGCGGGGGGCACGCTTAAAAGAGACGCCTGATACTTTTTCTGGTTTAGTTTGGCTGGGCTCAGAAAGTATTGAATTAGGTATTGCTGATGACCTAGGGACAGTTCATTCGGTTGCCAGAGATCAGATTGGAGAGCCAAAGATTGTTGATTTTACTCACCATGAAACAGTTTTTGATCAGTTTGTGAAAGGAATGGGGACTTCTATGGGGCAATCCCTGTTGAGTGTAATAAATAGCGGCTCTTCTTTCTCCATTCGGTAATCTGTTTTAACTGATCGAAGCTGAGCCTAGTTCAGCTTCGATTCAGCCGCTTGGAATATGATTTTCTCGAAGCAACTAAGCAGGAGAAAGTCATGAAAAAGCAGTTTTTTGCATTATCAGTCGCTCTAATATCTCTTGTGCAAGCACCTGAAATATGGGCGGGCCGTTACAATCAAAATGGTTTTTATGATTCAGCGAGGGTGGTCAGTGTTGAGCCAATCATAAGGCAAGTTCGGTTTCAAAGGCCGCATGAGGAGTGTTATAGGAGGGGTGCGATACCACATGAAGGGCGGCGATCTTATACAAGCGTCATTGGTGGTGGTTTGATTGGCGGTGTTATTGGTAATCGCTTTGGAAAGGGGCGAGGTAAAGATGCAATGACCATAGCTGGAACATTATTAGGTGCCTCAATTGGTGATGATCTCTACCGTGGTAGAGCGCTTTATAGGCAGGCACCGGCAGTACGAAAAGTGTGTGATGTCAGTTATTCAAACCATACAGAAGAGGAGGGGCGCGGTTATCATGTTACTTACCGTTATAAAGGTAAACTTTTTGAGCGGCAAATGGATCGTCATCCAGGGAGAAAATTGCGAGTTTGGGTTGGTGTGACACCCGTTGGGTAAACTACAGCCTCTTTGTGAGGCAAAAAAGGCTTCTATCTCTGTTGACGGTTTAGCATTAAAAGCTATGGTAAAGTAAGTTTATTAAAAATTGTGGCAGGCAGATGGTAAACAGATTAAAGCAACTTTTCTTTATCGCAGCAGTGGTAATGGCAATCCCTCTTTCAGCGAGTGATTCTATGGATTCATGGTTAATGGCCGCTCTTGATCGCGATGCAGCGGCTGAAATTGTTCGCAACAAGCAGGCAGGTCGCATTTTGGAAGTGAAAACAAAGAAGCAGGCAGGAAAAGAGATTCACGTGATTAAAGTTCTAACAGATAATGATCGAGTCAAACTGTATAGAGTTGATGGCGAATCTGGAAAAATCATCAAAAACAGATAACCACATAACCTTATGAGAATTCTTGTCGTTGAAGATGAACCTGTTCTTCAAAAACAGCTGAAAGAGCAGCTTGAGAAAAAGGGATTTGCTATTGATGTGGCGAGTAACGGGATGGAAGGCTTGTACTCTGGAGAAGAGTTTCCGGTCGATGCTGCGGTTATTGATATTGGTTTGCCCGATTTCTCAGGTATTGAGTTAATCAAAAAATTACGCCACAAAAAGAAAAATTTCCCTATTCTGATTTTGACGGCAAGAGACCGCTGGCAAGACAAGGTAGAAGGGCTCGATGCAGGGGCCGATGACTATCTTGCTAAACCATTTCACTACGAAGAGTTGATCGCCCGCTTAAATGCACTCATACGGCGGTCGGCAGGTAAATCACACCCATCTCTCGAATCTGGCTTTATCAAGCTGGATACACTTTCTCAGGAGGTGATTGCATCAGGTACAAAGCTTGATCTTACCGCCTATGAGTATAAGGTTCTTGAATATCTTATGGTGCACGAGGGAGAGGTTGTTTCCAAAACGGTACTGACAGAGCATATTTATGATCAGGATTTTGATTTAGATAGTAATGTCATCGAAGTTTTTGTCGGTCGGTTACGGAAAAAACTAGATCCTGATGGCACCTTAAAACCGATTGACACGTTGAGAGGGCGTGGCTATCGGTTGAAAATCGCTGAGTGAAAGGTTCACTTAATCTCAGGTTAATTATTTCATCAAGCTTCGTGCTAGCCGCATTCTTGGGGCTTGCCGGCATTGCACTTGAGCGCGCCTATAAAGAGGGGACTGAGCAGGCGCTCAGAGAGCGCTTAAAAATTCACATCTACGCAATTCTTTCCTCTGCGGAACTTGATCGGGATGGGCGCATCCAGATGCCAGAATCATTCCCTGAAGCCCGTTTTTCATCATCAGGGTCGGGGCTGCTTGCTTCGATGTTTGATCAGAATGGTGAACTGATCTGGCGCTCAAAATCAAATATTGGGGATAACCCGATTAGGTTCGAAAATATCTCAACGGGCGAAACAAAATATCCCTATCTTAAAAGTAGAGATTATCCAGCCGGTTTATATGCAATCTATTATAGTTTTGTCTGGGAAGATATTTCCGGGCGAGAACACAATTTCACTCTTGCTGTTGCAGAAGATGCTATGTCTTTGCAGTCCCAAATCAGTGGTTTTCAAAATACGCTTTGGTCGTGGCTGGGTACGATTGTTCTTTTATTGATTATTGTTCAGGCCGCTATATTACGCTGGAGCTTAAAACCACTCCGTATTATTGCGCGCGATTTGAAGGCGATTGAAGGTGGCGAGAAAGAAAAACTTGATGACAATTATCCGAAAGAAATCAAAATATTATCAGGTAATATTAATGTTCTTATTGACAGCGAGCGCTCCCACCTTGAGCGCTATAGAAATACTTTGGCAGACTTGGCGCACAGTTTAAAGACTCCACTCGCAATTCTTCGTGGTTGTAGTGAAGGCGAATTGATTTCGCCGCAACTTAAATCGACGCTCAGAGATCAAATTGATCGAATGGATGAGCTGGTGGAGTATCAGCTAAAAAAGGCGGCAGCTAGAGGAAAAAAGAGGCTTTCATCTCCTGTCGAATTATTGCCAATTTTAGATAAAATTATTCGCTCACTCGATAAAGTTTATGTTGCAAAAGAGATACAGTGGGAAATTTCAGTTAGTAGAGAGCTGGCTGTTTTCTGTGAGGAAGGTGACCTCTATGAGATTTTCGGGAATCTTTTAGACAATGCCTGTAAATGGACTAAAAATAAGATCGAAATTTCTGTCGTTCCAGAAGGCACAGATGGCCAAGTAATGCTCTCTATTGCCGATGATGGGCCAGGAGTACCCGAGGAAAAAATAGAAGAGGTTATGTCACGCGGAGTCAGGGCCGATGAACAGGTAAAGGGGCATGGTATTGGCTTAGCAGTTGTCAATGAGCTTGTCCGGTTGTCAGGTGGAGAGATTATTGGCACAACAGGGCCTCTTGGTGGGCTGGAATGGCGTGTGACTCTACCAAGGAAATGACATGGCTAAAGAGATAAAGGTTTTATCGGAGGAACTGATACACAGCGGCTTTATGCAGCTAAGTTGTTATCAACTAAAGCACACCCTGTATCTGGGCGGCTGGGGTCAGACATTACAGCGAGAGCTATTAAAACGGCGGAACGCTGTCGCTGTTATCCCCTACGATCCAGTCAATGACAAGATTATCTTAATTGAACAATTTCGTATTGGTGCGATAAAAGAGGGAGATGCTGCCTGGTTAACAGAGATTGTGGCTGGAGAAATAGAGGAGGGTGAACTACCAGATGCTGTCGCAAGGCGTGAAACCCAAGAGGAAGCGGGTTGCAGTATAGGCGATCTACATCACTGTCTAGATTTCTATCTAAGCCCCGGGGGTTCCACTGAGAAAATCAGTCTCTTTTGTGGCCAAGTTGATGCAACAGGTATTGGTGGAGTGCATGGGCTAGCAGAAGAGGGAGAAGATATTAAGGTAACCGTTGTCGGTTTTGGCGAAGCGATTGAAATGCTAAATCAAGGCTTGATTCAGTCAGCGATACCCATTGTTGGGATTCAATGGTTGGCAATGAACCGAGACAGAATCAGATCGCAATGGAACCCTGATAAATTAGCGTAGCTCTTCAGTCAAATCTTCAACACGGATGAAAATCTTATTTTCGCTTTTCCGAGTGCTCCGGTGGCGAGAAAGAATTCCACTGCTATCTCTATTTTCTTCCTCATCGACCCCTCCTAGCTCAACCCATTCGCCCAATTTAACAGTGAGTGTTGTTTTCGCTGAAGAGGTATCTATTATATTTCCACCGCGAGGGCTCAATTTGCTGGACCAAGGTGATATCTCAAGCCGAACTTGACTGCCAATGAGTTTAGGGCGCACGTAAAAGCCGCTTGTTACATCATGGTATTGGATGCCGCTGGCTACACCGACATGAGGGCCATAACGGTATAGCTGGTATTCAGGTAGCGGCAGTTTTGTACCGGTCTGAATAAATGCCTCTTCACCATCTACTGTTTTGATAGACTGCTTTTCCTCTTGGTTTTGATGGTTTTCTGTTTGCTTTATATGTCCGCGTGCGTGCAAGTTTGACCTAGATGTTGAAATTGTTCCGCGAACATGTGCATCAGCTGAAAATTGCTCAGCAGATAGGTTTTTGCCTTGAATGACAGTAATTAAAAGCTGGTGTGGTGCTTGGTCGAATCGTTCTATAACGGCCAATGCTTCAGTTAAGCGTTCTTCTGAGGTTTTAATAATAAGTTGGCTTCCTGTTCCGATGAGTACATCACCATCGGCAAGAAAAGGGCGAATAAGAGGGATTATTTCATCAGGCAGAACGTTATAAAGTGGGACAAATTCTGTTTTTAGTTCACCATTTTCATTCGCCAGAAGATGGCTGGTTGATATTAATGAGAGTAAAAGGGCGATAATAAAACGAATTTTCATAACCATTTATATACTGAAAGAGATTAGTTCGGGATCAGATTCACTGCAATCCCATACCTCCTGAAAAAGTACACCGAGTTGGCGAACCTTTACTGGATCGTGGAAATTGGTAATCGCCTCGAAATGATTGGCACGAGGAAAGCGTATGTAACCACAACGGTCAACGAGGATGAACTCCTCAGGCTGTTGGGCATAGTCTGAATTAACTTTACGGCACTCAAAAGTGCTTGTTTGCTTACGTGCCAAGTTGAGAAATTGATGAACTCCAGAGGTGGCACTGCGTACATCTGTAATTAGAACACGAATAGAGGTATGGCTATTTTTACGGGCAAAAGCAGAAACAGACTCAATTAGAGGAGATGCCCCAAAAACAGCGTTATTTAAATGGTGGCTAAAAATGCGCAATTCCTGTTCAGCTTGCGAAACGAGTCGCGTGGCCGCATCACTATCCTCTTCAAATGAATGCAGTGTAAACAGTCGGTCGGTCTCTCTTAGTTTTGCTATCTGGTAACTATCAGTCATGGTTTTTCTCTTCTCCAAAACTTTCTGTTGTGTAGCGCAATACCTTCAGGTTATCTGACCAGTAGCCTGTGGGCAAGCCCGCTTTTTGCTTGAGGTGTGCCAGAAAAAGTGCAGGTTCATTCAGAGATTCCCATACTGAGGGTAAAAAGGTTCCTCTATGCAGGCCCTCTTCGAGGATTAAACCATCAATTCCAGGACGCAATTGAGAGATCAAATTTTCTTCGGAACTGAACCGTATCAGCTCTGGCTTTGACAAAATGGAGAGATGGATCTCAATCCTCTCGAGTTCGCCCTTATTGACCGGGGGAAAGCGGGGATCAGAAAATGCTGCAGCCCAACTATTTTCGGCAATATCCATCACAAGAGGGCGCCTTGCTTCTAATGATCCAATGCAGCCACGAAGCCTTTTGTCGATTTCCAAGGTAACAAATGTAGCTCTTTCTTCTGTCAGCTCTGATGGGTAGTCACTTAAATTTAATTGGAGTTGGCATCCCCTCACCACGCCACTTGTAATTGAGTCTCTTGCAAGCTTCAGGAGTCTGCTTCGCACTGCTTGATTAAGCATCGGGGTTCACGAAGGCCCAGCTACCATACCCAACAACTTGATCCCGACCGCCAGCGGTATCACCCGAATTCCTCAAATCTAGAGGTACAACCTTAAGTCCTTTCCTTTTCGCTGTAATTAAGAGTGCGTTCACACCGGTTCGGCCGCAGGCATCATCGTAGTTAATTGTTGACGGAGATAAAGCCGAGATCGCTTTCGCAGTCGCAAGATCCATTTTTTGAGCGCTTTTGTAATCATGATAATGGCTAAGGTCTGAACTAATAACGATGAGTGTTTCTGACCCGCCCCAAATAGTATCGATAAGTTCGGCAAGCTGTTCTGGATTAATATCACCAACAACAAGAGGGATAATTGAGAACTTATTTAATGTTTCTTGAAGAAAAGGGAGTTGAACTTCAAGACTATGTTCAAAGCTATGTGCCTGATCAAATGGCTCAACGCAATTTAGCCTCTCGAGCTTTTGCGTTGTTTGTAAATCGATAGGAATCTTGCCTAAAGGTGTTGAAAAATGGGTTGCACTGCTAGTTGCTACCCCCCTAAATGGAACTCTATGAGATGGACCAATCAGTACGACACGGTTTATAGATTCATTTTGATTTTTTAATGTCGCATAGGCGCTGGCAGCGATAGAGCCAGAATAGATATAACCTGCATGGGGAACAATGAGTGCCTTAGGCACGTTGTTTATCACTTGGGCTTCTTGAAGAAAACCAGAAACTTGAGCGTGGAGACGTTCTGGATTGTCAGGATAAAACGATCCAGCGACGGCTGCTGGGCGAACGATTTGTCTCATAACTGCCTCCTAATCTCGCTATTAACTAATAATTAAGTATGGAAATTTTAATTTCAAGCCTCATATTAGAAATAAGTAGATAAATGCGGTGTGTCAAAATGCAAACAGTCAACAATGTTGTAGAAACAAAATACTGGCATGAGCTTGAAGATGGTCGTGTCCAATGTGACCTGTGCCCACGTTTTTGTAAATTGCACGAAGGGCAGCGGGGGCTCTGTTTTGTCAGGGCAAATCAAAACAACCAGATTGTTCTAACAACATGGGGTCGATCAAGTGGGTTTGCTGTTGATCCAATAGAGAAGAAACCACTTAACCATTTTTTGCCGGGTACCCCAGTACTCTCATTTGGCACGGCGGGCTGCAACTTGGCCTGTAAATTTTGTCAGAACTGGGATATCAGTAAATCCCGTGAAATGGACACGCTAATGGACCGAGCAACACCGGAAATGATCGCCAAGACAGCAGAGTCTTTAAACTGTCGGAGTGTTGCCTACACATACAATGATCCAGTTATATTTCATGAGTATGCGATTGATGTTGCAAAGGCGTGTCGTGAGCGAGGAATAAAGAATGTATCCGTTTCAGCAGGCTATGTTTGTGAAAAACCACGAGAAGAATTTTATCGCTATATGGATGCGGCTAATATCGATCTAAAGGCTTTTTCGGATCGTTTCTATCAGAAATTAACGGGATCACATCTTCAGCCTGTACTGGAAACGCTTAAATATCTCAAACATGAAACGGATGTTTGGCTGGAGACCACAACACTTATTATTCCAGGGGAAAATGATTCAGATAAAGAGCTATATGAAATGACTCAATGGGTTGTCGAGAATTTAGGCCCCGATGTGCCAATGCATTTCTCAGCATTTCATCCTGATTGGAAAATGCAAAACTACCCCCCAACCTCGCGTGAAACATTATTAAGGGCGCGGGGAATTGCGCTAGAGAATGGTGTGTATTACGCATACGTTGGGAATGTTCATGATAAAGCGGCAGATAGCACTTGGTGCCACAAGTGTGGTGAGTTGCTTATCGGTAGAGATTGGTATGAGCTATCTGATTGGAACCTAGCCGAGAACGGCAGTTGTAAAAAGTGTGGGGAGCTTTGTGCAGGCCTGATAGAAAACCGGCCGGGAAAGTGGGGTGCGAAACAGCTACCTGTT
The DNA here is from genome assembly GCA_002352345.1 of Methylococcaceae bacterium UBA2780. Taxonomy (GTDB): domain Bacteria; phylum Pseudomonadota; class Gammaproteobacteria; order Methylococcales; family UBA2780; genus UBA2780. The sequence continues at coordinate 303,980 of DEIG01000012.1, forward strand.
AGGTTATCTGGCTAGCTTCACGTTATTTCAAGAGCATAATTTGTTACTATGTGCAGCTGATGAGGTTTTCAGGTAATTGAATGACAAAGAGTATAGGTACACGACGACAGCAACTTCTCAAGCTTCTTTTGCAAAACAAAAGTGGTATGGGGATAGATGCCTTGGCGACGGAGCTTGGTATTTCAAGAACAGCGGTTCAACAACATATTGCTTCGCTAGAGCGTGATGGATATTTGGTTTGTGATTCTTTTGCTAAAACAGCAGGGCGCCCTGTCCGGCTTTATATTTTAACAGAAGAGGGAATTAATCTGTTCCCTAAGCAGTACTCATGGTTTTCAGAACTGGTACTCGATGATATTAAAGAGACTCAAGGCGATGCAGGTCTTGAAGATTTTATGCACCGACTGGGCGTACGGACTGCTAATTCGTTGCTTCCTCAAGTAGAAGGAAAGTCAGAAGCTGAAAAGATCGATTTCCTGATTAATACGATGCAGGGAATGGGGTACGAGGCAGAGGCCGTCGCTCAAACTAAAAGCAAAGCTGAGAAGCCCCTAATTAATGCCTGTAATTGTGTTTATCACACCGTTGCAATGAAGTATGAGCAAGTCTGTGAGTTTGATCGTGCGCTTATATCAACGCTTCTTGAAAAGGATGTGGAGCAGACGCATTGTATGGCCAAAGGTGAACATACTTGCCAGTTTGCACTGCATAAAAAATAGAAAACCTCTGGTAAAGCCATTTACCAGAGGTTTCTAAGCCGAGAGGCTACAAGTCTAGTTAGTTTTATCACTCGATACGGTAAAAGCATCAGCATGAATATCTTTGAGTGAAGCTCCGGCAAGATAGGCTTTTTTCTGTGTCTCTTTAATCATTTCTGGGTGACCACAAAGAAAAATACGTGAGCCGTCAAGTTTAGGGTAAGTATCTAGCGCCACTTGGTGGGCTCGTCCCGCACTGTATCCATCTGGAACATTGTCTCCAGAAAGGCAAGCGGTGTAACTGAAATTTTCCTTACGATTCGCTAGCTCTTTCATTTTATCTACCCAATAAAGGCCGTCGACATCGCGGCTGCCGTGGAATAGATGGATTGGTCCTGAGTGCCCTTGCATAAGCGCATCGTGCAAAATTCCAGCGAGTGGTGCTAACCCTGTTCCTGTGCCAATCAGAATTAGCGGTTGCTCAGGTTTGCCAGAAATATAGAAGCAATCTCCATTGGGTTCTTGTAAAGAGACGACATGCCCCTCTTCTAAGTAGTCGTGAACCCACTCGCTAAAAGCACCATTTGGCAGTTTACGGATATGGAGTTCTAATTTTTTTTCAGGTGAAGGAAGGTTGGCGATGGAATAGCTCCGAACCAGACCATCTTCCCGTTTAAGGTTGATAAATTGGCCAGGTTTAAAGGTGAGTTCATCCTTGTACTCGAGAATAAGCTCAATGGTATCTGGGTTAAGTGACTTCAAACTATCTACAGTTGCATCAAAAAATAGCCCTTCAGCACCAACCTCAGCAAGATCCATATCTTCAGTCGGTTTGCACATACAAGCTAAAAAGTAATTCTGAGCCTGTTGTGTCTCTTTAAGCCCTTTTTGTGCGTCGCTAGGTGGCACCTGTTTTGGGGAGCGTATTAGACAACACTGGCAGCCGCCCTGTCGGCATCCATAGGCAATATCGACATTATTGGAAAGTAGTGTATCTAATACAGTTTCATCACTTTCGCACTGATAGGATTTATTGTTTAGGGTCAGTTTAGGCATGATAATTTCTCATTTTATGCCCAAAGGGCATAAGTTTCATTGAAGCGGAAAGTAAAGAATTTCCGCTTAATTCAGCTTTAAAGCGTATAAAAAAAGCCGCCACAGTAACCCATGACGGCTCTATTGTCAGGAAAAAATTATTTTCCTAGTACATCATTCCGAGTTGGCTCGCAAACAGCGACAACTTCAGCAATTAACTCGTCAGAAACACCTAATTCGGTTAGAGTCGCGCCTAAGTTCTCAACAACAGCGTCAAAGTGACTATCGTTTAAACCCTGCTTAACAAGATGAGCATGGCCTTCGCGCATATCAGTGCCGGTATAGTTATTTGGACCACCAAAAGCCATTGTCATAAAAGCTTTTTGCTTTGCAGCTTGCTTGTCCATGTCGACACCATCAAAGAATTTATTGATACGGTCGTCCGCAAGAACTTTGCGGTAGAAAATATCAACAGCTGCGTCAACAGCGGCTTCGCCGCCCAATTTTTCGTACAATGATTCGCTCATGTTCAACCTCTTTATTAGTAAATGATTATTTAGTGGATGGCTAATAATAGCGATGACGAAAAGTTTTGCAACAATTTTATTTCAAAAGATAGTCCTCTGCTCTAAAAAAGATACATTTGGTCAAATAAAATAGCTCAAAGGTTGCCTGTAATTTGTTCTTTATGGGTGCTGATGTTGAATGGATAGGGTGAGGCTAAACAGGTATCCTTTCTATGATTGTCTCGATAGCAGACTAGCTAAAATGATTCTGTAAAACAGTTATAACTTTATGAGCAAAACCAAAAAACAGTTCTTACCGACAGCGGCAGCCTTTGTAATCGTTATTGCAGGGCTGAAGGCTTCAGCGAGTGTCCTGACTCCCTTTTTACTTTCATCTTTTATCGCCATTATCTGTACACCTGCAATGTTTTGGTTGCACAGGAGGGGCATTCATTCATCAATAGCCGTTATGCTGACGATTTTTGGTGTGCTCGTAATGGGTTTAACCTTGGTTATCATTGTGGGTGCCTCGATTGAAGGGTTTACGCAGTCCATGCCTCTCTATAAAGAGCGTTTGGGACTGATGACATCAGAACTGTTCATGTGGTTAGAGACCCGTGGTTTTAATGTCTCAATTCAGCTATTAAAGCAATATCTGGATCCCACAGAGATTCTACAGTTTGCAGCGACAACCCTATCGAGTTTAGGTGGAATGCTGACCAACACCTTCTTGATCTTATTTACCGTTATCTTCATTCTTTTTGAGGCTTTCGACCTGCCAGGGAAAATGAAATTGGCTCTGGGGAGCAGGCATAAATCCTTTCCTCACTTTGATGCATTTATCGATGGCGTAAAACAATACTTGGCGATTAAAACATCAACAAGTTTGGTGACAGGTGTTGTTGTGGCGGCCTTTCTTTACCTAATCGGGGTAGATTTTCCTGTTCTCTGGGGGGTCGTCTCTTTTTTGTTGAACTTTGTCCCAAATATTGGTTCGATCATCGCGGCTGTTCCGGCAGTTTTACTCGCACTTGTACAATTAGGTCCTGAATCCGCCATCTATGCTGTGCTGGGTTATGTCATTGTCAATGTGGCTATTGGAAGCGTTGTTGAGCCTAAATTGATGGGAAAAGGGCTTGGCCTTTCAACACTGGTTGTATTCTTATCTTTGATTTTTTGGGGCTGGGTTTTTGGCCCCGTTGGAATGTTTCTTTCTGTGCCGATTACAATGATTGTTAAAATAGCGTTAGAAAGCAGTGAAGAGACCCGCTGGATTGCAATTTTGCTTGATTCAGAAACAGCGGATGAAAGAGGGGAGCGCTTTTTCTTTAAGCGAGCGGCAACGACAGACCCTTTAATTGGGCGTCAAGATAAATAGCTGCGGGAATCTAGCTGTTTCAAACCATGTTTATCGGACTGAAGCCCTCGTTTCAACCTGTGATTCTTATCAAGAAGGCCGAGTCGTTTGCCTTGTCTAAAGCGATTAGAGTTTAAATTAGGCTCTTGAGATAAACTTTCCCGTTACGGTATTAAGCTTGATAGTCTCACCTGGTTCAAGGTATTCAGGTACTTGAACCTCTAGCCCAGTAGTTACAATGGCCGGTTTCGTTCTGCCTGTCGCAGTCGCCCCTTTGATTCCTGGTGCTGTCTCTTTGATCTCAAGATTAACCGAGTTAGGAAGCTCTATAGCCAAAACCGAGTCATCAGATAGTAGAGCAACAATCCCTTCCAGTCCCTCAGTCAAGTAGCCGACTTGCTCTTCAATATCAGTGGTATCTACCGAGTATTGGCTGTAGTCATCCATATTCATAAAAACATGGCAGGTGTCATCAATGTAAGAAAACTGAACTTTAGTGCGAACACAATCAGCTTCCTTAAGGAAATCATCGCCTTTAAATGACTGGTCGAGCTTTTGCCCCGTTTTTAAATTGTTAAAGCGGATTTTGTAGAGTGTTGAGGCTCCACGAGAGGAAGGGCTTTTAGCCTCAAGCTGCTTGACGACGTGGGGTACATCATTTATTTCAACAACCGACCCTCTTTTAAGTTCACTGGCTTTAGGCACTATTATTTCCCTACTAAGTTTAATTGTGGCTGGGAGTATCTACAGCAACCTATATTTTGTCCAGTATTAGCGCGGTTGTTTTTGTAAAACAAAGGCTTCAAATAGCGCTATCAACGTTTTTGGAATATAATTACAGCTCAATCCAAAGGTCCTAAGAGCTTCTATTACTTAAAACTTTTGTAACGTTCATTCATAATAAAAATTGCCGGAAAAAATGATCAAAGTTTTACTGGTAGATGACCACGAGCTAGTTAGAACAGGCATTGAGGCGATTTTGGCTTCAAATATTGGCATTGATGTTGTGAATGTAGCAAGCTCCGGTGAAGAGGCGCTTGAGATGGCAACCAAGCAAGTGCCTGAAGTCGTATTGATGGATATTAATATGCCAGGAATGGGTGGAATAGAGGCAACAAAAAGGCTCTACCAAAAATTCCCATCGATTAAAGTTATTGCGCTGAGTGTGCATGAAGATGGCCCAATCCCTAATCAGTTAATGAAGGCAGGTGCACACGGATACCTCTGTAAAAATAGCTCAGCTGATGAAATGGTTGGGGCTATTCAGAGGGTACATCTAGGCAAACGATACCTTGCCAGCTCAGTCGCAAATAATCTGTTCTTTGCAAAACTAGATAATGAAGAAAACCTTTTTGATTCTCTTTCTCAGCGAGAAATGCAAGTTGTAATGATGACCCTGCAAGGATTAACGGTCACAGAAATGGGAACGCAACTAATCATTAGTCCAAAAACAGTTAGTACTTATCGCCACAGAGTGTATGAAAAACTATCGATTAAGAATGAGGTTGAATTAACCAAGTTAGCGATGGACTATAATCTTCTAGGAAAAAAATAAAACAGCAGATAAATAAACGAATACCCTAGCCATAAAAAAGCACATCGGTTAGACTTCACACCCTCCAAAGCCCGGGTGGTGAAATTGGTAGACACAAGGGACTTAAAATCCCTCGACTTAACGGTCGTGCCGGTTCGATTCCGGCCCCGGGCACCAAGAACAGCAAGGCTTTCAGCGTTTTTCGTTGAGAGCCTTTTTGTTTGTTAAAACACCGGACTAGTCTATGGCTAGCTCATTGGTGGTTTAAAGAGTTTTAATAGAGTCTATAAATAACTTTTTTGACTATAGGTGGTGAAAGCCATAAAGATATCCTCATACTCTAGTCGTCATTGTGCTTCCATCGAAATTTAACGCCTTGCATTACAAACAGCAAAAAAATCGCACTTTTGCCGATCAGCTTTTTGCTGCGTTAAGAAATCCTTTCATTCTCATCAGGGGATGGGGTGTATTGAATGGATGGTAGGCTGGAAGTTACATTTTTAAATAGGTAGAGTGGCTAAACACTGAGGTTTTGATAGTCATTAGTTAATCAGGAGTGATTACGATGTTCTGCTTATTTAACCGGATTCACTTTAGACGATCCATTATCGCAAGTTTTGTGCTGCTCTTGATCTTAGGATGCGAAAATCAGAGCATGGATCGAGCCCCGGTTATCCGGCCAGTAATCGCTTTAAAAGCTGGTGGGTCTGCACCTCTTGGCGGACGCGAATTTACTGGGCGAGCCCGAGCCATAAGGGAAATTAATCTTGCTTTCGATGTCAGCGGCACAATTAATAAGTTGCCTATAAATGTGGGCGATAGCCTTAAAAAAGGCGCCCTGTTAGCAAGTTTAGATTCGCGCGATTATAAGAGTAATCTAAAAGCAGCCAAGGCGAATTTGGTTAAGGCTCGCTCAAACTTCAAACGAGCACAAAAACTACTCAAAAAAGACTATATTTCCCGGGTTGATTACGATGGTCTTAAGGCCGCAGCTGAAGTTGCCTCTGCAGATGTTGAAAGAGCTCAAAAAGCAGTTTCTGATTCTGTTTTAAAAGCCCCTTTTACAGGAAGTATTTCAGAGATCTACGTCGAAAATTTTCAAGCTGTACAGCCTAAACAGCAAATTGCTCGTTTAATCGATACTTCACGTATTGAAATGGTTGTAAATATCCCTGAGTCGCTGATATCGGGGGCTCCTTATGTACGAGATATTCAAGTTCGTTTCGATGCACTTCCAGATTTGGTTTTGTCTGCAGGGATTAAAGAAATCGGGACAGAGGCTTCGGTGACAACAAGAACCTATCCGGTCACTTTGGTCATGGAGCAACCCGCAAATAAAAAGGTATTACCCGGAATGGCGGGAATTGCTCGGGGAAAGCCCGGTAAGGACTCACCTATTTTGCAAAACCGTGTAGGAATTGAGGTTCCTATCGCTGCTGTTTTTTCTCCAACTGATGATGGCAAAAAGTATGTCTGGGTCGTCGATGGAGAAAACGGAGTAGTATCGAGGCAAGAGGTCACAATCGGCAAGATCAGTTCAACGGGGATGGAAATTACAAGCGGGATCAATGCCGAACAATGGATAGTGATTGCTGGTGTTCACTTCCTGAGCGAGGGACAAAAAGTCAGAATCCAGCAATATAACGGGAGCTAAGCTATGAGCCTCGTTGCGTTATCAATTGAAAAGAAAACAGTCAGCTATTTCCTGGCTATTCTTATGGCGGTGGCCGGGGTCAGCAGTTTTTTTTCGCTCGGTTGGCTGGAAGACCCTGAGTTCACTGTTAAAACCGCAGCAATCACAACGCTATATCCAGGGGCAAGCGCAAAAGAAGTTGAATTAGAGGTTACTGACCGGATTGAACTTAAACTGCAAGAGATGCAGGAGGTCAAAAAGATTTATTCAGAATCCCGTCCGGGACTCTCTATTATCAAAGTAGACATTAAAGATCAGATCTGGTCAGAGAAACTCCCACAAACTTGGGATGTTTTGCGAAAAAAAATTGGCGACATCCGAAATACCTTACCCTCAGGTGCGCATGACCCTTCTGTTAGCGATGATTTTGGCTATGTATTCGGTTTTTTGCTCGCGATAACAGGGGATGGGTTCAGTTACAAAGAGCTTGAGCAATACGTTAATCAGCTTCGAAAAGAACTTAGTCTGGTTGAGGGCGTTGCTCGTATTGATTTATGGGGTGTTCAGGATAAAAGAATTTATATTGATGCCACCCAAAGCCAGATTTCTTCTCTGGGTATTACCGCCGCAGATATGCAACGTGCGCTATCCCAACAAAACGAAGTCATCAATGCGGGACACGTCGATGTGCAAGGTGAGCGATTACGTGTATCTATCAGTGGTGATTTTACAGCAGTTGATGATATTGGCGAATTAACGGTCACCGCCTCTCAAGCCGGAGCACGAGCAAAAAATGAACTGATTAGGATCAAGGATATCGCCACTGTCAGCCAGGGTTATGTTGAACCTGCTCGGAAATTAATGCGTTATAACGGTACCTTTTCAATTGCGATGGCTTTAGCGCCGGTTAGTGGAACTAACGTTGTTGGGGTAGGGCGTGCAATAGATGAACGGATAGCTGAGCTTCAGGGTGAGCTTCCTATAGGAATCGAGATCAAAAAAGTTTCATGGCAGTCTGAGTCAGTCGCCGCATCTATCAAATCTTTTATGATTAATCTCGCGGAGGCTGTCATTATCGTGTTGATCGTGCTCGCTGTCAGCATGGGGCTACGTGTTGGAATTGTGGTTGGCGTTAGTGGTCTGGTTTTGGCAATCTTGGGTACTTTTCTCATCATGTCTATGATGGGTATCGATCTTCAGCGCGTTTCGCTAGGTGCTTTAATTATTTCAATGGGCATGATGGTTGATAATGCAATCGTCGTTGTCGACAACTTTGTCATCAAGTTAAAACAAGGTGTTGCGCGTGAACAAGCCGCAATAGAGGCGGCATCAGCCCCATCATGGCCACTTCTAGGCGCGACTGTTATTGCCTGCATGGCCTTCTATCCAATTTATTCATCGACCGCAAGTACTGGAGAGTACGCGGGTAGCCTCTTCACCGTTGTTGGGATTTCTTTGATGCTTAGCTGGGTGCTTTCCCAAACCATAACACCGCTAATGTGCATTGCAATGTTGCCAGACCCCCCACCCGATGGCGGAAAAGATGCCTATGATGGACGTCTCTACCAAACATTTCGGGCATCTCTTGGTGCTGCCATTAAATATCGTTTCATATTTATTAGTAGTCTGGTTGGCTTGTTGATCATTTCTTTCATGGGTTTTGGAAAGGTTCCTATCCTCTTTTTTCCTGACTCCTCTCGAGAGCAAGTTATGATCGATTATTGGGAGCCAGAAGGGACCCGTATTGAGCAGGTTTCGGCTAATCTCAAAGAAATTGAAGAGATGCTGCAGAACCATGAGCAAGTTGAAAATGTCAGCACTTTTATTGGTTCGGGTCCACCACGTTTTTATCTTCCCGTTAGTCCAGAATCTCCACATTCTTCCTATGCGCAACTTGTGGTGAATACTCGAACACTGGAAGGGGTAGAACAAGTTATTAGAGATGCTCAATCTTGGGCGGATAAAAACTATCCCCAGGCTCATGTGCGGCTTAGAAGGTATCCCGTTGGGAGCTTTAATGATTGGAAATTTGAAGCGCGGTTTAGCGGACCGGCTGAGGCTGATATTGACACGCTAATCAGCTTGGCTGAGCATGGCACCGTAATTCTGAAAGAAAACCCCAGCACAAAAGAGGTGCGGAGTAATTGGCGGCAACGCACTAAATTAGTTGTCTCTGACTACAATCAGGCGCAGGGGCGATGGGGCGGCATTTCTCGTGCAGATATTGCGCGTGCTACCCAGCGTGCAGTTGATGGAAGAGTTGTTGGGCAGTACCGTGAAGGGGATAACCTCATTCCAATTGTCTTCCGCAATACTGACAGAGAGCGCAAGCAGGCTTCAAGCAACCTTGGGCAGCTTTTGGTCTCCTCTCCAGGCGCTACTGAAAGTATCCCGCTCGAGCAGGTAACCGATTCAACCTATGTCGCTTGGGAAGAATCGCTCATTTGGCGGTATAACCGACGAAGGGCGATTACAGTTCAGGCTTCACCTATTGATGGGGTCACTACACCCGATATGCGAAATGCGGTACTAGCTCAGTTTGAGGCTATTGAACTGCCACCAGGTTATAGCCTTGACTGGGGAGGGGAGTTTGATAGCTCAAAAGAATCGCAGGATGGCCTAAAGCCAGGCGGGATACCGGCTTTGGTTATTATGGTGCTTATTATTATCATGCTGTTCAACTCTTATAGGCCAGCTTTGATTATATTTATGGTCATTCCCTTTGCGCTAATTGGGATCGTATCTGGCTTGCTGCTTACACAAACGCCATTTGGTTTTATGGCGGTATTGGGTGCGATGAGCTTATCGGGGATGATGATAAAAAATTCCATCGTTTTGCTCGATCAGATAAAAGCAAACCTTGATGAAGGCATAGCGCCATATAAAGCGGTTGTAGAAGCGGCCATCTCACGACTTAGCCCTGTGATCAATGCTGCGGCAACAACTGTATTGGGAATGGCTCCATTGCTGCAAGATGGTTTTTGGGTGTCGATGGCTGTCACGATCATGTTTGGTTTGGCGTTTGGAACCGTGCTCACCATGTTTGCAGTGCCTGTTCTGTATGCCATCTTTTATAAAGTAAGCAAGCCTGAAGTAATCAGGTAACCTGTTGGTTAGACGTTATTTTACCAAGACGATTTTTTAATTTTTTTGGAGCAAGTTGTTATGCCCTTAGAATTCAGCTCAGAGGCTAATTTAGCTGTTATCAGGATTTCTGGAAGGCTTGGAAGAGCAGAGTTTGATCAGGCACTCGGCAAATGTGAAGCGCTGATCAAGGTTAAAAGGAAAATCAAAATACTGACTGTGCTTGAGGGTTTTTACGGTTTGGAGAATGCGGATGGTTGGGAAGACATGAGTTTTGCCAATAAAAACGATCAACATATCCTAAAAATGGCCGTTGTAAGTGATTCAGATTGGCACGACACGGCATACCTATTTACAGCAAAAGATTTACGTCCTATGCCTATTGAATTTTTTGAAGAAGGCGAGGAACAGGTGGCCCGAGAGTGGCTTAATAGTGAAGAGGGAAGAAAGCAATGAACAAACTAAATATAGCCGTTGCAGCGTCGCTGGTTCTTTTAACTGGATGTGCGACAAACAAAGTGACTGAGGATAAATACTCTGGCTTTTTGGACAATTATTCTCAACTTGAGCAGTCCGATATTTATCCTGAAACAAAGCTATACATTGTTCCTAATGTCGATTTCTCTAGCTACAAGGGCGTTATGATCGATAAGGTCAGAATAATCTTTCCTGATGGTCTTGCTCGACCCAAAAACTTGCTATTAACGTCGATTGCTAAAGCGTATGAAGAGGAACTCAAAACGAGCTTTACAGATAAGGGATATGTGGTTACACAAACCGAAAAACCAGGTATTGCCCGGATCGAGGCCGCAATCACTAGCGTATACAGCAGCTTTGATGACCTTCAAGCCTATCAGTATATACCTATTGGTGCGGCTATTACGGGTGCAATGAGGGTATCAGGAGCATCGCAGAAAAGCGCCCGGGTCATGATGGAAGCTAAAGTGACTGATGCTAAAAATGGAAAATTATTGGCCTCCGTAGTGGATTTACAAAAAGGGAAAGAGCTAAAGTCTTCCTCATCCAAAGTAACTCTTGATGAGGCCAGGCCAATTTTGCAACAGTGGGCTTTACGCTTTGCTAATGCCTTCGGTCGGCTTCAGAAGAATTAGTTAAGCTCCAGTTTGTGCGTGGTAATGGTGCAATGTTGCAGCTCATATCGGTTAAGGCCCCCAGAAGCACTTAGCTTTTTTATGTCAAACAAAAAAGCCCAAACAAGCAGAAAAGAATTTTTTGAGTCAGATTTCAATGCAAAGGCTGTTTTTTAATAGCGGAGGTATAAATTTGCAGGATTGTGTGGATATTAAGTCTACGCGTCCTCTGACTGATCACTTTTGTTGTGAATCATATCTTTAATTCTTAGCTATTAAAGCGACTAGGTACATCGCAATTATCTATCAGGTGAAGAGTAGAATATTTGTAGGATTCAAGTGCATGTTTAATTTTGTCGACCGAAACTCCTCACCATTGATCTTGCTGATAGCCATCCTGTTATTGCAAGGTTGTGCCAGTATCTATTTGCCACCCAATAAAAGCATTATTAGTACCGATACCCAAAAGGGCTATCACCTCTTGTCCAAAGAAAGGAAGCCTCAGGGTGATCATGCTATTGCGCTATCCTTTTCAGGCGGCGGTACTCGAGCGGCAGCTCTCTCTTATGGTGTGTTACAGGAGCTACGTGATACCCAAATCGACTCGATGGGGACACGCACGCGTATATTAGATGAAGTAGATACCATCTCTTCCGTTTCCGGTGGTAGCTTTACCGCTGCTTATTATGGATTATTTGGTGATGAGATTTTTAAGGACTACGAACGCAAGTTCCTTAATCAAAGCGTGCAAGGCACATTAATCCGAAAAATGCTCAATCCATTTTATTGGGCACGGAGTATGTTTAGTGCTTTTAACCGCACCGAGATGGCGATCGAGTACTATGATCACAATATTTTCGAGGGCAAAACGTTCGCCGATATTCCGATCGGCAAACGACCTTTTATCGGCATCAATGCTACTGATTTAAGTACGGGTGCACGATTCTCTTTTACACAAGACACCTTTGATGCCATCTGCTCAGACTTGAACAGGCTTTCAGTAGCGCGCGCTGTCACCGCTTCATCCGCCGTTCCTATTGCATTCCCGAGTGTAGTGCTAAAAAACTACGGCGGTACATGCAATAGCGATCGGGCAAACTACGTTCAGCGGCTCCGGTCCAAAAAAGAGCTGTTCGCCGAGGAACAAGCAATACTGGATCGTTACAATATGGCGCAAGATACCAGTGTAAACCCCTATTTGCATTTGGTAGATGGTGGTATTTCAGATAACTTGGGGCTCCGTGCAATTTTGGATAGAGTCATCGCAATGGGCGGCATTGTTAATAGATATGATAGCTTTGTTCACCCACCTAAAGACATATTAGTACTGCTGGTGAATGCTGCCGTCGCACCTAAAAAATCTTTTAGCCAATCGCCTATTAAACCTTCCATCAGTGAGACTGTGGATGCGTTATCTTCCACACAAATTGCGCTCTACAACGAGGAAACAATTATTCGTGTCAAAGAAAAGATAAAAGAATATGAGATTACGCTGGCTGAATTTGGTCATCCGGTGCGTTTTTATTTCGTTGAGTTAAACTTTAAATCGTTCACTTCACCTAGTATCAAGGATTTTTTCAACAATCTGCCAACCTCACTGGAACTCAGTAAAGGTCAGGTCAACGCACTCATTTTAGGCGGAAGAAAATTATTGCGCGAAAATCCAGAATACCAACAATTTCTCAAAGCCAATAATGGGGTTCTCAGCATTACTGAAAAAGAAAACCGCTGTAATAGACTGCTGAACCCGTTGTGCCTACGGTAACTGTAACTGTTCAGTTCGATATTTTCTCGCTGAGAATTGTTTTTTACTGCAGAAAAAACTAGAGAATAAAGAACTCTAGCCTGTAGCGTGAAAAGTTATGTGGGAGAAGCATACACTTGCACTGCATTAATGTAGTTTAAATCAAAAATATCTTCTTCTCTTTTACTTTTTTAAACTCTTTTGGTGCATAATCTTCGGCTCTTTTTACTCTTGGAGTCCCCCTTTTTATGTGGTTCAAAAATCTCTCTCTTTACCGTTTAAATAGCCCTTTTACCCTTTCTTCTGATGAATTAGAGGAGAAGCTTTCTGAAAAGGTTTTTCATCCGGTAGGTAAGAATGATCTTTCTTCAATTGGTTGGGCAGAGCCATTGGGGCGCGATGGTCAGACGCTTTCTCACACAACTAACGGTTATACGATGCTCTGTTTGCGGCATGAGCAGAAGATTTTACCTGCGCCAGCGATTAAAGAGTTGGTCGATGCGCGTGCAGAGGAGGTCGAAGAGAATGAGTCTCGAAAGGTTCGTGGTAAGGAGCGTTTAGAACTTAAAGAGCTGGTAATTTCTGAGATGGTTCCACGTGCTTTTTCAAGAAGTAGTCGCACTTTTGCCTATATCGATGCAAAGGATGGTTGGTTAATTGTTGATGCGGCAAGTGCTAAGAAAGCAGAAGAGTTAATTAGTCTGTTAAGAGAGTCATTGGGTTCCTTTCCTGTTGTACCTATCAGCATGGCATCAGCCCCTACATCGGTTATGACACGCTGGTTGGAGCAGGGAGCTGTGCCCAGTAATTTTGAGTTAGATGATGAGTGCGAGCTACGTGATGAAAGCGATGAGGGCGGGATTGTTAAAATTCGCAAGCAGTCATTGATTTCGGATGAGGTAGATATTCACCTTAAAGCCGGAAAGGTCGTCACGAAACTTGCACTGACCTTTGATGAGCGAATTAGCTTTGTATTGGATGAAAATGTGGCAATCAAGCGGGTGCGTTTTCTGGATGTGATTCAGGAAGAGGCGATGGATGTTGTCGCAGAAAGTGCTGCTGAGCGATTTGATAGTGACTTTGCCATTATGACATTGGAATATAGCCGTTTCTTGCCAACACTTTTTGAGGCGCTCGGTGGTCTTGCAGATCAAAATCAGTAGCTAAATGGAATGTGCATTATTCACACTTCCGATTATCACGAAGGGTTTGGATTCTGGTTCTTTAGAGCTCGCAATTAGAACACTTGTGATTTGCAGGCAGTTGGGCAGGATGGTTAGGGGGTGTCGCGCATGTCAGCGGGCTAAAAGAGCGGATGGCGGCAAGAATTGATTTGGGTGCAAAGGCTAGTGGAAGTTCGATTCAGCTTGTTGCGTCATTAGTTGATTGGAAGAGAAAAATTGAGGTCGGTTGAATTATGGCTAGAGCAAGCGCACGACATATTCTGCTTAAAACGAAAGAAGAGGCAGAGAAGCTAAAAGGGCAGTTATCCGGTGGTGCTGATTTTGCTCTTTTAGCTAAAAAACACTCTCTTTGCAGTTCTGCAAAGAGAGGTGGTGATCTTGGGGAGTTTGGGCCGGGCAAGATGGTGAAAGCATTTGATAATGTCGTCTTTAAAAAGTCTCTGCTGAAAGTGCATGGGCCGATTAAGACTAAATTTGGTTATCACCTGATCGAGACGATATATCGCACATAGTCTTACTGGGTATGAATTAACGCTTTTTTGATTTCTTGAAACGCTCTTTTCTGGCGGCTTTTTTAGCCGCTTTTTCTTCTCGATGAATAGCAAGTTCCGCAAGCTCTTTTTCCATCACTTCAGGTGTTTCCAGAGTAACTCTTCCGAGTAAGCCATTTCGTAATTCGCCGACAAATAATTTACCTGTTTTATCGAAATCAATCTGCCCGCCACCGCTTAGACAGCCCCTTTTTCTGCCGACTAACTCCAAAAACTCATGACTCCGTTCGGGTAGTGTTTCGGTTTCGTAACGACTCTTGAGACTTTCTGGGTATATATCAAGCAGAAGTTCGGCGGTGAAATCAGCAATATCAGCATATACTAAGGCGGTATCTTTTATTGCGCCGGTGATGCCGAGCCGGTAGCCGCTATTTTTGTTTTCAACATTTGGCCAAAGTAGTCCCGGTGTATCGATGAGAACAATGCCATTTCTTAGGTTAATTCTCTGTTGTGTCTTGGTGACAGCCGGTTCATTGCCTGTTTTTGCAATGATTCGGTCAGCAAGCGCATTAATAAGTGTTGATTTTCCAACGTTCGGGATTCCCATAATCAAGGCGTTAAGCGAGCGAACATTGTCTCCCTTATTGGGCACTAACTTGCGGCATAGGGCGGATAACTGCTTGAGCTTGTCCGATTTCTCCATAGTGAGGGCAAGGGTTTTGACGTTTTTTTCTTGCTCTAGGTAGTGCTGCCATTGTGCTGTTACATCTGGATCTGCCAGATCACTTTTATTGAGGATCTTTATGCAAGGTTTATCTCCACGCAATGAAGAAATCATCGGGTTTTCACTACTAAAAGGAAGGCGTGCATCGAGCACTTCGATAATCAGGTCGACGTTCGGGAGTATCTCTTTGATCTCTTTTTGGGCCTTGTGCATATGGCCGGGGTACCACTGTATTT
This sequence comes from Methylococcaceae bacterium UBA2780, assembly GCA_002352345.1. Classification (GTDB taxonomy): domain Bacteria; phylum Pseudomonadota; class Gammaproteobacteria; order Methylococcales; family UBA2780; genus UBA2780. The sequence goes on from DEIG01000012.1 coordinate 319,297, forward strand.
GCATGAGATAGGTTTTAGTTGGTTGATTAGTTGAAGGCTGCCGGGTTATGAATTAAGCAACGCGCAAGAGGTTGATAGTTTACTTCTTTTTAAAGGGTAAAAACTCGCTGGCTTTCCCTTTATAGCGTGCAACATGATGTTTTTCTGCTTGGGTGAACTCTTCAATCGCTGTTGCAAAGCGGGGATCTTTAATCCAGTGCGCGGATGCGGTAATAACCGGTTCAAATCCCCGGCTGATTTTATGTTCACCTTGAGCGCCAGAATCAAATAGAGCTAGTTTGTTCTTGATGCAGTATTCAATCCCTTGGTAATAGCAGGTTTCAAAATGAAGATTGTTAAACTCCTTGTAACAGCCCCAATAGCGTCCGTAGAGTGTATCTCCACCGACTAGGCTGAATGCTGCTCCTATGTAGCGGTTTTCTTTAATCGCCAGTGTTAGTAACAATTGATCGGCCATTGTCTCAGCGAGTCGCTGAAAAAAAGAGAGATTGAGATAACTGTTCATACCATGCTTCTTGTAGGTCATAAGGTAGAAATAAAAGAAGGCCTGCCATTGCGCCTCAGAAATTTCTGGCCCCGTCAGCTGAATAAGCTCAATGTTTTGTTCTTGAACCCGTCTGCGTTCACGTTTGATGTTTTTACGTTTTCTGGCGCTGAACTGCTCAAGGTAGTCCTCAAAGTCACGGTAATCACGGTTAAACCACTTAAATTGAACATCTTCACGTAGATGGAGACCTAGCTCTTTAAGTGCTTGCTGCTCTTCTGGGTCGGCAAATAGGCAGTGCCACGTTGTCGATTGGTTGCTAGCAGATTGCTGCAGGAAGAATTCTATAATTGAGGAATAAACTGCTTTTTTCTCAATACCCTCTTTAATCAAAATCCGTCTACTTTGGCAGGGGGTGAAAGGAATAGCTGTCAACCATTTTGGGTAATAGCTCAGTCCGTTCCGGTGGTATGCATTTGCCCAGCCATGATCAAAAACGTATTCACCCTGTGAATGCTCTTTTAGATAGAGCGGCATTAGAGCAATAATTCCCCCCGACTGTTCGAGTTTAAGGTGACGCGGTGTCCAGCCAGTTTCGGCACTCACCGCACCGCTTTCTTCTAAGGCATTAAGAAAGGCATGCTGTAAGAATGGGGTATTGTTGCCGGCAAGTCGATTCCATTGATCACTTGCTATTTCCTTAATATTTTCGACAGTGGAGAGTTTAAGCATTTGGTGGATTTTTAAGTTTTGAGACTTAATAAGACAGATAATGAGTGTACTTTTATACCGCTGTGTAATCATCAAGTATATAAAGCTCGGTTATGATGAAACTAGTTAACTAGCAAAGAGGATGTTTATTTTGGAAAAGCCCTATGCACCGGCGTGCGATAAGAATAAAAAACCTATTTTGGATGTTCTGAAAAAGGTGTTTGATAAACCCTGTGAGGTTGTCGAGGTTGGTAGTGGAACAGGGCAGCATGCTGTCTATTTTGCAGAGAATTTGCCGCATCTGATTTGGCAACCAACTGATCAGTCGGTTTATTTGAGCGGTATCTCACTTTGGGTAGATGCGGCAGGACTTAAGAATATAAGAGCTCCGCTGGAGCTTGATGTTCGCCAGAATGACTGGCCCGTTGAGCGGGTTGAGGCACTTTTTTCAGCCAATACATTGCATATTATGAGCTGGAAGTCTGTGGAAATCTTTTACGAACGGCTGGGTTGTTACCTTCAATCGGGCGCTAAGTTCTGTAGTTACGGGCCCTTCAACATAAATGGACAATTTACGAGCGAAAGCAATGCTACTTTCGATCAGTGGTTGAAGGAGAGAGACCCGCTGAGTGGCATTCGGGATCTAGAGGCACTGGTTGCGTTGGGTGAAAAGGTAGGCTTAATTCTTGAGGAAAATAGACCATTGCCCGCCAATAACCGTCTGCTCGTCTGGCGAAAGAGTTAATGCTGTTGGGATACTAATGGGCAGGACTCAAGCTGTTTAGCATCTCCAAAAATGTTTCCGCATCGGGGTGATCATCTTCCGCTGCCTTTTCTAGCCATTTTATAGCCGCTTGTCGCTGCTCGGGTGAAGCGTTTTTGATCCCTTTACCGTAATTTGTTGCGAGCATAACACCGAGATTAAATTGGGCAGTTGAATCTCCCTGTTCGGCGGCTTTTAAAAACCACTCAGAGGCAATTTCTGGACTGCGTTCAACACCAAGCCCTTTTTCATAAGCGAGCCCAAGTTGCAGCTGTCCACGAGTATCACCCAATTCTGCTGCTTTCCTAAGCCATTCGGCTGCTTGACCAAGATCGCGAGGGACACCTTGCCCCTGTTCTGACATGTTTGCCAGATTGATCATTGCTGAAGGATTGTTTCGTGAGGCTAAAGAGAGCCAGATTTTGCGTGCTTCATCGTATTGGCCCATTTTGTATACAGCATAAGCCTCAAGTGATTCCACCGCTTCTCGACTTGCTTTATCTCGCCCGGCAAAACCTTCATCAGCTAGAACAGGCTGGCAAGGTAAAAAGCTTAAACTGATTAGTAATGGCAAAGTGCGTAGAAGATGGTTCATTTTGGTGGCTATTTTGATTGAGTTTAAGGGATCCTAGCATGTAAAGAGGGATTTTCCTCAACAGAGCAGGTACGAGTTGAAATAGAATTTGATAGAATAACGCTTTTTTATAAACAGACTTTATTCTATGACCGTTCGTACCCGATTTGCACCAAGTCCTACCGGATATCTTCATGTTGGCGGGGCGCGTACAGCCCTTTTTTCTTGGCTCTATGCACGTAAGCATGGTGGCGACTTTGTTCTCCGTATCGAAGATACAGATCTTGAACGATCAAGCCAAGAATCGGTAAATGCCATTCTTGAGGGAATGACGTGGTTGGGGCTTGAATACGACGAAGGCCCTTTTTATCAGACGCACCGCTTCGACCGTTATAAAGAGGTGATCGATCAACTCTTAAAAGAGAATAAAGCCTATTACTGTTACTGCTCGAAAGAGGAGTTGGATGAGCTGCGTGAAGGGCAGCGGGCGCGCAAAGAAAAACCTCGTTACGATGGTCGCTGTCGAGATCTTGAAACGCCACGTGAAGGGGTAAAACCGGTTATTCGTTTCAGAAACCCAACCGAAGGTGCGGTCGTTTTTGAAGATGGCGTCAAAGGAACAATAACCATTCAAAATAGCGAATTGGATGATCTTGTTATTGCCCGCCCAGATGGTACGCCAACCTATAACTTGACCGTTGTAGTCGATGATCTCGATATGGGTATAAACCACGTGATTCGTGGTGATGATCATATCAATAACACGCCACGGCAAATTAATATTATTGAGGCGCTGGGTGAAAAGCCACCAATATATAGTCACGTACCGATGATTTTGGGTGATGATGGCGCACGTTTGTCCAAACGACATGGTGCCGTTAGCGTCATGCAATATCGTGATGAAGGATTTTTGCCTGAAGCTTTATTGAATTACCTGGTAAGGCTCAGTTGGTCTCATGGTGATCAAGAAATTTTCTCTGTCGATGAGATGGCTTCGCTATTCGATATTGTTGATGTAAATCGTGCCCCTTCTGCATTTAACACCGAAAAGCTGCTTTGGTTAAACCAACACTATTTGAAAACATCTTCTCCTGAACATGTTGCGCGCCATCTGAGCTGGCATTTTGGTCAACTGGATATTGATCCAACTGAAGGACCTGATGTTCTTGAAGTGATCAAGGTGCAGAGTGAGCGTTGTAATACATTGGTTGAAATGGCTAAAGAGAGTGCCTTTTTCTACCGTGATTATGAGGAGTTTGACGAAAAAGCGGCCAAGAAAAATCTACGGCCTGTCGTACGCGAGCCGCTTGAGAAATTAAAAGAGGCTTTTGCAGCATTACCAGAATGGGATCGAGTTTCGCTGGGTGCAACGGTAGAAGCTGTCGCCGAAGCGTTAGAGCTAAAAATGGGTAAAGTGGGTCAACCTTTGCGTGTTGCCGTCGCGGGGCAGGGCTCTTCACCCGCTATCGACGATACGCTTTATTTGGTTGGGCGTGAGGCAGTCTTACGCCGAATTGATAAAGCATTGGAATACATTGCTAAACGTGAAGCTGCCTAATTAAAGAGAAAAAAGATGAGCAACGAGTCAAATACGCCAACGAACTTTATCCGCCAGATTATCGAGAAAGAGCTGGCTGAAGGCCAAACTAAAATTGTTCACACGCGCTTTCCGCCTGAGCCGAATGGCTATCTGCATATTGGCCATGCTAAATCGATCTGTCTGAATTTTGGTTTGGCAGAAGATTACAATGGGGTTTGTAATCTTCGTTTCGATGACACAAATCCTCATAAAGAGGACCAGGAATATATCGATGCAATTCAAGAGGATGTTCGTTGGCTCGGTTTTGATTGGGATGACCGGCTTTTCTATTCATCTGATTATTTCCCGAAGCTCTATGAATTTGCTGTTGAACTGATTAAGGCGGGTAAGGCCTATGTCTGTGACTTGTCAGCAGAAGAGGTTAGGGAATACCGTGGTTCCTTAACTGAAAAAGGAAAGGATAGCCCGCATCGCAACCGATCAGTTGAAGAGAACCTTGAGCTGTTTGAAGGGATGAAAGAGGGGATGTTCGAGGATGGTAGTCGAACCCTTAGAGCAAAGATCGATATGGGATCGCCTAACATTAATATGCGAGATCCTGCGCTTTATCGCATCCGGCATGGTGTTGTTCATCACCAGACTGGTGATGCATGGTGTATCTACCCTATGTATGATTTTACGCATCCTATATCGGATGCGCTGGAAGGGATAAATTACTCGCTTTGTACGTTAGAGTTTGAGGATCACCGTCCTTTTTACGACTGGATTATTGATAATATTTCTGTCAGTTGTCATCCTCGGCAGATTGAGTTCTCGCGATTAAATCTCGAATACACAGTGGTTAGTAAACGTAAATTAACGCAATTGGTTGATGAGAAAGTTGTAAATGGTTGGGATGATCCAAGAATGCCAACACTAGCTGGTTTGCGCCGACGTGGTGTTAGCCCTGCCTCGATAAAAGAGTTTAGTCGTCGTATTGGCGTCACAAAAGTCGATGGCACGATTGAAATGGGCGCGTTAGAAAGCTGTATACGTGAAGACTTGGACCGCTCTGCACAGCGCCGCATGGCTGTATTAAATCCTTTAAAAGTGGTCATCACTAACTATCCTGAAGAGCAGCTTGAGGCAATCTCCGCGCCTAACCACCCAAAAAATGAAAGCATGGGGGCAAGGCCGATTAACTTTGGTCGAGAGCTTTATATTGATCGCGATGATTTTAGAGAATCAGCAAACAAAAAGTTCAAGCGGCTGGTTTTAGATAAAGAGGTTCGATTACGCAATAGTTACGTTATTCGCTGTGATGAAGTGATTAAAGATGAGGCCGGGGAGATTATCGAGCTGCGCTGTAGTTACGATCCTGAAACACTTGGGGCAAACCCAGAGGGGCGAAAAGTTAAAGGTGTTATTCACTGGGTCTCTGCGAAAGAGGGCGTTAAGGCAGAGTTGCGGCTATACGACCGACTATTTAATCACCCGACTCCCGATGCGGATAAAGAAAAGCATTTCCTAGAGCATGTTAACGAAGCTTCACTGACAGTGATTGAAAATGCGGTAGTTGAACCTTTAGTTGCTACAGAAGAGGCTGGGAAAAGCTTTCAGTTTGAGCGGGAAGGCTATTATTGCGTTGATAAGGATTCGACAGTAGGTAAACCTGTTTTTAACCGTGTTGTGACGCTTCGTGATTCCTGGGCAAAGATTGAAAATAGCAATTAGGTTATTTTATTAAAATAGCAGATTATCAGAGACAAAAGCCTAGACAATCCGCAGCTAGGTCAGTAAAATGCTCGCTTTCCTGAGGGGCCATAGCTCAGCTGGGAGAGCGCAACACTGGCAGTGTTGAGGTCAGGAGTTCGATCCTCCTTGGCTCCACCAATTTTATTGGGAAACTTGTTTTAGTCCCCTTCGTCTAGAGGCCTAGGACACCGCCCT
>DEIG01000002.1:0-32850 GCA_002352345.1 Methylococcaceae bacterium UBA2780
GGTGGTGGTAATGATGAGCGTGAGCAAACATTAAACCAATTACTAGTTGAAATGGATGGTTTTGAAGGTAATGAAGGTGTGATCGTTATTGCAGCGACAAACCGCCCAGATGTTTTGGATAAGGCTTTGCTTCGTCCGGGGCGTTTTGATCGTGAAGTGAATGTAGGATTGCCTGATGTTAAAGGGCGTGAGCAGATTTTGAATGTTCACATGAAGAAGGTGCCTGCATCAGATGATGTTACCGTTGGTTTTATTGCTAGAGGAACACCAGGTTTTTCAGGGGCGGATCTTGCAAACCTGATTAATGAAGCAGCGTTACGTGCAGCACGTTTGAACAAGCGTGTTGTAGAAATGATTGATCTTGAAAAAGCGAAAGATAAAATTCTTATGGGTGCTGAGCGTCGCACCATGGTGATGAGTGATGACGAGAAGCTTTTAACAGCCTATCACGAAGCGGGTCATGCGATCGTAGGTCGTTTGGTTCCTCAGCATGATCCTGTCTATAAAGTAAGCATCATGCCGCGTGGTCGTGCATTGGGTGTGACGATGTTTCTACCAGAGAGAGATCAATATAGCGTCAGCAAGCTTAAGCTGGAAAGCCAGATATCAAGTCTATTTGGTGGTCGCTTGGCCGAAGAGATTATTTTCGGGACAGATGCGGTAACGACGGGCGCCTCAAATGATATTGAGCGGGCGACTGAAATGGCGCGCAATATGGTGACAAAATGGGGTATGTCTGAGCGCCTTGGGCCGTTGAGTTACGATGAAGAAGAGGGCGAGGTCTTCTTAGGTCGCTCAGTTACTCAGCACAAAACAACATCAGATGAAACAGCGCATGTGATTGACGAAGAGGTTCGCTCTTTTATCGATCGGAACTATGAGCGAGCAGAGAGTATTTTAAAAGAAAATAAGAATCTTCTCGATTTAATGGCTGATGCATTGATGGAGTATGAAACAATCGATAAATATCAGATTGATGAAATTATGGATGGGAAAGTTCCTGGGCCACCAAAAGGTTGGAATGATGATGGATCGAGTGGTGGCAGTGAAATGAAAGATGATGAGGAAAAAGAGCCTAAAGAAGCTAAAAAGTCTGATTCAAATACAGTTGGAGGCCCAGCTGATCTGCCAAATTAGCGATAAACCATGATGGAAATTGTTCCCCCAAAGGTGATGGGGGTTCTTAATATAACCCCTGACTCCTTTTCGGACGGGGGTTTTTATTTTGAGCCAGAAAAAGCGATTGATCGTGCGGCCAGTTTAATCGGCCAAGGTGCTGATATCCTCGATATCGGTGGTGAATCAACCCGTCCCGGTGCAGCAGCTGTATCGTTAGAAGAAGAGTTGTCTCGCGTTATTCCAGCCATTAAGGCAATTCGATCACGTTTTGATGTCGATATTTCTATTGATACAAGTAAAGCTGCTGTAATGACTGACGCTGTAAATGCTGGCGCAACAATGATTAATGATGTCTATGCATTACGAAATGAAGGGGCGTTAAGCGCTGCAGCCGAAACAACGGTGCCTATCTGCTTGATGCATATGCAAGGGACGCCAGAAACAATGCAGGATGCGCCTCAATATAAAAACCTGTTTGATGAAATTAATGCGTTCTTTAGAGAGAGAATAGCGGCATGTGAAATAGCAGGGATTGACAAGGAACGGTTGATCTTAGACCCAGGCATAGGCTTTGGGAAAACTCATCAGCAAAACGTGCAATTACTAGCGAATCTTGAGCAGTTAAAATGGCTTGGACCGCAATTGCTGGTTGGCGTTTCAAGGAAATCAGTAATTGGCAATATAGTGGGTAAACCAGTTGAAGAGCGGATGATTGGTAGCGTAGTGGCAGGGATACTTGCAGCTTGGCAGGGGGCGTCTATCCTTAGAGTGCATGATGTAAAAGAAACTGTTGATGCGTTAGCGGTTTGTAATGCACTAATGGCGGAGCGTCGCTAGGACATGGCAGCAACTTATTGAAATTATTAAGGCAAGGAAAGATGAAGAAATATTTTGGTACAGATGGGATTCGGGGAGCGGTTGGCCAGTATCCAATTACCCCCGACTTTATGCTCAAGCTAGGTTGGGCAGCTGGGCAAGTTTTTGCAAAAGAGGGGAAAAGTACAGTTTTAATCGGTAAGGACACTCGAATTTCAGGATATATGTTTGAATCGGCGCTTGAGGCCGGTTTGTCTGCTGCAGGTGTAAATACCTTGCTGCTAGGCCCAATGCCGACACCAGCTATCGCCTATTTGACAAGAACCCTTCGTGGGCAGGCTGGGATTGTTATTAGTGCTTCGCACAACCCTTATTACGATAATGGTATTAAGTTTTTCTCATCTCAAGGGACAAAGTTGCCTGATGAGATTGAACATGAAATTGAAAAGTGGATGGATGAACCGATGACAACGGTTGATTCAGCAAAACTAGGCAAGGCGACACGTATGGAAGATGCGGCAGGCCGTTACATTGAGTTTTGTAAAAGCACAATTCCTTCGCATATGGACTTTTCTGGAACGAAAATAGTTGTTGATTGTGCTCATGGCTCGACTTACCACATTGCGCCACACGTTTTTGAGGAAATTGGCGCAACAGTTTTTCGTGTAGGTACTGAGCCAGATGGGCTTAATATTAATGAGAACTGCGGAGCAACCAAGCCGGCTCTCTTAAAAGAAGAGGTTCTAAAGAACAGCGCTGATTTTGGTATTGCGCTAGATGGAGATGGTGATCGCTTGATTATGGTTGACCATCTTGGAGAGGTTGTTGATGGCGATGAGCTGCTTTATATCATCGCTAAATCGCGCATTCATAACAAAGAGATGAATGGCACTGTTGTTGGAACCTTAATGAGTAATCTTGGGCTAGAACATGCTCTGGCAGAAATTGATCTTGACCTGAAACGGGCGGGTGTTGGTGATCGCTACGTTATGGAGATGATGGGTCAGAATGAATGTATTTTGGGTGGTGAAGGATCTGGCCATATTATCTGCCTGGATAGAACGACCACTGGCGATGGTGTGGTAGCCGCATTGCAGGTTTTGGCAGAGCTTTGGACAACAGGGAAATCGTTACATGAACTGAAATCTGGAATGTCGAAATACCCACAGACTTTGGTTAATGTGCGAGTATCAGAAAAACGTGACCCAGAAACTATAGATGCAGTTCTACGGGCAAAAGAAGAGGCAGAAAAAGAATTAAATGGCAGTGGTCGTGTGCTGCTTCGCTCTTCAGGAACAGAGCCACTTATCCGGGTGATGGTGGAAGGGAAAGATGTTGTCCTTGTCGACGATATTGCTAACCGGTTGGCAGAAGTTGTTAAGGTTTCGATGGCTTAAACAGGCCGGCACTAATGCGAGTCAATTAGCGCTACGCTAATCTGTATTTTTGTTGCCTATTTGGGTTGGCTTCGATTTGCAGTAAAATTGCTTTATTCTCTAATAATGGCTAACATGCTGGGATTTTTCCGGGATTGATTTGTGATGCGGAAGCAGTGGGTTCTTGGTAATTGGAAAATGAACGGCTCAAGCCAGAGCAATCGCCATTTAATTGATGGTCTACTTGCTGGTTTGGATGGTCAGAACAGCTCTGGAATTGGCGTTTGCACGCCGTCTGTTTATCTTTCACAAGTGGGTGAGCGGTTGATAGGAAGCCCTATTGCTTTAGGCGCTCAAGATGTTTCCGAGCATAGCGAAGGGGCATACACCGGTGAGGTTTCTGCTGCAATGGTTGCTGATTGTGGGTGCGGTTTGGCTTTGGTAGGCCATTCTGAACGCCGAACTTTGCATGGTGAAACAAGCGAATTAGTTGCTAGGAAGTTCAGGCAGGCGCTATCAAACCGGTTGATGCCGGTATTGTGTGTTGGTGAAACGCTAGAACAGCGTGAAGACGGGGTCACTTATAAGGTGATTGCTGAGCAATTGGATGCGGTTTTTGATTGCTGTGATGCGAATGAATTGGCTCTTTCTGTTATTGCTTATGAACCTGTTTGGGCGATAGGTACAGGGAAAACAGCAAGCACTGAGCAGGCGCAAGAGGTTCATGAGTTTATTCGCAAGAGGCTGGCGGAGAAAAGTCAGTTACTTGCAGAAAAAGTTCCTGTTTTATATGGCGGCAGTGTAAAGCCTGATAATGCTAAGGAGCTGTTTTCAATGCCAGATATAGATGGTGGCCTCATCGGAGGTGCATCATTGGATGCCGAATCATTTTTGGCTATTTATAATTCTACAGAAGTAATTGGATAACTATGTTTCAGATTTTATTGATCGTTCACGTTGTTGCAACTGCAGGAATCATCGGTTTGGTTCTAATGCAGCAAGGTAAAGGTGCTGATGCTGGTGCCGCATTTGGTGCAGGTGCGTCAGCCTCAGGGACTGTCTTTGGTTCGCAGGGGGCAGGAAATTTTCTTTCTCGTACAACAGCGTTATTTGCGGTTATATTTTTCTCAACAAGCTTAGCGCTTGCTTGGTTATCAGGAAGGCAGGATGCCCCAGTAGATATCATGGATGGAGTGACTTCAGAGCAGGTAATAGAGTCACCAAGTGATTTGCCTACGGCTCCAGGTGGGTTTGTTAAACAGACAACAAATGACTCTGATATTCCTGTTTTAGCAGAAGATAAGATACCTGAGTAAATTTAGCTGCCAGTTGGTACTTTTGTTGAGGTGTTTCTGTTAAGATGCACCCGCTTATTTAGACCAATTTATGAATTGCCGATGTGGTGGAATTGGTAGACACGCTATCTTGAGGGGGTAGTGGCGAAAGTCGTGCCGGTTCAAGTCCGGCCATCGGCACCAATCACAGGTATTGTCTGATGACGATGCCCAACATTTAGTTTTAGACTGAGAGCTTAACTATTTGAATGAGTGAGATCATGTTTGAGATAAGTAAAATGGGTCTCTTTAGCTATTGTATTAGGTATGGGGACTCGGATTTTGGATAGCTCATTTGTGATCACGCTTTTTATTGTTTTTTCGATTGCAGCGGCTAATATGCCATGGATGAGTGATCGTTACTTTATGCTGGTAAAGCCGGCCAGTAGGCGAAAATCAAGTTGGTTTCGCTGGGTAGAATGGTTTGTTCTTTATTTTGTAACGGGCTTTATTGGCTTGGGTTTGGAGCAGCGATTTATGGGAACAGGCTCTGAACAAGATTGGGAGTTTTTTGTAATTAATTTTTGTTTGTTTTTGGTATTTGCGTTGCCAAGTTTTATATATCGTTACGACCTTAAAAAGCTTTTGGCAAATCGCTAATTTAATTCTTTAAATGCAGGAGATTTATAATGACTACACCCGTACATGTTGCAGTGACTGGCGCTGCTGGACAGATCAGCTACTCACTTCTGTTTAGAATCGCTTCAGGTGATTTTTTAGGTAAAGAGCAGCCTATTGTGCTTCACCTTTTAGAAATTACACCAGCACTGGGTGCGTTAGAAGGTGTTGCAATGGAGTTGAATGATTGTGCATTCCCTCTTCTAGAAGGGATTGTTATGTCTGATGACCCAACAGTTGCATTTAAAGATATCGATTATGCTTTTCTAGTGGGTGCGCGCCCTCGTGGTCCAGGAATGGAGCGTAAAGATCTGCTTGAAGCCAACGCGGAGATTTTCTCTGTGCAAGGTAAAGCATTAAACGATGTTGCTAAGAAAGATGTCAAAGTTCTTGTTGTAGGAAATCCTGCAAACACTAACGCGCTTATTGCAATGAAAAATGCACCGGATCTTGATCCAAGAAATTTTACTGCAATGACACGCCTTGATCATAACCGTGCGCTAAGTCAGCTAGCAGAAAAATGTGGAACTCAAACTACAGATATCAAAAACATGATCATCTGGGGTAACCACTCAGCAACTCAGTATCCAGATTTGCACCAAGCGACGGTTAAAGGCCAAGCGGCACTTTCATTGGTTGATGATGGCTGGTATGCAGATAACTTTATTCCTACTGTTCAACAGCGTGGTGCAGCGATTATTAAAGCACGTGGCGCGTCTAGCGCGGCTTCAGCAGCAAGTTCTGCAATTGATCACATGCGTGACTGGGCTCTAGGGACTCCAGAGGGTGATTGGACCAGCATGGCTGTTCCTAGCGATGGAAGCTATGGTGTTTCAGAGGGAATCATCTATTCTTTCCCTGTCGTTTGTAAAGACGGTGATTACACAATCGTTCAAGGTGTTGAAATCAATGAATTCAGCCAAGCTAGAATGGACGCGACTGAAACTGAACTTAATGAAGAGCGTGATGGCGTTAAGCACCTATTCTAAGTAGAGTATTTGTTTAACCGGTAGCGTTTATTCCGGTTCGAATAAAAAGCCATGCATTTAATGCATGGCTTTTTTTGTGTCTGGTTTTTTTAGCCTAGGTGGTATTGGGGGGGGGCATAGCAGGAGTTAACCTATAAAGGCTGCTGTTCCTGTGCCTTATGAAATAGTTTGTTAAGCTAAGAAGATTTGACTTTAGCTGGCTATGTTAGTGAGCAAGACATTTTATAAAGCGCACTAGAAATTCCGTAGGTTTAGGTTAAAGCTTAATTACATAGCCTCCAACACTGCTCTCATTTTATCAAAGGCTGACTGTAATTCTCGTGGGCCTTCACGAGCAGTATCAATTTCACCACTTTGATATTTGAGTAGTAGGGTTTGAGCGATGATGTGGGCCTCTTCATGAGCATGTTCGAGCTTTATTAATGCCTCTTTACTAAATAATGAGTGCTGTTGTTCCCGCTTAATCCACTGACCAGTATGAGTTTGCTGTGATTGAAGGGTAGGCCACTGGGTAATAGATTTAGGTTCGGCCAAAATATTCGCGCTAAAGCGATTCAGCCAACGATCTGTAATCAAGTCGAATAGACGAACTTTATTTTCTTTGACAGATTTGTGTTTATTGAAAAAGAATAGCCTGAATTATATCGTCAATGGCTGTTTTCTGAAAAAAATCGAGATGCTCTTAGGATCAGATTCCCTTTCCTTTTAAGGGGGATATGACAAGCGCAGTACCTTTAAACTTTATGCTTGAGGTTAGCTTGAGTGTATAGCATAGCTTTGCTAGTGGCGATAAAAATGGTGGTGTATGCAGATGGGATTTTGAAGGCGCTGGAAGCAGAGAATATAAGTGAACCAAAAGGAGGGGGCAGGGAAGGTATTAAAGCTGATAGGGTGGCAATAATTTGTTCCCAGATTTACCGAAAGATTTATTCTTTGATATTAAAAACCCCCAGTATGCCAATAATCGATTGGTACACTGGGGGCGTTGTAAAAAACCCACCTAAATCGGCAGCCGCCTATTGCATTGGCTTGCTGAAAACAGGCTTTTATTGCTGGGCTATACCGTTTTTAATCGAGCTGAGGCCCAGCTGCCACAAGGGCTTTTCCTTCTTCATTGTCAGTATATTGAACAAAGTTGTCGACAAAGCGCTTAGCAAGTCCTTCGGCTTTATTCTGCCAGTCGGCAGCATCCGCATAAGTATCGCGTGGATCTAAGATGTTATCGTGAACACCAGGTAATGAAGTGGGTACAGCAAGATCAAAATAGGGAAGCTGCTGCGTTTCACTTTTCTCGATGGAGCCATCAAGGATTGCATCGATAATGCCGCGTGTGTCCTTAATAGAGATTCGTTTACCTGTTCCGTTCCAACCCGTATTAACGAGGTAAGCGGTCGCATTAGAGGCTTTCATCCGCTTGACGAGCTCTTCACCGTACTTTGTTGGGTGGAGGCTTAGGAATGCCTTGCCAAAGCAGGCAGAGAAGGTTGGTGTGGGTTCTGTGATGCCGCGCTCTGTTCCTGCTAGCTTGGCAGTAAATCCAGAGAGGAAATAGTACTCGGTTTGTGCAGGTGTCAATTTTGAGACGGGTGGTAAAACACCAAATGCATCTGCTGTTAGAAAGATAACCTTGTTAGCATGGCCGGCTTTAGAAATGGGTTTTACAATGTTATCAATATGGTGAATAGGGTAAGAAACTCGAGTATTTTCAGTTTTAGAATTATCTGAAAAATCAATATTTCCTTCAGCATCGGTAACAACATTTTCTAAAAGAGCACCACGTTTGATAGCGTTGAAGATATCTGGCTCGTGCTCTTTGCTGAGGTCGATTACTTTTGCATAGCAGCCGCCTTCGAAGTTGAAGATGCCGTTATCATCCCAGCCGTGCTCGTCATCACCGATTAGTGCCCGTTTAGGGTCGGTAGATAGCGTTGTTTTTCCCGTGCCTGATAGGCCGAAGAAAATTGCTACATCACCTTCTTTGCCAACGTTGGCAGAACAGTGCATAGATGGCATCCCTTGGAGAGGAAGTAGGTAGTTCATGATTGAGAACATACCTTTCTTCATTTCACCACCGTACCAAGTGCCACCGATAAGCTGCACTTTTTCGGTCATGTTGAATACGACAAAGTTTTCAGAATTCAGACCTTGCTCTTTCCAATCTGGGTTGCTTGTTTTGGAGCCATTCATGACGATAAAGTCAGGCTCATAGTTTTCAAGCTCTTCTTCAGAGGGGCGGATAAACATATTTTTAACAAAGTGGGCTTGCCATGCCACCTCTGTGATAAAACGAACTTTTAGTCGGGTTGCCTCATCTGCACCGCAGTATGTATCAACAATGAAAAGCCGTTTATTGGATAGCTGTTTGCAAACAATCCCTTTTAGGTGATCCCAGATTTCTGGTGTGACGGGTTTGTTGTCATTTTCTCCTTGGTCAGACCACCAGATTGTGTCACGCGTAACATCGTCTTTTACAAAGTATTTGTCTTTAGGAGAGCGGCCAGTAAAGATACCGGTATCTACGGTAACAGCATCAAGGTTTGTGACGGTTCCCTTCTCGTATCCATTGAGTCCATCACGTGTCTCTTCTTCAAAAAGTTGCTCGTAAGAGGGGTTGTGAAGAACATCGCTAACACCTGTGATACCGTATTGGCTGAGGTCAATCTCTTTTGCCATTTGTAATTACTCCTGAAAAATAAAATACTAGAATTCTGTACTCGACATTATAGTCGATTTATAGGACTGTTTTGGTGCAAAAATAGAATAATCTTCTGGTACAGGGGGGAAGCAGTCCATTCTGGTGCAAACGCTTTACTGCTTACGTTTATCTTGCTCAATCAAAGCATAAGCTGAGTGGTTATGAATGGATTCAAAGTTCTCTGTTTCAACCTTGTAATATTGAATCCGGTCATCATTATTTAAGTCATTAGCGATATCTCTGACAATATCTTCGACAAACTTCGGGTTGTCGTAAGCTTGTTCAGTTATCTGTTTTTCGTCTGGCCTTTTAAGGAGGGCGAAAATCTCGCTGGAGGCCTCTTTTTCGGCCAAAGAAATCAACTCCTCAATCCAGACATGGGGGCTGCTCAGTACGGAAAGTGTGACATGAGAGCGTTGATTATGGGCACCATAATCGGAGATTTTTTTGGAGCAAGGGCAGAGGCTGGTGACAGGGATGACTACGGTTGTGAGTATCTCTGCTTTACCTTTCTGCCAGCGTCCTTTAAGCGAAACCTCGTAATCAAGCGTGCTTTCAACGCCACTTACTGGGGCCTTTTTGCGAAGGAAGAAAGGAAAGCTTACTTCGATGTACCCCGTTTCCTCTTCAAGCCGCCTTGTCATTCCAGCGATTATTTCGCCAAACGTGCGTGTATCTAGAAGGTTGAACTCCTCATTTAGAAGAGCAACAAACCGCGACATATGTGTGCCTTTCTGGTCGTGAGGAAGGTCAACGTACATATTGAACTGACCAATAGTGTGCTGGACCGTTCCATCTTGGTTCTGGATGCTTATTGGGTGTCGAATATCTTTGATGCCAACTTTATTGATATCAATTTTTCGGGTGTCGAGTCTATTTTGTACGTCTTCCATTAGGCGGGATAGCTATTTCTTTAGTAGTAGATTTAAATTCAGACTAATTTACTAGGATACTAGGCGGGTCTGTTTTTTTCCAGACGTAATACTGGAGGAGAATTGTTTGATACGCGCCTCAATACTGGCACTATCAAGTTGGCAATCTATGAAAACCTCTTCGCGGCTACCTTGAATAGGGTATTCATCAGGAAGGCCGATATTTAGAACGGGTAGAGAAATTTGTTGTTGAAGGAGGTATTCATTAACAGCGCTTCCTGCGCCAGCCATTGTGCTGTTTTCTTCAATAGTAATAATAAATTGATGTTGATCGCTCATCTGTTTGATGAGGGCTTCATCGATAGGCTTTACAAAACGCATATCCACTAAGGTTGCATTCAGTCTTTCTGCCACATCTGTAGCTTCTCCAACCATGCAGCCAAAAGCCAAGATGGCAAATTTTTTGCCTTCACGAACGATTCTGCCTTTACCAATGGGTAGGGCGGTCATTTCACTACTGACTTTCACTCCTGGGCCAAATCCACGGGGGTATCTAACTGCAGCAGGGCCATCACATAGAAATCCGGTATAGAGCATTTGTCTGCATTCATTCTCATCTGAAGGCGCCATGAGAACCATATTAGGGAGGCAGCGCATAAAGCTGTAATCAAAAATTCCCGCATGAGTTGGGCCGTCAGGGCCGACTATGCCTGCACGATCAATTGCGAACAAAACGGGTAGATTCTGAATGGAGACATCATGAATGAGCTGGTCGTAAGCTCGTTGTAAAAAAGTGGAATAGATTGCGACAACAGGTTTGTAATCCTGGCATGCCATGCCGGCAGCTAAGGTGACAGCATGTTGTTCGGCAATGCCAACATCAAAATAGCGCTCTGGAAACTTTTGTGAAAAATCGAAAAGTCCTGATCCCTCACGCATAGCTGGAGTAATGCCAAGCAATTTTGGTTCAACCTCTGCCATATCACAAAGCCACTGACCAAAGACCTGTGTGTAAGTGGGTTTAGTTGGCTCAGATTTTGGGAGCTCATCCAGTTCGGGGTCAAAAGAGGAGACACCATGATATGCCGTGGGGTCATTTTCGGCCGGTAGGTAACCCTTGCCTTTTTGAGTGACGATATGGAGAAACTGTGGCCCTTCGAGTTTTTGAATGTTTTGCAGAGTTGAAACGAGCGCATCCATGTCGTGACCATCAAGTGGTCCGATGTAATTGAAGCCAAGCTCTTCAAAGAGTACACCTGGCACAATCATCCCTTTAAGGTGCTCTTCGGTTCTTTTTGCAAGTTCCCAGACGGGTGGTACGGCACCCAGCACTTTTTTGCTACCCCGTTTCATGTCGGAGTAGAGTTTGCTGGATAGAATTTTTGCAAGGTAGTTGCTCATTGCCCCAACATTAGGGGAAATAGACATATCGTTATCATTTAGGATAACGAGAATGTTGGCATCAATCGCACCTGCATGATTAAGTGCTTCAAAAGCCATCCCGCCGGTCATGCCTCCATCGCCAATGATGGCGACCATTCTGTCTTCGCTGTTATCTAGTTTTGCTGCGATGGCCATTCCGAGCGCTGCGCTAATGGAGGTGCTCGAATGCCCCACGCCAAAGCAATCGTATTCACTCTCAGAGCGTTTAGGGAAAGCTGAAATGCCATCCCTTCTTCGGATTGTTTGGATAGAATCTTTTCTGCCAGTCAGGATTTTATGTGGGTAAGCTTGATGCCCGACATCCCAAATTAACTTGTCTTGCGGGGTATTAAAAACAGAGTGGAGGGCAACAGTTAATTCAACGGTTCCGAGACCAGCTGAAAAATGGCCTCCGGATTGGCTAACGCTTTCGATCAAAAACGCTCTGAGTTCATTTGCAAGCTGTGTCAGGTTTTCCCGAGGCAGTTCTCGCAGCTCATGAGGATAGTTGATTAAATCGAGTAGAGGGTATTGTTCAGCCATTCGCTATTTTTCTAAAGATAAACCCCAAGTGTTTGCGTTTATGGTGCTTTAACGCAATAAAAACAGCCCTTTTCCAGAAAAGCCGCACGAAACGTCAATTATCTGATTCTGAGGCTTTGGATGCAACCTAATGATGACGATGGATGACGAAATCTGAAAGTGATCTGAGCATATCGGCTTTATCTCCGAGCAGCTCAAGGCTTTTAATCGCCTCTTCATGCAGAGCTTGAGCTTTCTCTTTGGCACCTTTCAGTCCGAGTAAAGAGGGGTAGGTAGCTTTGTTGTTGGCGCGATCTTTTCCACCGGTTTTACCCAGAGTGGCAGTATTGCTCTCTTCGTCGAGGATATCGTCTTGGATCTGAAAAGCGAGCCCAATGCATTTAGCGTAGTGGTCCAGATTTTTTTCAATAGAGGGATTAAGATCGGGGTGCAATAGTGCAGCAAGTTTGACCGAAGCGTGAATGAGGGCTCCGGTTTTGTGTATGTGCATATTTTCCAGCTCAGGAAGTGTTAGTTTTTGTCCTGTTGACTCTAGATCAATCGCTTGGCCGCCAGCCATTCCATACGAGCCAGAGGCATGCGCAAGTGTTTCCAGCATTCTAAGAGCGCGGTCTGACCCTAAATCGGTTTGTGGTCTGCATAGCAGGTGAAAAGCAAGTGTCTGAAGTGCATCTCCTGCAAGAACGGCTGTCGCCTCATCGAATGCAATATGGCAGGTTGGTTTTCCACGGCGCAGTTCATCATTGTCCATTGCGGGCAAGTCATCATGAACAAGTGAATAGGCGTGTATAAGCTCTACAGCGCAAGCGGCAATATCAAGTTTTTCTGGTTCAATTGAAAGTGCTTGTCCTGTAGCGTAAACGAGAATTGCCCGAAGCCTTTTTCCCCCGTTCAAAGTTGAATAGCGCATTGCCTCGTGAAGCTTTTGAGGTAGCATTTTCTCAGCAGGAAGGTGAAAATCTAGAGCATGTTCGACGCGTTTTTGGCCTGTTTGCATAAAAACGGCCAAGGATACGGCTTTATGTTTCATTGAATGGCTCAAACTTTTCCTCTCCCCCATTCTCTATCAGAATCTGAACTTTTTGTTCAGCCTCTTTGAGTGCTTTTTGGCAGGCTCGTGTTAATTCGATGCCTTTCTCGAAGGACTTAAGAGACTCTTCAAGGGAGCCGTCACCATCTTCTAGTTCAGCAACAATTTTTTCGAGTTCATCGAGAGATTTTTCAAAGTTTGGGCTGCTTTTTTTTCTTGGCATTGCTTGTCTTAGCTAAAATCATATAAAGGCTGCTAAGGTAGCTCGCTGTGCTGTTAAGGTCAATTAGCTTGCTTGATTGTATTGACTTTTTTTCTCACTAAATCGATATGAAGAAGCAGGTTATAAACTTGATCGGCATAGGATAATGGGGTTTTTACTTTGTTAACCTCATTTTCAATTCTAGCAAGCTCTTTTATGGACTTCTGCTTTTGGGCTGCGGTTAATAGTTGGCCGTGAACAGAATCATCAACCACCTGCAGTTCACGATACCAACGATAGATTTTAGAGCGCACCCGCCAGCGATATAGAGGCGGCATAATTTTGAATAGAGGAAAGAGTAAAGCGATTAGTGGGATGAGCATGACAACCATGCGATCAATCATAATAGCTGCCCAAAATGGGAGGAAACGCATTAAAAAAGGAGGGCCATTTTTGTAGTAGCGTTCTGCGACATCACTTAAAGGGAACTCTAATCCAAGTCTGTTTGGGAATTCTCCTTTTGTGGAAAAGAATGTTGCATCATGATGGATTTTTTTGGCTGCCTGAAGAAGTAGTACGGAGAGAGCTGGATGGAAATCTTTCTGAACAGCCAAGTTGGCGGTTGGCACCAGTAACGTCACATTTTGATCAGGGATATTCTGCTTTAGGTCGACAATTCCTTGCGGCAATTGAACAGGAGAGAGAAAGGAGCTGAGGCGAGAATAGGCTTCAGCGCGCTGAAAACTCATGAGTCGAACTTGTGGATTATTAAGTAGATTCTGAATAATGTGTGAATCGGGTGATGCGACCATAAAAAGTGCATCAACCTCTCCATTAATTAGGGCTGAAGCACTTTCTTGCCCAGTTGTGGGGAGTAACTGGGCGGTTTTATCATTAATGCCATTCTTTTTTAAAAGGCGTAACGCAACGGTGCGTGTTCCGCTCCCCTCTGGTCCAATCGCGACTTTCTTTGCAGCCAGTTCGGTTAGCTTGCTCAATGGCATAGATTGGCGATGGAATAGCCATATCGGTTCGTAGTAAAGGCTGCCTAAAGAGAGAAGCTTGCCCTCACTATTTTTCTCACTGACTCCTCCTTGGACGAACGCTAAGTCTGCTTCATTGTTGAGCAGTCGCTGGATATTTTCACTCGACCCAGCAGAGGTTAGGATTTTAAGTTCAATGCCATTCTTTGTGAGTAGCTCTTTATACTGGTTAGCGTACTTAAAATAGGCTCCTTCAGGACTGCCTGAGCTAATTGTTATGAGCCTTGGAGGTGCCGGTTCGACAAATTGAAATGCTGCCCAGAAGCCAGCAAAAACAAGCATAATAGATATGCTGATTGCTAATATGGAATCTTTGCCTGTTTCACGTTTTGTCTTGCCTGACATCGTCTCTTCCCCGTTTAGATGAGGAGAAAGTATCGATTGTGATCATTTTCGTCAACCTGTTTCGAGCAGGAAATTGGGGGCAAGAAGATTTAGATTATTTCAGGGTGAGTTGAGAATTCTTTTAAGCCCTCTTGGGCAATAAGGTAAGTTTTATCAATATTTTCCGCAATTTGACCATTTAACACCTGGAGCCCTTCTAGAATTTTACGCGCATCTTCAAATCCTTGATCAATCCCACCACCAATAACCGAGATAAAAGATTTAAGCGCCTCATCCTCTCCCAGCTCAGGATGTTGTTCTTGAAATGATTCAAAAAAAGCTGTGCTCATAGAAACGATGCGCTCCGCGGTTGCCTCTGGGCTGACATCAACGCCGGATTCATAGGCAGTTTGTATCGCATTAGCACCGAGTGTTTCTTCTAGTGCCTCATTGATACCTTCAATAGCCGCTTTAAACAGCAGCACCATTGGTTGATTTCCACTGTTTAGGTTGACCTCAAGAGAGGCCTTAAGAATTGCAGTATCAGTTGCCTGCTTTAGAGAAACGGTTGTGCTTTCTGTGCGCTCACTTTTAGCTGCGTGAGCAAGTGATGAGATCTCTTGACCAAATGGCCCGGATATACCTTTATTTGGCTCTTTTGCCAAGCTGCTTACGGTGTGACCAAACGCTTCAATTCCCATGTGCTCTCTCCAAACCTATTCTCTTTGCCTCTCTATCGGCCAAAGATCAGAAAAATTAAATAATCCTCTATTTATAGGAAGATAGAGGTTGCTTGAGCGTTGAGGAATGATTAGCCTTCACACTGGCTTTAAAACTAATGTAAATAGATGGCTGATCAATACGATGCTTCCTCAATTGAGGTTCTGAGTGGACTGGATCCTGTTCGGAAAAGACCTGGGATGTACACCGATACGGTACGCCCGAATCACCTTGCTCAAGAGGTAATTGATAATAGTGTAGACGAGGCGATGGCCGGTTTTGTTCGCAAAATCTCGGTGCGTCTATTCAAAGATGGTGGGATTGAGGTAAAGGATGATGGGCGAGGGATGCCTGTTGATATTCACCCAGATCAGGGAATACCCGGTGTAGAGGTCATTCTTACTCAACTTCATGCGGGTGGTAAATTCTCGAATGAAAACTACCGCTTTTCAGGTGGGCTTCATGGAGTGGGGGTTTCCGTTGTTAATGCACTCTCAAATCGTTTGGAAGTTGAGGTTAAAAGGCATGGCAAGGTTTATGAAATGTCCTTTGCAGATGGTGAAAAAGTAACTTCACTCGAAGAGACAGGATCGGTTGGTAAACAGAATACCGGCACGATCATACGGTTTTGGCCGGATAGCCAGTACTTTGATTCGAGTAAAGTGTCTATTCCAAAATTAAAACATATTCTTAGAGCTAAAGCTGTTTTGTGCCCAGGACTGCGAGTAAGTTTGGAGGATGAGGTAGGTAATGAGAAGAGTGAGTGGTGTTATGCAGATGGCCTAAAAGAATACCTGGTTGATCAGGTTGGGGATAATGAAATGCTGCCTGAGTCTCCATTTATGGGGAAGTCAGTAAGTAATCATGAGGCTGTCGAATGGGCCGTTTGTTGGCTTCCAGAGGGTGGTGAGTCGACGGCAGAGAGTTATGTGAATCTTGTGCCGACAGCGCAAGGTGGCACGCATGTTAATGGTCTAAGAGCTGGCTTGACAGAGGCGATTCGCGAATTTTGCGAGTTTCAGAACCTGTTGCCCAGAGGTGTAAAAATCACTCCGGAAGATGTTTGGGAGCGGTGCAATTATGTTCTTTCTCTTAAATTGGAAGAGCCGCAATTTTCGGGACAGACAAAAGAGCGCTTGAGTTCAAGGGAGTGTGTCTCTTTTATCTCAGGTGTCGTAAAGGATGCTTTCAGTCTTTGGCTAAACCAGAACCCATCTTGGGGTGAGAAAATTGCTGAGCTGGCGATCTTTAGTGCCCAAAAAAGACTGCGCTCGGGCAAAAAAGTGGTCAGAAAAAAGATAACAAGTGGCCCTGCATTACCTGGTAAGTTGGCCGACTGTTCAGGGCAAGATATTTCCCGATCAGAACTCTTTTTGGTGGAAGGTGATTCTGCTGGTGGATCGGCTAAACAGGCGAGAGAGAGAGAATTTCAGGCGATTATGCCGCTTAGAGGTAAAATCCTAAATACATGGGAAGTGGATTCAACTCAGGTGATGGCCTCACAAGAGGTGCATGATATTGCTGTTGCTTTAGGGATTGAACCGGGGGCTGATGATCTTACAAATCTTCGTTACGGGAAAATTTGTATCCTGGCGGATGCCGATTCGGATGGATTGCATATTGCAACGCTGCTGTGCGCACTATTTGTCCGCCACTTTCGAAAGCTTGTGATGGAAGGTCATGTTTATGTGGCAATGCCGCCACTTTACCGGATTGATGTGGGTAAAAAGGTCTTTTATGCATTGGATGATGCGGAAAAACAGGGGACTTTAGACCGTATTGCGGCAGAAAAAATTAAAGGCAAAATTGGTGTCCAGCGGTTCAAGGGACTGGGAGAGATGAATCCCTCACAACTACGTGAAACAACCATGAATCCAGATACCCGTAGGTTGATTCAATTAACTATTGAACATGGTGATAATACATCAGAAATTCTTGACCTTTTATTGGCTAAAAAAAGGGCAGCAGATCGTCGTAGCTGGCTGGAAGGTAAAGGTAATCTGGCTGTTGTTTAATCAGGGTGTAAAATGAACGGTTATCACCTAAATGAAAGAGTGGATCAAAATTGAATCAGGAAAGTAGCGCTAAACCGCTTAAAAAGTCTCAGCTAACACGGAAAATGATTTTGGATGTGGCCGCAGCTCTGTTTAGCTCCCGGGGCTACAATGCGACACCACTTCGTGAGATTGCGGCTGCTGCGAATATGAAGGCTGGTAGCCTCTATTATCATTTTGATTCTAAAGAGGCATTGATGCTTGAGATTTTAAATATTGGTATCGAAGGGATTGCGGAGTCAGTTAAACACCAGATCGCCTGTTTGCCAGAAGGTGCAGGCTTTAGTCAACAATTAGAGGCGGCAATGGTAGGGCATCTAAAAGCTATTTTAGAGAGTGGAGACTACGCCTCAACCAATATACGAAACTATGGGCAAGTGCCTGAACGGGTACGAGAAGAGTCTATGCCCGTCCGTGATCGTTATGAAGAGATATGGCGCAATATTTTGGAAAATGGAAAGCAAGAGGGTGCTATAGCGGATCATGTGAACATTGGTTTGTTACGGTTAACACTTTTTGGTGGTATGAATTGGGCCACTGAGTGGTATCGCCCAGAAGGGTTAACGATTGAAGAGATTGCAGCGGGGCAGGCACAACTTTTTCTGCAAGGTTTGTCGCAGAACTAACCAACTCTATGGGTGAGAAAAACAGTCCATGTGTTGTTATTACCACCTGTGCTTCGGCAGAGGAGGCTGACTTTCTTGCATCAGAACTGATTAAAAATAGATTGGCTGCCTGTGTACAGATATTGTCTGTGCAGAGCCACTATTGGTGGGATGAGGCTGTTAATCGGTCTCAGGAAAAACAGTTATTGATTAAAACCATGGAATCTCGCTATGCAGAACTAGAGCGGAAGATTCTCGAAAAACATTCATATGAATGTCCAGAAATCATCCTGTTACCAATAGAGGGTGGTTTTAGCGGTTATTTAGATTGGATAAAAGCTGAAAGCAGCGAAGAGTGAATTTCCCAAACTTATCGGTTTATTTATTTTAACTAGAAATTATGACAGAGCTTCAAAGTGTTGAAGGCAGTGAACAACTCCCTTTAAAAGAATATACCGAAAGTGCGTATCTGGATTACTCCATGTATGTCATTTTAGATCGGGCGCTGCCAAATGTTGCCGATGGTTTAAAACCGGTTCAGCGCAGGATTGTTTATGCGATGTCAGAGCTCGGCTTAAGCGCACTTTCCAAGCACAAAAAATCAGCTCGAACCGTTGGTGATGTGTTGGGTAAATACCACCCACACGGTGATAGCGCCTGTTATGAGGCGATGGTTTTGATGGCCCAGCCCTTTTCTTATCGCTATCCATTAATCGATGGACAAGGTAATTGGGGCTCATCGGATGATCCAAAATCTTTCGCTGCGATGCGCTATACAGAAGCGCGCCTGACACCTTATGCACAAACACTGCTGTCGGAGTTAGGGCAGGGGACGGTTGAATGGTCGCCAAACTTTGATGGCACAATGAATGAGCCGGTTCTACTGCCTGCCCGTCTACCGAATGTTTTGTTAAATGGTGTCACAGGAATCGCTGTTGGTATGTCGACCGATATACCACCACATAATCTAAGTGAAATTGCCAGCGCCTGTATTCGGCTACTAGAGGAGCCAAAAGCTGAACTCAGTGAACTGCTTGAACATATCAAAGGGCCCGACTACCCGACTGAAGCGGAAATTATTACCCCGCGAGCTGAGATTGTTTCGATGTATGAAACGGGGCGTGGTTCAATCCGCCAGCGAGCCCGTTTTGAGATGGAAGATGGAAATGTGGTGGTCACTGCGCTGCCTCATCAAGTATCCGGTGCATCGATTATGGAGCAAATTGCGACCCAGATGCGGGCAAAAAAACTCCCTATGGTTGAGGATTTACGTGATGAGTCTGACCATGAAAATCCTATCCGTCTGGTGATTATTCCCCGTTCAAACCGGGTCGACATCGATATGGTGATGTTCCATCTATTTGCCACAACCGATTTGGAAAAAACCTACCGAGTTAATCTAAATATGATTGGCCTCGATGGCAAGCCACAGGTGAAAGGGCTTCGTAAGATTCTACTTGAGTGGCTACAGTTTAGGATTGAGACGGTTCGAAGAAGGCTGCAGTTTAGATTAGACAAGGTTCTCGACCGGCTGCATATTCTTGATGGCCTTATGATTGCTTTTTTGAATATTGATGAAGTGATTGCCATTATTCGTGAGAATGATGAACCAAAACCGGTTTTGATCGAGCGCTTTGCACTCTCTGAACGGCAGGCCGAAGCGATTTTAGATCTAAAGCTTCGCCACCTTGCACGCCTTGAAGAGATGAAAATTCGAGGAGAGCAAAGTGATTTGGAAAAAGAGCGAGATAAGCTTGAAAAAATATTGGGCTCCAAGCAGCGCTTAAGGACACTTGTCCGAAAAGAGATACAGGCAGATGCTGAGAAATATGGAGATGCGAGACGCTCACCAATAGTTGTGAGGACAGCTGCGCAGGCGATGGATGCCAGTGCCTTGATTGCCAACGAACCGATTACCATAGTCCTTTCAGATAAAGGCTGGATACGAGCCGCAAAAGGGCACGATATTGATCCTTTGTCATTAACCTATAAATCAGGTGATCAGTACCTATCATCGGCTTTGGGGCGAACTAGCCAGCCGGTTTATATATTGGACTCGACTGGCCGTTGCTACTCACTCCCTGCACATGATTTACCATCGGCTAGAGGACAAGGCGAACCGTTAACGGGCCGATTAAAACCGGCTGCAGGTAGCCTCTTTCAATCTATTATTGCTGGCGAAAGCGGACAGAGATATCTGTTCGCATCGGATGCGGGGTATGGATTTATAACCGCCCTTGCAACGCTTTCCAGCAAAAATAGAGCAGGAAAGGCTTTGCTTTCTTTACCTGAAAAAGCCAAAGTCATGCTGCCTGCTCCGGTGCCAGAAGAGGGTGGCAAGGTCGCAGCTGTAACAACAAGCGGCCATTTGCTCTTTTTTCCAACAGCTGATTTACCAGAGCTGAGCAAAGGTAAAGGTAATAAATTAATTCAGATTCCACCGGTAAAATTAAAAGCAAGAGAAGAGATGCTTGCTGCAATTGTGGTGATTCGAGAAGGTGCTAGTCTTAAGATCTACTCAGGAAAGCGCCACCTTGTCTTAAAACCTGCAGAAATTGATCTTTATACGGGAAGTCGAGCAAAACGAGGTAAATTATTGCCTAGAGGGTTTCATCGGGTTGATCAGATTGAAGAGGTTTATGTTGAATAGCTGAAAACTTTGGAAGCCAACTTCCATTACCATTTGTCAGTTATTACGTAAGAGAAATTTGATTCTAAAAAAGCCGGGGGATCCCCGGCTTTTTTGTGGTTGGCTTATTCTGCAACGACTGGAATCTTACCAATTTTTTGCTGCCATTCACGAGGGCCCGTTTTATGAACGGAATCCCCTGTGTGGTCGACCGCAACAATGACCGGCATATCTTCAATTTCAAATTCGCGAATAGCTTCCATTCCGAGCTCTTCGAAAGCAATCATTTTAGAACTACGAATAGCTTTTGAGACAAGGTAAGCTGCTCCGCCGACAGCAATTAGGTAAACAGATTTATGGTCCTTGATCGATTTAATTGCGACAGGACCACGCTCAGCCTTTCCAATCATTCCCATCAGTCCAGTCTTAGCGAGCATTGTTTCGGTGAACTTATCCATCCGAGTTGCGGTTGTAGGGCCTGCAGGGCCAACGACTTCATCGCGAACTGGATCAACAGGGCCAACATAGTAAATAAAACGCCCTTCGAAACTAACCCCTTCAGGTAAAGGCTCGCCTTTATCCATCATGTCGACTAGTTTTTTATGTGCCGCATCACGTCCTGTAAGCATATGGCCGCTTAAGAGTAGGCGGTCACCTGGTTTCCAGCCCTCCATCTCTTCTTGAGTCACTGTATCTAGGTTGACTCGTTTAGTGCCTTCAGCAACTTCATAGGTGATATCTGGCCAGTCTTCAAGCTTAGGTTGTTCAAGGTCCGCAGGGCCAGTGCCATCAAGTGTAAAGTGTGCGTGGCGTGTTGCGGCACAGTTAGGAATCATTGCAACGGGCAAAGAGGCTGCGTGGGTTGGTACGTCATTGATTTTAAGATCAAGAATTGTTGTTAGACCACCAAGCCCCTGAGCGCCAATTCCAAGTGCATTTACTTTTTCAAACAGTTCAAGGCGAATCTCTTCTGCACGATTAGAAGGGCCACGTTCGATTAATTCATGAATATTGATCGGCTCCATCAGCGACTCTTTAGCGAGTAGCATGGCCTTTTCAGCGCTACCACCAATGCCTATGCCGAGCATACCCGGTGGGCACCAACCGGCACCCATTGTTGGGACGGTCTTAAGAACCCAATCAACGATACTATCGCTCGGGTTGAGCATAACGAATTTTGATTTGTTCTCAGAGCCACCGCCTTTGGCCGCAACTTGCACTTCAACCGTATCACCGGGAACAACCGACATATGGACAACGGCCGGCGTATTATCACCAGTATTTTTACGTGCACCCAATGGGTCACTGACGATGGAAGCTCTAAGAACATTATCGGGGTGTAAATAGGCTTGCCGAACACCCTCATTAACCATCTCTTCAACGCTTAGTTCTGAATCCCATTGAACATTCATGCCAATTTTCAGGAAGACGACAACTAGTCCCGTGTCTTGGCAAATAGGGCGCTGATCTTCGGCACACATTCTTGAATTAACTAGAATTTGAGCCATAGCATCTTTAGCAGCAGGTGACTCTTCACGCTCGTAGGCTTCACCAAGCGCTTTTATATAGTCTTTTGGATGGTAGTAGGAGATGAACTGAAGCGCGTCAGCAACGCTTTGTATAAGGTCGTCTTGTTTGATTATGGTCATGTCAATTTCCTTTTAATCAGAAGGAGAATGTTAAAAAGGGCGAACAGACAAAAATAGAACTTTTGCCGGTTCGCCCCTTCAGTTAAGTTATCGCTTTAACTTAGTTTGGTATATGCAGTGCGCGTTTATCAACAGCTAACGCCGCTTCATGGATAGCTTCAGATAGCGTTGGGTGCGCATGGATGGTTAGTGCAAGATCTTCTGTGCTGGCAGAGTACTCCATAGCAAGAACCGCTTCTGCAATCAGTTCCGAGGCTTGAGGGCCAATGATATGTACGCCTAAGATTTGATCAGTTTCTTGATCTGAGATGATTTTAACCATTCCAGCTGTATCACCTAATGCTTGTGCACGACCGCTTGCAGCAAATGGGAAAGTACCGACTTTAATCTTTTCACCAGCACCTTTGAGGTGCTGCTCTGTTTGGCCAACCCACGCTATTTCGGGGTGAGTGTAGATAACACTTGGGATTACACCATAATTTAACTCTGGCTCTTCTCCTGCGATCACCTCTGCAACAGCAACACCCTCTTCAGAGGCTTTGTGTGCAAGCATTGGGCCTCTAATCAGGTCGCCAACAGCATAGATTCCGGGGATGTTTGTTTGCCAGAAATTATCGACCTCGATGAAACCTCTTTCATCTAGAAGAAGCTCAGCTTCAGGCGCAAAAAGGTTATCAGTATTAGGGCGGCGGCCAACGGCTACGATCAGCTTATCGAGTTCAAGTGCCTGTGTGCCACTTTTATCTTCATACTCAACGTGAATCTTGCGGCCCTTTTTCTCAGTGCCAGTAACTCTTGCACCAAGACGAATATCTAGCCCTTGCTTAGTCAACTGGCGTTGAGCATCGCGTGCCACTTTTTGGTCAGCCATCGGCAGGAATTCGTCTTGAGCTTCAAGCAAGACAACTTCTGATCCAAGTCTTTGCCAGACGCTTCCTAATTCTAAACCGATAACACCGGCGCCAATAACACCTAGCTTTTTCGGTGTTTTATCGAAATCTAGCGCACCCGTTGAATCGACAATGTTTTTACCATCTACAGCGGCACAAGGGATATCAATAGAGCTTGAACCAGCGGCAAGTATGATGCTTTCAGCAGAGATGATCTCTTTCTCTTCCGAGTTTTCTGTTGATGTTACCTCAATACGTTTGCCATCAAGCAGTTTTCCGTGGCCATGAATGCTGGTCACTTTATTAGCCTTGAATAGCCCTGCAATCCCACCAGTCAACCTAGTAACGATCTCATCTTTACGCTGAATCATCGCTGGAACGTCCATCTTAACGCCAGAGATTTTAATACCGTGTGACTCCAGGCCACTGCTGACCTGGGCATAATGCTCGGATGATTCAAGCAGTGCTTTTGAAGGAATACAGCCAACATTTAGGCAGGTTCCACCAAGAGAGCCTTTGCCATCTTTGCCGACAAAATTGTCAACACAGGCGGTGTTAAGGCCTAGCTGTGCGCAACGAATAGCGGCTACATACCCACCTGGGCCACCACCTACTACAATTACATCAAATTCTCTTTCTGTGCTCATATTTCTAATGTCCGAGTTTAATTTAAACGTTTAGAAGCAGTCTGGCTGGGTCTTCTAGGCAATCCTTGATTGTTACGAGGAATTGGACCGCATCTTTACCATCGATAATCCGGTGGTCATAGGAGAGTGCTAGATACATCATTGGTCTAACGACAACTTGGCCATTTTCAACAACCGCACGCTCTTTAATAGAGTGCATACCAAGAATTGCACTTTGAGGTGGATTCAGGATAGGTGTTGACATCATTGAGCCAAAAATTCCGCCATTTGTGATGGTGAATGTGCCACCCATTAAATCATCGAGTCCGAGTGCGCCATCGCGTGCTTTTCCACCGAATTCAACAATTTTGCTTTCAACGCCTGCAAAATTGACCAAATCTGCATCACGCATAACCGGTACGACAAGGCCACGTGGTGAGGAGACAGCGATGCCAATGTCGTAATAGCCATGATAGACAATATCGTTACCATCTACAGAGGCATTGATGATTGGGAAGCGTTTAAGCGCTTCAACCGATGCTTTTACAAAGAAGGACATAAAGCCCAGTTTTGTGTCGTGAGTTTTGAGGAACTGGTCTTTGTATTTATTACGAAGATCCATAACAGGCTGCATGTTGACTTCGTTAAAAGTGGTCAGCATTGCCGCATTTTGTTGAGCTTGAATCAGACGTTCAGCAACTTTTGCCCGTAAGCGAGTCATTGGAACGCGCTGCTCTTCACGGTTTCCTGTTACAGGAGCGACTGGAGCAGGCGAGCTGCTTTTTGCTGCTGGAGCTGGTTTTGCCGGTGTGGCAGCTGGAGCCGGTGCGCTTTCACGATTCTCAAGAAAATTGACGACATCATTTTTGGTTAAGCGGCCACCTTTTCCTGTCGCTACAATTTGTGCAGGATCAAGGTTGTTCTCAGCAACGAGTTTGCGAACAGCAGGACTCAATGCCGCGCTTGTTTCACTCGGCGCTTGAGCTGCAGCAGCGGGTTGTTGTGCTGCGGCAGTTGGAGCTGCAGAAGCCACACCTCCAACTTCTATAACGGCAAGAAGCTGCCCGCTTGTAACGGTTGCACCGTCTTGCTCGATGATTTCTTTAAGTACGCCATTTTCAGTGGCAGGAACCTCAAGGACAACTTTATCCGTTTCAAGATCGACTAGATTGTCGTCTTTACAGATAGTGTCACCAACTTGCTTATGCCATGTAACGATTGTTGCATCAGCAACAGATTCTGGGAGAGACGGGACAAGGACTTCGATGCTCATCTTGGTATTCCTTTTTTCTTGGGTAAATTAAGTTAACGATTAACGTAATGCAGATTCAATAAGGGACTTCTGTTGCTCAACATGTAGACTAAATTGACCTACAGCAGGTGATGCAGACATTGGTCTTCCTGCATACTTAAGGTCCATTTTTTTACCGAGAACATCAAAGAAACGGTGGCGAATTTGATACCACGCACCTTGGTTCATTGGCTCTTCCTGACACCAAACCAATTCTTTAAGTTTTGGGTATTTCTTCATCTCTTCTGTTAGCTCATCGAGAGGGAATGGATACAGCTGCTCTGCTCTAAAAATGGCAACATTGTTAATCCCTTCAGCGCGCCTAGCTTCAAGCACATCATAAAAAACCTTTCCTGAACAGAGAACAAGCCGAGTGACCTTCTTAGGATCAATCTCATCAATCTCAGTAATTAAAGGTTTAAATTGCCCTTCTGTTAGCTCTTCGAGAGTTGAGGTGGCTAACTTATGTCTAAGTAGGCTCTTCGGGCTCATAATAATCAACGGCTTACGATATTTACGAACAACCTGTCTACGGAGAAGATGGAAAATTTGTGCGGGTGTCGAAGGAACACAGACTTGCATATTGTGCTCTGCACAGAGCTGGAGATAACGCTCTAAACGCGCACTAGAATGTTCTGGTCCTTGCCCTTCGTAGCCATGAGGGAGCAGCATTGTCAGCCCGCATAGGCGACCCCATTTAGTCTCTCCAGAGCTGATAAACTGATCGATAACAACTTGTGCGCCATTGGCAAAATCACCAAATTGGCCTTCCCAGATAACAAGATCATCAGGCTCGGTTGTGGAATAGCCATATTCAAAACCAAGCACCGCCTCTTCTGACAGGAACGAGTCAAAAATAGTCAATGTGCCCTGTTGAGAGTTGATGTTCTTCAGTGGTGTGTAGGTCTCGCCATTTTTGTAGTTGTGAAGGACGGCATGACGGTGGAAGAAAGTGCCTCGCCCTACATCTTGACCTGTGATGCGTACATCATATTTCTGGTCTAGCAGTGACGCATAAGCCATATTCTCAGCATAGCCCCAGTCTAAAAGCTGGGCGCCCGCAGTCATTTTTACACGAGATTCATAGATTTTCTGTACTCGTGGCTGTAGTTCAAACTCAGGTGGCAGTTCAAGAATACGGTCGGCAAGCTCACGGATTTTTTCTAGAGAAATAGAGGTATCGCAAGGGGTGTCCCACTGCGTATCTAAGAAAGAGTCCCATTTGGCGGTATAGGGATTGATGCTATCAGTCAAAATTGGGCGAGAAACAATAACACCTTTTTCAAGCGCATCACGGTAATTTGCTTCCATTTCAGCCGGTTCAGATGATTCAATTGTGCCTTCAGCAACTAAACGGTCAGCATATACTTTCCGGGTTGTAGCCATTTGTCGGATATGCTTATACATGACAGGTTGTGTAACAGCCGGTTCATCCGCCTCGTTATGGCCATGGCGACGATAGCAAACCAAGTCAATCACAATATCTTTGTGAAACTCCATTCTATAGTCTGCGGCCAGTCGTGCTGTAAACATTACCGCCTCAGGGTCGTCCCCATTTACATGAAGGACGGGTGCATCAATCATTTTCGCAACATCTGTGCAGTAGAGTGTTGAGCGGGTGTCTTCGGGGTTACTGGTTGTAAAGCCTACCTGGTTGTTAATAACGATATGGATCGTTCCACCTGTTGAGTAGGCGCGCGTTTCAGACATCTGCAAGGTTTCCATGATGACTCCTTGTCCAGCAAAAGCGGAATCACCATGAACCTGAATTGGGAGAACTTCGTTTTTACCGTTCTCTCCGCGACGGTCTTGGCGTGCACGGACTGAACCTTCAGCAACTGGATTGATAATCTCAAGATGCGAGGGATTGAAAGAGAGCGCTAAATGGACATCTCCTCCTGGAGAGGCAACATCTGATGAAAAGCCCATGTGGTACTTAACATCTCCTGAACCACTTTTTGAAGGAGAGGCTGCACGCTTGCCCTCAAACTCCTCGAAGAGGATGGCTGGGTTTTTACCTAGAATATTGATTAAGACATTTAAACGCCCTCGGTGAGCCATTGCGATAACGGTCTCTTTTATGCCTTGTGCACCAGTACACTGGATCAGCTCATCCATCAAAGGGATAAAGCACTCGCCACCTTCTAATGAAAAGCGTTTTTGACCAACATATTTACGGTGTAGAAATTTCTCAATTCCCTCAGCAGCGGTTACTAGCTGCAGAAGCCACTTCTTCTCATCAACATCCATATTGAGTTGAGCGCGAGCACCTTCAAGACGGCGCTGCATCCATGATTTAATGTCGGTGTCGACAATATGCATGTACTCAGCACCAATGCTGCCGCAATAGGTTTCCTGAAGCATGCCAATGATCTGTCTAAGAGGTAGCTCCTCTGTACCGTAAAGTGTTCCTGTATCGAATTCGGTATTGAGATCTAGTTCACTTAGACCATGAAAAGTTGGATCAAGGTCAGGTAGAAGGGGTCTTGATTCTTCATCAAGCGGATTTGTGCGCGCCTGTTTATGCGCATGAACTCGGTAGGCATTAATCAGTCTAGAAACAGAGGCCTGTTTATGAAGTTGCTCTTGTGAAACGCCTTCTTGGATAACACGGATTCCAGAGGGTGCTTTTGCTAAGCGGGCGAAGTGTTCTTTTATAGGTGTGTGGGGCACATCTATACGGTTTTGATCAGCTTCTTTTAATGCTTTGAATTGGGCTTGCCACTGCTCATCAATGGAGTCTGGGTCATTTAGGTATTGTTCGTAAAGATCTTCAATAAAATTAGCATTTGCACCATTAAGTGCAGAGGATTCCCTGAAAAACTGAAGAAGATTATTCATTGCATTTGATCCAGATCCGAATTAATGGGTGTAATTATTTAATAATTATAGCCAGTTATAATTGTTTTTTAAGTTATTGCAAGAAGTAACAACAAATAGGAAAGCTATTTTTGGTGCCCCCGACACGATTCGAACGTGTGGCCTTCCCCTTAGGAGGGGGACGCTCTATCCAGCTGAGCTACGGAGGCTTTTCAAAAATCTTTCTACTTTTAAACTTCTTACACGTAACTAATCCCTATTTTAGCAACCTCATTGCTTTATTTGTAGCAGATAACTAAAACAAATAACAAATTCCAGCTTTTTTGTGATTTTAAATCCTGTTTTTTTATAATTTTTGCTAAAAAGAATTCTTAATTGCGGTTTTTTGGAAGAGTTCCTGTTTTGATCTTTTTAAAAAACACAAAAAACCGTTTTATCGTTTTTTATGTTCGCAATTATCGGGTTCTTAATTGTTTTTTGTGAGGGTAAAGGGGTGATTTTGAGAGGTAAGGCTGTTTTTTTGTGCTGCGGCGCACGAAAAAAGAATGATGTTTTAATTATCCCGAAGATAAAAATAAGAGAATGCTATCTGAGAGGCTATATATAAGGAATAAAATCACACTGTATGAAGAGCTGTGTGCACCGCTAATGCATTGCCTACTCAGCTTTTTCCCGCTTTATCTGTTCTCGTTCGGCCTTGATTATGAAGCGCTCAAGCTTCTTGCGGCTGCCACTATCAATATTTTTAAAGAAACCACCAAGATATACTTTTTGGCTTATTTGGCTGCTGTTTAATGCTCGGATTGTGAGATCAAAATTTATTTGGGAACCATCAGGCAGGGGAATACGACAATTTTGCAAAATATCTCCACGCCTGCATGGCAGCCGGGAAGATATTAACGCACCAATCCCTGTTGAAGAGATGTTTTGCAGATGACCAAGTATCGGAGTGTTTCCTGCGGTGATGGTTGCATGAAAAGGAATTGAGTGAATGGTGCTAAGCGGGATTCGGCGAGCACCTCTTCGTTGTGGGTAATAGATCTCATCGGGGAGAGGGACTTTATAATAGGCTAGCCCTTTTGACTCACCTTTTTCCAGTGAGTCAACTGTAAAAATGGCGTCAACTCCATTGTGCGATGCCTGGGCTTTGAACTTGCCTGTTTTAAGTAAAAGTTCATGTCCCGCTTTACTATTTAGCTCATCAAACACTAAACAGTGCTCTTCAGATCGGATTGTCAAAATAGTGCTAGCGAATGACTCTTCAACACCGTCAATAAAGATGGTAAATAGAGAACCCTCTTCTTTGAGTTGGCCTAGCAGGTGGCTTATTTGGGTGGGCTTTCTCAGGAAGCGAGGGTTACTGTTGAAATCGACATCCGGTTCTTGTGATGAGACTGTTTGTTTCGGGCTTTCTCGAGTAAAGAGTTGTTTGATGGATTTGAGCATAGTTATCAGCTGTTTTTATTTTTTTTCTGCCTTCTTTGGATCTCTTCGAGCAGGAGAACAGTCTTTCTGATTTGTTTTTGGGTTTTTCGATTGGGTGAAGCAAAGCGTACACCAATACGCATCATGCGGTCATCTCGCACACATGGGCGAGTTGTCCTTATTTCTATATCAGCAGTAACCGTAATACCTTTTGGCATTTGAAAGGTGCAAGCCCTAATTTTTTCACCTTTGCGAGCAAAAATACGGCCATCTAAGATGATCCCAGCACCTTCAGCGGAAAGGTCAATGATTTCACCGGTAATTTGGGTTTCATCCGGCCCATAACGCGCGTTGAATGGAATCTTTATGTCACTAGGAATAAGTGCTCTAAAATTATTTCGGCGTTGAGGATTATAAATTTCTTGAGGAAGGACTGCCCTATAGTAATTGCTATTAGCTTGTGGAGAGGAGTTCTCTAGGGTGATGTTGAACGTTATGTTGACTCCGTCAACATTTGCGCGTGCTTTTATATTCGGTGAGGAAAGAAGTTTTTCGTGTGAACTGTTGTCTTCTAGCCTATCTATTATGAAAAGTTCGGTTCCAGCTTTTAAGATGTATGTTGTCTCTTCCTGGTCTGTGTTTTCTCCACTAATGATAAGAGGTAGTTGGTCGACACAAATATGTTTAAGCATCTTATAGATTTCATCACTGTTTGTGATGAATTTAGGGTTTTTTGCAGATTTCTTTGTATCTTTCTTAGAGGAAAAAAAACTTAGCATAATTTAGTATTTGGCGGGAGCTGTGATGTGATTAATTACACAGTTAGAAGCGAGTTTGATCTATTTTCTCTTTTTGAGTAACCATCTGCCCCATAATAGCTATCGGATTGGTGCCGGCCTCTCAGAATGTCGAGAGAGCGTCTAGCATGCTGCTGCATAATGCGAATTGTCGCGCCATTTATCTCATTTTGTTTTGCGCAAGCCTCTGTAGCGGCTTTCATTTTCGACCAGATGGAATGAGTAGGGTTAGAAGAGGGGATAGCCTGCAACAAGCTGTTAATGCCCACTTTCCCGCATTGGAATCCATTTGAAATAAGAAAATGGTCGAGCTGGTGTGTCTTAACATTCAAAGACTGAGCAACCTGTTTTTTATGCTCAATTAACTCATTTAATGTTTCAGGACTACTTCCTTTTAAGGTCTCTGCCTCTTTAGTCAGCAGCTTGGACATTAAATTTGTTAGCTTAAGGATCTCTGAAATAAGTGCTGTGAACTGTTGTAACTGCTGTTTTGGTTGTTTCATGTGGTACCTCAACTAGGAAAGGTTTTTTTCTAAATCAATGAGTTTTTCTGCTATCTGTTTGTCATCGATTTCATACTGGCCATTGGCAATCCGTTTTGAAACATCATCTACGTGATCAACATCTACCAGAGGGACGTTTTCTAAAGCCTGTTCTGCCTTTTGGATTAGGCTAGCGGCACCCGTTAAGTTGACGGAGTCACTTTGGCTTGAGGCACTTTTACTAGAGACAGAACCTGTTCCTTTCTTACTGCTAGAACCTGAAGTTTGTTTCGTTTTGCTGCTGGTCTGTTTTCCAGTAATACCTTGTAAATTAATACCCATCTTGTGCCTCTGTTTGGTTAACTAATATTTCTAGTCATCTATCTGTTTTTGTTAATGGATCCTATTCATAAGAAATATAGTTAAATTTATTAGAATTTTGGGTTTATTTATAAAGGTATCTGCACTATGCCTTCAGAAACCACTTTTGCTTGGACAACTCTTTTAGATTTAATGTTTTGAACACGGATAAGATCACCTTTTGCCCCACTTGATAAGGCTTTTCCTGATACTCGTATGGCGAGCTGGCTATTTTTTGCAAGAATAATGACTTGGCTTCCTTTTTTAACCATTTTTTGTGTAATGAGAAGCCGTTGATTGAGTGTTGTCCCTTTTGGTAAGGAGCGTTTTGATTTCTTGCCAACAGCCTCTTTTAGGTCGGTCAGATACCCAGAGCGCAAGGTACTCAACTCCATCTTTTTCAGAATTAGATCGGATGATGAAATTTCGCTGTTTCGAGGGAGTGATTTATTTAAAACAACAATATTTGCAAAAGTTTTGATATAGGCAGAAGCGTAAATGTTCCAGGGTTGCCTGCTGCCCTCACAACGGACACCAACGGAAATACGGCCAATAGGGCGGCTGCCAGGCAAAAGGGAGATTTTAAGAGGCATCTCACATTTTGCTAACCGTAATCGGCGATCGATCTGTTGCACGTCAATTACCGTATCATCCGATAATTGACGGCTTTTTGACGCAAGAAAGCTGCTAATAGCGGTGTGAATTTCTGCGTGAGATTCATAAGAACCAGCCTGTACTGCCCATGAAATAGGGAATAGTAGGATAAATAGCAGTTGAATATTTCTTAACATGGGCTGGCTGTATGGGAAAACTTTCTCTTCAATAGGTGGTTACAAATTTAACAAGCACTAACAATGCCAAGAAATTCATCCATGCTCATGTATAGGCGTACAGTTAAAAGAGAATTTACTTCTGAGTGAACTTTTCGGGTTACAATCTAGCAGCCTTAGAGTCTGTAAGAGGCAAAATCATTCCGGTTGAGAATGTTCAACAGATTTATTTAGAAGATAGCGAAGTTAGATAGATTGAGAAAATTCAAATGTCAGTGCTAGAGCGCAAAGAGAGTCAGAATAAAAAAAATCTGGATTTAACACCGGATATGTACAGGGTGTTTATCTCTTATTTGAAAAGCTCATCAGGTATTTTGCTGGGGGATAGCAAACAATATTTAGTTAAAAATAGGCTATCCACGCTCCTTCGTGGTAGTGAATACAGCTCGCTATCAGATTTGATTCTTGCTTTGCAAAAAGGATCCGCCTCTTCAATGTTAAAAGCAGCTGTTTTAGATGTGATGACAACCAACGAGACCTTTTGGTTTCGGGATAAGGGCCACTTTGAAATTCTGAAGAAGAGAATATTTCCTGAAAAAGGAAGATCAATTAAGGTTTGGTCTGCGGCGTGCTCTTCTGGTCAAGAACCTTATTCAATTAGCCTCTACTTTGATGAGTACCTGCGTGAAGCGGGCTCGGCAGGGCAGCAAAACTTACAAATCTTGGCAACGGATATTTCAGAAAAAATTGTTGCCGATGCTCGGTCGGCTATCTACAGCAATATGAGCCTTTCACGAGGTGTGTCTGAAGAGTTTAAGGGCCAGTATTTTAAGCAATATCGTGATGATTGGACCCTAAATAACACCGTAAAATCGCGTGTTCGCTTTCAAACATTTAACCTATTAGATAGGTTTGATAGTCTAGGCCGCTTTGATGTGATCTTTATTCGGAACGTGTTGATCTACTTTCCTGATGAGACGAAACGAAATATTCTTGAACGAATGGTTAAAGCGCTGAATCCTGGTGGGGTTTTATTTCTGAGTAGCACGGAGTCGTTACCAGTGGAATTTGATTTGCTAGAGCCTGTTCGTGAGGTCGGTGGGCGGTACTACCAGCTTAAAAGTTGACCCGTTTGTAACTGCTCAAATTACCCTGAATGCTGACTACTCAATGAATAGTTCCGCCGGTTTTGTATAGCTTATATTTCGGCTGTAGTCTCCTGTCCCCCTCATTTTGAGGTTGTCGCAAAAGGGCCGCTGAGTGGCAATGACCCACCTGATATTCACTTATTCCACCTAGCAAACATTATTTTATTGTTTGTAGGTTTTGTTGGGCACGCTACGCTTTGC
>DEIG01000002.1:32870-207882 GCA_002352345.1 Methylococcaceae bacterium UBA2780
TGGCAAAGCGTAGCGTGCCCAACAGAGTTTAAATACCTTTTGCGACAACCTCTTTTGTGGGGAATGTTAGATTTAGGGTAGCCGCCTATTTCTTCCTCAGAGCCGTTAATTTTCTCACTTAAAATTGCTTGGTATACGGTGGCGAGAAATTGCCGCAGTCGCTGTTTAGGTGTCACCTTTATTTCTATCTATTTGATTATATTGAATTAAATCATTTGGCATAACTTCTGCTTGTTCCTGTGTAACTAAACATGAACGGTCA
Organism: Methylococcaceae bacterium UBA2780; assembly: GCA_002352345.1. GTDB lineage: Bacteria > Pseudomonadota > Gammaproteobacteria > Methylococcales > UBA2780 > UBA2780. The sequence continues at coordinate 33,133 of DEIG01000002.1, forward strand.
GATAGATATGCCGATTAATTTTGATAAAGCACTAGGAATTCACCCGCAAGCACTTTCTCTTCGGGCTAGGCGCACTGAGGTACTGGCTGCAAACCTTGCCAATGCAGATACACCAGGCTACAAGGCTCAGGATATCGATTTTAAAACAGCACTCAGTCGAGTCTCGCCACAATCGACCTCACTTAAGGTCACTCACTCCAGCCATATTTCGACAAACCAGAGTGTGATGGGTGAGCGGTTGATGTATCGCATTCCACTGCAACCTTCGCTCGATGGTAATACGGTTGACTCTCAGGTTGAGCAGGCCAAATTCTCAGAAAATGCGCTTCAATATCAGGCTAATCTGCAGTTTGTGACTGGAAAAATCACCGGCCTTCGCTCAGCAATTCGAGGAGAATAATTATGTCAATGTTTAAGATTTTCGATATTGCAGGCTCTGGGATGAGCGCCCAAACACTCCGTCTTAACCTTGTCGCGAGCAATATGGCTAACGCTGATAGTGTGAGTAGCAGTACAGGTGAGACTTATAGGGCTAGGCAGCCGATTTTTGCGGCACAACTTCAAAATGCGATGCAACAGAATACGGGTTCATCTGGTGTCAAAGTATTGGGTGTTGTCGAGGACAAATCGCCGCTTCGTATGGAGCATGCCCCTAACCACCCGATGGCAAATGAAGAGGGCTACATATTTAAGCCTAACGTCAATGTTGTTGAAGAGATGGCCAATATGATGTCGGCCTCACGCTCTTATCAGAACAATGTTGAGGTGGCGAATACCGCAAAACAATTAATGTTACAGACCTTGCGTCTGGGTGAATAGAGGAGGGTGAGCGATGAGCTTTGATTACAGTGCAGTACAAAATCTGGGATTAACCGCGCCGCAGCAAACAGTTACTGCTAAGGACGAGCTAGGCCAAGAGGCATTTTTGGAGCTAATGGTTACTCAGTTAAAAAATCAAGATCCATTGAATCCGATGGAAAATGGTGAGTTTTTGAGCCAGATTGCGCAATTTGGAACAGTATCGGGTATTGATGAATTGAATAGCTCTTTCGATGGTTTGTCATCATCAATTAGCTCTGATCAAGGGCTGCAAGCAGCTAACTTGGTTGGGAGAACTGTTGTTGTGCCCGCAGATGCCGCTGTTCTAGCTGCAGGCGGGATGGTTCAGGGTGAAATTAGTTTGCCTGCCTCTACATCGAATCTGTCGGTCACCATAACCGATAGTAATGGAACATTCATTCGTCGGATAGATTTGGATGCGCAGCAAGCGGGGCAAGTTTCTTTTAGTTGGGACGGGCTTTTGGAGGATGGTACCTATGCTAATCCAGATGTTTATCAGGTTACAGCAGAGGCAACGATTGATGGAGAAAGCAAAGCTCTGGCAACACAAGTTCGAGCTGATGTGGATAGTGTCACTTTAGGCGGTTCACAAGGGTTGATACTTAATTTGGCTGGATTGGGTTCTTATCAATTCAGTGATGTACAGCAGATTCTCTAAACAGATATTGGAATTTTAAGAGGGGTAGATTATGTCATTCAGAACAGCACTAAGCGGGCTAAACTCGGCTCAAACCGAACTTGATGTAACTGGTAATAACATTGCTAATGCAAATACTAATGGCTTTAAACAATCGCGAGCAGAATTTGCTGATGTTTACGCAAGCTCTTTTCAAGGTGTCGGAGCGACTACACCAGGAAGCGGGTCGGAGGTGAGTAACGTAGCTCAACAGTTTACGCAGGGTAATGTCGATTTCACCAATAACAACCTTGATTTAGCGATCAACGGAGAAGGTTTTTTCACTTTGAGTGACAATGGTTCTCAGGTTTATACGAGGGCAGGAGCATTCAAAGTGGATAGGGAGGGCTATGTTGTTAATAACCAAAGCCAAAGGCTTCAGGTGTTTCCGGCAACCGTAACGGCCACATCAACAACGTTTAACACTGGAACACTGGCGGATTTGCAGTTGAATACAGCGGACGCAGCGCCACGATCTACCTCGTCAGCTACGGTTAACGTTAATGTTGATGCTACTCAAACAGCGTTAGCGGCGACAACGATTGATCCCACTGACCCAGCAACCTTTCATCACTCTACCTCGATGGTGGTGTATGACTCATTAGGTAACACACATACAGCGAGTATGTACTTTCAGAAAACTGCAAATAATAGCTGGGATATGGCGCTCCACTTAAACGGTGGAGCAACAGCAATTTCAACAGACACGCTTACGTTTAGCAGTAGTGGAATATTAACCGCTCCAACAGGGGGGGTAACATACAATATCCCAGCTGCAACACTAGGTACGGGTGCGGCTGCCTTATCTTTTACATCCGACATTTCTACAGCCACTCAATTTGGCAGCCCATTTGGCGTTAACAATTTAATCCAAAATGGTTTCGCTTCAGGACGATTGAATGGGGTAAATATTAGTGAAGAGGGGGTCGTGTTTGCCAGCTTCACAAATGGCCAGTCCCAGGCTCTGGGGCAGGTTGCTTTGGCAAAATTCCCTAACAATCAAGGTCTTTCCAAGCTAGGAGGGACCAACTGGGCGGAGAGTTTTGCATCGGGCACAGCATCTCTGGGTTCAGCAGGCAGTTCGGATTTTGGTGCGCTTCAATCGGGTGCCTTAGAGGGCTCGAATGTTGATGTTGCTGAGCAGCTCGTTAACTTGATTGTTGCGCAGCGTAACTTCCAAGCGAATGCTAAGACAATCACGACAGAAGACACTATCACTCAAGCGATTATCAATATTAGATAGGAGCTAACCCATGGATCGTAGCCTATATATAGCAATGAGTGGTGCCAAGCAGACGCTACAGGCACAGGCATCGAATAGCCACAATCTGGCCAATGCCAGTACCACTGGTTTTCGTGAAGATCTTGCGCAATTTCGCAGCATGCCGGTTTATGGGCAAGGCTATCCAACACGTGTTTATGCAATGCATGAGCAGCCTGGGGTTAATTTTGAGCAAGGCTCTGTTCAGACAACAGGCAGAGATCTTGATGTGGCGGTTAATGGGGAGGGCTGGATTGCTGTTCAGGCAAAAGATGGTAGTGAAGCCTATACGAGAGCCGGTGATCTTCGTTTAACACCGGAAGGTATCTTGGAAACAGGAGCTGGCCTGCCGGTTATTGGGGGAGGTGGTCCTATTGCGATTCCCCCAGCCCAAAAGCTTGATATTGGAGCCGATGGCACGATCAGCATTATTCCTTTAGGTGATAAGGCCAACACGCTAGCCGTTCTAGATCAGATTAAGCTCGTTAAGCCCCCTTTGAGCCAGCTTGAGAAAAGAGAAGATGGCTTGGTTCAAATAAAAGATGGTGGCATCGCGCAAGCAAGTACAGAAGTCGGTTTAATAACCGGTGCAATTGAGGGCAGTAACGTAAATGCTGTCGCCTCTATGGTCAATATGATTGAGCTGGCTCGTCAGTTTGAAATGCAGGTCAAAATGATGAAAACCGTGGATGAAAATGAAGCGGCAAGCTCGAAACTGATGCAACTCTAACGCTGGCCTGCTTTTTGCTTATAGGTAACTAAAGCGTCAATTAAATGGTAAACAGGTAAGGATAAGGAGAGGAATATGACAACACCTTCTTTATGGGTTTCAAAAACAGGGTTGGATGCGCAACAAACGCGTATGTCGGTTATTTCCAATAACCTAGCCAATGTTAATACAACGGGATTTAAAAAAGAGCGCCCTATTTTTGAAGATTTGCTCTATCAAAATATTCGTCAGGTGGGTGCACAATCTACACAAAACACTATTTTGCCATCCGGGCTACAGCTTGGAACGGGTGTTCGTGTTGTTGCAACCGAGAAACTACATACACAAGGCAATATCACTCAAACAGGGAATGCGCTTGATATGGCGATTGGTGGGCGAGGGTATTTTCAAATACTGATGCCGAATGGTGATATCAATTATAGCCGTGATGGCACATTTAAAATTGACGATACAGGTCAAATGGTCACCTCGGGTGGTTATACGCTTGAACCTGCAATTACTATCCCAAATGATGCATTAAGCGTAACCATCGGTGTTGATGGAATCGTTTCTGTTCTTCAGCCAGGTAATCCAGCGCCAACCCAAGTTGGAAATGTACAGCTTGCCGACTTTATTAACCCTACTGGGCTTGAGCCCATTGGGGAAAACCTCTACAGAGAGTCTGTTTCAAGTGGTGCGCCACTGATAGGGACGCCAGGAGAAGATGGAATTGGCGCACTTCAGCAAAGTGCGCTTGAGGCTTCAAATGTCAATGTTGTTGAAGAGTTAGTCAACATGATTGAAACCCAGCGTGCTTACGAGATGAACTCCAAAGCGATTTCAACAACTGATCAGATGTTGCAATACGCCTCTCAGAATCTCTGATTAGGTCGCTGATGATGAAAAAAATTATTCTGCTACTTCCGTTGGTTCTACTGACTGCGTGCGAAACGGTGCCAAAGCGTGATCCAGCGTTTGCACCGGTTCGCCCAGCGGAACTTCAGCCACCACGACAGAATAATGGCTCTCTTTATCAATCTGGCTATGATGTTCGTCTTTTTGAAGATCAAACAGCACGGCGAGTTGGTGACATTCTCACAATCACGTTGAATGAAAGAACCGATGCCAAGAAAGATGCAGATAACCAGATCAACAAAAACAATACGACCTCTATCTCAGTTCCAACAATTTTAGGTAAGAGTAATCGAGAGATTCTGGGGTATGAACTTAACAGTAACCTCACTTCTGCCAATATTTTTAATGGTGAAGGTGAGACAAATCAGAGTAATGAACTGACTGGGAATATTACAGTGACGGTTGTTGAGGTCCTGCCCAATGGTAATTTGATGGTTCGCGGAGAGAAGCGGGTAACTTTAAATGATGGTGACGAATTTATCCGGCTATCTGGGATTGTGCGACCTGTAGATATCGATGCGAATAACACGATTTCATCAAACAAGGTGGCTGATGCAACGATTATGTACACAGGCCAAGGCGCATTAGCTGATGCTAGCCGGATGGGATGGTTGGCTCGCTTCTTCAACAGCCCATTCTTCCCGTTTTGAGGAGCTAAAATCATGCTAGACCAGAAACTAATTCTCAAAGCGGCAAGTTTATGCCTCTTGCTGGTTATACAGCCGGCAATGGCGGAACGGGTTAAAGATGTTGCGTCGGTTGCTGGTGTGCGTGGCAATATGCTGGTGGGTTATGGATTGGTTGTTGGGCTCAACAAAACAGGCGATAAAACTAAGTTTAGTGGTCAGAGCCTGCGGAGCATGCTTGCTCGTTTAGGTATTACATTGCCACCGGGTGTCGACCCTAAATCTAAGAATATTGCGGCGGTTACTGTCCATGCAGAACTGCCGGCCTTTGCAAAACCTGGCCAGAAAATTGATGTAACCGTTTCATCAATTGGGGATGCAAAGAGCTTGCGAGGTGGCAGCTTATTGATGACTCCCCTAAAAGCAGCAAATGGGCAAGTTTATGCTCTAGCACAAGGTAACCTTGTCGTCGGAGGGCTGACCGCCTCAGGTGAAGATGGCTCAAGCATTACAGTTAACATTCCCAGCGCAGGCCGGATACCTGGAGGCGGAATGATTGAGAAATCTGTTAATACTCCTTTTGGTGATAGCAGTACGCTGACTTTGAATTTACATACAGCAGACTTTACAACAGCTAACCGGCTAGCTATGGCGATTAATCATGCTATAGGTCCAAGTACCGCACGTCCAATTGATGGAGCTTCGGTCAAGATCAATGCGCCGCGCGATCATTCGCAACGGGTCTCTTTTGCTTCATTGATAGAAAATCTCACGTTTGAGCCAGCTAAAGCACCGGCTAGAATCATTGTTAATTCACGTACTGGAACAGTGGTTATCAACAGCCAAGTGCGTGTAAGACCCGCTGCCGTTTCACATGGAAGCCTAACGGTAACGATTAGTGAAGATCAGCAAGTGAGTCAGCCAGGTGCATTTTCTGGTGGAGAGACTGTAACGACGCCAAATTCAACTGTTGAAGTGGATGAGGGTGATAGTCGCATGTTTGTCTTTAATCCTGGGGTTTCATTAAATGAGATCGTCCGTGCAGTTAATCAGGTGGGCGCGGCACCGGGTGATTTGGTTGCAATACTGGAAGCGCTAAAAAGTGCCGGTGCACTGCGCGCTGAGTTGATTGTGATCTAAAAGGCGAAAAGTGATGCAGGCATCTAATCCAAGCAATTACACCGATTTTCAAGGACTGGCTGATTTACGCATGCAGTCCAAAGGGAAATCACCAGAAGTATTGCGAGAGGTTGCAAATCAATTTGAGGCGATTTTCACTCAAATGATGCTAAAAAGTATGCGTCAGGCGAGTTTGGGTGAAGGTATTTTGGATAGCAAACAGAGTGATTTTTATCGGGATATGCACGATAAGCAACTCAGTGTTCATCTCTCATCAGGCACAGGTTTGGGGCTTTCCGATATGATTGTTCGGCAGCTGGGTGGGCAATCAGGAGAAGAGAGCAAAGTGATTGGTAAATCACTGGAAGATTACCGAGGAACGCAGGTTTATAAAATCTATCGAGAAGTGAGCCAAATTGTCGCCAAGCAAATTGATCAGCCAGAAGCTGTTTCTAAAAGCCAGCCAATAACGGGAAAAGAATCTTTTATAGAGCAGTTAAAACCACATGCCGAAGCAGCCGGTAAAAAGCTGGGTGTTAATCCCGGTTTATTGCTGGCTCAAGCGGCATTGGAAACTGGTTGGGGACAATCAATTATTCAAAACAGAGATGGCAGCAGTAGCCACAATTTATTTGGAATTAAAGCCGATCAACGCTGGTCAGGTGAAAAAACTCAAGTTAGCACACTTGAGTACAGAGAGGGTTTAGCGGTTAGAGAACAGGCAGAATTTCGCTCATATAAGAGTTACACCGACTCATTTGAAGACTATATGAAATTCCTGGCTGATCAACCGCGCTATTCAGAAGCGTTATCAAATAGCGCCAACCCAGAACTCTATGCACAGGCATTACAACAGGCCGGCTACGCAACCGACCCCAAATATGCAGAGAAGATTGTTGCCATTTATAACAGAGAGAATCTGGCCGATTACGGCAAGGGTAGATAGGACAAGATCATGGCAAGTGGAATATTAGGTGTTGCAACGTCAGGATTATTGGCTTTTCAACGGTCGCTGACCACGACCGGCCATAATATCGCTAACGTTAATACGGAAGGTTACTCTCGCCAAGGGGTGGAGCTAGGTGTGCGTACACCTCAGGCGACCGGAGCAGGATTTATAGGTAAAGGGGTCGACGTTACTGCGATCAATCGCTCTTATGATAGTTTTCTGACCCAGCAGGTGCGGAGCAGTAGCTCTTCGTATTCAGAGTTGGATGGTTATTACCAGCTAGCCTCGCAGGTGGATAACTTTATTGCGAATGAAAATACCGGCATGTCAGGGGCTTTACAGGACTTTTTCAACTCGGTTCAAGAGGTTGCAGATGACCCAACATCAATTCCTGCACGGCAGGTGATGTTAAGCGAAGCCAATATTCTCACTGACCGGTTCAATGCACTAAGCTCCCGTTTTACGGAGCTGCAAACTCAAGTTAATCGGGCAACAGAGGGTTCGGTTTCAGACATTAATAACCTTGCCACTTCAATTGCGGAGCTGAATAAAAAAATCGTTATTGCATATGGATCATCGGGCGGTAGTGCACCGAATGATCTTTTGGATCAGCGTGATCACTTGATTACGCAGCTTTCAGAAAAAATTGATGTATCAACCGTTCCACAACAGGATGGTGCGCTCAACGTTTTTATTGGTAACGGTCAAACGTTGGTTATGGCGACAACTGCAGGTCAGCTATCAACTCAACCTAATGCGGCAGATCCAACGCAACTTGATGTAATGTTCTCAATCGGTGGCTCGGGGCTTGTTAATATTTCGCAAAATATTACCGGTGGAGAGCTGGGCGGTACGGCGCGTTTCCGAAATGAAATCTTAACGCCTGCTGTTGCGGCACTTGATGATATCGCAGCTCAACTGGCAAATGACTTTAATACTCAGCATGCCTTGGGTTGGGATTTAAATGGGACCGCTGGAGGAGATTTATTCACCGTGCCTGCGGCTGTTCCTCCGGCCTCTACAGCTGGGTATGCCAGATCGATGGGGGTGCTGATAACCGATCCCGCAGAGATTGCAGCGTCTGGCGTAAATACGGCGGGTGGTGCAGTGGGTAACAACACAAATGCATTAGCGCTAACGGATTTGCAGACAGCAAATACCATGCTGGCGGGAACAGCCAGCTTTCACGATGCCTACGGCCGAATCGTTGCGGATGTAGGATCTAAAACCCATGCTGCAGGCGTGAATCAGGCGGCACAGAAGGGGCTGCTGGACCACTCTATTTCGGCACGAGATTCTCTTTCTGGCGTTAACTTGGATGAAGAGGCGGCAAATTTGTTGAAATTTCAGCAAGCGTATCAAGCATCAGCCCAAGTTATTTCTGTAACCAATACGCTGTTTGATACGCTCATTGGCTCCTTTAGATAGGTAACTATTATGCGGATATCAACCTCATTAGCGAGCCAGTTAGGGATTAATTCAATTCTTGAGCAGCAATCGAAATTGTCAAAAACCCAATTGCAACTGGCGACAGGAAAGCGGATTCTAACACCTTCGGATGATCCAGCAGGCCAGACACGGTTACTCGATATTCAGGAATCGCTCGAAACAAACAGGCAGTACCAAGAAAATATTGATGTGGTTCGCTCTCGCCTCTCGCTAGAAGAGGCAACACTATCGAGTGTTACCGACCTTCTTCAGCGAACAAGCGAGTTAGCTGTGCAAGGTGTTAATGATACGCAATCTGCGGAAACCCGTCGTGGCATAGAGGCGGAAGCAAGACAGCTTTTAGGTGAGTTACTAAGCCTTGCGAATAAGAAGAATTCCAATGGGGAGTACCTGTTTGGCGGAGACATCGTTAATTCGCTCCCTTTTTCTGGTAATGAAAACACGGGTGGTTTTACTTACAACGGTGATACAGGGCAAAGAACGATTCAGATCAGCGAAACTCGCCGGATAGCTGACAGCGACCCCGGTGAATCGGTATTTGGAACGGTTGGCGGGGGGGCTAGTGCATTTGAAGTGTTGTATGACTTTGCTAGCGATATGAGCACAAACGTTCCAGATGCAGCCGCAATTGATGAGATTCATCAGGTTCTAAGTGATGTGCTTGAGGCAAGGGCCGTTGTTGGGGCTCGACTCAATGCGCTTGAAAGACAGCAAGAGGTGAATGCCGATTTTATTCTTGACGCACAAACGGCTAAATCGGCGGTAGAGGATCTTGATTATGCAGAAGCGACAGGCCGATTTAATTTAGAATCTGTTGCTTTACAGGCAGCTCAACAGGCTTATGTTAAGGTGCAGGGGTTGTCGCTGTTTAATTTTCTGTAGGGATTTAGTTTTACTGAAAGATGCCTATTTGGCAGAGGGTATGAAGAACATGACGGATTCGTACATACTTTCCGTGTAATGTCTGAAATATAATTTGTAGTCACTTCTGATAGATAAAATCTGCTCAGGAATTTTCCAGAAATCATTGGGGTTATGGTACACCGAGATGGCCAGTTTCGGGTGATATTGCTTAATTGTTTGAGTGGCCCCCTTTATGGCAAGCTTTTCGGCACCCTCAATATCCATTTTTATGAATGAGACTCTTTCGTCTAGGATATTATCAAGCGAGTCGGTCTTGATAGTTATTTCTCCAGTATTGTTTATTTTTGATCCAGATCCGTGGGCAGAAAACTTAACTGTTCCTTTTTTGTCAGACAGGCCTAAAGGATAAAAGTGAATCTTTTTGAATGGTTGTAAGCTTCTTTTGGCCTCTAGCAGGTTTCTCTCTTCAGGTTCGAAAAAATGGATGTGGCGATACCCGGGGCAGAGCTTGATAAATTCTCGGCTAGTGAATCCATCATAACCGCCTATATCAACAAATGATTCGCCCTCTGGTTCTAGAGATAAAAAGTCTTCAAAATATTGTTCATCCTCTCTGGTTTTCAAGCCCTTCATGTAATTTAGGTTCTTTGAGAACCTAAAATTGATTAATTTCTTGAATTGTTGTGATGAAATCTCGTCAGATAACAGGCTGTGTGCCCATTCAAATTTCAGTCTGTTTTTTGAAAATGCCTGTTTAAAATCTCCGTCAAATAGAATTTTTTCTAGCGGTATATCGGCGTATTCTAAGAAGGAAAAATAGTCTAAAGACCTTAATTTTAATTCATCAACTCGAGCTCTGGCTGAAAGAGGACTTCCACCCGATAAAATTAGAACAAGTGAATCTTTTGGAATGCTCTCAAGCTTTACAATTGGCTTGCCAAGAAACACAGTTTCTTTGGAGAAATCATCGATAAATCCAGAAATATTGACGGATTCTAGAATCTTAGCGGCGTAAATATTACGCCCAAATAAAAATTTAGGTTTTTGGTCTGATAAAACAAATTCTTTGCAAAATTCCCGAGCAAAAAGGCTGTTATCGTCGACATTACTGATCGTTAAACTTGGCAGGATTAAGTGAGACTTATCCATTGTTTTTGTTCTGATGATTGGGCTATTGCTTCTAGCAAGGATAAACCTTCAGATGCCTCTTTTATTCCAAATACATGGCAAGTGCTTGGTTGTTTTCCTGATGCCAAAAACGATTCTAGGTCGTCGGCAATATCGGAGTAGTGGTTTGCAAAGGCTTCTATAAATCCAGATGGGTGGCCCGCTTTGAATCGGTTATACCTTTCTTGAGAAGCAACATTAACATCGATATAGGCGCGATCGATAATCTCTTTTTTTCCTTGGTTGTTATGGTAAATCAGCTCTTCTGGGTTTAATTGGTACCACTCTGCAGCACCTTTGTCGCCATAGATTCGTACCTTTAGCCCGTTTCGGTGGCCAAGGGCTGACTTACTGAACCAGATATTACAGACAAGGTCATTTGTGTAATTGGCAATACAGCTGACATTATCAACGACCTGCCGGAATGCGCCGAACCTGTTTTGTTGTGCGACAACTTCAAGCGCTTTTTCGCTTGTCAGATAATGAATGAGGTGATGTAAATGAACGCCTAGGTCAAGAGAAATTGTTGGCAAAGATTTATCGCAAAGGCGCCATGATTGTGGTCTTTGGGGCTTGCCTTCTTTATTAAGTCGAGCAAAACCTTCTTGCGGCATTTCTATCTGAATCTGTTCGATTTTCCCCAGCTTCCCTTTTTGAATAATCTCTTTCAATTCCCTGATCATCGGGTAACCGGTATAGTTGTAGGTTACTGCAAGAAAGCCCTCTGTTTTGTCGAGGGCTTTTTGAATATCTATGGACTCATTAACAGAGGTTGCAAGTGCTTTTTCGCAGATTACGGGAATCCTAGATTCGAGGCAGGCAATCACATCATTTTTGTGCTGGGGAGTGGGTGTCAAGATGACAATCGCATCAATTTTTCCAGTTTCATTAGTCAGCAATGACTGCAAATCAGGGTATAGTCGTTCATGGTTGATGCTATATTCGTTTGCGGTCAGCTCGTTGATTTGATGATCACGGCTAAAGCACCCTGCAACCAGCTCAAACCTTTTGTCCATTTCTAGCGCTATTCTGTGAACTGTTCCAACAGCAGAGTTAATGCCTCCACCTAGAAAGGCGAGTTTTATTACATCCATCTTTTTAGTAGAGCCATTCATTCGTCTCTGAATACCTTTTTATACAATTCTTATTCGCTTAGCCAACTGGGCTGTGTGATGGCTAACTGTTTCCATGTCGGGAAATCTAGCAAATAAGATGCCAAGCTTATCGTAAGGGGCAATCCCTAAGATCTCGCCGCTATTTTTTAGTGGCACGATTTCTACATCAGAAGATGGTATTTGATGAGAAAAAGAGCGGAAAACCTGTTGTTTGGAGACAGAAATGGTATGTCGTGCGTAATACTTATTTAAGGGTGAAGCCACGATAGTAGGGAGCTTCTCGTTTAAGAACGGCTGGACGAAAAGATCGGTATAGTCAGCACCTGTTGAAAGCTCAACCATCTTTCCATACAGATCGCCAGGAGCACGGCGCATGCACTCGATTAGCCAGAAATCATTTCCGTCAGTCATAAACTGCGTATGAAGAAGGCCATCGGTCAGGCTTAGTTTTCTGGCGAGTTCGAGCATACACTCTTGAACGGATAGCTGTAATTTTTTAGATAGGGTGGTGGGAATATTGGAGCAGTTCACTTGATACGGATAAACAGTGCAGAACTCATCAGCGAATGTTTCGAAAGTGAATTGGCCATCCCGAATAAAAGCAGAATGGCTATGAAGTGAGCCTTCAACGAACTCTTCAATAACTGCTTTTTGGGACCTTGAGCTTGAAAAGGCTGCTTGAACAGCATCGTCCAGTTCGTCCACATTCGCGACTTTAGTAACACCACGTCCGCTAAAGCTATCTACCGGTTTAAGCAGTGCAGGGAATGTAATGCCGGTTTTATTTATGGCCGAGATTTTTGCAAGTTGTTGAGATTTTGGAACGGGAAAACCATTCTTTTCAGTGAATGTTCTAAAGGCATCTTTTGTGTGAAGGATTAGTGTTGTTTCGTAAGTGTCATAACCAGCGAAGCCTATCTGTTCTGCGACCCAGGCGCAGGAAAGATAGGAGAAATCGTTGCAGCTGGGGACAATGCTGTCAAAATCCTCGCTACTAACGAGCTCAAATAGGGTTTCTTTATCGGAGTAGTCAACATAAAAAGAGGATTTGGCTAATTTGTGGCAAGGATCCTGTTTAATGCCACCACAGATTGCAACGTTGAGTTTTCTTTTTTGCAACCTAGAAAGAATGGGTACAGCACTGAAGCTGCTGCCAACTAATAGAACATTTTTTACCTTGTTTTTCTTTGTCATCAATATTGGTGCAGGTTTTATTGTGTTCAAAGGAGAAGTTGTTTCACTCTAGCATATTGTTTTCTGGCGAACATTCTCAATGTAGTGACAATTGTTTGACGTTTTAGCGTGACTGCTGAAGTGTTCATAGCTGCAAAATGGGCTTATCTACTGTCTTTGTTTAAACAGAAGGCTTATCTGGAACAGTATTTGCTATAGTTTATCTCTAAGTGGTGTGCTTTTAAAAAAAACCAGTTTGAGGAATAGAAATGGCATTGAGTGACTGTGAAATAATTGAATTGCCGAAGATTCATGACCCACGAGGAAATTTAACGTTTATCGAAAATTCCAGACATATTCCTTTCGATATTCAGCGAGTCTATTATTTGTACGATGTTCCGGGAGGAGCTGATAGAGGGGCGCATGCTCATCGTTCTCTTCACCAGTTTATTGTTGCAATGTCTGGCAGTTTCGACGTGGTGCTTGACGATGGTGATCGCAAAAGGCGTTTTCATCTCAATCGTTCTTTTAATGGGCTGTATGTGGCACCAATGATGTGGCGATACTTGGATAACTTTTCATCTGGTGCAGTCTGTATGGTCTTGGCTTCTAGTTTCTATGATGAAGCGGATTACTATAGAGACTATGGTGAGTTTGTTGCGGGTGTTAAGAGTGTTAAGGGCAGTAAAGAATGACTGTATGCCCTTTAAGTTCACTTTTTGTAGAGACGCTACCGAATGTTCTACAGCTATAATCCGACAAAAATCCTAAATGGCATTGGTGCCCTTGAACAGATGCATCGCGAGTTGCTGGGTGTTGAGGATGTTGTTGTGGTTCATGGTGACTCACTTGTGCGCTACGAGGGGTTAGTGAGCCGTTTAGAGAATGTGCTTTCGGGAAAGAAAGTTAGTTTTTTAAAAATCCCTCAGGGTGACCCCTCGTTGGAAGAGGTTTCTAAAGTAGCTAGCCAGCTTGTTGGGCGAGTCCCCTTTCTATTGGGTGTTGGCGGTGGTCGAGTGCTAGATTTTACCAAGGCGTTAGCGGTCTATTCAGGGAATGATTTTACAGGAACAGAACTGTTCTCGACGGACCACTTCTCTTGGAAGGATTCGCTGCGGATTGGTGTTATTGCGACACGGCCAGGTTCGGGCTCGGAATCGAACAATGCATTTATATTGGGTGATGAGAACGGTTGGAAAACCAGTCTGTTTTCTCTATTTACCTATCCAGAGTTTTGTATTCATGATCCACTGTTTTTTGAAAACCTGACACCATTGGAATATCGCTTTGGCCTGTTCGATGCTGTCGTTCATGTTTTGGATCAATTTGTTGTCGATCGTCCTGACTCTTTGGTTGTAGATGAGTTGGCGCTTTCGTATCTAAAAATTCTGGGACATTTAGCTCAAACTGCACACGAGCCGCAAGTAGCGGATTATCAAAAGCTAGCCTGGGTAGGTGCCATGATCTCTTCTGGCATTCTTACTCGTGGTGTTGATGCAAGTTGGCGGTGCCACGAGTTAGCCCATGCATTGGCGAGTGTAACGCACACTACACATGGGCTGAGTTTGGCTTTTTTGGCGGCGGCGGTATTTGAAAAAAATTGCGCGGCACCTTCGCGATATGATCAGGCAATAGTAAGCCTTGCCATTGGCTTTGGTTGTGATAAACCCTATACGCTTCGAGAGTTTATTGGTGATTTGTTTGGCGATACGGTTCAGATTGAGATAGCGGAAGAAATGACGGATCTGTCTGGCTTACTGGCAAAGCATTGCCCGCAATATAGCGCAATTTTGATCGAAGAGATTCTAAGAGGTTCGATGAATGAATACTAATGTTCCTGTGCAAAATAGCCTGTTAAGAGCAGACGCTAAATTAAAGACAGCATCGGTCGCACTTGAAGATTTTCGTGGTTTGGTTCGCGAAAAAGTTATTTATATCCTATCTGTGAACCTTGAAGGAATGGGTTTGGCCAAGCGGTTACGCCATCTTGGGTTTCAGGTTGGAGGGTTTGTTGATTCCCGCTATAAAAAGAACATCGATGGCTTACCTGTCTTCGGTCTTGATGCGTTTTTCAATTCGAGTGATACCCCTAATAGGGTGCTGATTGTGGCGACAAAGGATCGTGTCTGGAAACAAAAGAGCCTAGAGCGGGCTATAGGCTCTGGGTATGTCCGAGGTGCAAACTTATTTACGCCGCTGGATTTATGTCCCTATTTTCCCACCATAGAAATTGCCGGGAAGTGTAATTTGGTGTGTAAAACATGTGATATGGGACTGCCTGGCGCCAATAAAGGGCGTGGTCATATGTCTAAAGAGACATTCAGGAAAGTGCTTGAAAAGTTGACCTCAGAGATTCCCTTTTTGAATTCTGTCGCCCTCTATACCTGGGGCGAACCTTTGACGAATTCGGATATTGCTGAAATTATAAAAATTGCAAATAAGATGGGCGTTGCGACCGAAGTATCGAGTAATTTGGAATCTCATAAACATCTCGATGAGTTTGTGCTTGCGGAACCAGAACAAATTGTTGCGCCTTGTGCCGGTATTGGTGAACGATATGAGCGAGGGCGGACAGGAGGAACTTGGGATAACTACCTGAAAGGGCTGAGGCGGATTTCGGAGCTAAAGAAAAAGCACGACCTCAATATCAGTTTGCGCATTATGTATCACATCTACAAAGATAATCTTGACTCTGATTATGATGAAATACAGAAAATTGCCAAGGAACTTGGTTTTCAAGTAATCCCAATACTGGCGCATCTCTTTCCGGGGCAGGTGTTTCGCCATGCGGTGTCAGGTCAGAATATTCCTGAAGTGATGAGGGAGGCGGAGCAAAATCTTGTGTTTGGCCTGAACGATCAACTTCGTTTCGCCCAAGCGCGTAAGGATAAACCGTGTCACATTATGCAAGCCTTTCCGACAATTGCGTGGGATGGGCGCGTACTGCACTGCTGCAATATGCAAACGCCATTTGTTGGCAGCCGACGTTATCTGGATGCTCCGCTGGATGAGTTTATCGCGATTCGTGATAGGTCTGCATTTTGCACAAAATGCATGGATGTTGGGGTTCACCGTTTTTTTGATGTAAATATTAAGCTGCAGGAGGGGGAAAATGGGCGAGAGGTCATACGTCTCTGAGTTTTTGCCTTTTTCTGCTCCTGTCGAAGAGATTTGGCTAAGAAAAGTAGTTGATGCGCCAAAGACTTACATTATTGGCGAAGGTGTAACTGCTCAGGAGTACAGCCACATCCTTCGTAGGCTCAGGTGTTCGTTTGAATCTGTTTCTTCAAAGCAGGCGATTGATAATCCGCTCTTATTATCGGATGGGTACATGATTGTTGCCTGTTATAAAGCGCGCAAAAACGTTACCCGCGCTTTGGAAGCTGCCAAATTTATTCGTGGCGTACACTTTGACCTGTTTTTCCAGCTATTGAGAAATAGAGCTGTTTTTGATTTTCGGGGGCTTTTTGATTTTAGCGAGGAAGGTTGGTTAGAGGCTATTTCGTACATAAAGAGCTACTCAACGCTTGGTGGGATCGATATTTTTGTCGACCAAGATGGCGTTACTCGGTTATCTGTTTCTGTGGCTGAGTCTTTGAGAGCATTGTGTCGCGATTTTCATGTGAAGCTGTCGATTGATGTTAATGGTCAGTTTGACAGCCATGTCGTCGGTAATTTTGAGGTGGATTTGATCGAGCTGCTAGTGCGAGAAAAGGGACGAGCCTATTTTGACCCAGATGCTTTTGATAAGGTCTGTAAAAACGCCTCTTTCAGTCAGGCCCATATTGTTTATATAGCGTGCGATGAGCCAATATCAGGGGAGAACTTTTCAAGCGAAGTTCAATCGCATCACCCAGCGTATTACGATGAGATGTTACCTGCTGATAGTGTTGTCTCAACGGTATTGAAGCGAAAGGGTAGTGATTTTTGCCTGTCGCGCAGAATGTATCCTGTATTTGATAAAAAGCTAAACCTTAAGCTTTGCTCATTGTACGACTCAGCTGCCCGGACAGCCATTCCCTGCCTAGATAAAAAAGTGGGGAATTATGCAGAAAGAAGGAATGCGTTGTGCTTGCAGTGTAGACAAGCTGGCCTTTATCGCAAATTATGATCAGCCCTGTTGGCTTATAAATAGAAAGTAGAAGAGATTATTATCTACAGACCATAAATTAAGAATGAAATTACCATTTCTAGATTTGAAAGCTGCTAACCAAGGGCATCAAAAAGCGATACAAGATGCAATAAAACGGGTTGTTGACAGCGGTTGGTTTGTGCTCGGAAATGAGCTGGCCATGTTCGAATCCGAATTTGCCACCTATTGCAATGCAAAACACTGCGTTGGTGTTGGCAATGGGCTAGATGCAATTATATTGATCCTTAAAGCGATGGAAATAGGGCCCGGGGATGAAGTTATTGTTCCGGCCAATACCTTTATCGCAACCTGGTTAGCCGTTCAGCAGTGTGGTGCAGTGCCTGTGCCTGTTGAGCCCGTGGCGTCAACATATAATATAGATCCAACTCGGATAGAGGCATCAATTTCGGATCAGACAAAAGCAATCATAGCTGTTCACCTATATGGACAACCTGCGGATATGCAGGCGATAAATGTAGTTGCTAAAAAAAATGGACTGAAAGTCATTGAAGATGCGGCGCAGGCTCACGGTGCTTTATATAGAGGACAGAGAGTCGGTTCACTTGCTGATGCCGCAGCATTTAGTTTTTATCCGGGTAAAAACTTGGGAGCGATGGGTGATGGTGGAGCGGTCGTTACGAATGATTCTGGTATTGCTGAAAAGCTTGTCAAACTAAGAAACTATGGTAGTAACGCTAAATATCAACATGATGTTGCGGGTGTCAATTCACGGCTTGATGAAATTCAGGCTGCCGTTTTAAGAGTTAAGCTTCGATACCTAGATGATCACAACAGGCAACGTAATGAGCTGGCAGAGATTTATAAATCAACGCTCGCAGATAACCCATTGATTACGCTTCCGGATGTTGCCGGCGACTTGTTGCCGGTTTGGCATCTGTTTGTAATCCGACTATCGAATAGAGAAAAACTCCAACAGATACTGAGTGAAAAGGGTATTGAAACGAGTATTCACTATCCCGTGCCAGCGCATCTGTCTGGCGCTTTTAGGGCGCAGTATAAACATACAAAAATGCCGTTGACGGAAAAGTTGTCAGGTGAAGTATTAAGCCTTCCCCTGTTTCCAAACGCTTTGTCATGTTATCGAGCCGAGATTGAAAAAATGCTTTCACTGATTAGTAGTTATAAGAATATTTAAGGACAAGAGATGACAGACCAACGACAGCCAAAAGTAAGTGTTGTTATTACAAGCTATAACTACGAGAAATACATCGGAGAGGCAATAGAATCGGTAATTGCCCAGACATATCAGAATTGGGAGTTGGTTGTCGTCGATGATGCCTCAACAGATGGTTCTGTAGAAATTATTTCTCGGTATGTTGAACAGTTTCCAGACAAGATCCGGCTAATTGCTGAAACTGAAAACCGTGGAGTGGGTTATGTCGCAAATCTTGGTATCGAAAACACGACGGGTGAGTATATTGCTAATCTTGGTTCGGATGACAAAATGCTCCCGCAACGTTTGGAAAAACAGGTGGCTTATTTTCTGGAGCACCCTGGGGTAGGCGTTGTCTGTTCTGATGTTGTTGTCATCGATTCTGACGGCGCCGTGATTGAGGGTGAAACGGTTTTTTCTAAACCGATTACAGATCTGAGAACGCAATTATTAGAAGGTAATTTCATTAACTCCCCATCTGTAACCCATATAAAGAGCATTCATGAAGAGATGGGGGATATCAACCCTATCTTGGATTACGTTCAGGATTTTGATCATTGGTTGCGAATACTGGATCGCTACGAAATTGCGCGGTTACCCGAGAAACTTACAGCGTATCGGATTCACGGTAAGAATCTTAGTGCGAGAGAAAGTGGGAAGCATGCCTATGCGGGTGCTTACGAGACAGTTGTTACTGTTCTGAGAACGATTCAACGACGAAGTGCTCAGATTAATGGAGCCGCCTTGCCTGATGAAGAGTTTGTCAATGAGAAACTGGCATTAGCTAAAGCGGCAAAAAGCGTAGAGCTTATTTATCTGGATAATTTCAATTTCTCAGTCAGTACGGTTTATTTTTTATTGCTCGATATTTTTGAAAAAGAGACTTCCTGCCAGGAGGCAAAAGAACTGTTAGGTGAGGTTTATTGTGCTTTGGGGGATTTCCCGCGAGCTGCGGGAAAAACGCCGATTACAGTTGAAGAGTATCTTGCAGAAAATGCAGCAGGCGGTGATGGAAAAAAACCCTATCAGGCGGCGTTAGCAACTCGAAAGCAAACGGGATTACCACTGGGCTCTATCGTAAGGTCAATGCTCGACAAAAGAGAGAAGTGGATTTCTACGGCACAAGATAAAAAGATGTTTATCTTGAATACAGCAAGATACGCGTTTGAGCAGGTGAAAAAAGAGGTTGGTGCGTCAGCGCTAACAGGTGAGCGGCTTGAGTTAGTTCAAGGGGCTCTTCAGCTTTTAAGTCCTCATTTTATGGATCAACTCGATGACGACGTACTGGTTCTAAAAGATAAAATTAGCAGTTGGAAAGAGCAGCGAGACTACCAGCGTTGGATTGATAATCATGCTTTGATGGAAATTGATGCTCAGCTTCATGCGGAACGGCTTTCTATATGGGATAACAAACCGCAATTTCATTTTATTATGTTTTTATTTGATGGCGAAGAGGCTTTGCTGGCAAATACCATTGACTCACTTTCGCAGCAGCTTTATAGCAATTGGAAATTGTCTGTGATCGCAGATGGTGATGCGCCAGATCCAATGTTCGAGGCCTTGGATGTTCTAGAGTGGATTAGTTTCCCTCTGGGAGCTGAGCCATACTCGTTTGTTAATAAAATGGTTGCTGATAGTCCCGCAGAATGGGTTATGTTTATCCCTGCGGGAACACAATTTTCTCCTCAGATGCTATTGGTGTTTGGTGATTATATAAATCAGGATTCAATGCTACGGCTGCTTTATAGTGATGACGATCAGATTTCTGAAGAGGGAGAACGACACAGTCCTCGTTTTAAGCCCGATTTTAACTTAGATTTACTTCGCTCATCTGATTACATCGGCCTAGTGCTATGCCAGCGGGAGTTTTGGAGTGAGGCAGGAGGATTGGGTGTTTATCCTGGTTTTGAAAATATGGGATTGGCACTTTCGGCATACGAGCAAGCCGGTCAATCTGGAATAGGGCATATCAGTGATGTGTTGGTGCATCTGCCTGAACCGATTCAAAGCGAACGCAATCAGGCTATTCTACAGCAGGTGGTAACAGATCATTTAGCTCGTGTGGGTTGCGATGCTTTAGTTTCACAGGGTTTGTTGGCTGGGACTGCTCGTGTTCAGTATCAGCATTCTTCGGCACCTTTGGTTTCGGTCATTATTCCGACAAAAGATAAGTTGGAGTTTTTGCACCCCTGTATTGAGTCATTAATTGGTAAGACTGGATATTCAAACTTCGAAGTGATTGTTGTCGATAACCAAAGCTCTGACCCAGATGTTTTAAAATACCTATCTGAGCTTCCATTGAGCAGTGATGGAAAAGCTCGTGTGATTAAATATCCGCACCCTTTTAATTATTCTGCGATTAGTAATTTTGCAGCAGAAGAGGCGAATGGGGAATATTTACTATTTCTGAATAATGATACAGAAATATTGCACAGCGAATGGCTGGAACGGATGATGAGTCATGCCCAACGTGAAGATGTAGGTATTGTTGGGGCGAGGCTTGTCTATCCTGAAACCGGTATGTTACAGCATGCAGGTGTTGTCTTGGGGATGGATACGGTCGCGAATCACCCCTATCTGAATGAACTTCATTTTAGCGAAAAAGGGTATATGTCTCGAGCCCAGGTTGACCAGAATTTTTCTGCGGTAACAGGGGCCTGTCTGTTAATTAATAAACAGCTGTATCAATCGCTCGAAGGGATGAATGAGGACAGTCTGACCGTATTTTATAATGACATTGATTTATGCATTAGAACAAATAACGCAGGGAAGCTTGTGGTTTGGACGCCCTACGCAACATTGTTGCATCATGGAAGCATTAGTTTGTCAGAAGGTGATAGCTATAGAAATGCAGACCAAGTAGTGAGAGCGGAGCGTGAGCGGGCATATATGCTAAAAAAATGGTTGCCAGAGATTTCGAGCGACGCTGCTTATAATCGAAACTTTAGCCTAGCTTTTAATGACTATCGAATTGAGCATCAAATGCCCTGTAATTGGGATGTTAATTTTCATGACAGGCTACATATTTTGGGGTTTCCGCTTCCGGGTGGAAGTGGTGATTACCGTGTTATAGACCCTTTCAATGCCTTGAGCCAAGCGGGTGCTGCACAGTGTGAACCATACCGTTTTTCTCATGAAAGTGTGAGGAATATTGCATCCTTCTCTGAAATTGCGAGGATGAAGCCAGATAGTGTTGTATTTCATGCCTCTTTGCAGAATCTGTCGCTGCAACTGATTGAAGATGTTGAAAAATTTTTACCGGGCACCAGTAAAATTTTCACGCTGGATGATTTATTAACCGATGTACCCGAAGACAGCTCGGTCTACAAAAATATACAACGCTCTCTTAAGGATGCTAAGCCTCGAATAAGGCGAGCGTTGTCTCACTGCGATAGATTGATCGTGACAACTGAGCCCTTGGCTGAGCTGTGTCGTGGCATGATTGATGATATTCGCATTATTCCCAACCGTTTAAGAAGAGATCCGTGGTGCAATTTACGTTCCCTGCGCCAACAGGGAGGAAAGCCTCGAGTTGGATGGGCTGGGGCTCAGCAGCATCAAGGGGATTTAAAAATTATCGTAGATGTGGTGAAAGAGACAGCCGAAGAGATTGATTGGGTATTTATGGGAATGTGTCCTGATGAGTTAAAAGATTATGTTAAAGAAAGTCATGATTATGTTTCAATCAAGGAATATCCTGCAAAATTGGCAAGCTTAAATTTGGATTTAGCGATTGCACCACTTGAGCAGCACCCATTTAATGAATCAAAAAGCAACTTAAGGCTTTTGGAGTACGGTATTTTGGGTTGGCCCGTTATTTGTACTGATATTTACCCTTACAGAAGTTACGAGGCTCCGGTTGTGAAGGTTAATAACAATAAAGGCGAGTGGTTGACAGCAATTCGGATAGCACTGAAAGAACCAGATTCTCTACAGCAAGCGGGTGATCAGATGCGTCAATGGGTTTTAGGTGGCTTTATTCTGGAAGATTATCTGGATGAGTGGAAAGAGGCGCTATCTCCATCTGGTTCAAGCGGGATGATTCTTCACTAAGAAATGAATTAAACCTGCTATTATGCAGAGCGGCAATCTGTTGCCACGCAGAGTAGTTAACGTCAGTTTCTGGTTGGATGTTGTTTTTAATCAATTGAAATTAAAGGAATAAATAATTTGGCATGACTTTAGCTTAAAGGCTAAGTGAGGTTATCTTCGGAAGAGATTCCGTATTGAACACGACTTAACCATTAGGAGAAAATCATGGCCTTAATTGTAAATAGTAATCTGGCTTCGTTGAATGCTCAGCGGAACTTGAGTAAATCTCAAAATGACTTGAATCAGGCGCTACAGCGACTTTCTTCTGGGTTGCGCGTTAACAGTGCTAAAGATGATGCTGCTGGCCTTTTTGTTGCCCAGCAGATGACAAGAGATATTCGTGGACTTAACCAGGCGGTTAGAAACTCAGCGGATGGTATTTCGCTGGGGCAAACAGCCGAAGGTGCGTTGGGTGAAATTGCGAATAATCTTCAACGGATTCGCGAAATCTCTATACAAGCCTCAAATGATACGGTTGGTAATGCAGCTGGTCTACAACTTGAAGTCGATCAACTCACTCAAGAGATCTCGCGTATTGTGCAGACAACAGAGTTTAACGGTGTTGCTTTGATTAGTGCGACTGGATCACTTAGCTTTCAGGTTGGGGCTGATGGGGCTGCAAATAATAGAGTTTCAGTTTCTACAATTAACTTAACAAGTGCGAGTTTTAACTCGTATGCCACAAATTTGACGGCAACTGGAACGATTAATGTTTCAACAACGGCTGCGGCATCAGCCGAATTGGCAGCCTTAAGTACCGACATTGATACCGTTAACAGTGCTAGAGCAACGTTTGGCGCAGTCCAGAACCGCTTTGAGGCGGTAATATCTAATCTTCAAAATTATGCTGAAAACCTGACTGCAGCACGGAGCAGAATTGAAGATGCTGATTTTGCAGCAGAAACTGCGAAATTAACCCGTGCGCAAATTCTACAGCAGGCTGGTGTTTCGATTGTTGCTCAGGCTAATACTGTTCCACAGTCAGCATTGTCATTATTACAAGGGTAATATTTTAGCAGTGCAAAAAAAGGCTGAGGGAGTTCCTCGGCCTTTTTTGTTAAAGAATTTCTATCTCCTGCCGTTAAGTTGAGCGGAGGCAGTAAATACCTAACTTAGATCGGGTATATCTGCCAAGTTTAAAGTGGTGCAACAGCACCTTAATGTCAGGAGAAATATCATGGCACTTATTGTAAATTCAAATCTAGCTTCACTAAATGCTCAGAGAAATCTGGGAAAATCACAAAATGACCTGAGTGTTTCATTACAGAGGCTTTCTTCAGGTTTACGTATTAATAGCGCGAAAGATGATGCAGCGGGCCTTTTTGTTGCACAGCAGATGACGCGTGATATTCGAGGGTTGAACCAAGCGGTTCGAAATTCAGCGGATGGCATTTCATTAGGCCAAACAGCAGAAGGTGCGTTGGGCGAAATTGCAAACAACCTACAGCGTATTCGTGAACTTGCCGTGCAGGCATCTAATGACACGGTTGGTAATGCTGCTGGTCTGCAGAAAGAGGTCGATCAGCTTACTCAAGAGATATCAAGAATTGTTGATACAACGGCTTTTAACGGCACAAATCTAATTAACGCGACAGGTTCTCTCAACTTTCAAGTTGGCGCTGACGGTGCGGCTAACAACCAGATTTCTGTTTCAACGGTAAATTTGGCAAGTGCGAGCTTTAATTCTTATGCATCTAACCTGACTGCTACCGGTACGATTAATGTCAGTACAACTGCAGCGGCTTCGGCTGAGCTAGCAGCTTTAACGACTGATATTGATACTATTAACAGTACACGTGCAACCTTCGGTGCGGTTCAAAACCGTTTTGAGGCGGTAATTTCTAACCTGCAAAACTATTCTGAAAACTTGACTGCTGCGCGTAGCCGGATTCAGGATGCCGATTTTGCAGCAGAAACAGCTTCGTTAACACGTGCGCAGATCCTGCAGCAGGCGGGTGTTTCGATTGTTGCGCAAGCGAATACGCTTCCTCAATCAGCTTTGTCACTGTTGGGCTAGTTTGATAGAAGGGCAGCTTGAGACTTTAAATCTCAAGCTGCTCAGCTCCAAACATAAATGGGAGGTTTATTATGACTAATCCTATATTGGCTAAACAGTTTCCCCAACAGGTTCAGGCTTACACTGCAGTCAAAAAACCGGATGCACCTCAATCGGTTTCCTCAGTGGATGTTGTGGGAAAGAGTGAGACGAGAATTGCCGCAAGCGGCATTGCTTTGCCGGAGCAGGATAAGAAAGAGGCTGCAGCATCGAAAGAGATAGAAAAAGCGGTTACTCGGATAAACGACTATGTCCAGAATATTCAACGAAAGCTACATTTTAGTATCGATGAAGAGAGTGGGAAAACTGTTATCAAAGTGATTGATTCTTCTACAGATGAGCTAATCAGGCAAATTCCCTCAGAGAAGCTGCTTGCTGTTTCACAAGCGCTTGAGGAGTTTTCTGGTTTATTGCTGGAAGCTAAAGCTTAGTTTTGGTCTGGTATTTGCTTGAGTTAGTGTTAATTTGGAATAAGAAGGTGACGTAATGGCAACAATTCAATCTCCAGGAGTCGGTTCGGGTCTCGATGTGAATAGCATCGTTAGCCAGCTGATGGCGATTGAGCGCCAGCCACTGAATGTTCTTAGTCAGAAACAATCTATTATTGAAGCTCAAATAAGTGCTTATGGGCAACTGAAAAGCAAGGTGTCAAGTTTTCAGTCTGCTATGAGTGAACTGAGTAACTTAAGTAAGTTTCAGGTCTTTGCGCCTGAATCATCTGATGACACGGTACTGACGGCAACGGCTGATAATACAGCCGTTGCTGGAAGTTATGATGTTAATGTGACCGCTTTGGCAGAAAGAAATAAGCTCGCTTCTGGTGCTTATGCGGATACGGCTACAGTTGTCGGTGAGGGTGCGCTGACAGTCAGTGTTGGCTTGGATTCGTTTTCAGTTGCTATCGACAGTTCCAATAGTACTTTGGCAGGCATTCGTGACGCGATTAATAGCGCCTCTGATAATACAGGCGCGACAGCAACGATTATTACTGACAATGCCGGCAGTCGTTTAGTGTTCACCTCGGATGAGGAGGGAACAACCAATGCATTAACATTAACAGTTAGTGGCGATAGTGTTGGTACTGATACGGACAGCTCTGGTCTTTCAGCACTTGTATATGATGTTGGCGGTGGTGTTACAAACCTCGCTGAAGTTACGGCTGCAGCTGATGCAACTTTGACAATTGATGGTTTTGCTGTCACGAGTAGCTCCAATGCGGTTCAGGGGGCAATTGAAGGCGTTACGATTAACTTGGAAAAGATAGGTTCATCTTCTCTGAATATAACGCGCGATGATGAAAAAATTAAAGAGGCTGTCAATACATTCGCTGATGCATTTAATGACTTGCGCGAAGAGATTGACACCCAACGAGCGGGTCAGCTTGAGGCTGATAGCACACTTTTAAGTATGGAAAACCAGCTGCTATCCGTACTATCTTCGGGCGCAGCGGTCTCCGGCTCGAATTTTAGTTTTCTGGTTGAAGTGGGTGTCTCTTTAGATAAAGAAGGAAAGCTACAAGTAGAAGATGCTGATTTAACATCTGCACTAAATACAGATTTCAACTCATTTGCAAAGCTTTTTGCCGCAACAGATGAGGGGTATGCGGCACGATTTGAGACGGTGGCAGATCAGTTTCTGGCTGATAATGGATTGATCGATGCAAGAGAGGACGGTTTGAATACCCGCTCGGATCGAATTGACGATGACAAGCTTCGCTTGGAGCTTCGTTTGGAGTTAACTGAAACAAGAATACGCGCACAGTTTACAGCGCTTGATACATTGGTGAGTAGTTTGAGTTCAACGGGTGATTTTTTAACGCAGCAACTTTCGCTGTTAAATAACGCAAATAAATAGTTTAAGTGGAATTATTGGGAGATTATTATGCAAGTTTCTACAAACAGGCAGGCAATCAATACATACGGTCGGGAAGCGACAAGTTCTGAGGTTAATTATGCCTCTCCTCATCGTCTGATCCAGATGCTCATGGAAGGCGCTCTCGGTAAAATTGCTTTTGCCAAAGGAAACATTGAAAGGAATGAGCTGGAAGCAAAAGGAAAGAACATCAGTTGGGCAAGCTCAATTATTGATGGGCTTCGCGATAGTCTCGATCTTGAAAAGGGTGGTGAGATTGCCCAGAACCTAGATGATTTATATGACTATATGGGTCGCCGATTGATCGAGGCGAACAGCAAAAATGACGGCGCTATTCTGGATGAGGTTACTGCGTTGTTGGTTGAGGTCAAAAGTGGTTGGGATGCAATCCCAGAAAGCTATAGGGATAGCGGGAAGTGAAAAACGACTTCCATAAAATCACCTCTCTGAGTGATCAGATGCTTGCTATGGCAAGAAGCTCGGAATGGGAGCAATTGTCAGAAATAGAGGGCAGGCGTAATGTATTGATGAAAAGTTTTTTTTCAGAGCCAATAGCTGACTCTCTAAAGAATTCTGTGGCGCATGGAATTCGGCATATTCTTGAGAAAGACAGGGAAATCACTAGACTGAGCGCTCTTCGCAAGAAGGAACTGCGTTCCTCATTAAATAAAATGGGAAAAAACAGGAGTGCTGTTCGAGCATACGCAGCAGCATCTTGACTTGAAATATTTCTAAGCCTTATTCAAGATGAGTTCTAATACCAGCTTGCTACCAAAATAGGCAAGCATCAAAAAGATAAATCCACTCAATGTCCAGCGCACGGCAGTCAGTCCACGCCAGCCATGGCGAATACGTCCCCATAGTAATATCGCAAAAATCCCCCACGCTATAATCGAAAGTGCTGTTTTGTGCATAAGGTGCTGCGCAAAGATGTTATCGAGGTAGAGATAGCCACTGAGTAGTGAGAGTGTTAGCAAAATCCAGCCGGCCCAGATCATCTTAAAGAGGAAAGATTCCATTGTTTGAAGAGGTGGCAGGCTCTTGAAGAAATGGTACGGAGAGTGATTTCTTAATTGCCATTCTTGTATAAAAAGTAAGATGGCTTGCACGGCTGCAATGGCTAGTAGGCCGTAGGCAACAATGGATGAGAGGACGTGGCTTTTCATTCCTCCAGATGCGTTGGCAAGGATGTGTGCTTGGTCTGTAGTAAGGAGGTCAAGCAGGATGGCAAGGGCGGTTATTGGAAAAATAACAATTCCTAGGCTTTCAATTGGGCGTGTTAGAGCGCTTAAGAATATCAGTGCGGAAATAATCAGAGCGGTAAGTGATCCGACTTGAAAGAGACTGAAGTCAATTCCGCTGTCACTCCACATATCACTTGTTGAAATGGCCAAGATGTGGAGGGTGATGGCGGCAAGAATTAATGCCAGTGTTCGGCCGCGTGGCTGTTTGTTGCTGGTAGTGGTCCGGATCTGTTTGAAGATCACAAATGCAGCAATGAGATAAGCCAAGGAGGCGCTAATGCTTGTGACGGTTGTTAGCATCGGGTTTGGTGGTCCTTGCTGTGGCTGTTTAACAGGCTTAAGTATAACTGTGGATCGCTCTTTTCAGCTACTTTCATGGTTGATTGTTCAGAAGACTGCCTGATTTGCACGATTTTGGTTCACTTATTCGCTGATTTTATTTAATAGGCTTAGCTTAACGTGTTCTATGGCAGGTTGTCTGGCATAATGCTCGGTCTTCTATATAAACACTTTTAATTTAAAAGCTAAGGGTTGGTTTTATCATGTTTGACAATCTTACCGAACGATTAGGACAGTCATTAAAAAGTATTCGTGGTCAGGCGCGGCTAAGTGAAGAGAATATCAAAGAGGCGATGCGTGAAGTCCGTATGGCACTTCTTGAGGCGGATGTCGCGCTGCCCGTTGTGCGGGAGTTCACTAACCGTGTTAAAGAGCGGGCGCAGGGTCAAGAGGTTATTAAGAGCCTGACACCCGGGCAGGCATTGGTTAAAGTTGTTCAAGATGAGCTGGTTATGGTGATGGGTGAGGCGAATGAGTCGCTGAACTTGGCAGCTACACCGCCCGCGGTAATTATGATGGCCGGTTTGCAAGGGGCTGGTAAAACAACCACTGTTGCAAAACTTTCTAAATTTCTTGCGGAGAACGAGAAGAAGAAAGTAATGGTGGTGAGCGCGGATGTTTATCGCCCGGCCGCGATCGATCAGCTTGAGACCTTGGCAAAAGAGGTTGGTGCTGAATTTTTTCCAAGTGAAGTTTCGCAAAAGCCTTTAGATATAGTGCAGGCTGCGATTAGCGAGGCCAAAACACGCTTTATGGATGTGTTGATCGTTGATACAGCAGGTCGACTGCATGTTGATGATGAGATGATGGCTGAAATTGGGCAGCTACATAAGGCGGTGAAGCCAGTTGAGACGCTGTTTGTCGTCGATAGTATGACGGGTCAGGATGCCGCGAATACAGCTAAGGCTTTTAATGAGCAGCTACCGCTAACGGGTGTCATTCTGACTAAAACAGATGGTGATGCCAGAGGTGGTGCGGCACTCTCTATCCGTCAGATAACGGGCAAGCCAATTAAATTCTTGGGTGTTGGTGAAAAAACTGATGCGCTAGAGCCTTTTCATCCAGACAGGGTTGCTTCTCGTATTCTTGGGATGGGTGATATTTTGTCTCTTGTTGAAGAGGCAGAAAAAAAGGTCGATAAAGATAAAGCTGAGAAATTAGCGAAGAAGATCAAAAAAGGGAAAGGTTTTGATCTAGAAGATTTTCGTGACCAGCTTGTGCAGATGGATAGCATGGGTGGTGTTGGTGCAATGATGGACAAATTGCCGGGGATGACTAATGTTCCTGATGCAGCTAAAAGCAAAGCCAATGATAAAGAGATGGGTAAGCTGGTTGCAATTATTAACTCGATGACACCTCAAGAGAGACGTTTTCCTGCTGTTATTAATGGCTCTCGTAAACGGCGAGTAGCAGCGGGGGCGGGGTTGCAGATCCAAGATGTAAATCGCCTTTTAAAGCAGCACAAGCAGATGCAAAAAATGATGAAGAAGGTATCAAAAGGTGGCCTTAAAAATATGATGCGTGGTTTGGGCGGAATGATGCCAAAGGGTGGTATGCCGTTTTAAATAGCTAACAATCACCACTTATTGTGGTGGGTAATGCAAAATAACACTTCACATACAGGATTAATCGCGTAAAATAGTTCAATTAATTCGTGAGTTAATCTTAGAGGAATATTGATGGTAACGATTCGTCTCGCCAGAACTGGTGCGAAAAAACGTCCTTTTTATCATGTTGTTGTAACTGACAGCAGAAATCCACGCGATGGTCGATACATCGAGCGTTTAGGCTTCTTTAACCCAATTGCTAAAGGCAATGAAGAGAAGCTGCGTCTTGAAGATGAGCGTATTGCACATTGGATTTCAAAAGGTGCTCAGCCTTCAGATCGTGTTGCAAAACTGATCAAAGATGCTGCAAAAGGTCAGAAAGAAGCTGCCTGATTTTATTTTAGGTAGTTAGCTGCGTGGGTTTATCTAACAAGATTGTTGTTGGAAAAGTTGCCGGAGCATACGGTGTAAGAGGATGGTTAAAAATCTTCCCTTTCACCGAGTTGAAAGAAAATATATTGGATTTTTCCCATTGGTATGTTGAGAAACATCTTGGGGGAAATGCAGCAAAAGTGGGCCAGGGAAAGGTTCATGGAAAGTTTGTTGTTGTGCCGCTCGAAGGTGTCGATTCTCGCGAGCAAGCTGAAGCAATGAAAGGGTCGCTGGTTAAGGTTGATAAAGAGGCGCTAAAGGTACTTGCTAAAGATGAGTATTATTGGGCGGATCTGATTGGTCTTACAGTTCAAAACCTTTCTGATGTTCAGTTTGGCAAGGTTGAGGGTTTGATGGAAACGGGTGCCAATGATGTGTTGGTTGTTAAGGGAGAGCGGGAGCGTTTGGTTCCTTTTATCTTGGAACAGGTGATTAAGTCGGTTGATCTAGACAACAAGTTGATTGTTGTCGATTGGGATTCGGAATTTTAGTAAGGGTTCGGGTTCGTGAGATTTGATGTTATTACGCTGTTTCCAGAGATGGTTGATGCAGCTGTTAAGTGTGGCGTAACCGGTCGGGGATTTCAAAAAGGCTTGTTAGAGCTGGTTAATTGGAATCCTAGAGATTTTACGACAGATAGGCACCGTACAGTAGATGATAGGCCGTATGGTGGTGGCCCTGGAATGGTGATGAAGGTCGAGCCACTTAGGGCAGCGATCAGGGCAGCTAAGGCCGCTTCTGAACAGCCAGCTAAAGTGATTTACCTGTCGCCACAAGGCAAACAGTTTGATCAGTTGGCAGCACAGGAGTTTGCAAAGAGTGAACGACTTATCTTTGTGGCGGGACGCTATGAAGGGGTCGATGAAAGATTAATTGAAGCAGAGATTGATGAAGAATGGTCTCTGGGTGATTATGTTTTAAGTGGTGGTGAGTTGGCTGCGTTGGTTATGATTGATGCGGTCGCAAGGTTGGTTCCTGATGTGTTGGGGGATGAACAGTCAGCCATACAGGATTCATATATGAATGGGCTTTTAGATTACCCGCATTATACGAGACCTGAATCACTAGATGGAAAGGTTGTTCCGGCGGTTTTGCTTGGTGGTAATCATGCAGACATTGAGCGCTGGAGGTTGAAGCAGTCACTAGGAAGAACTTGGCTGCGTAGGCCTGATTTGTTAGAAGAGACGCTTTTGGATGATAAACAAAAGCAGTTGTTGGAAGAATTTAAGAGAGAATTTGGCACTACAGGTTAAATTCTAGGTTAACAGTTTATTTAAGTATTTTAGGAATAAGGGAACAGGCGATGAGCAATATCATTAAAGAACTCGAAGCTGAGCAGATGGGTAAAGAGCTGCCAGAATTTGGCCCAGGTGACACAGTTATCGTTCAGGTAAAAGTAAAAGAGGGTAACCGTGAGCGTTTACAGGCATTTGAAGGTGTTGTTATTGCCAAGCGCAACCGTGGTTTAAACTCAGCATTCACTGTTAGAAAAACATCTCATGGTGTTGGTGTTGAACGTGTATTCCAGACGTATAGCCCACAGGTTTCTGAAATAGTCGTTAAACGTCGTGGTGCAGTGCGCCGCGCTAAACTTTACTACTTGCGTGAACTGACTGGTAAAGCGGCACGTATTAAAGAGAAGCTTTAATCCTCAGCTATTTATTAGCAGAGATAGAGAAAAGGTGGCTGTTGCCACCTTTTTTTTGCCTTGGTGTTTAGGTATTGTGATTATCTGTTTATTCAATTTATCAGATGAAAAAAGATGATTAACTGGGTTTCTACAAGCGAAAAGATCATCAAAAATGGGCAGAACTTTTCAGCGATTATCCCTGGCCCCCATTGCATGATTGGAATCGAAACAAGTGAATCAAGAATTGTGGGTACTGAGTTTTTATCACCAAAAGAACCAGAGCTTTCACCAAGTAACCAGCTAGCTGAAGAGGTTGTATTTCAACTTAACCGTTGGCTGGATGATCCTGAGTGGGATATTTGCCTACCACTTATTGAGATGGGAACCACTTTCCAGCGAAAAATTTGGGCGGCACTGCTTGATATAGAACCTGGGAAGCCAAAAACATACGGTGAAGTGGCGAGAGAATTAGGAAGTGGTGCGCGCGCAGTTGGCAATGGCTGTCGAGCTAATCCATATCCCGTTATCGTTCCCTGCCACCGCATCATCGCTGCAAATGGCTTAGGAGGCTTTGCAGGAAAACGGCGCGGTATGAGGTTGGAGACTAAACGTTGGTTGCTGGCTCATGAAGGATATAGCACTTGTAAATGAAGTTGAGCGACTCTCTTTCTTCTATTGAGCTATTTCAGGATGCCTTATGGGTTGAGCGAGGTCTGAGCGAAAATACCATTAGCGCCTACCGAAGTGACCTTAAACTATTTTCTAAATGGTTGTCCGATAAAAAAGGTAAGCAATTACTTGAAGTGGATCAAAGTGACCTTTCTGATTACCTTGCACTCAAATATCAGCAGGGTAGTAGTGCCCGTTCAGCGGCTCGCCTGCTTTCCAGCTTTAGGCAGTTTTATGCATATCAGCTTCGAGAAGGCATTCTTGATGAAGATCCTTGTGCGAGAATTGAACCGCCCCGGTTGGGAAAGCCGCTTCCGGTTAGCCTAAGTGAAGAGGAGGTTAGTCTCTTGCTGGATGCTCCAGATATCGCAAATCCAGAAGGTTACCGAGATCGGACGATGTTGGAGTTATTGTATGCAACTGGTCTGCGCGTCTCTGAATTGGTTACGATGCAACTTGGGCAGGTCAACTTTAGACAAGGTGTGGTTAGGGTTTTTGGTAAAGGTAGCAAGGAGAGGTTGGTTCCCATTGGGGAGGAGGCGCTCGAATGGCTAATCTCTTATGTAGAGGATTTTCGTGGGGAGCTGTTGAAGGGGCAGCAAAGCAACTATCTGTTTCCAACATGCCGTGGGCCGGTGATGACTCGCCAAACCTTTTGGTACATGATTAAGCGCAATGCAAAGGCGGTGGGGATTACCAAGCAGTTGTCACCGCATACACTTCGTCATGCCTTTGCGACACATCTGTTGAATCATGGTGCGGATTTACGGGTTGTCCAGTTATTACTGGGACATAGCGATTTATCTACAACGCAGATATACACTCATATAGCGCGCGAAAGACTGAAAGATTTGCATAGCCAGTTCCATCCGCGAGGATAGGCCAAAGTCAGGAGTAACCCCATAGCTTGGGATAATCGATTGGCTCATCAATTGTTGGCTGACACATTCCGGTGATTCTATACATATCTAACCCTGAGTCACGTGTGCTGAGACGCTCATAAAAACCACCGCGAGGGCTGATGATGCTGCAGACAGCTGGGGCAGTAGTGCCTCCTTTTTTGGAAATGGCGCGCTTAATAACAATGGCAGTATCACCATTAACAAGTTTTACAAAAGAGCCAGGGGGATAAATCCCAACTTCTCTGATGAGCAGTTGTGTCAGCTTGTTATCAACAGACTTACCACGTTTGGTGAAAATATCTTTTAAAGCTTTGTGTGCCACGATTGGCTTTCGGTAGCTACGGCTTGTGATCATCGCGGAATACATATCAGCAAGAGCGATGACTTTTGCTCCTTGATGAATGTTCTTGCCATCTAACTTTGAGGGATAACCTTCTCCATCGATACGTTCATGATGCTGGTTGATGATAGTTAGCCAGTGTCTGTCAGTAATGCCAGCAGCCTTTAAAATTGAGACGCTTTTTTCAGGGTGTTCGTTAATGGCTTTCTTTTGCGTTTCCGTCAGAGCCTCTTTTTGAGAGAAGAGTTGGTTTTGAAGCTCATACATGCCGACATTCATTGTTAATGCGGCTGACATCACAGTCTGCTTTTGTTCATCGTCAAAATTTAGACGGCGCATTAATAGCTCACAAAGTATTGCTGTATGAAGGGGGTGCAATACGCTGTACGAAAACTCTTCTGAAAGGTGGACAGCTGCAAGTGTTGCATTTGCATTTCTTTGGCAGCAGTGCCTGATTTGGTTTGAAATATGGAGGGTTATTTCTGCAACATCGGTTTTAATGCAGGAAGTAAGGTCTTTTAGTAATTGCTCTGTCTCCTTTGCGCAACTATTTTTCATATCAAAAGGATTATCAACTACTTTTTTCCTTTTTTCTGCAGCTTCCTGCTGCGTTTTAATCTTCTGCTGTTCCTGAGCCTCATCTTCTGTCAAACCGCGGTAAAGCCCTTTTTCTAGGAGGATATCTAGCTGTTTTGCGGAGGCAATAAGCGTATGTTCTTGAAGCAGGAGTGCCTCTTCAACATCATAGACAGGCCATGGGAGTTTTTGCCCAACAGTGACTTCTCCCGGTTTTATGCGAACTTTTTCCAGCATTTTTTGACGGATAGGATTACTAGAATTAAAAGTGTAGCTTATTATTTTCTCAAAACTTAGATACTGCGTTGTTTTATAAAATAAACAGGCTTGTTCTGGAGGAATGTGCGATTATCGAAATAAGGTATGTATAAGGCAAGATGGAGAAAATAATTTGAATATCGATATTTTTGATGCTTTTGACCTGACCGTTATGGGAATCAGCATACTATTGCTGGTTTTTGCTCAGCCGATAGTAGTGGCTTTTCGCTCGCATAAAGATGAAAAGCAGCTTGCAACACGAGTTTGGACGCTCAGGGTTATCAATATAGTTTTGCTTCTACTTTATTTGAGTGAAGTTGTTTTTACTGAGTGGACAAAACAGCTTTCTCAAACCGGTCTAACCATACTCTTAACTTTACTGGGCACCAATTTTATACATGTGGTCATTTTGCGCCGTTATGGGCGAGTCAGAGAAATTCAGGGCTCTGAGTACCGGAGCGAAACGTATCAATCAGAAGTTTTCGGTTTGATCGCAGCAATTGTAGCCATCTTTACCGCAATACTGATCATCATCAATATTTGGGGGCTGACCAGCTGGCTCGAAGCGACGAGTGTAATAGGCGCTTTGCTGATTATTCTCTTTTCTACCAAAGATGTTTGGGCGCCAGATAATATAAATGGTTTGATATTGCTCTATAACGGCGATATTGAGACCGGTTCAATTGTGCGAATTGAAGAATGTAATCTTCTTGCCTATGCAATCCAGACAACACTTACCCAGACAGTTTTTAGAGATCTGAAGAGCAAACATTACATTACACTTCCGAATGCAAAACTACGGAGCGCAAAAGTCGAAATTCTAAGCAAATGCCCGAGCAGTGGCTTAATGGAACAGGTTGATTTTAATATCAGCTATGATGTTGAACCGGAAAAAATAGATGCTTTTGCCATGAAGGTTTGGGAGAGAGCTTGCGAGGCAGAAGGCTCCATAAATGCAGAAAAACAGGGCGTTATACGATTACAGGAAAATGGGGATCATGCAGTAACGTGGCGATTTTGTTACTGGCTGAAGAATATTTATGGGCTATATGACGCCCGATTTGCTGTTAATCGCGCTGCGAATGAAGTTGCTCGTGAACAGGGAATTTCCCTTGCGACACCGATTACTCAAGAAGTTGAAATAAAAAGGGCGGACTAAGCCTCAATGCTTAGTCCGCTGTATTTTTATTATTGGCCTGAGAAAACCTTTTTCAACAGGTCGGTTGTTCTTGCCGCAGGATTTTCACGAATGCTTTTTTCTTCCAAAGCGATATATTTAAAGAGACCATCGAGTGTTTTGTCTGTGACATACTGATCTACATCAAGAGTATCAGTCGGTATGAAGTTTGTTAACATGGAGTTACCTAGAGCAGGAGCAGCTTGAGATACGAGGCTTTTATACGCTGAAATCACGCCAATTTTGCTGGTGGACTCCTCGATAACCGGCTTAAATTTTGCCGCGAGCTTTGAGCTGGTAGCTTTACGGAAATATTGTGTTGCTGCATCGTCAGGGCCATTGATGATTTTTTCTGCATCTTCAACAGACATTTGTCGAATCGCTTCACCAAGCAATTCAGAAGCATCTGGAACAGCAGCCTCGGCAGCATGGTTCATTGTGCTAATAAATTGATCTACATATTGTCCTTGGCCATGCTCCCTAGCCGTCTTCTCAATCAGTTTTAGAGAAGCAGGAAGTGGAATCTTGACCAGAGAATTAGCCATAAAGCCGTCTTTCTTTCCGAGCGTTTTAATGGCGGATTCAACACCACTGGCAAGTGCCTCTTTCAGGCCACCGACCATCTCGTTGTTTGATAGCAATGAGGTGGCAGTTTGAGTCGTTTCTTTGTTTTTCATCAATTCATTTGCAGCCCCACTCAACATATCTTGCCAGCCACCTTGAGCATTATTAAGTGAAATAGCGAATAATATGCCGGATGTGAGTAGAACGGTTTTCTTAATCATATTGAAGCCCTTATTTTTTAAAAAGTGATTTTAATAATGTTCGCCCAATTTTGCGACCGACACTTGAGCCAATACTTCTAACAACGCTTTTGGCCATTGACTCCCAGATTGATTGCCTTTGCCGTCCCGGTTTTTTAGGTTGTCTCGTTTTCTGTCTCTCGGCCGATTTTCTTTCAAATTCCTCTTGTTCCGTTTGGCTGGCCTTTTCTAGCAGGCGCTCGTGAGCGGAATCCCTGTCGAGTGCTTCATCATATTTTCCTAGCACCGGACTGTCATCGAGAACACGCTGCCTTTCTGCCTCTGATAACGGGCTTAGCTGAGAGGAGGGAGGAATGATGAGTGTTTTGTCGACGATAGTTGGGATCCCCTTTTCATCGAGAGTAGAGACAAGTGCTTCGCCAATCCCCAGTTCTTGTATTGCAGTTTCTGTATCAAGAGAGGGGTTTTTACGAAAAGTTTGCGCAGCCGCTCGAATGGCCTTTTGGTCTTTTGGCGTATATGCGCGCAACGCATGCTGAATGCGATTTCCCAGCTGTCCCAGAACATCATCGGGAATGTCAGTAGGGTTTTGAGTGACAAAGTAGACGCCAACCCCTTTGGAGCGAATCAGTCGTACAACTTGCTCGATTCGGTCAATCAAGATTCTCGGTGCGCGATCAAATAGCAGGTGAGCTTCATCAAAAAAGAAGACCATTTTGGGTTTATCTGCATCACCCTGTTCCGGAAGCTCTTCAAACAGTCTAGAGAGCAACCACATAAGGAAAATAGCATAAAGCTTAGGGCTTTTACGCATTAGCTGGTCGGCTGCAAGTACGTTGATGTAACCCTGTCCATCACGATTGCTTCGCATCAGATCTTGTAGTTCCAGTTCGGGCTCGCCAAAGAAAAGCTCGGCATTTTGTTGCTCTAATTGGAGAAGGCGTCGTTGGATGGCACCAACAGATTGGGAGCTCACATTCCCGTATTTACTGCGTAACTCCTTATGACGTTCGGCAATATTGTTTAAAAGTGCGCGTAGATCTTTAAAATCAAGTATGGGTAACGACTCATCTTCAGCGATGCTAAAAGCGATATTAAGGATTCCTTCTTGTGTATCATTTAGCTCCATCATGCTTGCGAGCAACAGTGGCCCCATATTTTGGATTGTTGCTCGAACTGGATGGCCTTGTTTACCATAAAGATCCCAGAAAATTAGAGGGAAAGGAGTGGTCTCGTAATCGGCATAGCCAACGATACGGGCACGCTCTTCAAATTTTGGTTTAGCCTCGCACGCTTTGGCCAGTCCTGAAAGATCGCCCTTAGCATCAGCTAAAAATACAGGGATGCCCTGACGGCTGAACCCTTCAGCAAGAATGCGCAGAGAAACAGTTTTTCCGGTTCCGGTTGCGCCGGCAATTAGTCCATGTCTATTTGCTTGGCGGAGAAGGAGAGATTGTTCATGGTCACCTTTTCCAAGATAGATTGACTGGTTAGCCATTTCGTAACTCCTTTTATCAATGTGTGTAAAATCGCGCGCCTGAAAGTGAACAACAAGATTCTAGCGGAATGGCTTAGTGAAAGTCCAAATGGCTACTATAATTGTAAAATATTGATATCTTTTTAGAGGGATCGAAGTAAATGCAAAGTAAAGGAAAAATTCTAGTTACGGGTGGGGCTGGTTATATCGGGAGCCACACGAGCCTTGAATTATTGAATGCCGGTTTTGATGTGGTTGTGATTGATAATCTTTCAAACAGTAAAAAGGCATCACTGGATAGGGTGGAACAGCTAACAGGGAAGAAACTGACTTTTATTGAAGGAGATATTCTAGATCGAGCTATTTTAACCACCATTTTTGAACAACATACGATCGATGTGGTTGTCCATTTTGCAGGATTAAAAGCAGTAGGAGAATCGTGCGAAGAGCCACTGAAATATTTTCAAAATAACGTTTCAGGAACACTAGTACTATGCGATGTAATGCAAGAGCAAGGTGTTAAGCGTTTGGTGTTCAGCTCATCTGCAACGGTATATGGCGATCCACACACTGTACCAATAACTGAGGATTTCCCACTTTCAGCAACAAACCCTTATGGCCGTTCTAAGTTGATGATAGAGGAGATTTGTAGGGATTTTAGTAAAGCAGACTCAATTACAAAATCAGAAAATCCTTGGGCAATCACCTTATTAAGGTATTTCAACCCCGTTGGTGCGCATGAAAGCGGTGAAATTGGCGAGGACCCTAGTGGTATTCCAAACAATTTGATGCCGTATGTATCACAAGTCGCTGTCGGAAAATTAAAAGAATTATCGGTGTTTGGTGGCGATTACGAAACTAAAGATGGTACTGGCGTTCGAGACTATATTCATGTGGTTGATTTGGCAAAAGGCCATCTGAAAGCGATTGAAAAGTTACTGTCAGGTTCTAAAAAGGGAGGTGTCTTTACCTATAACCTCGGCACAGGCAATGGGTATAGCGTTCTTGAAATTATAAAAGCTTTCGAAAAGGCGAGTGGCTATCCGGTTCAATATAAAATTGTTGGGCGGCGAGAAGGAGATATTGCCCAGTGTTATGCACAAGCCGCTTTAGCAGGCCAAGAGTTGGGCTGGAAAGCCGAAAAAAATATCGATGAAATGTGCGTTGATGCTTGGCGATGGCAGAGCCTTTATCCCGAAGGTTATTGCTAATATAGAAATAGCTGAACAATGTTAGTAGAAGCTTGGATCACCATTGCGATTATCGCGGCCTGTTTATCAAGTTTAATTCTTACTCGCTATGCAGCGGATATTATTATGATGGCGGCTGTAACGTTGTTATTGGTTTCGGGTGTATTAACAACGAATGAGGCCTTAGCTGGTTTTGCTAACGAAGGAATGATCACTGTCGCGGTTCTCTACATCGTTGCGAATGGCTTAACAGAAACAGGTGCGGTGAGCTGGCTTTCAGGTTTTTTATTGGGTAGACCTCGTTCAACAACAGGGGCGCAATTACGCCTGATGGCACCGGTGGCGGCGTTAAGCGCCTTTATGAACAACACGCCGGTTGTAGCGATGTTTGTGCCGATGGTTTCTCGCTGGGCGCGACATCATGATTTACACCCCTCGAAATTGATGATCCCCCTGAGTTATGCGGCAATTTTGGGGGGAACCTGTACGCTGATTGGTAGCAGCACAAACCTAATACTTAACAGTATGTTGATTCAACATGATGTTGCTTTAGGATTGGGAATGTTTGACCTCGCATGGGTGGGGTTGCCAGCTTCAATCATTTTAATTGGTTTTGTGATTTTCTTTGGGAAATGGCTTTTGCCTGCACATGGCTCGGTGAGCCGAGAATTTGAGGAGACACGCCGTTACACCATCGAGATGATGGTTGATAAAAGTGGTGGGCTTGATGGCAAAACAATCGAGCAGGCCGGTCTGCGTAATCTATCAGGTGTTTACCTTTCGAGCATCGAGAGAGATGGAGTGATTAAATCGGCTGTAGGTCCCTCTGAGGTGTTAAAAGGGGGAGATAGGCTGATGTTTGTGGGAGTTGTTGAATCAGTCGTTGATCTCAACAGAGTTCGTGGCCTGAGTGCGGTAGATGCTGACGACCAGCAT
The DNA here is from genome assembly GCA_002352345.1 of Methylococcaceae bacterium UBA2780. Lineage (GTDB taxonomy): Bacteria > Pseudomonadota > Gammaproteobacteria > Methylococcales > UBA2780 > UBA2780. The sequence continues at coordinate 72,803 of DEIG01000002.1, forward strand.
TCGTTAGGCAATAATATGCACCATTTTTTAGTTGAAGTGGTTGTTTCTCCCAGTTGCCCATTAATTAGAAAGACGATCCGTGATGGCCGATTTAGAACGCATTACAATGCAGCGGTTGTTGCTGTGGCAAGAGGGGGAGCACACCTACAACAAAAAGTGGGTGATATTGTTTTGGAGCCGGGTGATACATTACTCATTGATGCCGCTGATAACTTTGTTGAACAGCAGCGCTATTCAAAAGATTTTCTTCTAGTGAGCACGATTAAAAATTCACAAACTGTGCGCCATGATCGGAGCCTGATTGCTCTGGCTATCCTTTTTGTAATGGTGATAACGGTCGCTTTTCAGTGGTTGAGTATGTTGCAAGCGGCAATGTTAGCAGCAGGTGCTATGCTTCTTTCCAGTTGCACAACCGGAGGAATAGCAAGAAAAAGTATTGACTGGCAGGTGTTGGTGGTAATTGGTGCATCGATTGCGATAGGGACTGCGGTGCAAAAAACGGGGTTAGCTGACTTTGTGGCTAACTATCTGATTTTATCTGGAAGCGACCAGCCCAGTTTCGCATTGGTTAAACTTTTCTTGTTAACCGCATTGTTTACCGCGGTTCTTTCAAATGCCGCCGCCGCTGTTATTCTGTTTCCTGTGGCGATTGCCAGTAGTGAGATGCTCGGTGTTAGTTTGATGCCTTTTGTGGTGACGTTGATGATCGGAGCATCGGCCAGTTTTGCAACACCGATAGGCTACCAAACCAACCTAATGGTAATGGGACCGGGCGGTTATCGGTTTAGTGATTTTTTAAAAATAGGAATTCCAATGACGCTGTTGATGGCTGTCATTGCCTCTCTGCTAGTGCCATTAATATGGCAATTTTGATTTATATTATTGATGCTTTATCAAAGGAGTTTTAGATGAAACCAGTCGTTCTTTCAGGTGGTTCGGGCACAAGGTTGTGGCCGCTATCTCGTGTTGCCTATCCCAAACAGTTCTTGCCGCTCACCTCGGATAAAACAATGCTTCAGGAGACCTTATTAAGGCTGAATGGTGTTGATGCGATGGGCTCTCCATTGGTTATTTGTAATGAAGAGCACCGTTTTATGGTGGCAGAACAGCTTAGAGAGATCGAGACCGCAGCTCACGCAATTATACTTGAACCGATCGGTCGAAATACTGCACCTGCGGTTGCACTGGCAGCTTTAGCAGTTGATCCTGATGAGGTGCTACTTATCCTCCCCGCTGATCATGTAATTGAGGATGTTGTCACTTTCCAGGCAGCAGTAAAACAGGCGGCTGTAGAGGCAGAAAAAGGTCATCTTGTTACATTCGGGATTGTTCCGACTGGTCCTGAAACGGGTTATGGTTATATTCAGGCGACTAAAGAGAGTGAAGGGGTTGCTCGTCAGGTTAATTGCTTTGTAGAAAAGCCCGATCTGCAAACGGCGACTCAATATCTAGAGAGTGGTGACTATTACTGGAATAGTGGAATGTTTGTCTTTAAGGCCTCGCGCTACCTTGAAGAGCTTGAGAAGTTCAACCCTGAAATGCTGGCTGCCTGTCGACAGTCCTATCAAAAAGCAGAAGAAGATCTTGATTTTGTTCGCATTGATCGCGCAGCATTTGAAGCCTGCCCATCCGACTCTATCGACTACGCAGTCATGGAGAAGACCGATAGTGCCGTTGTGATCCCCCTTGATGCTAACTGGAATGATGTTGGTTCATGGGCTGCACTTTGGGAGGTTTCTGAAAAGGATTCTCAGGGTAATGCGCTAAAAGGGGATGTACTAACTCACGATACATCGGATTCTTATATCTATTCTGACCAGAAATTGGTTGCGACAATTGGTATAAAAGATCTCGTGGTGATTGAAACAGATGATGCGGTAATGGTTGCGCCCAGAAATCGTGTGCAAGAGGTAAAAGAGATTGTTGCTCGCCTCAAAGAGGATAAGCGAAGCGAGAGTGAGCAGCATCGGAAAGTCTACCGTCCTTGGGGCTATTACGATTCGATTGATAATGGGGAGCGCCATCAAGCGAAGCGAATAGTTGTTAAACCAGGTGCGAAACTTTCACTACAGATGCATCATCACCGTGCGGAACATTGGATTGTTGTTAAGGGGACAGCGCTAGTAACACGTGGTGAAGAGCAATTGATTGTCTCCGAAAATGAATCAACCTATATCCCTTTAGGGACGGTTCACTGTCTGGAAAACAGGGGTGTTATTCCGCTGGAAATGATCGAGGTACAGTCGGGTAGCTATCTAGGTGAGGATGATATCGTCCGCTTTGAAGATAAATATGGACGCATCCCCGAAAACAGAAGTTGAGTATCTGATTGTAGGGCAGGGGTTGGCCGGAAGCTTGCTCGGCTGGCGCCTGCTTCAGCAAGGTAAATCGATTCTGATTGTCGATCCATGTCTTGAGCAGACCACCTCGCGAACAGCCGCCGGTTTGATAAATCCCGTCACCGGTAAAAGGCTAGTCAAGACGGTTAATGTTGAACAGTATCTACCTGCAGCAAAGTTACTTTACGATGAGTTGGGCTGCTTTTTTGGTGAGATTTTTCTACATGAGAAACGGCAAGTCAAAATTTTTAAATCAGAAGGCGAAATTGCGCAGTGGGAAAAGCGCAGGAATCGGCCTGATTACGCACCATTTTTGGGTGAATCTATCCATTCTGAGGATAGAGATTACCTAAAAGAAGATTCTCTAGGCGGCTTTGAGCAGAAGCAGTGTGGCTATCTTGATACGGTCTCTTTATTGGATCGACTGAGAGCTTTTTTTGTGGAGCAGGGCTGTTTTATCAATTCAGAGGTCGATCTAGATGAGTTGAAAATAGCTGAGCAAGCTGTTCAATGGCTAGATTGCTCAATCGATAAAGTTGTTTTCTGTGATGGCTATCAGCTACAAAGCAATAGATGGTTCTCATGGCTCCCTTTACAGCCGGTGCAAGGTGAGATTTTTACACTTGAAACCGACCAGCAGCTCCCAAAAGAGATCGTTCAGTTTGGGAAATGGTTGTTGCCTCTCTCAGATGGGCAATTCAAACTTGGAGCAACTTGGCAGTGGTCTCCGCTCGATGAACAACCAACTGAGAAGGCAGAAGTTGAGCTGCTTGATGCCTGTAAAGAGCAATTTCCTAAACTGAAGAATGCTCGCTTGATTGAGAAGAAGGTGGGTATTCGTCCAGGGACACGCGACAGACAACCTTTTATTGGTAGCCACCCGCATCAGCCACGGTTAATGGTTTTTAATGGCTTTGGCTCAAAAGGTTCGCTGATGATTCCTTGGTATTCAGCGCTCTTTTCCCGTCATCTGACAAAGGGTGATAATCTACCAGAAACAGTTGATATAAAAAGGCATGCGGATGGCTGTCCCCTTAGTTAAACAGGCACACAATAAGGTTGCGAGTTACCTTATAGAGGGTGATAGGGTTGTTGATGCAACCATGGGAAATGGTTTCGATACCCTTTTTCTTGCAGGCGGCGTTGGGGAAAGAGGCAAAGTCTATTCGTTCGATTTGCAGGTGGCCGCACTTACAAAAACTAAAGAGCGGTTAAAAGAGGCGCATCTACTTGATAGAGTGCGTTTGATTCAGGATAGCCATGACCGCTTGTCGGCCTATCTTGCCGAAGATGGCGTTCGCTCAATTCGTTGTGCCATGTTTAATCTAGGATACCTGCCGGGAGGGGATAAAACAGTCAAAACAGGTTCCGAATCGACGATTAAGGCACTCGACTCGGTCGTCGCACAGATTGAGGAGAGAGGGATTATCTCTATTCTTGCCTATACAGGTCATGCAGGTGGTCGAGAGGAGGCCGATGCAGTTAGAAAATGGGCGCTAGAGCTACCAAGAACAGCTTTTCGCGTCACAATAGAAATACCAGAGGCCGCTAAAAATAGCCCTCCGGAACTTATACTGGTTGAGACAGTTTGATGCTAAACAGGCTGATAACAGCTTGTCATGAGTGCGACCTATTGGTTAAGAGACAGTCTGTGGCGTATGGCGAGAAGGGCTGTTGCCCTCGCTGCGGAAATAGGCTTTACGAGCCAAAAAGAGACAGTGTTAATAAATGTATGGCAATGGCGATTAGCGGGTTGATCTTGATTATTCCTGCTAATCTACTGCCTTTAATGACGATGGAAGTCTTGGGTAGATCGGAACAAGATACGCTCATTTCAGGCGTAATCGCATTATATAAAGAAGATTACTGGTTTGTTGCGCTGCTGGTGTTATTGGCGGGGTCACTGGTCCCATTGCTAAAACTATTATTGATGTTATTTGTTACCGCTTGCCTGAAAATGAATCGGAGACCTCAGACGTTACCGTGGCTTTTTCGTTTTTATCATGAAGTTGATACGTGGGGTATGATCGAAGTTTATATGTTGGCTATTTTGGTTTCTGCGGTAAAACTATTAGACCTCGCAAACATTGTGCCGGGGGTAGGACTCTATTGCTTTGCTGGACTTTTACTGACAACTGTTTTGCTATCTATTAATTTAGATGAAGAACGGTTCTGGGAGATGATTGAGACCGATGCAAACAGCTAAAGAGGCAGGTTTAATTCAGTGTAATGACTGTCATAAGCTGCTGAAATACAGAGCACCTGAAAAGGGGAGGAAGTCGTGCTGCACTAGATGTGGAAGCACTTTGCACCAGCGTATACCTAATAGCCTTTCGTATTGTTGGGCTTACCTGATAACCAGCGCAATCCTCTTTTTACCAGCAAACATGCTGCCCATTATGACATTCAGTAAATTTGGAAATGGCCATGCAGACACGATTATGTCTGGGATTATCACCTTGGCAAAAGAGGGTATGTTGCCGCTCAGTGTGCTTGTTTTTATCGCCAGTATTTTAGTTCCTTTGCTGAAAATAATTGGCTTACTGTTTTTATTGCTTTCGATCCAAGGCCGATGGAATGTCGGTCCGCATCATCGCACGATCCTCTATAGAATTATTGAGTTTGTCGGACGCTGGTCGATGCTGGATATCTTTGTCATTACCATTTTGGTTGCGCTGGTGGATTTGGGCGCTATTGCACAAATTATCCCGGGTGCTGGCGCGACAGCATTTGGTGCAGTTGTGATATTGACGATGCTTGCAGCACGAAAGTTTGATAGCCGGTTGATTTGGGATAACACAAATGATTGAAGGAGCAAAAGCGAAAGAAACTGATGTAGAACCTATTCAGATTGAGAAGAGCAGCACTATTTTAGTTTGGCTGCTTCCTGTTATTGCGGCAATTGTTGCTGGCTGGCTTTTATTCAAAGGAATTAGCGAAGCAGGCGTAACTATCCAGATAGAGTTTGAAAGTGCCGAAGGGATAGAGGAGAAAAAGACAAAAATTCTCTATAAAGGTTTAAAAGTGGGCCTTGTGAAAAAGGTGACAATTAATGAAGATTTAAAAAGTGTACTAGTTGAAGCGGAAATGAGACCGGGGGTTGCGACCCATTTGCGAGATGGGACTAGTTTCTGGCTAGTCAGGCCAAAAATTTCATTAACCGAAGTGACGGGGCTGGATACCTTGGTTTCTGGGAATTACATTGCAGTAAGCCCTGGTGAAGGAGAGAGGCGTGCCCGATTTAAGGCACTTCCCCAAAGCCCCCCTATGGATGAATCATCACCAGGGCTCCACCTTAAACTGAGTGCAGACAAGTTGAATTCAATCGATATTGGCTCTCCTGTCTATTACCGGGAAATTCCTGTTGGTAGGGTAGAGGGAATTGAGTTAAAAAATAGCGCGAAGGGCGTGTTAATCAGTGTGTATGTAGAGGAGCAATACGGTCACTTGGTTAAAAAGAATTCCCGTTTCTGGAATACCAGTGGTATCAACTTTAAAGCTAGTTTAACGGGTGTTGAAATTCAAACCGGTTCTTTGGCTTCGATGATTGCTGGAGGTATCTCATTCTATACGCCTGAAGGCAATGTAGAGCAGAGTGAAAGTGGAGAGCAGTTTAAATTATTTAAAAGCTTTAACAGTGCAGAAGACGGCATTATGGTTAAGCTCCACCTGCCCAATGGTGAAGGGGTTGTCGCCGGAAAAACCACGGTTTGGTCAGGCGGTTTAAAGGTCGGTTTGGTTAAGCAGGTCGAAATTGATGACTCACTGCAGGCAACGCTTGAGGTCAAATTTCATCCGCATGCGCGTACTTTATTAAGAAAAAATACAAAACTATGGCTGGTTGAGCCTAAACTTTCTCTTGCGCGCTTGCCAAGTCTTAATGAGGTGTTAAAAGGCAAATATATTTCAATTAGAGGAGGGGATGGAGAACCTCAGTTTGAATTTAATGTTCTAAAGAAGCCCCCAGATTCAGATCGTGCTAAAGAAGGTTTGTATCTAACATTAATAGCAGAAGAACTGGGCTCCTTAGAAAAGGGTAGCCCGGTACTTTATAGAAAAATAGAAGTGGGCCATATAGAAGACTTTCAACTAGACAAAGCAGGGGAAAAAGTTGAAATAGAATTTTATATCGAACAGGATTATGCACATTTAGTCACTAAGCAGAGCCGCTTCTGGAACGCCAGCGGCATCAATCTCCGTGCTGGGCTGGATGGCTTTAAGTTGCGCACGGAATCGATCAGCTCATTGGTTTCAGGAGGTGTTGCTTTTTTTAATCCTGAAAAGATAAAAGCAACAAAAGAAGCGAAAAGAGATGATCGTTTTCAGTTATATGAAGATAAAGAGAGTGCAGAACACAACAGCTTTTCGGTCGAAATTACCTTTAATGCAGCCAATGGTTTGCAGGCGGGCGCTGCGGTTAAATTTCAAGGACTTAAAGTAGGGCGTGTTAAAAATATCGAACTAACAGGTCAGAATTCTCAAATTACTGTTCAGGCTTTGATGTATGAAAAATCACGCTCGCTAGTCAGGCAAGAATCAAAATTCTGGGTTGTGCAGCCAGAAATAGGATTGGTAAGAACGGCTAACGTGGAAACATTGGTTTCAGGCCGTTACATTGCGCTAAAACCGGGAAATGGGGCAGAACAGGATGCGTTTACAGGCATCGAGTCAGCACCATTAGAAAAAGACCACGTTGATGGATTGACGCTTACATTAGTCTCTTCACGGCTGGGTTCGATTAAACGAGGGGATCCGCTCTATTACCGGCAGATCCCAGTTGGGAAAGTAATTGAGAATTCGTTAGCGCCTAAGAGCGATGCGGTGTTTATAAAGATCAATATTGAGCAAAGATATGCACCATTAGTCAGGGATAACAGCCAGTTCTGGCCAGTAAGTGGCGTACGTATTGGTGGCAGCCTGTTTGGAGAAGTTAAGGTGGAAACTGAGTCAGTGGAGGCATTACTGAGCGGTGGATTAGCTTTTGCGACACCAGACAGTGAGCAGCTGGGTAACCGTGTCACGAATAATCACACCTTTAAGTTAAATCAGAGAATGGATGCTGCTTGGGAAAAATGGGAGCCGGAGATAGCGCTGGATCAATAAATGGCGGTTTGTCTGTAAATTGCACTTTCTTTTATCCGTGCCTCAATCACTTTTTCAATATTTTTAAAGCGTTTGCTGCCGACGGAGCCAAACCTTTTTTTGAAAGCGCGAGCAGTAAGTCCCTCTGGAAGCCCATTTACAGAAGACATGTAGCTGGCCTCTCCGTTGTGAGATTGAAAGAAATTTTGCACGGCAAGGGCCGACTGTTCTGATTGAGTTGCAGCCTTACCAAGATAATTACCGGCGCGATCAGCGGCAAGATCAGTAAAACTAAAGCCGCTTGAACGATTCGAATCAGCAAGCTCTTTTTGCAAGCCAATCAAGTCTGCAAGCTGACTGTTCCCGATTGCTGAGAGCGCCGCAGAAATAACAAAATGTTGTGCAAAATCGTGGCGGCCAATCAGTTTGATATTTTTTCTTGCTGGATGAAGATGGGCTGTTTTGGGGAATAGCAGGCTGTGGCCACGACCACTTAAATGTTGACCAAGAACGGCCAATATGGCGCGATTTTCATCGGCTGGGTTGCCAAATTCAGAGCGTTGCCTCGCATCGGAAAAAAGGGCGCGCAGGTAGTAATCGAGAGAGACTGTTTTGCCTAGCCCGGGCCTATTTGAGAGTTCGATGAGCCGTTCTTGGTAATAGTAAAAACGAGCCTGTTCCTCCTCTGAAATTAACTGTTCTCTTGCAACATTGAGTAGTTCTGGATTCCACTGGTAACGAATGGTTAACAGTCTGTTGTTGATGTCAGCTGATTGAAATGCATCAATAAAAGGGCCAGCTTGGCCACTTGTCTTAGCCAGCAATAACAGCTGCTTGATGAGAAAATTACTAATCGATGTAGGCAAACTTAGATTGCCGATTTTGAGTTTTTGGATTTGTACTAAATTACCTTCATGCTCAGCTGAAATGGAAAGATTGATGTATTGGTTTAGTTTTTGGGGCGGTATTTTGAAAGAGGACTTTAGCTCAAAAAGATTACTGCTTAGACGAGTAACAAGCCGACCATTGAGTCGGTTTACAAGATAGTTTCCAAGCAGGTCTAACTGTTTCGTACTCAGAGCGATTTTTTTGAGCTGCCCATTGTGGAGTCGCCTGGGATCGTGTTGTCGTAATAACCGTTTAGCATTTGCAATATCATTTGAAGAAAGAGACTGTCCCTCTGTTTTTACAAGCGGCTCTTTCTCAATTGAAAAGTAAACAAGTCCAATGAGAAGCAGGGGAGTGCTCAGCAACGTAACAAGGAATAGTTTTAAAAAAAACTTCATGCTTTTTTATAATAATTTAAGAATGGAAGATTTCTGATAAATTGCGGTCTGAAATAATAACAGAGAGAGCATTTAGGAGAAGCTATTTTGAATGTAATAGAAGTTTTGGTGCTTGCACTTGTGGCGATTTTTATCGCTTACAACTTGTTTATTTTACTGTCTGGTTGGCGCCAGAAGGGGCGGTTTGTTTCAGATATTACAGGAGCTAATTCAGAACAGCAGTCCAGTTGGCAAGTCTATTATTTCTACAGCCCAACCTGCGGAGCATGCCGGAATATGACGCCGATACTAGAAAAGCATGGGCGCGAAAATAGCTCTGTGATTTGTGTTGATGTGTCGGTAGAGTTAGAGCTGGCTCGTCAGTTTAATGTTCGAGCAACACCGACAGCCGTGCTTATAGAAAGTGGAAAAATTTCAAAAGTACTCTTAGGAAGCGGATTGCTGAAACAGGCTAATCAATTTATAACGGAGCATAAAAATGACAAAAACTGAAAAGGCGGTGAGGATTGCAATAGCGTGTACTATCTGTATCGCAATCATAGGTGGATTGGCTCTATTATTAGAACGATACGCAGGATAGAACTGTTTTGGCGCTGATGGTAGGACCTCCACTTGTCAGTATTTACGCTATCCAAAAGTCTAAATGAATAGTCGATATAGCACCTCAACTCGAAAATTAAAAATGGATGTACGAGCCGCAGAAATTGGCATGTACATTTGCGAGCTAGACAGGCCGTGGGACGAAACCCCATTTCTATTACAGGGCTTTTTTATTGAATCAGCTCAAGACTTGCGGGTTGTTCGCGATGTTTGTGAATATGTTTATATCGACTCCGTTAAAAGCCGGAAGAGTCCGAAGCAAAATCAAGCAGCTAAAAAGCTGGAAAAACATCAAATAAAAGTTCCTTTCGATGAGGAAATTGAACAGGCAAGATCGGCCTATAGGCAGACCCACGCGCTGATTAAATCTACATTGGATGAAATTCAATTCGGAAAGCCAATCAATACAGAAGCAGTCAAAGATGTGGTTAAAGACTGTGTTATATCCGTTCTAAATAACCCTAACGCGCTACTTCTGATGACACAGATGCAAAGTAGGGATGACTACACAAGTCAACATTCCTTTGATGTTTGTGTCCTGTCAATCGCGTTTGGACGGCACCTCGGTTTCCCAGAGAAAACATTACAAGAACTTGGCCTATGTGGATTACTCCATGATATGGGGAAAATGAAGATAAGCCTTGATCTGCTCAATAAAAAAGGGCCGTTAGAGCCGGAAGAATTTGAAGAAATGAAACGGCACACAACTTTAGGTAGAGACCTATTGGCAGCAGCAAGAGACCTTCCTGCAAGTGCTGTTGATGTAGCCCACTGTCATCATGAACGGTTGGATGGCTCCGGTTATCCAAGGGGGTTAACGGCTGAAAATATTACACCATTCTCAAAAATGGTTGCGATTGTGGATGTCTACAACGCAGTCACAAGTGAACGTGTTTACAATAGCAGTCAGTCTCATATGGAGGCGCTCAATGCGCTGAGTAGAGGGCGTGGAACCCACTTTGATGCAAGTCTTGTAATGCGCTTTATTGCTTGTGTGGGGATCTATCCACCTGGAAGCCTAGTCGAATTGAGCAGTGGGGAGGTGGCAATTGTTCTGGAAGTTAAGCCAGAAAAGAAATCGCTCCCCAAAGTAATTGTTGTGCTTGATGAGAACAAGCAACCTGTCAAAGAGAAAGTGATTGATTTGTCCAAAGAGCTAAAGGACAAAGATGGAAATGCCTATAAAATAAAGGTCTCACTTGCGCATAATAGCTATGGATTGGACTTGAATGATTTTCTGGAAAAAGGATTAACGTTTCCAACTTAGCTGTTGATCATCTTCCCGGGCGCTATTCTTTTTCTTTGGGCAGCGTGATACCCATTGCCTGTGCCCGTTTTTTCCACATGCGTCGAGCGTAAGATTGCATATCGGCGGCTTTATCGCTTTCATCCACGATCTCTAGCCCAAGCAGCGTTTCCAGAATATCTTCCATCGTGATAATGCCTTCCATGCCACCGTATTCATCGATGATCACCATTATGTGCGCACGCTGGTGTAGCACTTCGTCAAACGCATCAGCTAATGAGGTTTTGTCCGACAATGTGTGCAGATCACGTCGGTAGGTTTCTAGGACGGTGTCCGTATTATTGCGCGCCTGAGCCAGCAACAGATCATCCTTGAGCACAAAGCCGGTGAACCTTTCATCGTGTTCCGCATAAACCGGAATGCGTGAGAAACGCGAGTCATAGTGTTTATCGAAATACTCAACAACTGTTAGCGATTCGGGTAATGAAAAAACCACCGGGCGTGGTGTCATCACATCAGTGACTAATGTTTCGTGCAGCCGGAACATATTCTTCAAAATGCGTGATTCACGCTCTTCGAGCTGCCCCTCCTGCTCGCCAAGATCTGCCATGGCGGCGAATTCCTCGCGATTGAAGCCTTCAATGTTCTTTTCGCGTGAAATTCTACGCGTCAGTAATTCGGATAAAATCACAAACGGGTAAAGTATTTTTATAAGAAGCTTTAGTCCGTGCGCTGTAATGCCTGCCAGAGCGCGCCAATATGTTGCGCCCAGTGTTTTCGGAATAACTTCAGATAACACCAGTATCAGCAGCGTCAGAATCGCAGAAAACAGCCCTACCCAGGCATCTCCAAATACCAGAAGTGCCTGGGCACCGGCGCCGACAGCGCCTACAGTATGTGCAATGGTGTTAAGTGTGAGGATCGCAGCCAACGGCTTGTTAATATCACCCTTTAATTTACGCAATAGCGAACCCGAAGCCTTTCCTTCTTGCTCAAGCACACTGATATGAGCGGTTGTGACACTCAGCAGAACAGCTTCTGCAATAGAGCACAAAAATGAGAAAAGCAGCGCGATGGTTACGTAAATAAAGAGCAAGGTCATGTTGGCACGATACGTTGTGGTTTAAAGGAGATTATGCTGCTAAATGACATTGATAGTCTAACGCTCCATTTAACCGACCACTTCATTCAGTATCGGAAGGCTCTTGATTATCTAACTCATCGAACTTGGCCGCCATCGTCGGGTTGCGCCGAGTCAGCTTCTTAATCGTTACGTCCTGCGCCTTGTTGTTTGCAAGGCGCAGATTCCGATCCGTTCCCAGCAGGGCATCCTTTGTCTTTTGCAGGTGATTTATCGACTTATCTATTTCATCGATTGCTGTCTGAAATTTCCTAGATGCGAGATCATAGTTCTTTCCGAATGCGCTCTTGAATGTTTCGAGCTCATTCTCGAAGTTTGTGACATCGACGTTCTGCGCTTTAACGAGCGCAAGTTCGGTCTTGTATTCAAGTGACTTCATTGCCGCGTTACGCAGTAAGGTAATGATTGGGAGAAAGAACTGTGGCCGAACGATGTACATCTTTGAATAGCGATGAAAAACATCGACGATTCCGGAATTGTAGAGTTCGCTGTCGGGTTCGAGCAGGGACACCAACACCGCGTACTCACACCCTTTCTCAGTACGATCTTTGTCGAGTTCCTTTAAAAAGTCCTCGTTTTTTTTCTTCGTTGCGGTGGTATCGCTCTCGTTCTTCATTTCAAACATGATCGAAACGATCTCAGTACCTGCCTCGTCTAAATCGCGGAAAATGTAGTCGCCCTTGCTGCCAGTCCTAGCGTCGTTGTCCTTCTCGAAATAGGCTCTCGGAAACGCTGTTGCTCGAATTCGGTTGAACTCTGTCTCGCAGTGTTGCTCGAGGGTTTCGCCAACCATCTTGGTCGACAGGCGGGCCTTCATATCTCGGAGGCGCTCAATCGCGTCGTCACGATCCTTGATCTGTGTCTCGTACTTGTCCTTGAGCGACTGCTTAGCAAGCTGCTTTTCAAGCTCTGATTGCTTAAGTCCATTTTTCAGCTCATCGCGCTCCTTCTCGATCGCACTAACGGCCTCAGTGATTGCGAGCTTCTGCGCGATTTCGATGGCGCTGAGTTTTGCCTTTAGATCCTGAATCTCTGTGTCTTTCGCTGCGGCGGTCTCCTGTAGGCCTTTTGAGAGCGTTGCCTCAGCTAACTTTGACGCAGCTTGACCATCCTGCTTCGCCCGCTCAAGCTCGTTGGCGAGTGCGTCTCGTTCTTTTTCCACGGTGCTTAGTGCCTCAGTGACAGCAAGTTTTCGCGTGATCTCACCGGTATCCAGTTTTGCTTTCAATTCTAGAATCTCAGCATCCTTGGTTGAGAAGGCCTTCTGGTTATCCCTGTTGACTTCGCTCTTGGCGAGCTCAATCGCATTTCGTTTGTCCTCCTCGGCCAATTTAAGCCGCTCATGTAACTGCTGCTCAAACTCGCTGTTGCGAACCTGCTTAAGAATGTCCGCATATCCAGCTTCGTCAATTTTGAATGCTTTCCCACAGTGTGGGCAGATGATTTCATGCACGACTATCTCTTCTCCTTTTGTCTAAAAATTTATCTGTGGGCATCTTGCATTGCGCCGTCACCCGTGAGTGCCATTGTATAGGGAAAATCAATGGGGTTAAAATCAATGGGGTCAGACTCGATTGATTTTATCTTTAAACGCTTTAGATTTCCTATCCCCGCCTTTACCCCTGGGGCTCATTGGCCGATTAATTTTAGCTTCTATCGTCTCTTTAAAAAAATCACTGCCTAGGACCCATGATTTATTAGTTGCCTCGCGGATTTCTTCAATCGTTTTTTGCGGAATAGCCACATCGAATAGTGCACGGTATGCTTCACAGCTAAGTTGGCTGTTTGCCCCTAAGCGTTTATAAAGCGTATGCTCAACAACTAATTCGTTTGCTTTACCCAAAGCATTGTAGGCGTAACTGGACCACGGGTATTCCGCTGGGTGATTAACCATATTGGCACGAACTGGATTCATTTCAATATAGCGATAACACGCTAAAGCATAGTGTTCACTGTCAATTAATGTCGCTTTATAGCGGCCCTCCCACAGAGTACCGGTGCGCTGATAGCTGTGATTAAAATACTGAACATAGTAACGGCCCAGCATTTGTATCACCTTAGACAAACCATCATTTTTATGGGGTGTTATCAACAAATGCACATGGTTTGTCATCAAAACATAAGCATGAATATCACATTGATGCTTAGAACATGCTTTCTTTAGCGTTTCAAGATAGAACTGATAGTCATCATCAGCATAAAAGATAGGCTCCCGATTATTCCCACGAACAATGATATGTTGTGGTTGATCAACGATAACAAAACGAGGGAGGCGTGCCATGATAAATTAGTTTTATTACGAGCATCATAGGCTAAACAAGTCTATTGTTAAAATCAATCGAGTCTGACCCCATAGATTTTCCATAGATTTTTTAAAATCAATCGAGTCTGACCCCATAGATTTTGACCCCATAGATTTTGAAATGGCGGCTTGCTTGCGGCTTTTTTGCAAACAAGGTGACAGTTTACACAAATCCGGCTGCAGCAACTTGTTATGCCACCACACTTGTTACTTACCTTAATGCGGCTCAGGCCTACTTACTAGGTAAGACGCTATTACAATAAATAGAGTCGCAATAGCTGCTAGAGCCCACACATTATTCAGGCGATGATACATCACAACCCAGCTTGCTATTAGCATTAACATAGCAACCATTTTGCCGGTGCGTGAAATCGCCCCCTGCCTCTCCCAATCGATCAGTAGCTTACCTAAATGGGGATGCTCATATAACCAACGATGCAATCTCTCCGAACCTTTTGCCGAAAACCAGGCGGTTAATAACAAAAAGGGTACTGTTGGAATACCAGGCAAGAACACACCAACAATAGCAAGGGCTAGAAATAAGTAAGCTAGTATTAAAGCCACTAAACGCATCATTCACCACCAACTAATTTACGATCAGCTGCAAGCATTTGTTATATGCATTTTAAAACCCAACCCCTTCTTGTTTTAAATATTCGATTTCTTCTTCGGTTGAGATTCTACCGAGGATTTTATTCCGATGGGGATAGCGACCAAATTTTTCGATAATTTCTTTATGTTTGACCTCAAAAATAAGATTCGATTGAGTTCCATTATTTTGATACAAAGACATAGCAACCTCATGTATTTCCAAAGATTCGCTATGCATGAATGGCAAATAGAGGACACTTCGCTGAACTGGATTTAGCTCTTTATCTGCTTCAAGTAAAATTGCTTCTTGAGATAAGGCTAAAGCCAATGAATCGTTAGCAAAAGACAACGGTGATTCTCTAAACATATTTCTTGAAAATTGATCCAAGACTATAATTTCAGCTAACCTGCCTTCGGCTATATTTCTCCATCCAAAACACTCACATCGAATTGCTTTAGCATGAATGCCTGAAAACCTCTCCAATATTATCTGGTCAATTTGTTCGTCCTTCGACCACCATTGTGATGGTTCTATTTCCTCAAACCAAAACTTCAATATTTCTTGATACATATTCCATCCTATAACTTTTCGAATGTCAGCTTGAGAATTTTTTATGCTGTATTAGATATGAAAAATCAATGGGGAAAAATCAATGGGGTCAGACTCGATTGATTTTATCTTTAAACGCTTTAGATTTTCTATCTCCACCTTTACCCGTGGGGCTCATTGGCCGATTAATTTTAGCTTCTATCGTTTCTTTAAAAAAATCACTGCCTAGAACCCATGATTTATTAGTTGCCTCGCGGATTTCTTCAATCGTTTTTTGCGGAATAGTAACATCAAATAGTGCACGGTATGTTTCACAGCGAAGTGGGCTGACTCGCCGCCATCATCTTCATGAGACCTCTTTGCAAAAGGCGATTAAGCAGGCGGCAAGAAAGTCCGGAATACCTAAGCAGGTTAATAGCCATGCGCTACGCCATTCTTTCGCGACTCACCTGTTGGAGGCGGGGTCTGATATTCGAACTGTTCAGGAGCTTTTGGGGCACGCGGATGTATCGACTACGATGATTTATACGCATGTAATGAATCGCCCAGGTTTTCCGCCGGTAGTGAGCCCGGCAGACCAGTTATAGATAAAGAGAGCAGGGCGCTACGCTCATTTAGTGTTAAAATGTTTCGATGAGTTTTACCTGTAGAGCCTCGCAGCTGTTTTGTGAGGCTTTCTATTTTGAATCGGTTGTTTATTTTTTAGATAGGTCTCTATGAACGCTTTTGTACCCGGTCAACGTTGGATTAGTCACTCTGAAGCAGAGTTAGGGCTTGGCCTTATTTTGGATGCTTCATTTAATCGTGTAACAGTCATTTTTATTGCCAGCGGTGAGCGCAGAACCTATGCACGAGACAATGCCCCGCTAACGCGAGTGATCTTTGCGGTGGGCGATGAGATTGAATCATCTGAAAATAAAAAAATGACGGTAGAGCGCTTGGCTGAGCGTGACGGCCTGATCTCTTATTATTGTGTCGATGCGGAAGGGCAGAAGGTATTGCTGGATGAGATTGATCTTAATCATCATCTG
Source organism: Methylococcaceae bacterium UBA2780 (assembly GCA_002352345.1). GTDB lineage: Bacteria > Pseudomonadota > Gammaproteobacteria > Methylococcales > UBA2780 > UBA2780. Next base: position 88,971 of record DEIG01000002.1, read on the forward strand.
CAATTTAATCGGCCTCAAGACCGTTTTTTTATGGGGCAGATTGATCCGGTTAGTTGGTTTGAGCTGCGTTATGAAACTTGGTTGAATACGAAGCGGCTACAGCAGTCACCGGTGCGCGGTTTAATGGGGGGAAGAACCTCTTTGATTCCACATCAGCTTTATATTGCTCACGAGGCGGCGAGTCGTTATCGGTTGCGAGCGATGCTGGCGGATGAGGTGGGATTGGGTAAAACGATCGAAGCCGGTCTTATTTTGCACCATCGACTGCTCAATGGTTTGACGCGTCGGGCGCTGATTATTGTGCCGGAATCACTCTTGCATCAATGGTTGGTTGAGATGCTTCGCCGTTTTAATCTGCGCTTTAGTATCTTTGATGAGGCGCGTTGCCTTGAGATGGCAGAGGATAATCCTTTTTCATCTGAGCAGCTTGTATTGTGCAGTCAGGATTTTTTCACCCAGCAACCAGAGCGACAACAGCAGGCTTTAGAGGCCGGTTGGGATATGGTGATTGTGGATGAGGCGCATCATTTAGAGTGGAGTGAAGCTTCAGTAAGCTCAGAGTATCAATTTGTCGAGCAGTTAGCAGAGCAGTCTCCTAGCCTGCTTTTGTTGTCTGCGACACCTGAACAGTTAGGGAAAGAGAGTCATTTTGCTCGCCTGCGGTTATTGGATTCAGACCGCTTTTTTAGTTTTGAGGCTTTTGTACAAGAGGAGGCGGAGTTTGAGCCGGTTGCAAATGCCGCCCATTATCTATTGGATGGTAAGTCTCTAACTGAGCCACAAAAAACCAATTTAAAACGGTTGCTCAAAAATGATGATGCAGGCGCGTTGCTTGAGCAGCTTGATGATTCTGAATCTGCGGAAATGGCAAGAGATGCTTTGATTAAATTGCTACTGGACCACCATGGAACAGGTAGGGTGCTGTTTAGAAATTCTAGAAGAACGGTTAAAGGTTTTCCAGAACGAATTAGCTACGGTTATCCGTTAGCGTGTGAAGGTGATCCTAAGCTACTCGATTTAAAAGATGATCCTCGTTACAGCTGGTTGGTTGAGAAAATGGCTGAACTGGCAGGAAAAAAGGCGTTGCTGATCTGCGCAGATGCTGAAACAGCGCTCAATCTTGGCGCTTTATTGAAAGCTAAAACAGCTATTCAATCGGTTGTGTTTCATGAGGGAATGTCGATTATTGAGCGTGATCGAGCAGCTGCCTGGTTTGCAGATGAAGAGGGTAATGCACAGCTTTTGATCTGCTCAGAAATTGGTAGTGAAGGGCGTAATTTTCAGTTTGCGCATCATCTTGTTTTATTCGATCTACCGAATAACCCAGATCTTTTACAGCAGCGTATCGGAAGGCTTGATCGGATTGGCCAGACCGAAGTGATTAAAATTCATATCCCCTATATTGAGAATAGTGAGCAGGCGATTCTGTTTAGATGGTATGACGAGGCGCTGAATCTGTTTCGCAAAAATAGCGAGGCGGCTCAAGCGGTTTATCATCAAGCGAAAGAGGAGTTGCATTCTCTTATGACGATTGCTGACGCGGCAGAGGTTGATGATTTTATTGCGCGCAGTTCGGAGGTTAAGAGACAGATTGAAGAAGAGATGCACCAAGGGCGCGATCAGCTGCTTGAGATTAATTCTAGTAATGAAACGGTCGCATCGAGTTTAATTACTCAATTGAATGGCATTGAGCAGGAGAGATCACTCTGGCCCTATATGGATAAGCTGTTCGATTGTTATGGCGTTGATGTGGAATACCATTCGCCTGATTGTTACATTCCGCGCCCGAGTGACCATTTAAGAACCTCTCATTTCCCCGAGTTGCCGGAAGAGGGTGTGACGGTAACGGTTAATCGAGAAGTGGCACTTGCTCGTGAGGAGATGCAGTTTCTCACTTGGGAGCATCCGATGGTGACCGCTGCAATGGATCTTGTTTTATCGAGCGAAACCGGTAATGCAGCCGTCTCTGTGGTCAAGCATGATGGCTTGAAATCGGGGCAGTTTTTGATCGAAGCGCTCTTTATTATAGAGTGCAGTGCGCCAGCTGAACTACAGATGGGCCGCTTTTTGCCACCGACTCCAGTCAGGGTGTTGATTAACCAAGAGAATCAAGATTTAACCGCTAAGGTTCCGCATGAAAGTCTGATTGTGTCGAAGCACCGACTCGACTCTCGACAGCTAAATCAGTTTGTGACGGGGCAGAAAAAACAGATTGAGTCGATCTTGAGAAAAGCAGAGTCAATTGCCAAGAGACAGATGGCTGAGGTCATTACAGAAGGGGCAAAAAGTCTGGGAGTGACGTTTAAAGATGAGCTTGATCGGTTAACGCGCCTTAAGCAGGTTAACCTGTCGATTAAGCAAAGCGAGATTGATGAGCTAAAAGGGCTTGCCGGGCTTTCGATAGATCAACTGAAAGAGGCGAGACTGAAACTGGATGCGGTGCGCTTGATTATTGTTGGTTGATTATCTTGAGTTTAAGGGTAATCTCATTGGTAGGATTGCCCTTTAGGTTAGTGATATGAGTCGGTTCAGCCTGATTAAACTTGTCGATATAGCGGCTTTTGCACTTTTTGTGTTGCTAAGTTCGACTGGTGTTCTAATGCACTTTTTCATCCCGCCAGGTAGTGGTCGTGCGAAGACAGTATGGGGTATGACGCGTCATGAGTGGGGTGAGATCCATTTCTATATTGCCACCACCTTCTTTGCAGTATTGGTGGTTCATCTTTTTCTCCACAGCAGCTTCATTGCTGAGTTGTTTAAGAGTGACCTAGCGGAGAAATCTTCACTTAGGCAGGCATTAGGAATTGTCGGTTTGCTTGTTCTGTTTGCGCTTTCTATTGCACCTTTTTTATTACCTTAGGACTAAAAGGTAATAGCGCAAAGATTGAGTGAAACTTGGTATTGCGCTCTGGGTCATAAAGGAGGCTGAGATGGCTGATAAAGAAAGCAAAATTACGGTTTACTACGATGGTGCTTGTCCGCAATGTGTCAGAGATCGGAAAAACTATGAAAGCCTTGAAGGTGAGGGAAATGAGCCAGTTTGCTGGTTTGATATCACCGATAGAGAAGAGGCGTTACAGGAAATAGGCATTGATCCTGACAAGGCGTTGAGAGAGCTTTATATCAGCGATGAGAGCGGCAAAATCCTCTCTGAGATCGATGCCTATATTGTGTTAATGCGAAGGGTGGCTCTATTGAAGCCTTTGGCTTGGCTGATTGGATTGCCGTTTATTCGTCCCGCACTCAGTTACTTATACCATTGGTGGGTTAACCGAAGGTTGCGCCGGGAGGGGCGTATTTAGCTTTTGCGGGCCTGTCTCAATGCAGGCTGTCTAGCCAAATTTCAGGCTCAAGCAGAAAACTCTCACCCTCATGGCTTAGCCATATCTGGCCATCTTGAATCGAGCAATCAAATTGCATTGTTCGTGTTATTAAGTTTGTTAATGGCTCTGTTGAAACTTTTGGAAAGTTAATTACTTTAAGATTCTTAAAGCGGGTTAGTTTGTTTTGAATCTGATTCCACCAAACATCATTGCGACCCCCATAACTATATAAAATTACCTCTTTGGACCGGCTGCAAGCTTTGCGAAGCCTTCGTTCATCTGGCATGCCCACTTCGATCCATAGTTCAATTTCATCACTCAGGCTCTTTTTCCAAAGCTCTGGTTCATCATCAGTACTGAGGCCTTTGGTGAACTGCAAAGCATCACTCGCGTTTAAGATAAAAGCCAGCAGCCGAACAAGCATCCGTTCATCAGTTTCAGATGGGTGGCGGGCCAATGTGAGCGCGTGATTTGCATAGTAGTTCCGGTCCATGTCGGAAATCTGCAAATCTGCTTTGAAGATAGTTGAGTTGATGGCCATTAGAGAAGGGTGGTTAGCTTTCTATTTTTGTTAGGCGATTTTCATCGGTGTGATGAAAAATGTCATCCAAACCGGGGATTTTTAGTTGAGTCTCTTCTCGGTAGCTAAAACTACCATCATCATTGACCGTGACTTTTAAGGTATAGCAGACAGTTTTAAAGGCTTTATCAAGGAAAGGGCTAGACATCACGCCGTATATTTCTGATCCGACATCAGCGCGTAGTGAGAATGTTTTGCTGTCTTCAGTTGCTGTTCCGCCCGCGTTAACCACAACGCCACGCGGTACGATGAAACAGCGCATAACCTGTTCTGAATCTGCATCCCAAAGCCAGTAACCAACCTCTTCATGAAAAGCCTCATCTTCACCGAGGGGCCAGGCGGTTGTGGTGTATTTTAGACCGTAGAGTGTCTGTGGGCCATTTGTGACGGGGCCCATTGGATCGAACGTGATGAGTTCTCTGAATTTGGTTGTCGCGGCACCATTTTTTGAAGGGGCGACATCAATCCCTTCATCCCCTTCCCAGTGACCAGCTAAAGCGGCAAGTGGACCAAGTTTTTCGATGGTTTTGCTCATACTGCTTGTCCTTGTTTATCAGTTTTCTACCACGAAGGGTACGAGGCAGACGGAGCTGTTGCTTGGGGTAAATTTCTTTATTGATTGACTAACAGATTTTCCAAAATAACTTGATAAACATCTGCAAGCAAATCGATATCTTTCACAAGAACGTGCTCGTTTACTTTATGGATGCTGGCATTTATGGGGCCGAGTTCAACCACTTCGATACCGTAGGGCGCAATGAAACGACCATCGGAGGTACCGCCCGCGGTAGAAGCTTCTGCCTCTTCACCCATTACTTTGAGCAATGCTGATTGGGTGGCATTAATCAGCGTTTTCTCTGTTGTTAGAAAGGGTGCTCCAGAAAGCCGCCAGCTCAGGTTGTAATTAAGGCTGTTTTTTTCAAGAATTTCCTCAACACGCTCTTTGATCTGATCGGCTGTTAATTCTGTCGAATAGCGAAAATTAAAGTCAATTTCTAGCGAGCCTGGGATGATATTTTCCGCTCCAGCTCCCCCCTTTATATTAGAAATCTGGAAACTGGTGGCGGGGAAGAATTGATTGCCATTATCCCAAGTTTCATCAACTAGCTGCTCAAGAGCAGGGGCAAATCGGTGGATCGGATTTTCGGCTTTATCGGGGTAAGCAACGTGTCCTTGAATGCCGTTAATAATCAGCTTGCCATTGAGTGAGCCACGCCGTCCAACACGGATTGCATCTCCCAGTTTTTGGCCGCTGGAAGGTTCTCCAACCAAACACCAATCGACTTTATCACCACGTTGTGTGAGCGCTTTGATGACTTTTACGGTGCCGTCGGTTGCAGGCCCCTCTTCATCGCTTGTGATCAGTAGCGCAATAGAGCCTTTGTGCTCTGGGTGCTGTTTTACAAAACGTTGGCTGGCAGTGATGAAGGCAGCAATGCTGCTTTTCATGTCGGCACTGCCGCGTCCATAAAGCAGATCGTCTTTGATCGTCGCCTCAAATGGCGGACTATCCCACAGTTCTAGTGGGCCGGTAGGGACAACATCTGTATGGCCTAAAAAAACAAATAAAGGGCCACTCTCTCCACGTCGCAACCAGAGGTTTTTTGTATCGCCGAAATCTAGTTGCTCGCGGATAAAACCATGCTCTTGCAACTGCTCGAAGATTAGATCTTGGCAGCCGGCATCTTCAGGCGTTTCTGATTGGAGATTGATGAGCGCTTTGGCTAGCTCGACAGTTTTGCTCATTGGTTGTTGAAGAATTGTTTGTATTGGGCCTCTTTAAAACCGGCCATCATGCCATCTTTATGCTCAAGAACTGGGCGTTTGATCAGTGTTGGTTTTTCAACCATTAGGGCTAAAGCGGCCTCTTTATTAATCTTTTCTTGCTGGCTTTTATCAAGTTGGCGCCAGCTGGTGCTGCGCCTGTTTAGTAATGTTTCCCAGCCCAATTGCTGCTCAAGTTGCAGCAATTGGGTTTCGGTTAGTCCATCTTTACGGAAGTCGTGAAAGCGGTAGTCGATACTATTTTCTTCGAGCCACTTGCGCGCCTTTCGTACCGTATCGCAGTTACTGATTCCGTAAAGTGTTGTCATGATTAATCTCTAAGTAGCTCGTTCAGTCCAACTTTGCCACGTGTTTTTGCATCAACCTGTTTGATGATTACTGCGCAGTAAAGGCTGTGGCTTCCATCTTCTGACGGTAGGTTGCCTGGTACCACGACAGAACCGGCTGGAACGCGGCCATAGCTTATTTCGCCGGTCATGCGGTTATAGATTTTGGTGCTTTGGCCGATGTATACGCCCATTGAGATAACAGCGCCTTCTTCAACAATGACTCCCTCGACCACTTCTGAGCGGGCACCGATAAAGCAGTTATCTTCGATAATTGTTGGGGAGGCTTGTAATGGTTCTAATACACCACCGATACCAACACCGCCTGAGAGGTGGACATTTTTACCAATTTGCGCACATGAGCCAACCGTTGCCCAAGTATCAACCATTGTGCCTTCATCAACGTAAGCGCCAATATTGACGTAGGACGGCATCAAAACAACATTTTTGGCAATGTATGAACCAGATCTGACAGTTGCAGGGGGTACAACACGAACGCCAGAGGCTGCAAAATCTTCAGGAGAGTAGTTAGAAAACTTGGTTTCAACTTTGTCATAAAAACGGCTTGATCCGCCATCCATGACGCGATTATCAGAGGTGCGGAATGAGAGTAGAACAGCTTTTTTGAGCCACTCGTTAACAACCCAGTCACCATCTTTCTTTTCGGCTACACGTGCTTGTCCGCTATCAAGCAGATTTACAGATTCAATAATGGCGGCTTTGATTTCAGCTGAGACAGATTGGGGTGTTAGTTCTGCACGGATTTCAAAAGCATCATTAATGATTGATTCGAGTTGGTTCATTGTGTCTCCAGAGTAGAAAAGTTTAGTAATTAAGTGTGGATTTTATACTGACAGGGCGTAAGTTTCATCAAAGTGGAACAAAAAACGATTCCACTTGATTTGGTTTTATAGCCTGTGGGCATAAGTTTCATTTTTATCAACACGAAGGAGGTAGGGAGCATGAAGAGTGACGTGGAAATATTGCTCCGTTTTCTTTGTGGTGAAGAGCTAAAGAGTACCGATAAAATTTTTAAGGCGATTAGCCGCCTCAATACATTCATTCAATGGGGCAACGAGTGCCATGCGGACGTGGTTTTGGCCGGGAGTTATACCGCCAACTGTGCGGGATAAAAAACTGCCAGGCAAAACAGCGATGTTTTCTTGCTGGAAAAGGTTGAGTGCAAACTCGGTGTCTGAAATGGGTGTACGTGCCCAGAGGTAAAACCCCGCATCGGGACGGTTAACATCAAGATCATTTCCGAGAATATCAAGTACAGCATCGAAGCGTTGTCGGTAGCCTTCACGGTTTATCAAGACATGCTTTTCATCATTCCACCCGCTGATGCTTGCATGCTGTGTGGGTAGTGGCATTGCACAGCCATGATAGGTTCGGTACTGAAAATAGCGTTTAAGTATTTTCGCATCACCCGCGGCAAAGCCGGAGCGTAACCCAGGGGCGTTTGATCTTTTTGATAGGCTATGGAATACGACGCACCTGTCAAAAGTATGGTTGCCCATCTCTTCCGCTGCCTGTAGAAGCCCTGCAGGAGGATTGCTTTCATCTGGGTATATTTCTGAGTAGCACTCATCAGAAGCGATGATAAAGTTGTGTTTTTGGGCAAGCGTAATCAGTTTTTTCAGTGTGCAGGCTTGGATAACAGCCCCTGTTGGATTGCCAGGGGTGCAGATATAGAGGAGCTGACACTGCTCCCATATGGCACTGGGGACACTGTCGAAATCGGGCTGGTAGCTATTTTCTTGGGTGGTATTGATGAAATAGGGTTCACCTCCGGCCAGTAATGCGGCACCTTCATAGATCTGATAGAAGGGGTTTGGCATCACAACGAGTGGTTTTTCTGTGCGATCAATAACGGCTTGTGCAAATGAGAACAGCGCTTCACGCGTACCGTTAACGGGTAAGACATGCTGTTCTGGATCAATGGCTGTTTCAGGTAGGTTAAATCGGCCAGATAACCATCGCGAGATTGATTGGCGAAGTTCAGGAATGCCTTTTGTTGTGGGGTAGTTAGATAGTTTGTGCAGATGGCTAATAAGAGCTTCACTGATAAAATGCGGGGTCGGTTGTTTGGGCTCGCCGATGGAAAGGGCTATTGGTGACTTGCCTTTATCTGCTGAAATGCCAGCCCTAAGCTGGGCTAGTTTTTCAAAAGGATAGGGATGTAACTGTTCGAGATCGGGGTTCATGAGTCGTGTTTTATTGTGGAGATTATCGGTCTACGAGGAAGCTGATTTGGCACAGTTAAAAGAGCAGAGTAGTATAGGCTAATTGCTTGAATTCATACAATTAGACAGGCGGTTGTTATATTAAAGTCATGATCGAAAAAAGACATTACCCTCGCATAAATTTAAAAGCACCAATTTTAGTTAAGCTAAAAAATGGCGAAGAGCTCTCGGTTAAGTTGGACAATATATCAAGTTCCGGTTTGCAGCTCGTTTGTGATCGTGAGGCTGAAAGTCTGATTACACCGAATGGTCAGTGGGATCCTGCAGAATTAATGGTAGAGATCCAGCTGCCTGGATTAGAAGCAGATCAAAACTTTGAGGCAAAATGTGTGGTGGTTACCTCTCGAAGAGTTTCGGTCAATGACTTTTGTATAGGCTTGAGATTTACCAATTTCATCGGCAATAGTTTCGATGCCCTTGGAAAGAGCATCGTTTTGGCGGGAGAGAAGGGATCTTAGTTGCAGCGCTTTTTTCTTCTTAAGCTGGTTCGTCAAGCAGGCCTATTAATGTCTGTTTAAGCGATTCTTTGATTTCGTCGGATTCAATTGGATTTTCTTCATTATCGGTAACATAGAAAATATCTTCTGCACGTTCGCCGATTGTCGCAATTTTTGCATTTTTAACCTGAAGGTCGAACTGTCCAAGCGCTTGGCCGATAATGGATAGCAGCCCCGGCCTGTTTGTCGAAATCAGTTCCAAAACCGTGCAGTGGTTTTGGGAGTTTTTATGATAAATAACCTGTGTGCGGGTTTTGAAATGTTTGAGCTGTCTATCTGTTCGCCGAGTTACATTAAGTGAGCTGCTTTCAGGGTTGAGAAGCCGCTGGCGAAGTTTTGAGCTAATAAAGTGCTCCCTGCCTAAATCGCCTATTTTCTCCCCGTTTTGTTCTAGCACCTGGAAACTATTCAGTGCGTAGCCCTTTGATGTTGTCATAATCCGAGCATCTAAAATATCTAGACCTAGTTGATCGAGTGTTGCCGTGGTGACTGTAAAAAGGTTGGAGGCGTTTTTGGCATAAATGAAAAGCTCGACGCCACCCCTTTTGCTGACGGGGCGCAAAAAGACAAGCGGCAGCTGATCAGCTGGGCAACTCGCTATGGCTAATGTGTGCCAGATACTCTCTTCAACTGAATAGCGAAGAAAGTAATCTGCGTTGGTTTCGGACCAGACACGATTGATTGTTTTTTCATCTGCGCCTAATTTCATTAGGCTGTTTCGCGCTTGGCTTTGGCTGCTTTGGATCTCGTCTGTACGGTCGATAGGGTTTTGTAGTCCTCGCCGAAGTGCTCTACGTGTCTCTCTGTATAGCGTGCGAAGTAGAGAGTCTTTCCATGAGTTCCAGAGTGCATTATTTGTCGAGCGGATATCTGCAACGGTTAAAAGATAGAGGTAATTCAGGAACTCTTCGGTTCTCACCTCTTTGGCGAATTCATGTATTACATCGGGGTCATTAATGTCTTTGCGTTGAGCGGTCATCGACATGGACAGATGATTTCTGACGAGTCCAGTTACCAGTCGGGTGTCGTATTGGTTAAGACGGTGTTTTGTGCAAAATTGGTAGGCTATCTTTTCGCCTAGAACAGAGTGGTCTCCCCCTTTTCCTTTGGCAATATCATGCAATAGGGCGGCAAGGAAGAGTAGTTCAGGTTTTGGGATGGACTTGAAAATATCATTGCAGAAGGGCAGCTCGTTGTAGTGCTTTTCCAAAGCAAAACGGCGTAGATTACGGATCAAAAAGAGCGTATGTTCATCTACAGTGTATATATGGAAAAGGTCGTACTGCATGCGGCCTACGATATTTCCAAAATCAGGCATATAAGCGGCTAAGACCCCATATCTATTCATGAGCCTGAATTGATGTGTAATACCGGTAGGCTGTCGGAGAATCTCCATAAATAGCTTTTGAGCCTGTTCATTGTCGCGAAAGGCATCGTCTATTAAATGGAGGTTTTCACGGATTAGGCGAATAGTGGATGCGCGTACGCCTGTTAGGTTTTCATTTTGTTGAAGCATTAGAAATAACTCCAACAATGCGGTGGGTGTTCGGGTGAACACATGGTTATCAACAGCTTCAATGTAATTGTTTCGAGCTTGAAAGTGTTCGTTGATTGGGGTTATTTCGATCTTTTTATCGCCATTAAGTAGCGCTTCACGAAATAGTTGCAGAAGCATTTCATTTAGGCGCTCAAGCTTCATGATCGCCTTGTAATATTGCTGCATCATTTGTTCAACAGCGATGCCTGTTATGTTGTCTTCATAGCCTAAAGCATCGGCTAGAGGCTTTTGGTGATCAAAAAGAAGCCGATCTTCACACCGCCCTGTATGAGCATGTAATGCAAACCTGATTTTCCAAAGAAAATGCTGGGATTCCATTAGCTCTTCGTACTCAGATTCGATCAGATAGCCGCGCCTGACTAGCTCTTCAAAAGAGCGTGTGTCGAAGTGGCGTTGTGTTACCCAGGCAATTGTCTGGATATCGCGGAGTCCACCGGGCCCCTCTTTTATGTTTGGTTCGAGGTTGTAGGCAGTATCATTGTATTTTGCATGACGAGCCTTCTGCTCATCTGCTTTTGCGGCAAAAAAATCAGCTGTTGGCCATATTTTGCTTGGTTGGATTGCTAGTGCAAGCTGTTCGAAGAAGGCGTGGTTTCCGCAAAGTGGCCGGGACTCCATCAGGTTTGTGATAACGGTTATATCTTCTTTGGCAATTTCTAGGCACTCTTCTTGTGTACGGACGCTCTGGCCTGGCTTTAGACCTGCATCCCAAAGGAAGGTGAAAAAATCGACAAACCCTTTTTGGAGTCGCTCCCTGGCTTCGGGTAGAACCAGAATTAGAATATCAATATCGGAATTTGGGTGCATTTCCATGCGCCCATAACCTCCAACAGCAATGAGTGAAGCATCCTCGTTGTTGCCGATAAATTCTTGCCAGCAGGCGATGAGAATTTCATCAACAAACTCGGCTCTCTTTATGAGCAGTTCAGTTGTATCTACACCGGCTCTAAATTGAGCAGTAAGCGCATCTGAATGAGCGGTTATCAGTTCGCGAAAATGAACGAGCCTATCTGCGGAATTGCTCTGTAGTATATCCATGGCCACTTGAAATTAAGGTAGGGGAACGCTGGTGGATTCAGCCGGTTCATCGCTGCGAAGCGTGAGGATCTCAAAACCGTCCTGAGTCACAAGGATAGTGTGCTCCCATTGGGCAGATAAAGAGCGATCTTTAGTGATAACGGTCCATTCGTCAGGAAGTACTTTGATGTTGCGTTTTCCAACATTGATCATAGGCTCAATTGTGAAAATCATACCGGCCTCTAAGGTGATCCCTGTATCCGCTTTTCCATAGTGAAGCACCTGTGGCTCTTCATGGAATTGGCGACCAATTCCATGGCCGCAGTACTCGCGAACAATTGAAAAACCAAGGGGCTCGGCATATTTTTGAATGGCGTGACCAATGTTGCCTAATTTTACGCCGGGTTTAATCTGGTTAATGCCAATATAGAGCGCATTGAGTGTCGATTGGACGAGCCTTTTTGCTTGAATTGAGCAGTCACCAACGAGAAACATTTTGCTGGTGTCACCATGGTATTCATCTTTGATTACAGTGATATCAACATTAACGATATCCCCTTTTTTGAGCCGTTTGTTATTGGGTATGCCGTGACAAACTTGATGGTTAACGGATGTGCAGATCGATTTAGGGAAGCCGTGATAGTTAAGTGGGGCAGGAATCGCCTTTTGAATGTCGACGATATAATTATGACAAATCTGGTCTAGCTCTTCGGTGGTTACTCCGGGCTTGATATGGGGCTCGATCATTTCGAGTACTTCCGCGGCTAATTTTCCCGCGATACGCATTTTTTTGATTTCTTCGTCTGTTTTGATGCTAATTGTCATCTGGGGGAACCCGCTTTTTTTTGTGAACTTAAAATTGTGGAGAGGAGTCTGTTTCGGACTATTTTTGGTTCTGATTATCTTGTCTGAGAATATTGTATATGGTATAAATAGGGGCTGCATTAAGCAAATCCCGAAAAACATTTTAAGTCTGATGCTTTTCGGAAATACACACATGCGTCGACACGCCTAGTAGGGTGCTGGTAAAGGTAGATTTTATCAACCTTTACTGGTTATTAGGTGGGGCGCATGGAGGCTCAACCCTTGATAATTTTAGGAGATGTAAAAAATGGCTAACATGACTATGCGCCAAATGTTGGAAGCGGGCGTTCACTTTGGACACCAAACCCGTTATTGGAATCCTCAAATGGCACCTTATATTTTTGGTGCACGTAACAAAATTCACATCATCAACCTTGAGAAATCATTGCCTGCATTTAATGATGCAATGAATTTTGTTGGTAGTATTATTGCGAAGAAAGGAAATGTCCTATTCGTAGGCACAAAAAAAGCAGCTCGCAACGTGGTTGCTGAAGAAGCTTCTCGTTGTGGTATGCCTTATGTCAACCATCGTTGGTTAGGCGGCATGTTGACTAACTTCAAAACCATCAAAAAATCAGTTAGACGTCTGAAAGAGCTTGAGACAATGACTGAAGATGGAAGCATGGACCGCTTTAGCAAGAAAGAGGCGCTAGGAATGCGTCGTGAAATGGAAAAGCTGGAGCGTAGCCTTGGTGGTATCAAAAATATGGCTGGCGTTCCTGATGTTCTGTTTGTTCTAGATGTTGGTTACGAAAAAAATGCGATTAAAGAAGCTAAAACACTAGGTATTCCAGTGATCGGTATTGTTGATACAAACAATAGCCCTAAGGGCGTTGATTACTTGATTCCTGGGAATGACGATTCAATTCGTGCCCTGAAACTTTACGTTCAAGGTGCTGCTGCAGCAATTTTAGAGAGCAAAAGTGCTGGTGCAAGTGTTCAAGGTAAAGCGGAAGATGATTTTGTCGAGGTAGAAGCTGAGCCTTCAGAAGGATAATTTCTTCACGGTTTGACAGCAAACGCCTCCTCTATTCAGGAGGCGTTTGTGTAACTGGAATAATGAATTAACTAAATTTAATTAAGAGGTAAACAGAATGGCGATTACAGCAGCAATGGTGAAAGAGCTTCGGCAGCGTACTGGTTCTGGAATGATGGAATGCAAAAAAGCGTTGGTTGAGGCCGGTGGCGACTTAGAGGCAGCCATTGAGACGATGCGTAAGAATGGTTTGGCAAAAGCGGATAAAAAAGCCGACCGCGTTGCAGCAGAAGGTTGTGTTGTTGCTAAAATCAGTGCTGATCAGCAGCGAGCTGTGCTGATTGAAGTCAACAGTGAGACAGACTTCCTTTCTAAAAGTGACCAGTTCCAAGCTTTTGCTGCTGAAGTTGCAGAAAAAGCACTTGAGTCTGATGCTGCTGATATTGAGGCGGTTATGGCCTTAACGCTGGCTAGCGGTGAAACACTAGAAGAAAAGCGTCGTGCGCTAGTGGCTAAGTTGGGTGAGAATGTTAATCTTCGCCGTTTCGAGCGTTTTGTTTCAGAAGAGGGTCTTCTTGCTTCTTATCTGCACGGTAGCAGAATTGGAGTGTTGGTCGAGCTTAAAGGTGGTGATGCGGATGTTGCGCGTGATGTGGCAATGCATGTTGCAGCAAGTAAACCTGTTTGTGTTGATGAATCTGAAGTTCCTGCAGAAATGCTCGAAAAAGAGAGAGAAATTTTCTCTGCACAAGCTCTAGCGAGCGGAAAACCAGAAGCGATCATTGAAAAAATGGTTACGGGTCGCATCAGAAAGTATCTTGCAGAAATCACATTGGTTGGGCAGGCGTTTATTAAAGAGCCAGATTTAACGGTTGCGAAACTTCTTAAGTCGAAAGGTGCAGAAGCAGTTCGTTTTGTTCGATATGAAGTGGGTGAAGGTATTGAGAAGAAGGAAGAAAACTTCGCTGAAGAGGTGATGGCGCAGGTTAGAGGCGAGTAATAAAAAAACTTTAAAAAGCTGGCCAGGGAGGGCGGCTTTTTAAGAGAATGTATTTGAAATTCATTAATGGCAGGCAAAAAAATGGCTGAACTTAAGTACCGTCGAATTCTTCTCAAGATAAGTGGCGAAGCGATGATGGGGGACTCCCCAAGTGGCATTGATAACCGTGCCGTTGACCGACTTGCAAATGAAATTTGCGAGCTTTGCGAGGTGGGGGTTCAAGTTGGTTTGGTTATTGGTGGAGGTAACATTCTTCGTGGCGCTGAGCGTGCTGCGGAAGGCCTTGATCGGGTAACTAGCGATCATATGGGGATGTTGGCAACGGTTATCAATGCGCTAGCAATGCAAGATGCACTCTCGCAAAAAGGGCGCTCTGTCAGGGTGATGTCTGCATTAGAGATTGATCAGGTCTGTGAGCAATTTATCCGCCGCCGAGCGATTCGCCACCTTGAAAAGGGACGCGTTACTATTTTTGCTGCGGGAACAGGGAATCCATTTTTTACCACAGATTCTGCTGCGAGCTTACGCGCGGTAGAAATCAATGCTGAGCTTTTGATCAAAGCGACAAAAGTGGATGGCGTTTTCTCTGCTGATCCGATGAAAGACAGTAGTGCTACTTTATATAAACAGCTTACTTACGATGAAGCGCTTGATCAGCGACTAAATGTGATGGATGCAACGGCACTCGTTCTTTGTAGAGATCATGAAATGCCGATGAGGGTGATGAATGTTTTTGAGCATGGCTCAGTTTTGCGATTGGTGCAAGGTGAGAGCATCGGCTCGTTAATTGTAAAAGGGGATAAATAATGATCGATGATATTCTGAAAGATGCCAAGGTGCGGATGGGGAAAAGCATTGACTCATTTAAACAGGAACTCCTAAAAATAAGAACTGGGCGAGCACACCCCAGTATCCTGAATCAGGTAATGGTTTCTTACTACGGGACCGATACAGCGTTAAGTCAAGTTGCCAATATTGCCGTTGAAGATTCA
The DNA here is from genome assembly GCA_002352345.1 of Methylococcaceae bacterium UBA2780. Classification (GTDB taxonomy): domain Bacteria; phylum Pseudomonadota; class Gammaproteobacteria; order Methylococcales; family UBA2780; genus UBA2780. The sequence goes on from DEIG01000002.1 coordinate 104,135, forward strand.
CGGACTTTGACGGTGACTCCTTGGGAAGCTCCGATGGTTGCGGCCGTCGAGAAGGCGATTATTAATTCAGACTTGGGATTAAATCCATCGTCGGCTGGGTTGGTTATCAGGATTCCATTGCCTCCTTTAACCGAAGAGCGAAGACGCGATTTGGTGAAGGTTGTTAGAAAAGAGGCTGAAGGTGGGCGCATTGCTGTTCGCAATATTCGTAGAGATGCGAATAGTGAATTTAAAGAGGCGCTGAAAGAAAAAATGATTTCTGAAGATGAGGATCGTAAAGGGCACGATCAGGTTCAGAAATTAACAGACCAATTTGTTAAAGAGATCGATGCGATTTTGGAAGATAAAGAGAAGGATTTGATGTCGGTCTGACATCAGTGCGCTAGCAGTGGTTTTGCTCGGTTGCTTGTTTTGAAGTAAATTCAGGCTATATTCATGGAATGTTTTGTAAAACATGAATCGATGACCAAGAGTGAGATTTATTAAGGATGGATAAAAAGGTGAATGGATTGAGTGACCAGCAACGGTTTAACTTGCCTAGGCATATTGCCATCATTATGGATGGCAATGGCCGTTGGGCGAGAAAGCGTTTTTTACCTAGAGCGATGGGGCATAAGGCTGGGGCAAGAGCAGTCCGGAAGGTCGTTGAGTACTGTGTCGAGAAGAAGATCGAAACGCTTACTCTGTTTGCGTTCAGCCGAGAAAATTGGCTGAGGCCAGAGGAGGAAGTCTCCCTGTTAATGACGCTGTTCATTAATACTCTGGAGGGCGAAGCCCAGAAAATGCACAAAAACAATATTCGTTTGCAAATCATTGGGGATAAGTCAGCTTTTTCAGATAAGCTGCAGACGAAGATTGAAGAGGTTGAGGCGTTAACCTCTGCCAATACAGGGTTAAATTTGTTGATTGCTGCTAACTATGGTGGGCAGTGGGATATTCAACAGGCAACTCAGAAGTTGGCTAGTGAAGTTAAAGCTGGGAACCTACAACCAGAAGAGATAACGGAATCATTAATTGCTTCAAATCTTTCATTTGCCAATTTGCCTGATCCAGATCTATTTATCAGGACGGGTGGGGAAGAGAGGATTAGCAACTTCATGCTTTGGCAGCTTTCTTACACCGAACTTTACTTCAGTCAGCTGCTTTGGCCAGAATTTGGAAAGAAAGAGTTAGAAAAAGCCATTGAAGACTTTTCAGGCAGGCAGCGCCGTTTTGGCAAGACGGGTGAGCAGGTTATCTCTTCCGCAGAGGAATCATTTAAAATTTCCTGTTAGGCAGATCAAAAAAGGAGGCAACAGTCAGTTTGTCTCCTCGCATCAAAATAGGGTTTGTGAGAATATAACTCCAACATTTTAAACCTTGGTAAACCACATGTTGTTGAGTCGGGTTCTTACAGCGGCTGTGCTTATTCCGCTTGTTCTATTGGCAATATTTAAGTTGCCAAATTCCATTTTTAGCTTGGTGTGGGGTGCAATTATTCTCGGTGGTAGTTGGGAGTGGTCGAACCTTGCCGGTTATAAAAATCAGGGAAAGCGGTCTGTTTTAGTCATTGCAACTGCTGTCGCTCTATTTGTGTTTATGCAAGCTCCTGTCGTATTGCAAAATCTATTGCTATGGATAGCCTGTTTAGGCTGGCTGGCGATTAGTATTTCACTTTTTGTTTTTCCAGTGCAGTTAATGGCTAGGGGTTACCCTACGAGCTTGCTGACCGCAGTTGGTTTTGTTGTTCTTGTTCCCGCCTGGTATGCGCTAAGCAGGCTTCATGGAATGGAAAATGGGGCCGTTCACGTTGCCTACTTTCTGTTTCTGATTTGGATTGCTGATAGTGCTGCCTACTTTGCGGGTAGAGCGTTTGGAAAGAATAAATTAGCACCAACGATTAGCCCAGGGAAGACGCGCGAAGGTGCGCTGGGTGCGATAGCGGGAACTGCTGTTTATGCGACAGTTTTCGGGATTTTTAATGAAGAGTTGATTTTTGATTTCTCAGCTTTCATTTTGCTTTCAGTTGTAACGGTACTATTTTCCATTTGTGGTGATCTGTTCGAAAGTCTAGCGAAGCGCAAAAGGGGGATTAAAGATAGCGGCTCAATTTTACCGGGACATGGTGGAATATTGGATCGCGTCGATAGTCTTTTATGTGCGGCCCCAATTTACTTGGTTGGCCTAACGCTGATAGGGAACGGATTAAACGCATGAAAGGTATCTGTATTCTAGGTTCAACCGGTTCTATAGGGCAAAGTACGTTAGATGTTATTGGAAGGCATCCTGATCGTTTCAAGGTTATTGCGCTAACGGCGAATTTGAGTGTTGAGCGTCTGTATGAGCAGTCTGTTCGCTTTAAGCCAGAAAAGGTTGTTTTGGTCGATGAAGCCGCTGCTGAAGAGCTTCGTAAACGTTTGGTTTCTGTTGGGTTGGGTGATATTGCAGTTTTGCAGGGGGCCGAAGCATTGTCTGAGGTGGCCGGGTTGGACTCTGTTGATCAGGTGATGGCTGCGATAGTGGGTGCGGCGGGTTTGATGCCAACACTCGCGGCTGTAAGGGCTGGGAAACGGATCTTGCTGGCAAACAAGGAGGCTTTAGTGATGTCTGGGCAGCTTTTCATGGGAGAGGTTGAAAAGAATGGCGCGGAACTGTTACCTATCGATAGCGAGCATAATGCTCTTTTTCAATGCATGCCAGATGGTTATCGCGTAGGCAGGCAGAGAAATGGAGTGCGTTCTTTGATGTTGACCGCGTCAGGGGGGCCATTTCGCGACTACCCTTTGGATTTGTTCAGCACAATCACACCAGAGCAAGCTTGTGCGCATCCAAAGTGGGTAATGGGTCGGAAGATATCGGTTGATTCTGCAACAATGATGAATAAAGGGTTGGAATTGATTGAGGCTAGCTGGCTTTTTGATATTCCAGTGGATCAAATTAAGGTTGTTATTCACCCGCAGAGCATTATCCACTCCCTAGTAGACTACATCGACGGAACGATGTTGGCCCAAATGGGTAATCCAGACATGAGGATCCCTATCGCACACGCGATGGCTTGGCCGGAGAGGGTTGATTCGGGCGTAAAGCCGCTTGACCTTTTTGAGGTTAAAAGTCTTGAGTTTGAAAAGGCTGATGATGAGCGATTCCCCTGCCTTCGACTTGCTATGGAGGCGATGAAGCGAGGCGGTAATGGTTCTGTGGTCTTAAACGCTGCAAATGAAGTGGCTGTTGAGACCTTTTTGTCAGGTGGGATTCGCTTTACAGAAATCTCATCAGTGATTGAAGAGGTTATGGGGCTTGCTCCATTTTGTGAGGTTGAAAGTATTGAACAGGTCTTGAATTCTGATGTCGGAGCTAGGGAGATAGCTCAAGAAGTCATTAGGAGTATTAATTGATTATGTTGCAAACATTGGTTTCATTTATCGTAGCAATTGCGATTTTGATCGCAATCCATGAGTTTGGCCATTTTTGGGTTGCGCGAAAAGTGGGTGTTAAGGTATTGCGCTTTTCTCTTGGCTTCGGGAATCCGATATGGCGCTACCAGAAGGATGAGGAGTCAACGGAGTTTGTTCTTGCGGCAATACCTTTGGGCGGTTACGTCCGCATGGTCGATGAGCGAGAAGGCTCGGTTGAAGAAAAAGATCTACCTTATGCTTTTAATAGGCAAAGCCTATCTAAAAGGGTTGCGATAGTTGCTGCAGGTCCGCTGTTTAACCTTTTTTTCGCGATTTTTATCTACTGGGCTGTTTTTTTTGTGGGCGAAACAGGAATGAAGCCGGTACTGGGCCCAGTTGCTGTTGGGACGCTGGCAGAGCAGGCTCGGCTCGAGCAGGGTGATGAAATCCTATCTGTCGATGGCGTTGAAACGCCAACTTGGGATTTGGCGATCGGCACACTTATCTCCAAGGTGTTTGATTCTGGTGATATTCAGTTAGAGGTGGCAAAAACAGATGGAACGCAGGTTAACCGAATTATTAATGTCCCCATTGGTTTTGCAAATGAACCTGAAAACTTAAATGAAAAATTGGGAATAAAAGCTTGGCGTCCAGTCATTGCTCCGGTTGTAGATGTTGTTGTGGCTGGTAGCCCAGCGGAAAAATCGGGGTTGAGACATGGTGACAGAATCGTTAGTGCAGATAGCGAACCCATAATAAGCTGGAGTCAGTGGGTTGATTACGTCAGGGCGAGTCCTGAGCGGTTAATTAATCTTGAGATAGAACGTGAAGGTGTTCAGGTTGCTCTTGGGCTCACACCTGAGGCGGTACAGGCTAATGGGGTTTCGGTGGGACAGATTGGTGCATCGGTTAAAGTTCCTGAGGCTCTTTTTGAGGGGATGCGGCGAGAATATAGTCTCGGCTTCTTTTCTGCACTATCTGCTGCAATAAAGAAAACAGCTGATTACTCGCTGTTAACATTGAAAATGATGGGGCGAATGTTGGTGGGTGACGCCTCAATTAAAAATCTGAGTGGCCCGATTAGTATCGCAAAGTATGCTGGGGCTTCTGCAGCTATTGGTTTTGGTCAATTCATTAAGTTTCTGGCTATTGTTAGTATTAGCCTTGGGGTTTTAAACCTTTTACCGATACCTATTCTGGATGGTGGGCATCTGTTTTTTTACTTGATTGAAGCGATAAAGGGCAGCCCGGTTTCAGAAGTTGTTCAGGCTGTTGGTCAGCGTATTGGTATGGCAATTTTATTCGGTCTAATGGCGATCGCAATTTTGCAGGACGTAGAGCGGGTTTTAGGTTGAGAACCTCTAGTTTTATTGATGCTCCCAATGGACAGTTTTCTGTTGAGGCGATGATCTCAAACCTCTATACTTCGCGGTTCTTTTAAATAAGTTTAAGCACTATCGAGCCCCACTAAATTAATGATAAAAAGAACCCTTTGTCTTTTTGCTTTTATGCTCTGCCTGTCCCAGAATACTTGGGCTGCAGGTTCTTTTATTGTGTCAGAAGTTCAGGTGAAGGGGCTAGAAAGGATTTCAGCTGGAACTGTCTTTAATTATCTTCCGATTAAAGTTGGTGATCGAGTCGACGAGAAACGATCAGCAGAAGCGATACGAGCACTATTTAAAACCGGTTTCTTTCAAGACGTTCGGTTAGACCAATCGCGCGAAATCTTAGTCGTTCATGTTATCGAGCGGCCTGCCATTTTTAGTATTGAGATCAAGGGAAATAAAGATCTTAGTACCGAAGATCTTCTGGGTGGATTGAAAGGGATTGGTCTTGCAGAAGGCCGCGCGTTTAATCAGCAGCTATTCGATAAGGTTCAGCAAGAGTTACGCCGCCAATACTATAGCCACGGTAAGTATGGTCTAAAAATTGAGACTACGGTGACAGAACTTCCTAGAAACAGGGTTTCCATCCTAGTGGATATCAGTGAAGGGGAGGTCGCAAAGATAAAGCAGATTAATGTTGTGGGAAATGAAACATTTTCTGATGAAGTTCTACTTGAAGAGTTTGAGCAAAAAACGCCTAATCTCTTATCCTTTTATACAAAAGACGATCAGTATTCAAAACAAAAACTATCAGCAGATCTTGAGCGGTTACGCTCATATTACCTGAATAGGGGTTATATCAATTTCTCGGTAGACTCAACGCAAGTTTCGATTACACCTGATAAAAAAGAGATTTATGTCACAATCAATGTGACAGAAGGGCAGTTGTATACGCTGAGAAAGGTGAAATTAACGGGTGATTTGATTGTTAGCCCTGAACAGCTTTTTCCGTTAGTTTACGTTTCACCGGGGGATATTTTCTCGCGAAGGGATGCGACAGATACCTCAAAATTATTAACGGATAGGTTGGGAATTGAGGGGTATGTGTTTGCCAATGTCAATATGGTTCCTGATATTGATAAAGAGAATAAAACCGTTGATATAACTTTCTATGTTGATCCGGGCAAGCAAGTCTATGTTCGTCGAATCAACATGTTAGGAAATACCCGAACACGCGACGAGGTGTTACGGCGAGAAATGCGTCAAATGGAGTCTTCAGTGGCCTCTACGGCACTTATAGATCGTTCAAAGCTAAGGTTGAATCGGCTAGGTTATTTCGAAGAGGTCAATGTTGAGACGCCTGCGGTTCCAGGCACAAATGACCAAATCGATGTTCAGTATAGTGTTGAGGAGAAACCGTCAGGAAATTTGATGGCGGGCGTTGGTTTTTCCCAAGCGCAGGGGATTATTTTAAATGCTAGCGTGACGCAAAATAACGTGTTGGGGACGGGTAAGCGTGTAAGTTTTGCTGTGAATAACAGTGAAGCAACGCAAACTTTTAGCTTAGGTTACTTAAACCCCTACTACACGGTTGATGGTATTAGCCGGGGTTTTAACGTTTCAAGCCGTAAAACCGATAATCAGGAGCTTAATACTTCTGATTATTCAACAGATCAGTTGAGCTTTGGTGTTAACTTTGGAATACCTCTAGGGGAGTTTAATCGGTTAGGGTTCAATCTTGATCTAAAGCAGACAGCACTTAATACATCGGAGTTTAGTTCAGTAGAGGTGTGTGAGTTTGTAGAGCCAGGCAGTTATGTCGGAGGTGTTTGTACATCAGACGGTGAAGAGTACTTGGATCTACAGGCGGCACTTAGTTGGACGCACGATAACCGAAATAGGGCGGTTTTTGCTAATAGGGGCGGAATGAAAAGCCTTTCTATTCTGGCAACGATCTTAGGGTCTGATAATGAATATTACAAATTAAATTACCGTCAAAGACAGTACTTTGCTTGGACAAAATCACTGACTTTTATGTTGAATGGTGAAATAGCTTATGGTTCTAGCTACGGGGACACCGATGCCCTCCCATTCTATGAGCATTATTATGGGGGTGGGACGCGATCGGTACGTGGTTATCAGGATAATACATTAGGTCCAAGAGATTCTAGGGGTGACCCATTTGGTGGGAGCTCTAAAGTTGTTGGGAATGCAGAGTTGATATTTCCTGTTCCCTTTGTTGAGAAAGTAAATTCAGTTCGTTTAAGCGCGTTTGTTGACGGTGGTAATGTCTTTGAGGGCGGCATTGATTTTGGCGATCTTCGTTACTCGGCTGGACTTTCTGCAAAATGGTTGTCACCTTTTGGTGCATTATCGTTTAGTATTGCTCAAGCGTTTAATGATGAAGAAGATGATGACACGCAGCAATTTCAGTTCTCCTTTGGTTCAGGGTTCTAGCTTTTTTTTGCTGAGTTAAATAGAAAGTAGCAGTTTTCAAAAATTAAAAGAGATGAAAAGATGATTAAAAATTTTCTGGCAGTGTTTGTTGTTTCATTTGTAGTGCTTTCGAATGCGAGTGCTGCTGACATTAAAATCGGTTTTGTGAATGTTCCCCGAGTGCTTGAAAAGGCACCACAAGCTGAGAAGGCTAAAAAAGACTTGGAAAAAGAGTTTTCACCACGTGACAAACGTCTGTTAGCTGAAAAGAAAAAGATCAAAAAGTTACAAGAGAAGCTGCAAAGAGATGCGGCTGTTATGAGTGCTGATGAAAAGCGTAAACTCGAGAAGGATATTGTGAGTAAATCACGAGATGTTAAACGTACTCAGGATGAGTTTAGAGAAGATTTCAATATCCGTAGAAATGAAGAGCTGGGCAAGCTACAGAAAAAGGTTTATGAAGCGATTAAACGGCTAGCAAAGCAAGAGAAGTTTGATCTACTACTTACGGAAGGGGTTGTGTATGCGAGTAGTGCTGTGGATGTGACCAAGAAGGTTCAGGATCAACTCGCTAAAATGTACAGTTCCAAGTAAGAGGCTAGTGGGTATGGCCGCAGAAGAATCACTACAAGACTTAGCCGATCTGATTGGTGCTGAGCTAAAAGGTTCTGGGGACTGCCTAATTAGCAAAATTGAGCCATTAGATAGCGCCTCTAAAGGTGCTATCACCTTTTTAACAAGCTCAAAGTACCAAGCAGAACTGGCAACTACAGATGCTTCTGCGGTGATTCTTAAGAAAGAAGATGCTGAGTCATGCCCAGTTAGCTGTCTGATTGTTGATAATCCTTATTTAGGGTATGCAAAAATTGCTCAGGCACTTTATCCGGATAATGTTCTTTTTGGGATCGCTGCTTCGGCAGTGATTGCGGAATCAGTGGTCATACACAGCATCTGTTATGTTGGCGCTAATGCCGTTGTGGGTGAGAATACAGAGCTGGGTGAAGGTGTTGTTGTTGGTGCAGGCTGTGTGATCGGTGATAACGTTAAAATTGGGAAAGGATCAAGAATTCATGCGAATGTTACGATCTATGATCATTCAGTTATCGGTGAAAATGCACTTATACTTTCTGGGGCTGTAATTGGTTCAGATGGCTTTGGCCTTGCTCCTGATGGTGGTAAATGGTTGAGAATCCCTCAAGTCGGCCGAGCTATTTTAGGCAATGATGTTGAAGTAGGAGCCAATACAACGATCGATCGAGGCGCCTTGGAAGATACTCTGATTGCAGATGGGGTAAAGCTCGATAATCAGATTCAGATTGCACACAATGTTAAAATAGGCGAGAACACAGCTATTGCGGCCTGTACAGGAATTGCAGGGAGCACAGTAATTGGAAAGGGCTGTACTATTGCAGGCGCTGTGGGCATAAATGGCCATTTAGAAATTGCCGATAATGTTCATATAACAGGCAAATCGATGGTCACTAAGTCGATTAAAGAGGCAGGGGTTTACTCGTCTGGAATCCCTTTGCAAACGAACAGAGACTGGCATAAGAGTGCTATTCGCTTTAGGCAGCTTGATAAGATGGCTAAGCGACTAAAAAACCTTGAGAAAACAGCTCAAGATCAAACAAAAGATTAAATCAAGCCGAGATGTTTTTATGATGGATATAGAAGAGATTCAAGAATACTTAATACACCGCTACCCTTTTCTTTTGGTAGATCGTGTCGTTGAGTTTGAGGAGAATGAACGGCTTGTTGCGCTTAAAAACGTTACCTATAACGAACCTTTTTTTCAGGGCCATTTCCCGGGTCAATCAATTATGCCTGGTGTTTTAATCATTGAGGCGCTGGCTCAAGCTACCGGTTTATTAGCGATGAAAAGTGAGCCAGATAAAACAGGTAAAGGGAGAACTTACTACCTTGTTGGCGTTGATAAAGCCCGTTTTAGACGGCCAGTAACACCAGGCGATCAGTTAACGCTTGAGGCTGTTAAACTTAAAGAGCGCAGAAACATCTGGAGTTTTTCCTGTACAGCTAAGGTAAATGGCCAAGTTGCCGTAACAGCTGAAATTAAATGTGCATCAGCAGGAGAGAGTGCTTGATCGATCCACGCGCAATCGTTGATGAGGGAGCCAAGTTGGCAGAAGATGTTTCTGTTGGCCCTTTTTCAATCATTGGTCCTGACGTGGAGATTGGTGCGGGCACGGTTATTGGCCCTCATGTGGTTATTTCTGGCCCAACTAAAATTGGTAAAGAAAACCGTTTTTTTCAGTTCGCCTCAATTGGCGAAGATCCTCAAGATAAAAAATATGCTGGAGAGGCGACAGAGTTATTGATCGGTGATAACAATGTTTTTCGTGAGTCTTGTACGGTTCATAGAGGAACAGTACAGGATGAAGGAATAACATCAATCGGTGATGACAATCTTTTCATGGCCTATACACACATTGCGCATGATTGCCGTATTGGTAATGGAGTCATCATGTCTAATTCAGCTACTTTGGCTGGGCATGTTGAAATTGGTGATCAGGTGATTTTGGGCGGATTCACACTAGTTCATCAGTTTTGCAAAATTGGCCCGCATGCTTTTGCAGCGATGGCCAGCCAAATTACTAAAGATGTCTTGCCGTTTGTAATGGTCGGTGGAATACCTACAAGACCGTACAGTATTAATAGTGAGGGGCTGAAAAGACGCGGCTTTGACAGTGAACAGATCACGCGAATTCGTAATGCCTATAAGACTATTTATAAGTCTGGGCTATTACTGAGTGATGCGGTCAAGCAGTTGGAATCTGTTGCAAAAAACGATGAATCTGTTCGGGAAATGATTGAATTTATAGCCAATTCAGACCGCAGCATTTTGCGCTAGTAGTTTATCAATAGGCTGTCATGGGTAACTAAGTATGCTTCGTGTAGGTATTGTTGCGGGAGAGCCTTCTGGAGATCTGCTTGCGGCCGGTTTAATTAAAGAGATTAAGGTACTCTATCCCGATGCGCAGTTTGAAGGTATAGCCGGTCCGTTGATGATGGCTGAAGGCTGTCGAGCCTTATGGCCCTTAGAGAAATTGTCTGTGTTCGGGTTGTTTGAGGTTTTAAAACATCTACCCGAGCTTTTATCGATTAGAAAAAATCTCTTTAATCATTTTATTCAGAACCCACCAGATATTTTCATCGGTGTTGATGCGCCAGATTTTAACTTGGCACTTGAGAGAAGGCTCTTTCAGGCCAACATTCCAACAGTTCATTATGTTAGTCCAACAGTCTGGGCATGGCGTCCTGGGCGTATTAAAAAATTAATTGGCAGCTTAAGTGCGCTTCTTTGCATCTTCCCTTTCGAAGAAGAATATTTCAGAAATACGCCTGTGCCTGCCCGTTTTATCGGCCACCCATTAGCTGATGAGGTGGTTGCTGATGATAATTTGAAGTCATCAAAAAAACAGTTTGGGTTCTCAGTTGATGAGACTGTTATCGCGTTGCTACCGGGTAGCCGGATGGGGGAGTTAAGTCGTCATGCGGAACTGTTTCTTTCAGCGGCAGCGCTCTTTAGCGAAAAGAATCCATCTGTTCGGTTTATAGCGACTTTCGCGACGGAAAAAACAGCTCAATATTTTGAGCAGCTACTTTCGTCAATAGATAATCCGCCCGCTGTAGAGATTGTTGATAGTTCGACAACTGCTGTTCTTGCAGCTTCAGATATAGCATTAGTTGCATCAGGAACTGTTTCCCTAGAAGTGATGTTAATGCGCAAACCGATGGTGGTCGCTTATCGTTTCGCACCAGCAACCTATTGGGTGTTAAATAGATTCTCGCTTTTCAAAGCAGCTTTTTTCTCGATGCCCAATCTGATTGCGGGTAAGAAAATCATCCCGGAATTACTGCAAGATGAAGTGACGAAGGAGCGATTAGTGACCGAGTTGCAGCATTGGAAAGATGATCAAGCCGCTGTTACCGATCTGATAGCCGAATATGACCGACTGATTCCCACGTTACGCAAAGATGCAAGCAAACAGGCTGCGAAAGTTGTTATTGGTGTTGTAAACAGATCGACTGCCAGTAGTTGATGAAGCATAAAATAGTTGTCGGTATTGATGAGGTGGGGCGTGGTTGCTTGGTTGGTGCTGTTGTTGCAGCAGCAGTCATTCTTAATCCTGAAAAACCCATTGATGGTTTGGCAGACTCAAAGAAATTGAGTGAGAAGAGACGGCAACAACTTGCTACTGAGATTCGTGAAAAATCATTTGCTTGGGCTATTGGCCGTGCAGAAGCGAGTGAAATTGACGAAATTAATATACTCCATGCCTCAATGTTAGCAATGCAAAGAGCTTATTCAGGGCTTGGTATTGGGGCTGATTGGGCGATGGTTGATGGGAATCGTTATCCAGAACTTCCTATCGCAGGAGAGACGGTCATCAAAGGCGATCAAAAAATTCCAGAAATCTCGGCTGCATCAATTCTAGCCAAAGTTGCCCGGGACGATGAGATGAAGATCCTTGATGCAATGCTTCCTGGCTACGGTATAGCCGGGCATAAAGGTTACCCAACGAGATCGCATATTGAACAGCTGGATATACAGGGTATTCCAGATTATTACAGGCACTCTTTTTCACCCGTTAGGCTTAGAACAGGTAAGTGATGTCAGGTACGAATAACTTTGTTCATCTTCACCTGCACAGTGAGTTTTCGTTGGTCGATGGTGTTGTACGGATAAAGCCATTAATCCAGCGGGCTGTGGAGTTGGGTATGCCTGCTGTTGCGATAACGGATCTGTCCAATCTATTTGCACTCGTTAAGTTTTATCGTGCAGCTCTATCTGCCGGTATCAAACCGATTGCCGGATCAGACCTGCTTTTATTTAATGAAGAAGACCCTGTTAACCCATTTAGGTTGACCTTTCTTATTCAAAACCAAAAGGGTTACCGCAACCTGACAGAATTGATTTCTTTGAGTTATACAGAGGGACAGCATCAAGGCGTCCCGATGGTGAAAAAAGAGTGGATTGAAGCTCGTCGAGAAGGTCTGATTCTTCTTTCTGGAACACTTGATGGTGATATAGGGCGTGCGTTATCAGCTAATAATCATGAGTTGGCTAGTCAATTAGCAGAGGGCTGGCTATCACTTTTTGGTGACTGTTTTTATTTGGAACTTCACAGAACGAGCCGCCGAGGTGAAGCTGATGGGCTTATTGAGGCCGTTGCGCTAGCGCAAAAACTTGCCATTCCGGTGGTCGCATCAAATGATGTTCGCTTTCTTCATAAGGATGAATTTGATGCGCATGAGGCGCGAGTCTGCATTCATGATGGGCGTGCACTAGATGATCCGAGAAGGCCTAAAAAGTATAGCGAAGAGCAATACTTGAAATCTACTGAGGAGATGAGAGCGCTATTTTCTGATATTCCTGAGGCGCTGGAAAATAGTCTCGAAATCGCAAAGCGTTGCAATATTCAGCTTCAGCTTGGAGATAATTTTTTACCGAATTTCCCAACCCCAGATGGAATGGGGATTGATGAGTTCTTTATTTCGGAGTCTGAAAAAGGGCTTGATCTACGCCTTAAAAAACGAGCAGCTACAGGTTCAGGAAGCGAGGCGGAGAATCGTAAAATATACGATGACCGGCTAAAGCGAGAGCTTGATGTTATCTTGCAAATGGGTTTTCCAGGCTACTTTCTTATTGTTGCCGACTTTATTCAGTGGGCAAAAAATAATGAGATTCCCGTTGGGCCGGGGCGTGGCTCGGGTGCTGGCTCATTAGTTGCCTATGCCCTTAAAATTACCGATCTTGATCCAATCGAGTTTGACCTTTTGTTTGAACGTTTTCTAAATCCAGAAAGGGTCTCGATGCCCGATTTTGATATCGATTTTTGCATGGAAGGGCGAGACAGGGTTATTGAGTATGTTTCAGATACCTATGGTAAAAACTGTGTGTCACAGATCATCACCTACGGCAGTATGGCTGCCAAAGCTGTTATCCGTGATGTTGGGCGCGTTTTAGGACACGGCTATGGGTTTGTCGACCGGCTGGCCAAGCTAATTCCTTTTGAACTGGGTATTACACTCAAAAAAGCGCTCGAAGAGAGCCATGAATTAAAAGAGCTTTACGATACCGATGAGGAGGTTAAAGCACTTATAGATCTGGCTAAAAAACTTGAGGGAATCACTCGTAATGCGGGTAAGCATGCTGGTGGTGTTGTTATTGCACCCTCAAAGCTGACTGATTTTTCGCCACTCTATTGTGAGCAGGGCGGGGGTAATCTTGTTACCCAGTTTGATAAAGATGATGTTGAAGCTGTTGGCCTCGTTAAGTTCGATTTTTTAGGCTTAAGAACACTGACCATTATTGATTGGGCGGTGAGCGCAATTAATCGGCAGGCGAAACTTAGCGTCAGCGGTGATGAACCTATCGATATCGAGCAAATTCCGCGAGATGATGAGCTTTCGTATGAGCTGTTAAAGAAGGGGGAAACAACAGCCGTTTTCCAGCTCGAATCAAGAGGGATGAAGGAGCTTATTAAAAAGCTTAAGCCTGACTGCTTTGATGACATTATTGCGTTGGTTGCACTTTATCGGCCTGGCCCACTCGAGGCGGGCATGGTTGATGATTACATCAAAGTTAAGCATGGCGCTAAAGCCGAGTATGCACATCCAATGCTTGAACCCATTTTAGAGCCGACTAATGGGGTGATACTTTACCAAGAACAGGTGATGCAGATCGCGCAGGAGTTGGCAGGTTATACGCTTGGTGGTGCCGACCTGTTGCGCCGAGCTATGGGTAAGAAAAAACCAGAAGAGATGGCCAAACAGCGCACCATTTTTACAGAGGGGGCGGTTGCACAGGGAATTGATGAAGAGATAGCAACTTATATCTTTGACTTAATGGAGAAATTTGCCGGTTATGGGTTTAATAAATCACATTCTGCTGCTTACGCTCTGGTGGCTTATCAGACAGCATGGCTAAAGGCACATTATCCTGCCGATTTTATGGCGGCTGTTTTATCAGCCGATATGGATAACACCGACAAAGTGGTGATATTGATCGATGAGTGCCGTGAGCTTGAATTAGAGATACTTCCTCCATGCGTTAATCAATCTAGCCACCACTTTAATGCGACCGCAGAGGGGGTGATTGTCTATGGTCTCGGTGCCCTTAAAGGAGTTGGGGAGTCGGCAATAGAAGACATTATTGAGAAGAGAGCCATGGGGCAACCCTATAAAGGGTTAGCGGATCTTTGCAAGCGGGTGGACCTACGCAAGGTGAACCGCCGCGTTTTAGAAGGACTGATCAAAGCAGGGGCTTTGGACCGATTTGATGAAAATAGGGCGCAGTTGCTGGCAGATCTACCATCTGTTCTTAAAATTGCTGAGCAGCATGGAAAGATGAGTTTGGCAGGGCAAGATGACCTTTTTGGTTTGGGTGGCGATGATAGCGGCGAAGAGGAGGCGGTGGTCTTTGCCCAAGAAACTGTACCTGCCTGGAGTGAAGAGCAGAGGCTTGCGGAAGAAAAGCTAATACTAGGGCTCTATTTAACAGGGCACCCCATTGAGCAATATCTGGATGAGCTTGCGAGCATTACAAATGGTCGATTAGGTGAGCAGATGGCAAATTGCCAGCCAGCAGTGGGGAAAAATGGACGGCAATACGGTGGCGGCGTAAAGACAGTTGTTGCAGGGTTAGTGGTTGAACTTAGGGCGAGGCAAACTAAACAGGGTAAACAGATGATGTTTGCAACGTTGGATGATCAGAGCGCCCGTTTGGAAGTGGCTATTTATACCGAAGCCTGTGAAGTGTATGGAAGCCTGGTTTCGCGAGATGCACTGCTTGTTGCTGATGGAAAGTTGTCAATGGATGATTTTTCTGGTCTTCCTCGTCTTATTGTTGAAAAGTTGATGACAATTGAAGAGGCGAGAGCGCAGCATGCAAAGAGGTTGTCGATCCAGTGGCCTGATGAGTTGGAGATGGGGGATGCAACTAAAGTACGCCAGTTTATGGAGCAGCTCTCGGTAACGTTGATGCCATTTAAAGGGGGAGGTTGCCCAATTCAACTGGCCAACTACAAGGGAGAAAAGGCAACAGCCTCTTTTTGGTTGGGTGATGATTGGAAGGTTCATCCTACAAATGAATTATTAGAGCGCCTTAAGAGACATGTTGGCGATAAGTATGTCAAAATACGCTATCAGAATTAATAACAAACCGTAAAGCTATGGATCTAAATTTTCTTGAATTCGAACAACCTATTGCTGAACTCGAAGCTAAAATCGAGGAATTACGGCTAATTGGTCATGATAACGAGATCAATATTAGTGAAGAGATTGGCCGCCTTGATGAGAAAAGCCAGGCCTTAACAGAGTCTATTTTTTCATCGCTGACTTCTTGGCAGATTTCTCAACTTTCACGCCATCCTCAGCGGCCTTATACAAATGATTATCTTGAACTGATTTTTGATGAGTTCAATGAGCTTCATGGTGATCGTCATTATGCTGATGATGCGGCTATCGTTGGTGGTTTAGCACGCCTAAATGACCAGCCAGTTATGGTCATTGGCCATCAAAAAGGGCGTGATACAAAGGAAAAAATTCTCCGTAATTTTGGTATGCCAAGACCTGAAGGTTATCGCAAAGCGCTCAGATTAATGAAAATGGCAGAGCGTTTTAACCTGCCAATTTTCTGCTTTATTGATACACCGGGTGCCTATCCAGGTATCGGAGCGGAAGAGCGAGGCCAAAGTGAAGCGATTGCACGTAACCTGCTGGAAATGTCGACATTAAAAGTGCCTGTAATCTGTACGGTTATTGGTGAAGGTGGTTCGGGTGGAGCGCTAGCAATTGGCGTTGGTGATCGGCTTCTGATGCTGGAATACAGTACCTACTCTGTTATCTCACCAGAAGGCTGTGCATCAATTCTTTGGAAAAGCGCAGAAAAAGCTGAACAAGCAGCTGAAGCGATGGCAATTACATCAGATAGATTACTTGAGTTTGGTTTGATTGATAGTGTTGTTAAAGAGCCACTTGGCGGTGCACATCGAGATAAAAAAGGGATGGCTGCCTCTTTGAAGGAAAAGTTACTTGAGCAACTCGCGGCGATCTCAGAAACACCATTGCAAGAGTTGTTGGACAGCCGATACGAGCGTATTTTGAGCTACGGCGTATTCGACGAAGAGAAGGCTTGAAATAAACCGGCATTAGGTCTGTGAGGCTCTAGTCTTATGCAGATTTGATGGTTTCTGATAACCGTGCTTTTGGATGTCTGCTACGGAACTTTCAAACGACTTTAAAAAAGGGATAGAGCCTTTACTTAGTAGTGAGACAGCTGTCGTCGTTGCTTATAGTGGAGGCTTGGACTCACATGTTCTTCTGCACCTTTGTGCAGTAGAGAAGGTGGCGGCAGTTAGAGCGGTTCATATCCATCATGGGCTCAATGAAGAGGCTGATTATTGGGCATCTTGCTGTGAGAAAACCTGCCAGCAACTATCGGTACCATTCTCTCTGATCCATGTTGATGCGGAGCCGCAAAAAGGAGAAAGCCGGGAAGAGGCGGCTCGAAATGCGCGTTACAATGCGTTGAGAGCGCAGCTTAATAATGACGAACTACTGCTGACCGCCCAACATCAGGAAGATCAGGCAGAGACGCTACTTTTACAGCTATTTAGAGGCTGTGGGGTAAAAGGGTTGGCTGCAATGCCGGTTTCAACGAAATTTGGTCGAGGCCGGTTAGTGCGACCACTGCTTAACTGTTCTCAACAGGCTTTGCAAGACTATGCGGCGAGGCATAATCTTCAGTGGATTGAGGACTCAAGCAATCAAGATGAGTCTTATGATCGAAATTATCTTAGGCACTCAATCATGCCATTGCTTGAACATCGTTGGCCTGCGGTTTCAAGGCGAATCGCCAGAACAAGTAGTCACTGTGGAGAGGCAAGTCATCAGCTTGATGAGGTGGCAGACAGGTTTTTAAGTGAACTTGTTGCTGAAAATAAAGGCCCACTTCTGGTCGACAGAGTTCTCGCGTTGGGTGAGGCTGAACAGCGGCTTACCTTAAGGCGTTGGATTGAATCGCAAAATGGTCGAGCCCCATCTGAAAAGCTTTTAAGGCAAATTATCACAACAGTTTTAACAGCATCAGTCGATGCAATGCCTTCTGTTAGCTGGGCTAACTATTCGGTTAAGCGTTATAGAAATGGGCTTTATTTTATCCAAGAGCAGACAGGACTGTTTGATAAGGGGCCCCTGATCTGGAGTGCCGGTAAATCAAAAATTAAAATCCCAGGCAGTGGTGAATTGATTTACAGAGTAACACCAAGGCTAGGTATCTCTGCAAAATTGTGGCACAAAGGCTCCGTTTTAATCTCTTTTCGGCGTGGAGGAGAGCGCTTGAAGCCTGTTGGCCGTGCCGGAACACGTCAACTCAAAAAGCTATTTCAGGAGGTGGGAATTCCCCCTTGGGAGCGAGCGAGAATTCCTCTAATTTATATTGATGAAAGATTGGCAGCGGTTTCTGGCTTGTGGATTGCGGATTGGTGTAAAGGGGAGGGTTTAGGTGAGGATATCTCTTTGAGTTTTATTAAAGACTTTGTTTGACTAATTTCTTAATAAATCATGTGGTTAGGTTCTTATTTTGAAATTTATGACGAAAGGCTCTAGTTTGTAGTATCTGGGTGAAATCGGGTAAAATATCCCGTTGATTCTTAACCTCTTCTGTTTCTGAGTAATTTTATAATGACCAAGTATATTTTCATCACTGGTGGTGTTGTTTCGTCTTTAGGTAAAGGGATTGCTGCCTCATCGCTTGCTGCGATTCTTGAGTCGCGTGGTTTGAGTGTCACGATGACTAAACTGGATCCATACATTAATGTTGATCCTGGGACGATGAGCCCTTATCAACATGGTGAGGTTTTTGTGACAGAAGATGGCGCAGAAACCGACTTAGACCTCGGCCACTATGAACGCTTTTTGAATAGCACAATGCGTAAGGTGAATAATTTCACGACGGGGCAGGTCTACGAAAATGTTTTGCGCAAAGAGCGCAAAGGTGAATACCTTGGTGCAACGGTACAGGTTATCCCGCATATTACCGATGAAATTAAGCAGTTAGTGGCAAAAAGTGCTGAAGGCTACGATGTTGTTCTTGTCGAAGTGGGCGGAACGGTTGGCGATATTGAATCATTGCCATTTCTTGAGGCAATCCGGCAGATGCGGGTTGAATTGGGCGATACCAATACACTATTTATCCATTTGACACTTGTTCCCTATATTCGAACCGCAGGCGAGATTAAAACGAAGCCGACGCAACACTCTGTTAAAGAGCTGAGAACGATCGGTATTCAGCCCGATATTCTGATTTGCCGAGCGGAGTTTCCGATTCCGCAAGTAGAAAGACGCAAGATCGCGCTATTTACAAATGTTGAAGAAAAGGCGGTTATTTCTGCGATTGATGCCGATACGATTTATCGTATTCCATCGCTTTTGAACGAACAAGGGCTGGATGAAATTGTTACACGGAAACTGCATTTAGATGCAAAACCGGCTGACCTCTCAGAATGGAGTGCAGTGACTGATGCGGTGCTTGCTCCAGAAAAAACTGTAACTATTGCGATGGTCGGCAAATATGTTCAGCATTCTGATGCCTATAAATCACTTTCTGAAGCATTGAGCCACGCAGGTATCCAGACGCGCACAAAGGTCAAGATTAAGTACATTGAATCGGGTGAATTAGAAGAAAATGGTATCACTGGGCTTGATGAGGTTGATGCGATTTTAGTGCCGGGTGGTTTTGGTGAACGAGGTGTTGAAGGCAAGGTTGCAACGGTTAAGTATGCTAGGGAGAACAATATTCCATACTTGGGAATCTGCTTAGGAATGCAGGTTGCAGTTATTGAATTTGCCCGGGATGTGGCCGGTATGGAGGGGGCACATAGTACAGAATTCTTGGAGAACACGCCTTTTCCGGTTATCGGCTTGATCACTGAATGGAAAGATGAGGCCGGTCAGGTAGAGTTGCGTGATGAGACATCAGATATTGGTGGCACTATGCGACTAGGTGCGCAGAAAGCAAGCCTAACCCCCAACAGCCTTGCGCACGATCTGTATGGCAAAGATGTTATTACAGAACGCCATCGTCATCGTTACGAATTCAATAATAAATACTTAGACAGACTTGAAGAAGCGGGAATGAAAGTGTCTGGTAAATCAATTGATGGCCGTTTGGTTGAAGTGGTTGAAATACCCGATCATCCTTGGTTCTTAGCTTGCCAGTTTCACCCCGAATTTACCTCCACACCACGGCATGGGCATCCGCTATTTACAGGATTTGTCCAAGCTGCTGTTGAACAAAACCAGAAAAATTAAGGGAGCAGAGCATGAAACTTTGTACTTTTGAAGCAGGTTTGGACCAGCCACTTTTTTTGATTGCAGGAACTTGTGTTATTGAAAGCGAACAGATGGCACTTGATACAGCAGGTGCACTAAAGGAAATCTGTGCAGAACTATCGATTCCCTTTATCTATAAATCGTCATTTGATAAGGCGAATCGCTCATCCCATGCTAGTTATCGTGGCCCGGGAATTGAAGAGGGTTTAAGAATTCTTCAACTGGTTAAAGAGCAAATTGGTGTACCTATTCTGACCGATGTGCATGAAGATACGCCGTTAGATGAGGTGGCTAGCGTGGTTGATGTTATGCAAACCCCCGCTTTTCTTTGCCGCCAGACAAACTATATTCAGAATGTAGCGCGTCAAGGCATCCCCGTTAATATCAAGAAAGGCCAGTTTATGGCGCCTTGGGATATGACCCATGTTGTTGAAAAAGCACGTGCAACGGGTAATGAGCAGATTATGGTCTGTGAACGCGGTGTTTCATTTGGTTATAACAACCTTGTTTCCGATATGCGCTCATTGGCGGCGATGCGCGAGACTGGTTGTCCAGTTGTTTATGATGGAACACACTCTGTACAGCTTCCTGGAGGGCAGGGTAGTTCATCGGGTGGGCAGAGAGAGTTTATTCCTGCATTAGCCAGAGCAGCGGTTGCAGCTGGAATTTCTGGACTCTTTATGGAGACTCACCCAGATCCTGCGAAAGCAATGAGTGATGGTCCGAATTCATGGCCACTAGGTCGCATGAAAGAGCTGTTAACAGTCCTTAAAAATATTGATGATGTCGTCAAATCATCACCCCTAATAGAAGATACCCTTTAAATTATACTTAACGGAGATACCATGGCAGCAATAGTTGATGTACGTGCTCGTGAAATTCTGGATTCTAGAGGCAATCCAACAATCGAAGCGGATGTTACGCTTGATTCGGGCGCTATCGGTAGCGCAATGGTTCCCTCTGGAGCCTCAACAGGGATTCGCGAAGCGTTAGAGCTTCGAGATGGTGATAAGTCTCGCTATCTAGGTAAAGGTGTCTTGACTGCTGTTGCAAACATTAATGGCGAAATTCGTGAAGCAGTACTGGGTATGGATGCGGCAGATCAAACAGCAATCGATAAGAAACTGATCGAACTTGATGGCACGGATAACAAAGGCCGTTTAGGCGCTAATGCTGCACTGGGTGTTTCGATGGGTGCAGCGTATGCAGCTGCTAAAAATGGCGGCATTCCGCTCTATCGCTACCTGAATAAAAGCGGAAAATTTGTAATGCCAGTACCGATGATGAACATCATCAATGGTGGCTCTCATGCTGATAACAGTGTGGATATCCAAGAGTTCATGATTTTGCCTGTGGGCGCTCCCTCATTTCGTGAAGCATTAAGGTATGGAGCAGAAGTTTTTCATGCTTTGAAAAAGGTTTTATCAGATAAAGGGTTGAGTACTTCGGTGGGTGATGAAGGCGGTTTTGCACCAAATCTCCCCTCAAATGAGGCGGCTATCGGAATCATTCTTGAAGCGATTGAATTGGCCGGTTATGAAGCAGGTAAAGATATCTATCTTGGCCTAGATGTAGCCAGTTCAGAATTTTATAAAGATGGAAAGTATGTTCTGGAATCAGAGGGAAAGAGTTTTGATGCGGAAGGATTTGCTGACTATCTCGTTGGACTAGCAAACAGGTATCCAATTATCTCTATTGAAGATGGAATGGATGAAAGCGACTGGGAAGGTTGGGCTTACTTGACTGCGCAAATTGGAGATAAAATTCAACTGGTTGGCGATGATCTTTTTGTTACAAACCCAAAAATTCTTTCTGAAGGAATTGAAAAGAAAGTCGCTAACTCGATTCTGATTAAGGTTAATCAAATTGGCACAATGACTGAAACGCTTGAAGCGATTGAGATGGCCCAAGATGCCGATTATTCTGTCGTTGTTTCACACCGTTCTGGTGAAACAGAAGACGTGACTATTGCTGATTTAGCGGTTGCGACGTGTGCAGGTCAAATCAAGACGGGTTCACTTTGCCGCTCTGATCGAATCTCAAAATATAACCGCCTGCTACGTATTGAAGAAGAGCTGGGTGAACAGGCCGTTTATGCAGGTCGGAGTGTTTTCAAAAGACTCTAACCTTAGGCTCTTTTAATGGCAGGAAAACTGCTCATACTCTCTCTTTTAATACTGCTTGGGTTGCTTCAATATAAGCTCTGGCGCGCAAATGACGGAATTCCGGCATTATGGGTGATGGAGCAAAAGTTGGAGCGGCTTGAGCAGGAAAAAGAGAAACTTCGTGAACGAAATCTTGCGTTGGAAGCAGAGGTGATTAATCTCAAAGAGAGTATGGATGCGGTTGAAGAGCGTGCACGTCACGATTTGGGGATGATCAAAGAAGGTGAAACCTTTTTTCAGGTGGTTGAATAATGACAACTCCTGATCCTCGTTTTTGGGCCGTTGTTCCTGCTGCTGGCGTGGGAAGCCGTATGGCTGCTTCATGCCCGAAACAGTATCTCCAATTAGCTGGAAAAAAGGTGATCGAACAGACGCTCTCGACACTCTTGTCTGAAGAGCGGTTAGAGACCGTTGTCGTTGCTATTTCAGCTGACGATGGTTATTGGAAATCGGTCGAAAAAAAACTCCCATCTCGAGTTCAGACAGCTGAAGGGGGAAAAGAACGTGCAGATTCGGTTCTTTCAGGATTAAGGCTTCTCTCTGAACAGGCAGATGATGATGACTGGGTGTTGGTTCACGATGCAGCACGTCCCTGTGTTAGCCGAAATGAAATTTGTCGCTTAATCGATCAATTACAAGATGATTCGGTGGGTGGAATCCTTGCCTTGCCACTACACGATACACTCAAACAGGCCGGTAATGGTTTGATCGAAAAAACGATAGATCGGCAAAAAATCTGGCGCGCTTTAACACCGCAACTATTTCGTTTCGGTCTTTTAAAAAAGGCACTCGAAAGCGCTTTGGAAACCGGAGCAGCAGTAACCGATGAAGCAAGTGCTATTGAGCTATTTGGCTATAATCCGAAGTTGGTCGAAGGCGAGCCAGAAAATATCAAAATAACCCGGCCTGCCGATTTGTCTCTGGCAGCATTCTATTTGGAGAATAAAGCGTGAGAATTGGACATGGTTTTGATGCGCATCGCTTTAAAGAAAGCGGGCGATTGGTGCTGGGCGGTGTTGAAGTTGAATACGATAAAGGTATGGCTGCCCATTCCGATGGGGATGTTGTTTTACACGCTCTATGTGACGCCCTTTTAGGGGCTTCTGCTTTGGGCGATATTGGCCGTCACTTTCCCGATAATGATCCCGCCTACAAAGGAATTGATAGCCGTCTGCTACTGCGAGAAGTGGTCGAGAAAGTTGCTCAAAAAGGCTATCAAACAGGTAATGCCGATATTACGATTATTGCCCAAGCGCCAAAGCTATCATCCTATATTGACCGGATGAAGGGGTGTATTGCTGCTGACTTGAAGCTTTCGTCCGATGCCGTCAATGTTAAAGCGACAACAACTGAAAAGATGGGTTTTGAAGGGAGAGGTGAAGGGATATCGGTTCACGCTGTTGTTCTATTAAGTGATAAATGAACAGCTTGTTTGAACGATATAGCTGGCAGAGAGCTTTCGGTCAATCTGTCGCGTGTGGAACAATTCGTAGTCGGCCAGAGGACTTTATTGTTGAAGAGAAGCTTGGCTTTGAACCTTCTGGTGAAGGGGAGCATCATTTCCTAAAGATAGAAAAAGTTGGTGAAAACAGCGAATGGATTGCAAAGCTGTTAGCGCGCTATGCTGGTGTTAAACGACGAGATATTGGTTTTTCTGGTTTAAAAGACCGGCAAGCGAAAACAACACAGTGGTTTAGTGTTCACATCCCTGGGAAGCGTGAAGTTGATTGGAGTGTGATCGAGAATGAAGCAATCCAACTTCTTGAGCAAACTCGGCACAATAAAAAGCTTCGTCGAGGTATTCATAAAGGTAACTATTTTAAGCTAACCGTCCGAGATCTAGAGGGGGATAAGGCACTTATTGAAAGCCGGCTCAAGAAGATCTCAGAAGAGGGTGTTCCCAACTATTTCGGCGAACAACGATTTGGAATTGATGGGCGAAATATCGAAAGCGCGGAGCTGCTCTTTAAAGGAGAAATTAAAGTTCACGATCGCGCAAAGAAAGGGTTTTACCTTTCCGCTGCACGTAGTTTTCTCTTTAATTCACAAATTTCAGAACGAATTAAGGAGGGGAGTTGGAACCACTTAGCAGTGGGAGATGTTGCGCAGTTTGATGGCTCAGGTAGTTGCTTTAAGATTCAAGAGATAGATGACTCGATAGAGGTACGGCAAAAATCATTGGACATACACCCAACAAGCGCTCTTTGGGGCAATGGTTCACTCATGACAGATGGAGCCATCGAACAGCAAGAACAGAGGGTTATTGACCAATTTCCGCTGCTACGAGATGGTCTGAAGAATGCTGGTTTAGAGCAGTCACGTAGAGCAACACGACTCTGTCCAAAAGAGCTGATTTGGGGCTTTCCAGAAGAAACCGTTTTAGAGATTAGTTTCGTATTACCATCTGGTGGTTTCGCAACGGCTGTATTAAACGAACTTATTAAATAGGGAAATAGGCAATGGATTGGATTCAGGTTGTTGGGTTAGCAGTTTTACAGGGATTAACAGAATTCTTGCCGATCTCAAGTTCGGCCCACCTGATTCTATTACCGGTAGTTGCTGGTTGGCCTGATCAGGGGTTGGCATTCGATGTGGCTGTGCATGTTGGAACATTGATAGCCGTCGTTTTCTATTTTAGAAAAGAGCTGCAAAAGATGCTGGTCGACTGGTTTGGGTCATGTGCTGGTAAAGAAATGACAGAAGAGGCAAAGCTAGCTTGGTATGTGGGTATTGGTACTATTCCGGTTGGTATTGTCGGTTTGATGCTCAGTGATGCCGTTGAAACACTCCTCCGTTCACCGACTATTATTGCAGCGGCTACAATTTTCTTTGGCCTGTTTTTATGGGTGGCTGATCGACAAGGGAAAATGGCCCGAAGCGAATACCAACTTAATCTAAAAGATGCTTTGATCGTCGGTTGCTTTCAGATGTTGGCGCTTATTCCAGGGACGTCGCGCTCAGGTATCACTATTTCAGGCGCACTGCTTCTCGGATTGACGAGAGAAGCGGCAGCTCGTTTCTCATTTTTACTCTCTGTTCCGGTTATATTTTTAGCGGGGAGTGTTAAAACAGTTGAGTTAATACAAGGTGAAGAGCCTGTATTGTGGGGTGCATTAGCGGGTGGGATTTTACTTTCGGCGTTGAGTGCTTACCTTTGTATTGACCTTTTCCTTCGTTTTGTAAATAAAGTTGGGATGCTGCCATTTGTCATTTATCGGCTTATATTGGGTGTTGGCCTATTTTTGGTCTTTGGTTTTTAGCTGAACTGAGCAAGATACTCGGGGACAACCTCTGTTGCAGCCCCATAAATCTTTTCTTTAAAAGCTGATTCGGTTAGCGATGGTTCGAGATTTAGCTCAACTGTATGCGCACCATACTGGTTGGCAATTTCCACAAACCCGGCTGCAGGATATACATTGCCCGACGTTCCAATGGATATAAAGAGGTCGCAATTGGCTATCGCTGTTTGAATTTCATCCATCTGGTAAGGGATTTCTCCAAACCAGACGATATCAGGGCGCAGCTGTCCTGGCCTTTGGCAGCAGCTACAGGAGGTTTCAATTCCAAGATCATCTGTAATAGCGAAGCGCCTTTGTGAATGGGTGCAAAAGCATTTTAGCAACTCTCCATGCATATGGATGATGTTCTCAGTTCCGGCTCGCTCATGAAGATTATCGATATTTTGAGTGACAACTAGGCAAGACAATTGGTCATTTTCTTCGAGTTTAGCAAGGGCTTCATGAGCTTTGTTTGGTTTGATTGCATCGCTAAGTAACTGCCTTCTTCGTCCATTATAAAACTGTTGGACAAGTACCGGGTTTTGCCTAAATCCTTCGGGTGTTGCGACATCTTCAATTCGATGGTTCTCCCAAAGCCCATCGCTTGCCCTGAATGTTTTAATGCCTGATTCGGCAGAGATGCCGGCCCCGGTTAAAATAACGATGGATTTAGCCATTTTCTAATCCAATTCTTTGCCAACTTGGTCATCTCTAATTTGCCTGTGTGAGCCATCGCAATAAGGAGGGTTCTTTGTCTGTTTGCAGGCACATAACCAGGCTTCACCACTAGCCGCTGCGATAAAAGAGATGGGTGAGAAACCGGTTCCCTTATGTGAACCATCGCAAAATGGTTGGTTGGATGAGCGGCCACAGGAGCAATAATAATACTCTTTGCCCTTTTCTAACTGGACGGCAGCCGGTTTGTTGTTGGCAACTATCGATTTTGTCATTTTGCTTCTCCAGGTTCTGTTTTTTGGTGTAAATTCTAACCTTTGTTTCAGGCACAAAGAGCATATGTTTCAAGTAATTCTGCTTTCTCCAATTATTTTTTTCAAAGAGCTGGTCAGTTGCTCCCGCTCCTCTTCACAAAGGAACTTTCCAACCTCTATGAAATTTGCATGGGACTGTATTCCTAATTTAGAAGGGTACCAAGGGTGGTAGGATTGTATAAGCTTGGCGCTAGCCCAAGCACGCTCACAACGCCACTTCTCTTTAGGCGTTATCAGCCCTTTTTCAATGATGATCTGATGTTCAGTAAAATTTATAACCTCTTGGTGACTGTGGTGCCGATAGAAATCATAGGTAACAAAAAATAGCACTAAAACCTCCAACCCAGCGAATGGAAGCACTAGGTAGGCGCCAATTGAGAGAAAGAAAAGTGCGATACCGAAACAGGCAATAGAAAAAAGGGTGATTATGATCAGGTTAGTACGCCAACTGGCAGACAGTTCAGGGCGCAAGATAATGTGCCCATTTTGGCTCCGGTTATCGATAACGATTTTAACCATTTGTGCTGATTTAAAGGCAATTTTAAAATGAAGAGGCTTTAAAGGACATCATGGTCTTACTGCCTGACATTATATTGGCAAATAGAGTGCTATTTTGAGGGAGTAGCCGTTCCATATAGAAGGTTGCCGTATCGAGTTTAGCTTGATAGAAGGGATCTTCACCATCTGCTAGTTGTTGTGTGGCAATCTCTGCCATCCGTAGCCAGATATAACCCATGCTGACTAGCCCAAACAGGCGTAAGTAGTCACTCGCGGCAGCGCCAGCCTCATCAGGGTTTTTCATGCTCTGTTGTGCAATAAAGCCAGTTGCTCGTTGTAGTCGGCCGAAAGCTTTATCTAGGGGGCTAGCGAGTGTTTTTAAATTGGGCTCCTCAAGCTTCTGGTCGATATAGTTTTGTATTGGGTGAAAGAAATGGCGAAGCAACCGGCCCATTCTTCTTGGGAGCTTGCGGCCCACCAAATCGAGTGCTTGAATGCCATTCGTTCCTTCATAAATTTGTGTGATTCTGGCATCGCGTGCATATTGCTCCATGCCATTTTCTCGAATAAAACCATGACCACCGAAAACTTGCATTCCTATATTGGTCACTTCGAAGCCGATATCGGTGAAGAAAGCTTTGATAATAGGCGTCATCAGGGCAACCATCTCTTCCGCGTCAATTTTTTCTTGCCCTGAGCTTTTTAAATCTTTGTCATGATAGGTCGCAATCCATCCCCCCATAGCACGTGCCCCTTCGGTATAGGCGCGCATGGTTAGCAGCATTCGCCTAACATCCGGGTGAACAATGATAGGATCGGCTGCTTTATCTGGGAATTTTGCACCGGTTAGAGCGCGTCCCTGAAGCCGTTCATTGGCATATTCAACCGCATTTTGGTAAGAAATTTCTGCAAGTCCGACACCTTGTAGGCCAACTCCGAGGCGGGCACTGTTCATCATTTCGAACATTGCTTCCATTCCTTTGTGTAGCGTGCCTATCAGGTAACCGGTAGCACCGTCGAAGTTCATCGTGCAGGTGGATGAAGCTTTGATGCCCATTTTATGTTCGATGGAACCACAGCTGACACTATTGTTATCACCAACAGATCCATCGTCATTAATTTTAAATTTTGGGACAAGAAAGAGACTGATTCCCTTAATTCCTTCGGGTGCATCTGGCGCGCGTGCAAGAACGAGATGAACAATATTTTCGGTTAATTTATGTTCACCTGCGGAAATAAAAATTTTACTTCCTGTTATGCTGTAATGGCCATCACTACCGTTTTCTGCATATGTGCGAATTTGTGCCAGATCGGTTCCACAATGCGGTTCGGTGAGGCACATCGTGCCGCTCCATTCACCAGCAACCATTTTAGGCATAAATTTCTGCTTAATTTCGTCACTACCGAAGCGGCTGATTGCATTGCAAGCGCCGTAGGTAAGCTCTGGATACATCGCAAATGAGAGATTGCTGGAGCAGAGCATTTCACCAAACAGCATATAAAAGGTGTGAGGGAAACCTTGCCCACCAAATTCAGTAGAGGCCATAAGTGTAGGCCAGCCAGCCTCTTTATATTCTTGGTAGGCTTCATAAAACCCCTTGGGGACGGTGACTTCACCTTGATCAAAGTGGCAACCCTCTTCATCACCTGTTCGGTTGAGCGGAAAGAGTAGCTCCTCACAGATTTTGGATGCCTCATCTAAGACAGCATGGATGGTCTCAGGGGTGAATTCTTCCATTCCTGGTAGCTGGTTGATATTCTCTGAAGCGAGCAGTTCATCATAAACAAACTGCATATCCCTAAGCGGTGCTTTGTAATTTGGCATAATCAGTTCCTTAAAGGTTTTCCCTTTTCCAGCATATGTTCGATACGGTCAATCGTCCCTTTTTCTCGCGTTAGCTTGACAAAATGCTGGCGCTCTAATGCAAGCAAATCATCTTCTGACATGGTTTTATTCATATCGGTATTGCCTCCACTGAGCAGCGATGCGAGCTCATTTGAGACAACGACATCGTAATCGGTAGCTTTTCCTGATTTGTGAAAACCATCTACAGCCATTTCCATTGCCACTTTTGCAGAGGGACCTGGGAGGTTGTATTCGTACGGTTCAGGCGGGCTGTAGTTATCCACTAAAGAAAGTGCTTTAGCTTTGGCATCGGCAAGCAGGCGGTCGCGGTTCATCGTAATGCCATCTTCTTTTTGAAGGAAAAGATGACTTTTTGCCTCTTCTGCCGATTTCGAGACGGTCGCTGTGCTTATGATTTCAAAGGCTTTGGCCACTGCCGGCATCGGCCCTTTAGGGGATTTTGGATTGTTTTGCCAGCGGTGAAGCATCTCTTTGCAGCCACCCCATGCAGGGACAAGGCCAACACCCACTTCAACGAGACCAATATAGCTTTCGGCGTGTGCTTGAATCGCATCGCAATGAAGCAATATTTCACAGCCGCCGCCAAGAGCCATTCCAGAAGGCGCGCCGACAACCGGAAAGCGGGCCTGTTTCAGGCTCTTATAAACTTGTTGGCCCTGCTGAACCATATTGCGAATTTCTGGCCAGGCAGCGATATTGATGGCAAATAGAAGTAAGCCAATATTGGCTCCAGCGGCGAAGTTACTACCCTCGTTATAGATTACGAGGGCTTTGTAATCTTTTTGCACAATACCTAAAGATTTATGCACCATCCCTAGAATTTGCGGATCGATGGTGTTCATTTTGCTGTGAAATTCAAGGCAGACAACACCATCCCCAATATCCCAGAGGCTGGCAGAGCTATTTTTGGTAATTGGTTCGCTATCTAGTTTGATATCAGATAGCAATAAAACACCTTCGGCTCGCTCGACTGTCTTATAACATCCATCGAGGCAGAAAAATTGTAGCTGGCCATTGTCAACTTTGTACATCGGCTGGCCAGCTGCTTTTTGTAGTAACGCTGGGATAGCCATACCGTCTGCTTCAAGCTTTTCGCAGAACCATGTTACGCCCAGTTTGTCGATCAGTTCAAAAGGGCCGAATTTCCAGTTATAGCCCAGCTTCATTGCCTCATCGACAGCTTTAATGTCATCGGCAATTTCAGGAATCAAGCTAGCTGCATAGGAGAGTGTTTTAGCCAGTACATGCCACGCGTAGCGTCCGGTTTTATCATCGTATTCTGCCAGTGCACGAAGTCCTCCTTTTCTGGCAGCACGAACACTTTCTAGAGAAGGTTTGTGGCTGGCACTGTATTCACCACTTGAGAGATCGATGGATTCCTTTGTTTTTTTGCCCCCTTCACGATTGAGACGATAAAAGCCTCCTTTGCCTTTACGACCGGTATAACCAGTTTCGATCATTTTTTCGATTAAGGGTGGGATGTTACTGATAGCGCGAAAAGGGTCATCAGGAGAGAGCGTCTCGTTCATGCTCTTCATGATATGCGGCATCAGATCAAGCCCAACAAGGTCAATCAGGCCGAAAACACCCGTGCCGGGAATCCCCATCGGTTTGCCGACAACCGCATCGGCCTCTTCAATGGTTAAGCCGCTATCCATCGCCTCTAGGACAGCACACTGAAGCCAGTAAATACCGACACGGTTACCGATAAAACCAGGTGTGTCATTGCATTGAACAACCCCTTTGCCTAGTTTTTGATCGCAAAAGTCAGCCATCGCCGTTAATGCGTCTGGGCGGGTTGATTTACCACCAGCCAATTCAAGCAGCCGCATATAACGCGGTGGATTGAAAAAATGGGTAATCATGAAGTCAGCGCTGAAGCTATCCAGCATTCCCTCGGTAAGAAGAGCAAGAGGGATGGTTGAAGTATTCGAAGAGATCAATGAGCCGGGTCTGCGAACCGCATCAATTTTTTTGTAGAGAGCCTGTTTAATATCTAGCCGCTCAATGACCGCCTCAACAATCCAGTCAACATCAGCTAAAAGCTCTAGGTGGTCTTCAATATTGCCAGTTGTAACCCGCTTGGCGTTGCGTTTGTGCATAAAAGCGGCGGGTTGTGCTTTAAGCAGTTTTGCAACGGCCCCTTCGGCAATAATATTTCTGTTTTCGGCCCCCTCTGGAACAATGTCGAGTAGAACGACGGGTAGCCCGGCATTAGCGATATGAGCAGCGATGCCCGCGCCCATAACACCTGCACCGATAACGGCAACTTTTTTAATTTCCATTAGATCGCCTCCAGAATAGTTGCGATTCCTTGTCCTCCCCCGATGCATTGTGTAGCCAAAGCAAACTGTTTTCCTTCTCGTCTTAGAAGTGCGGCTGCTTTACCGGTGATGCGTGCACCCGTTGCACCAAGCGGATGGCCGAGGGCAATTGCACCGCCGTCTAAATTGACTTTGCTTTGATCGATTTGAAGCTCCTCTATACAGGCGAGTGATTGTGCAGAGAAGGCTTCGTTCAGTTCAATGATGTCAATATCTGCCATACTCAAGCCGGCACGTTGAAGTGCTTTCTGGGTGGAAAGGACAGGACCAATTCCCATAATCTCCGGTGCACAACCTGAAATGGCGATGCTTTTGATTCGCACAAGCGGCTTTAATCCGTTGCTATTCGCATACTCTTCACTGCAAACAAGTGTTGCCGAAGCACCATCGGTAAGCGGGGACGAGGTCCCTGCGGTGACCGTTCCAGCAGCGTCAAATGCTGGTTTGAGCCCAGCTAGGCTTTCTGCATCGGTTTCAGGGCGAAGGCAGCCATCAAGTTCAATGGTTTCTCCTTGAGCTGTTTGAATTGGAATGATCTCATCACTAAGTTTTCCGGCCTGTTGTGCGGCAGCCGCTTTTTTCTGACTATCCAGTGCGAAAAGCTCCTGCTGCTCTCGGCTAATTGAATACTGTTTAGCCAGATTTTCCGCAGTTACCCCCATATTGGCAAAAGCTGCCGGGAGTGATTTATATAGGTCAGGATTAGGCATTGGGTTAAAGCCCATCATTGGGACTCTACTCATGGATTCAATGCCCGCGCAGATGAAGGCTTCTCCTGCATTCATTTGAATTGCGCCGGCAGCCATATGGATTGACTGCATTGAAGATCCGCAAAAGCGATTAACCGTCGTTCCACTAACGGAGAGAGGGAGTTCGCTGAGAAAGACGACAAGTCGAGCCATGTTGAAACCTTGTTCTCCTTCGGGAAACGCACAGCCTAGAATCAAGTCCTCGAGAGTAGCAGGGTCAATAGATGTTCGCGTCATAAGCCCTTTAACTACTTGAGAGACCAGATCGTCTGGGCGCACGCTAACCAATTCACCTTTACTCGCAAGGGTAAAGGGTGAGCGGCAATATTCTGCGATAACGACGTTCTTCATCATTTTGACTCCATTTTTTCGACATATTGATCACGCAACGTTCTGCGTAATATCTTCCCTACATTTGTCTTGGGTAACTCATCATCAAAAAAGATTTGGTCGGGTGTTTTATAGCTCACAAGGCTTTTCCTGCACCAATCTTTAACCTCTTGCTCGGTGAGGTGGGGCTCTTTTTTGACGATAACAGCTAGAACGGCTTCACCTGATTTTTTGTCAGGTACGCCGATTACGCCACATTCAAGTACATCAGGATGGGCGGCGATAACCGATTCAATTTCATTTGGATAGACGTTGAATCCAGAGACAAGGATCATATCTTTCAGACGGTCGACGATATAGAAAAACCCATCCTCATCCATTTTGGCGATGTCCCCCGTATGGAGCCAACCACCAGCGTCAAATATTTTTGCAGTCTCATCCTCTCTTTGCCAATACCCCTTCATCACTTGAGGGCCTTTGATGCAGAGTTCTCCTTCAGAATCGATAGGTAGCAAGTTTCCATTTTCATCTTGGATGGAGCATTCAGTAGAAGGTATTGGTAATCCTATACTATGGTTGAAAGCATCAAGAGAAAGTGGGTTGATACAGACAGCGGGTGAGGCTTCAGTTAATCCATATGCTTCAACCAAGGTGCAGCCAGTTTTCTCTTTCCAGATCGCAGCGACAGATTCTTGAACCGCCATTCCGCCTCCAAGACTTACCTTTAGATTTGAAAAATCAATCTCATCAAAGCCAGGAGTATTGGTTAAGCCGTTAAAAAGTGTATTAACACCGGTGATTGCCGTAAATTTGGTCTCTTTAAGCTCATTAACAAAGCCGGGCATATCTCGTGGATTGGTGATTAGATAATTGTGCCCTCCGAGTTTCATGAAAGTGAGGCAGTTAGCGGTTAACGCGAAGATATGATAGAGCGGCAGGGCGGTAATTACGGTCTCTTTGCCGAGCTCAAGCGGCTTCATGCCATGGCCTGCCGTCCCATGTGTAATCCAGAGAAAACACTGTTCCATATTGGCGAGCAGATTAGCGTGCGTTAGCATCGCCCCTTTTGCAACACCTGTTGTTCCACCTGTATATTGCAAAAAGGCAATTTCATCAACTGTCGTGTCAGTTGGCTCAAAGGTGAATGCAGCACCCCGTTTAAGTGCCTCTTTAAATGGGGTGGCGCTGGGGATATTCCAGTCTGGAATAAGCTTTTTAATATGCCTAACAACTAGGTTAACGATGAGCGATTTGGGGAAATCCAGTAGGTCGCCCATTTGTGTGGTGATGACCGCTTTTAGGTTAACCTCATCAATAATGCTCTCGAGAACGTGCGCAAAATTTTCGACCACAACAATCGCGGATGCACCAGAGTCATTAAGCTGGTGCTTGAGCTCGGGTGCGGTATAAAGAGGGTTCGTGTTGACAACGATAAGCCCTGCTCGAAGAACGCCAAAAATAGCGACGGGATCTTGGAGAAGGTTGGGCATCATAATTGCGACGCGGTCCCCTTTTTGAAGGCCGAGGTCTTGGCGTAGAAAATTAGCGAAAGCAGCTGTTTTTTCTTCCAACTGACGATAGGTCAGAGTAGTGCCCATGTTGGTAAAAGCGGGATTGTCTGGATACGCTTTGCAAGTGCTTTCAAAAAGTGCAGCAATTGAAGGGTGAGTGGGCGCTAGTGTCTCAGCAGGTGTACCTTCAGGGTAGTTCTTCAACCATGGCTTCAGCATGACTTCTCTCCTTGTTCCTCTCTTTTTATACCCACAGGGCATAAGTTTCGTAAAAGTGGAAGATAAAGATAAAGAATTCCCACTTAACTCAGCTTTATTGTCTGCAAAACTATGACCAATTGTTTTGCCTGTTGTTCATTCCGTGTTGTCTTAACTCTAATGCAATTTTCATTTAAAAAACAACTGTTGCTGCACAGATAACCGTTATTCTGGAATATAAAAAAAGCCCCAAATAGAGGGGCTTTTGAATGAAGTTAAATTCAACCTTGGTTAGATATCCCAGCGAATTTGAGCGCTTAAGATATCTGCATCAGATTCATAGTCACCTCTAACGGCACTTGCTCCTGATAAAGCGGTTGCTTCAGGTGTGCGGTTGATTTTGGTGTCTGGCACAAAAATATGTGCATACCCTGCATCTATAGATAAGTTGTCAGCTAATTGATAACTAGCCCCAAATGTTATCCAGTAGCGATCGTTGTCAGGAAAGCGTACAGAACGTGTTGAGGCATCTCTTGCAGCACCTTCGTCAAAAGCGAAACCTGTTCGGTACGTCCACGGACCATCCGTTGTATATGTTGCTCCGATTGAAAGCCGGATGTTGTCTTTTAAGCGCAGTGTTTCAATGGTGTCAGCTTTGGCTGGATTATCAAACATAATGACCAATTCAGGGACGGAGCTCCAGCCAACCCAAGTTGCATCGGCCATAACAGCGACCTGATCGCTCCATTGATGATGAATGCTCAATGACGCCATAGCCGGCATATCAGGCTGGGAATCTAGGTGTGTATCTGCCAGTTGGGCGCTAATTCCTGCGCCAAGAACGGGAATTGCGGCAACAGGTCCTGGGACGGTAAAGTCGGCATCACCTTCTAAATCGTGCTTTATTTCAGAACGGTATGAAAAGC
Source organism: Methylococcaceae bacterium UBA2780 (assembly GCA_002352345.1). Lineage (GTDB taxonomy): Bacteria > Pseudomonadota > Gammaproteobacteria > Methylococcales > UBA2780 > UBA2780. The sequence goes on from DEIG01000002.1 coordinate 138,462, forward strand.
CAACTCGTGTTTTTTCTGAGATGTTGTAAAGTGCGCCGAGATTAAAGCCATAAGAAATATCATCAGCTTCTAGGTGTGCAAACCCATCAGGTCCTCCTAATAGGCTGAAATCGATTCGGTTATTAAGAGTGGCTTCAATGTACTGGATATTTATGCCAAATCCCAATGATAGGTCTGATGTTGCTTTCCAGGCAATAGCAGGGTTTACATTAACTGTGACGATTTCTGCCTCGACTGATTGGTACTTTCCAACCCAATCATCGCTGTATTTGGTTGCTAAGCCAAAGGGGGCGTTGATACCTATACCGAGCTTTAATTCGCCGCTTAGGGAGTGTACGTAATAGAAATTCGGAACGTAGGCAAAGCGTCCGCCATCTTCTGAAGTGTCTGCAAAGCCTGTACTGCCTGCGGCATTTGTGGTCCCGTCATCATCGAAATCAAATTTAGGTGCAATAATGTGCATACCTAAAACCACCTGATTACCTCTAATACGCGTCATTCCAGCCGGGTTATACCAGACTGTTGAGGCATCTTCTGCTGATGCTGCACCACCTGCAAAAGCGTTACCTATGCCGAGGGCACTCTGTTCTGCGATACCAAATGCTGCTGAGTGTGAGGTGGATGAAAATAGTGATAGGCTTGATGCAAGTGCCAGCCCGATAGTTGCACGATGTGATAACTTCATAGCTTCTCCCTTTTGCTTGCTTATTATTTTTTTGTTACTAATAACGCACTTTGTAGGCATTAACAAGGCTTATGTTGCAGAAAAGAAAATTTATGTTGCGCTTTGTTCGGTAAATAGGTGTACAAAAGAATTAAGCAATTTTGTATTGGTAGAGATGATAAGGAGCGTATCAAAATGGCAACACTTAAAGGTAAAACGTTATTTATAACAGGTGGGAGCCGAGGGATCGGTTTAGCAATTGCGCTTCGAGCGGCTAGAGATGGTGCCAATATTGTTGTTGCAGCCAAAACTTCTGAACCAAATCCTAAGTTACCTGGAACGATTCATACTGCAGCAACAGAAATTGAGGCAGCCGGTGGAAAAGTGTTGCCTCTGCAAGTTGATATCCGAGATGAGGGTCAGATCGCAGCGGCAATGGAAAAGGCAGCTAGCCATTTTGGCGGGATTGATGTTTTGGTTAATAACGCGAGTGCAATCAGTTTAACTGGAACGATGCAGACATCAATGAAGCGTTTTGATCTGATGTTTTCGGTCAATGTACGAGGGACTTTTGCCTGCTCACAGGCTGCCATCCCTTATCTCAAGGAGTCTGATAACCCGCATATTCTGAATCTCTCCCCACCACTTTCAATGAAGCCGAAGTGGTTCAAAAACCACACCGCATATACGATGGCAAAATATGGCATGAGCATGTGTGTGCTAGGGCTTGCTGATGAATTCAAGGCTGAGGGTATTGCAGTCAATGCACTCTGGCCGAGAACGGCGATTAACACTGCAGCAATTGCAATGCTTGGTGGTCTGGTAAAGCCAGAGAATTGTCGTAAACCTGAGATATTAGCGGATGTAGCGCATATCATTTTGACGCGAAAAAGCCGTGAAACAAGTGGTAACTTTTTTATAGATGATGAGGTGCTAGCGGAAGAGGGCATAACTGATCTATCAGCATACAATATTGGCGCTGAATCAGAGCTATTTGAAGATCTGTTTATTGATTAGTGACCTGGAACCAGCCAGTTTAAATAGTCGATAATTTTTTTCTGGGTGTGGTCTATATCATCATAAAGAATGCCATGCCGGTCGGATTCGACGATGGTGAATGCTTTGTTTGCTGTGCCTAATTTGGTGTTAATAATAGAGGCGCTTTGCGGATCAACGGTTGGGTCGTTATTTCCTTGCAGAATTTGCACGCGGCAATGAACATCTTTTAGGCGATCTTCTAATTCGTTAACAAGGCGTCTCAGTTCATACAGCCCCCGAACCGGCATGCTTGCATAATTAATATGAGGATGTTCGGACTCATGAGAAATAAATGGTTTAATGCCTTCAAAAGAGGAGAGCCAGCTGACCACTTTATTTGAACCATGCAGCATCGCAACCAGCATCATTGCTTTGTCTTTAAATTTTATTGGAACGGAGACGGCCGAGACGCCGATGAGTCCATCGGGTTGGTCAGCTGCAAATCGAAGCGCCAGCGCTCCACCTGTTGAAAACCCAACGATACAAAAATCTTTTGTATAAGCCATCAGAATCTTGTGGGCTCGGGAAATGTCATTCAACCAGTCTTCCCAGCTCCGGTCGCGCAAATCCCAAGGTGATGTGCCATGGCCCAACAATCGAGGCGCAATAACGGTATATCCTTGCTCGGTTAGTTTTTCAGCGAGCCCTTTTACCTCTGCGGGAGATGATAGAAAACCATGGATAAGTATAATGCCGACGCCATTCGATTTTTCAGGAAAAAGCAGAAATGGTTGTGGTGCTTCCGTAGCCGTTTCTAGTTGGTTTATCTCATCATGCTCTGGTTTGGAAAAGCGGATTTTATCCATTTTCCAACTGGTGATCTCATCATCAAAGTAAAATTCAGCTAATGTATGATCGGCGATCTTTTTGGCTTCAACCATTGCGTGTAAAACGACCTTTTGCAAAGCGTCTAATGGGGCGACTTCATTGGCATATACGGCAATTAAGTTTTCTGTCCTTATAGTGTCAAAACTCTGCTCTTCACAAAGTTTGGGAAGAAACTGGTAGCAGTCATCGCACGGCTCAACTAATCCTGTTGATTCGGCCATGCCAATGAACCGCTCAAGGCGCCTGCAAGAGCCATCGATAAGCTCTCGGTAGGCATCTGGATATTGAAGGCTTCGCTGCACAAAAAGAGCAGGAGTGGCCTGTATTTTCTTAACGGAAAGGTAGAGGGCCTTGTGAAAGAATAGCTTGGAGACGTTATTCGTGCCTTGCTCAAGAAGGCGCATAATAATCGTTGCAGCTAGATGACTTAGGTTGATTGTGATATTGGCATACATCTCGTGCATGTATTGATCACGTATTCGCTGTGAATTGATCTTGATACCTGTGCTCAAAACAAGCTGATGGATGCTGTTTGCGTTTGTTTTCGAGGTAAATAACTCATCAAGATTTTTTATTTCAGGCGTCGCACGGAGTAACAATCCCCTTTCCCACCAGCGCCAGAAGCTAGCGGGTGTAATGGGTGAGCCAAGGCGGACATCCATATCGGTATCTTTAAATAAAAGATTGCCTTCGATAAGGAGCTCTTCGGCATGCCTGCGACTCAGCCCCTGAGTCATTGAGGAAACACCTTTACGGAGCAGGTTGTCATCTACTCTAATGGGATAAAAGGTGATGTTTGATGGGATGATTTGGGTGGGGGTGCGGGCGGCTGTAATGAGTGTCTCAACCGAATCCATTTCAAGTGATTGAGCCCATTTCTCTAGCTGAGCGAACTGTTTTGAGCTGTAGGCTTGTATTGCTGCTATTTTGAAAGCATCGAGCCCCAAAGCTAAAACAGCGGCTCCAGTGTGTTGTTTTCGCCAGTCACCTTCAGTGCGTGAGTAGATGCTGTAATTCCCCTTTTTATCAAGCACCTTCTTATCTTTAACCATTCCACCTTCCGGAAAAATAATGACCTTTTTTCCGGATAGAATTTGTTTGGCTAAAAGGGGCAATAGTTGGTCGTGGTCGTGCGAAATGGCGCCTACTTTACGAAGATAGTTTGCAAAGAGGTCGTCATCGTCAAAAAATTCGCTTGAAGCGACAGAGTTGCAATAAGTGCCATTCTCCTCGTAAAAAAGGTATTGGGGAATAAAGGTCTCAAAGCGGGCGAAATGGTTAAATAGAAATATTTGACCACTTTGAAGCTGTCCAGCATTGTGGTGCAGCTTGATATTAACGCCGAGCAGTTTTCTTAGATTTCTGAAAATCCGTATTGACCAGTCATAAGTCGGTTTGTGAATTTCGCCATCATTCCATCTGTTGGATCCCATTTCACGCACTCCTAATTATTAGTGGTCAATCAAAACTCTTACGGCTCCGGTACCACCATCATGATGGCCTGCTGAGCAAAAAGTGATGACATAGTCCTGGTTGCGAAGCCAATTGTTTACCAAGTTTTTAAGCACAGGATGTTTCTGCGGTGAGCCAAAGCCTTTTCCATGAACTATAAGTAGAGAGAATAGCCCATCACGTAGGGATTGCTGCATAAATTTTGAGAGAAGCTGTTCTGCCTGCCTGCTTGTTAATCCATGTAAATCCAGTGTTGACTCAATTTCTATCTTTCCTTTGCGCAGTGCATTAATCGTTTTGCGGGGCGTCGATGGGCGAGCGTAAAAGAGTTTTTCTCCCATTACGGGTACTAGAGAGCTAAAACCAGAATCAGTTTCGACTTGGCTGATGGTTGGGGTGCGACTGTTTATAGGCTTCGGTTTTTCTGAAGCCAGTACGACGCGATCAGATTCTATTTTTTCAATCATGCCAATAGATTCTCGAAATAGTATCTGGTCTTCTTTTGTTATCTTTTTGTTTGACAAGGTCGGCGGGCTAAAAACTGTTTTAATTTGGCTTCTTGTGTAAGATTACGCACTTACCTTAATGAAGCCAATAATAAAACTAAAATGCACCTCCTGCTAAGTAATGATGATGGGTATACTGCAAAGGGGCTAATCTGTCTCGCCGCAGCCCTGAAGCCATTTGCAACGATCTCTGTCGTTGCGCCAGAGCGAAATCAAAGTGGGGCGAGTAATTCCTTAACTTTGGAAAGCCCATTAAGAGCGCATCAAATGGAAAATGGATTTATTCAGGTGGATGGAACTCCCACTGATTGTGTCCATTTGGCCATTACTGGGCTTTTAAAAGACGAGCCTGATATGGTTTTTTCAGGCATCAATCATGGTGCTAATCTTGGCGATGATGTGCTCTATTCTGGTACGGTCGCGGCGGCTACAGAAGGGCGTTTTCTTGGTTTGCCTGCGGTTGCCATCTCAATGGCGTCATCGAATCCACAATACTTTGAAACGGCAGCACATGTGGCGGTGACACTTTTTCAAAAGCTGCTTAATGACCCACTGCCTCGAGATACCATTCTTAATGTAAATGTCCCAGATATTCCTTTGGGGCAACTCAAAGGCTATCAGGCAACGCGGCTTGGACAAAGGCATAAATCAGAGCCTGTTATCGAGGCTAGAGATCCACGAGGGCGGAAGGTTTATTGGGTTGGCCCACCAGGTGGTGAGCAGGATGCCGGACCTGGAACCGATTTCTACGCAATTAATAACCAGCGGGTTTCAGTCACCCCTTTGCAGATCGATTTAACACGCTACGATTGTGTTGACACGTTAAGCGACTGGCTGCCAAAAGGTGATGAAGCGTGATGTTTGATCTTGAAGGTATTGGGATGACTTCACGCAGAACACGCGAACGGATGGTTAGTCGTTTAAAGCAGCAAGGGATCAAAAGCCCAATTGTTTTGGAGGCGATGCGTGCAACACCACGCCATATCTTTGTGGAAGAGGCGCTGTCGAGTCGTGCCTATGAAGATACAGCGCTGCCAATAGGGCATGGACAGACCATTTCTCAACCCTATATTGTTGCAAAAATGACCGAGTTGTTAATAGAGTTTGGTGTGCCGGACAAGGTGTTAGAAATCGGAACAGGTTCAGGTTACCAGACAGCAATTTTGTCACAAGTTGTTCCGCGTATTTTTTCTGTAGAAAGGATCCTCCCTCTTCAGCAGCAGGCAAAAGAGCGGATTCAGGCTCTAAAGATGCGCAATGTAAGTTTTAAATACAGTGATGGAGGTTGGGGTTGGCCAGAATACGGCCCTTATGATGGGATTATAGTGGCCGCAGCACCGGCTGAAATCCCTCATGCACTTTTAGAGCAGATGGCTGATGGAGCAGTCATGTTGATTCCTGTTGGTGGTGGCCGAGCGCAGTCTTTGCAGAGAGTGGTGCGAAATGGGAATGAGTTTGAGGTTGAATTGATTGAAAATGTTACCTTTGTTCCTTTCTTATCAGGCCGAGGCCAATAATGTTCGACAAGCTTTATAGCAAAGTGTTGTCATGGTCTAGGCACCAGAAGGCAGAATGGTTTCTCGGTGGACTGAGCTTTGCGGAGTCATCATTTTTTCCAATACCACCGGACGTGCTGCTTGCTCCAATGTCTTTGTCTCAGCCTGATAAAGCTATTCGTTTTGCCCTGTTGACAACAGTCACCTCAGTTTTAGGTGGCATACTGGGATACTTGATTGGTTACTTCTTTATTGATGCAATTATCCCTTGGCTGGAAACCAGTCACTATTGGGAGAAATATCTGACTGCACGAGACTGGTTTGGTGAATGGGGTTTTTGGGCGGTTTTTATAGCAGGCTTTTCACCGATTCCCTATAAAGTCTTTACGTTAACAGCGGGCGGGCTTTCAATGGCTTTTGTTCCTTTTGTGATTGCGTCAGCTATAGGGCGTGGAGCGCGCTTTTTTCTGGTTGCCATGCTGCTCTCTTGGGGCGGGGAACGGTTAGAAAAAACACTACATATTTACATCAATAGAATTGGTTGGGCGACTACCCTTTTATTAGCGGTTGGACTCATCTTATATAAGCTCTAATTGGTTTTCGTTTTTGCTAAACAGTAAAAAAAATATCGGTTTAAATACGGAGCAGTTTTATTTCGCCGTGCCAGTTCGAATTTTTTGGCTGTTAAGTCTGTTTTCTCTTCTGTTAGCTATCTCTGGCTGTGCCTCTAATCCTGTGGGTGCACCGGTCACTCAGAGGAGTAAAAATTTAAATCAGCACACCCGCTCTTATCGAGTACAAAAAGGGGATACCCTGTTTTCTATTGCCTGGCAAACACGGTATGACCTTAAAAAATTAGCCGCAAGAAATGGCATTCGCTCACCCTATACAATCTATCCGGGGCAAAAAATCTTATTTGGGAGTAATGCAAAAACTGAAAAGAGGCGCGTCTCACAATCTCAGAAAAGGCCTGTGGTAACAAAAAAAACATACATAAAAGTCAATAAAAAACAAAAGGTTGAAAAAAACTTAAAAAAAATCCTAAAGGTTCGTTGGCAATGGCCGTTAAGAGGGTCACTTGAAAGAAAGTTTTCAAGTAAAGAGGGAAGGGACGGAATTGATATTACTGCAAGGAAGAGTGTAATCGTCAAGGCGGCGGCAGATGGGAAGGTTGTTTATAGCGGTAGTGGATTAATTGGGTACGGTAATCTACTGATTATTAAACATAATGATGACTTCCTAAGTGCATACGGTTTTAACAGGCGGTTACTGGCAAAAGAGGGTGCTTTTGTCAAAGCAGGAGATAAGGTGGCTGAAGCAGGATTGGTTGATGGGCGAAGAAAATTGCACTTTGAGATTAGACGAAAAGGCAAGCCGGTCAACCCGCTGCGTTACCTTCCTCGGTAGTAAAGTAAGAAGTAACGAACTGAATAAAGATTGGGAGAATGGAATGTTAGTCAGCGAGATACAGAAAGAAGAACAACAAAATCAACCGAATTACGCTGTAGATCAGCATCATACTGATAGCGATCTGGTTTCTTCAAGAAGAGGTCAGAAGGTGGTTCAAGAGCAGAGTATGGCAGAAGAGGCTGGCCATGATGCGACAAGGCTCTATCTAAATGAGCTAGCCAGTTCAACACTTTTGACAGCGGAAGAAGAGCAAAAGTATGGTCGCCTAGTTCAAGAAGGTGACGAGGCTGCACGCCAGATAATGATTGAAAGCAACCTGAGATTGGTTGTTAAAATTTCAAAAAGATACCTGAATCGCGGATTGCCACTGCTTGATTTAATCGAAGAGGGAAACTTGGGTCTTATCAGGGGGGTTGAAAAATTTGAGCCCGAGCGTGGTTTTCGTTTCTCAACCTATGCGACTTGGTGGATTCGTCAGACCATCGAGCGTGCAATTATGAATCAGACACGGACGATTCGTCTGCCTATTCACATTGTTAAAGAGATGAATGTCTACCTGAAGGCTTCAAGAAAGCTAGCTCAGGAGTTAGATCATGAGCCTACAGCAGAAGAGATTGCAGAACATCTTGATCGACCTGTTGCAAACGTCGTGAAAATGCTGAAATTAAATAAAGAACGCGCCACTTCAGTTGATGCAGCGTGTGGAAAAGATACCGACCTTTCTTTGCTTGATACGATTGTTGATGAGGGGGGGCATGAACCTTCTGAGACATTGCAAGAAGAGGCAATGAAAGGAAATATTGTCGATTGGGTCGGCCAGCTTAACGAAAAGCAATGTGAAGTCATTTCACGCCGCTATGGATTGCGTGGTTATGAGATTGCAACGCTAGAAAAAGTAGCGAATGAGTTGGGTGTAACACGTGAGCGAGTTCGCCAAATTCAGATGGATGGTTTAAAACAGTTACGTATTTTAATGGAGCAGCAAGGTTACTCCATGGATGCAATTTTTCACTAGTTTCCTCCACAAAGAAGTAATTTAATGAGCCCTTTTTAGGGCTCTTTTTTTTGCCTCTGTTTTATTCATCGACGCAATATATCTACCTCATGTAATCGGATATAATGGCTCAGTTATAAGGTTCTTTAGGGGCTTAATGGGTCGTCGAGGCAATTGATCTTGCGTTGAGTTTCTCAGATTTAAGTTAAGAAGGCCTTTTTATTATCTGTAGAGACTAGAACTCAGAGCAATAAATGGAAGAATTTCAAAGAATTAAAAGACTACCCCCTTATGTCTTCAATATTGTTAATGACCTGAAGGCACAGGCTCGTGCTAGAGGTGAGGATATTGTCGACTTTGGGATGGGTAATCCAGATCAACCAACCCCAAAACATATCGTCGACAAAATGGTTGAGGCGACACAGCGTACAGATACTCATCGTTACTCGGTATCAAGAGGGATTCCGAGGCTTCGTAAAGCAATCTGTAATTGGTATCAAGAGCGATACGATGTCGAGCTAGATCATGACTCGCAGGCGATTGTTACGATCGGTTCAAAAGAGGGCCTTGCGCATTTGGCCTTGGCGACAGTGGGGCCGGGTGATGCGGTGCTTGTACCTAATCCAGCATATCCTATCCACCCTTACGGCTTTGTGATTGCCGGTGCCGACATTCGCCATGTCCCGATGACACCGGATGTCGACTTCTTTGCAGAATTGGAAAAGGCGATTACCACCTCTTGGCCGAAGCCGAAGATGTTGGTTCTGAATTTTCCAGGGAACCCAACAACAGAGTGCGTGGAGTTGGAGTTTTTCGAAAAAGTTATTGATATAGCACGCGAACATAAAATATGGGTTGTACACGATATCGCCTATGCGGATATTGTTTTTGATGGCTATAAAGCACCCTCAATTATGCAGGTTCCTCGGGCAACTGAAGTGGCTGTCGAATTTTTCTCGCTTTCTAAAAGCTACAATATGCCGGGCTGGAGAGTCGGTTTTATGGTTGGAAATCGTGAGCTAGTTGCTGCATTGGCACGGATCAAATCATATCTGGATTACGGCATGTTTACACCCATTCAGATTGCGGCCATTACTGCTTTGGAAGGGCCTCAGGAATGTGTGCAAGAAATTTGTGATATGTACCGGGATCGCCGGGATGTGCTCTGTGATGGGCTAAATTCGATTGGATGGGAAGTTGAGAAGCCAAAAGCAACGATGTTTGTTTGGGCAAGAATTCCTGAACGATATAGACATCTAGGCTCGTTGGAATTTACGAAAAAATTGTTAAAAGAGGCGAAGGTCGCGGTCTCCCCCGGAATTGGCTTTGGTCAGTATGGTGATGATCATGTCCGTTTTGGTTTAATTGAAAACGAGCACAGAACACGCCAAGCGGTTAGAGGAATACGCGCGATGATGCGCGAAGATGATTAGTATTTTTGGAGATAGGTTTTGGAATCAGTAAAAGTTGGACTTCTTGGGCTTGGCACGGTTGGTGGTGGTACAGCCAATGTTCTACAGCGTAACGCAGATGAAATTGCCAGACGAGCGGGCCGAGAGATTCAGGTTGTTTGTGCGTCAGCAAGAGACATAACGCGCAGCAGAGGCTGTGATGTCGACACGATTCGTTTAACGACAGATCCAATGGAAGTTGTTTGTGATCCAGTTGTTGAGATTGTTGTTGAGTTGATTGGTGGAACAACACTCGCCCTAGAATTGGTTTTAAAGGCGATCGAGCAAGGCAAGCATGTTGTTACTGCAAATAAAGCTTTGATTGCGTTACATGGCAATGAGATTTTTGCTAAAGCAAATGAAAAGGGTGTAATGGTCGCTTTTGAGGCGGCAGTTGCAGGTGGTATTCCCATTATCAAAGCGATTAGAGAGGGTCTTACTGGAAACCAAATCAACTGGTTAGCCGGTATTATCAATGGGACAGGTAACTTTATTCTGACTGAAATGCGCGATAAGGGTCGAGCATTTGATGACGTTTTGAAAGAGGCTCAAGCGCGTGGTTACGCTGAAGCTGATCCGACCTTTGACGTAGAGGGTATTGACGCCGCGCATAAACTGGCGATTCTTGCTTCAATCGCTTTTGGTATTCCGTTGCAATTTGAAAAAGTCTTCACCGAAGGAATTGGCAATGTTGCAAGGGAAGATGTTGTTTACGCGGAAGAGCTGGGTTATCGAATTAAACATCTTGGAATTGCCCGCAAAACTTCACAAGGTGTTGAGCTGCGCGTTCACCCAACCTTAATTCCAGAAAAACGACTGATTGCCAATGTGGACGGCGTTATGAATGCTGTTCTTGTCGATGCCGATGCAGTTGGGCCGACTCTTTATTATGGTGCCGGTGCGGGAGCAGAGCCAACTGCATCAGCTGTTGTAGCTGATGTTGTTGATGTGGTTCGAATGCTGACAAGTGACCCTGAGAATCATGTCCCTCATTTGGCGTTTCAGGCGGATGCATTAACCGATACAACTGTTTTGCCGATAGAAGCTGTTGTCACAGCTTACTACCTGCGCCTTTGTGTAGACGATAAGCCAGGCGTTTTGGCTGATATTGCAAGGCTTTTAGCGGATCAGGAGATCAGTATAGAGGCGTTATTGCAGAAAGAGCCGGCTGAAGATAAGCAGGTTGTTCCGGTGATTATTTTGACTCAGCGTGTTGTTGAGCGTGAGCTTAATGCAGCGATCGCATCGATCGAAGCGCTTGACTCGGTAAAAGGTTCTGCCACAAAAATTCGTTTAGAAACATTAAAGTAACCCCTATTTAAGGGATGAGAGAGCTATGAGCAATACAAAATATGGTTTAGGTTTGATTGAGCGCTATAAAGCGCGTCTACCTGTTTCTGAATCAACTCGATTTATTAGTTTGGCCGAAGGGACAACACCACTGATCAAGCTTGAGAATATCCCAGCACTTACGGGAAAAAATATTGAAATTTATGTCAAGTATGAAGGCCTTAATCCGACAGGATCTTTTAAAGATCGCGGCATGACAATGGCTGTTACAAAGGCAGTTGAAGAGGGAAGTAAGGCGATTATCTGCGCCTCTACAGGTAATACTTCGGCGGCAGCAGCAGCTTACGCTGCACGTGCCGGAATTAAAGCTTTTGTATTGATCCCAGAAGGAAAGATTGCTTTAGGTAAGCTTGCTCAGACAATGATGTACGGTGCCGAAATTATCCAGATTAAAGGTAATTTTGATGATGGAATGCGTTTAGTTAAAGAGGTTGCCGAGCACGCGCCTGTTACGATTGTAAACTCAATCAATCCCTATCGTATCGACGGGCAAAAAACGGCAGCATTTGAGATTGTTGATGAACTGGGTGGTGCGCCTGATTATCATTGTCTACCCGTCGGTAATGCAGGGAATATTACTGCCTACTGGAAGGGTTACTCAGAGTATGCGGCGGATGGCACAGCGGATAAGCGACCAATTATGTGTGGATATCAGGCAGCGGGTGCGGCACCTTTTCTGAAAGGTGCACCGGTTGAGAACCCTGAAACAATTGCAACAGCTATTCGCATTGGTAATCCTCAATCGTGGAATCAGGCAATTAATGCTCAACAGGAATCGGGTGGTTGGTTCGATTCTTTGACTGATGATGAGATTTTGGCAGGTCAAAAGCTACTTTCTAGTAAAGAGGGTATTTTTTGTGAGCCAGCATCTGCAGCTTCACTTGCCGGTGCGTTGCGCGATATTGAATCAGGGAAAATTCCAGAGAGAAGCAGGATCGTCTGTACGTTAACAGGTAATGGTTTGAAAGATCCGGATACGGCAATCAAGCAATGTGCACTTGAATTAGTTGCGATTGAGGCAGAATTGGGCGCAGTTAAAGAGGCAATTCTGGGTAATTTATAAGTCTAATGGAAGATAGGCAAAAGCTTGTCATAAGGCCGGTACCGGAAGATACCGGCTTTTTTGATTCTGGGGTTCATCCGCTATTGCGGCGAATTTACCTTGCTCGTTCGGTTGATTCGCAAGAGGTTTTAAATAATTCACTCGTGCAACTTCCTTCCCCTAAGGAGATGAAAGGGATGGAGGCTGCTGTTGATCTACTGCTTACCGTCTTAGAAGAACAGCAGAAAATTCTTGTGGTGGCCGATTTTGATGCGGATGGCGCAACAAGTTGTAGTGTTATTTTGTTAGGTCTTAGGTCACTTGGTTTTAAGAGCGTCAGTTATATTGTTCCAAATCGATTCGAATATGGGTATGGCCTAACACCAGAAATTGTTGAGGTTGCCTGCGAACAAAACCCAGACCTCATTCTCACCGTTGATAATGGTATCTCAAGCATTGAAGGGGTTTTGGCTGCAAAAAAGAGAGGTTGCTCTGTATTGGTAACCGATCATCATTTGCCGGGTGACTATTTGCCTGAAGCAGATGCCATCGTTAATCCAAATCAGCCAGGCGATAACTTTCCAAGCAAGAATTTAGCGGGAGTTGGTGTTGCCTTTTATCTGTTGCTTGCGTTGAGATCCGCAATGCGTGAGCGTGATCTATTTAAGGAAAATGGAATTACAGAGCCAAATTTGGCAGAGCTTCTGGATCTTGTTGCTCTTGGTACAGTTGCGGATGTTGTTCCATTGGACCACCTGAATAGAATCTTGGTTTTTCAGGGGCTGCAAAGAATACGCTCTGGGCGGGCGCGTCCGGGACTGTTAGCGCTGCTTGAAATTGCTAAACGGCGTAGAAATCAAGCCAAAGCATCAGATTTAGGATTTGCAGTGGGGCCACGCCTTAATGCTGCCGGTCGCTTAGAAGATATGTCTATCGGTATCGAGTGTCTGCTTGAAGAAGATGAAAGCAAAGCAAGAAAAATGGCATTTCAGCTTGATGAGCTCAATAAAGCGCGTCGTGAAATTGAAGATAGTATGAAAGCTGAAGCAATGACTGTTTTGCAGAAGCTGAATCAGTCAGATGGAGGGCAGGTTCCTCCGGCAATTTGTCTTTTTGAAGAGGATTGGCATCAAGGTGTGATCGGTATTGTTGCCTCAAGAATTAAAGAAAAATACCATCGGCCCGTGATTGCTTTTGCAGAAGCCGATAATGGGGAGATAAAAGGTTCAGCCCGTTCAATCCCTGGGATTCACATTAGGGATATTTTGAGTGAAATAGCGGCTAAAAAGCCTCAAATGCTCAGTAAATTTGGTGGGCATGCGATGGCGGCTGGATTGAGTCTTAAGAAAGCGGATTTAACCGGGTTTCGTAAATTGTTTAGTGAGACGGTCGAAAAACAGCTTGCTGGACGGTCGCTTGAAAAGATAGTTGAGACTGATGGGGAGCTTCACAGCGGTGAACTGACGCTCGATATGGCTGAACAATTATCAGTCGCTGGCCCTTGGGGGCAGGGATTTCCTGAACCAACCTTTCAGGGAGAATTCGAGGTTCTTCAGGCCAAAATTGTTGGAGAAAAACACCTTAAGCTGGTTCTTGGGCGAGCGGATGAGAATGCGATGATTGATGCAATTGCTTTTTTTGTTGATGAGCCACAAAGCTGGATTGGAACTCCGAGAATAAAGGTTGCATACCAGCTTGATATTAACGAATATAGAGGTAATCGGACGGTTCAGTTGATTGTTAATTACTTAGAAAAACTTAACTAACGGCGAACTGTTTAGCTTTTTAATCACCCATTTTTATAAGTGGGCATGAATGAGTTTATTTGGAGATTTATCTGTTATGTTGGAAAAAATTGGTTCACTTATTACCGTTTTTTTAATCTTAAGTATGACAATTGGGGCCTATTTTTGGTTTGATGATTTTGCAAATTTTATTGCCACATTCTAGGTGAGGCGGTCAGTCGTGATTTTTTTATCAGAGCCTAAATTCAAGCAGGCTTAATCATAGGCTTCCTGATTGTGTTCTAGATTTTTCAGTTTTAAGGTGAGTGGCCAGCCTAGTCTTGCTCTTATCAAGAAAACCATCTTTTCAGCTTATGAGAAGGTGGTTTTTTTATTCGCACCCTAATTTAAAATAACTGATAACTTTACTAGGTAATTAAATGGGACTAGAATAGTACTACTTAATTAATCGTGGTTATTCTCAATGATACGAGTCAGCAAGCTGACCGATTACGCAACAGTTGTACTGAGCTACATGGCAAGCCATGATGCGTCTCGGTTATTTACAGCAGCGGAGCTATCATCTGAGACGGGTGTTGCACTGCCTACTGTTAGCAAGATACTAAAATTATTAACAAAAGCATCGGTTCTCCAATCTATTCAAGGAGCAAAAGGAGGCTATTCATTAGTCTCTTCACCAGATAAGACGACCGTTGCAAGCATTATTTCGGCAATAGAAGGGCCTGTTTCGATTACTGAATGCAGCTCCGAGACTGGCCATTGTGAGCAAGAGTCAAATTGTTCAATTCGTTGGAACTGGGGGCGCATTAATCATGCGATCCAGACAGCTCTCGATTCTGTGACGCTTGCTGATATGGTTGTTCCCCAGTCCGCGTCGATAAGTAAGGTTGCGCTATCTAGCCTTTACGATAGTGAGAACCGGTTAATCCGGTCAAAATGATGATAAAAATTGGAGTTAAATAAGATGTCCGCTTCATCTGAAAATATAAATGAGTTAATCGGTGAGAAATACAAAGATGGTTTTGTAACCGAATTAGAGACTGATAGTTTTCCGCCAGGGCTTGATGAGCAGATTGTTCGCGCATTATCGGCTAAAAAAAATGATCCTGAGTTTATGACTGAATGGCGCCTCGATGGCTATAAACAGTGGCTAACGATGGATAACCCTGATTGGGCTCAGCTTTCTATTGAGCCAATTGATTATCAGGCGATCAGTTACTACTCTGCACCCAAAAGCCTTGAGGATGGGCCTAAAAGTCTTGATGAAGTTGATCCGCAGCTACTTGAGACATATAAGAAGCTAGGCATCCCTTTGGGCGAACAAGAGCGTTTAGCGGGTGTTGCTGTCGATGCGGTTTTTGATAGTGTTTCTGTCGCCACAACATTTAAGGACAAACTCTCTGAAGTGGGAGTTATTTTCTGCCCAATTTCAGAAGCATTAAGAGATCACCCAGAGCTGGTTAAAAAATATCTAGGTACGGTTGTGCCGCAAGGGGATAACTTTTTTGCGGCACTCAACTCAGCTGTTTTTACCGATGGCTCTTTTGTCTATATTCCAAAGGGTGTTCGTTGCCCAATGGAACTTTCCACCTATTTTAGAATTAATGCCTCAAATACTGGGCAGTTTGAGCGAACACTGATTATTGCTGATGAAGGTAGCTACGTTAGCTACCTAGAAGGCTGTACAGCGCCTATGCGTGATGAAAATCAGCTGCATGCAGCGGTTGTTGAATTGGTCGCGATGGAAGGGGCGGAAATTAAGTACTCAACCGTTCAAAACTGGTATCCCGGTGACGAAAATGGTGTGGGTGGAATCTACAACTTTGTGACCAAGCGAGGTGAATGTCGGGGTGCTAACTCAAAAATCTCCTGGACGCAGGTTGAAACAGGCTCGGCTATCACTTGGAAATATCCGAGTTGTGTTCTGTTGGGTGATAACTCGGTAGGTGAATTCTACTCTGTAGCGGTTACCAATAATTATCAACAGGCCGATACCGGCAGCAAAATGATTCATATCGGTAAAAACAGCAAAAGCACAATTATTGCCAAGGGGATCTCTGCTGGTAAATCACAAAGTAGTTACCGCGGTTTGGTGAAGGTGGCGAAAAGTGCAGAAAATGCCCGCAACTACACTCAGTGTGATTCACTTCTTATGGGTGATAAATGTGGTGCGCATACTTTCCCCTATGTGGAAGTTAAACAGCCTTCTGCGCAGATTGAGCATGAGGCCTCGACCTCAAAAATTAGTGAAGACCAACTCTTCTTTTGTTTGCAGCGAGGGCTCTCTGCCGATGATGCTGTTTCGATGATTGTAAACGGTTTTTGTAAGGAGGTTTTCAAGGAGCTACCGATGGAGTTTGCGGTTGAAGCGCAGGCACTTTTAGGTATTAGTCTCGAAGGAAGTGTTGGTTAATAAATATATTTATCAAGTAATTAAAGCTTGGTTGTAAAGTTAAACATCAGGAAAATAGCATCATGTTAAAAGTTGAAAATCTTCATGCCTCTGTAGACGATAAAGAGATCATTAAAGGCATTAGTCTTTATATTAAACCGGGTGAAGTGCACGCCATTATGGGGCCAAATGGCTCGGGTAAAAGCACTCTCTCAAATGTTTTGGCTGGACGAGACGGTTATGAAACACCTGAAGGAGAGGTGCTTTTTAATGCTAAAGATTTGCTTGAAATGGCACCCGAGGTTCGTGCGCAAGAGGGGCTCTTTTTAGCTTTCCAATATCCTGTTGAAATCCCAGGTGTAAGTAACATCTATCTGCTGAAAGCAGCACTTAATGCGGCTAGACAGGCGCGTGGTTTGGATGCGTTAGATGCAATGGACTTTCTTACATACGTTAAATCTAAAACTAAAATGCTGAAGATGGATGAGAAGTTTCTTTATCGCTCAGTGAATGAAGGCTTTTCAGGTGGAGAGAAAAAACGTAACGAAATTCTTCAAATGGCGGTTCTGGAACCGAAGCTTTGTATTCTTGATGAGGTCGATTCTGGTCTGGATATCGATGCGCTTAAGATCGTTTCAGAAGGGATTAATTCGCTCCGTTCGCCTGAGCGCTCTTTTGTTTTGATTACGCACTATCAACGTCTACTTGATTACATTAAACCCGATTTTATTCATGTTCTTGCGGATGGCAAGATTGTTAAATCAGGCGGGCCAGAACTTGCGCTTGAGCTTGAGAAAGAGGGTTACGGCTGGATTGAAGAAGCTGCGAAGGCTTAACGGAGCATTAGCATGAATCAGGACTTAAAGATCACCGACTTTTACCAGTCGGAATATGAAAAGCAGCGTGGCAATCTAGCGGGCAGTGAGCTTGGATGGTTGAAAGTGCAGCGTGAGCAGGCGATTAAAAACTTTTCTGAAAATGGCTTTCCCTCTCCACGCGAAGAGGAGTGGCGTTACACCAATGTGAGGCCGATAGAGCGCAAGCAGTTCACCTCAGTTGCCGATATAACCTCTACTGTAGATGAGGCGTTATTGAGAGGCCACCGGCTAGAATCAGCAGATAGTCTAGTTTTTATCGATGGGCAGTTTTCTGCAGAACGTTCCGACCTGCCTCAGTTACCTGAAGGGGCCGTTGTTAAGAATATGGCGGATGCGCTAGCGTCTCACTCTGAACTATTAGAGGCGAAACTGGGTAGAGCATTACATGATGAGAGCCATGGTTTTTTAGACTTTAACAGTGCCTTTTTTAGTGATGGATTGTTTATTTATCTTCCTAAAAACAGTGCGCTTAGTAAGCCACTACAGCTTCTCTTTGTTTCAACAAAACAGGATGTGGCTCAGTTATCAACGATTCGTAATCTTTTGGTAATTGAGGAAGGGGCATCTGTAGAGCTGATTGAGACTTGGGTCGGTGAAGCGGGGCATTGTTACCTTAATGCGGCTGTTACAGAGGTTTTGGCTGGAGAAAACAGTTCAATCAAGATGACTAAACTACAGGCTGAATCTAATAAGTCCTACCATTTTGGTGGCACATATGTGAAACAGGCTAAGCACTCAATATTTAATCACCAAAGCTTTTCATTTGGTGGTGCACTGGTTCGCAATGATCTCCATACTGGTTTAAGAACGGCAGCAGATGTAACGCTCGATGGGCTTTTCTTAGTTGGTGGTCGTCAACACGTTGATAATCACACGCGAATTAGCCATACACAACCGCATGCTACAAGTCGTGAGCAGTACAAAGGGATTTTAAGCGATAAGGCACGGGGTGTTTTTCAGGGGCGCGTAATCGTTCAGGAAGGTGCGCAGAAAACCAATTCAGAAATGAATAACCACAACCTTTTGCTCTCTGATAATGCAGAAATTGATGCTAAACCACAGCTTGAAATTTATGCGGATGATGTCAAATGTGCGCATGGTGTAACGGTTGGCCAACTTGATGACGAGTCGATTTTCTTCCTGCAATCACGTGGTATTGATTCAGAAAGGGCGAAAAACATGCTCACCTTTGCCTTTGCGAATGAGCAGGTTGAAAAAATAGAGCTGGCCGATTTGAAGCTGCTGGTACAAGAGCAGCTACTTAAGCAATTTCCCCAAGAAGGGATAGAGAAGGAATGGTTATGACAACAAATGTTCAGCCCATCGTAAGTGATGAGGCTTATGATGTTGAGGCAATTCGTAAGCAGTTCCCTATTCTAAAGGAACAGATTCGAGGTAAGAAATTAGTCTATCTCGATAACGCAGCCACATGCCATAAGCCCCAAGTGGTGATTGATGCGATTAGTAATTTTTATAGTCACGATTACTCAAATGTTCATCGTGGCGTGCATACACTGAGCGAGCGTGCGACTAAAAAATACGAAGATGCCAGGAAAAAGGTACAGCAATTTATCAATGCTGAAAGCAGCGATGAGATTGTTTTTCTACGTGGTACAACCGAAGCAATCAATCTTGTTGCGCAAACATTTGGCAAAGCAAATATCGGTGAGGGGGATGAAGTCCTGATTACAGCGATGGAACATCACTCAAATATTGTTCCTTGGCAGATGTTATGCAAAGAGAGTGGTGCTGTATTAAAAGTTGCCCCAATCAATGAAAAAGGTGAGCTGATCTTTGATCAGTTTGAAGCGCTTATTTCAGATCGTACAAAACTGGTATCAGTTGTACATATGTCTAACGCACTTGGAACGGTAAATCCTGTTAAAAAGATTATCGATTTAGCGCATGCGAAAAATATTCCTGTGATGCTTGATGGTGCACAGGCTATTCCTCATTTGGCGGTTGATGTTCAGGAACTCGATTGCGATTTTTACGCATTTTCAGGCCATAAACTGTATGCGCCGAGTGGAATTGGTGCGTTATACGTAAAACGAGAAATTCTTGAAAAAATGCCCCCTTGGCAGGGTGGTGGTGACATGATTCGCACTGTTACCTTTGAAAAGAGCGAGTACAATTCGATCCCTTATCGCTTTGAGGCAGGTACGCCGAATATTGTTGATACCGTAGCACTTGGAACTGCGCTCGATTTCGTTAGCGAAATTGGTATTGAGGCGATTGCCAAGCACGAACAGGCACTGCTTGATTATGCGACAGAAAAAGCGCTTAAAATTGAGGGGATGCGGCTGATCGGAACAGCAGAAGATAAAGGGGCGATCCTCTCTTTTGTGCTCGATAAAGTACACCCACATGATATTGGTACAATGCTTGATCACTGTGGAATTGCAGTTCGGGCAGGGCATCATTGCGCGATGCCGGTGATGGACTTTTTTGAAGTGCCTGCAACGGCAAGAGCATCTTTTGCGATGTACAATACGTTTGAAGAGATCGATATTTTGATGGATGGTATAGAAAACCTAATTGAGGTGTTCGGATAATGTTTGAAGATTTACGCGATCTCTACCAAGAGGTTATTTTTGACCACAACCGTAACCCGAGAAACTTTCGGGAGATGGAAGATTCGAACCGTAAAGTAGAAGGGTTTAACCCGCTTTGTGGCGACCGCATGACACTTTTTCTCAAGGTTGAAGGTGGCATCATTCAAGATGCAAGTTTTCAGGGTTCTGGCTGCGCAATTTCAACGGCTTCTGCTTCATTGATGACCGAAATTGTTAAGGGAATGACAGAAAAAGAGGCTGATGAACAGTTCGAAATACTGCATAAGATCACCACAAGTGAAGATGAAGTCGAGAATCTTGAAGAACTTGGCAAGTTGGCAGTTCTTGCCGGTGTGCGCGAATATCCAGCAAGGGTAAAGTGCGCCACATTACCTTGGCATACGCTGAGTGCTGCGATCGAGAACAAAGAGGCTAGTGTCTCGACCGAATAGAGCGTTAAAGATAAAATAAGGAACGCAACGGCGCGAGGACGACAAGACAAAAAGAACTGAAATTATCAACACTCTGAATTTCTCTTTGCGTCCATGCGGCTTAGCGATTTTGCGTTAAATATTTATTGGTTTTAGTAGAGATTAGAATGTCTGATTGGATAGCAGTAACCAGCGTGCGCGGTTTTGAGCCGGGCAGTCGTGAAGTTTTTGATCTGGATGGCATTCAAGTCATTCTTCTTAATGTTGAGGGCGAATACTTCGCAATTGAAGACAAGTGCTCACATGCAGAAGTTGAACTTAATACAGGCCCTGTTGTAGGTGAAGCAATCACTTGCCCTGTTCATGGTGCAAAGTTTTGTCTGAGAAGTGGTAAAGCGCTGACGCCCCCGGCGTATGAAGATATAGAAACTTTTCCTGTGCGTGTTAATGATGGGGTTATTGAGGTACAGGCGGTTTAGTTTTCTTATCTATCTGTTACGGTTTTTGGTAAAGCGTTGCCTTTAAAGTGCCCGAGCTCAACACAAGCTATTTCTGTATAGAATGGAGGGGCTGGATAAAACCGTCAGTTTTTTTTACATAAGCTCATTTGGGTTTCCTTTGATGTTTCTAATAAGATTATTTTTTTGTCGTAACCCATTGAAAAAATAGTGAAAAAAATGTGTGTTTGCAATTTGGTGTAATATTTGCTTGCTTTGTCTTTGAGGCGAATAAAAATAAACTTTGTTTAGTGGAGCGAGTGTTATGAGCATTAAAAATAGATTAAAACTAGCAGTTGCTGCAGCGGTACTTGCTGCACCAATGGCAGCAAGCGCGGTTGCAGTAAATTTATCAGGGTGGACGGCAGAAGGCGGGAGTTCTAACTGGAGTGTTCAGTCTGGAAATGACTCTGTACTCCAAACGGTAAATGGAAACCCAACAGTGTTCTTTGATCCTACTGTAACCAGTACACAAGGTACGGCACTTTCGGGGAAAATTAAGGTTACAACTACGGGTGATGATGACTTTATCGGTTTTGCACTTGGTTATCAGAGTGGCACGCTGACTTCTTCAGGTTCGACTTCGGCAGCTGATTTTTTCCTTGTGGATTGGAAGCAGGGCGACCAGAGTCCAGGGGTTGATGGGTTGGCGATATCCCATGTTTTAGGTGCTTCGGGAAGCTTAAATGATTTTTGGCAGCATGTGGGGGCTGTAACTGAAATTGATCGTGGAACGAACTTGGGGTCAACAGGTTGGGCTGATAATACTGAGTACAGCTTCGATATCCTTTTTACGTCAAGTTTGATTCAAGTGTCTGTTGATTCTGTTTTAGAGCTTTCTATTACCCCAACTGATGCAAGTTTAACTTCATTTGGTGATGGATCTTTTGGTTTTTATAATTATTCTCAGGGTAGTGTGCTCTATAGTGCAATCACACAAGTTGATTGTAGCGTAACGCCAACGGCACCTGGTTGCCAGCAAGGTGGCGGAAATGGTGTTCCAGAGCCTGCTACGTTAGCCCTAATGGGTTTAGGTTTGGCTGGATTTGGGTTCGGTCGTAATAAAAAGAAAGCTTAAAATATACGCAGTTAATTTTAAGGCACAAAAAACCCCGCCTCGGCGGGGTTTTTTGTGCCTTAAAAACCTATTTTGTATTCATGTGTTATGCAATAGCACTTCACAAGATTGGAAGTGTTAAAGAACTTTAACAGTGCTAGAATTACGCGTTTTGAATATCTCCAACTTGTAAAAAATGCAAGAACTCAATCCTATTACCAATAAGATAAAAGACCTTAATAGTCGGTGTGAATCGCTTAGGGGGTATCTTTGACTTTGAAACCAAACAGGAACGCCTGACAGAGGTTCTTAGAGAGCTTGAAAGCCCTGAAATTTGGAACAATCCCGAAGAGGCACAGGCGCTTGGAAAAGAGCGGGGCCAGCTTGAAGCGGTCGTTGATAATTTGATCGAACTAGCAGAAGGGCTCGAGGATGCGGGCGATCTGCTAGAAATGGCGATCGAAGAGAGTGATGATGAGACTGTTGAGTCGGTCAAATCTGATCTTGAGCAGTTTGAATCCCGAGTCGAGGTTTTGGAGTTTCGCCGTATGTTCTCAGGCGAAATGGATCACTGTAGCGCTTTTGTCGATATTCAGTCGGGTTCAGGCGGAACCGAGGCGCAAGATTGGGCCGAGATGCTGTTGCGTATGTACCTGCGTTGGGGAGAGCGAAAAGGATTCAAGACCGAGTTAATTGAGTGTTCGGCAGGAGATGTGGCGGGAATTAAAAGTGCCACGATTCATTTTGAAGGGGAATATGCTTTCGGTTGGTTGAGAACTGAAATTGGCGTACACCGTCTGGTTCGTAAATCTCCTTTTGATTCGGGTAATCGTCGCCATACCTCTTTTTCTGCCGTTTTTGTCTCTCCAGAAATCGATGATGATATTGATATCGAAATCAATCCAGCTGATCTGCGCATCGATGTGTATCGCGCCAGTGGTGCTGGTGGTCAGCATGTCAATAAAACCGAATCGGCGGTACGCATTACCCACTTGCCAACCAATGCGGTTGTGCAATGCCAGAATGATCGCTCTCAGCACAAGAATAAAGATACGGCGATGAAAATGCTGAAGGCGAAGCTCTATGAGCTGGAACTGCAAAAACGTAATTCTGAGCAACAGGCGTTAGAAGAGACAAAGTCGGATATTGGTTGGGGCAGTCAGATTCGTTCTTATGTGCTTGATCAGTCACGGATTAAAGATCTTCGTACTAATGTAGAGACAGGTAACACCCAGGCCGTTCTTGATGGCGATCTGGATCAATTTATTGAAGCAAGTTTAAAGAGTGGGTTATGAGTCAACAAGATGAAAATAAACTGATTGCGGTCAGACGAGAAAAGCTTAATGAGTTAAAGGAGCAGGGACAGGCGTTTCCTAATGATTTTCGTCGTGATTCACTCACGTCAGAGCTTTGGGAGCAGTACGGCGAAGCAACAAACGAAGAGCTGGCAGAGAAGGCGATTAAAGTTAGCTTGGCGGGTCGCTTGATGGCGAAACGGGTGATGGGTAAAGCGAGCTTCGCCCACTTGCAGGACATGTCTGGGCGAATTCAGCTTTTTTTGCAACGTGACTCACTTGTTGAGGGGCTTTATCAGCAATTTAAAGGTTGGGATATTGGTGACCTGATTGGTGCCGAAGGCGAACTTTTTGTAACCAAAACAGGTGAGCTGTCTGTCAGGATTGAAACAATTCGTCTGCTAACAAAATCGCTGCGCCCGCTACCTGAAAAGTTTCATGGTTTAACCGATCAGGAAGTTCGCTATCGCCAGCGAAACGTTGATTTGGTGATGAACGAGTCATCGCGAAAGGTCTTTAAAGTACGTAGCCAGGTGATTAAATATATTCGTAACTTCCTCGATGAGCAGCAGTTTATGGAGGTTGAGACCCCGATGATGCATGTGATTCCGGGTGGTGCGACAGCGCGCCCATTTGCGACACACCATAATGCATTGGATATGCCGCTGTTTCTGCGTATCGCCCCCGAGCTGTACCTCAAGAGATTAGTTGCTGGTGGTTTTGAAAAAGTTTATGAAATTAATCGTAGTTTCCGAAATGAAGGGCTTTCTACGCGTCATAACCCCGAATTTACAATGCTTGAATTCTACGAAGCATTTGTTGATTACAAATCATTGATGGATACCACTGAAGCAATGCTTCGAGGTTTGGCTGAAAATGTTCTGGGTTCGACAGAGGTTATCTATCAAGAGCAAAGCTATGATCTGTCTAAGCCTTTCAGGCGCATGACGGTTGTGGAATCGATTCTGCATTTTAACCCGGATTTAACAGCGGAGCAGCTGGCAACACGCGAGGCAGCCGCCGCAGTTGCGGGCCTGTTTTCTATCCCAATTAAAGAGAGTTATGGTTTAGGTAAAATTCAGATCGAAATTTTCGAGAAGACCGTTGAGCACCGTTTGGATGAACCAACCTTTATCACTGAATACCCAACCGAAGTTTCACCATTAGCACGGCGCAATGATGAGAATCCTGAGGTGACCGATCGTTTTGAATTTTTTATCGGTGGCCGTGAGATTGCCAATGGCTTTTCGGAGTTAAATGATTCTGAAGACCAGGCGGAGCGTTTTAAGGGGCAGGTGGCAGAAAAAGAGGCCGGTGATGATGAGGCGATGCACTTTGATGCAGATTATATTCGTGTCTTAGAGTACGGTTTGCCGCCTACAGCTGGAGAAGGCATTGGTATTGATAGGTTGGTAATGTTTCTGACCGATTCACCTTCCATTCGGGATGTTATTTTGTTTCCGCATATGCGGCAGGAAGCTTAAGCGATAGAAAGAAGCCGGTATAAATGCCGGTTTTTTTTAGCTGTTTTTCAAGCATTAACAAGTGCTAATATAGGGAAGTAACTTTCAGGAGAGTTCAATGAAAAGGCAAAATAAAATTAGTTTTTTTTCGTTAATGGCAATCATTCTAGTCTGCTTTAGTGGATTGCTTCGGGCAGCTCACCTTCCTGGGCCATTGGTTTCAACAGAATGGCTGGCAGAGAATATAAATAATGTCACTCTGTTAGATATACGGGCAAACAATAAAAGCTTTGTAGGGCGAGGCCATATTCCTTCAGCGATCCTTGTCGACCTAAAGCTGATTAGGGCTCCACGCATGATGGGTGGAAAAAAAATCCCTGCAATGCAGATAGGGAAAGTGGCTTTTGAGCGGATGATGCGAGCGAGTGGTGTAAGTAATGATAAACCGGTTGTGATTACCTACCCAGAAGGCGCTGTTATGTTTGCAACACGGTTATATTGGAGTCTGAAGTATTATGGGCACCAACATATCTCAATTTTGGATGGTGGGACGATTAAGTGGTTTAGGGAGCGGAGAGGCTACGAAAAACAGCCACAGCGGGTATCAAGAGGAGATTTCTCAGCAACAGATGGTGATGCATCACTGCTAGCTAGCAAGGAAGATGTCTTAAATGCGGAGAAGCAAGGTGTTCAGGTTCTAGATGCGCGTTCTCAAGCTTTTTATCTAGGGACGACTAGGAAACAGTCTGTTAAAAAAGCAGGGCATATTTCTGGTGCTAAACCATTCCCTCAAGGTCTGCTAGAAGATCCTAGGGGAATCAATGCCTTTACATCGCTTTCTACAATCGAGAATTTAGCGAGTGCTCTAGGTGTGGATAAATCAAAACCAACAATCACCTATTGCAATAGCGGATTACAGGCATCAGGCAACTGGTTTGTGATGCATGAGCTTTTGGGAAATAAGAACACCAAGCTTTATGATGGTTCAATGCTGGAGTGGGCTGCGAACAAAAATAGTCCGGTTGAGGGGGTTTATGCTGAGTAGGGGGGGGTCTCTCTGCTTAACTCTTCATACCTGCATATATCGCAAGAAAGCCATCGCGCGAGCTAACCAAAAATAGTGAGAACTGGCAAGGACGCCGGTGGTGGATGGTTTTAATTCGGTTTTGAAGCGCAATTATTTATTTTATTTGAAAATTTTCTATATCCCCATCAATAATTTTATCAATCACGGATAAAACCTCTCCTGTTTCTACATCTAAAATCTCAATGTTTTCACCATTTCTTCTCAGAAGTTCACACGAACGTAGACTCGAGGGTGAAGTGCCTTTTTCGCAAAGTTTATTATCTTTACGCCACCATTTAGATTTTATTAGTTCGGAGCCACTTTTATAATAAGCATCACCATTGACATCAAAATATTCTACCCACTTTTTAGGCCTATCATCGCCTACCTCATGGCCATAAAAAGTTTTTCCACCGAGTAACATTGTCTCTTCAGCAAAGCATTGGTTTGCGGTGGATAAGGTTAGAATTGCCGAAATAAAAAGAATCTTCATATTTGTTCCTTGTTCGGTTTATTTATGGCGAGTCCCAACTTCTTTGGAGGTGGCTGCTAGCCTTGACATCAACTCGCTCCTGTGTATCATTATGTCATTCATCGAAATGACTTTCAAGATTGAATGCTACTGGTTAATAAAAAGGATAAATATACGCCATTGTATGTTCTTTTATGTAAACAGACAGGTTTGTTACTTCTTTGATTTATAAGGATTACTTGGTCGTATAAGGGCGGGTAATTTGGAAGAGGTGGCTGGTGTTTAAGCTGTTGTATTATAGTGAGGCACTGATATGCATATTGATAGATTTTTTATTTTATTTTGCTTTATTTTATTTGCGATGCTCATGATTATTTGGTTGCCGAGCTTTTCAAACCTTGGTGAGCTGATAGTTTTTGCGAGGGAAAAAAGTTTCTTTGGTATTTCCCTGAGTAGCCTTTTTGTCGCTGAGCTATCTTTTTTATTAGCAGTTTGGTTGGTTTTAACCAGTTATCGAAAGCCCGATAAAGAAAAGGTTAGTTTAGTGTGCATAAAGCGACACCTGATCTTAACTTCATGGTTTCTGGGGCAAGTTGTCGTTGTTTTTTTAGCAGCCGGTTTTCTTGTTCACCAGGATGCTTCCTGGTATCAAATGGCCCATGGTGCTAATGAAATAATGCCGGCCCAGTCGGCCATTCTATTAATCTGTTATCCAGGCTATCTTCTTTTTGGAGGGGGGGGCTATTTTTATGCAAGAACTAGATTACCGGGGTTTATTAAAGAGAAAAAAACAGCTTTTCTTGTTCTAACATTTGCTCCATTTGTCTATTTGCCATACTACGATACAAATCTGAGTTCTTTAGGTGGACCCGTAATTGAGGGCGAGGCGCTTTATATTGTGACTTATTGGTTGCTAAGTATTTCTTGGCTGGTGATGGGTGTTGGTTATCTTGTTCTTATGTCGATAAAGGAAATTATTCTTAACATCAGGTCTATGGAAAGTTATTTCGTGAGAACTCAATGAGTCAAGTTTCCGAGAACATGTGTGGGCTTCCGTGTTTTGAGCGCGATAAGGTTAGTGCCGCTCGAACTAGTCTGACTAAAGAAGAGCATCTCCTTCCCGAGTTGGCTGGCTTTTATAAATTACTAGGGAACACAACTCGATTGAGAATTTTGTTGGCACTAGCGGAAGGTGAGCTTTGCGTTTGTGATATGGCGCATGTGTTAGAGCTCAGTGTGGCCGCAACCTCTCATCAACTAAAACTTTTGCGTGATCAGGGCTGGCTACGTAGTCGGCATGATAGAAAAATGGTGTATTACCAGCTATATAGCGCTAGTTTACTTAAGGCGCTGAAAGGCGATTTGGAAATGCTAGAGGCTCGTTTGGGGTGACTATATTAATTGTGAAAGAGGGGGGGGGGCATGAATGATTTTCCTTACAGCAAACAAAATCTCGAATCTGCTTCTACCTGGACGCTATTAGGATTGGCTATCTGCTTTGAAATAGCAGGAACCATTGGATTGCGCTTTAGTGAAGGGTTTACCGAGCCGATGCCAGCGACATTTGCACTTGTTGTATTCACGCTGGCTTTGTACTTAGTGAGTAAGGTGATGAGGCATCTTCCAGTCAGCATTGCTTATCCCATCTGGGCAGGGAGTGGCACGGTAGGTGTGGCGTTAGTAGGTGTTCTCGCGCTTGATGAAAGTATTAATACAATGAAAATAATCGGTATTCTGATGATCGTAGTTGGGGTCATTCTTATCAATATGACATCGGAGAAAAAATCCGGATGTTGAGGGTTTCTTTAAAGTGTTATTGAAATGACCTTCGCATGGTTTTGGGTCTGTTTTGCAGTGGTTGCTGAAATTGGAGCTGCGTTAGCGCTACGCCATAGTGATGGTTTTACCAGGCCTTTACCGACAGCTATCGCGCTTGTTAGTTTTGCTTCAGCTTTTTACCTTGTTAGCTTGGCTCTGCTGCAGCTGCCAGTCAGCATCGTTTACCCAATTTGGGCTGGTGGAGGTACAGCCGGTGTTGCGCTTCTTAGCATGATCCTTATGAAGGAGCAGAAAGGCATCTGGAAAGTATCCGGGATAGTTTTGGTCGTATTGGGGATTGTGTTGTTGAATTTTGTGCCGGGAGGCCATGATATTTGACTGGTATTTAGCACCAGACAGCGTTCTAAATGAAGTTTTTTGATTTTCGGTCAAACAGTTAAACGCTTTAATTGGTTCTTGTTTGTGCTGGCGGGTGGCGAGCGCCATTGCGCGTTTGATATTAAAAGAGCTGAAGCTGAAGCAGCAGCTAAGCTGCTCAGGCTCTTGGTGTGTGATGTTTGAGCAGTAGGCTGCTGTCAGAGCGTCATTATGTTTTGGGCATGCTCAATTTCTTCAGAAATGCCTTCAATTTCTAATACCTCAACCTCTGGAGCCAAACCTAGCTTGCCAAAAGCAGGTACAGATGAAAGGTCGAGGCTACCTTCGGGGCGATCTGAACCGATGTAGCTTTGTAAATGAGCAACAATAACCACGTCAACATAATCTGCTTCTGGAGCAGGATTGCGCTGAAAATCCACATAATCAGATGGAACCTTTTTAAGTGCTTCTGGAAACGCCCAGTTCTCCATGATCATTTTCCCAACCTGAGGGTGAAGCGTCTCAAGGTATTCATTTAGCTTAGCTTCATTGTTTGCTAGCTCAGGCATGTTTTCTGCCATTGTAAGAATAGGGAGTTTTCCAATCTGATGAATTAGACCGGCAAGCATAGCTTGCTCTGGATCGAGATTCTTTCGCATGGAAGATAATGCGCGACAGATGGCAGCAATACTAATACTGTGCTCCCAAGTTTGCCTGAACTGCTGGTCTAGAGCTTGTGAGGTGGGCTGATACATTTGCTGCATAACAAGGCTTGTAACAAGGCTTCTTATGACCCGATTACCTAGTCGGGTAATTGCAATCTGGATGTTTTCTATTTCATGCCGGGCACGATAGAGAGGGCTATTTGCAATCTGTAATAATCTTGCGGAAAGCGCTGTATCTGTTGCGACAATATCAGCCAATTGGTGAGCTGTTGTGCTTTCCAGAGAGGCGGCATCTCTTACTTTGAGGGCAACTTCAGGAAGGGTCGGTAAGACAATTTTATTACTAGCTATATCAGATTCAAGTCGTTCTAAGAATGCTTCTGGGGAGTCGATACTCATGGTTTTAGCTACTGCTCCATTGGTTGTAATTATTCACGCTCAAAAGTATAGGGCAAATCTTCAAAAGTAAGTGCAGAATTGGGTCTGTTTTTGAGGTGTATATTGCCTTTGATGTGGTTAAGTTGCATAACAATCAGCAGTTTTAACATTGTTTTGTCAGCTGTATCTCTTGCCACCATTAAGACTGATCCCACTTTTTGATTATCATCGTAAACAGGAGTCCCTAGTTCAGGCAAGATTCTGGATTTGGTAGATGTTAAAAATGTACGCTGTTTCAATTTTCCTAAGTAATGCATTCGGGCAATAATTTCTTGTCCGGTATAGCAGCCTTTTTTAAAGCTAATGCCGTTGAGAAGATCCAAGTTAAACATCTGGGGGATATATTCCTCACTTACAGCAGCGGTTACAAGAGGGAGCCCGCTGTTTATATCACTGAGCAGCCATTCACTTATAGCGGCTTCACCTCTTTCTTCGTTATTCGACGGACCTCTATTTTTACGAATAATGATGAACCGAGTGGATTTGCCTGGTAGTTTAAGCTTGATCTCTGAACTATTTATAACAACGTTATTGGCTTCGGTTGGAAAGTTAAGATTAAGGTCACGGGCTAGCTGGCTATCAGATTTAATAGTCAGGCCACCAATAAAACAGGCTGATGTTAGGTCGTCAATTTCTACTTGAGCGCGCATAACAAACATTTTGAGGCGTTTAGTGACCTTTTCTGTCAAATCTTTGGCAAGGATAAGTAGAAATGTCTTATTGTTCTCTTTGATGACCTGAAATGAGGCGATAGCCCGCCCTTTTGGGGAACAGTAGGCAGCAGGAAGGCTTAGCTCTTCTGATAACGACTTAACATTACAGGTCAGTTGCCCCTGTAGAAAAGATTCTGCCTCCGGCCCTGAGACGCGGATTAAGCCTAGGTGTCTTAGTGGTGCTAGATTATCTGGGGTCTCTTCTGTTTTGATTTCTGTCATAGCTATTCTTTAGTTGTTTGCTCTGAAATTATACGTGATTAAGTGCAGTCAAAATACTAAGTTGCTACTTAAGTCGCCTTGATTTTTAGGGGGCTTATCGTTACGATACCGCGTTGCAGCAACTACTCTGTAGGTCAGTTTATGAACGATAAAAAAGAGCCAAAGTCATCTCAGGAAACTGATTCTAGCTCAGCTGATAATGAGGAGGCTGTCTCCAGCCAGCCAAAGGCAGTTGAAATTGGGGGTTATAAAGGGCCGGAGCCAACTCGCTACGGAGACTGGGAGCAAAAGGGGCGCTGCACAGATTTTTAAGTACCAAATTTTTATTTTAAATCCTGCTTTACCTTAACTATATAGATTTAGGAGAACTTAATGGCATCGACTAATCGTCCGCTCTCACCTCATTTGCAGGTGTATCGGTTACCTTTAACAGGGTTGATATCTATCACTCATAGAGCAACAGGTGTTTTTTTAACGCTTGGGACGCTACTTCTGGTCTGTTGGCTGATGTCTGCAGCAGCGGGCGCTGAAAGCTTTGCTTCTGTCCAGAGTTTCATGAGTTCAGGATTTGGAATGCTCATTCTTATCGGTTGGACTTTCGCGCTATTTTTTCATCTGTGCCACGGTGTTCGTCACCTTTTATGGGATGCGGGTAGCTCTTTTGAAAAAGAGACTATGGATCAGTATGCAATGATTGAGGTTGGTATTGCTTCTGTTTTGACCTTTTTTCTTTGGGCACTTGCCTAAGTTACTGGAGATAATAAATGAGTCTACAAACACCACTCGCTAAAGCTCAGGGACTGGGTTCTGCGAAACAAGGATCTCACCATTGGTGGGCACAACGTGTAACAGCCGTTGCATTGGTTCCACTCACAATTTGGTTGGCATTTTCGATCGCACTGATTCCTGAAGCGAGCTATGAAAATGTTCTAGCTTGGTTTTCATCAACGTGGAATGCAACGTTAGCAATCTCTTTCCTTATTGCCACTTTTTATCATGCGGCACTCGGAATGCAGATTGTTTACGAAGATTACATTCATAAAGAGTGTGCAAAAGTAACCATGGTTGTTGGTACACAATTAGCAATGGCGTTACTCGCTATTGGCTCTGTTGTTGCTGTTTTAAAGCTTGCTGTCGGAGGATAATGATTCATGAGCAAGGATTACGAAATTATTGAACATACCTATGATGTTATTGTTGTAGGTGCAGGTGGAGCGGGTCTTCGTGCCACATTTGGAATGGCAGAAAAAGGGCTGAAAACAGCTTGCCTAACTAAAGTTTTTCCAACACGTAGTCATACTGTTGCCGCTCAAGGCGGAATCAGTGCTGCACTTGGTAACATGGGCGAAGATAGCTGGCAGTATCACATGTACGATACGGTCAAAGGTTCTGATTGGTTAGGTGATCAAGATGCGATCGAATATATGTGTCGTGAAGCGATTCCGGCCATTATCGAATTAGAGCATTATGGTGTTCCTTTCTCACGTACAGAAGATGGCAAAATCTACCAGCGTCCGTTTGGTGGAATGACTGTTCGTTATGGTGAAGGTACTGCACAACGTACTTGCGCTGCGGCTGATCGTACGGGTCATGCGATTCTTCATACACTTTATCAGCAAGCGTTAAAACACGATGCTGAATTCTTTATTGAGTACATCGCACTCGACCTGATTATGGAAGATGGCGAATGTAAAGGTGTTCTAGCATGGAAGTTGGATGATGGAACGTTGCATCTTTTCCGTGGGCACCAAACGGTTATCGCTACAGGTGGATACGGGCGCTCTTACTTCTCTTGTACCTCTGCACATACCTGTACAGGTGATGGTGGCGCGATGGTTCTACGTGCTGGCTTGCCTTTGCAGGATATGGAGTTTGTACAGTTCCACCCAACCGGTATTTATGGCGCAGGTTGCCTGATTACGGAAGGGGTGCGTGGTGAAGGCGGATACCTAACCAACTCTAAAGGCGAGCGCTTCATGGAGCGTTATGCACCGAGTGCTAAAGATTTGGCTTCTCGTGATGTCGTGAGTCGTTCGATGACTATCGAGATTAACGAAGGCCGTGGTGTCGGCGATGATGCAGATCATATCCATTTGCATCTTGAGCATCTTGGGCCTGAAGTGATCAACGAAAGACTCCCAGGTATTGCTGAGAGTGCTGAGATCTTCGCTGGCGTTGATGTGAGCAAGGAGCCAATCCCAGTTCTACCAACTGTCCATTACAACATGGGCGGTATTCCAACTAATTACAAAGGTGAAGTAGTTACATCGAAAGATGGCGACCCTGATACCGTTGTTCCTGGTTTGATGGCGATTGGTGAAGCGGCCTGTGTATCTGTTCATGGTGCTAACCGGTTGGGTTCAAACTCGTTGCTTGATCTAGTAGTCTTTGGCCGTTCTGCTGCTATTCGTGCTGCTGAGCTAGTCAAGCCTGAAACGCCACACAAGCCGCTTGCAGAGGGTGCTTGTGATAAAGCAGTTGCGCGCCTTGATAATATGCGTAACGCCAATGGTTCACGCAAAGCGTCTGAAATCCGTCTGGATATGCAGAAAGCGATGCAGACTCACGCGGCTGTTTTCAGAACGGGCGACTCGATGCAGCAAGGTATCGAGAAGATCGAAGCGATTCAGGAGTCTTTTAAAGATGTTGCGATTACAGACCGCTCAATGGTTTGGAATACAGATCTTGTTGAGGCACTTGAGCTAGAAAACTTGCTGTGCCAAGCAGCTGTCACCATTAAAGGTGCTCTGAACCGTGAAGAGAGCCGTGGCGGACATGCGCGTGAAGATTTCCCTGATCGTGATGACGATAAATGGATGAAACACTCAATTATGTGGCACGACGAGAACAACAAAGTGACTATAGATTACCGTCCAGTACATATGTACACACTGAGCGACGAAGCGGAAGTTGTTCCACCTAAAAAGCGCGTTTACTAGGAGAGGACTGAGACAATGGCAGAATTTACATTACCAAAGAACTCCGTCATCCAACCGGGTAAAGAGTTTGCAGCGCCAGAAGGGGCGACTAACCTCAAGCGTGTAGAAGTTTATCGCTGGGAGCCTGATACAGGCGAAAACCCAAAGGTTGATGTATATAACATCGATTTAGATAAATGTGGGCCAATGGTGCTTGATGCAATCATCAAGATCAAAGATGAGGTGGATACAACACTTTCATTTAGGCGCTCTTGCCGTGAAGGTATTTGTGGCTCTTGCGCGATGAATATCAATGGCAAAAATACACTGGCTTGTACCAAAGCAATTGGTGATATCAAGGGAGCGATCAAAATCTATCCATTACCACATATGTCTGTGGTTAAGGATCTGGTTCCTGATATGACTCACTTTTATGCTCAGTACGCCTCGATCAAGCCTTGGTTGGAAACAACAACTGCAGCACCACAAGATAGTGAGAGACTACAAAGTAAAGAAGATCGTGCGAAGCTCGATGGACTTTATGAATGTATTCTTTGCGCTTGCTGTTCAACAAGCTGCCCAAGCTACTGGTGGAATAGCGACCGTTATCTTGGCCCTGCAATCTTGTTGCAAGCTTATCGCTGGATTATCGACAGCCGTGATGAGAACACAGGTGAGAGACTTGATGAACTTGAAGATCCATTCAAGCTCTACCGTTGCCACACTATCATGAACTGTACTGATACCTGTCCAAAAGGGTTGAACCCAGCTAAAGCGATTGCTGAGATCAAAAAGCTAATCGTTGAGCGTCAGTAAAAGTATATGTCTGAATTGTCGAAGCTTCGGTGGCGCTGCCGCCGAGGTGCAAAAGAGCTAGATGTAATGTTTGAACGCTACCTTGATAAAGGCTATGCCGAGTCAAGTGAGGCAGACAAGCAGGCTTTCGACAAATTATTAGATATTCAAGATCCGAAACTCCTGCGATACATGCTATCGCAGGAGGCTCCGGACTCTCAGGAGCTTCTGGATATTGTTTCAAAAATCCAGTCAATCCCTCCTAGTTGAGCCAAAACCTTCGGTATCGCTCCTGATATTGTTGTTAACACTTCACGTTCTGGCCGCATTAGCGGTTATAGCCTCAGGCATTCCTCTCTGGCTTATTTGTATGTTAGTTATTGCCGTTTTGGTTAGCCTATTTTGTACAATCAAAAAGCATAAGCGGCTATCGGCCAAGCAAAT
Organism: Methylococcaceae bacterium UBA2780; assembly: GCA_002352345.1. Classification (GTDB taxonomy): domain Bacteria; phylum Pseudomonadota; class Gammaproteobacteria; order Methylococcales; family UBA2780; genus UBA2780. The sequence goes on from DEIG01000002.1 coordinate 172,875, forward strand.
TAAAAAAGTGATTTATAGCCATGAAAAAGGCTGGAAATTGTTTTTTGAGGGGAGGGTGCTAGATAAAGTAGAGCTACTTCCTTCGACGGTATCAACAAGATTTTGCTTTTTTATGCACTTTAAAGATGATGAGGGAAAGCATCATAACCTTATGATTCCACGGGATGCGCTATCTTTTGATGTTTACCGGAAACTGAGGGTTGCTTTGAAAATTTCAGCCTAACGACTTTTGTTAGAACGAGAATAAGATGCCAGAGGCGCTCTCTTTTCTCTCGTCTGTTTAAATATTTGGCCAGTATAGGTAGCCGTTCCAGAAGAATCTGCCTGCCAACAGTAAGCATGCCGCCATGCCTGCGATAAGAAGGGGATTAGGGCCATTAGCTTTAGTCTCTTGCAGCCCTTTAATTAGCCCAAATAGGGACATAAATGCTCCAACCTCGCTGATAAAAAGGGTTGTTAGCAGAGGGAGTTCGCGGCCTTGTTCTACATTGTTAAAAATGAGCAGAACAATCATTAAGGTGAGTGCGATGCTGAGTGCCAGCCAAGTAAGTGACTTAGACATGTTTTAGATAAAACCCAGCTCGACTTTCGCAACTTCAGACATCATCCCTTGTGACCAAGGAGGGTCAAAAACCACTTCGACATCGACACTTTGCACGCCTGGCAGGTTGCGGATTTTCTGTTCGACATCGGCTTGAATAACCGGCCCCATACCACAGCCTGGTGCTGTTAGAGTCATGATGACTTTAACGCTATTTTGCTCTTCAGCAATAGGTGTAACGGTGCATTCGTAAATGAGCCCTAAATCAACAATGTTGACTGGGATCTCTGGATCAAAAACAGTTCGCATCATATCCCATGCGCCCTGTTCAACAGATTCTTTATCTGTTCCGCCTTCCATTGCGTTAATCCGATGTGGCTCTTTGCCTAACGCATCGGCATCTGCACCATCAATCCTAACCATATAGCCTTTTTCGGTGGTAACGGTGTAGGTTCCCCCTAGAGATTGGTGTAAGGCAACAATTTCACCTTCAGGTAAGAGTCCTGGGATCCCGTCGGGGATTCTGATGACGTTAACTTCGCGTTTTAGGACAATACTTTCTGTTGAAGACATAGTGTTAATTTTCTAGATTGATAGATATCCGACAATTTTACTAGGATATTAACTGTTTGTAAAAATGAGAAGGTTCGCTGCTTAAAGTGAGTCGCCACCTTCAAAAAATTGGTTTGTGACGCCTTCACTCGCTGAACTGAAAAGGTATAACCACTGTTTTCCTAAAGAGGATGCTGGCGGTAGTTTTTCTGGATTTTCCCCTGCGTAGACCTTTTTTCTTATCGGAGACTGAATAGGGCCGGGCGATAAAATGTTGACACGGATATGTCCACTAGTTTCGTATTCTTCAGCGAGAGTGTGAGCGAGCGCTTCAGCCGCCGCCTTTGTGACACCATAACTCCCCCAGTAGGCTTTTCCTTGTCTGGCTACCGAATCGGTTGTGAAGAGGATGGAAGCATTGTCGGTTTTTTGCATTAATGGTAAAAGAACGCGGGTCAAAATAAAGGGGGCATGCAGGTTTACATTGACTGTTTTCGCCCAGATAGCGCTTTCTATATTTGCGACAGGGCCGGGTGTTCCGAGTTCGGCAGCGTTGTGTAGCAGCCCATCTAAGCGACCAAACTCCTTTTCGACTATTTCTGCTAACTGTTGGTAGTCCTCTTCGGTTGCTCCATTAAAGTCGATGGGGTAAATAGCTGGCTCTGGGCCGCCTGCTGCGACAATCTCATCATAAGTTTTTTCAAGTTTTGGAATGGTTTTTCCGAGTAGTATTATTGTTGCACCATGAGAGGCACAAGCTTTTGCAGCAGAACTACCGAGGCCGCCACTGGCACCAGTAATCAGGATTACTTTATCTTTTAATTCATCTTTTTTGGGTACAAAACTCATTTGGTTAAGCTTCCTTTTGAGGTTTAGATTCTGGTGGTTTGGTGATCTCGCGGGCAATTTTCTCAACAGGCTCCAGCGTTGTAATTTCTTTTTCGGTTTGAATGCCCATCTCTTCAAAACGGCGAACGCTTGGTAAAACCTGTCTCTCTAGTGATCCAACGGATTTATTGAAGAATTCGACACTTTTATCTAGTGAGCCACCTAGCTTTGAAAGGTGTTCAGTAAAGGTTGCGAGTCTTTTGTACAATGTCTCGCCTAGATTACGAATATTTTCTGCATTTTCAGCAAGCGCTAATTGGCGCCAGCCGTAAGCAACGGTTCTAAGCAGTGCGATCAAACTCGTTGGGGTCGCTAAAATGACTTTTTTATGAAGCGCCTCTTCAAGCAGGCTGGCATCTCGTTCGAGTGCCGCACTAAGAAACTGGTCACCAGGGATGAAAAGCACAACAAAATCAGGTGAGTTTTTAAATTGCGCCCAGTAGTTCTTACTGGATAGCTCTCGTATGCGGTCGCGCACTTGGCGTGTATGCCGATCTAATTCTCTGTTTTGGGTTGATTCGTCCGCAGATTCGGTTGCCGTAAGGTAGGCATCTAGTGGCGTTTTAGCATCAACGATAATTTCACGGTTGTCCGCAAGACGAATAATCATGTCTGGGCGGATGGGACCACCTTCTCCGTTTTGATGCTCTTGCTCATAAAAATCACACTGGTCTGCCATTCCAGCAAGCTCGACAAGCCGCTTTAATGTTAGTTCACCCCATTGACCTCGAACTTCTGGGCGTCTTAATGCCTGCACTAGATGACGTGTCTCTAGCTGAAGTTGCTGTTGGCCGAGCGTCATGTTCTCAATATGTTGACTGATCGAACTATGCGCTTCGATGCGGGTTTTCTCTATATCGTGTAGCTCATTTGCTGTCTTTTTAAGTGTGTCACGAATGGGGTTAAGCAGCTCATTGAATGCCTGCTCTTTTTGTTGGAGTGATGCTTCGGCGGTGACATGATGTCGATCGAAATTTTCTTGGGCAAGTTGCAAAAAATCCTCGTTTGTTTTTCGCAATGTTTGCTGGGAAATCTCCGAAAAACTCTGTTTTGACTGTTCCTTTATTGCTTCAGTCGTTAGACGCTGATCTTCTGCATAGCGGAGTTCAAGTTCAAGATTGACAGTAAGGCGGCTATTGTCTTCTTTAAGTTTTGTGATCTTTGGGTTGAGCCAAAGGTAAACAGCCCATGCACCAACAATAGTAGCTGGGAGCAGGTAGGCGATTGCACTGATCAGGTCGAGTTCAACTATTTTCATCGAGCCAGTTCAGTAGCGATTCGGGGTGATCGATGGAGCCATCAGCACCCCAGTTTTCAATGGCATCGAAATCGGCTATATAACCATATTTAGCGACAATCGTTCTCATGCCTGCGCGGCTTCCTGCTTCGATATCGCGCTGTGCATCACCGATGTAAATGCATTCATTTGGTGTGAAGTTAAGCAGCTTGCAGGCGTGAAGAATTGGCTCTGGGTGAGGTTTGCTATGGGGGGTTGTGTCGCCGCTAATTATGCAGTCGGTCTGTTCGTTAAGGCCCAGTTTTGCCACCAACGGATCGGTGAGGTAAGAGGGTTTGTTGGTGACGATTCCCCAGTCTATTTCTCGCTGTTTGAGCGTATCGAGCAATACGTTCATGCCATCAAACAGTGTTGTTTTATTGCAGAGGTTGTTTTGATAGAAGGAGATTAATTCTTTGCGGAGCTGTTCTGACCTCTCTTCCATCAAGGTGCTTCCAAAGCCAAGCTGCATCAATCCAGCGGCACCATTTGAAACAGCCGGGCGGATCTCTTCAAACGAGAGCGTTTGGCGTTGTTCTAGTTGAAGAACATGATTGAGGGCATCTGCTAGATCGGGCGCGGTATCTAGCAGGGTACCATCAAGGTCGAATAGAACTGCGCGGATCGGATGATTAATATTGAAATCAGCCGCCATTAATTCTGGAAGACAGCGATATAGTTAATTTCAACATCATCACCGAGGCTGAAATTATGCGTGAAAGGGTTATATTGGATACCGGTCATGCTCTTAAGCTCTAGTCCAGCATTTCTTGCCCAGCTACTGAGCTCAGAAGGTTTGATAAAGCTGGCGTAATCGTGTGTTCCTTTAGGTAGGATCTGCATGAGATATTCTGCACCGATAATCGCTGAAAGGTAGGACTTTGGGTTGCGATTAAGTGTTGAGAAAAAGATAGTTCCACCTGGTTTGACTAGTTTTGCGCAGGCGCTAATGATAGAGGCTGGGTCTGGGACATGTTCGAGCATTTCCATGCAGGTTACGCAGTCAAAACTAGCCGGATTTTGCTCTGCAAATTCTTCGACGCTGATCTTTTTGTATTCAACATCAACACCGCTTTCTAAGCTATGTAGCTCTGCAACATCGATCAGCTTTTGCCCCATATCAATGCCGGTCACTTTTGCACCCTGTTTAGCAAGGGCTTCGCTTAATATACCGCCCCCGCAGCCAACGTCTAATACTTTTTTGCCGGCGATTTCTGCATTGTCCAGCATGTATTGAACGCGCAGTGGATTGAGATCATGCAAGGTTTTGAATTCTGCTTTAGGGTCCCACCAGCGTGCCGCAAGTGCTGAAAACTTGTCGATTTCTGCGCTGTTAACGTTCGTGTTCATTTGGTTGCTCTCCTCACTGACTGTTTTTTTGGAGTTTCTCGCCCCAGCTTTTCGCTTTCTCTAGAATGGTTACTTTATCCAGAGTTGTTAATTGTTTTGATTTTAACACTTGATGGCCGCTTACCCATACATCTGTTACCTGATTTCGACCGGCCGAATAGACTATTTGTGAAAGAGGATCGAAAACGGGTGCTGTTTCAATCTGATCAGTAAGTGTGATTGCTGTCATATCGGCTACTTTGCCGATTTCTAATGAGCCTGTGATCGCCTCAATTCCGAGTGCTTTTGCACCGTTCAGTGTTGCCATTTTCAACGCAGTAGCCGCCGGAATCGAGCGGGCATCATTTGAAATAGCTTTGCCAAGTAGAGCAGCGGTACGCATCTCGCCTAGCAGGTCTAGATCATTGTTGCTTGCAGCACCGTCGGTTCCTAAGGCGACATTGACACCTGAATCGATAAGTGCAGTGAGAGGGCAGAAACCACTCGCCAATTTCATGTTTGATTCTGGGCAATGAACAACACTACAGCCAGATTTTGCGAGTAGGTCGATTTCGGCTTTATCCAGTTGCGTCATGTGAACGGCGGTGAGTGATGGGCCGACCATTTGCAACTTACGAAGCCGCTCTATAGGGCGAACACCATTCTGCTGGAGGCTATCTGTTATCTCTTGCTCTGTTTCATGCAGATGAATATGCACAGGATGCTGTAATTCATCTGCATACATCTGTAGTTTTTTGAGCGGCTCATCTGAAACGGTATAGGGAGCATGCGGAGCAAACATAAGTGAGATCAGTGGGTCGTGTTTAAACTCATCATGTAAAGAAAGCCCCTTTGAAAGGTATTCATCACTGTTTTGTGCCCAGGCAGAGGGGAAGTCGATCACAATCATTCCGATAGATGCGCGTATCTTCGCTTTGCGCGCCACTCTTGCGGTCACTTCGGGGAAAAAGTACATGTCATTAAAGCAGGTAATACCTCCCCGGATCATTTCAGCAATTGCCAACTCTGAACCGTCGTGGACAAAAGATTCACCCACCCACTTACTTTCAAGCGGCCAGATATGTTCGTTCAGCCAAGTCATTAAAGGCAGGTCATCAGCAACGCCTCGCATTAGCGACATGGCTGCATGAGTATGGGCATTTATCAGGCCGGGAATAAGGGCGTGATTACTTAGTGTTTCAGTGTTTGTTGCTTGGTATTTTGATTTGGCTACCTCTTGAGGCAGGAGGTCAATGATTTTTCCTTCATGAACAATCAACGAGTGGTTTTCGAGTACAAGGTTGTCGGGTACAACCGGTATAATCCAGCGGGAGTTAATGAGAGTATCGACTTTCATGATTGTTCTAAATATAAGAAGGTGAGAATAGTTTGGATTCTACAGAACAGATCAAAGCACTTGAATGGGTAGAGGGTAAATTAAAGCTGCTTGACCAGCGTAAACTGCCTGAAAGAGAAGAATATGGTTTTTTTGATTCAGCAGAAGAGGTTGCCGATGCGATTCGCACAATGCAAGTTCGCGGTGCGCCAGCGATTGGAATTGCAGCGGCCTATGCGGTTGTTTTGGCCGCAAGGCAGCAATATGAGTGCTCCTCCGAAAACTGGAAAGAGGCGATTGAGGCAGATCTGAAATTGTTATCTGAGTCGAGACCGACTGCGGTTAATCTTTTCTGGGCGCTTGAGGTGATGGGTGAAGAGATTGCTCAGATAGATGGGAACCCTTACCGGCAGTTATTGGATAAAGCATTAGAAATTCATAATGACGATATTCAGGCCAATAAGGCAATGGGAGAGTTTGGGGCGGCCTATCTCCAGAGTGAAGAAGGTTTGATGACGCACTGTAATGCCGGTGCATTAGCAACCGGTGGGTATGGAACTGCACTGGGTGTTGTTCGTAGTGCGGTAAAAAAGGGTATCAAAACTGTTTATGCCTCTGAAACGCGCCCCTGGATGCAGGGGGCTCGCCTAACTGTTTGGGAGCTTTACAAAGACGATATTAGTGCAACACTAATTACTGATTCAGCGGCAAGTTGGCTGATGAAGCAGGGTAAAATTCACTGGGTAATTGTTGGTGCTGACCGTATTGCTGCGAATGGTGATGTGGCAAATAAAATAGGAACTTACTCCTTAGCTGTTTTAGCGAAATACCACGGTGTGAAAGTGATGGTGGTTGCGCCAATGTCTACGGTTGACTGGGATTGCCCCAATGGTGAGATGATTCCGATTGAAGAGCGTGATCAGTCTGAGCTATTAAATCCAATTTATGACGGCAAAGTCTCTGCGTGGAATCCCTCTTTTGATGTGACACCAGCAGAGCTAATCGACCTAATTGTGACGGAGAGGGGCGTTGTGGAAAGGCCTGATAACAAGGCGATGCAGACTTTGCGGTAAAGCTCCGCTCTTTGAACTCTATTTCGTAATTTCTATGTGGTGATTTTGGTTATAGGTATAATGCTCAAATGAATCAAATTGTTGCAATCGCTGCGGGTGGTGCGCTGGGTGCAGTATTCCGCTTTCTTTTGTCGGGAGCCGTTTATCAGTGGCTGGGGCGAGGTTTTCCATTTGGCACGTTAGCGGTCAACGTGATTGGCTCTTTTTTGATGGGGCTTCTATTTGAAACGCTGTCCGAGCGTTTGGCGCTAAGTCCAGAAATGCGGGCGGCCGTGGTGGTAGGTCTGTTAGGCGCATTTACCACCTTTTCAACATTCTCAATTGAAACACTTTACTTGATAGAAGAGGGTGAGCTGCTTAAGGCGGGAGGTAACATTTTAGCCAGTGTTATTTTGTGCCTGATTGCCGTGTGGATTGGATTAATTGCCGGGAGACAGTTATGAGTCAAAAAGAGGTTACGTTTGCACGAATCTATCTGCATGAAGGCCAACACCTATTGAAGGAGATCGTTAGTTTTTTGCATGATGATGAGCAGCTAAATGGTATTACCGTATCGAGGGGAATTGCTGGGTTTGGTGATAGTGGGAAAATGCACGCAGCTACGCTAGTAGACCTCTCTTTTGATCTGCCGCTAACAGTTGAGTTTTACGCCGAACCTGAACAAGTTAAAACGGTCATAACGCATCTCAAAAACAAATTCGAGCTGAAACATATTGTCTCTTGGCCAGCTCATAGTCATTAACTCAATAATTATTAACCGGTAAATTAATGTTAGATATTTCTATTTTTCGTAACGATCTTGATGGCGCAGTTGAGCAGTTAAAAAGGCGAGGTGTTGATTTTGATCGTGTTCACTTCAGCAATCTTGAAGCACAAAGAAAAACAGTTCAGGTTCAAACGCAAACTTTGCAAGCTGAGCGAAATAGTCGGTCCAAGGGAATCGGGCAGGCTAAAGCTAAAGGTGAAGATATTGCCCCTCTTTTGGCAGAAGTTGGCACATTAGGTGAGCAACTAAAAGCCGCAGAAGAAGAGTTGCAGGGAATTCAGCGAGAATTAAACGAACTCTTTATGGGATTACCTAACTTTCTTGATGAATCGGTTCCAGAAGGAAAAAGTGAGGATGATAACGTTGAAGTCAGAACTTGGGGTGAGCCTACCTCTTTCGACTTTGAAGCAAAAGACCATATTGATTTAGGCGCACAGCTTGAACAGATGGATTTTGACGTTGCCTCAAAAATCACCGGTTCTAGGTTTGTAACGCTTTCTGGCCCATTAGCAAGATTACAAAGAGCATTGACGCAGTTTATGCTTGATCTGCACTCTGATGTGCATGGTTATAGCGAAACGTATGTTCCTTTTATGGTTAATAGTGAAAGCTTAAAAGGAACGGGACAGTTGCCAAAGTTTGAAGAAGATCTTTTCAAGCTCTCAGGTGATTCTGGCTATTACCTGATCCCAACAGCAGAGGTTCCGGTCACGAACATTGTTCGGGACACAATCATTGATGCAGCTAAACTTCCGCTGAAGTTTGTTGCCCACACCCCCTGTTTTAGAAGCGAAGCCGGTTCGTACGGTAGAGATGTGCGAGGAATGGTTCGACAACATCAGTTTGAAAAAGTCGAGCTAGTCCAGATTGTTCGCCCTGATGAAGCAGAAGAGGCGCATGAGGCTTTAACAAATAATGCAGAAATGGTGTTGCAGAAGTTGGGGCTTCCTTACCGTGTTGTTGTGCTTTGTGCGGGTGATACAGGCTTCTCTGCAACCAAGACATACGATATAGAGGTCTGGTTGCCAGGGCAGCAGAAGTTTAGAGAAATTTCATCATGCAGCCACTTTGGGAACTTTCAGGCTCGACGCTTAAAGGCGCGTTGGAGAAATCCTGAAACCGGCAAGCCAGAGCTTGCCCACACAATCAATGGCTCTGGGTTGGCGGTTGGTCGTACGCTTATCGCAGTGATGGAAAACTACCAAACGGAAGAGGGGAGGATTCGAATCCCCGATGTATTGAAGCCTTATATGGGTAATCGAGAGCTAGTTTAGGAAGCAACAAAAAAGCCCCTTAATCGGGGCTTTTTTGTTGCTAGTTGAATTGGCTGAATCAGTCGTCACCACCCATTACACCAAGAATATGAAGTAAGCTGGTGAACAGGTTAAATAGACTTACGTACAGAGAGACAGTTGCAAGGATGTAGTTTGTTTCGCCGCCATGAATAATTGCACTTGTTTGATAAAGGATCATGCCAGACATAAGCAAAATGAACATCGCTGAAACAGCAAGAGACAATGCTGGGATACTGAAGACAATTGCGCCAATGCCAGCTAGAAAGGCAACCAAAATGCCAACCATCATAAAACCACCGATAAAACTGAAATCTTTACGAGTAGTTAGAACATAACCAGAAAGCCCAAGGAAGATTAATCCTGTTCCGCCAAGAGCGGTCATGATTAACTCAGTTCCATTTGAGAACATTGTTGTATAAGCACTAAGAATAGGGCCTAGTGTATAGCCCATGAATCCAGTTAGTGCAAAGACAAAAAGAATACCAAGAGAGCTATGGCTAAATTTGTTTGTTAGGAACAAGAGCCCAAAATAGCCAACCATTGTTAAGATAAGCCCAGGGTGAGGAAGAGCTAAAACCATTGAGGCGCCAGCAGTGATAGCGCTAAATAGAAGCGTCATAGAAAGCAGCATGTAAGTATTTTTTAAAACTTTATTTGTTGCAAGCGTGCGCTCTGGCGATTGCGAAATTGCTTGGTTAAACTGGTTCATCTTTTACCTCAAGTTGAGTAAGTAATTAATTCTATAACGGTTCTTCGAGTAAGAAGTTGGCCGAAAGTTCAATCCTATCGGTAATTGCTAAAAAAACAAGTAAAATTTTTATAAAAACTGTCTATTAAAGCTGGATTTGTGCGGGTTAATTGGGTATTCTGCTGCGCTTGGAATGGAGAGGTGGCTGAGTGGCCGAAAGCGGCGGTCTTGAAAACCGTTGAGGGTTTGTCCCCTCCGTGGGTTCGAATCCCACCCTCTCCGCCATTCCATATCTTTCAATTTATAAAGTTTATTTCTCATTCTTTATATCTAGCAATACTCTCCATAAAAACGTAGTCGCACACCAGAAGTTGTGGATGTTATTTATCAATTATTGCCTGTTTTCGCGGTGTTGAAATTCACTCTGAGTCCTTGAAAAAAAAGCTGATACGAGAAAGCATTTTGTGAAAGAGAATGATGGTTTAGATAGAACGGTTTGCGTGGCCCCGATAAAATACACTGCCATTTTTCCGCGTTCGCTTACGAATAGTTGCCATTTTCCCTCCAAAACAGTCCGACATTTTTTTATGGCCCAATAATGGCGGACTAAAGCGAAGAAAACAGGCAAAAACGCACTAAAACAAGCAGAAATGAAACAGGCTAACCCATTGAAAATAAGCGCAAATCTAGATAGAACAGTATGCGTTGCGCCGATGTTAGATTTGACTGATCGGCACTGCCGCTACTTTCTTCGCTTGATTAGCCGCCATGTGGTTCTCTATTCTGAAATGGTAACAACTGGTGCAATTCTGCACGGTGATCGTGATCGCCACCTTTTGTTTAATGTCGAAGAACAGCCGCTTGCACTTCAATTAGGCGGGAGTGATCCTGCTGCTTTGGCCGAATGCGCCAAAATTGCAGAAGATTATGGTTACAACGAAATTAATCTTAATGTAGGTTGCCCGAGTGACCGTGTTCAAAAAGGTCGTTTTGGTGCTTGCCTGATGAATGAGCCAGGATTGGTGGCTGATTGTGTTCATTCTATGCAGTCGGCTGTTTCCATTCCGGTAACGGTGAAATCTCGTGTTGGTGTGGATGACAATGATTCATATGAGGCCTTATCAAAGTTTGTTGAAGATAGCTCTTTAGCGGGTTGCCGTACGTTCATTATTCATGCGCGGAAAGCGTGGTTGAAAGGGCTCTCCCCGAAAGAGAATCGAGAAATACCGCCGCTCTGTTATGAGGTGGTGTATCGGATTAAAGAGGATTTTCCTGAGTTGGAAATTATCATTAATGGTGGGGTTGATTCTTTAACGAAAATAACTAAACAGCTTGAGAGGGTTGATGGTGTGATGGTTGGCCGAGAGGCTTATCATAATCCTTGGGTTCTCTCTGAGATAGATGGTCAGTTTTATGGCGATATAGTTTCAAAACAGAGCCGGCATGAGGTAATTGAGCACTTTTTACCTTACGCAGAATCTCAGCTGAGAAAAGGTGTTCGACTCCATTCCATGACGCGCCATCTGTTGGGACTGTTTCATGGTGAGCCCGGAGCAAGAGCATGGCGGCGTTATTTGAGCGAGCATGCTAATAAAAAAGATGCTGGAATTGAAGTGTTGGCTAATGCTTTAGCTTTGGTTGGCAAATGACAAAGGCGCTATGTAGAATGGCGCTTTCGACAATTAAAATAATCAAAACATGGAAAAATTATTCAAGCAGCTGTTGGTAAATGTGGGAGAAGACCCTTCTAGAGAGGGGTTGGTGGATACGCCAAAGCGGGCGGCTAAAGCAATGAAATTTTTAACCAGTGGCTACGAAATGACACTGGAAGAGGTGACGAATAATGCAATATTCGAAACCAGCAATGACGATATGGTTATTGTGAAAGATATTGAACTTTACTCAATGTGTGAGCATCATCTTTTACCATTTATTGGTAAATGCCATGTTGGTTATTTGCCTCAAGGTAAAGTTATTGGTCTCTCCAAGGTTGCGAGGATTGTTGACCTTTATGCACGCCGCTTACAAATTCAGGAAAACCTGACAAAGCAGATTGCCGATGCGGTTCAGGCAGCAACAGGCGCAGTTGGTGTTGCCGTTGTCATTGAGGCAAAGCACCTTTGTATGATGATGAGAGGTGTTGAGAAGCAAAACTCTGTGATGTCTACATCGGTTATGCTGGGCCACTTTCGAGATAAAAGCAGCACACGGGCAGAATTTCTAACGCTTATTGGTCGGTGACCAATCTGGGGAAGTCAAAGACAGGTGTACTGATTGTTAATCTTGGTACGCCAGACGCACCTACGCCAAAGGCGCTACGTAGCTATTTGGCTGAGTTTTTGTGGGATCCTCGTGTTGTAGAGATTCCACGACCACTTTGGTGGCTTATTCTGCACGGCGCGGTTTTGAGGCTGAGGCCTGCGAAATCGGCAGAGGCATATCAGCGCATTTGGACGGAAAAAGGATCGCCACTTTTAACCGGTTCTATTTCAGTTGCTGATAAAATAAGGTCTCTTTTAGCGCAAAAGACAGCCATCAAAACTGTTGAGCTTGGAATGCGCTATGGTAATCCCTCTTTGGAATCAACATTAGATCGATTGCGATCTGCAGATGTAGATAAAATCATTGTTCTGCCTTTATACCCTCAGCATGCTGCAGCCAGTACAGGCACTGTTTTTGATGAAATGGGCCGTATACTTAAGAATTGGCGGCATATTCCGGAAATCTCTTTCATAAGTGATTATCACCTAGATAATGGCTACCTTGATGCGCTTTGCAATCAAGTGAAGTCATTTAGGGAGCAAAATGGCTCCTCAGAGGTGCTTCTTTTTTCATACCACGGTTTGCCAGATCGGAGTAGGAGGCAGGGCGATCATTACTATGATCAGTGTGTCGCAACGACAGAGCAGCTTGTTACGCGGCTTAACCTCAAAGATTCTGAGTGGAGAATGGTTTTTCAATCCCGCTTTGGGAAAGAGGAATGGTTAAGGCCTTATTGCAGCGATGTACTCAAGGAGCTTGCTTCTGAAGATACAGAGTCAGTTGATGTTGTTTGTCCTGGTTTCGCGGTAGATTGTTTGGAGACACTTGATGAGATTGCGGTTGAGTACAGGTCACTTTTTATAGAGGCAGGTGGTAAGCAGTTTCGTTATATTCCGGCTCTAAATGATAGTGAGTTACATATAAATGCATTAACAGATATTATTTGTCAGCGTATTTGAATTCAGGATCCGAATGATGCGCTTTAAGTGTGCAGGTGGAAAATATGCAAATTAGAAAAGTAATTAACCGTGACTGCGCTGTCTGCCGTTTTATGAGAGGAATGACCTTTAGCAGTATCGGCGGTGGAATTGGTGCTTTCTTAGCATGGGTCATTGGCGCCTCTCGTGAAAACATTATGATGTCGGCTATTGTTTTCTCGGCTATCTTCGCATTTGGTCTTGCTAAACGCTGGCAGAATAAAAAATAGTTTTCTATTGCCTCGGGTTACCAAACAATTCCAACGGTTAAAAAAACCATTACTAGCACAACACTAACAGCGGTCTGTGCGATGTCATCAAGTGACCAGTTTTCTTCATCGCGCATAATAATATTAATGCGATTTTTTACTTGATCTTGCATGTGGATTGAATGATTCATGATTTTGTCCTGAATTTACGATTTTATTTATAACTTCTCATTTGACCGACAACAACTCCTTGTATTTGCACTTGGGTTGGGCTGAAGTGCATCGGTTTCATGCTGGAATTGGCGGGATATAGGATGACTTCACTGGGACATTGCTCTATCCGTTTTAAAGTTGCCTCTCGCCCTTCAATCAAGGCCACAACAATCTCACCATTGCGCGCCTGTTCTCGTTTTTCTATAACTACCCAGTCACCGTCAAAAATGCCGTCATCGATCATTGAGTCTCCTCTGATTTGAAGAACGTAGCACTGGCCGTTTGAGCGGAGCATTTGTGGGACTTCTATCGATTCAGGAATCTCAATGGCCTCTATGGGATTCCCTGCGGCGATACGGCCTAGAAATGGGAGTTCATTTTCCTGTTCAATTTCTTGGTTTGTTAGGCGAATGCCTCTCTGTTTTTTCTCAGCCGGTTCAATCAACCCTGCGTCGGTTAGCGCTTGGATGTGTTTGTGTAGTGAGCCACGAGAACGCACCCCAAGCATATTGCAAAGCTCATCTAGTGTGGGAGCGGTGGAGAGGAGTGCTTGCTGGTCGCGAAGAAAGTCATAGATTTCTTTTTGCCGGCGGGTAAGTGTTTCGGTTGTATATTTCATAAAACAGATCCTGTTCTCCATTTGTTCTGCATAAAGATAACAGAAGAACAAATGGAGAACAAATGTTTTTTTATAATTTATATTACTGTTGTTATCGTATAATTCAGGCCATCGCTTTTTACTCAAAGGAAACAGAATGAAACAGTTATTACTCATCTCCTTATTTTCGGCCCTGCTATTAGGTGTATCGGGCTGTTCTGAAGAACAACAGAACAAATTATCCCGCCTAGGGGTGACTTGGTTAGAGGGAGACTATAAAGTCACCTATGCTGATGGATCGCATGTTAAAGAGTGGGTCATTAAAGAGGGCAAGGTGACAACAGATTCAGCGAAAGGTTATTACTATTTTTGGGCAATTGTTGATGGAAAAAAGCTTTACGTTCAGACACCTATTGGCCGCTCTTATATTGAAGAGTTGAATTAGTCTGTAAGACGATGTGTGAACTACTGGGAATGAGTGCGAATGTCCCAACCGATATCTGTTTTAGTTTTACCGGACTGATGCAACGGGGTGGCCGCACTGGCCCACACCGTGATGGTTGGGGGGTGGCCTTTTATGAGGGGAAAGGTATTCGGCTTTTTCACGACCCCAAGCCTAGTAGTGATTCAAAAATTGCTGATTTGGTTCAGACTTATTCGATTAAGAGTAAAACGGTCATCTGTCATATCAGGCAGGCAAATCGGGGTCGTGTCTGTCTTGAAAATACCCACCCTTTTTATCGCGAACTATGGGGAAAAACCTGGTCTTTTGCCCACAATGGTCAATTAAAAGGGATTAAGAAAAAGCCACTCGAATTTTATAAGCCGGTTGGAACGACAGATAGTGAGTGGGCTTTTTGCTGGTTGTTAGATCAAATTAGAATAAAGTTCCCTAAAGCGCCTAGGCGGCCAGAGACATTGTGGCGGTTTGTACACAGATTGAGCAGAGAGTTGAGTGAGTTGGGTGTCTTTAATTTTCTATTGAGCGATGCCCGTTTCCTTTTTGCACACTGCGGCAATCAACTCTCCTGGGTAACCCGTAAGGCACCATTTGGCCGAGCACAACTAATTGATGCTGAGATAGCGGTTAACTTCCGCGAAGAGACCACGCCAGGTGATATTGTGACGGTCATTGCAACTAAGCCATTAACAGATAATGAAACCTGGCAACAGATGGCTAAAAATGAGTTGGTTGTGTTTGAAGCGGGAGAGCTTTGCTATCAAGCCTGATAGATCATTCGGTAAGTTTCTGAAAAAAGCTCGTCTACTTCAGGTAAGACCACATCAAGAACTTCACTCTTAAGTCCTGTCAACTGCCACAACAAATTATCTGGCTCTGAGAACCGAGAGAGAGCCTCTTGATCAGAGGTGTCAAACTCACTCAGACTAAGAGAAAGAGAGATAATTCCTGATTCAATAGCATGTGGTTGATCAGTTTTTGGATTAAGATGGTTTTTCAGGGTAGCCTGTATCACATCTGGTAGTTGCCACTGTCTAGCTAAAGCGCCCCCTACATCAGCGTAGTTGAAGCCAAGCAGTTCCTCTTGAGCTTCTGCTTCTGAAATGGCTTGCTCGTCAGAAAGTAGAATGGCTGATCGTGCTAGTTCAGGCAGCTTGCTGTAAATAATGATCAAGCCAATTCTATGTAGTAGGCCGCAAATGAAAAGTGAATCCATCTTTGCACAGTTCTTGTGATGTTGTCCTAGTGAGCGAGAATAAAGGGCACATTTGACCGATATGCTCCAGAACTCATCCATAGAGACAAGACCATTAGGAAGATTAGAAAAGCGTTCTATCACAACGGTTGTTAAGACAAGGTTTCGTAATTCTGTGGCACCAATGATTGATACAGCATGAGAAATGGAGGTGATATTTGCCGAGAAACTATAAAAGGCGCTATTTACTAATCTCAAAATGCGTGTAGCGAGCCCAGCATCAAGATCAATGATCTTAGCTAGATCCAGTGCACCTTTTGTTGGGTCATCTAATGTCGAAGTGATTTTCTGGTATATATCGGGCGGAGAGGCTAGCTCTGTGTTTCCTGTAATTATCTCTTCGGGTGTTAGCATCATTAATTTTGTTGGCTCTTTAACTTGGTTTGAATTTATACCAATCCAGTATAGAACATGTTCCATTTAATCCAATTTTCATATAACTCAACTATAGTTAATGCTGGTTGCGTCATAAATGCAGCAATTTGCTGCTACGCAACAATAAATATCATAAAGACAGCTGATTAAAAGTTTATCCTTGACAGTCTATTAAGACTCATCGTAAAGTAACTGAAAATACTAATAAAACTATAAATAAAGTTCTCTAAAAAGAGCTAAAAACAAAAAGCTTGGCACATTTATGATTCGAAATGATCACTCAATAGAGGGGAAAGCGATACTTATTGCCGATGGTGATGAGTCTAGCTACCAAGAGATCGCTTCAATTTTAGGGGCTTCAGGGTATAAGCAGACTTTTTGGGTCAATGACGGCTCACAACTACTGGCGAAACTTAGGGAGTTTTATAGCCGGTTAGATGAGCTAGGTCTGATCATATTGAGTCATAAGCTACCTAATTGCCAGGTTAAAGAAATTTGCCAAAGTATTAGCCGCTTTGATGAACATAGCCGTATTCCTCTTATCATCACTACAGAGTCCGCAGCAGACCTTGATCTACCAATCATTCCACACGAATGTCAAAAAAATGCAATTGAGCTAATTTCAAAGCCAATTAATAAATCAGATCTTAATTCACTGGTTCATATTTCTCTTTTGCTAAAGAGGGAGAGAGACATCCGGCGTGAACATGAAGAGTCACTCATTGATGAGCTTTCTGAGCGTAAAGTGATGGAAGCGAGACTCAAGTATCTGATTTCACATGATGAACTAACTGGGCTTGCCAATCGTAGAAGCCTGGAAAAATCATTAGAACTATCAATTCATCACTGCAGAAATTTTAATCGTTGTGGTGCATTACTCTATCTGGATCTTGATAACTTCAATGTTATTAATGATATTGAAGGCCATGAAACAGGTGATAAATTACTGATTTCTGTTGTTAAGCAGATCCGTAAAGAGTTGGACAAGAGTCAACATGTCGCAAGAATCGGAGCAGATGAATTTTGTATTCTGCTTGAGGGGGTTGATCAGAAGCAGGCTCTCGCTCTAGCAGAATTGTTGCGTATTCGTTTAGATGAATACCATTTTGTAACAGGAGATAAAAGTTACCATGTCTCAGCAAGTGTTGGGGTGGCGATGATGGAGCGGTCTGACTCAATTAGTAGACCTAGTGAAATTATTTCGCATGCACACCAAGCTTGTTATATTGCTAAATCACAAGGGCGTAATAAAACCCATCTGTTTGATAAGAGAGATACGGCTACGCACAAGTTGAGAGATGACGTGCACTGGGTTCCGCTTATTCGTGAGGCCCTAAGTCTGGATCGGTTCGTTTTGAATTTTCAGCCCATCGTCCGGCTCTCAGATGGGGAGGTTTCTCATTATGAAGTTTTGGTGCGAATGAAAGGGGAGGGTGAGACTTTAATTGGCCCGGACCAATTTATTCCGGTTGCAGAACGGATGGGACTTATTCATCACCTAGATATGTGGGTCGTTGAGAATGCGATTGATTTTTTAGCCAATCTCCCAGCAACAGATTCAAAAACCTCCTTGGCTGTAAATTTATCAACCTATGCCTTTCAGGATGAGGCGCTCTTGCCGCTTATTAAGCAGAAGTTGGAGACCACATGGGTTTCGGCTTCACGCCTGACATTTGAAATAACCGAAACAGCAGCGATTAATAATTTTGATAAAACCAGAGAGTTGGTTGCTAAGGTACGTGCGTTAGGCTGTCGTTTTGCATTGGATGACTTTGGCGCTGGTTTTAGCTCCTTTAACTATGTTAAGAACTTTCCGGTTGATTACCTGAAAATTGATGGGCAATTTATCCAGAACCTGGTTGACGACGAGACCGATCAAGTACTGGTCAAAGCGATGATTGATATTGCGAAAAGTCTTGGCAAAAGAACAATCGCAGAATACGTTGAAAACATAGAAACTGCAGTCCTCCTTAAAGAGTTTGGTGTCGACTATGTCCAGGGCTATCTGTTGGGTAAGCCCTCAAGCCAACTTTTAAACGGTGGCGCAATTCAGCTCAAAGAGATGGTTAACCAGATTCCCGGCACCAAGCCCCTGTTTGCAGGTTAATAGCATTATCCTTAGCCGTTCAGGTTAAGATAGAATTCATTGCACACACTCTTTTACTAAATGTGGTGACCCAGCAAGGCTCGCTTGCTTCTGCTTATGGCAAAATCCCGAAAACGAAAAAAGAAAAATAGAGCGAAAAAACAGCCCCATTCTTTAAAGAAATTTGTTTTTTGGTTGATCATTATTTCCCTGTTTTCTCTTCTAACTTGGGTTGGCTATCTGGATTACACAGTTCAGCGGCAATTTGAAGGAAAGCGGTGGTCACTACCTGCACAGGTCTATGCAGCTTCTCAGGAGCTATATGCAGGAGCTGAGCTTTCAAAGGGAGTGTTGGTTGCTCAGCTTGAGCAGTTGCGTTATAGGAAAAAAGCCTCTTTAGAACAGCCAGCTAGCTACCGGTTGCGTCGATCATCAATCGACCTTTATCTTCGGGATTTTCAATTTGGAGATAAGTACCGGACAGCTCAGAAAGTGCGAGTCAGCTTTTCTGGCGGGCATATTTCATCAATAATTAAATTGCCAATTGGTCAATCACTTCCACTGTTACGGCTTGATCCGGTATTAATTGGTAACTTCTACCCAAAGCAGAGAGAAGATAGGGTTCTGCTGCAGCTAAATCAAGTTCCATCTAGCCTTATACAGGCACTTATCCTAACGGAAGATCGTGATTTTTATGAGCATTCAGGCGTTTCACCAAAAGGTATTGCGAGGGCGCTATGGGCTAATTTGCGTTCAGGAAAAATTGTACAAGGTGGGAGCACGCTAACTCAGCAGTTGGTTAAGAATTTTTACCTCTCTTCTGAGCGTAGTCTTGTCAGGAAGATTACTGAGGCACTCATGGCACTCATTCTAGAAGTGCATTATGAGAAAGATGAGATCCTTGAGGCCTACTTAAATGAGATTTACCTAGGGCAGGATGGCAGAAGAGCTGTACACGGTTTTGGCCTTGCCAGTGAGCAGTACTTTAGCCAGAAAATTGAAAAGCTTTCATTACATCAGTCGACACTCCTAGTGGCGCTAGTTCGAGGCCCTTCTTACTATAATCCAGTTAAGCACCCTAAAAGGGCGAAAGATAGGCGAAATAGAATTCTTAAGTTGATGCAGGAACAGGGGGCTATTTCAGCAAAAGAGTATCAATCAGCCATTAAAAAACCGCTTGATATAACGGGTTCTAAACAGAGCCCAGATAGACTATTTCCAGCATTTATGGATTTAGTCAGGCGACAACTACTTCAAGAATATAAAAATGAGGATCTTACTAGCGAAGGATTGAGGATTTTTACAACACTTGATCCTGCTATTCAGAAAGAGACAGAAAGGGTTGTTAAGAGGCGTATCCCTCAATTTGAAAAAGCAAAGAAACTAACCGCTGGATTACTTCAAAGTGCAGCGATTGTGACTCGGCGTGAAGGGGGGGAAGTTGTCGCAATGGTTGGTGGGGCGCGTGTTAAATATGCCGGCTTCAATCGAGCGCTTGATGCTGTTCGGCCTGTTGGCTCGTTAATTAAGCCGGTCGTTTATTTGAGGGCGCTTGCGAGTAAGAAATATACCGTTAATACACTGATAGATGATGCACCTATCAGCTTGAAAAACAGCGATGGCTCGATTTGGTCACCAAAAAATTACGATAAGAAGCTGCACGGAGAGGTTCCTCTGCACACGGCGCTTGCACACTCTTACAACTTGGCTTCAGTTAGGCTCGGTATGGATGTCGGGGTTGATAATGTTCTTGAGATGGTTAAGAAAATGGGCGTTCGGCGGCCGCTAAAGTCATTCCCTTCTGCGCTTTTGGGGGCATCTGCATTATCACCATTCGAAGTGGCGCAGTTATACCAGACTTTTGCCGGCGACTGTTTCGTTACGCCACTAAGGTCGATACAGGTTGTTCTTTCGAGTCAGGGAGAATCTCTGCAACGGTACCCGCTCACTGTTCGACAGGCAGCTGATCCGGCAGCATGTTATATTACCAACACAATTATGCAGGAGGCCGTCAGCGAGGGGACAGGGCGATCTGCTTATCGTTGGTTAGCCGATGATATGAACTTGGTTGGGAAAACAGGTACAACGAATGATCTACGAGATAGCTGGTTTGCTGGATATACTGGGGACTATCTATCGGTCGTTTGGTTAGGGCGGGATGATAATAAACCGACTCGATTGACAGGCGCTTCGGGCGCATTGCAGTTGTGGTCTGAAGTGATGAGAACTATTGGCCGCCAGCCTGTTGGTCTGATAAAGCCAGAGGGGGTGGAATATTTTTGGATTGACTCCGAGAATGGGCTGCTTGCAGATGAGTCTTGCTTTGGTGTAAAACAATTTCCCTTTATTAAAGGAACGGAACCCAGTCAGTTATCATCCTGTAGTTCGCCTGGGAATAGAGTTAAAAGCTGGTTTGGCCGCGTGCTAGGGGACCAGCCGCATTGAAATAATGGATATTGCTAATTAATGATTTATAGAACAACGGGTTATCTGTTTTTGCTACCTCTTTTGTCAGGGTGCGTCGATTTGTCACCCTACCAGCAAATACCGGCCCCAGTTGAGGGTAATTATCCTTCCGTTTATAGGCAATCTGCTCCAGCAGGGAATGTAAATTCGCAGGCGGCTAAAGTAACACCACATCATGAGGTTTATGAAGAAAAACGGGCAACTGTTATTGATCCTGTTGTGTTGGCGCTCGTAAATGAATCCAAGGCGACTGAGCAACGTGGTGGTATCTCTTCTGCAATTTCAACGTTGGAGCGGGGTGTTCGTATTCGACCGAGAGATCCTCTGTTATGGGGGCGCTTGGCGAAATTGCGTTTGCAGCAAGATAAACCAGTATTGGCAGAGAACTTAGCAAGAAAATCATTAGCATTGATAAAGAGTGGGACAAATCGGCCGCTGCAGTCGAGCAATTGGTTGGTAATTGCTGGTGCACTCAAGCAGCAAGGCAAGATAAAAGAGGCTAATTTAGCCAGCCAAAAAGCTAAGATATTAAAGTAGTTTAGATAACTTAATAATTTGAGATCGAGCTAATGGCCATCTACTCAATGCAAAAACTGATTTCACAGGCGCGGATGCTGGCGAAAGATTACCGCCAGGCGACAGGGAAAACATTGCCGGGAATTAGCAATGAAATAGCAGAGAATGATGCAGCTCATTTGCTTGAATTAACGCTCTGCGAGGATCGATCAAAGGGATATGATGCTTTAGACAAAGAGGGAAAACGGATTCAGATTAAGGCGCGCACTATTTTTGATGAATCAAAAAAAGGGCAGCGAATCGGGCAAATAAAAAGTAATCAAGAGTGGGATAGCGTTGTTCTTGTTTTACTCAATGAAGACTATGAACCGTTTGAGATTTATGAAGCCGGGCGCGAAGAGCTGCTAGAAGTGATTGATAAGCCGAGCCAAAGCCAGAAAAAAAGAGGAGCGCTTTCTGTCGCCCGCTTTCGCATTATTGGTGAGCTACGCTGGACTAAAGAAGATGGTCTGGAGCGTTAATCTAGATGGAGAATCTTACTGAAATACTCGGGCCAGATGGCCTGTTAGCAGAAAATATCGAAGGCTACTCTTTCCGCCCGGCACAATTGGAAATGGCTGAGGCGGTGTTGGAATCAATTGAACTGTCCGAACATCTGATTGCAGAGGCGGGCACAGGTACAGGTAAAACGTACGCCTATCTTTTGCCGGCAATCATTTCTGGTAAAAAGGTAATCGTTTCAACGGGTACAAAAAACCTCCAGGATCAATTGTTTAGTAAAGATATTCCTTCAATACGAAAAATTCTAGAAGTGCCTTTTAAAGCAGCGCTGTTAAAAGGCCGAAGTAACTATCTTTGCCAGTTTCGGATGGAGAATGCACTTGAATCTACATTGGGTTTTAATCGTGCAGATGCTGTCGCTTTAAATAAAATTGAGCGTTGGTCACATAGGACGATGACGGGTGATGTGAGCGATGTCACTTCAGTTTCTGAAACTTCAACGATTTGGCCACAAGTTACCTCAACGGTTGATAACTGTCTCGGCCAAGATTGCCCTGTCTATGACGACTGTTACCTTGTTAAGGCGCGCCGTAAGGCTCAAGAGGCTGACCTATTGGTGATCAACCACCATCTATTGTGCGCTGACTGGAAATTGAAAGAGGGTGGGTTTGGCGAGTTATTGCCAGAAGCCGAGGTGGTGATTTGTGACGAGGCACACCAAGTTGCCGAAGTGGCTTCACAGTTTTTAGGTCATTCGGTGAGTGCAAGGCAGCTTCTTGAGTTGGCGAAGGACCTTAAAACGGAATATGGAGGGGAGGCGAGCAGTATTGCTCAGCTACCTACATTGGCAGAGCAGATAGAAAGTGAAGTGGCCGCGTTTAGATTGCTCTTTGGGGATAACCCTCGACGTGGCAGTTGGCAAGAAATTAGTAATGTTCCCTCACTCCAAAAAGCTTTTGAGAAACTATGCAGTTTTGTTGAGGAGGTCGAAAAACAGCTGAAACCTTTTGCCGCACACACCAAAGGATTGGAGTCTTGCTGGAAAAGAAGTGATGATTTTCGTCTTGAATTAAAAAGCCTCAATGACGCAGATGACCTGCAGTGGATTAGGTGGTTCGAAACCTATCGCAAAACATTTACGCTTTCGAGAACACCTCTCGATGTTGCAAGCTCCATTGGTGAGCAGTTGAACTTGCCGAATCAAAGCTGGATTTTCACTTCAGCAACCTTGTCCGTAGCTGGGCAATTTGACCACTTCGCAAAAAGTATCGGGATTGAGAAGGTAAGATCTGAACAGTGGGATAGCCCATTTGATTATCCGAATCAGTCGCTTTTTTACCACCCAAAGGGACTGCCGATGCCGTCGACCCCAGGGTTTACTAAACATATTGTAGAAGAGGCAATCCCTGTTTTAGAGGCAAGCAGAGGACGGGCATTTTTTCTTTTCACCAGCCACCGAGCGTTGCGAGAAGCTGCAGAAATTCTTTCTGGACGACTAGATTTCCCGTTGCTGATACAGGGGGATCAGCCCAAGCAGTCACTCCTAGATCAATTTAGAGAGGCGGGTAATGCAATCTTGCTGGGAACCTCAAGTTTTTGGGAGGGAGTGGATATGCGAGGCGCGGTACTCTCTTGCGTGATTATTGATAAACTCCCTTTTGCTTCGCCGGGTGATCCGGTGCTTAGTGCGCGCCTCGATGCACTTAAAAAGCAGGGGCAAAATCCATTTATGTCTTGGCAGGTCCCACAGGCCGCGATTGCACTTAAACAAGGCGTCGGGCGGCTTATTCGTGATGAAGAGGACCAGGGCGTGTTTATGTTTTGTGATCCGCGTTTGCTCAAATCAGCTTACGGGCAAAAATTTCTTGATAGCTTGCCAAACATGAAGAGAACTCGTGATATCAGTGATGTAGAACAATTCTTTACAAATGAAAATGAGGAGCTAGAAGTTGAAACTGCTCGCAATTGAAACATCGAGTGAAGCCTGCTCAGTGGCACTTTACCTTGATGGTGAAGTGATTGAAGATTTCCGCTTGGCACCGCGTCAGCATGGAAAGCTTGTTTTGCAGACGATTGAGTCAATTATGGATGACTCAAAGCTGGCACTGAGTGATCTTGATGCGCTTGCTTTTGGTCGTGGTCCAGGCTCATTTACCGGTTTGCGCATTGCTGCAGGGGTGATTCAGGGACTCGCTTTTGGTGCTAATTTACCGGTTGTCCCGATCTCTACGCTTGCAGCAATCGCACTACAGGCACGCGATGAGGTTGGTGGTGATTACTTCTTCCCTGCTTTTGATGCTCGACTCGATGAGGTTTATTGGGGAGTTTACCAATTTAGCGAATCAGAATTGGTGATGCCAATGGTTGCGGAACAGGTCTGTTGTGCAGAAAATGTGGCCGTTCCGGAAGGGGTTGTTGGTACAGCAATCGGCTCTGGATGGGGTAGCCATCAAGAGCTTTTGTTGAGCCGGGTTGGGCAAGATCAAGTAAAAAAAACAATTATTGACTGTTTGCCAAGAGCCGGTTCAATTGCACGGTTGGCAGCGATCGGCTTTGAAAAAGGGCAAGCTGTTTCGGCAGAGTTGGCACAGCCGGTTTATTTAAGAGAGAAAGTTGCGAAAACAAAAGTTGAGCAGCAAGAAGCTAGAGAACAGCGGTAGAGATAATGTCACAATTTTTTGAAATACATCCACATAACCCTCAGCAGCGACTTATTCGTCGGGCGGTAGAGATTATCAATAAAGGTGGAGTAGTGGTCTTCCCAACTGACTCTTCCTATGCACTAGGCTGCCATCTTGGAGATAAGCGGGCGCTTGATCGGATTCGCGCGATCCGGCGTCTTGATGATAAGCATAACTTCACCCTGATCTGCAGTGATCTGACAGAGCTCTCTAACTTTGCAAAAGTGGGAAATGACTCTTTCAGGCTCATTAAATCGCTCACCCCAGGCCCATTTACCTTTGTGCTAAAAGCGACCAAAGAGGTCCCAAAGCGGCTGATGCACCCGAAAAGAAAGAGTGTTGGGCTGAGAATTCCAAATCATCCTGTCGCTCAAGCTCTTTTGCAAGAATTAGGCGAGCCACTATTTAGTACCACCTTGATTTTGCCCGATGGTGAAGCCTCAATGAGTGATCCATACGAGATTCGAGATCGAATTGAGCATGAGGTCGACCTGATTATTGATGCGGGCGACATCGCTTATGAGCCGACGACCATTATATCGATGGTTGATGGTGATGCAGAGATTGTGAGGCAAGGTGTGGGTATTGCTGAAATGCTAAGCTAGCGATTGAAGAGCCCTTTTCCGATATAATCTTTCGCCATGAATAATCTCTCCTCAATGCAACTTTTTGCAGTCTGGGTATTACCTGTACTGTTTGCGATTACGGTTCACGAGGTCGCGCACGGTTGGGTTGCTAAACAGTTTGGTGATCGGACCGCTCAGATGTTGGGTCGCTTAACGCTTAACCCTCTAAAACATATCGATCCAGTCGGAACAATTTTGGTGCCTGGTATTTTACTGTTGATGGGTGGTTTTGTCTTTGGCTGGGCAAAACCGGTGCCGGTTAATGCTCGCAACCTAGGTAACCCAAAGCGTGATATGGCAATTGTCGCAATAGCTGGGCCGGCTGCAAACTTGCTAATGGCTGTGTTCTGGGCAATTGTGATTCGAGTTGGTGCGCTTTTTGTCGGTGAGCAAGAGGCAATCGGTATGCCTTTGATCTATATGGGCAGTGCTGGAATCTCGATCAATATTTTCTTGATGATGCTGAACCTGTTACCCATTCCACCACTCGATGGTGGTAGAGTTCTGGCTGGTTTTTTACCTGGGCCACTTGCCTATAAATTAAACCGCCTTGAGCCGTATGGCTTTATGATCTTGGTGGCACTCATCTATTTTGGTGGTTTGAGTCTATTACTCGGTCCACCAGTCTATTGGCTACAAAAACTTCTTTTTTCATTTGCTGGAATTTGATTCATTTAAATTTGGAGAATAACCCTTGGAATCTGTCCCCTCACAATATCAACGTGTTCTATCTGGAATGCGCCCTACAGGACGTTTGCACCTTGGTCACTACCACGGAGTGCTTAAGAACTGGGTTGAGCTGCAAAATGAGTACGAGTGCTTTTTCTTTGTAGCCGATTGGCATGCCCTAACAACCCATTACGAAGATCCTTCGATTATTGAAAAAAGCGTCAACGACATGGTAATCGATTGGTTGGCTGCTGGGGTGAACCAAGGTTTGGCAAAAATCTTTGTTCAGTCTCGAGTGCCTGAGCATGCGGAACTGCATCTTTTATTGTCGATGATGACCCCTTTGGGTTGGCTAGAGAGGGTTCCTAGCTATAAAGATCAGCAAGAAAAGCTAAAAGAGAAAGATCTTGCAACATACGGTTTTCTTGGCTATCCGCTGTTACAAAGCGCAGATATCCTGATGTATAAGGCGGGGCTTGTTCCTGTTGGGGAAGATCAGGTGGCGCATGTCGAATTAACCCGCGAAGTGGCCAGACGTTTTAACCATATTTATGGTCGCGAAGCCGGTTTTGAAGAGAAGGCGGAAGCTGCCATCAAAAAGATGGGCAAGAAAAATGCGAAGCTCTACAAGAGTCTTAGGAAAAAATATCAAGAAGAGGGTGATCAAGAGGCATTGAGTGTCGCGCAAGCACTGCTTGAGTCGCAGCAAAACATAACGGTTGGTGATCGTGAAAGATTATTCGGGTTTCTAGAAGGAAGTGGTCGCGTGATTCTGCCTGAACCACAGTCACTACTGACTAAGGCTTCAAAAATGCCCGGTTTAGATGGTCAGAAAATGTCTAAATCATATGGCAATACGATTGCGCTACGGGATGATCCAGAAGCGCTTGAGAAAAAACTGCGGACAATGCCGACCGATACAGCACGCGTGCGCCGTACCGATCCAGGCGATCCCGCTAACTGCCCTGTTTGGCAGTTTCATGAAATATACTCGGATGAAAGCACTCAAAATTGGGTTGTAGAAGGATGTAAGAGCGCCGGCATTGGTTGTATCGACTGTAAACAGCCTGTTATTGAAGCGGTGCTTAGTGAGTTAAAACCACTTCAAGAGCGTGCGCGCGAATATGAAGAGCAACCGGAGCTGGTCGGTACCATTATTGCTGAAGGTAGTGAGGCGGCAAGAGATTGTGCGCGTGATACGATGGAAGAGGTGAGGCAGGCGATGGGGCTTGCATACAAATAAGATAAGCCGATGGCAGAGTCAAACGAACAACTCGATTCTGCCGACCGGTTCGCCGTTGTTGAAGGTGAACCGGTTAGAGAGCTGCCTGAAGATCTCTATATCCCTCCCGATGCGCTTGAGATTTTTCTCGAAACTTTTGAAGGGCCTCTCGACCTTTTACTCTATTTAATTAAGCGGCAGAATCTTAATATTCTCGATATTCCTGTTGCCGATATTACGCGGCAGTACATTAGTTATATAGATATGATGAGTTCTCTAAAAATTGAATTGGCTGCAGAGTATTTGGTGATGGCTGCAATGTTGACAGAGATTAAGTCACGTATATTGATGCCTCGCGCATCAACAAATGAAGAGGAGTCAGATGATCCACGTAATGATTTGATTCGCCGCCTTCAAGAGTACGAATGCTTTAAAAAAGCCGCGATTGAGATTGATGAGCTACCTCGCTTGGAAAGAGAGCTGTTTGAACTGAGTGTTGGTCTGAACCAGATCGAAGTAGAGCAGCCTAAACCGGTTGTTGAGCTGAATGAGCTGCTTTTAGCGTTTAAGTCAGTATTAATTCGAGTAGAACGTTTGGGGCATCATCAAATCAAGCAGGAACCGTTGTCGGTTCGAGAGAGGATGACAGCAGTACTTGCGTTATTAAGAGACAGTGAAGCTGATTTTATCGCATTTGTTGATTTCTTTAGACCAGAAGAGGGCAAGCTGGGAGCGGTCGTCTCTTTGCTTGCAATGTTAGAGCTTTGCAAAGAGGGGATGATAGAAATCACACAAGCAGAACCTTTAGCGGAGCTATGGGTTACAAGCCCGACAGCATAAAAGATGGAAGTTAATGATATTGTTGAAGCGGTGCTGTTTGCAGCCAAAAAACCGCTTAATCTCCAGCAGTTGCAGGAGATTCTTGGGGAGGATGCTTTTCCAAACAAAAGAGAGCTACGAGATGCTATCAATCAGATTCAAAAGAGTTATCAAGCGCGGCCAATCGAGCTGGTCGAAGTGGCCGGTGGCTACCGCTTCCAAGTGCGCAGTCAGGCTGCACCTTGGGTTTCTCGGCTTCTTTCAGAAAAGCCACAAAAATACTCGCGAGCATTGTTAGAGACGCTTTCTATTATTGCTTACAAACAGCCGACAACACGGGGTGAAATTGAAGAGATAAGAGGAGTAAGCGTAAGCTCTAATATCATTCATACACTGCTTGAGCGAGAATGGATCCGATCCGTTGGACATAAAGAGGTACCCGGCAGGCCAACGCTTTACGCAACAACAAAGCAGTTTCTTGACCACTTTAATTTAAAAAACCTAGAACAATTACCACCGCTATCCGAAGTTAGGCTTTTGGATGAACTGCAGACAATAGAGACAAAACAGACAGAAAAATGAAAAAGACAAATGAACCAGATCAAAAAAGCACACCAGAGACAAATGAAGGAGAGGCTCCAACTAAAATAGAGCAGGCGGCGGTTGGGGAAAGAGTTCAAAAACTACTCGCGCATGCTGGGCTTGGTTCACGTCGCGAGATTGAGGGTTGGATCAGAGAAGGTTTGATTCGTGTTAATGGCAAAGAGGTTGGATTAGGTGACCGAATCTTCCCAGAAGATGAGGTGAGAGTCCGCGGTCGCCCAGTTAATCTGGCGAGAAAACTACTCGCACCGACTCGTGTCATTATCTACAACAAACCGGCAGGGCAGGTAGTTACAAGAAAAGATCCAGAAGGGCGAGAAACAATCTTCAAGCACCTACCTAAACTGGCTGCCGGCCGCTGGATAGCCGTAGGCCGGTTAGATATCAATACACTTGGTTTAATGATTATGACAACCAATGGCGAACTGGCAAATCGCCTGATGCATCCCTCTCAAGAGGTTGACCGTGAATATGGGGTCAGAATTCTAGGCGAGGTGACCGATGAAATACTGGAGAACCTCAAAAAAGGGGTTGAACTGGAAGATGGTCTGGCGAAGTTTACCGATATTGTTCCCGAGGAGGGAGAGGGTGCTAATCGTTGGTACAAAGTGGTCATTATGGAAGGGCGGAACCGGATTGTTAGAAGGCTTTGGGAATCTCAGGGGTTAACCGTCAGCCGTCTGCAACGTGTGCGGCATGGGCCGATCTTTCTGCCCAAAGGGCTTAGAACAGGTCGTTACTACGAAATGACCGATAAAGAGATCAGAAGCCTTTTTGACTATGCAGGAATGGAACAGGAAAAAGGTGATCGGGGTGAGGGGCATAGAAAGGAGGTTTCAAGGGTTGTAAGGAAAGGGCGAGGAGAAAAGCGTTCGGACCGGCGTGGCGGAGGCAGATCTGGTCGCAGAGGATGATTTCAAAATCAATTTAACCTCGCTTTATTGTTTTTTCTGAAATTTGCTCCTAAAGCTGAAGCGTGGGAAAGGGTTTATTGCGATTTATTCGTTAGCTGTATGGCAGAAAGATGCTATCTGGAATCAGGTGAGCGATGAATAATGCTAGGGTATTTGGAGACTTATATTTTAAAGGCAAGGTTAAAAAGCAGCTAAATCGTCTTGCAGGCTCGAAGGAAAAGGAGGGGATGGAAGCCTCGGTTGTATCAAGATAAGACTAAAATCGATCGAGCCTGATTTTGTTGTTCGCTTTCTGCTTAGTGACCGCTAATTCTGAAGCTGAAAAAGTTTAACCCAAACAAAAAGGCCTTCAGCGAATAAACGCTGAAGGCCTTGCTGTATATGGCTCCCCCGAGAGGGCTCGAACCTCTGACAAGATGATTAACAGTCATCTGCTCTACCAACTGAGCTACAGGGGAATAGCTAATTGAGGCGCGTATAATACGTTCGCCTCAGGCACTGGTCAAGCTGAAAGTGCCTCTTTTATTCGACTAATTGCAACGACGAGGTTTTCCATGCTGGTTGCAATGGAAATACGCAGGTGGCCCTGGCAGCCAAAGGCAGATCCAGGGACAAGTGCAACACCGGCGCCTTCAATAAAATATTCAGCAATGGCGACATCATCTTCAATACCATCAAGCTGCTTGTATAGCCCTGTTATATTTGGGAAAAGGTAGAATGTTCCATCTGAAGGCAGGCATTCGATACCCTCTATTGCATTTAGCTCACCTAAGACATAGTCATGGCGTGCTTTGAATGCTTTGAGCATTTCTTGAATACAGCTTTGGTCACCTTCTAGCGCAGCTTGTGCCGCAACCTGAGAGATTGAGGCTGGGTTAGATGTGCTCTGAGATTGAATCTTTTTCATCGCTTTGATGATGGCTGCTGGCCCCCCAGCATAACCGATTCTCCAGCCGGTCATAGAGTAGGCTTTTGAAACGCCATTTAGAACAAGCGTTCTGTCATAAAGTTCTGGGCAGGCATTTAAGATATTGCAGAACTTAATGCCTTCCCAGACGATATGCTCATACATGTCATCGGTGGCGATAATAACATTGGGGTAGTCTTTTAATACCTCTCCAAGTGCTTTTAGCTCCTCTAGTGTGTAAGCAACGCCAGTCGGGTTAGATGGACTGTTGATGACAAATAGCTTGGTTTTATCTGTAATTGCACCGCGAAGTTGATCTGGGGTAAGTTTAAAGTTTTGAGACTGATCCGCTTCAACAATAACGGGCAGGCCATCGGCGAGTAGAACCATGTCTGGGTAAGAGACCCAATAAGGTGAGGGGATGATAACCTCGTCACCTGGATTAAGAAGTGCTTGTGCTAAATTAAAAAAGCTCTGTTTACCACCTGATGAGACTAGAATCTGATCTGCTGTATAGGTCAATCCATTGTCATTATGGAACTTGTTGATAATGGCCTTTTTAAGTTCAGGTGTGCCATCAACCGCTGTGTATTTTGTAAAGCCGTTATCAATTGCTTCTATAGCAGCTTGTTTAATGTGGTCTGGGGTGTCGAAATCAGGTTCGCCTGCACCGAGGCCGATAACATCTTTTCCGGCAGCACGCATTTCTGCGGCACGAGCACCAACAGCAAGAGTTGGTGAAGGTTTTACTTTGTTTACACGATCAGAAAGTTGTAGGCTCATCTTTTTTTCCGTTGGATTATTTTGCCCTAAATTTTAATGTGGGCATTGAACTACGTAATTATACTAAATCTGAATCTTTCTCTAAATATCTAATGAGTAAAAAATTATCACTACAGAGTGAATTTGAACCGGCGGGCGATCAACCCGAGGCGATTCGGCGGCTAATTGAAGGGTTGGATGCAGGTGAGCTTCACCAAACCCTCTTAGGCGTCACCGGTTCAGGTAAGACTTATACAGTCGCCAATGTGCTTTCGCAAACGCAGCGCCCGGCATTAATTCTTGCGCCAAACAAAACGCTTGCTGCACAGCTGTATGGGGAGATGAAGGAGTTTTTTCCTGAAAATGCGGTGGAGTATTTTGTCTCTTATTATGATTATTATCAGCCTGAAGCTTACGTTCCAGCATCGGATACATTTATTGAGAAAGATGCATCGCTGAATGAGCATATTGAGCAGATGCGACTTTCTGCGACAAAAGCGATGATGGAGCGGAAAGATGTCATCGTTGTTGCGACGGTCTCTTGTATCTATGGTCTAGGTGATCCCGAGGCCTATTTTAGTATGAATCTTCATCTGACCCGTGGAGATATGATCGATCAGCGCAAAATTCTGCGGCGTCTGGCAGAGATGCAATATACACGGAATGATCTTGAATTGCGGAGGGCTACTTATCGCGTTCGAGGCGAGGTGATTGATGTTTTTCCGGCTGAGTCTGATAAAGAGGCGCTCAGGATAGAGTTGTTTGATGATGAGGTTGAACGTTTATCTCTATTTGACCCACTTACGGGCGAGATCATTAGGCGTTTACCGCGTTATACCATCTATCCGAAAAGTCATTATGTAACTCCCCGTGAACGGCTGCTTAAAGCGGTCGATTATATTAAGGAAGAGCTAAAGGAGAGGCTTGAGCAGTTACGCTCAATAGACAAACTGGTGGAGGCTCAGCGGCTTGAGCAGCGAACGCGCTTTGATATTGAGATGATTCTGGAGCTAGGTTATTGCTCGGGCATTGAAAATTACTCTCGCTACCTTTCTGGGCGCAAACCGGGCGAACCGCCTCCAACACTGTTTGATTACATTCCAGAAGGGGCGATGATTATTGTTGATGAAAGCCATGTAACGATTCCCCAACTAGGTGCAATGTATAAAGGCGATCGCTCACGGAAGGAGACCTTGGTTAATTTTGGTTTCAGGCTCCCCTCCGCTCTTGATAACAGGCCGCTGCGGTTTGATGAGTTTGCTTTGCGCGCGCCTCAACGTATATATGTCTCGGCAACTCCGAGCGTTTACGAAAAAGAGCACTCTGGAGTGATAGTTGAGCAGGTGGTTAGACCAACAGGTCTCTTGGATCCAGTGATTGAGGTGCGTCCAGCAACAACTCAAGTTGATGATCTATTGTCAGAGATTAACAGACGTGCAGCGATTGATGAGCGTGTTTTGGTGACAACATTAACCAAGCGAATGTCAGAGGACTTGACCGAGTATTTGATGGAGCACGGCGTTAGAGTGCGCTATCTACATTCTGATATTGATACTGTTGAGAGGGTGGAGATTATTCGGGATTTGCGGTTGGGGAAATTTGATGTGGTGGTGGGGATCAATCTATTAAGGGAGGGTTTAGATATTCCTGAGGTGACGCTGGTCGCAATTCTTGATGCCGATAAAGAGGGTTTTTTGCGTTCAGCAGTTTCGATGATTCAGACAATTGGGCGTGCTGCGCGTAATGCAAAAGGGCTTGCGATTCTTTATGCGGATAAAATCACAAGGTCGATGGCGCAAGTGATTGATGAGACTGAGCGGCGTAGGGAAAAGCAGATTGCGCATAATAAAAAGCTTGGTATTGAGCCGAAAACGATTAAAAAATCGATTGCTGACATTTTGGAAAGTGGAATACCCGGAGGGGGTTTTGATCAAGTTGCCGAAAAAGTGCCGGCATATATGAACGCATCACCAAAAGAGTTGGCGAAAATGGTTCAAAAACTTGAGGTAAAAATGTACCAGCATGCAAAGGATCTTGAGTTTGAAGCGGCAGCTCGTGTTCGTGATGAGATTGAGGAGATGCAAAAGCAGGCAATTGGCGCCTAAAAAACGGACATATTCTGTTGTGCAAAAAAAGATAAGTGGGATATAATGCTGGGCTACTGTTAGTAGTTATAGCAGGCGCGTAGCTCAGTTGGTTAGAGCACCACCTTGACATGGTGGGGGTCGGTGGTTCGAATCCACTCGCGCCTACCAAATTTAAAAGAGATGCACTGTACGCAGATTCTGATTCAAGGATTTTGTGATCGGTGCATTTTTTGTTTATGCCCCTTAGTGTTTGTGGGCGGAGTGAAGGATTCAAATGCCTATCATTACATTGCCAGACGGTAGTCAAAGAGAATATTCAGGGCCTGTTACAATTGAACAGGTTGCAACCGATATTGGCCCAGGGCTTGGAAAGGCTGCTATCGCAGGTAAAGTCGATGGGGAGCTAGTCGATACGTCAACTCTGTTGGATAAGGACTCAGCGCTTCAAATTGTTACGGTACGTGACGAAGCTGCATTGGAAGTTATCCGTCATTCAACGGCTCATTTGATGGCGCAAGCGGTGAAGATACTTTACCCATCTGCTCAGGTGACAATTGGTCCCGTGATTGAAGATGGGTTTTTCTACGACTTCTCTTACGAGCGCTCCTTCACACCTGAAGACCTTGAGGCAATTGAGGCAAAAATGCATGAGCTGGTTAAGCAATCTTTAAAGGTTGAGCGATCAGTTCTTTCACGGGATGAGGCGGTTAGCTTTTTTCGTGACGCAGGCGAGACCTATAAAGCTGAGATAATCGAGTCAATCCCCTCTAACGAAGCACTTTCTCTCTATAAGCAGGGCGACTTTACCGATCTGTGTCGCGGCCCTCATGTTCCGGATACGGGGAAATTGCCGGTTTTCAAATTAATGAAAATTGCTGGAGCTTATTGGCGTGGGGATTCCAATAACGAAATGCTGCAACGGATTTACGGCACAGCATGGGCGAATAAAAAAGAACTCAAAGCCTATCTGTTCCGTCTTGCAGAGGCAGAAAAGCGTGATCATCGTAAATTAGCCAAATCTCTAGACCTTTTCCATATGCAGGAAGAGGCACCGGGGATGATCTTTTGGCACGATAATGGTTGGAAGATTTACCAAGAGGTTGAGCAGTATATTCGTGAAGTATTACGTAAGCATGAATATATTGAGGTGAAAACACCGCAAGTTGTTGACCGGAGTCTGTGGGAGAAGTCAGGGCACTGGGATAAGTTTGGTGAAATGATTTTCACTACCCACTCAGAACATCGGGATTATGCTGTTAAACCGATGAACTGCCCGTGTCATATCCAAATATATAATCAAGGCATAAAAAGTTACCGTGATCTGCCTATTAGAATGGCAGAGTTTGGTTCATGTCACCGTAACGAGCCTTCAGGGACGCTTCATGGATTGATGCGCGTGCGAAACTTTGTGCAGGATGATGCGCATATCTTTTGTACAGAAGAGCAAATACAGGATGAGGTCTCAGAATTTATTGAGATGCTATTCGCTGTTTATAAGGACTTTGGCTTTGATGAAGTGATTGTTAAGCTCTCGACTCGCCCTGAAAATAGAGTGGGTGATGATGCGGTTTGGGATAAAGCCGAGCAGGCACTCGAGCTAGCGCTTAATAATAAAAAGCTAGATTGGGATCTGCAGCCGGGCGAAGGCGCCTTTTACGGACCAAAGATAGAGTTTTCACTTAAAGACTGTTTGGGTCGTGTTTGGCAGTGTGGAACGATACAGGTCGACTTTTCTATGCCAGGCCGTCTTGATGCACAATATATTGCAGAAGATGGCAGCAAAAAAGTACCGGTCATGTTGCATCGGGCAATTCTTGGTTCGCTTGAGCGTTTTATCGGGATTTTGATTGAAGAGCATGCGGGAACCTTTCCGGTTTGGTTGGCGCCAATTCAAGTTGTCATTATGAATATTGCCGACCGACACGCCGAATATGCAGAAAAAATTGCAGGAATCCTTCAAAAACAAGGAATTCGAGTCAAAACAGACTTGAGAAATGAGAAGATCGGATTTAAAATTAGGGGTCACTCAATGCAGCGTGTGCCTTATCTTCTAATT
>DEIG01000002.1:207975-285420 GCA_002352345.1 Methylococcaceae bacterium UBA2780
TTGAAGAATTTAGTGATCGGCTTGTTAGCGATATCAAGCAGCGCGTAAATGAGGCCGCCGAATGAATAAAGATGGAGGATTAAAGAATCGCTAAGAAAGAAGTGCGCCTAAACGGGGAAATTAAAGTCCCGAGAGTTAGGCTGATTGGTGCTGATGGGGAGCAGGCAGGTATTGTTGCTTCAAGAGAAGCTTTGCAAATTGCATATGATGCTGGTCTGGATCTTGTTGAAATCTCACCTCATGCTGAGCCACCCGTTTGTCGCATTATGGACTATGGGAAGTTTAAGTTTGAAGAGGCTAAACGTCTTCAGATTGCAAAGAAGAAACAGAAGCAGATTCAGGTCAAGGAAGTTAAATTCAGACCAGGGACCGATCAAGGCGATTACGATGTAAAATTGCGTAACCTAACCCGCTTTTTAGAGGGTGGTGATAAAGCAAAAATAACAGTTCGTTTTAGAGGTCGGGAAATGGCTCACAGAGAGCTTGGCATGGAATTGCTGAAGCGAATAGAAAAAGATCTTGAAGAGTTGGCTGCCGTTGAGCAGTTTCCAAAGATGGAGGGTCGCCAAATGGTGATGGTGATGTCTCCAAGGAAAAAGAAATAGTTTATTAGTGGAGTATTGAAGAATGCCAAAGATGAAAACAAACCGTGGTGCAGCAAAACGCTTTAGAAAGACTGCATCAGGTGGAATTAAATGTGGACAGTCTCATCGTCGTCATATCCTGACTAAGAAAAGTACGAAGAGAAAAAGACAGTTGCGTAAAGCGGCAATGATCCATAGTTCGGATCTGCGTATGGCTTCACGCATGATGCCATACGGCTAAAGCCGAATTGAAGCGGGTTCATCGCTTCAATGAGAGTTATACCCTTCGGGGGTAAATTAGATTTAAGTTAAGAGGTTTAAGAGATGCCAAGAGTAAAACGTGGTGTTACCGCAAGGGCACGGCACAAAAAGGTTTTAAAACAGGCTAGAGGCTATTATGGTGCTCGTAGTCGCGTTTATCGTGTAGCAAAACAGGCTGTTATCAAAGCTGGTCAATATGCTTATCGTGACCGCCGTCAGAGAAAACGCCAGTTTCGCGCGTTGTGGATTGTTAGAATTAATGCTGCTGCACGTGAGTGTGGTATCTCTTACAGTCGCTTCATGAATGGTTTGAAAAAAGCAGCAGTTGAGTTAGATCGCAAAGTTCTAGCAGATATTGCAGTTTATGACAAAGAGGCATTTGCTGAATTAGCAAAAGTAGCTCAGGGTTAAGTTAACCCCCTTTGTCTTTAGCAAAGAAGGAGAGACTCCGTTTGTTCGGTTCTCTCCTTTTTTGCCTATATCTACCCCGTAAATAGTGATAAGTAGGCGAAAGTGGATAAATCTCTCCAAGAAATAGTCGATCAAGCGGTTGCTCAGCTGGCCCAGGTGACTGACCTTAAGAAAGTTGATGAGATCAGGGTTCAATATTTGGGAAAAAAAGGGCTTTTTACCCAAAGAATGAAGACACTCGGTGGGCTCTCAGCTGAAGAACGTCCAGCTGCTGGGCAGGCTATTAACGATGCAAAGCGTAGCTTTCAAACAGAACTTGAATCTCGAAAAGAGGCCCTTTTAACTGCCCAGCTTGAAGAAAAGCTAGCGAGCGAAAAAATCGATGTGACTTTACCCGGCAATGGAAAAAGATCGGGTGGTATACATCCTGTCACCAAAACAATGCGTCGGATTAGCCAGATCTTTGCAAGCGTTGGTTTTGAAGTTGCTGAAGGCCCAGAAATTGAGGACGACTATCATAACTTCGAAGCACTCAATATCCCCGCGCATCACCCTGCACGCGCGATGCATGACACTTTCTATTTCGATGAGCACACGCTTTTAAGAACGCATACTTCACCCGTGCAGATTCGAGCAATGGAGAATAGTGAACCGCCTTTTAAGGTGATTGCACCGGGTCGTGTCTATCGCTGTGATTCTGATCTAACGCATACACCTATGTTTCATCAGGTAGAGGGATTTTTGGTCGATAAAGATGCCAGTTTCGCCGATCTAAAAGGTGTCATTTATGAATTCCTGACACTATTTTTTGAAAAAGATATTGAGGTGCGTTTTAGGCCCTCTTATTTTCCTTTTACGGAGCCATCGGCTGAAGTCGATATCGAATGCGTTATGTGTGAAGGGAAGGGCTGTCGAGTCTGCAGTCATACTGGTTGGCTAGAGGTGCTTGGTTGCGGAATGATTCACCCTGAAGTTTTTAAGTCAGTAGATATTGATGGAGAGAAATTTACCGGCTTTGCTTTCGGTATGGGTGTTGAGAGACTGGCTATGTTACGCTATGGAATCAACGACTTAAGATTGTTTTTTGAAAATGACCTTAACTTCTTAAGGCAGTTTAATTAAT
Source organism: Methylococcaceae bacterium UBA2780 (assembly GCA_002352345.1). Classification (GTDB taxonomy): domain Bacteria; phylum Pseudomonadota; class Gammaproteobacteria; order Methylococcales; family UBA2780; genus UBA2780. Next base: position 210,355 of record DEIG01000002.1, read on the forward strand.
TTTTTAATGGAAGATTCCCATGCATTTCAGTGAAGCTTGGCTTAGAGAAGTTGTAAATCCTTCTATTGATACAGAGAAGCTTGTAGAGCAGTTAACAATGGCGGGATTGGAAGTGGAAGGTGTTGAACCTGCTGCGGCTGATTTTAGCAATATTGTGGTGGGTGAGGTTGTCGAGATCGCCCCTCATCCAGATGCAGATAAACTACAAGTTTGTAAAGTGTCTAGTGGAGCAGAGCAGCTCCAAATTGTTTGTGGTGCCCGCAATGTAACAGTTGGGATGAAAGTTCCCTTGGCTTTGATTGGCGCGGTTCTGCCTGGCAATTTTAAAATCAAAAAGTCAAAGCTAAGAGGTGTTGAATCTTTCGGTATGCTCTGCTCAGATAAAGAGCTGGGAATGGCCGAGAGTGCTGATGGCCTGATGGTTTTGCCTGCTGACGCACCTGTCGGGAAGGATATCAGAGACTATCTTGAGCTTGATGACAACATTATTGAAGTTGATCTAACACCTAACCGTGCTGATTGCCTCAGTCTTGAAGGTGTAGCCCGTGAGGTAGGATTGCTCAATAAAATAGACTGCCAGTTTGTAAAGGTTGCTGAAGCGGAAATTGAAACCAACCACTCTATACCGGTCTCTATTGAAGAAGCTGATCTTTGCCCTGTCTATTTAGGTAGAGTCATAGATGGTGTGGATGCGTCTTCACAAACATCGTTGTGGATGCAAGAGCGGCTGCGCCGAGCTGGGCTTAGAAGCCTCGGGCCGGTTGTTGATGTTACGAACTATGTATTGTTAGAGTTAGGCCAGCCTTTACATGCTTTTGATACAGAGAAATTGTCTGGTGGGATTACTGTACGAATGGGGCGTGATGGCGAGAAATTGCTATTGCTGAACGATCAGGAAATTGTGCTTGATAAAGAGACGTTGGTTATTGCTGATGAATCGGCACCACTTGCGTTAGCTGGGATTATGGGGGGGGCTGGTTCTGCGGTCTCTTCATCAACAACCACGATATTTTTAGAATGTGCCTTTTTTAGCCCTTTAGCAATGATGGGCAAGGCTAGAAAGTATGGTTTGCATACCGACTCTTCTCATCGCTTCGAGCGCGGAGTAGATCCTGAATTGCAACGAAGAGCAATTGAACGAGCAACAGCTTTATTGATTGAAATTGCTGGTGGAAAAGCGGGTGAAATCATTCAGACAAAATCAGCGAGCGGTGCTGCTGAGCGAAGAGAAATTAGCCTGCGCGAAGAGCGTATAAGCCGTTTACTTGGTGTGGCTATTGAACCTTCTGAGGTTGAAGATATATTTTGCCGGCTAGGTATGGCCGTTGAGAAAAAGGAGAATCACTGGCTAATTACGCCACCTGGGTTCAGGTTTGATATTGCAATTGAAGCCGACCTAATTGAAGAGTTGGGGCGTGTCTATGGATATGATCGACTACCACGCCGTAGCCTAATGATGCGTTCTGATTTAAAGAGCAAGCCAGAGTCATTGACTGAGCTTGATCGGATTCGCGATCTGCTGGTTGATAGAGGGTACCAAGAGGCAATTACCTACAGTTTTGTTGATGAGGAGTTGCAGAAGAAACTCACTCCAACTGTTGAGGGTATTAAGCTTAAGAACCCACTTTCATCAGAGCTATCCGTGATGAGAACAACGCTTTGGGCTGGGCTTTTACGTGCAGCAGAAAGAAACCTGAATCGGCAGCAGGCGCGGGTGCAAATATTTGAGGCTGGGCTTAAATTTCTGCCTGAAAATGGCGGAATTGCTCAGGAGCGCTACATTGCTGGGCTTCTAACAGGGTCTGTGAGCGAAGAGCAGTGGGCTGAAAAACTTAGAGAAGCTAATTTCTACGATATTAAATCTGATGTTGAAAGCATTCTAAATTTATCGGGTGAAGGTGGAGATTTTCGCTTTGAAGAGGCAAAACATCCAGCCTTACATCCAGGCCAAACAGCACAGATTGTCGATAAAGAGGGTTTAGTCGTTGGTTGGATTGGTTTGCTGCATCCCGTTTTAGAAAAAGAGCTTGGGTTTGATAAGCAGCTATTTTTATTTGAGCTAAAGCAGTCTGCGATCTCAGATTATAAAATTCCATCCTTTCAGCCACTCTCTAAATTTCCTCAAGTCCGAAGAGATATTGCAGTGATTGTTGATGAGGCAATTAGTTATGGAGCGCTTCGTGATTGTGTAATCGGCTTAGGTAATTTGGCAATAAAAGACCTTATTGTCTTTGACGTTTATCGAGGAGAAGGGGTAGAATCAGGGCTAAAAAGCGTTGCCTTAAGCTTGATTTTACAGGATTCTTCCAAAACACTAGTGGATTCTGATATTGATGCTATAGTTTCACAAGCACTGGACGCACTCGAAAAAGAACTGGACGCAAAACTAAGAGATTAAAGAATGGCAGTAACTAAAGCAGATCTTGCTGAAAAATTATTTGATGAATTGGGCCTTAATAAAAGAGAGGCTAAAGAGGTTGTTGAGTGCTTTTTTGAGGAGATAAAAAGCTCTCTGGAATCAGGCGGTCAGGTTAAGTTATCTGGTTTTGGTAATTTTGATTTAAGAGATAAGACGCCACGTCCTGGACGCAACCCTAAAACTGGGGAAGAGATTCCTATCACAGCGAGACGTGTTGTTACATTTCGTCCCGGCCAAAAACTAAAATCAAGGGTAGAGGCTTATGCTGGAAGCAAGTAACAATAGCGAATTAGCACCGATCCCAGCAAAGAAATATTTCACCATTGGTGAAGTAAGCGAACTATGTGCTGTTAAAGCCCATGTCTTACGCTATTGGGAACAGGAGTTCCCACAGTTAAAACCGGTTAAAAGACGTGGCAATCGCCGTTACTACCAACGTCATGATGTTTTGATGATTCGCCAGATTCGTGGTTTATTGTATGAACACGGTTATACAATCGGTGGCGCGCGCACCCACCTTGAAGGGAAAGATGTAAAAGAAGATGTTAATCAGAGCAAACAGATTGTTCATCAATTGATTGGTGAGCTTGAAGATGTCCTAAGTATCCTTAAATAAACGCTGTATCACGCCTGTCTTCAAGAGGGCTCATAATGTATAATCTCAACCTCAAATACGGCGTGTAGCGCAGCTTGGTAGCGCACCACAATGGGGTTGTGGGGGTCGGAGGTTCGAATCCTCTCACGCCGACCAAATGTAAACCATCTTAAAATTAGGATGGTTTTTTTGTGCCTGTCTGTTTTGTATGGGTTCCATTTGAAAAGGGATCATCCTATTCTTATGGATAACGATAAGATCAATTTAGGAAAATTGACATGACTGAAAAAAGCCAGAGAATCCTCTTTTACGAGGAAAAAAAAGAGATAGTGACAAATATCCTTGATGCTGCAGTTAAAAATCTAGGTCTTGAACAGACAGATTACCTGACATTAAAGGCAAGCCTTCTAGATGAAATAGAATTCGCTGGGAATGAGAAACTAGGCCTGAATAAAGTTGTAATTCTTGTGAACCAAAGAGTGGCGGAACAGATCGGAAATTTAGGAATAGTAATTGTCGACTCAAAGCCAGAAAAGTCAATTGTTTCCAATGATCAAAGCAATACACCCAAAGCAGTTGCGAGCATCAGTTACTCTGAAAAGAGACAAGAAAAGAGAGTATCTTCAGTCGATAGAGGAAACGATAGATTGATTCGGTTATTAGACTTTCTTTCATCTTATCTCACCAGCAAAGAGCTTGAACTCTATAAAGCAAAGATTAGAACTTTTTCACTGGGAAGCCGGACAGATTCGTTGGAACCCAAAACGACGGGTGATGTGGAATATGAAATTATATTAAATGTTCGTGAGCAACTTGGTGAACAATTTGATGTGATGGTTAGCCAATCTCCCCTAGCATTTATTGATGAATATGAATCTGCTGCAGGGGTGCTTAAAAAAGAAAATATTGCCCCCAATCTTAAAAAACAGATCCAAAAGGTGGTTACTATTTCTGAGTTTTTAAGTTTAAAAGACCTTATTGACCGCCATATGAAGGATGCTGAGGAAAATAGTGATAATGAGAAAACATTGGCAGGAAAATTGATGTTTTGGAAGAAATAATGTCAATTGATACATTGTTAGAAATAATGAAAAACCTGCGTGATCCAGAAACAGGTTGCCCTTGGGATCGTGAACAGACTTTTCAGACAATAGCTCCGTACACAATCGAAGAGGCCTATGAAGTTGCTGATGCGATTGAGAGAGAAGATTACAAAGAGCTGCGTGGTGAATTGGGTGATCTCCTGTTTCAGGTGGTATTCCATGCCAGAATGGCCGAAGAGAAAGCTCTTTTCGATTTTAATGATGTTGTCTCTTCGGTGGTTGAGAAAATGATTCGAAGGCACCCGCATGTTTTTGCGGGGCAAGAGGAGCAGCCCAACTGGGAAAAAGAGAAGCTGCTTGAGCGCCATAATGAACCTGAAAATAAAGGCCTATTGTCAGATCTTGCTCAAAACCTTCCAGCATCAAAATTAGCGGTAAAAATGCAAAAACGGGTTGCAACGGTTGGATTTGATTGGCCTTCGGTGGAACCTGTATTCGATAAAATAGAAGAGGAAATGGCGGAAGTTAGGGCGGAAATTGAGTCGAATGGCGGTCAACAACGTCTATTTGATGAAGTGGGTGACTTAATGTTTGCCTGTACGAATTTGGCGAGAAAGCTTAATGTCGACCCTGAAGCCGCATTGAGAGCGACAAGTCAGCGTTTTAAACAGCGATTTAGTTTTGTTGAGAAACAGGCTCAGGAACAGAATCGATTGCTTGAGGAGATGAGCTTAGATGAGATGGAGTTGCTTTGGGTGAGGGCAAAAGAGGCTGAGCACAAATAGTTCAGGTTGAAGAGGGATTCCTTTCCCCACTTCAAACTGCTTTTTTATTTTGAGGTTTTCTCTTTATCCTCTTTCTGTGCAATTGTGATCTTTGCATTTTTACGCAAGTCACCGATGTAGGCTTGAATTTTTTGTTGCTTCATCATGCCTTCAACCTGCTCTTTGACGGCCTCAAACTTTGGTGGTTGAGCTGTTCTTGAGTCTTCACGAATAATTACATGCCAACCAAACTGTGTTTGAATCGCTTTCTTGGTAAATTCGCCTTTTTTAAGTGCAATCACTGCTTGCGAAAAGGCCGGAACCATCCGGTTAGCGGTAAACCACCCAAGATCACCTCCGTTTGGAGCAGAAGGGCCAGTTGATTTTTCTTTTGCGAGCTCTTCGAATTTCGCACCACCTTCAAGCGCTTTAACAACTGCTTTTGCATCTTCTTCGGACTTTAAAAGAATATGGCGAGCTTTGTATTCTGTTATATCGCTTTTTGAAATTCTTGCATCATAAGTGGCTCTTAATTCTTTGTCGCTGATTTTAGTGGTCTCAACAAAGTGATTCACTGCTTCCATTGCGAGTGAGTTGCGTTTTAAACGGTTTAAACGAGCTGCGACTTCTGGTTTATTCTCTAGTTTCTGCTTTTTTGCATCTTGGTACAACAGCTCCTGACCAACTAGCTCTTCAACTAAAATTTCGCGAGAGGTAGAGCCTGGTTTAGAGCGACTACGTTGCGCTCTTTGTACAGCATATGACTGTAGATCAGTTTGCGTAATAGCTTGACCGTTAACGGTTGCAATGGTGTCTGAGGCGAAGCTTGGGCCTGCAACAAGCAGCGTTGAAAGTGCTGAAATGGCCAGGGTTGCTGTTTTTCTCATCTATTTTCCTTTTGTTTGATTAAGTGTGACTGTTAATTCTGAGAGAATTCTTTTGGGGTAAAAGATTTAATGCTGAGCGCATGGATATCGGTCTGCATCATTGCGCCTAAAGCGGCATAAATTAGTTGATGGCGTTGGACGCGTGATTTGTCTTCAAATTGGCTGCTGACAATAGTGACAAAGAAGTGACCCCCACCGGTTTCTTGAACACCTGCGTGGCCAGCGTGTGATTGGCTATCATCGATTATTTCAAAATGCTCGGGGGAGAAAGTTTCTACAAGCCTGTTTTTAATACGTTCACTTCTTTCTGTCATGAGGGAAATACCTGTTTAAAGGGTTTAACTAGGACTGATTGATAAACACCGGCTTTAAAATAGGGGTCGCTGTCTGCCCAAGTTTGGGCGGTTTCAAGAGATTCAAATTCGGCAACGACTAAACTTCCACTAAAACCAGCCTCCCCAGGATTATTGCTATCGATTGCTGGGTGTGGGCCAGCGATAACGAGCCGTCCTTTATTTTGAAGTTGCTGCAGGCGCTCAAGGTGTGCAGGACGAGCCTTGAGCCGTTTATTCAGGCTATTTTTGATGTCTTGACTGATAATGGCATAGAGCATGATATTTATGACTCCTCTTCACTTTCTTCAGGTAGGTGACGGGAGAGAAAAACCCCTTGGATTACTACAAAAACAAGCGTTAAGCCTAACATCCCAAAAAGTTTGAAGTTTACCCAAGTATCAGTATCAAAATTATATAGTACATAAAGGTTGATGCTGCCAAGTGCAATAAAGAAAGCTGCCCAGCTCAGGTTTAGTTTTGCCCATATTTCAGCTGGTAATGTCATGTTGTGGCCCATCATCCGCTCGACAATGGTTTTTTCCCCGATGTGTTGGCTGCCAAGAAAAACAATTCCAAATAGCCAGTTTAGGACAGTTGGTTTCCACTTAATAAACATCTCGTCTTGGAGGTAGAGTGTAAGGCCACCAAAAATAGCAATAATCGCTAGGGTGACTAAGTGCATATTTTCGACTTTACGATGACGAAACCAAGAGATGCCAACCTGTATTACTGATGCGCCGATTGCAACAATCGTCGCAGCGTAAATGCCGTAAATCTTATAGGCGATAAAAAAGAGTAGGATTGGAAAAAAATCAAAAAGGAGTTTCATTTTTGTGAGGAAAAAAGATTAAGCAAAAAGGTCTATGCCGAGTAGTTGTTGATTGTAGGCTTGCTCATCAGAGTGTAGCTGGTTCTGAATATTAACATAGCTATTAAGTGCGGTTCGGGTTTGAGATGGTAAGTTCTTATCCGTAACAAGAGGTGATAGCGTTGCTTTGCGGCCATTTGTCGTAATCGTAGCGGATAAAGGTGGCTGCTGCTCCTGCTGTGAAGCGCGTATTGTTTCGTTAGGTTTTTTCTGGTCCCCAGCTAGAGGGGATTGCGAAGGCGTAGCAACGGGTATCGCATTTCTGTTATTTACAGAAGCGATCACGGTAGAATATGCCGTTGATCCGTTGACGCGCATAAGTGATTATCCAGATAGGGCCTATGGTTCGTAGCTCAATAGAGCTGTTTAGCAGTGAAATGCTATCTGCGTTATGAGTAATGTGCAAGATTTTCCAAAAGATAACCCGGTTTTCCGGTAAGTATTGACAGAATCGTTCTGTTACTTTGAATTAAGTTTAATTGAGGATTTTTGACCGTGAAACCACTTGATCGTTATCTTAAAGATATCGAGTCGGGCCTTTTTAGCCCAGATGATGCGCAAGCTAGCATTGTTGAAAAACTCAATGAAACCTACCTACAGTTGACTGGGGAGCTAGAAAGCGAACCCAAAGGTTTTCTAGGTAGGCTCAAACATCGTGTAAAGCCAGTTGAACAAGCTAGCGTACAGGGCTTGTATCTGTGGGGTGGAGTGGGGCGCGGGAAAACATGGTTGGTTGACCTTTTTTTTGACTCATTACCCTTTGAGGAGAAGCAGAGAATCCATTTCCACCGTTTCATGCAATTTGTGCATGCGGAGCTAGGAAAACTTCAAAATGAGGTTGACCCTTTAAAAATCGTTGCTGAACGGCTATCTAAGAAAATCAGAGTGCTTTGCTTTGACGAGTTTTTTGTTTCTGACATTACCGATGCCATGCTGCTCGGACGGTTGATGACAGAGCTGTTTGATCGGGGGATTGTGTTGGTTGCAACATCTAATATTGCTCCTGATGGCTTGTATAAAAATGGATTACAGAGAGACCGATTTTTACCCGCTATTGAGCAGATTAAACTGAACTGTGATGTGATGATGCTCGATAGCGAAACGGATTATCGGTTGCGTGAACTTGAGCAAGCCGAAATTTACCACCACCCACTTGATTCTGAAGCAGACCGAATTTTAGATGACCTTTTTAAACAGATGGCCACCTCGGACATTATCGAAAGGGAAGTTATAGAAATAGAAAACCGGCAACTACAAACTGAGAAGTGTACAGATGGAATCGTCTGGTTCGACTTTAAAAATCTTTGCGATCTACCTCGCGCCCCCGCAGATTACATAGAGCTATCAAAGTATTTTCACACAGTTTTCATTGGTAATGTTTTTTGTATGGACGAGATGAAAAATGATTTCGCCATGCGTTTTATTAACCTAGTTGATGAGTTGTATGACCGCAATGTAAAGGTTGTGATTTCAGCAGAAAGTGAACCGGAGAAACTGTATTCAGGAAAGCGGCTTCAATTTCAGTTTGAACGGACAATTAGTCGGCTCCAGGAGATGCGTTCACACGAATATCTTGAGCAACCACATTTACCTTAAAAGCATGAAATATTTTCTGCTAAGCTTTGGATTACAACATGTAAGAAAGAGCTTACTAAAAAAGCGCAAATAGAATTTAATGAAAGTACTTATTGCAGACGACACGAAAAGTAATCAATTGCTTTTTAGAACCTATATAGAAAGCGAAGGACACGAGGTAGTCACGGTTTCTAATGGTATAGAGGCGGTCAGTGCGTTTAAAAAAGAAATTCCCGATTTGATTCTTCTTGATGTTGTCATGCCAGAGATGGATGGTTACGAAGCGGCTTCACGGATTAAAAAGCTTTGTGAAAAGCGAAACCTTTGGATTCCAATCATTTTCCTTAGTGCGATGATTAGCGACGAAGACGTTGTTAAAGGGATTGAGGCTGGTGGTGATGATTATTTAACTAAACCAGTTAGCCAGACGGTGCTCAATGCTAAGTTGAAAGCGATGCAGCGTATTGCTGCTATGCGTGAAGAACTTGAACGTGCTAATCAGAAATTGAAAGATCTAGCCGAATTAGATGGGCTAACAGGGATTTCGAACCGTCGTCATTTTGACTACAGATTATCAAAAGAGTGCCGCTTAGCTAGGCGCTCAAAAGAGCCTATAAGCCTTGTTATGGCGGATATCGATTACTTTAAATCTTTTAATGACCACTACGGGCATCAGGGTGGAGATGATTGTTTGAAGCTTGTTGCGAAGACTCTATCACCTTTAATTAGTCGAACTGGGGATTTGGTTGCCCGATATGGCGGTGAAGAGTTTGTAGTGATACTGCCCAATACGGATGCTGATGGGGCGTTGATGGTGGCAGAGAAAATGCGCCAAGCGATTGAGTCCTTGGAAATAGATAATGAAGGCTCGTCGGTGAGTCGTTTTGTCACAATGAGTTTAGGGATTGCGACAGAGATAGATGTCGAAAATATCCAGCCTGCTGAATTAATCGAAACTGCGGATAAGAACCTTTATAAAGCCAAAGAAGCTGGGCGTAATAGCGTTATCGGCTGAACCCAAGTCTGCTGTTATTGGTATAATCTCTCCGGCTTTTAAATTAGGGGAAACTAGATGGATAAACAGACACAGATTGAGCTTGAGGCTGCAACTTTTCGCCGCCTGCTTAAGCACTTAGATTCACACAAAGAAGTTCAAAATATAGATCTAATGATACTTGCCAGTTTTTGCAGGAATTGCCTAGCTAAGTGGTACAGAGCAGAAGCTGAGGAGAAAGGGCTAGAGATAGACTATCCTTCTGCGCAAGAGCTCATTTATGGAATGCCTTATTCGGAGTGGAAGAGTAACCACCAAGCGGAAGTTAGCGATGACAAATTAGCTAGCTTTGCAGAGGTCCAGAAAAGACTTGCCGAGGAAGAGGGTTAATTAAGAACTATACCTTTTAAGGCAATAAAAAAGGGTGCATGTGCACCCTTTTTTATTGCCTGTCTATTTTAGATCAATGAGTCAGACGCTTAGCACAGTAACTCGCACTTGCTAATAAACCAACAACTAGGCCGATAGCCAAGATGCCCAGCGGGCTTGTAAACATAAATTCAAGAAATACCACGTTATTCTCCTTCCTCGTTTATTACTGTGAGCTAGGTCTCTTTTTTATTTTTAGCTCCTAGTAATATTTATCAGAATAGTGCTTCTCCTGTCAACTGTTTAATTCTCGGTTCGCTCTTGAAGCGCAGCAATTCGTTCCTCTAAAGGTGGGTGACTCATAAAAAGTTTTTTAAAACCGCTTCCCAAACCGCCATTAATTCCGAAAGCAGCAAACTCGCCAGGCAGCTCTTTAGGCTCATGGTTACGTTGTAAAGCACGTAGTGCGGCAATCATATTCTCGCGACCCGAGAGCTGAGCGGCACCTGCATCGGCATGAAATTCGCGCCAGCGAGAAAACCACATGGTGATCATCGTAGCAAGAATAGATAGGCAAATTTGGGCAACAATTTGAGTGACATAATAGGCCGGCCCATGACCACGTTCGGTTTTAAAGACAACACGATCAACGATGTGGCCGATGATACTTGAGAGAAAGAAAACAAAGGTGTTCACAACACCCTGCACCAAACTTAGCGTAATCATGTCGCCATTAGAAACGTGGCTGATCTCGTGCGCTAAAACAGCCTCCACTTCGTTTTGCTGCATGCTGCTCAGGAGCCCGCTGCTAACGGCGATCAAGGCGCTATTTTTATTCATTCCGGTTGCAAAGGCATTTGGTTGGGGGCTGTTAAATATACCCACTTCAGGCATCCCAATACCTGCTTTACTCGCCTGTTTTTGGACGGTTTCAATTAACCAGTGTTCGGCTGCTGAGTTTGGGCTCTCGATAATGACGACACCCATTGACCTTTTGGCCATAAACTTTGAAAGAGCAAGTGAGATGAGTGAGCCACTCATGCCAATAATGCCGGACATAAGAAGTAATGCATTGAGGTCAAGGTCGACTCCGTTTTGTGCAAGTACCCCGTGAAGGCCAAAGAGGTTAAAGATCAAAGTAATGACAACTAAGATTGCTGCATTAGTGGCTAGGAAAAGCGCTATTCTCATCATAATTTTTGGTTCATTTCTTAATTTATATTCAGGATACCAATATTGAGGTGATTTTTGAAAATTCAACAAACTGAGTTGTATCTGCTGCTCGAGCGTTCTCTTTATGCAAGAAAGAATAGTCCTGTAAACAGCATGTTGTTGATACAGTTTTTTCGTCGAAGCTTAAAGGGGCTACGAAGCTAAATAATAATTAATACGACTCCAATGAATGAGTTGTCATAAACAGTACCTAGAGATAGAAGTATGGATGCTTGTTTTATCTTAGACTACCCAAGAGCAAGAGGGCCTTTCTTAAGGATTGTATTGCTATGCCTGTCTATCTTGCCCTTCTCATATGCTAAGGCTAACGAAGAAATTCGAGTTGGTATGAGTGGCGCGCTTAGCGGGCTTAATGCCGGGACCCTCACCCAAAATCCGTACTGCCTAAAACTGAAGATTTCTGGCTATTGATGAAGATGATGCGGCGATAATTGATGCAATACTTGCTATCGCGAGTCAGCTAAAACTTAAGAGTGTGGCAGAGGGAATCGAAACTGAGGAGCAGCTTGCGCTGCTCCTAGAAAAAGAGTGTGAAATAGGACAAGGCTACCTGTTTAGTAAACCCGTTCCTGCGGATGAGATGGCTAAACTGTTAGTTAAAGGCCAGCTTTAACCGGTTATTTAAGGCTATTTTAGTTCAGTAAGATTGGTATAAAAATCGAGGCTCTCAGGATTAGCTAAAGCATCTTTGTTTTTAACCGATTCACCATGAATCATCTTTTTAATGGCGACTTCAACCTTCTTGCCATTAAGCGTGTAGGGAATATCAGGTGTTGCAATAATCACCTCTGGTACATGCCGAGGGCTACAACGTTGGCGAATCTCTTTTTTGACTGTTGCGGCCAAAGTTTCATTAAGTGAATTACCTTTGTGCAATTTGACGAATAAAACAATTCGCTCATCACCTTCCCATTTTTGACCGACCGCAACCGAATCCTCAATTTCTGGAAGTGCCTCAACGACACGATAAAGATCAGCGGTTCCTAAACGAACGCCGCCTGGATTAAGCGTTGCATCGGAGCGACCAAAGAATCGAACGCCACCTTCCTCGCTAATATCGATGTAGTCACCGTGATACCAACTGTTTGGATAAACATTGAAATAGGCATCGTGATATTTTTGCCCATCAGGGTCATTCAGAAAATGAATAGGCATGACCGGAAAGGCAGCACTGCAAACTAATTCGCCTTTTTCGCCAATCACCGGTTGAGCTGAGTCATTGAAAGCTTCTACCTTCATTCCGAGCATGCGACATTGCAGTTCGCCACGGCGGACGGGTAACCAGGGGTTGCCACCGGCAAAACAGGAGACGATATCGGTTCCGCCTGAAATTGAGGCGAGCAGAACATCTTTTTTCCAATCGCGATAGACGTAGTCAAAGCTTTTTTCGAGTAGAGGTGAGCCGGTTGAAAGGATTGTTTCGAGTGCAGGAAAGTCTGATACCTGATTCGGCTTAACTCCCATCTCTTCGAGCGTGTCGATATATTTGGCACTGGTGCCGAAGATATTGATATCGAGTTCTTCTGCCATTGTGAGCAGAAATTTTGGATCGGGTTTGAGTGGGTTGCCATCGAACAGTACAAGTGTGCCACCTGTTGCGAGACCTGAAACTAACCAGTTCCACATCATCCAGCCGCAGGTGGTGAAATAGAACAACGTTTTATCACGGTTCATATCGACGTGTAGTTTGTGCTCTTTCAGGTGCTGCAACAGAACGCCACCTGCGCAATGAACGATACTTTTCGGCAAACCAGTCGTACCTGACGAGTACATGATATAAAGCGGATGGTCGAACGGGAGCTGTTCGAAAGTCAGAGGTTCTGGGTCATCACTTAGAAAGTCATCCCAGAAAACTGCATTTGGAATTGAATCGATCTCTGGTTTTTCGATATAACGAGCTACGATCACCTTTTCAACAGAGGGTAGAGCCTCGATAATCGAGGAGAGTTTGTCGAGTGTGCTGAAATAGCGGCCACCATAAAGATAGCCGTCCGCAGCGATGACCACCTTAGGATCGATCTGTTGGAAACGGTCGAGTACGCCTTTAATGCCAAAATCGGGTGAAGTTGAGGACCAGACTGCTCCAATACTGGTGGCAGCCAACATGCCAATCAATGTTTCAGGTAGGTTGGGCATAAAGGCGGCGATGCGGTCTCCCGGCACAACGCCCATTTCTCTTAATGAATGCGCGAGTCGCTCTACCTTGTCGTATAGTTCACGGTGGCTAAGTTGGGACTTGATTTGATCCTCACCACGAAAATGGATCGCGGTTCGATCATCACGAAAGCGCAATAGATTCTCGGCAAAATTGAGCCGCGCACCACTAAACCATTTAGCCCCCGGCATTTTCTGAAGATCATCGACCACCTCGGTGTAAGGTTCCGAGTGAATTACATCAGAAAATTCCCAGACGTTTTCCCAAAATAGCGGAATATTGTCGACTGACCAATCATAGAGTTCAGCGTAGCTCGATAGTGATAGTCCGTAGCGGCTATTAAGCGATTGTGCGAACTGCCAAACTTGGCTGCTTTCAATTCTTTGTTGCGAAGGTTTCCAGAGGGTTTCATTCATTTTAGATGCCTAACAATCGTTGTGCAGAGTGTGGTTTCTAGTGCGTTTATTTGTGCTAGTAGCCCTGCTGCCTGGGTAAAATCATTACGATTTTTATCGATATAAATCTGCTTAAAAATTTGTGCCATCTCTTGCCATAGCAGGGCCGATTGCCGAACAGCCTCTTCCAGTTTTAGCAGTTTTATTTCAGGAAGGTAGTGACTGGCCTCATTCAAGAAATCGGCATAGAGCGGCCGAAAACCGGCGCCCCCGGTTCCCCTTTTCTCAATAGATTGATAGGCGAATCGGGCATGCCATTGCCAATCATCATCTTCTGCCCAACCGGGTATTTCATCAATCGCGGTTTCCATCGCCGTTAACCCCTCTTTTTTTGAGTCGGATTGGAGCATTATTTCTGCCATATTAACAATGGCCTTTTGTAATAGAGATGCCTCTATTTTGAAATGAATGGAGGGGGCAGAGGCCCATGAATAGGCTTTCATAAAGGGAGGGCAATCGACTGCGATCGCCTTATGGAAGTCATCAACAGGAATCTTAAAAAGAGATTCTGAAAGGCTATCGGCTATGGAGAGTTTTCCAGTTGATTCATCAAAACCGGTGACGATGACTCCATGACCGGGAAAGTCAGCAGGATCATAGTAGGGAAGGTGTGCCAAAAAGGTTTTGGCGAGCACTGGTCGGCCATTTTTAAGTGAAATCTTTAAGCTGTCGAAATCCCACTCTTCTCGCCATGTTATAGGTTGCCCGATACAGCGATAAAAATTCTCTTCAAGGTTGGTTGAGCGGCCATTAAAGCGTGAAGAGGGAGAAAGCGCTTTATCTTGGTAAAAGATAAACCCAAGCCCTGCGCCAAGCCCAAAAGCCATTGCTTCACTGATCTCGAGACCATCAAAGCGCACTAAATCCTGAATGCAGGTGCTGGAACAGTGCACACCGGGAGTGTGGATAAAATTAGCTAACTGACTCATTTTATTAAATTATTCAGTGCAAAGAACAGCACCAATACGGCTGTTATTTTGGCAACCGAGTTGTTGGGTAATATAGTGGCCGGCTAAAGCCAGTTTATCGAGGTCAATGCCCGTTTTAATGCCCATGCCATGCAGCATATAGACAACATCTTCTGTGGAAACATTTCCCGAAGCCCCTTTTGCATAGGGACAGCCACCTAAACCTGCTACAGAGGCATCAATGGTGGCGATACCCAGTTCAAGACAGGCAAACAGATTGGCGAGTGCTTGACCGCGTGTGTCGTGGAAATGAAGTGCCAGTTTATCTGCGGGAACAGTTTCGAGAACGGTTTTAGCCATCGCTTGCGCTTTTAGCGGTGTTCCGATGCCGATCGTGTCACCGAGTGAGACCTCATAACAACCCAGTTCGATCAGCGCTTTTGTGACACGCGCCACTTCAGAAGCGTCAATATGACCATCGTAAGGGCAACCCAATACACACGAGACATAACCCCGAACACGAATATTATTATCGAGTGCAGGCTGCATGATTGCCTCAATTCGCTGAAGTGATTCATCAATCGTACAGTTTATATTTTTCTGAGTGAATGCTTCTGAGGCAGCGGTAAAAACAGCAACCTCTTTTACGCCGCATTCGAGCGCTCTTTCAAAACCCTTTAGGTTAGGAGTAAGAACGGTATAGTTTGTCGTTGGGTGTGGTTTAAGTTGTCTTAAAATATCTGCCGCATCAGCCATTTGTGGAACCCATTTAGGGCTGACAAAACTGGCCACTTCAAGATCACTTATACCGGCATCACAAAGTTTATTGATTAGTTCAAGTTTGGTTTCAGTCGGGATCTCTGTCTTTATATTTTGCAGACCATCTCGAGGTGAAACTTCAACGATGCGAACGGATTGTGGATAGTTTTTAGTCATATGCTATTAACTCTAATAAATCACCAGGAAGGAGACAGAGAATACGAAGTTTTTACCGCTGAACAGCTCTGCTTTTTCTTCGTGTTCTTCACGGCCTCTGTGGCGATTAATATTTAATCTTCAGCGAAGGTGATTAAAGTCGCATCGGCCTCGACAAAATCTTCTTCTACGCAGAAAACTTGATCGATTACGCCATCAAAGGAGGCGGTGAGTGTGTGCTCCATCTTCATCGCTTCAAGAATCGCCAGCGGTTGCCCTTCAGTAACGGAATCACCGTTGCTAACAAGCACTTTTAGAAGTTTGCCGGGCATTGGTGCGATGATATTAGAAACCCCATCAATATCCGATAGATCCGGTTCAAATGGGTTCACTTCAAGTAGGTTATACCAGCGGTTTTTCCAGGAGATAAGCAGGTTATTCTCATTTCTTAGCGTGATAAAACGCTCCCAACAGCCATCGATTTGAAGGCGGATAACATCGTTCTCTGCCTCTTCAATTAAGACATCTAGATCATTTTCTAAATGAAATATAAAGTGGTTAGCCTGTTCGGTGACTACAATTTCAATATCATCGCTCTCTTCGTAACGGAAGAATAGACTTCTTTCACTCTGTCCATTCGGCCGCCAACCCGTCGTGTCGAACCAGGGAGAGTTTGAATCGTCAGCAGCTTCTGCCATCGAGGAAACCATTTTCTGCCCATCTAGCAGTAGACGAACACTAGCGGCTAAAAGTACGTTCTGAGGAAGTCCAATGCGGCTATCTTCAAGGATCGTATCGAGTTTTGCATCGATATATTGAGTGTCAATACGGTTCTCGATGAAATCTGGGTGCGTGGCAAGTGTTTCAAGAAAAGCGATATTGTTTTCCACACCGATAATGCCGCTTTCGCCTAGAGCTTTTAATAGTCGAGTACGTGCGATTTCACGATTTTCTCCCCAAACAACAAGCTTGGCAATCATTGGATCATAAAAGACACTAATTACATCACCTTCTTCAACGCCTGTTTCAACTCGGCAGTTCTTATCGGCCTGAGGAAAGCGTAGATGAGAAAGTTTGCCAGTTGATGGCAAGAAAAGATTATTGGGGTTTTCAGCGTAAAGGCGGGTCTCAAATGAATGCCCTGCGCTGGTTATTTGATCCTGTGTTAGTGGTAATGCTTCACCGGCGGCAATACGAAGTTGCCATTCAACAAGATCTTGTCCCGTTACCATTTCGGTTACAGGGTGTTCGACCTGAAGTCGGGTGTTCATCTCCATAAAATAGAAAGACCGGTCTTCACCGACGATAAATTCGATAGTTCCAGCACCGAGGTAGCTAATTGCTCGTGCAGCATTGGATGCTGCAACACCCATTGCTTCGCGCGTTTCTTCGTCTAGAAAAGGAGAGGGTGTTTCTTCAATAATTTTCTGATGGCGACGTTGTAGCGAGCATTCGCGTTCATGTAAATGAACATAATGTCCATGTGAATCACCAAATACTTGGAATTCAATATGGCGAGGCTTACTAATATAGCGTTCAAGCAAAACACGGTCATCACCAAAGGCGTTGACCGCTTCGCGTTTAACTGAATCTAGACTGTTGGCAAATTCAGATGCTGCATTGACGACACGCATCCCTTTACCGCCCCCGCCTGAGACAGCTTTAATCAAAAGAGGGAAGCCAACCTTACAGGCCTGTTCTTCTAGAAAATCTGGATTCTGTTCTTCACCGTGGTAACCAGGAACAACAGGAACATTAGCGGCTTCCATAAGTGCTTTAGCCGCATCTTTTGCACCCATTTTTTCGATTGAATCTGCTGAAGGGCCGATAAAAGTGATTCCAGCTTCTGGGCAAGCTCGCGCAAAACCACTATTTTCAGAAAGAAAGCCGTACGCTGGGTGGATGGCATCAACGCCAATTCGTTTAGCTAAGGTAAGGAGTGTTTCAACTTTTAAATAGGACTCATCTGGGCGAGACCCACCAATATGATAAGCCTCATCAGCTAGTTTAACGTGCCGAGCATGACGGTCTGCATCTGAGTAGACAGCAACACTAGTAATTCCCATTTTCTTCAGGGTGGATATAACACGGCATGCAATTTCGCCACGGTTTGCAATCAGTACTTTTTTAAACATTTTTTATCCCTTATTACATCCTGAAGATGCCAAAATCGGTTTTTTCTATAGGCGTTTTCATGGCAGTTGCCAGTGCAAGCCCTAGGATACGTCGGGTATCACGAGGGTCAATAATGCCATCATCCCAAAGGCGAGCGGTGGCGAAGTAGGGATTTCCCTGCTCTTCATACTGCGCAAGAACTGGTTTCCTAAATTCTTCCTCCTCCTCAGCAGACCAACTTCCGTCGTTTGCTTCGATCTGATCACGCTTAACGGTCGCTAATACAGATGCTGCTTGTTCGCCACCCATTGTTGATATGCGTGAGTTTGGCCAGCTCCAGAGCATTCTTGCTCCAAAAGCTCTTCCGCACATGCCGTAGTTACCTGCGCCGTATGATCCCCCGATCAGTACAGTAAATTTAGGTACTTTTGAACAGGAGACAGCAGTCACCATTTTGGCTCCATTTTTAGCAATACCTTCTTCCTCATACTTCTTACCAACCATAAAGCCAGTGATATTTTGTAGGAAAAGCAAAGGAATGCCTCGTTGGTTGCAAAGTTCAATAAAGTGCGTTCCTTTAAGGGCAGAAGGAGAGAAAAGAATACCGTTGTTGGCGATGATTCCGACTGGATAGCCATGTATGTGCGCAAAGCCACAGACAAGTGTTGGGCCATAAAGGGGTTTGAATTCTTGAAATTCAGAACTGTCAACTAGGCGGGCAATAATCTCGCGAACTTCAAAAGGCTGGCGGGCATCCTTTGGAATAACACCGAGAATTTCATCGATTGGGTAGAGTGGTTCGTGAGATTCACGAACTTTAGCCTGAACAGTTTTTGTTATGTTTAGGTGCTCAATGATATCGCGTGCGATGGAGAGTGCATGAGTGTCATTTTCTGCAATGTGATCGGTTACGCCAGATAGCTTGCAGTGAAGGTCTGCACCACCTAGTTCTTCAGAAGAGACCTCCTCTCCAGTAGCGGCTTTTACCAATGGTGGTCCACCTAGAAAAATTGTTCCTTGTTCTCTAACGATGATTGACTCATCACATAGTGAAGGAATATAAGCCCCCCCTGCAGTACAAGAACCCATAACGACCGCGATTTGGGGTATACCATCACCCGACATTCTTGTTTGGTTAAAGAAAAACCGGCCAAAATGTTCTTTATCTGGAAAGACTTCGTGTTGTAAGGGTAAAAAGGCACCACCTGAATCAACAAGATAGATACAAGGAAGGCGGTTCTCAGCAGCAATTTCTTGTGCTCTAAGGTGTTTTTTGACTGTTAGTGGGTAGTAGGTCCCGCCTTTGACTGTTGCATCATTGGCGATAACCATCACTTCAATTCCGTGAACACGGCCGACCCCAGTAATAATGCCGGCAGCAGGTGCATCACCGTTATACATTTCATAGGCAGCGAGTTGAGAGAGCTCGAGGAAAGAGCTGCCTGGGTCGAGTAATGCTTTAATACGATCTCTTGGTAAAAGTTTATTGCGATCAAGGTGTTTTTTTCGGGCACGCTCACCGCCCCCTTGAGCCACCTCTGTGATACGGCCTTTTAGCTCCTCAACAAGCGTTTCCATTTGGTCATGATTTTCTTTGAAATCGGGTGAGGCACTTTCCAGTTTTGATTTAATTATCGCCATTATTGGTTACCTAAAAATATAATCAAAGTATTGTGGTTTTTCTTTTTAGAGTGAATATTTGTGCTCTAAAAAAGCTCTACCCTTTCGGGTAGAGTACAAGAGTGATATTTCTGTGCATGAAATATCAGGAGGCAATCGTTATTTTGTCTCTTCAAAAAGCTCACGTCCGATTAACATACGGCGAATTTCATTAGTACCGGCACCAATGTCATAAAGTTTTGCATCTCTAAGCAGACGGCCGGTTGAAAACTCGTTGATGTAGCCATTACCACCTAATGTCTGAATCGCTTCCAATGAGACCTTTACTGCATTTTCAGAAGCGAAAAGGAGTAGGGAAGCAGCATCTTTTCTGGAGTCATTGCCGTTGTCATATTGCTCAGCGACACGGTAGGCAAAAGCGCGTGTACTTTGAAGTGCAGTATACATATCGGCCATTTTTCCCTGCATCAGTTCAAAAACACCGATTGGTTTACCAAACTGTTTACGCTCATGAATGTAGGGAAGGGAGATATCCATTGCTGCCTGCATAATGCCGATTGGGCCACCCGATAGAACCATTCGCTCGGTATTAAGTCCTTTCATAAGCACCTTTACACCCTCATTCACTTCGCCAAGCACATTTTCCTCTGGGATTTCACAATCTTCGAAAACCAATTCGCAAGTGTTTGACCCACGCATGCCGAGTTTGTCGAGCTTTTGAGCAGTTGAAAAACCTTTCATCCCCTTTTCGACAATAAAAGCGGTCATGCAGCGCGATCCCGCCTCTTTGCCAGCAGTACGCATATAAACAATGAGTACATGAGCATCAGGGCCGTTTGTGATCCACATTTTGTTACCGTTGGCGATCCATTTGTCACCGATTTTTTTGGCTGTGCAGCTCATTGCGCCAACAACATCAGAACCAGCACCTGGTTCTGACATTGCGAGCGCACCGATGTATTCACCTGTGCAAAGTTTTGGAAGATATTTATTGCGCTGTTCTTCGTTGCCATTCAGATAGAGATTATTAATAAGCAGGTTCGAACAGGCACCGTAAGAGAGCCCGATAGAGGCCGATCCGCGTGAGATCTCTTCCATTGTGACAAGATGAGCTAAGTAGCCCATGCCGGTTCCGCCGTATTGCTCGGGAATCGTCATCCCTAATAGCCCCATTTCTCCAAATTTGGTCCAGAGCTCGTTGGGGAAGGCATTTTCCTGATCGACTTTTTCAGCTAAAGGTGAAACTTCTCCCTCTGTGAACTTGCGGACCGCATCGCGGAGAGGGTCGATATCTTCGTTTAATTTTACGTTGAAAGGCATGTTTTCCTCGCTCAAAAGTTATTGGTTTTTTATTTCTGAAATCGATTCTAGCATCAACCTTGAAGTCTAATCAAACAATTGTTAGAATTTATTTCATAATGACAAAATAGTGATAATGTTACCTTTGTTATTTGCCACGTGGTTGTTGACAGCGCTGCTAGAAGAGAACAAAAAAATAGGGTGTGAGGAGAAATTTTAAGATGAACAGTTATAAGACTATTTCGCTTGAGCTAGAAGAGAGAGGGGTGGCACGGCTCACCCTGAATCGCCCAGATGTTCATAACGCAATGAACGCAGAACTCATATATGAAATGCAAAATGCGATTACTAATATTGAAGAATCCAGTGAGATTCGCGTCGTGATTTTAAGCGGGGCAAGCAAGACATTTTGTTCGGGTGGAGATCTTAAATGGATGGAAAGCAATATCAGTAAGTCTCGCGCCCAACGGATTGAAGAGACTGGTGAACTCGCTAATATGCTGGCTGCTCTGAACAACTTGAGTAAGCCTTTGATTGGTCGCATACAAGGGCCTGCCTACGGAGGCGGTGTTGGCATGATATCGGTTTGCGATATTGCCATCGGAGTGAGTGGATCAACATTCGGATTAACCGAAGTTAAATTGGGGCTAACACCCGCAACAATCTCTCCCTATGTAGTTAAAAGAATCGGTGCGGCCAATGCGCGTCGTAACTTTTTTAATGCTCGAATCTTTAAAGCAGTAGAAGCGAAAGAGATGGGGCTGTTAACCGATGTTGTAGATGCAGAAACGCTCGATGATGCCATAGAAAAAGAGGTTAAGCTGATTTTGAAATGTGCACCAGGCGCTATCGCATCGACTAAAAAATTGATTGATTATGTCGATAGCCATAGTGCAGCAGAAAACCGAATCTATACCGCAGCAAATCTCGCTGACGCATGGGAGACAACAGAAGGTAAGGAAGGTATTGATGCTTTTTTGAATAAACGTAAAGCAAGTTGGTTGCAATAAAGGAAAGCAGATGAACTCAATTTATTTTAAAGAAGAACATCGAATGCTTCGCGATCAAATTCGCCGCTATGTCGAGCAGAAGGTGATGCCGATAGCAGAAGCGTGGGAAGAGGCAGGGAAAGTACCCAGGGAAATTTTACAAGAGATGGGCGAGCTGGGTTTTCTCGGTATTCGCTATTCGAGCGAATATGGCGGTAGCGAAATGGATACGCTCGGCTCGGTTATTCTGGCAGAAGAGCTAGGACGTTCCACTTTTGGCGGTTTTGCCATCACAGCGTTAGTCCATACCGACATGGCCACTCCACATCTGGATAACTTTGGTAACAAGGCACAATTGGCTAAATATATGCCTGATATTATTTCGGGTAAAAAAATTACTGCTGTTGCGGTCACAGAACCCGATGCAGGGTCAGATGTTGCCGCGATGAGAACACGGGCGGTTAAAGAGGGTGATCACTATGTGCTGAACGGCGCGAAAATGTTTATCACCAATGGTGTTTACGGAGACATTTTCTTTGTTGCGGCCATTACGGATCCTGAAGCGAAGGCATCTCGCAGCATCTCTATTTTTGCAGTTGAAAAAGGCACTCCCGGTTTCACAGTCAGTAAAAAGTTGGAAAAAATGGGTTGGCTCTCATCAGATACGGCTGAACTGGTTTTTGATAACTGTCGAGTGCCGGCTGAGAACCTTCTTGGGGAAGAGAATAAAGGTTTTTACTCGATTATGCGTAATTTCCAGAATGAAAGGCTTGTTTTGGGTGCACAAGCGATGGGCGAGGCGGGCAAAGCGATCGAGTTGACGCTAGATTACGTTACAACCCGCAAAGCATTTGGGGGCGTTTTATTCGATAAACAGGCGATTCGACAACGACTTGCAATGCTTGCTGCGCGTGTAGAGGCAGGTAGGCAACTGATTTATCACGCAGCATGGCTCGATGCACAAGGCCTTGATTGTATTAAAGAAGTCTCAATGATCAAAGCCTACTGCGGGGAGTTGGTTAACCAAACAATGTACGATTGTCTTCAATTTCACGGTGGCTTCGGCTATATTCGCGAAAGCGCAATCGAACGGATGACTCGTGATGCGCGTATTCAATCGATCGGTGGCGGTGCGACCGAGGTGATGCTTGAAGAAGTTTCTAAACGGATGGTCAATTAAAGAGGAATAAAGATGTCAGAAGGTTTTAGTATTGATGAGTTAGAAGTCGGTCAGTCGGCCTCAATGAGCAAAACAGTTACTGAGGCAGATGTTGTTTTGTTTGCTGGCGTAACAGGGGATTTTAATCCTGCGCACGTTAACGAAGAGTATGCAAAAGAGAGCATGTTCAAAGGGCGTATTGCACACGGCATGATGTCAGCTGGTTTTATAAGCGCGGTGCTGGCGATGAAACTGCCAGGGCCAGGCACAATTTATCTGGGCCAAACATTGCAGTTTAAAGCGCCCGTTCGTATCGGCGATACGGTAACAGCGACGGTAACGGTTTCAGAAATTAATGTAGAAAAGAAAATCGTTAAACTCGACACAGTTTGTACCGTTGCAGGCAAGCCGGTTGTAAAAGGCGATTGCACGATGATGAAGCCATAGACTGATTTTAAAGCTGTCTAAAAATAAGCGAGGAGAAACAATGCCAACACAAAAAATGCTCAAAGAAAAAACAAAGAGCGCAGCAGATGTGGCGAGTTGGGTTCAAAGTGGTGATACGATTGATTACGGGTTTGGATTGACTCAACCAGATATATTTGACCTTGAACTATCCAAGCAAAAAGATAGGCTTAGGGACGTTATTGTGCGTGGAACATTAAGTGTTAGCGCGCGTCAGGTTATCGAGTGTGATCCTGAACAGAAACATTTTCAGTTTCAAAATTGGCACTTTTCAGGTTATGACAGAAAGAAGTCCGAGCAGGGCTTAATGAGTTATGTGCCTTTTAATTTTGGGGAAGGGCCGGAGATTTATCGGAAGTATCTCGATGTTGATATTTTAGTCCTAAAGACCACACCAATGGATAAACATGGCTACTTCAATTTTGGGGTTTCCAATACTTTTGCCAGAGCCTGTTGTGATGTTGCCAAGAAGATTGTTGTCGAAACTTCAACGGCCATTCCAACCTGTTGTGGAAGCGAAAGTAGCGTCCATATTTCAGAGGTGGAAGCAGTTATAGAGGGTGATAATGCACCACTGTTCGAGTTACCTAGTGCACCGATTAGTGATATTGATAGGCAGGTTGCTGACCGAATTGTTCCACTGATTGAAGACCGTAGTTGCTTGCAAATTGGCATCGGCGGTATGCCCAATGCCGTTTGCTCGGCCTTAGCGCATTCAGATATTAAAGACCTCGGAATTCATACCGAAATGTTTGTTGATGGCATGATCGATCTTGTCGAAGCGGGTAAGGTGACGGGTAAGTACAAGCAGACTTACCGTGGTGAAATCACCTTCACTTTCGCATTGGGCACGCAGAAAACCTATGACTTTATCAATGGCAACGAGATTTGTGTCAGTCTGCCTGTTGATGAGACAAATTTACCAAGCAAAATTGCAGAGAACGACAATGTTGTCTCCATCAACAATTGCTTGCAGATTGATTTGAGTGGGCAGGTTGCCTCAGAAAGTAGCGGTCATCGTCATATTTCAGGAACCGGAGGTCAGTTGCAGTTTGTCCGGGGTGCTGTGGCATCCAAGGGTGGAAAATCCTTTATGTGCCTCTCTTCTCGGTTTACCGACAAAGCCGGTAATCCTGTTTCAAGAATTGTTGCGGGACTTGCGCCAGGAACGGTGACAACCACACCACGTTCTGATGTGATGTATGTCGTGACCGAGCACGGTATCGTTAATTTGAAAGGTAAGAGCATTACCGAAAGGGCATTAGCCTTAATCAGTATTGCTCACCCAGATGATCGCGAGACTTTAATGAAAGAGGGGTGTGAGCGTGGAATTATTTCTCGTCGCTATTGGTAAACATATCCTTCTTCTCCCAGCGGGAGAGGGCTGGGGTGAGAGGAAAAAGCACCTCATTTCCATAATTTAAAACCATTAGAAATCCGATGACTTATCAAACAATCAAATTCAGTAAACAGGACAAAATAGCCACTATTACACTAAATGACCCTGCCACTCGCAACGCTATAACTGATCCGCTTTTGCTTGAAGAGGTCAAGGCAGCTTTGAGCGCTATTCAGAACGATCAAAGTGTCTCAGTTTGTATTTTGACCGGTGAGGGAAAAGGGTTTTCATCGGGCGGAAATGTAAAAGACATGCTCAATCGCGAGAAGATGTTTGGCGGTGATCCACTTGAATTGCAAAACAACTATCGCAACGGCATTCATAGCCTTTCAAAGCTACTTTATTCGATAGAAATTCCTGTTATTGCTGCGGTAAATGGCGCGGCAGCGGGTGCAGGATTTGATCTGACTTTGTTGTGTGACCTAAGAATTGGCTCTGAAAAAGCGACTTTTAGCTCATCATTTTTAAATTTGGCTGTTATTCCGGGCGATGGTGGAACATGGCTTTTGCGAAAAACAGTTGGTGCACAGCGCGCTGCTGAGCTGGTCTTAACGGGAAGAACGGTTGATGCGCAAGAGGCGTTGGAAATGGGTTTACTGCTGAAAGTGGTCAAACCAGAGGCGTTAATGGAATCAGCGATGGAACTGGCAAAAGTGATAGCCGGTAAATCCCGAGAAACATTGGTGATCACCAAGCGATTACTGAAGTCGACCGACACATTAGGCTATGAAGATCACCTGAATCTTTGCTCAGCCAATCAGGCGATGTTGCACCATGCGCCAGCACATGAGGCGGCACTTAAGCGCTTTTTCGATAAGAGCAAAAAATAGAGTCCGATTCAGTTAGTTGAACGTATTGTTGAGGTAAAAATGAATTACGAAAATAGAACTTTTTTGGTCACAGGCGGTAGCTCGGGTTTGGGTGGTGCAACCGCCTCTATGCTGGTAGAGAAGGGGGCTAATGTAGTGATTCTTGATATCAACGAAGAGACTGGCAAAACAAAAGAGGCTGAACTCGGCTCAAAAAGTCGATTTATAAAAACCGATGTGTCGAGTGAAACAGATGTTACGGCAGCCATCGAGCTCGCTAAATCGACTTTCGGTGGCATACAGGGTGTTATCAATGCTGCAGGTATTGCCATTGTTGCCAAAGTTTTGGATAGAGAGGGTAACCCTCATCCGTTAGAGCTTTTCTCGA
This sequence comes from Methylococcaceae bacterium UBA2780, assembly GCA_002352345.1. Classification (GTDB taxonomy): domain Bacteria; phylum Pseudomonadota; class Gammaproteobacteria; order Methylococcales; family UBA2780; genus UBA2780. The sequence continues at coordinate 236,113 of DEIG01000002.1, forward strand.
AGGGTATTGAGGTAAATCTGATCGGGACTTTCAATGTTATTCGCCTCGCAGCAGCTGAAATGGCCAACAATGAGCCGACAGCAGATGGTGAGCGAGGCGTTATTATCAATACGGCATCGGTTGCCGCATTCGATGGGCAGATTGGGCAGCCCTGTTATGCTGCTTCCAAATCTGGTGTGGTGGGGATGGCACTGCCGATTGCCCGTGAACTGGCTCGCTATGGAATTCGTATCTGCACCATTGCTCCCGGTATTTTTGAAACACCCATGTTGGCAGGGTTGCCCGAAGAGGCAAAAGAATCTTTGGGGCAGCAAGTTCCATTTCCACCTCGTTTGGGTAAACCTGATGAATTTGCATCGCTGGCCGGCCATATCATTGAAAATGTTGTTTTAAACGGTGAGGTGATTCGTCTGGATGGTGCAATTCGAATGACGGCAAAGTAGTAATGAACAGAGACTTTGAAACCATCATTGTTGAAAAGCTAGAAGTTGGGGTTGCGCTTATCCGGTTCAATAGGCCGCATCAGTACAACGCGCTGAACAGTCTGCTGCTAAGTGAGCTTGCCCAGATACTGAAACAGCTCGAAGAGGATGATCAGATTAATGCTGTGGTGATTACCGGTTCTGAAAAAGCTTTCGCAGCGGGTGCAGATATTGCCGAAATGGATGGGATCGGTGCTGAAGGAATGCGCAATCTTTGCGATAAAAGCAGGGGTTGGAACGCCATCAGCCTCTTTAGCAAACCGGTAATTGGCGCAGTCTCTGGATTAGCACTTGGAGGCGGATTTGAGCTGGCACTTCAATGCGATATTTTGCTGGCGGCAAAAGGGGCTAAATTTGCACTGCCCGAGGTTAATCTGGGGGTGATCCCCGGTGCGGGCGGCACGCAAAGAGTTGCACGATTGATAGGTAAATCTCTGGCAATGGAGATGGTTTTAAATGCACGCCCAATGCTTGCTGAAGAGGCATTTCAACGAGGTATTGTCAGCCGGGTGATTATTCCAGAGCAACTTGAAAGCGAAGCGATTGGCTTGGCAAAAGAGATTGCTGGTAGAGCACCGCTAGCCGTTCGTGCTGGAAAAGCCTGTGTAAACAAGGCAATCGATACAACGCTGGAAGAGGGTCTTGAATTCGAGCAGCAGTCGTTTTTTCCCCTGTTCGATAGTGATGATGCAAAAGAGTTGATGAGTGCATTTTTAAACAAACCAAAAAAGCAGACATAACCATGAGCTACCACTCTGTTTTTCACGATGCGCTTTTTAAAGATCAAAATATCATTGTTACCGGAGGGGGTAGTGGTATTGGGCGATGCATCGCGCATGAGTTGTCATCATTGGGGGCAAGCGTTTTACTGGTTGGTCGCAATAAAGAGAAGTTAGAGCGCGTAAAGAAAGAGATTTTTGAAGATGGTGGACTTGCCGAAATCTTTACTTGCGATATTCGGGATGAAGAGGCGGTCAAGCAGTTGACTAAAAGCATGCTCAGAAAGCACGGCTCAATTTCTGGCCTGGTTAACAATGCGGGAGGGCAGTTTCCCTCACCTCTGAAGTCGATCAGCAAAAATGGCTGGGATGCGGTGATCAACACCAATTTAACCGGTGGCTTTCTGATGTCGCGAGAGGTTTTTAATCAATCGATGTCCAGTCATGGCGGTTCAATCGTTAATATCGTTGCCGATATGTGGGGTGGAATGCCCGGTATGGGCCATTCGGGTGCGGCACGAGCGGGTATGGTTAATTTCACCCAAACGGCTGCTTATGAATGGGGAGAAACGGGTGTGCGAGTTAACGCGGTTGCACCAGGCTGGATCGCCTCAAGTGGCATGGATACCTATCCGGATGAATTCAAAAAAGTTCTCAGAACACTACCCAAAGCAGTTCCGCTAGGACGTTTGGGAAACGAGGCTGAAGTGAGCGCAGCCGTCTGTTTTTTACTCAGTGATGCGGCCAGTTTTATAAATGGCACAACTATTCGGATTGATGGTGGGGCATCGCAAGGAAACAGCGCAATTTATCCTCTAAAAAAGGCTAAAAACTTGAATCCATTCGATGGTTTCCATCGCGAAGTGAAGCCGGATCTTTTTTCAGCTAAAAAATAACGCCATACAGCAAAGTAATCATTATGTTCAAACCACTCTCCTCTATGAAAGTTGTGACGCTTGCACTCAATCTACCCGGCCCGCTAGCGGCTAAGAGGCTCGTTGAGCAGGGCGCAACGGTGATTAAAGTTGAGCCGCCTACCGGTGATCCATTTAGCCATTATTGTTCAGAGTGGTACAACGAGATAAACAGTGGACAGCAGATTCAGGTTGTCGACTTAAAAACCGCAAAAGGGCTGCAAACGCTGAGTGAGCTTTTGTCAGAAACAGATCTGCTCCTCACTGCACAACGGCCAGCGGCACTAAAACGGTTGGGGTTGGATTGGGGGAGTCTGCACAATCAATACCCCCAGCTGAATCATGTCGCCATTGTTGGTTATCCCGAACCGATGGAAGATCATGCGGGACATGATCTCACTTACCAGGCGTCACTTGGTTTGGTTTCTCCTCCTCAAATGCCGAAAACATTGGTGGCTGATATGGCTGGCGCGGAGCAAGCGGCATTTCAAGCGCTTGCTTTACTGATGGGGCGTAAAGCGGAGCAAGAAGGGCGGCATCGTTTGGTTGCTTTATCAGATGCCGCGGAATATATGGCTCAACCTTTAACACAAGGGCTAACCTCGAAAGAGGGGCTTTTGGGCGGGAAACTGCCTGAATATTCTCTTTACGAGACAAAAACAGGTTGGGTGGCGATCGCTGCGCTCGAGCCGCACTTTAGAATAAGACTACAGGAAACGCTTAAATTAGAGCTGTTAACGAAAGCAACATTGGCGGAAAAGCTGAAAGAGCGTGATGCGGATGAATGGGTTAGCTGGGCAAACCGGCACGATTTACCGATTGTGAAACTGGCAAACGTGTAATTTTAATAATTAATGAAAGCGAGATGGAAATGAGTTACGAAGATATTCTCTACGAGGTAAAAAATGGTGCTGCCTATGTCACCATAAATCGACCTAAAGTATTTAACGCCTTCAGAGGGGTTACATGCGAGGAATTAATAGATGCGATCACCAAAGCGGCTTGGGATAAAAGCATTGGTGTGATCGTGTTGGCAGGCGCAGGTGACAAAGCATTTTGTACTGGTGGAGACCAAAGTGCGCATGATGGCCAATACGATGGAAGAGGGATGATCGGACTCCCATTAGAAGAATTGCAGACAATTATTCGCGATGCCCCGAAACCGGTTATTGCGATGGTGCAGGGCTATGCAATCGGTGGTGGAAATGTTTTGGCAACCATTTGTGATATGACGATTGCATCAGAAAAAGCTATTTTTGGGCAGGTTGGCCCAAAGGTTGGTTCTGTAGATCCAGGCTTTGGAACAGCCTACCTCGCTAGAGTTGTTGGCGAGAAGAAAGCACGTGAAATCTGGTACATGTGCCGCAAATATTCTGCCCAAGAGGCGCTTGATATGGGCTTGGTTAATAAGGTTGTCCCGCACGATATGCTCGCAGAGGAAGTGCAGCAATGGTGTGATGAAATTATGGAGAAAAGCCCGACAGCAATTTCTATCGCCAAACGCTCTTTTAATGCAGGCACAGAAAATATCAGAGGCATTTCTGCATTGGGTATGCAGACCGTGCAGCTCTATTATGGAACAGAAGAGTCTCAGGAAGGGGTTAAGGCATTTAACGAGAAGCGTAAACCGGATTTTCGTCAATACACTAAATAGTTGAAGCAAAAAGTGGCTTGGGTGTTAGTTTGTTGTGAAAAAGCGGCGCTCATAAAAGAAAATCTCCCCTAACCCCTCTTTTTCAAAGAGGGGAACTCGCTCTCGCTAGCGATTGAAGTTGTTCGTTAGTAATTCGTTATGAGAAAGTGGCACCCAACTTCCCTTTTGTCCAAAAGGGGATTGTGAGCGAAGTAAAACAAGCAGCCAAAAAAGAGCACGCTACCCAACTTCCCCTTTATTCAGAAGAGGATTGTGGGCGAAGTAGAACAAGAAACCAGAAAAGAGTGCACCACACCCAACTTCCCCCTTTATTCAAAGGGGGACTGAGGGGGATTTCAAAACTTAAATCTTACTCAAACCAAGTGGTAAACGATTCAACCTCTTCGCGGCTGGTTCGGTATTGATTTACAGGCTGTTCTTTATCTGGATAGCCCAAAGAGAGGCCACAGATAAGTGCGAAATCATCTGAAACATCGAGTTCCTTCCTAACTAAATTAGGGAAGTCAGCTGTTGAGGCTTGTGGACAGCTACCCAGTCCATGATCTTCCGCAGCGAGCATAACGCTCTGAATAAACATCCCCATATCAACCCATGAACCTTTCCCCATTCTTTTATCGATAAAGAAAAAGAGGCTAACCGGTGCACCAAAGAAGCGAAAATTTGCCAGACCGGCTTCGATTCGCTTCTCTTTGTCTTCGCGGCCAATTTCAAGTGCTTTATAAAGTGCCATTCCACATTCAAAACGACGACTTTTGAATGGATCAATCCACTCAGCAGGGTAGTAGTCATAATCAGGATTTGGCTTGGTGCCGTTTTTTACCTGATCAAGAAAAGCATCGGTGATGGTCTGTTTGGTTTTGCCTTGGACAACAGCAACCTTCCAAGGCTGCGTATTTGTTCCAGATGGACTCCAGCGTGCAGTTTCTAAGATTTTGGTTACAGTCTCACCGGAAACCGGTTTGTCGAGGTAGGCGCGTGTTGAGATGCGAGCATGTATTGCTTCAGTGATATTCATAGATAAAGTTATCTGTTGTTTTGTAAATTAAACTAGCGCTTGGTTAGTAGAGTGAAGTATTGCTAATTATGGTAAATCGGGCATAAAAAAACCCCGCAGTATAGGCTGCGGGGCTAGGTTATCTTCTAGGAGGAACTACTTATCGTTATTATTTTAATTAAAACTATGGCATTGCGATGTTAAGACCTACACCAACCATCCATTCAGATTCAAGAGAACCTTTGAATTCTTGAACAACAGACGTAGAGCCTAAAGCAGCGGCTGCAAGCGAAGATATGGTTGGCAAGTTACGAGATGCACTTTCACCACCAAACGCATAGGCTCCATAAGCATCAAGCCTTAGGTTTTCAGTGAAATTATAACCAACACCGGCTGTAACAGTATGTTGCCAGATGACTGGAACAAGCGCTGTCTGGAAAGCTGCAACTACGTCTGTTCCGATTCCTTCGGCTAGACCAAGCGAGCCGCCCAAAGGAAGTGTACCAATGCCATCCAAGTTTGACAGAGTGCTGTTTGGAACATTTTTTAGGATTTTTTCAGCGTAACTATACCCAAGACGAAACTTCCAGCTATTCATGGTGTACTGCCCGCCGATTGCTAACAACCATTGATCTTCGTATGCATCTTCGTAGCCGCTTGCTTCAGACCACTTTTTAAAGATTGCATCGATCTCAACGAGTAGGTTAGGTAGCAAGACATTATCCAGTGCAACGCCGACAATCGCTTCAAGTGGCTGTTCCATCGTAATATCTTGCCAGCCATCGCCGCCTTTCAGTACGGCAATCTGGCTGTACATAGCATTACGAAAGTTGTACTCAACAGGACTCTTTAACGTGGCGCCAATCATCACACCATCCTGAACCGCATAAGTTGCGCCAAGTGAGCCGCCAAAGCCTATATCGTGAACACTCGAAGTTGTGCCGCCAAAATCGCCAAAGACTGGGCAAGCCGCAAGGGCACCACATAGAGTATTCAAATCTTGCGTACTACCCGTAGTGCCCAATTGAAAAAGCCCGAACCCAACTGTTAAAGCGCCACCGATAGAGAGTTTTTCATTGACTTGGTAGCCAGCGGCTAGGTTAGCATTGAAGGAGATTAATTCAACATTGATTGGGACGCTAAACTCGGCTGCTAACGCAGTAGAAGACATGTCACCAAGTAACATAACTGGGTCATCACGATAATCTCCTCCTAAACCTGCATCAACCTCAAGGCCGGTACCGATTACTAGGCCTGGTGCTATTTCCAGTGTGATACCGACATCAGGAACAATGTAATTGTCTGCATCGGAAATTGATTCATTGTAGTAAGAGCCTCCAAATGGGCCATCAGCAACAGTCGAAGATTGCTCGTTTTTCAGCTCTTCAATAACCAGAAAACTAGCACCAAAGTTCATATTGAACCCTTTAAACTGGGTCAATGTCGCTGGGTTACCAAATACGGCTGCCGAAGCTTCTTGCGGCCTTACATAGGCAGCACCCGCCATACCACCAGCAGCTGCCTTAGCGGTTAAGTTAAGGTCTGTACCTGTGCTGATCGCTTGAGCGCCGCTTGATGCTAAGGCAGCAGCAACGCCTGTTGCGATAACAGACTTCTTTAATACTGAGTGAATTTGCATTCTTTCCCCCTCAATTTGGAAAGTAAATTATAAGTATATGTTCTTACCCAATTAAAACTAACACGCGTTATAAATTGGATGACTTAACATAGCATCATTAAGGAAAAACAACAAGAAAAAATTAACCGTTGAGTATGTTAGAAAATTCTTATGTAAATCACCATGTTATGCAATTGAGTTTTGTTGTTTTTTCTATAAAGGGTGGCTTTTTCTCTCGATTAAATTTGGTTAAGGAGAATTTCTTTAGAGTGTTTGGATGGATCATTGATCAATGACTAAGAGCGTGAATTATCAATTTGATAGAAAACTGGACCAATAAATATATTGGTCTCGTTGGGAGCTTTTTTGCAATTGAACTCACGTTTAGTTATAATTCAAGCCTAACAATTGTTAGATTATAAAAAGTAACTCAACTAGGATTTGGCGATAAGTTTGAGTCAAGATAATTTTTAGGCAAGAGTGTTAGCTTAACTAAATCAAATATATGTTAGGTTAAGTCAATAAAAAAAGAGCGAGGAGAACTGCAGTGCTACTACCAAAGATGGATGATTACGATGCCGTTAAAAGCCAATTCGAGCTAGATATTCCCGAGTTTTATAACTTTGGTTTTGACGTAGTTGAAAAGAGAGCCAAAGAGCAGGATAAAGTTGCATTTATCGCCGTTGATAAAAACGGCGAGAGTATAGAGCGTTACGCTTTTAGTGATCTTGATGCAGCATCTAATAGGTTCGCAAATGGTCTACTAGATGCTGGTGCTAAAAAAGGTGATTTTGCCTTTGTAATGATTCCACGCATTGCTGAGTGGTACTTTGCAATGATTGGCTGCTGCAAAACAGGTGTTGTAGCGATGCCGGGCACAAACTTACTGACAGCCAAAGATATCGAGTACCGAATCAACCGGTCTAATGCAAAGCTGGTAATTGTTACTTCTGAGAATGCCGATAAGGTTGATGAAATCAAGCATAAATGCCCATCGTTAGAAACGCTGATTGTAATTGGCGAACCGCGAGAGGGCTGGTTGACCTATTCTGAAATGACCGAACAGGCTTCTGATGAACTGGATAAATCAAAATTAGAGCCAAGTCGCTCTTCAGATTTAATGATTGTCTACTTTACCTCTGGTACGACAGGCATGCCGAAAATGGTACCGCGTGATCAATCTTATGCCTATGCCCATTCCATTACCGGTCGTTACTGGATGGATCTTGAAGAGAATGACGTTCATTGGACACTTTCTGATACCGGTTGGGCTAAGGCAGCCTGGGGGATGTTGTTTTCTCCGTGGCAAATGGGTTCAGCAATGGTGCTTTTCGATGGAGAGGGGTTTGATGCAGAACTGCATCTTAATCTAATTGAAAAACTTGGCGTCACTACATTTTGTGCGCCGCCAACGGTTTACCGAGTCTTTGCGCAGATGGATTTGTCAGAATTTAACCTCAGTTCAGTTCGCCATGCTATTGGTGCAGGTGAGCCGCTTAACCCGGAAGTGATTAAAGTTTGGCACGAGGCAACGGGTTCCAATATATATGATGGTTATGGTCAAACTGAAACGATAAACATCGTTGCCAATTATCCAGCGATTCCTGTCAAACCTGGCTCGATGGGTAAGGCTGTTCCGGGTGTGGATGTGCAGATAGTTGATGAAGACGGCAATATTGCTGAAGTGGATGCGGTGGGGCACATCGCCATCCGAATCACGGATCCATTACAGCCGGGAATGTTTGCGGGCTACTGGGAGGATGATGTAGCAACCGCCAAGTGCTTTAAGAATGGCTGGTATCACACGGGTGACACCGGAACGGTCGATTCAGATGGCTACTTCTGGTTTGTGGGTCGTTCTGACGATGTGATCACCTCTTCGGGTTATCGAATTAGCCCTTTTGAAGTGGAAAGTTCGCTTCTTGAGCATCCCGCAGTACAAGAGTCAGCCGCAATTGGTAAACCTGATGAGATGCGTGGCGAAATTGTTAAAGCATTTGTCGTGCTCGCGCCCGGTTATGAAGGTAGTGACGAGCTGACAAAAGAGCTGCAAGCTTTTATGAAAAAAATTACAGCACCCTATAAATATCCACGTGAAATTGAATACCGTAAAGCTTTACCAAAAACGGTTTCTGGAAAAATTCGCCGTGTAGAACTTAGAGCGGAAGAGAGTAAATAGATGAATTCAGTCGCATCACCTTGTAAAAATACCTGTTCGATAAATAAAGATAATATTTGCCCAAGTTGCGGAAGGTCTGTTGATGAAATAGCGGAATGGTCATCTGCAAATAATGAAATAAAACAAAATATTATAGCTGTAAGCAAGAAACGACTTGAAGAAATACAAGCTAAATGGCCGTGGAAACAAAACGGCTAACCTTTGGAGGATTGAGATGGCAACAGCAGCAAATCTGGTTGGCGAAAGCCAAAAGCCCAAAAAGTATAAAACTAATAATCATGTTCGCTTTGTAACAGCGGCAAGCCTGTTTGATGGGCATGATGCGGCGATTAATATTATGCGCCGTATTCTGCAATCAACGGGCGTTGAGGTGATTCATCTTGGGCACAATCGTTCTGTTGAAGAGATTGTTAATGCAGCGATTCAAGAAGATGTGCAAGGTATTGCGATCAGCTCCTATCAAGGAGGCCATGTTGAATATTTCAAATTTATGATCGATCTGCTTAAGGAGCGGGGCGCACCACATATCAAGGTTTTTGGCGGCGGTGGCGGCGTTATCGTGCCAGAAGAGATTTCGGAGCTTGAAAAGTACGGAGTGGAACGGATCTACTCTCCTGAAGATGGCCAAAAAATGCAGCTACAAGGCATTATTGACGATATGGTTGAGCGTAGTGATTTCGACCTTTCCAAGAAAGATGTTCCAAAGAAAAACAGCGGATTGGAAGAAGAGGGTTATAGAAATCTTGCGCGTATGATCACGGCATTGGATGAAGGAAAGGTCGCTGATGCTCGATTGAAAAGCCTGACTAAAGAGGCAGCAAAATTTAGTAAAACACCTGTGTTAGGGATTACCGGAACGGGCGGGGCAGGTAAATCTTCTTTGACCGATGAGTTGATACGTCGTTTTAACTTGGATCTTAACGGTCTTAAGATTGCGATTATCGCTATCGACCCAACTAAACGGAAAACAGGTGGTGCATTGCTGGGTGATCGCATCCGCATGAATTCCCTAAATGTGCCTAATGTCTATTTTCGTTCGATTGCAACGCGCGGAACAACAGGTGAGGTACCCGCTTCTTTAACCTCTATTGTTGAGCTCTGCAAGGTCTCTAACTTTGATTTGATTGTGGTTGAGACACCTGGAATCGGTCAGGGTGATGCGGGCATTATCCCTTACGTTAATGCCTCAATGTATGTGATGACACCTGAATTTGGCGCGGCCAGTCAGCTTGAAAAAATCGATATGCTCGATTTTGCCGATCTGGTGGTGATTAATAAGTTTGATCGCAAAGGCGGTCAGGATGCTCTGCGTGATGTGCGCAAGCAATATCAGCGTAACCATGAACTGTTTACAACAGATTCTACCGATTTGCCGGTTTACGGAACAATCGCTTCTAAATTTAATGACGATGGCGTTACCGGTCTTTATCAAGGCATGCTTTCTGTTTTTAAAGAGAAAGGATTGACCAGCTGGAAGGGGGATTTCTTCGCGCCGGTCGATACAAAATATTCAACCACACGCACAGTCATTGTTGCACCAGAACGGCAGCGTTATTTGGCCGAAATTTCTGAAACCGTACGGAATTATCATAAGGAATCGGCTAAGCAGGTTCAGATAGCGCGTGAGCGTCAACAGCTTATTGAATCGAAGAAAATGCTTGAATCATCAAGTCAGTCTGGTGATAGCCTTGATGCGCTGATTGAGAAGAGAGAAGAGAAGCTCGACCCGCGTTGCCGGAAATTGATCGAGATGTGGCCGCAATTAAAAGAGGCCTATTCAGGGGATGAATATGTGGTCAATATTCGAGGCAGAGAACTGCGCACGAAAATCACTAGCCGTTCGCTTTCTGATACGCGTATTCCAAAAGTTTCGTTGCCGCGTTATCAGGATGATGGTGAGATTTTACGTTGGTTGTTGGAAGAAAACGTACCCGGTAGTTTTCCGTTTACTGCGGGTGTATTTGCCTTCAAACGAGAAGGTGAAGATCCAGCCCGTATGTTTGCCGGTGAAGGGGATGCCTTCCGTTCTAATCGCCGTTTTAAGTATCTTTCAAAAAATTCAGAAGCAACGCGTCTATCGACTGCTTTTGATTCAGTAACGCTATACGGGAATGATCCTGGTGAGCGTCCCGATATCTACGGGAAAATTGGTAACTCAGGCGTATCGATCGCAACGCTTGATGATATGAAGGTACTGTTTGATGGCTTTGATCTTTGTGCACCATCGACTTCTGTTTCGTTGACCATTAATGGCCCTGCACCGACGGTTTTGGCTTTCTTTTTAAATGCTGCAATTGATGAGCAGTTTGTGAAGTTCGAGAAAGAGAACAACAGACGTCCAACCGAAGACGAGATGTTAAAAATCAAAGATTGGGCGCTTGAGAATGTTCGCGGAACGGTACAGGCCGATATTCTTAAAGAAGATCAGGGGCAGAACACCTGTATCTTCTCTACTGAATTTAGCCTGAAATTGATGGGTGACATTCAAGAGTATTTCGTTAACAAGAAGGTGCGGAATTTCTACTCGGTTTCGATCTCTGGGTATCATATCGCTGAGGCGGGTGCGAACCCTATTTCGCAGTTGGCATTCACACTTGCAAATGGTTTTACCTACGTTGAAACCTATCTTTCTCGCGGCATGGATATCGATGATTTTGCCGCCAACCTGTCGTTCTTCTTTTCAAACGGAATGGACCCTGAATATACCGTGATGGGCCGTGTTGCACGTCGTATCTGGTCTACTGCTATGCGCTTTAAGTACGGTGCCAACGAACGTGGCCAAAAACTGAAATATCATATTCAAACTTCTGGCCGTTCATTGCATGCGCAGGAGATGGATTTTAATGATATTCGCACCACTTTGCAGGCGTTGATTGCGATCAATGATAACTGTAACAGCTTGCACACTAACGCTTATGATGAAGCGATCACCACACCGACCGAAGAGTCAGTTCGTCGTGCGATGGCGATTCAGCTCATAATTAATAATGAGTATGGTCTGACCAAGAATGAAAACTCTCTTCAGGGCTCTTTTATCGTTGAGGAATTGACTAATCTGGTTGAAGAGGCGGTGTTAAGGGAATTTGATCGGATGTCTGAACGTGGTGGGGTATTGGGTTCAATGGAGACAGGTTATCAACGCGGTAAGATTCAGGATGAGTCTCTTCATTATGAGATGCTCAAACACACAGGTGACCTACCCATTATTGGAGTAAATACCTTTGAGAACCCGAATGAAGATGGGGATGCGAAAACCATTGAGCTAGCGCGTTCTACTGAAGAGGAAAAGCAGAGCCAGTTAAACCGTTTGAATGACTTTCATACACGCCATAGCGATCAAAGTGGAATCTACCTTGAGAAGCTAAAACAGGCAGCTCAAAATAATGAAAACATCTTCGCAGTGTTGATGGATGCGGTTCAACATTGCTCGCTTGGCCAGATTACCGATACTTTTTTCGAAGTGGGTGGGCAGTATCGCCGCAACATGTAAAAAGGGCTATGCGGATTGTTTCAACCACCTGTTCTAATACCGAAATTGTTTGCGCCCTCGGGTGCGAACAGTTTTTGGTAGGCTTAGATGATCATTCTGATTATCCTGAAGAGGTTGTCTCTAAGCTCCCAAGAGTGGGGCCGGATCTTCAGGTTGACGCGACTAAAATCGCGGCACTGAAACCCGATTTGGTGTTGGCATCATTAACGGTTCCAGGCCATGAGAATGTGATCGAATCTCTGCAAAAGGCAGGATTAGTTTACCGAGCATCGGCACCAGAAACGGTTGAGGCGGTTTATGAAGATATTCTTGATATCGCCGAACGATTGGGTGTTGTAGAGCGTGGCAAAAAGTTGGTTAAAGAGATGCGGGAGCAAATCAAACCGGCGAAGATAAAAACAGGAGTGAAGCCCTCTGTCGCTGTGCAATGGTGGCCGAAGCCTGCAATTATTGCAGGGAGGAAAAGTTGGGTGCATGATCTAATCGAATTGGCTGGCGGGCGTAACGCTTTAGCCTCTTTAGAAACGACCAGTAGCCCTCTGGAGTTTGAAGAATTCGCTGTACTCAACCCAGATATTATTGTGATGTCTTGGTGCGGTGTTAAAGAAGAGAAGTATCGAGCATCGGTAGTAAGTGATAATCCGCTATTGCGTTCGGTTTCGGCGGTAAAGAACGAAAGGATTATACCGATCTCAGAAGCCTATTTAGGCAGGCCATCGGTTAGATTGGTCGAAGGGTATCGATTGATTAAAGAGGCTGTTGATCGTTTTTATGAAGAGACAGCTGATTAATTATGAGACTTTAGTGTAAAGGTCTCAATATAAATTATGCGGGCAAGTGCCCCCGGAAATGATAGATAGGAGAAGAAAGTGCCAGAATATAAAGCGCCCCAGCGGGACATGATGTTTGTATTGGATGAAATTGTTAATGTTGCTGAGCTAGCAGAGCTACCCGGTTTTGAAGATGCAACGCCTGATATTGTTCAAGGCGTTATTGATGAAGCAGCAAAGATTATTGAAAACACAATTGCCCCTTTGAATGAAAGTGGCGATGAGGAAGGCTGTTCATTTGATAATGGCGTCGTTATCCCGCCTAAAGGCTTTAAAGAGGCCTACCAACTGTATGCAGAAAGTGGCTGGACGGGTCTTGATAAGTCGATTGACTTCGGTGGGCAGGGGCTGCCTTATACGCTGGCAACGGCTGTTTCTGAAATGCTGAGTGGTGGTAATGACGCATTCTCACTTTATCCTGGGTTAACAAATGGTGCCTACGAGGCATTGCTAGAGCATGGTGATGAAGCGCTGCAACAACGCTATCTTGAGAAACTGACCACTGGAGAATGGACAGGCACAATGTGCCTGACTGAACCTCAAGCAGGCAGTGATTTAAGCCAAGTGAGAACCAAAGCGGTTGATAATGGTGATGGAAGCTATGCGATTGAAGGTACGAAAATTTTCATCACAGCAGGTGAACATGATTTTACCGACAACATAATTCATCTTGTTCTTGCGCGTCTTCCAGATGCGCCGGCTGGTGTTAAAGGAATTAGCCTGTTTGTTGTGCCTAAATTTTTAATTAACAGTGATGGCAGTTTAGGTGAAAGAAACCCGGCCATTTGTGCGAGTATCGAACACAAAATGGGCATTAACGCCTCGTGTACCTGTGTGATGAGTTTTGAGAATGCAGCCGGTTACCTGGTTGGCAACCTTAATGAAGGTTTGCGTTATATGTTCACCATGATGAACTCAGCCCGACTGATGGTTGGTCTGCAGGGAATGGGTGTTGCAGAACGCGCTACTCAAGGCGCAATTGAATATGCAAAAGAGCGCAAACAGGGCAAAGCGATTAATGGTGGAACTATGATCGTCGATCACCCTGATGTTCGTCGCATGATTATGACCATGAAGGCGCTAACAGAAGGATGCCGTATGGTGGCTTACGATACCGCTAAACAATTTGACCTTTCAAAAGTACACCCGGATGAAGCGGTTAGAGTGGCAGCCGGAAAACAGGTCGATTTGATGATCCCCATTTGTAAGGCTTTCGCGACAGATGTGGGTTGCGAAGTGGCTAGCTTAGGTGTTCAAGTACTTGGCGGTGCGGGCTATATTCGTGAATCGGGTATGGAACAGCATATGCGTGATGCGAAGATCTTTTGTATCTATGAGGGAACGAATGGCATTCAGTCACTCGATCTTGTTGGTAGAAAAATGAAGATGGGCCTTCCTCAAAACTTCATCAATACCATGCAAGAACAGCTTGATGCTGAATCAGAGAATAGCGATCTGGCTTTTATTACAGAGCCGATGAAGATGGCATTGGATCTATTAAGTGTAACGACAGAGTGGATGGTTGAGGCCGCTCAAGAAGATCCTCAAAACCCTGCGGCTGCAGCAGTTGAATATATGACAATGTACTCACTGGTTGTTCATGGCCATTATTGGATTAAGGCTGCTAAAGCGGCATTGGCCAAACAGGATGATGACTTTTATAAAGGTAAATTGGTTACGGCTAAGTTTTTTGCGGCACGAGTATTGCCCAGAGTTTACGGGTTAGGTGGGGGTATCATGTCAGGTGCAGAATCGGTAATGGCTTCTGAAATAGATTGGCTGTAGAATAAACTAATAAGCGTTAGATTTGCATCCTATTTAAAGAGGAGAAAACAGAATGAAGATTTTAGTAGGCGTAAAAAGGGTTGTCGATTACAACGTCCGTATTCAGGTGAATCCGGATGGTTCAGGCGTTGCGACCAATGGCGTCAAAATGAGCATGAACCCTTTTGATGAAATTGCTGTAGAAGAGGCGCTTCGTCTAAAAGAGGCGGGAAAAGCGGAAGAGGTGATTGCGGTTACGATTGGCCCGAAAGCGAGCCAAGAGCAGTTACGTACAGCACTGGCTATGGGAGCAGATCGCGCTATCCATGTTGAAACAGACGAAGAGATTCAGCCACTAACGGGTGCAAGAATCTTGAAAGCACTTACTGATAAAGAGTCACCTAAAATCGTCATGCTGGGTAAACAGGCCATTGATGATGACAACAATCAAACAGCACAGATGCTTGCGGCATTATCTAACTGGCCACAAGCAACTTTCGCCTCCAAGGTTGAAGTAGAAGGTGATGTTGCTAATGTGACGCGTGAGGTTGATGCAGGTTTGGAAACATTAGCCGTTGATCTGCCAGCTGTTATCAGTGCGGATTTGCGTTTAAATGAACCGCGTTACGTTAAATTGCCCGATATTATGAAAGCAAAACGTAAACCAATTGAAACAGTCACACTTGCTGATTTGGCGGTTGAACAGGCTGCGGCGGTAAAAGTTTTGAAAACGAGCGCACCAGCGCAAAGAGAGGCAGGCATTAAAGTTGAGTCTGTTGATGAACTGGTCGCAGCGCTTAAAGAAAAGGGGTTAATCTGATGAGTAAAGTATTAATCATTGCCGAACACGATGGAGCAAACCTAAATGGGTCAACGGCGCGAGCAGTCACTTGTGCGCAAGGTATTGGCGCTGACTCGGTTGATGTGGCTGTTTTTGCATCAGATGGTTCAGCCGTTGCCGGGCAAGTCGCAGCTTTGAGTGGTGTTTCAACCGTATTGCAGATTGATAACGCGGCAAATGAACAGGCAGTAGCTGCCATCCTTGCTCCTCAAGTGCAAGCATTAGCGAGTGACTATAGCCATGTTTTAGTACCCAGCACTACATTTGGAAAAGATTTGGCACCGCGTGTTGCTGCGTTACTGGGTGTACCCCAGATCAGCGATATCATGCGTGTTGAAAGTGCAACCGTTTTTGATCGCCCTATTTATGCAGGTAACGCGGTTACAACCGTGGAGGCACCTGCAGGGATTGTTGTCGGAACCGTTAGAACAGCCTCTTTTTCAGCGGCTGATGCAGGTGGTTCTGCTACGGTTGAAAAACGTGAAGTGAGTGCAGAGCTTCCTTCGCACACCCGTTTCGTTAAGCTGGAAACAAGTGGTGGTGGGGATCGTCCAGATCTGCAGGCCGCTGCTAAAGTTGTATCGGGCGGGCGCGGTGTCGGTAGTGAAGAGAACTTTAAAGTGATCTATGACTTCGCTGATAAATTGGGTGCGGGTGTTGGTGCATCTCGTGCGGCGGTCGATGCGGGCTTTATTCCTAATGATCATCAGGTTGGGCAGACCGGAAAAATTATCGCGCCTGAACTATATATCGCTTTTGGTATTTCTGGTGCAATTCAGCATTTAGCCGGTATTAAAGACGCTGGAACGATCGTCGCAGTCAATAAAGATCCAGATGCGCCGATTTTTGAAGTTGCAGATTTTGGGTTAGTGGCTGATCTGTTTGAGGTGATCCCAGAGCTTGAGAAAGCACTCGGTTAAGGGCAACAAATAATAGAGGAAATCGGTATGGAACGTGAATCGATGGAGTTTGATGTTGTAATTGTCGGGGCTGGGCCAGCAGGTCTTTCGGCGGCGATTAGAATCATGCAGCTTGCGAAAGAAAAAGAGCAAGAGTTGATGGTTTGCGTCATTGAAAAAGGTTCTGAAGTTGGAGCGCATATCTTGTCTGGAGCGGTTCTTGAGCCAACGGCACTGAATGAACTTTTCCCTGACTGGAAAGAGAAGGGCGCTCCACTCAATACGCCGGTTACGGGTGATGATGTTTATTACCTAACCGGTGAAGATAAAGGCATTAAGACGCCCAACTTTCTCGTTCCAAAACCGATGCACAACGAAGGCAACTACATTGTCAGTATGGCTAATGTGAGTCGCTGGTTAGCTGAGCAGGCAGAGGGAATGGGTGTTGAAATCTTCCCCGGTTTTGCAGCTGCCGAAGTTCTTTATAACGAAGAGGGCGGTGTCAAAGGTGTTCTGACTGGCGATATGGGTGTTGGCGAAGATGGTAGCGAGAAAGATGGCTACATGCCGGGTATGGAGCTATTAGCCAAGCAGACCATTTTTGCAGAAGGTTGTAGAGGCCATCTCGGTAAGCAGTTGATGGAGAAATTTGACCTACGCGATGGTGTCGACCCTCAGCATTATGGTATCGGTATTAAAGAAATCTGGACGATTGAGCCCGAAAAACATCAGGAAGGATTGGTTGTTCATACTGCCGGTTGGCCACTGGATAACCATACCGAGGGTGGTGGTTTTCTCTATCACATGGAGAACAATCAGGTTGCGCTCGGATTTATCATTGCGCTGAATTACAGCAACCCCCACTTGAGCCCTTTTGATGAGATGCAACGCTGGAAACTTAACCCTAAAATTAGCCAGTTTCTTGAAGGCGGTAAGCGTGTTGCTTATGGTGCAAGAGCAGTTAACAAAGGTGGAATGCAATCGGTGCCAAAACTGAGTTTTCCTGGTGGTCTACTCGCTGGCTGTGATGCAGGTTTTCTGAATGGTGCCAAAATTAAAGGTAACCACACTGCGATGAAAACAGGCATGCTTGCAGCAGAGACCATTTTTGAAGCACTACAGGCGAGCGATGTTGCGGGTAAGGAGTTAACGGCGATGGATGATAACTATCGTAACTCTTGGGTTTATGAGGAGCTGCATACCACGCGTAATTTTGGTCCAGCTCTCCATAAATTTGGAACGATACTTGGTGGCTCTTTTGCTTGGCTAGATCAAAATATATTTGGTGGGAAATTGCCCTTTACTTGGCATAACACTATGCCCGATCATGCGACCTTGAAACCGGCGAGCGAAAGTTCTAAACCAGACTATCCGAAGCCTGATAATGTGCTGACATTTGATAAGCTTTCATCGGTTTTTTTGTCGAGCACAAATCACGCAGAAGATCAGCCATGCCACTTAAAGTTGGCAGATGCCTCTATTCCACTTTCACAAAATCTACCTCTATACGATGAACCAGCTCAACGTTACTGTCCTGCGGGTGTTTATGAGGTTGTGAAAGATGAAAATGGTGAGGACCGCTTTCAGATTAACGGCCAGAACTGTGTTCACTGTAAAACGTGCGATATTAAAGACCCAGCTCAGAATATAAATTGGGTTACACCGGAAGGTGGTGGTGGGCCGAATTATGGGAATATGTAGTTTGAGGCCTATGCATGAAAGCTATTTTGCTTTCGTGCATAGGTCTCAGCTTAAGTAGTTTTCTTATCTTCTTGAATCAATTCTTCTTTGCCTAGGACTAGCGAAAGGTTATTCCGCAACTCTTCGGTGTTGCTCATGGCTTTTGAAAGCTCGGTAAATAACTCGCTAGCTTTCTCCTTTTGACCGGTTAGCTCGGAAATTTGTGCCCTAAGTTGTTCTATAAGAATATCTTTCTCATTTTTATAGGGCCTGTTAAAGCGACTTTCAAAGGCTTTCTCTTGAATTTTTTGGGCGTTTGAATAGTCACCTTCTGTGAACTCTCGATCAGCTATCCAGTCGGTTATTTCTTCTAAAGGGTCATTAAGTCTTTGGTTGTATTGCCTTTTAAAGCTATTTTTCAGAAGCCGATTCAAGTCGGTAAGTTTTTCCTCTGAACCTGTTGCGTCAGTCAGTAGTTTGATAACGCTGCTGTCTAGATTTCGGAGCGGCTTTTTATAGTGCTTTTCGAACAAAGACTCTAGTGTATTGACCAGTTCACGAATATCCGCTTCTGGAAAGTCACGCATCTCCAGCTGTTGATACAGCGCTTGATAAGGCGCAATTGGGAAGCTTTGGAAACGATCAATATAGGTTTTAATTAGGGGATCAAGAAAGGCTTTGGCACTCTCTTGTTCAGTTTCGTGCTCGCTTAATAGTCTTAATGCACTATCAGCAAGCGTTTCCGTTGGTAGAACCGGCCCTGGGGTAGCTGGTTGTTTAACTGTTTCTGTGGAAGTCTCTTTGTTTATGCTTGGTATATTCTCCCAGAACTTGCTGAAATTATGGGGCTCATCAGATTCAATAAATTGTCTGTCCATCACATCGGCAAGTTTCTGAAAGCAAAGGCTGGCGGGAGCATCTGCTTGCATGATGATGGCTGGGAATTGAAAGCTGACTGAAGAGATTACGTTTTCATCAAGAGCAACATAGCCTAAATAGAAGACTTCTGTTTTTAAATATTTATCGACAGCAGCTTGAAAGCGATTAAAGACTTCGATGCTGTTGTTGTAGTCCTTCGCCATGTTGATCAAGGCGTAGAGCGGTTTGGTGTAATCACGGCCTTTTAACATCTTGACCATAGAGAATGCATCGGTCAGTGAGGTGGGTTCTGGGGTGATAACAACAATGGGATAATCAGCTGAGGTGACAAAGTCGAGAACGTTTTCCCCGATTCCTGCGGCAGTATCGATCAGGATGTAGTCAAACTGCTCTTCGAGTTGTTGAAGCGATTCGATTAATCTCTTTCTTTTTGCAGGATCAAGATCAGCGCATTCGGCAATGCCTGAAGCAGCAGGAATAATCTTAAGTCCCCTTTGGGCTTCCAGCATAATTTCATCAAGTTTTTTTTCGCCTGATAGCACTTGCTCTAGAGTTGCTTCGGGTTTTAACCCAAGCAGAACGTTGACATTGGCTAGGCCGGTATCAGCATCAAATAGGCAGACTTTGTAACCCTTTGAAGAGAGAGCGATGCCGATATTAATGCTTGAGTTAGTCTTGCCGACACCACCTTTACCGCTGGTGATGGTGATTACCTTTGCCATGCTTTAATCCGTATTAAATTGATTGGGTTTATGCCTCTTCCTTGAGTAGAAAAGAGTACATTAATTGGCTTTAAAAGTCGTGCTCTAGGTACCAGTTTTAATCAAAAACTACGGTTTTATTCCCATAGGTAAGAATACGGTGCTCGAGTTGTAAGCGAACAGCTCTGGAGAGAACTGTTTTCTCTATATCTTGGCCTTTTCGGACAAGGTCATCGACTTGGTCTCGGTGAGAAACCCGAAGAACATTTTGCTCAATAATCGGGCCATTATCCAATTCAGCAGTCACATAGTGACTTGTTGCTCCGATTAGTTTTACTCCGCGCTCAAAGGCTCGGTGGTAGGGCTTTGCCCCGAGAAAAGCAGGCAAGAAGGAGTGATGAATGTTGATAATTTTATCGGGGTAATTTTTGATAAATTCAGGCGATAAAATCTGCATGTAACGCGCTAGAACAACCAGATCTATCTCATGCTGTTCGAGCAGTCTATTTTGCTGTTTTTCTGCCTCTTCTTTTGACTCTCTACCAACAGGAATGTAGTGAAAAGGGATTGAGTAGAAATTAGCGAGTGATTTGGTCTCTTCGTGGTTACTGATGATGAGTTTAAGGTCGCAGGCGAGTTCTCCTGCGCGGTTGCGATAAAGAAGGTCCGCGAGACAATGGTCCTGTTTTGAGACAAAGATTGCGGTATTGGTTTTTTTAGCTGAGCGCTCAAGCCGCCATCTCATTTGATATCGCCCAGCGATTACCGCGAATGCCTCCTTAAAATCATCCATACTGATTGAAAATGATTCTAAATCCCATTCTACCCTCATGAAGAAAAGCTTCTCTTCGGTGTCGATGTGTTGATCGGCGTGTAGTACGTTGCCGTTATATTTAAATAATAGGTCAGCTACGGCGGAGACGAGCCCTTGCTGGTCTGGGCAGGTGATTAGCAGTATTGCGGAGTTTTTCATCTCTTCATGGTCAAATATTATGAATATTTGAGTATACTCGAAATTGCCTGTTTTTTTATGTCGCGATTGATAGTAGTTTGTAGTCTTAGCCCATTATTTTGGGGCAACGCCAAAATAATGGTTAACACACATTAAATGGGATTTATAAGATGAAATGCCACGACATTGATTATGAAATTATCGGCCATGATATTCAGATGGTTGAAGTTGAACTTGACCCGGACGAGTCGGTTATCGCAGAAGCAGGTGTGATGAACTACATGGAAGAAGATATTGTTTTTGAAGCTAAGATGGGTGACGGTTCAGAGGCAACAAGTGGCCTTTTTGGGAAGTTAATGGGGGCTGGGAAACGAATGTTGACAGGGGAGTCTCTTTTTTTAACGCATTTTTCAAATGAAGGGAAAAGGAAGCGACACGTAGGCTTTGCAGCTCCCTTTCCTGGTCAAATCATTCCAATTAATCTATCGGAAATAAATGGCGCATTAACTTGCCAGAAAGACTCCTTTCTATGTGCAGCATTAGGGACAAAAATTGGCATCTCTTTTAACCGGAAACTTGGGGCAGGATTTTTTGGCGGAGAGGGCTTTATTCTTCAGAAGCTGGAAGGAGATGGAATGGTCTTTGTTCATGCTGGTGGTGCGCTAGTTCGGCGTGATCTTAATGATGAAACCTTGCGGCTAGATACGGGTTGCCTAGTCGCCTTTAGTGAAGGCATTGAATACGATATAGAGTCTGCTGGTGGCCTAAAATCAATGTTCTTTGGTGGGGAAGGGATGTTTTTGGCAACACTGAAAGGCACGGGAAGTGTCTGGATGCAAAGCCTCCCATTTTCTCGTTTAGCTGATCGTATTTTGCAAAATGTAAGTTCCAATCAAGGTGAAGACTAAATAAATCTAGGCAAACTATGGATAAGCAAACCTCATCTCGGCTAAAAGTACGTCGTATCGCCATAGATACCTATCGTGAGAATGTTGCCTATTTGCATAGAGACTGCCTGATTTATCGAGCAGAGGGATTTCAGGCTCTGGCAAAAGTAACTATATTTTTGGATGGGCAGCAGATTCAAGCTGTATTGAATGTTGTTGATGATGAGGCTTTTGTCGGTCAAGGAGAATTAGGTCTTTCAGAGCAGGCATTTAACCAGCTTGGCGCTCTAGAAGGCGAAGAGGTTCGTGTTGCTCAGGCTGAGCCGCCTGCATCAATGAATGCAGTCCGTCGTAAAATTGATGGTGAGCGGTTGGAACTCGGTGATTATAGAGAGATTGCACAGGATATTGTTGCGAACCGCTATTCCAAAATGGAGATGGCTGCCTTTTTGGTTGCAACAGGGCAGAATGGTCTTGATCGTGATGAGGTGCTTTCTCTAACGGTCGCAATGCTTGAGTCTGGTCAGAGGATCAACTGGAATGAGCCATTAGTGTCAGACAAGCATTGCATTGGAGGTATTCCCGGCAATCGAACTTCGATGCTGTTGGTTCCAATTGTGGCTGCACATGGGATGCTGATTCCAAAAACCTCTAGTCGGGCAATTACCTCTCCCGCAGGTACGGCTGATACGATGGAAGTTCTCGCCAATATTGAGTTGGAACCGGATAGCTTGGAAAAATTAGTCCGAAATGAGCGGGGTTGTCTTGCATGGGGCGGGACAACACGTTTGGCACCGGTAGATGATCTTCTTATTTCGGTAGAAAGACCTTTAGGAATCGACTCTCGTGGGCAGATGGTTGCATCAATTCTTTCTAAAAAGCTGGCTGCAGGAGCGTCCCATCTTTTATTAGATATCCCTGTTGGGCCTACGGCTAAAGTGCGCCATATGCGCGCAGCAATGCAGTTACGCAAGTTATTTGAATATGTGGGAGATCGATTGAACCTTCATCTGGAAGCTGTGATTACGGATGGTAGGCAACCCATTGGTAATGGGATTGGGCCGGTGTTGGAGATGCGAGATGTTATGCAGGTTTTGCAGAATAATCCAAATGCCCCCGTTGATTTGAGAGAAAAATCATTGCGTTTAGCAGGAAGAATTCTTGAATTTGATCCAGATGTTAGAGGGGGGCAGGGTTATGCAATCGCACGAGAAATTCTTGATTCTGGAAGAGCGCTCACAAAAATGAACAGGATTATTGAGGAGCAAGGAAGGCAGTCTGAAGTTTATGAACCCGGGAAACTTTCATTTGAAGTTTGTGCAAAAGAAAAAGGAGTTGTAGTCAGTATCGACAACTACTTTATGGCTCAGGTCGCTCGCTTAGCAGGTGCACCAATATTTAAAGGGGCAGGCGTTGATCTTTTTCGGAAACTTGGTGAGCCGGTTATGAAAGGAGAACCTCTATATCGAGTGTATGCTGAGCACCAATCTAACTATGACTTTGCACGTGAGTTTGTTGGGGTTAATTCTGGTTACTCAATAGGCGAGAAAATGGAGATTCCACCTGTTTTTGTGGAATTTTGATGATTATTTTAGCGTTCCAAGACTCTTTGCCGCAGGCTAAGCAGCTTTCAGAACAGTTATCAGTACCATGTAAAACGATTTTGTTGCATTCATTTCCAGATGGGGAGAGCAAAATAACGTTACCGGTTGAGTTAGCAGATCATGTTGTACTGTTTAGAACACTCAACCAGCCTAATGAAAAGCTGATCGAGCTATTGTTGGTTGCAAGAGAGTTGAGACGTCGGTCGGTAAAATGGCTGACTCTGGTTGCCCCTTATCTTTGCTATATGAGACAAGACAAGGAGTTCGAACCAGGAGAGCTTGTTAGCCAGAAGTTATTAGGAGGAATGCTTTCAGAGCAGTTTGATGACTTGATTACGGTCGATCCTCATCTTCATAGGATCAAGCGGTTAGAGGAGGCAATTCCAGTTAAAAATGCTATTTCACTGACAGCGACAGGACTGTTTGGAGACTATCTTCTTAAGGAGGGAAATAACCCCTTTTTACTTGGCCCAGATGAAGAGTCTAAGCAGTGGGTTGAAGAGATCGCAGTTAACGCTGGGCTAGAGTACGGTGTGGCGAAAAAAGAGCGCTATGGTGATAGGGATGTCTCTATTCATTTGCCTGAGGTGTCTGTGAGTGGCCGGCATGTTGTACTTATTGATGATGTGGCTAGTACTGCTAAAACCTTAATGGGTGCTGTAGATAAACTAAAAGCGGCGGGTGTTGGTGAGGTGTCTGTTTTAGTGAGTCATGCTTTGTTTGCTGGTGATTCTGAACAGGCATTGAGGGATTTAGGGGTTAGTAAAATAGCCAGTAGCGACAGCATTCCGCACGCTACCAATAGTGTGCAGCTTGCGCCAATTATTGCCGAAGCGGTCAGAAGGCTTTAGACAAATCTTCTTTCTAAGTTTTTAAAATCTAACTCAGCCCCCATAGACCGATAAATTTGATAGTGATGGCTTTATTTTGTGATTAACTCTGGATTCCTAAAGAAAATCAGCCCAAACTCTTTGGCGAGGCTTGTTCTTGTTAGTTTTCTGTTGGCCGGTTTGCCATTGATTTTGGCTATTGGTTCTGCAGTTTATTCTGTTGATGAGTTGGCAAAGCTCAGCCAAAAAGCGGTATATAGAGCCGTTAAAATGACTCAAGGTAGCCGCATGTTGATGGAGAATTTGACAGATATGGAGCGAAGTTTGCGCCAGTATCAGATTTTAGATGATGCAGATCTTCTAAATGCCTTCCAAGATCAGCAGCAACTGTTTTTAAAAACCACGGAGCAGCTACTAACACTGAAAATTGAAGGTGAATCCAGACGGAACTTGAGTGAGTTAACAGAGCTAGAAAAAGGACTTTTTGAGGTGATTGGTTCGAAAAATAGCGGCGAACAGGTCGTTATACAGCTAGAGAATTTCTCGGTAATGAATAAAATTGCGAAGGAGCTTTGGCTGTCGAGTAGCGAACTTGTTAATCAAGAGGTCTCGCAGCTAAACAGGGCATCGACGGAGGTGCAAAAGAGAATTCTCACCCACTCATCATTTTTGTTGCCGGCCTCAATTTTGCTCGTTCTTTTCTTTACCTACTGGATTGCACGTCCTATTAGGCAGCTTGATAGTTCGATTAAAAAAATGGGAAAAGGGAACTTCACTAGTGAAGTGAGTATTACGGGTCCACAGGATCTTGAGCAGCTAGGAAAAAGATTAGATTGGCTAAGATTGCGCTTAACAAAGTTAGAGCAGGATAATCAGAAGTTCTTACAGCATGTTAGCCATGATCTTAAAACGCCACTTGCATCAATTAATGAAGGAAGCGGGCTCCTTGTTGATGAGGTGGTGGGCAAGCTGAATGGTGAGCAGGTGGAAATCGTAAAGATTATTCAATCAAGCAGCGGGCATTTAAACAATCTCATTGAAGATATTCTTAACTATAGTTATTTGAACTCACAAAAAAGCAGTCTGAATATCGAGCAAGTTGATCTAGTCCTGCTGATTAAAGAGCTTATTGAACGTTACAAAATTCAGTTTAAATCGAAAGGGATTACTCTAGAAAAAGAGCTTGAGCCGATTGTTTTTTTTGCAGATAGAGAAAAATTAGAAACAATCATTGATAACCTGTTATCTAATGCGGTTAAGTATTCACCTCAAGATGGGCAAATAATGCTTATGTCCGAAGACCAAGATGATAACGTTCTTGTTGAGATTTCAGATCAAGGCCCAGGAATTGCGGTAGAGGAACAATCCCAGGTGTTTGATCTCTTTTTTAAAGGACGTTCACTAGGAGATATTCAGGTGCAGGGGAGTGGTGTTGGGTTGGCGATTGCCAAGGATTACGTTGAAGCGCATGGTGGAACATTAGCAGTGGATCCCAATTATAAGGATGGGGCGCGTTTTAGCCTTTTGCTTCCACTAGAGCCAAGCTAGAATTAGTCATGATAATTAAAAATTATACTTTGCTGGGGTTTTTGTTACTGCTGTCTGGCTGTGCGAATTTTTCTAATTTTGGGCAAACACCGTTAGATCAATCCTATGAGCCAGAAATAGTGGAACAGTTACAGCAATTTTTGGGTGAGTATGCACAAAAAACGGCTAAAGAGCGTTCAGCTTCATGTGAAGGCCTATTAGAAAAAGAGCAAAAGGAAAACGGCCTCCTAAATCAACTAAAACTCTCCTTTGCAATTGCCGTGACACCTGGTTGTGGAAGTACCTCTGAAGCACTGTCTCTACTTGAGGGGGCGCGTAAGGCTACGATAGATAAGCAATTGATCGAATTTATTGATTATCAGCTCTTGCTATTACACCGATTGCGGGGTGTTAGTCGTTATGCACTTGATCTAAAATCTAGAGCAAGTGAGTCACAAGAAAAAGCCAAGGTATTAGAATTGAAGCTTGATGCAATCAAGTCGATTGAGAAAGCACTTAACAGAAGAGATTGATTAATATGTCAGCAATCAAAGTTTTGCTCATAGATGATGATGAGAGCTTGCTTAAATTATTATCTATACGCCTAAGTGCCGCTGGATTTGAGCTTCAGACGGCCCTGTCTGCCGAAGATGCGTTAACTAGAGTACCGCTTTTTAAACCTCAAGTGATTGTTACTGATCTACAAATGGGGGGAATGGATGGCCTAGCACTTTTTGATGTTGTGCACAGAAAATATCCATCACTACCGGTTATTATCCTAACCGCTCATGGGACAATCAAGGAGGCTGTTAGTGCAACCCGTAAGGGTGTTTTTGGTTTCTTAACTAAACCATTCGATAGTAAAGAGTTGGTTCAGCAAATTGAGGATGCTGTTCGCTTTTCAGGAACCGTCGAGATGGAAGAGCCCAATGAGATTTGGCGTGAAAAGATTATCACGCGTAGTACATTGATGAATGAGTTGCTCAATCAGACTAAAAGAGTTGCCCAGCTACAGATGAGCGTCTTTATTGAAGGCGCGAGCGGAACGGGTAAAGAGCTGCTGGCACAGGCAATTCATTCTGCAAGTCCGCGTGCAAAAAAGCCTTTTATTGCCGTTAATTGCAGTGCAATCCCTGAAAGTTTGCTTGAGTCAGAACTGTTTGGGCATCGCAAAGGTGCTTTTACTGGAGCAACAAGCCACTACGAAGGTCTATTCAGAGCCGCTGATGGGGGGACGCTATTTCTGGATGAAATTGGTGATATGCCAAAATCTTTTCAGGTAAAACTTCTTAGGGTTTTGCAGGAACATAAAGTCAGGGCAGTTGGCTCAACAGAAGATGTTCCTGTCGATGTGAGAATTGTTTCAGCCACACATGTTGATCTGGATGAGGCGATGAAGGCCGGTAGTTTTCGAGAAGATCTCTATTACCGTCTGAATGTTGTTTCACTCGCGTTACCTACACTAATTGAAAGGCGGGAAGATATCCCTCTGCTAGCCAATCACTTTTTGGCAGAGTTTTCTGCTGACTTTGGGGCGGAGGTAAAAGGTTTTTCACCCGAAGCGACGGAGGCTTTGGTGAATTACAACTGGCCGGGCAATATTCGCCAGCTACACAATGTAGTGGGTCAAACAGTTGCCTTGTCCACAACTCCACTTGTCCCTTTGGCTGTTGTACAAAATGCGTTAAAGAATGATTCTGTTTCGATGCTCTCATTTAAAGAGGCCCGAGAGGGGTTTGAAAGAGAATACTTGATTAAGATTCTGCAGATGACATCAGGAAATGTGACTCAAGCTGCAAAATATGCAAAAAGGAATCGAACGGAATTTTATCGATTATTAAACCGCCATCAACTAGATCCATCACTGTTTAAAACTGTTACTTCAAAGTGACAATTTAAACTCCACTTAAAACAGTAAGTAAGCACCTCTTCTGGGTTGGTTGTCGTTATTTGGCGACAGTTCCTGGCGAGACTAGCTTATTGGTATTCTCCTAAGCCGATGAAATACTGTAATTTTATTTTATTGGCACAATGATTGTAATGTTTAGCTCTAAAAGCATGCCTTAACTATTCTTTTGCGATGAAAGGGAGGGCTATTCGTATTCAATTTTTGGAGATAACAGGTGCCTTTAATCTTAATTCCATTATTCGTAATGGCCTTTTCAGTGGCAGGTTCAGCAAATGGTGAGGCGTTATTGATAGGCAAAAATGAGGTTATTGCTGCAACAATTGCCGAGAAACCAGCAAATAAGGTCAAATCTGATGAAATTTCAGCTCCAGAAGAAAGCAAGAGTGAAGTTAAAGATGAAAGCTGATAATAACTGGCGCAAGGAGCCGCTTTTTTACCTCTGGAGGCAAGATGTTTGATAGTCGATATAGGGCGTTTTTAGCTGACACTGATTGTAGTAAAGAGATTCATTACCAACTGCGCCACCAGGTTTATTGCCTTGAAAAAGGTTTTGAAGAGGCGGGTCATTTTGAGAATGGCTTGGAAAAAGATGATTTTGATGGCCAAGCGGTGCATTTTATTGTTCAAGATCAGCTTACCCTTGAGTGGGTTGCAACATTAAGAATTGTATTGCCGGAAAAGCATAAATTGCCAATAACAGAAATCGTTAATGGTGAATTGTCGTTTGATATGGCGGCGAATAGCGGAGTTGTTGCAGAGATATCAAGGCTTTCGATTCTTTCAAACTATAGGCACTCCACAGCATTTGTTAGCGACCATAGTTATCCTGAAATATTATTTGGGCTTATTAGAGCAGCGAAGGAATATTGTGATATCAAAGGGGTCGATAAATGGCTTTTTTTGTGTAGGCGCTCACTGAAAAAGATTGCTGCACGGGGCGGAATGGATATGCAGGAGATTGGTAAACCCATTAACCACAGAGGAGCAAGATATCCCTACCTTGTTGATCTTAAAAAGTCTTTTTCTGGTGTCGAAGGGATCTCACCCAGTGCATATGGGTTGCTGAATCAAGATAAATCATTTTTTAGGTATTCTGATACGCTGGGTGTAACAGCCGAGCCAGCTCTCTAGATTTTTCGGTATAATCCGCGCATGCCCCTTAAAGAGAAGATGCGTAGATGAAGTTCAATTTTGAGAGTAAGAAACTTAATAACCCAGCATATGGAGCAAGCAGTCTGCTGAAAGGGTTAGGAATGTTGAAGTTGCCAGGTTTGCGGCGTTTTGTTTTATTCCCAGTTTTGATAAATCTTGTCTTATTTGCTCTGGGTTTCTTTGTCCTTCAGCACTATTTTGCTGAGCTGATGGCTTGGCTTATTCCTGATTGGCTAGATTGGCTGCGTTGGTTGTTGTGGCCTCTGTTTGGTCTTAGTTTTATCTTGGTAACCTACTTTTTCTTTGTGATGTTCGCAAATTTAGTTGCGGCCCCTTTCTATGGGTTGCTGGCAGAGAATGCAGCAATTATTCTAAGCGGAAACAGGCTGGAATCAACTTCAGCTTTACCGGCAATGAAAACGGTTTTGCCAGCGATTATGTCTGAACTGGAACGGACGACTTACTTCATAACTAGAGCGGTTCCTTTGTTGATCTTGTTCATGATTCCAGGGTTAAATATTGTAGCTCCATTTCTTTGGTTCTTATTTGGAGCGTGGTTCTTCGCACTGGACTATGGTTCTTATCCACTGGAGCCACAGGGGGTTTTGTTTAAAGAACAGCGCCAGTTGATGAAGAAGAAAAGAATGGGTGCTCTTGGCTTTGGCAGTTTGCTCTCTTTTTGCCTAGCTGTACCGGTGCTTAACCTGCTTATTCCACCTGCGGCTGTGATTGGTGCAACAGCTTATTTTATTGATGCATCAAAAGAGGAAAATTAACTTCTCTTTATCACTGGGCTCATAGAGCAAATGCTATCTCCTTAGTTGTGCTCTTCATACCTTAATAAGGTTATTCTTTGCCCTCTTCAAAAAGAGCTTCAAACTCTGAATAGCCCATTGCGCTGAGTTGTTCTTTAGGAATGAACTTTAACGATGCGGAATTGATGCAGTAGCGAAGTCCCGTTGGTTGGGGGCCATCAGCAAAGAGATGGCCTAAATGAGAGTCACCATAACGGCTGCGTAATTCAGTTCGTCGAAAAATCATCTTATAGTCATTTTTCTTAATGATATTGTCGGCTTGAAGTGGACGGCTGAAGCTCGGCCAACCTGTTTTTGAGTCGTATTTGTCTTTGGATGAGAAAAGGGGTTCACCGCTAGCAATATCAACATAAATCCCTTTACGTTTTTCATCCCAGTGCTCATTTTTGTATGGAGGTTCTGTGGCATCTTTTTGAGTTACCTCATACTGAATTCTCGTTAGTTTCTCCTTGAGCACTTCATTAGAGGGTTTTGAATAATGATTGGGTGTTAAATTCGAAAGGCTTTTAGTCTTGATTTTAAGCGCGTCACCCCAGGTCTTCTCTAGATATTGGTCACGTCCCGAGTTGCTGCGGTAATAGTTATATCTGACAGGGTTTACCTTGTAGTAATTTTGGTGATAATCCTCAGCAGGAAAAAACTTTGTGAAAGCAGTCACTTCGACAACGATTTGTCTTTTAAAGCGTCCAGAGCTGATAAGTGCTTTGAGTGACTTTTCTATAACCTGTTTTTGCACCTCATCGTGGTAAAAGATAGCTGGGCGGTATTGTTTTCCACGATCAACAAAAGAGCCATCTGCATCGGTTGGATCGATTTGCCGCCAGTATGCTTCAACAAGCGTTTCGTATGAGATTTCATTCGGGTCGTAATAGACCTGAACGGATTCAGTATGTTTTGTACGTCCAGATGAGACCTGTTTATAGGTTGGGCTTTCTAACAATCCGCCACTAAATCCTGAAACAGCCTCTTTGACGCCTGATAGCTTTTCAAAACCTGCCTCAATGCACCAGAAGCAGCCACCAGCAAATGTGGCAACGGAAAGCTGAGGGTGCTCTTCAATGGAAAAGCTATCATGTTCTGAAGCCGAGTCACTCATGCAGCCGATCAGCTGAAATGAAAGAAAGAGTGCAAACAAAAGGGATGGCAGTGGTCTCTTTATCATGATTTTGTCTCTTGGGTATATCGAATGAAAGCGCCTGCCTCTTATGAGCAGGTCAGAGATGGGACAAATAATTCAGATAGAGGTTCATTTGCTTGGCATCTCCTAAACAGTTGATTCGATATGCCCACCCTCTGCGGAAATTTCATCGAGACAAGCAATTTGTACGGAGTTGATCAACTTTGCGGCATTTTTTGTGGCTGTTGAAACTCTTGTGTAATTAGGTGTGTAACCATAAATTGTCGCATTTTCTGAACCGATGCTGTCAATATTTCCTTCCCATAAAATAGCCTCTTCACGGCCAACTTGCTGTCCAAGGAAGGCGTGCTTCATTGCGCTCGCTAATTGGTGGAGTTTTTGGCTGCGCTCTTTTTTTACGGCTTGGGTGAGCTGGTTAGGAAGTGTGGAAGCCTTAGTTCCTTCGCGAGGAGAGTAGGTGAAAATATGGATGTGCCCAAAGCCGGTTTGTTTGATAAAGCGGTAGCTTTCTTGCCATTCACCCTCGCTTTCACCAGGGAAACCAACAATGATATCGGTGGTGATGTTGATGTTAGGAACTACTCTTCGAGCTTCGTTGATTATCTGGCTAAATTCCTCTGTTTTGCAACGCCTTGCCATTCGCCTAAGGACACTATCAGAACCGCTTTGTAGGGGAAGGTGAAGGTGTGGCATTAACCGACTGTTTTTAAATAGTTGAAAAAAGTCTTCTGGCAAATCCCAAGGTTCGAGTGACCCAAGCCTAAGTCTTGGTAAAGTTGTTTCAGAAAGGATTGTCTTAACAAGCTCAGCAAGGTTTTGCTCGAGGTCGCTGCCATAACCTCCAAGATGAACACCCGTTAGGATGACCTCTTGAATCCCTTGATTATGCAGGTGATTAATCTCCTCGATAATATCCCTGATAGGACGGCTTCTTTCCTCTCCACGCGCATGCGTAACGATGCAGAAGGTGCAACGGTAACGACAGCCATCTTGTACCTTAACAAAAGCACGTTGTCGGCCACGGCTGAACAGGGCTACTTCGCCAGGTTCAGTGGAAAGTTGAGGCATACTTTTTAGGTCAAGTTCAGTTTCTGCCAACGTAACTAGTTGGTCTTTATTCTGATTTAGAACCACCAAATCAACACCGAGTGATTCTGCCACCTCTTCTGGTTTTAAAGAGGCATAGCAGCCACTAACGACAAGCTTTGCCTTTGGGTTTCCTCTATGAATGCGGCGAATAGACTGGCGGGATTTGCGAACGGCTTCGCCTGTTACCGCGCAGGTATTTAGCACGACAAGATCAGCTTCATCTGTTGCTTTGACAATTTGATGGCCATTTTTCTGAAAATTTTGTGCCCAGTTTTCCAGCTCAGCTTCATTCAGGCGGCAGCCAAGTGTTTTTAGATTTACGCGCATTAACTTAAGAGGGAGGTTTAAAAATCAGTGTTGATTATAACCTGCATTGATAATGCGAATGAATTGAAGGGGAGAAGGGAGGGTGAAAAGCCCTCCGAGCCGAGAGTTGGCTCGGAGGTTTCAGGAGGGAGGGGCTTAAGTTTTAGCGGCTTCTAGCGCCTGATCAATATCTTCAATAATATCATCGATATGTTCGATACCAACTGAAATACGAACCATATCTTCACTTACGCCAGCGGTTGCTAACTCTTCAGGGCTGAGCTGACGGTGTGTGGTTGAGGCCGGGTGACAGGCAAGAGATTTGGCATCGCCGATATTTACAAGTCGTAGAATCATCTGCAGTGCATCGATAAATTTACCACCTGCCTCTGCGCCGCCTTTGATGCCAAAACTGAGAATACCAGACGCGTCACCGCCACAAGTTTTCTGGCATGTATCGTAATCGGTGTTGCTACCAAGGCCTGCGTACTTAACCCACTCAACTTGCGGATGATCGTTTAGGTGCTGTGCAACATGTAGTGCATTTTCACAGTGGCGTTCCATACGTAGAGCAAGTGTTTCAAGTCCTTGCAGAAGTAAAAATGCGCTATGAGGTGCAAGCGCAGAACCGGTGTTACGCAGAGGTACGACACGGCAACGGCCAATAAAAGCAGCGGGGCCAAGTGCCTCTGTGTAGACCACTCCGTGATATGAAGGGTCGGGCTCATTCAACATTGGAAAGCGATCTTTATTTGCAGCCCAGTCAAACTTTCCTGAATCGATAATCATGCCGCCGATTGTTGTACCGTGGCCACCGATATATTTGGTCAGAGAATGAATAACAATGTCTGCACCATGTTCGAAAGGGCGGCAGAGAATTGGTGTGGCGACCGTGTTATCAACAATTAAAGGGACACCGTGACGGTGAGCAATTTCCGCCAGCTTCTCAATATCAACCACATTGCCAGCAGGATTGCCGATTGATTCACAAAATAGTGCGCTGGTTTTATCATCGATGAGTCTCTCAAGTCCTTCGAAATCATCATACGATGCGAATCGAGCTTCAACACCCTGCTGAGGCAGTGTGTGTGCGAAAAAATTATAGGTGCCACCATACAACTGGCTAGTGCTAACGATATTTCGACCGACTGATGTAATGCACTGAACTGCGTAGGTAATAGCAGCCATGCCAGAAGCAAGCCCAAGTCCTGCAATACCACCTTCCATCTCTGCAAGGCGCTGTTCTAGCACCGCAGTGGTCGGATTCATGATGCGAGTATAAATATTACCGACAACCTTTAGGTCGAATAGATCGGCACCATGTTGAGTGCTATCGAATGTATAGGAAGTTGTTTGATAAATAGGGGTTGTTGCTGAATTGGTGGTTGGATCTGTTTCATAACCGCTATGCAGCGCAATTGTTTCCAGTTTCATAATTTCTCCTTCCTCTTTGTTAGTATTTTGGTTTAATTTTTAGAACGACCGGTCGTATTATTGTTTGTTTCTTATTGGGTTCGCAATAGGCAAAAGGTATAAATTTATCTACGACGCATCTAGTCTAAAAGATTGCGCTATTTAACGTAGTTTGGTCAGTTTTTCCGCCTCTTCCGCGGTTAAAAACTTCCAAGGTAAGGGAAATAAAGCTGAAACTTTTTGACGATATTTTTGATAGCGCTCACCGTGGTAAACAATGAGCTTATTCTCTTCTAATCGTGATCCGACGATAAAGTAACCACTAATCATAATGGCACTTATCAGCGTTGGAAGATCCATCTCTCGCGTCCAGATCAAGATTAAAGCGAGAAAATACCAGGGATGTCTGACATAACGATGAAGAGGTGATAGGCAGAACTGCTCTTGATCTTCAACGGTTCTAACTTTGTTATGCAACTGGCGGAATCCGGAAAATTCTGATGAGTCATAGAATCGTAACGACCAAACATATAGAGCGAGGGCTGCAAGAGCCAGTCCGTTTGCAATCCATGATTGAACTCCATGCCACTGCCAAAGCGGCTCTCCATGTGCCATATAGATAAAGCCGAGTGGCAGAAAGAGCAGAATAATGGCGATGATATTGAAGGTGAGCCGATACGCAGGCATAAAACCAGGAAAGAATTCTGCAATGAGTTTTTTGAAGGAGAGTGAAGCGAGAAATGAGTGCAGGCCGAAGTAGAATAGCCATATACTGATTAAAGAAATGATAGCTGCGTTTGTCAAAAGTTTATCCTTTATCCAAAAAACCAGTAACAGATAAATACTGAGGCAAAAATACCTCCAAAATCAGCAATTAGGCCACAACTTAATGCATGGCGAATATGTTTGATTTTTACCGATCCGAAATAGACGGCAAGTACATAGAATGTAGTCTCTGTACTGCCTTGTACGATAGAGGCAAGCCTTCCGGCGAATGAGTCGGCGCCGAAGGTTTGCATAGTATCAACCATCATGCTGCGGGCACCACTGCCGCTTAATGGTTTCATCAAGGCGGTTGGAAGGGCGTCGATGAAGCGGCTGTCAAAAGCCATTAATTCAACCAGGTGACGAACAACATCCATTAGGAGATCAAGCGCACCACTCGCTCTAAATACACCAATGGCAACGAGCATAGCCACTAGAAAAGGGATAATGGTAACTGCAGTTTGAAATCCCTCTTTGGCACCTTCGACAAATGCTGAGTAGGCATCAACTTTTTTAACGAGTGCACCAGCTATAAATGTGATAACAAGAGAGAAAAGGATGAAATTGCTGATCAATGCAGACTGCAATTGCATTGTCTCTTGGTCAAGAGAAGAAAAATAGATCAAAATTAGCCCGATTAATGCCGTAAAAGCCCCGAAATAACTCAAAATTATACGGTCGAATAGATTGATTTTTTGAACATAAGAGACTGCGAAAAGGCCACATAATGTCGAACAATAGGTGGCGATCAGGATTGGGATAAAAACATCGGTTGGGTTGGCAGCACCCATCTGTGCACGGTAAGTAAATATAGTGACGGGGAAGAGGGTCACAGCCGAGGTATTAATCACTAGAAAAAGAATTTGAGCATTGCTGGCAGCGGCTGGCTCTGGATTAATGCTCTGAAGCTCCTTCATCGCTTTAATGCCTAGAGGGGTGGCCGCGTTATCAAGGCCTAGTGCGTTGGCGGCAATATTCATAACCATTGAGCCGAGTGCAGGGTGATCTTTTGGAACTTCAGGCATCAAACGTGCGAACAGCGGGGATAAGAAGCGAGCGAGCAGCTGAATAAAGCCCGCTTTTTCTCCAATTTTCATAATGCCAAGCCACAGAGCAAGAATACCGGTCAGCCCTAAAGCAATCTCAAAAGCGGTTTTGGAGAGCACAAAAAGCGCCTCCATTATCTGCCCAAAAACAGCACTGTCACCGAGAAAGACCAGTTTGAAGCAGGCGGTTAAAAAAGCGATCAGGAAAAAGCCTGTCCAGATTAGATTTAACAAATCAACTTTTTTCGGCGATAAGCACAGTGAAGATTACAAGTTATTAAAGATGAATAGTTAACTGTTTTAGATCACTGCATTACGCGTGATTTTCCAGAAGGAGTGCGAATAATTCTGACGTGATCACCGCGTCTAAAGTGAACATTCTCATTCACCTCTTGGACAATTGCCTGTACTCGACCATTGGGTAATTCAACTGTTATTTGCACACCGTTGGCCTTGTTGTAAGCTTCTTCAGCTTTATTGCCGATAATGCCGCCGATGACAGCACCGGCGACTGCAGCAACATCACTGCCAGTTCCACTGCCTATAGTGCTTGCGCCAAGTCCACCAATTAAAGCACCTGCGCCTTTTCCGATTAGATTGCCTTCGGAATCAATGGTTACCGGCGTTAAATCTATAATCGTTCCATTGGTGACACGCAGCGTTTGGTTGGCCTCACTCTCACCATAATTTTCAGTTGAATTACCATAGGGATTTGGGCCAGCACAACCGACCAAAAGTACAACGATTCCAGCTGCTACAAGTTTGTTTGTCTGTTTCATCTGAACTCTCCTTCATATTTTGGCTTCATCTATAATTTAAGAGAATACTCACATGCATGGGATCCCGCAACTGCCCTTAAGTCTGTATAGTATGCAGGCATTTATTTTATATGGTGATTTGATGAAATTATTGGCACGAAACCTTCCTCGCAGCACTTCAGAAGCAGAACTTCGCGAACTATTTGAATCCTATGGAACTGTTCAATCTTGTGCATTAGTGATTGATAAAGAGAGTGGTAGTTCAAAAGGGTTTGGCTTTGCCGAGATGCCGAAAGTGGGTGAGGCAAAAGCAGCGATGAAAGGGCTTAATGGCCGGTTAGTCGATGACCAAAAAATTCGTGTAAAAAAGGCAGAAACTAAAGAAAAAAGTACGGATAAACCAAATAGCTGATATGCGTACCAAAGATCCGTTACATGGCATCACGCTTAAAATGGTCGTGACTTTTCTTGTTGAGAAATATGGTTGGGAAGAGCTGGGTTGTCGTATTTCGATAAACTGTTTCAAAAAAGATCCGACCATCTCCTCTAGCTTAAAGTTTCTGCGAAAGACTCCGTGGGCGAGAGAGAAGGTGGAATCACTTTATCTCGACAGCCAACCGAAAGCTGAAAATAATGTTTGGCTAAAAAAATCCAACGAGGTCAAATCGAAATAAGTTCTACTTTTATTCGAAAACCTTGCCTCGCAACGACTTTGTTTTCGAATGCTTTGTTTTGCTATCTAGCCGTCTTTTTTGTGAGCCTTTGGTTGCCTTGGTTGGCTTCCTGACTTTTGCTACAAAGGAGACGCTCTTGATTAATAACTGCAAACGTTCCAGAGCATCCTCCCTGTTTTTCTCTTGAGTCCTGAATTTTTGGGCTTTTATGATAATCACACCCGCTTTGTTAATTCGTCTGTCTCTAAGCGCAATTAACCGCTGTTTGTAAAAGTCGGGCAATGAAGAATGGTTTATATCAAAGCGCAAATGGATTGCTGAAGAGACCTTATTAACATTTTGCCCACCTGCACCTTGAGCGCGAATGGCTAGAAGCTCAATTTCATCATCGGGAATGGAGATGTTTGTGGATACTTTTAACATTAGAGCAGCAGATTATCATAGGCTCAGCCAAAGGTAGCTACTAAAAATGGAGAGCATAAAAAAACCGGACTAAGAGGGAGATTTCCTAGTCCGGTTTGGGTTTCTAGCTAACCTAGTTCAATACATCAAAAAAGATGTTTGATTGGGTGATCAGAACGAAGCAAGCAATAACGAAACCTTGCGATAAGGATAGTCGTAGACTTCAAAAGTTTTGTGTTTGTTGTCACAAAAATTAGACTTTTTTAGCAAGCTCGGTTGCACAACCAATGTAAGTGGCTGGTGTTAGCTGCCGTAGCTCTTCTTTCGCCGCTTCTGGCATTTCTAGTTTGTCGATAAAAGTTTTCAAGCCTTCAGCATTAATGCGATTTCCGCGTGTTAGCTCTTTCAATTTTTCATATGGCTTTTCAATGCCATAACGACGCATAACGGTCTGGATTGGCTCAGCAAGCACTTCCCAGTTTGCATCCAGATCGGCGGCTAGTCGCTCTTCGTTTAGTTCAAGCTTACTGATTCCCTTAAGCGTTGCCTGAATTGCAATGCTGGTATGTGCGATGCCGACACCAAGGTTTCTGAGAACGGTCGAATCAGTCAAATCACGCTGCCATCTGGAAAGTGGTAGTTTTTCAGCCAAGTGGCCCAAGATGGCATTTGCAAGACCAAGGTTACCTTCGGAGTTTTCAAAATCAATCGGATTCACCTTATGCGGCATGGTTGAAGAGCCTACTTCGCCAGCGATGGTTTTCTGTTTGAAAAATCCCATCGAAATGTAACCCCAAACATCACGGTCAAAATCAATCAGAATCGTATTGA
Source organism: Methylococcaceae bacterium UBA2780 (assembly GCA_002352345.1). Classification (GTDB taxonomy): domain Bacteria; phylum Pseudomonadota; class Gammaproteobacteria; order Methylococcales; family UBA2780; genus UBA2780. The sequence continues at coordinate 273,855 of DEIG01000002.1, forward strand.
AACGGCAGATTGAGTGGAACAATTCAGCCATGTAATCGTGTGGCTCAATCTGAATGGTGTAAGGGTTAAAGGTGACACCGAGTGATTCGATAAAGGCTTTAGAGAAGCTTTCCCAATCAAGCTCAGGATAAGCAGAAAGATGGGCATTAAAATTACCCACTGCACCATTTGCTTTACCGAGTAGATCGACTTTGGCAATTTGTTGCTGTTGGCGCTGAAGGCGGGCGGTCACATTGGCAAACTCTTTACCGACGGTAGTGGGAGAAGCTGTTTGCCCATGCGTACGAGAAAGCATTGGAACGGCAGCATACTGGTGAGCAAGTCCTCTGATTGATTCAATAATCTCGGCAACTTGTGGCAGGAAAACTTCATCACGCCCCTCTTTAAGCATTAGTGCGTAAGAGAGGTTATTAATATCTTCTGAGGTGCAGGCAAAGTGGATGAATTCACTTACTTTAAGCAGCTCCTGGTTTTCGGCAATCTTCTCTTTAAGAAAATATTCGACTGCTTTCACATCATGGTTAGTAGTTCGTTCGATCTCCTTAACGCGAGCTGCATCGGTTTCTGAGAAGCCGGAGACAATAGCATCCAATACTTGATTTGCCTCGTTGCTAAAAGAGGGCACTTCAGCGATGGCGGACTCTGCTGCAAGTGCCTGTAACCAGCGGACTTCCACAGTAGTGCGGGCACGGATCAGACCGAACTCACTAAAAATAGGGCGTAAAGCGTTAACTTTGCTGCCGTAGCGACCATCGATAGGGGATAATGCGGTTAAAGTAAAATCTGTCATTATTTTCTTACCTAATTGAATTTAAAAGTTTAATTGTTTGTTTTGTTGTTCTGGCGGTGTTAGTTGATGCCTAATATGTGTTCTATTTCAGGGAGCATTCTCTGTACGCATTTTCTGCCCTCATCTATTGCTTCATCTGCACGATAAAACTCAAGAAGACCAACATGAGCCAGTTTTGGAGAGAGGATGATGTCTGGAGGATCTCCAGCCATTCGGCTTCTTGTTATTCTATCTTGGGTAATATTTACCGAGCCCGCGATTGCATCGAGCAGGCCGGGTGGCTGCATTTTAGTTTTAGTAACAGGTAGAACGGCGGCAGTATATTCTGAAACAAGGCCTGTAATTTTACCCACTATATCGCTGGTAGGTTTAGCAACGGCTTTTGTTTGTTGAAAATGTTTACCAACAATGTCGCCATTCAAGTTAACAGCTATAACGATATCAGCGCCAAGTGCTCGGCAAGTTGAAACGGGAACGGGGTTGACTAGACCACCGTCAACAAGCCATTTGCCATTGTTATTGATCGCGGGAAAGAGGCCTGGTAATGAGATTGAGGCCCAAACTGCCTCCAGTATAGAGCCTTCAGTTAACCAAGCTTCACGCCCAGTTTCTAAGTCGGTTGCAACGCTGGCGTATCTTTTGGGGAGAGCCTCAATTACCAGCTCATCACTCGCGACGAATTTATTTAAGAAGTGGTGCAATCTCTCAGTATTAACAAAACCATTCAGTGAGCGATTGATTTCGAAAAAGCGCGCTGTTTCAAACCGGCTTAGAGAGCAAACCCAGGCTTCTAACTTGCTCATGTTGCCTGCGACATAAGAGGCGCCAACTAATGACCCGATTGAGGTGCCGCAAATAATATCTGGAACAATACCCTGCTCATTCAGTGCTTTGATGACACCAATATGAGACCAGCCGCGCGAAGAGCCACTTCCAAGTGCTAAACCGATTTTCATAAGATAGACATTTTATGGGTAAAGGTTTTAACGAGAGAACGGTTAATCATAATGTTCAGCCAGATTATAAGCTTTATCAATAACCCCGCCGCCTAAACATTGCTCATCAAGATAAAAGACAACAGACTGCCCAGGTGTGATTGCCCGTTGCGGCTCATCAAAGGTCACTTTGCAACGGTCCTCATTGATAAGTTCTACGAAGCAGGGTTGCTCTTGTTGGCGGTAACGGGTTTTTGCCTGACAACGGAAACTGCCTGCAGGTGGTTTGTTGCTTGTCCAGTCAAGTGTGTTTGCTTCCAAGTGCGTTTTAAATAGGAGCGGGTGATTGTGCCCCTGTGCGACAATGAGGATGTTGTTTTCTAAATCTTTACTTACAGCATACCAAGGTTCATCGCCGGCCTCTTTACGGCCACCAATATCCAGACCACGCCGTTGCCCGAGTGTGTAGTACATCAACCCTTGGTGTTTGCCGATTAGATTGCCCTCTGGATCTCGCATTTCTCCTGGCTGAGCAGGGATATAGCGTTGCAAAAAATCGCGGAACTTACGCTCACCAATAAAGCAGATACCGGTGCTATCTTTCTTGCGGCTGTTACCAAAATTGTATTTTTCAGCAAGGCGACGAACTTCTGGCTTTTCTAACTCTCCGATAGGGAAGAGTGTTTTTGAAAGCGCCTTTTGACCTAGGGTGTAAAGAAAGTAGCTCTGGTCTTTGTTGTTGTCCAGACCCTTAAGTAATCGGTGTTCTCCATCGTGCTGGTCTACGCGGGTATAGTGGCCAGTAGCGATAAAGTCAGCACCTAAATCTTTGGCATAATCGAGGAATGCTTTGAACTTGATCTCTTTATTGCAGAGAATGTCTGGGTTAGGGGTGCGCCCAGCGCGGTATTCTTGTAGGAAAGTTTCGAAAACATTGTCCCAGTACTCTGCAGCAAAATTGACGGTTTTCAGCGGAATACCAAGACGATCGCATACCTGTTGTGCGTCAGCTAGATCTTCAATAGCGGTACAATATTCGGTGCCATCATCCTCGTCCCAGTTCTTCATAAAAAGACCGGTAACGTTGTAACCCTGTTCGATGAGTAGGGCGGCCGATACAGATGAATCAACTCCACCAGACATGCCGACGATCACATTGAGTGGTTTGCTCATGCCTCTTTTAAAAGTGATTTAAGAAGTGAAAGGGGGTAACGCTCGCCTGCAAAATAATCATCGATTGTGCTTAATACTAACGGGCTTCTTAGCTTCTCATTTTGGGCCGCCAACTCCTCGCGGCTCATCCAGAGTGCCTGAACAATGCCATCATCGAGCGGTAAAGTTTCATCATGTTGCGTGACGACTCCTTTGAAACTGACGCGCAAAAATGTCTCCTCTTTCTGAGGATGTTCCCAGAGGTGAATACCAATAATTGATTCGGGGCGAAAATGCCACGCTGTCTCTTCAAGTGTTTCACGGATCACAGCATCGACCAGCGTTTCACCCTCTTCTAAGTGACCAGCAGGTTGGTTGAAGGCGAGACCACTTGAGGTCTCCTCTTCTACAACAAGAAAGCGACCATCGCGCTCGATGACCGCAGCAACGGTGACTCGGGGTTTCCAGACCATGAATTGCTCTATTAACGAAATGGGTAATTATACCTGATGCGCAGGCTTCGGTAATCCTCAACGCACGGTTTAAATATGGTGAAGTTCCAACTCATTGGCTGTTCTGGTGACTCTTGTAAATCTAGATATAAAAGGATCTGTCTTTGACAGTAAACCACTTGTTCAATTAAAATTGGCACTTGCTTCAAGGTTCCTGCAGTTTCGCAGGTGAAATTGGAAGTCGGTCAGGTTTTTTTAAAACTAATCCCGACGCTGCCCCCGCAACGGTAGATAAGTAAACGCTGGCAAAATACCACTGTTTGTATTTCAGTTAGAAACGGCTGAAAGAGAATGGGAAGGTTGTCAGTCTGGCGAAAGCCACTTATGAGCCCGGAGACCTGCCTGAAGCGTTCATAGGTGTTGCGGAGGGCCCCACCCAATCTACAAGGTTTACTCAACCTGTCTCTGATTGCTGTTTTCCTCCGTACCCGTTTATTTATTGTTAGCGCGGGTGAGCGCGAAAGAGGAAATTATGTATCAAAAAATTAATGCTGGAGCACTCGCTCTTGTTTCTGTGGTTGTGCCGCAATTAGTGAATGCAGCAACTGAAGTTAGTCCGCCGATGGTTGTGACAGCAACAAGAACTGCTCAGACAGTTGACGAGACTCTTGCATCTGTTTCAGTTGTAACACGTGATGATATTGAGCGTTTACAGGCCAATTCGTTAGACGATATTTTAAAAAGGCTGCCAGGCGTTTCCATTGTAAATAATGGAGGAAAAGGTAAGCAAACGTCTGTTTTTATGCGAGGAACAGAATCTGATCATGTATTGGTGTTAATTGATGGAGTAAAAGTTGGGTCGGCGACACTTGGAAGTACGGCTTATCAATTTTTACCTGTTGATAGCATTGAAAGGATTGAAGTGGTGCGGGGGCCACGTTCCGCCTTGTATGGTTCGGATGCAATTGGCGGTGTAATACAGATTTTCACTCGGCAGACTGGAAATGTTTTCAGACCTTTTTTTTCCATCAGTGCAGGGAGTCATGATTCTCATCTTGTTTCAGGCGGTTTTTCGGGAAAAAATGGTGACACTTGGTATGCGCTGAACGGTAGTCATGAAGAAACAGGTGGTTTTAATTCCTGTGACTCGACAGTAACAGGATGCTATACAAAAGAATCAGATAGCGATAGTTATCGTAATGAGTCTGGTTCATTTCGCCTGGGCCATCGTTTTGCAGATGCAGTGGATGTTGAAGTTCATGGTTTGTATAGCGAAGGTGATACGCATTTTGATGGCGGTTATTCCCCTTTCTTCTTTGTGCCAAATGAAACTGATTTTATCCAACAAGTTGTAGGCGGAAAGGTTAGTTTTTCACCGGCAAAGAATTGGGATGTAAAACTATCAGGGGGGCAAAGCCGTGATAGATCAAGTAACAGGCAGAGTTTTGATGGTTCAATAAGCTATTTTAATACGAAGCGGGATAGTTTTAGTTGGCAGAATGATTTTGCAGTGTCAGAAGGGCACATATTGACACTTGGTTACGACTACCAAGATGATAAGGTTGATAGTGATACAACTTATACTGAGACTACGCGCAGCAATGAAGGGCTGTTTGGGCAGTATAAGGGAGAGTTTGGTCGTCACGATATTCTAATCGCTTTACGCACAGATGATAATGAACAGTTCGGAAATCATGGAACCGGCAATATTGGGTGGGGCTATACATTTGACGATGGATTGCGAATAACAGCATCTTTTGGAAAAGCGTTTAAAGCGCCTACGTTTAATGAACTCTATTTTCCAGGTTATGGTGACTCTGATCTTGATCCTGAACGATCTGAAACTTATGAGCTAGGTTTTAGTCGTAATGAATCATGGGGCGATTGGAATGTTTCTGTTTTTGAAACTGAGGTGGATGATCTGATTGCATATGATCCAATGCACATCACCCCAAGCCTGCCTTTCGGGGGAGCAAATAACATTTCGAAAGCACGTATTAGAGGTGTTGAAATGGGCGTTTCTACACAAATTTCCGGCTGGAATTTAAATAGTTCTTTGACATTGATTGATCCAGAAAACCGTGAGTCAGGTAGTACTAATAAAGGTAATGTGTTGGCAAGGCGTGCAGAGCAGTCATTCAACCTAGATGCGGATCATGACTTAGGTAAAGGCCGTGTTGGTTTTACACTTTTTGCGGAAGGACGACGATTTGATGATGTGGCAAATACAAGGAGGTTAGGAGGTTATGCAACACTTGATCTTCGTGCGGAATATCCGATTTGCCAGAACTGGTTGTTGCAAGGCAAAGTGGCTAATCTGTTCGGTAAAGAGTACAGAATGGCATCTGGCTATAACACAGATGGCACGACTGCAATGTTGACTGTGCGATATCAGCCCTAAATGTAAATTATGGAAGCCACAGACCAACTAGCTTGGTCTGTGGCTTTCCAGTTGGCTAGTTCTGATAGAATCAATTTATCTCCACATATTATTGTATTGATGCGCTGGTTTATTCTCTATTTTGTTTTTATTTTATTACCCGAGCTGGCTCTAGCTGCTAAACCTCAGCGCGTTGTCTCACTTAATCTTTGCGCAGATCAGCTGCTTTTGCAGTTGTCAGAGCCTGAATCAATTGTCTCATTAACTAATCTTTCGGTTGATCCAGAGCTTTCTTATTTAGCTAAAGAGGCGGCAGAATATCCGGTTAATTCTGGCAGCGCTGAAGAGATTTTAAAAATGAACCCAGATCTGGTTTTGGCTGGGAGTTTTACTGCACGCCCTGCAGTTTCCTACCTTAAAAAGAAGGAGTTTCGGGTTGTAGAACTATCTATTCCAGAAAGTATGAAGGCGATGCGCGAGCAGTATTTAAAAGTCGCCGATCTGTTGGGAGAACGCGAGAAGGCGGAACGTCAATTAAGAGAAATGGATCGGCGGATCGCGCAAGCTAAAAGCAGTGGTGATGAGAATTTAGTGGCAGCAGTCTACTATGCTAATGGTTTTACGGCAGGAAAAAAATCGATTACCACCGAGGTACTAAATCATGCCGGTTTTGAGAATCTCTCAGAGAAATCGGGTGTTGACTCATTTGGGTTTTATCCACTTGAAAAGCTGATAGAGGCAGAGCCTGATCTGCTAATACTGGGAAGTTATAATAAAGACCGTCATTCATTAGCGCAGAAATTACTTGATCATCCAGCACTTAAACGATTTTGGGGTGAGAGTGATCGTGGGCAGGCACGCGTAATTATTCCCGATGCACTATGGATTTGCGCGACACCTGTGATCGCAGAGGCGGTTGAAATTTTGGCGCAGAAAAGGAAAGAGATTGTCAGTAGACGATAACCTAAGTTTAGCCGAGCGGGGTAGAGCAAGCCATAGATGTGAGCTGGCTTTGTTGGCTTTAATGTCAGTTGTGCTATTCGCACTATTTTTCGTTTCTCTCTTTGTCGGTCCAGTTTCAATTGATCTCTTTTCTAGTGAATGGACTCTCTTTGGAGGCTCATCTTCTGTGGCTGCGGTTATTCTTCAGGAAATCCGGCTGCCACGGACTATTTTAGCCATTTTTATCGGAGCGACGCTTGGTATATCCGGCGCGGCTCTTCAGGGACTGTTACGAAACCCTCTAGCAGAAGCAGGAGTTATCGGGATTTCTGGCAGTGCCTCATTAGGTGCGGTGATCGCTTTTTATTCTGGAGCCGCAGCGATTTTCCCATTGGCCCTGCCGATAGGGGGGATAACGGGCGCGATGCTGGCGGTTATCTTTTTATATCTGTTAGCGGGGCGTGAAAGCAGCATTTTAACGCTGATTTTGGCCGGCATTGCCGTTACAAGTTTGTCGGGTGCGCTGACAGCTTTGGCGTTGAACCTTTCACCTAATCCTTATGCGGCAACAGAGATATTTTTCTGGTTAATGGGCTCATTAGCCGATCGAAGTTTTGAGCATGTTCAGATAGCTGTGCCACTTATGGTGATTGGGGTTTTCTCTCTGATCTCTTGCCGGCGAGGGCTTGATGCATTGGCGCTTGGTGAGGATACGGCAAGAAGTTTGGGTGTTAATCTTAATCGTTTAACGTTACGCATCATTGTTGGCGTTGCACTATCGGTTGGAGCCGCTGTTTCAGTGGCGGGGGGTATTGGATTTGTTGGGCTGGTTGTTCCGCATCTATTGCGTCCATTTGTAGGCCACCAACCGGGTAAGCTTTTATTAGCGAGTGCGTTGGGTGGTGCGCTTTTGCTATTAGTGGCAGACATTGCTGTGCGTCTATTATCAACAGGACAAGAGCTAAAACTGGGTGTCTTAACCTCTTTAATCGGTGCGCCATTTTTTCTCTATCTTGTACTTAAGACTCGACGGCAACTGTTATGAAGCATCTAGATGCGCTCGAAATTTCAGTTGAGTTTGGCAATCAATTGGTTCTTGATAACGTTAGCCTATCGATTCCTCATGGAAAGCTTATTGGTTTGCTTGGCCCAAATGGTGCGGGAAAAACGACCTTAGTTCGAGCGCTTGCAGGTTTGCAGAAACTCGATTCCGGCCATGTTGAATTGGATGAGAAGCCGATTCCAATGTTCGATCAGCAATTGCTAAGCCGCCGAATTGCCTATCTTGCTCAAGGTGCTGAGTGTGGATGGCCTTTGGCCGTGGAACGCGTTGTTGAGCTGGGCCGGACGCCCTATCTTCATCAAAGAAGGCGATTGGACGAAAATGATTACAGTGTGATCGAAAAAGTGATGCAAGATGCGGATATTAGCCATCTTTTAGGTCGCACAGTAAGCACCTTGTCCGGTGGCGAGAAAACTCGGGTTATGCTTGCGCGAGCACTGGCTTCTGAGCCTGAATTTCTGTTGGCAGATGAGCCGGTTGCATCGCTTGACCCACTTCACCAGCTGGAAGTAATGGAGCTACTTTCTAATGTAGCACGTGGTGGCGGTGCGGTTGTTGTGGTGCTTCATGACTTAAATTTGGCGATGCGTTTTTGCGACAGAGTTGTATTGCTCAATAATGGAACGCTTTTAGCTGATGATGTGCCTGAAAAGGTTCTAAATAACGAAATGCTTAAGCGTGCTTACGGAATAGAAGCAAAGTTTATTGATGTTGAAGGCGGCCGTTGGGTTTTACCCTGGAAGGCAATATGAAGCGTTTAAGGTGGATTAATAGCGATACGTTAGAATTACGCGAAGACTGGTAGTCTTTGCCGCCTGTGTTTTTGTTATTGACGTGTGCGTAGGCCAGATTAATGGCTGTTTGCCCCTTCCAGTTGTAGTGGCATAGTTAGATTGGTCACCTAATTTATTAAGGTGTTTGGTTTTTGTGGGCTATAGAAATCAAATTCTGATTCTAGGAAAGTGTGGCGGGTGACTGGAAAAAACTAGGGTCCATCAGCTCAATAAAGTGGTGAGCTGCAGGGGTTAGTGATTTGCCTTTGAGCAGCAGAACACCATAGTTTCGGTTTAGAAAGAATCCAGGTAAAGGGCGTGTTATTAGTCTTTCTGAGCCGGTAAGGCAGACGCTGGTTACAATTGAAATCCCAAGCCCTAACTCAACATATTTTTTAATTACCTCCCAACTGCCGGCTTCAAGGGAAACCTTATAAGGGACATTGTGTTCGTTGAAAACACTATTCACGATTGTCCAGGTACTAAAATGAGGTGGAGGGATAATGAGCTCGTACTTGCTAATCTGAGTCAGGGTGATGTCTTTTTGTGTTGCCAAGGGGTGGCCGTAAGGCAGTATTAATACAGGAGCAAAATTATAGATCCCTCTATATTGAATATCACCAGGGATATCACGAATGGTACCTACCGCAAACTCGGCTCGATTTTCTCTCAGTAAGTTCAGGCTGTTTTTGCCTGTCTCATTATGTAATTTGATGGTGACATTGGGGTGTGCTTTTTTGAACTTCTCAATAACGGGAGGAAGGATATAGAGAATGGTTGATTCTCCAGCAGCAATGTTGAGTTCGGTTTCCTCATCTTGCTTGAGGTGGCTTGCAAAAATTGATGGAAGCGTATCAATTTGATCAACGAGAGGTTGGGCGATAGGGAGCAGCTCTTTGCCCATCTTGGTTAGACTTATTTTTGGACCATTTCGGTGGAAGAGGGTCACCTCCATATCTTTTTCGAGTGATTGGATCTGCAGTGAGATAGAAGGCTGCGTTAGGTCTAGTAGTTCAGCAGCCTTGGAAAAACTACCGGTCTCTGCGGCAACACAAAAGGCACGAAGCTGTTTGAGGCGGTTTTGTTTATAGAAGCTATTTTCTTGAATGATACTCAAGTTGTCGCCTAGTATTTAGAAAACTTATATTAAAGATAAGATGGGCTGCCTTGTCAAATAATGAAAAAAGACTAGAATTGTCGAACAAATTTAATAGGGCTAATTCTATAATTGGCCTGCCGATGATTAGAGGTCATAATTTATGTCTACGTCAGAACTGAAATTCTTGGGTGAAATGACACCCGAATACAAAGAGATTTTTACGCCAGAAGCCAATGCATTTGTTGTAGAGCTGGCCAAAGCGTTTGCCCCTCGCGTGGGTGGCTTGCTAGAGGCACGTAAAGTCCGTCAGGCTGAGATTGACGGTGGAACATTGCCTGATTTCTTACCAGAAACGAAAGCAATTCGTGAAGGCGATTGGTCAATTAAAGGGGTTCCTTCAGATCTGCTTGATCGTCGTGTTGAAATTACCGGCCCTGTTGATCGTAAAATGATCATCAACGCTCTGAATGCAAATGTAAAAGTATTCATGGCCGACTTTGAAGATTCACTCGCCCCAAGCTGGGAGAAAGTTGCTCAGGGCCAGATCAATATGCGTGATGCGGTCAATGGCACTATCAGCTATGACGACCCAATCAAAGGTAAGCACTACGAACTAAAACAAGACTCGGTTGTTCTGATCTGTCGTGCACGTGGTTTGCATCTTCCAGAAAAAAACATCACTTTTGATGGCCAGAAAGTGCCGGGTGCGTTAATCGACTTCGGTTACTACTTTTTCCATAACTACAAAGCGTTATTGGCTAAAGGTTCTGGCCCTTACTTTTACATTCCTAAACTGCAATCTCATAAAGAAGCCAAATGGTGGTCTGATGTGATGGATGCGGCAGAAGATGCGGTAGGGCTTGAGCGTGGTACCGTTAAAGCAACTGTCCTCATCGAGACATTGCCTGCTGTTTTTGAAATGAATGAAATCTTGCATGAGTTTAAAGACCATATTGTGGCGCTAAACTGTGGTCGTTGGGATTACATCTTCAGCTATATCAAAACATTGAAAAACTATCCTGATCGTGTTCTTCCAGATCGCCAGGTGGTGACAATGGATAAGCCTTTCTTGAGTGCCTATTCTCGTCTACTGATCAAAACATGCCATAAGCGTGGTGCGTTGGCGATGGGTGGAATGGCTGCTTTTATCCCCGCTAAAGATCCAGAAGTGAATGCTGCTGTTCTAAAGAAAGTGGTTGGTGATAAAACACTTGAAGCAAAGAATGGCCATGATGGTACTTGGGTTGCGCATCCAGGATTAGCTGACACAGCAATGGGTGTTCTTGATAGTTATATTCCAGCAGATCAACCTAATCAGATGTCGGTTAGTCGTGCTGATGATGCAGAAATTACAGCCGCAGATCTGTTAGAGCCTTGCGAGGGCGATCGTACAGAAGAGGGAATGCGTGCCAATATACGCATCGCAGTTCAGTATCTTGAAGCATGGATTCAAGGCAATGGTTGTGTCCCTATCTATGGGTTGATGGAAGATGCGGCAACTGCAGAAATTTCACGCGCATCAATATGGCAGTGGATTAAAAATAATAAATCTCTCAGCAATGGGAAAGCCATTACTGTTGAGCTATTCAGAGAATTGCTTGCAGAAGAGATGGGAACAATAAAAGAAGAGGTAGGAGAAGAGCGCTTCAATTCTGGTCAGTTTGAAGAGGCGGCTAAAATCATGGACCGTTTTACTACGTCGGACGAGTTGGTTGATTTCTTAACCGTACCTGCTTACGAGTATTTGTAGTCACAGACCATAAGTTTCGTTGAACTGGAAAAAAGTCTTTACAGTTCACTCAGCTTTATAATTTATTAGCTTAACTATTTTTAAATTTAAATAACCTAAAGGAGATTTAACATGTCATCTTATACTAATGATATAAATGCTGTTTCAGCATTGGTAGAAGCCAAGGGTTCATCTTGGGATCCAATCAATCCTGAATCAATTGCACGTATGCGCGCGCAAAATAAATTCAA
>DEIG01000007.1 GCA_002352345.1 Methylococcaceae bacterium UBA2780
GTTCAGGCCTTCACCCTGTCCCAACCATTACGATGGGCGTTTGGCTACTCGGTAACCGCTCCTGCGTTACTCTACCTCCTGCATCCATGCAGTCGTATGCCGTTTGCTGACTTCTGCTTAATCACGTTATGAATTACTCCATAGCGCGCTATCGGTTTCATCTGATTCGCTCATGCCGGTCGATGACACCGCCATGCCTGGACTTTTGTTCGACCAGTTGTCCTGTCTGGTATTTTTTTTCCGATCGCCTGTTAAGCAGATCTCCCCGAATAAGCGCATTAACTTTCCCTGCACAACTGCATCATTTACGGTGGCCGTTAGATCACATGGCTTTGTCGTCTTGTGCCAACTTGCCTCCAGCCTACGCCTCATATGATGTTCTTGTTCATCAGCTCGCAGTTTTGCGTCCGGCTTCCTCCAGACTTTTCCTCGCGGTTCAGCTCTTGCCATTCGCTAGTAGTTATCATCTAATACCAAAAGGTAAAGAGGGTGTTCTTTCTACAGAGGACTTTCACCTCATTAGTTAATGCCCATGTCGGGCGTACACAAGGCGCTGCAGTTGACCAGTAATACGCCGCTTCGCTTTGTATTGCGGTCAACTGAGCTAAATCGTTAGCTGTAATAGGAGATTTCGAGCATTGATCTCACAACTGCCAAAATGGGTAGAGTTTGGGGCTTTTATTCTGGCTTTGATTGCCGGTTATGTTAATGCCATTGGCCTGCTTGGTTTCGAACATCAATCAGTATCTCATTTGTCTGGCACTGCAACCTTACTTGGCACCGGAATCCTAAATTCTTCATCTACAAATGTCTTGCACTTATTAGGTGTGTTGTCGTCGTTTTTGGTTGGTGCTTCAATAACTGGGTTTTTATTACACGACTCAGCACTAAAGCTAGGCCGCCATTACGATACGGCATTATTTTTTGAGTCCATTTTATTGTGGGTATCTGCATGGCTTTTAATATCAGGCTCATTTTATGGTCATTTTTTCGCCTCAGCTGCCTGTGGTCTTCAAAATGCATTAGCAACAACCTACAGTGGTGCAGTCATTAGAACTACTCACGTTACAGGCATATTTACAGATTTAGGCATAATGATAGGCGCAATCTTACGAGGTGAGGCTCTTGATACGCGCAAGGCAAAACTTTTCTTTTTTATAATTACTGGTTTTATCTCTGGTGGTACGGCAGGTGCCATGTTTTATACTAAGTATCAATTTATGGCATTATTTATTCCTGCTTCCATATGTTTAGCAATATCGGTTACTTATCATGTTTATGCAAAAAATCACAGCTAACAAGTCAACGCACTCGGACGCAGCTACGCTGCGCCGGTGTTTGAGGCGTTAGTTTTTAAACAACCAAGGAAAAAATATGAACTGGAACATCTACCTCTCTGGTGAAATACATACCGACTGGAGAGAACAAATAAAAGAGGGTTGTGAGGCACTCAACTTGCCTGTCACTTTCAGCTCTGCTGTTACAGATCATGAAGCTAGCGACAGCGCAGGTGATTTACTGGGCGCAGAGGATAATAATTTTTGGCGTGATCATAAATCAGCAAAAGTTAACGCCATTAGAACTAAAACACTGATAGAGAATTGTGACGTGGCAATCGTTCGTTTTGGAGATAAGTATAAGCAGTGGAATGCCGCTTTTGATGCCGGAAGTTGTGCCGCACTAGGAAAATCTTATATCACCCTCCATGATGAAAACATCATTCACCCACTCAAAGAGGTCGATGCTTCGGCAATGGCATGGGCTAAAACGCCAGAGCAGGTGGTAGAGATTCTAAAATACCTTATTACCAAAGCATAAGAGCAAACCAATCTGAGCAAATGTACACCCACTCGGGCAAAAACAGGTTAATTTAAATGAGCAGCATAAAAACAGGCGAACTAGAAAAGGAGTGGGCGCTCCTTCAAAACCAGTTTGACAGTTATGAGAAGCTCTCTCTACTCATTAAACTGGCAAATATTGGCCTTTTAGCTGCCGCCTACTTTCTAAACAATATGTCCGTTTTTGTTCTCTTTTTGCTGCTAATTGTATGGATTCAGGATGCTATTTGGAAAACCTTTCAAGCCCGGATTGAGGCGCGGTTATTAGCGCTTGAAAACTATCTGCTTGTTAACCCAGCGCAAGAAAGTTGCGATGAAAATGCATACCAGTTTAATCGTCAATACCAAGAAAACCGCCCAGGAAATCTGGGGTTAATTCTTGAATATTTACAGCAAGCAGCTAGACCTACGGTCGCATTTCCCCACCTTTTACTTCTGCTCATGCTCAGCATTAATCTTCTATTTCAGGTTTAAACTGCTTGAATTTAATTCTAGCTCCGCAAGAAGTTAAAAAGCCTATTAAGTTAACCGCGCCCTTGCGGTCAGTTCTGCGTAACGGCTCAATTGGCTGATTATTTTGTGGTTAACAGAGTCTCGAGGAAACTTTCCATCAGGGCTATCTGCTCCCATCTCCTGCCCCGTTAGTAGGCACATCGCCTCGTCTACTGATTTGACGGTATAGATTGTGAACTTTCCATTCTTGACCGCTTCAACAACCTCACGCGTGAGCATTAAGTTGATTTGATTCGTTGCTGGAATAATGACACCTTGGGAGCCGGTTAGCCCTCGCGCCTTACAGATATCAAAAAAACCTTCAATCTTCTCATTGACTCCCCCCACCGCCTGAACCTCCCCAAGCTGGCTAACAGAGCCTGTTACTGCAATATCTTGGCGGAGTGGAACATCAACCAAAGCAGAGAGTAGCGCACACAGTTCCGCCAGTGAAGCACTGTCTCCATCAATAAAACCGTAAGATTGCTCGATTGCGATATGCGCCGCAATAGCGAGTGGAAAATCTTTCGCATACCGTCCACACAGGTAGCCCGAAAGCAACAAAACCCCTTTTGAGTGAACAGCCATACCCAGTTTCACTTCACGCTCAATATCTACAACACCACCCGTCCCTGGATGCACAGTCGCGGTGATTCTTAAGGGGCTACCAAATCGAGTTTCACCCACCTGAATAATCGACAAACCATTAATTTGCCCACTCGCGCTACCACTCGTCGCTATACGCATCGTTCCAGATAAAACATCTTCTAGAAGGCGGTCTCTAAGCCGAGCATTTCTCTGTTTACGGGCTTCAAGTGCTTTAATGATGTGCTCAACCCCTATCTTCTCCTCACCACCTTGAACCCTCTGGTGATTCGCCTCAATCACCATTTCCATTATCTGGTCAGTCTGGGCTGAGAGTTTAAGTTGGTGCTCTGCCATTCGGCAGCCATATTCAGCCATCAGAGCAATTGCAGCGGGAGTCAGTTCCGCAACGCCTGACTCTATCGTTTTTGAATGAAGAAAATAGGCAAACTGCTGAAGGTTTTCTGGACTTGCTTCGAAATCAGCACTGAAATCGACAAAAACCTGGAAGAGCTCATCAAAATCACGATCAAATTGTGCCAACAGATAATAGATATCACGCGAACCGATGAGTATAACTTTTACACTTAACGGAACAGGTTCTGGTTTTAAACTAAAGGAGCGGCCCAGAGCCGCATCACTCAAAGAGGTTTCGGTGGCTATTTTGCCTTCACGTAGCGCACGCTTCAGCGATTCCCACGTCATCTTGTCAGCCAAAACCTTTTCGATATCCAGTATCAGGTACCCTCCATTCGCATGATGTAAGGCGCCTGCAACGATGTTTTGGAAATTAACTGCCGCACCCTCTTTCTCTGGGGAAAAGTTTATTTGCCCAAATAAATTTGAGTAACTAGGGTTAGATTCACAAACCACCGGCAGGCCGGACTCCATACCAGATCGTACCAAAAGGTTTGGCCGGTATAACCCCTCTAGAAGCTGTCGGTTACTGCTCACCTGCTTCCCTGAAGCCTCCTCATCTGAGCTTCCAAAACATTCGCTAATAACTCTAGGCAAATGCCTCTTAATTTGGGCAAGATAAAATAAAACACCTGCCTCCCCCTGATAGGTTTGTTGCAGACTATCAAAAAGTGGTTTTAGCGATTGATTGATTGTTTGCTGATTTAGCTGGTTTAACTTCTCATTCAGATCCCTTTGCCACTGCGGGAGCTCTAGCAGTGCCTCGTTGAGCTGGCTTTCGAGCTTAATGACATTTTGGTGAAACAGCTCTCGTTCGGCCTCTTCCATTTGCGCGAAAGCCACTTCATCTGCCACCTCTCCATCAATAATTGGCGTAAAAGTAATTGCACTATTCTCACGAAATAGCGCAATCTTTTTAGACCCCGCTGAACGCTCAATAATCGCAACAGCTTTCTCGTAAGCATCATCATAGAGGCGCTGGAGTGCATTTTTTTTCTGTAAAAATGAGGGGTGTTCAAAGACAGCAGGAAAGGTTGCTAAAAGCGCTTCAATTAAGCGATCAATCTCTTTCAGCAATTTTTCCCCCTGTTTTTCAGGAAGACTGATACAACGAGGCTCGACAGGGTTATCAAAGTTGTTCACATAGAGCCAGTCGTCAGGTGTATTCGCATGAGCCGCGATTGGTTTTAGGTAGTTTGTTATGTATTGAGTTCGACCTGTGCCGGTCTCCCCAGCCACATAGAGGTTATAACCAGCCTCCTTAACACCAATACCAAATTCGAGCGCTTGAGTTGCTCTGGGCTGTCCTAATATTTGGCCAAATTCTGGAGATGAGATAAGCGGATCGAAGCCCAGTTGATCTGGGTGAATCTGTTTTGTTAGCTGCTCGGGAAGCAGCCTCTTTGCCGAGCCTAATTCTTTCATATCAGGATCCACCTGTTAGTTACAAATTAGTCACCCGCCCATACCGATCAGGAAGGATATTTTCTGATCGTATCACAACTCGTTATTGCGCTCCTGATCTGCTTATTGCTTTTGAAGCAGCAAGCATTTCATCATAGTATCTTAAATAACCCGTCCACTTATTGCCTCACTAGAGCTATTTGAAAACTTGGAAACAACTAAAGATAAATACCTAAATTATGATGAGCTGCCAACAACATGATTATCTGGAAATTGCCTGCCTCTACAACTTACCCATTAAGCTCTACTTAAAATCAGGAGCGACGTATAAAGGGGCGGCTATTGATACTCGATGGAATGCAAACCGAGAAGAGTGCATGGTCATATCAGTTGAGAATGAACAGATCTCAATTGCTTTAGATGCAATCTGCAAAATGGAGGCTCTGACCAAAAACCGCCATTTTGACGTAATTACTTTTGACCAAACAATCTAGAGTTCTTTTCTGAGGAAAACCCACTCTTTGTGTGATGACTCTTCTGCCGAAAAGGCATAGCCTGCTGAATCAAATTCTTTAAGTTGCTCAGGGGATTCTATCTGATTTTTTATGATGTACGCTGCCATCAAACCACGCGCTTTTTTTGCATAAAAACTGATGACTTTGTATTTACCATTTTTCCAATCTTTAAACACTGGCGTAATCACTTCACCGTTTAAAAGCTTGGGTTTAACCGCTTTAAAATATTCATTAGAGGCAAGGTTAACCAAAACAGGGGATTTCTGTTCTACGATTTCCTGATTAAGCTTTTCTGTAATTTTACTGCCCCAAAATTCATAGAGATTTTTACCCCGCAGGTTGCTAAAGCGAGTCCCCATCTCCAAACGATAAGGCTGTATCAGATCTAATGGCTTGAGTAGCCCATAAAGGCCGGACAAGATCCGTAAATGTTGATTTGCCCACGCGAGATCAGCCTCTGAAAGGGTTTCTGCCGCTAATCCTTCGTAAACATCCCCATTAAAAGCGAGTAGCGCCTGCTTGCTATTTTCTGGTGTAAAAGGTCTTTGCCATTCAAGAAAGCGATTACTGTTTAAGGTGGCCAGCTTTTCACTAACACTCATTAACGACGAGATGTCTGATGGCTCAAGAACTTTTAATTGGCCAATCAGCTCTTCCGATTCATCAAGAAACACCGGCTGATTAAATAATTCTGTTTTTGCCGGTGATTCAAAATCGAGTGTTTTTGCAGGGGAAAGAACTAAAAGCATATTTGATTTACCGAATCACTGCCCGCTATATATAGGACTGCTTAATTAACTCACTTGGGATTTTATCTTTAATCTGCTCATGCAGTTCTGGCAGCAAAGACCAATGGACACCATGTTTATAGTGATGTGCCGTGTGGTAGCCCAGATTCCCCGTCGTTAGATTATAAAAACTGTTGAGATTATTCCTAGATGCCTCAAATTTATTTTTGGTATCCAAGTCAGAATGGTGATGGTAGGTGGCCCATGATGTTAGTAGTAGGCTGCATATCATCGGCAAAACAAACAAAAACAGTGCGGGCAGCGGCTTAAGCCAAACGAGAAAGGCAACAATCGCAAAAGTTATCACTGTAAAGAAGATAAACTTCTTCTGGAACTTGGGAAACCTTTGGCCCACTTTAAAACCGCGTGGGTAAGCTGTAAGAGCAACATTTAGTGTGTACTCAATCATTCCCATTTTCTCACCCGACTCCCTTTGCCAGCGGCTCTCATCCTTACTCTGGTCCAGGTAATTTTTATGATGCCCGAAAACATGGTGGAGCAACCATAAGTTGGTTGTTACGCCCGTATGCAATGCATAGAAAAATTCTAGCAAATGATTCAAGGGGCTTTGGTTAAAGGTTGGCGTGTGCTGATGGTGATGGTTCCAAGCACAGACCTTACCTTTTGGTATGATCATCAATACCCAGTAAGCAGCTAACACCCACGTTGTTTCAACGCTAAAATAGAGGAGAAAATCGATGCCGCTTACGGCAAGAATAATAGCGACAGGGAGCTGATCAGCACGATATTTAAACACAGAAGATAATCCTTATATTTACCAGCCGGTAATGATAACGGAATTCTTGCAAAATAGCGTTTAGTTCAAACGAGCGGCTAAATATTCGCATCAATTAGATCGTTTATAATGTGGAGCACATTCAGTTACAAATCCCTCATCCAATATAGGTCTCTTTAACTATGGACACCAAAAAGTATTTTTATCGCACCGCTGTTTTTACGCGGAAAGACAACCAAGTCGCTCTAGCGGATATTAATAATCCAGATGAAATCACCGCTTTGGAAGATTGGCTTGCCGTTGTTGTCTCGCTGGCAGATGGCCAACACACCATCCAGGAGCTAATCGCATTTATGAGCCGTCAGTACCCTCAAGCACCTGCCAATTTAGCCAAGACATTAGGCTCTGTTATTGAGCGACTGCAAGAGGGAAAAATTATTCAGTTAAGCGATCAAGCCGTAGAGCTCCCCTATTACCTTGCCTCTCCTATCGAAGAGCTAGATATCGATAAAGCAAAAAAGCTCATAAAAGAAGATGGCTACGCTCTGCATTAGAGGCAATCCAATATGAAATACCGCAAATTAGGCCAAACCGATCTTGAAATTAGCCTTATCGGACTGGGCACAATGACTTGGGGTCTGCAAAACAGTGAGCCGGAAGGCTTCGAACAGATGGACTACGCGCTAGCACAGGGAGTCAATTTTTTTGATACCGCTGAAATGTACGCCATCCCGCCCAGTGCAAAAACTTACGGCACGACAGAGACCATTATCGGCAACTGGTTTGCCGCCCGAAAGAACCGCGAAAAAGTTATCCTCGCTTCAAAAATAGCGGGGCCAGGACTGGGTTGGATTCGTGGCGGCCAAAATAAAATTGACCGCAAAAATATTGTTCAAGCTGTTGAAAGCAGTCTTAAGCGGTTACAAACCGACTACATAGACCTCTATCAACTGCACTGGCCAAATCGCGGCTCTTATCATTTTGGCCAAGTTTGGGATTACGCACCAAACTTTGACCCGCAAGAGATCGAAGATAACTTTCTGGAAGTTTTACAAACAATGGCAGAATTGATCCAGGCTGGAAAAATTCGCCATATCGGCCTTTCAAACGAAACTGCTTGGGGAACGGCTAAATGGTTACAGTTAGCTAAGCAACATAACCTGCCGCGCATGGCTTCGATTCAAAATGAATACTCACTAGTTTGCCGCCACTTTGAACCTGATTTGAGCGAGCTATCGCTGCATGAAGAGTGTGGGCTTCTCGCTTGGTCACCGCTCACGCGTGGTATGCTCAGTGGTAAATACCTTGATGGGAAACGGCCAGAGGGGGCACGCCTGACAATCGAAACGCGCCATGAGCACCGCGCTTGCCCTCAAACAGACTCTGCAATTCAGGCCTATCTTGACTTGGCAAGGCAGCATAATCTGGATGTGTGTAAAATGGCGATCGCTTTTGTAAACAGTCGCCCTTTCACCACCTCTACACTCATTGGCGCGACGAGTATGGAACAGCTTAAAACTAATATCGACGCCATTAGTCTCGAACTATCTCCAGAAGTTCTTGAAGGAATCGCTGAGATCAGAGCGCTTCACCCAATGCCCTTTTAATTCTTTATAAAACAAACTTCATGAAAAAAACGATTACAAATAAGAAATATGATTTCCAAGTCGTACAAGATAGCGAAACATGGCGTACTGACATTATCCGAAGAGTCACCTCAAAAAGATCAATGGTTTCAAAAAGCCAAGATGGCTTTGCCTCAGAAGATGAAGCAAAAAAATGGGGTAAAGAGGAACTAGCCGTTTTTCTAAAAAAGCTAGAAGAACAGAACAAACGCCGTAACGAACAGAGACAGTCTTAAAAGAACAGCGTAAACCAATGGTTCTCTAAAAGTCTCGGCGATGGCATGTTGGCCTATGGCTACTCGCCGAGATTGAAGCGCCCTTTCAATACCCCCCTCTTTCTCCTTAGCGCTCTCCTTCCATTAGCGGAACATGTTAAACTCAAATTCCACAGTAATTTGATATGGAATTAAATGACGACCAATTTAGATGGCCTACAGTTCGACAACCGCTTCTTTAACGAACTTCCTGCTGACCCAGAACCGGAAAACTTTCGTCGCCAAGTGGAAGCAGCTTGCTATTCAACCGCAAAACCCACGGCCACACGATCGCCTCAATTAGTCGCCTATTCAAAAGAGGTTGCAGCGCTCATCGGGCTTGACGAAAAAAGCTGCCAATCTGAGCAATTTACCAAGCTATTTAGCGGTAACACTCTTTTGGATGGTATGCAGACCTATGCGCAATGCTACGGAGGCCATCAATTTGGCAACTGGGCAGGCCAACTTGGTGATGGTCGTGCAATCAATCTTGGCGAAGTGGTTAATTCACAAGGTGAACATTGGACACTTCAACTCAAAGGCGCCGGACCCACCCCCTATTCGCGTAGCGCTGATGGTCTGGCCGTATTAAGGTCATCTGTTAGAGAGTTTTTATGCAGCGAAGCGATGTTTCACCTAGGTGTTCCAACGACTCGTGCTTTAAGCCTAACTCTAACCGGGGACCAAGTTGTTCGAGATATGTTTTACGATGGCCGCGCGAAACAAGAGCCAGGCGCAGTGGTCTGCCGCGTTGCCCCTTCATTCACGCGCTTTGGTAACTTCCAGTTGCCCGCCTCACGCGGAGACACTGCACTTTTGAAGCAACTGGTCGATTTCACCATTCGCAGCGATTTTCCACACCTTGGTGAGCCAAATAAGAGCTGCTATCTTGCCTGGTTTAAAGAGGTCTGCCAAAAGACAGCCGAGATGATTATCCACTGGCAGCGGGTCGGTTTTGTTCATGGCGTAATGAATACCGATAACATGTCGATATTGGGCCTAACAATCGACTATGGCCCTTACGGTTGGCTAGAAGATTACGATCCAGACTGGACACCCAACACGACCGATGCTGGCGGGCGCCGTTACCGCTTTTCTCATCAACCACAAATCGCACAATGGAATCTTGTGCAGTTAGCAAACGCGATCTACCCACTGATTGACGAGGCAGAGCCATTGCAAGCTTCACTCGCCTTTTATGTCGACTGTTTTGACCGAGGCTGGTACGAGATGATGGCAAGCAAACTGGGGCTAACAGCCTATCAAGGTGAAAGTGATAAACAGCTCATAAGCGAGCTTCTTGAGCTGTTAAAGTTGACCGAAACCGATATGACAATCTTTTTTAGAAAGCTGGCGGATATCGACTGCCTTGATCCTTCTCTAGCCCAGGCAAGCGGCAAACAGCTCATCGCCCCGCTACTTGAGGCTTATTACCAACCCGATGCGCTAACCGATAGCATCATAGAGAGTACCGCAGCGTGGTTGCATCGTTATATTGACCGGGTGCGCGTTGAAAAAGCCGATTACCCAGCGCGCCGCAAGCTAATGAATAGCGTCAATCCAAAGTATGTTCTACGTAATTACATGGCACAATTAGCCATTGATAAAGCTGAACAGGAAGATTTTTCGGTGGTAACTGAGCTTTTGGAATTATTACGACACCCTTATGATGATCAACCAGAGCAGGAGCAGTGGGCGGCAAAACGACCTGATTGGGCAAGAGATCGCGCTGGTTGCTCAATGCTATCGTGTAGCTCGTAGCCATGAGCGATGAAATAAAAAGAGTCACCGTCTGGGGTGGCTGGTTGCGTCTCAGCCACCTACTGATCGGCCTGCCGACACTTATGCTGCTTGCAACCGGCAAATTAATTCAAAACAGCCCGATGCTAGCAACAGATGCAGCGGATATTCATTATTATGCTGCTGGGTTTATGGCAATAGGTCTACTAATACGAGTTGTCCTGATGTTTATTGGACAAGCCAATGAGCGGATCGGCAACTTGATACCCAAAGCCAGCGAACTCCGTCTGATTGGCGAAACAGCGCGCTTTTATGCATTACTCGGCAAAGCACCACTGCCCCGCTGGTATGCACAAAACCCGCTCTGGAAGCCGATCTACTTAGCCGTTTACCTAATTCTGCTCCTACAAATAGCCACCGGCCTATTAATACCAAAAGATGCGCTGTTTATGGGGTTTTACACCCCATCCGTTCACCTCTTCTGGGCAGACCTACTACTCCTCTTCACGCTACTCCATATTGTTTGCGTGGTCTGGCATGACTACAAAGGAGGCGGAAGCGATATCTCAGCAATCATAAATGGCGTTAAAACGTTCACCATTGACCGGCCTGCCTCCAACCAAAACGGTGAGCCGCCTATTAATTTCAAACCACTAAAATCGCCCTATGCTGATAAAAAGTAGGAGGCGTTCCTTCGTAAAAACGTAGAGATAAGAATCACCACATCAAATCATCCGGTATTTGATAATCGGCATACGGATCATCCTCTTCAACCGCTGCTTCCGGCTCTATCCGAATCACCATATCGGCCAAACGGCTTTCGATTTTCTCTGCCATTTTATCGGGCACTAACCGGTAAGCGCTATCAATAACTGCAATCGCCAAATGACCACGTATCAACTGTTTCTGCTGCTCATCCGTAACGTATAGCTTTTTAACCTTCTTGTTATGCTCAAAGTGATAAGCCACTTCCGCCTCGTTAGGAATCTCAACCGATTGAGTCAATATCATCTGCCGCACATCCGCCAAAATCTCTTTTTCTTGGCGCTCTGCATTGCGTAGTCGATTCAGCTCTAGATCCCGCTGCTTTTTTTCGCGTTTTGACTGCTCTAGTTTCTGCTGAATCTCTTTGGGCACCGCTTTTGCACCGGTCTTTCTAGCCTGTTTAGCTTTTGTCGCATCTTGACGTTTATCGTGTTTTGCTTTCTTAGACCTCTTCTTATCGGCAACACCGATATTAAGAAGCTGATCCTGTAATGAACCGGCCATTTCTATCTCTTATCTCTGTCTGAATTTGGCCGAACTATAGCACAGCCTGTTTATTGTCTGTGCTCGTGCTTGCAAGAGAATTTCTGAAAAAGGCTCTCTGGATCAGAGCTCACTTAATATAAATCAAGCAAAGCGCATTATTTCTTAAATAATCAAACGTATTTGCCGCTATAGCTTAAACAGTAAGTTAAATAGGCCGCTGTGGCTTTGATTGCCAACAGATTACTTACGAATAGATTAACTATAAAAACTAAATTTTAAATAAGGCGTGTACTGTGAGCTCAGACAAAAATTTTTCCATAAAAAATCTACCCATACAGCTAAAAATCCTCTGCTCAATAGCCTTTATTTATCTGACTGCTCTGGCCATATCTACATTTTTTTCGGCTACGCAACAAAAACAGACAATGCTTGAGGTCGCTGAACATCAAGCCTTTAGCACAACCCATAACTATTTTGATAACGTCAATACGATGATGCTGACGGGTACCATCGGTAACCGTAAAATTATCCGTGAAAAAATGCTTCAAGAGCCTGAGATACTCGCGCTTAAACTGATGAGATCAGATGCTCTAATAAAAACCTTTGGTCCTGGTTTCGATGACGAAAGGGCTGAAGATGAGCGCGATCAGAAGGCATTGCAAGGTGAGCCGCAACACTGGGTTGAGAACCGGCCAGAGGGTCGCGTTTTAACCGTTATTCAGCCTTTTCAAGCCACGCGCAACACTCGGGGTTCAAATTGTATGCAGTGCCATATGGTTCCTGAAAATACCGTTTTAGGCGCCGTGCGCGTCAGTTACTCTCTTAGCGAGCTAGATCGATCTGTCGATAACGCCACATGGGGATCAATCGCCATCAATGCAACAATTTTTGCACTAGGCATATTCCTTGTCGCCGGCATTATTAAACATATTGTTGTCACTCCAATTAATGCGTTACGCACCAGCATGACCGATCTCCAGAGTGATTCTGATTTGACCCGCAGGCTAGAGGTTTCGTCACGAGATGAACTAGGGCAAGTGGCCAATGCCTTCAACCACATGCTGGAGATGTTTCAAGATATAGTTGGACGCATCTCTTCTTCAACACAAAACCTGGAGCAAGCGGCCACTCATACGGCCTCTATTGCAGAGCAAACTCATGCTGACGTTAATCATCAACAACGGGAGGCTGAACTGGTTTCTCAGGTCATGCAGGAGCTAACAAATCTTGTTAATAATGTTGCAATCCACACCACCTCAACGGTTGAAAAAGCACGTGAAGCCGACCTAGAAGCTGACCAGGGCAACCTCGTTATGCAAGAAACCGTCTCAAGCCTCAGCACTCTGGTTGATGAAGTAGAAAAGGCGGCGACAACCATCTCAGAACTCGAGAGGGCCAGCGCAGATATCAGCACAATACTAGACTCCATTAAAGGGATATCTGACCAGACAAATTTACTGGCACTTAATGCGGCAATCGAAGCAGCTCGAGCAGGAGAACATGGCCGAGGCTTTGCTGTTGTTGCTGATGAGGTTCGAACCCTTGCAGGAAGAACAGATCAGTCAACTCAGGAAATCAGCACAATGATTGAGACTTTTCGCAATGATGCACAACTGGCTGTTAAAGTAATGAGTGGAGGCCGATCTCACGTACACAGCAGTATTGATAAAGCCAATATTATGAGTGAACGATTAGCTACAATTCGCGAATCTATTAATGAAATAACACAAATGAATTCGCAAATTTCTGGCATTGCAGAGCAACAAAGCGTTGTTGCCGAGAAAAGCAATCAGAGTATAGAATCCATTAATTCTATTTCACATAAAACTGCTCAAGGCGCTAGCGAAACAGCCACCGCCAGTGAGAAAATAACAGCTCTATCTCAGGAATTACGTGCTCTAGTCAATAAATTCACCATTTAATAGTGAAATATCGGCTTAAGAACGAGATAATGCACGTTTACCATTCAAAATAGAAACAGCGAGCATTATTAATGAAAATCCAAGAAAACGCCGTCGTCGGCATGCACTACACCCTTAAGAATAGCGATGGAGAGGTTATTGACTCATCAGAGGGCGGCGATGTCCTAAGTTATTTGCAAGGTGCTGGCAACATTATTACTGGCCTTGAAAAGGCACTTGAAGGCAAAGAGAAAGGCGATAAAATCGATGTTTCCATTGAACCTGAAGAAGGCTATGGACCGCACCGTGAAGAGCTAATCCAAGAGGCACCTGTCAGCGCATTCCAAGGCGTTGATAACCTCGAAGTTGGCATGGGTTTCCAAGCAGAAACAGAGCAAGGCCCCATCCCTGTTAGAATCACAGCGATTGAAGGCGAAACTGTGACTGTTGATGGCAACCACGAGCTAGCTGGCGAGAAACTTTTCTTTTCTGTGAGCATCGAAGAGGTTCGTGAAGCAACTGAAGATGAGCTTGCTCATGGCCACATTCATGGTGAAGGTTGTAACCACGACCACTAAACACAAAGAGCGGGCAACCTTTGAACTAGAGTTGTCCGCTCTCTTGTCATGACCCCTTCGTTTTGGGAATCAGGGCAAACTCACCTGTCTGACCAAGATCCGGTCATGGCAAAACTGATCAAGCGCCATCCAAACGACAAACTCCGCAACCGGGGGGATTCACTTCAAACTCTGCTCCGGGCTATCGTAGGCCAGCAGATTTCAGTTAAAGCTGCAGATAGTGTCTGGCTAAAGCTGGAAAGTGTCTCGGGTGAAATCAATCTCGATTCGCTTCTTAAACTCGACCACGAACAACTCAGAAACGCCGGCCTTTCAAGGCAAAAAGCTAGCTATATCCAGAATATTGTTACCTTTTATGGTGAAAACAGTATTACCGATGGCTACTGGAAGAACCAGAGCTACGAAAAAAGTTATAAAGAGCTGATTACGATCAAAGGGGTTGGTCGCTGGACAATCGAAATGTTCGCCATCTTTTATCTCCACGAACCAGATATTTTCTCTGTTGGTGATATCGGAATTCAAAAAGCGATTAACCAGCTCTATTTTAATGGGCAACCGCAATCAAAAGAGGCACTAGAGCAGTTTTCCCAACAATGGAGACCCTATCGAACCGTTGCGCTCTGGTATCTTTGGCGCCATATAGATCCAGAACCGGTTAATTATTAGCTTTTTTATGAAACAGATCCTTATCACTCTTTTTTGTGGATTGCTCATGAATCACCCCAACAGCTTCGCGCAAAATAAAATGCTTAAAGCTTGTCCCGATAGCCCAAACTGCGTTTCCAGCCTTGCTAACGGTTCACATGCTATCGAGCCATTTATTCTGGCTGCTAATCCTATGGAAGGCTGGCAGAAAGTCATATCCACTCTTTCCAAGATGGAGAGAATAAAGGTCATTCACTCCAGTGAGGAAACAATTCACGCTGAAGCGACAAGCCTCATTTTTCGCTTTGTAGATGATATCGACCTTGTTTTTAACAAAGAAGAAAAGCGCATCGACATTCGTTCTGCGTCACGAATCGGATATTCAGACTTCGGAGCAAATCGAAAACGGCTGGAACAACTGAGAAGTCTTCTTCAAAAAGAAGGCATCACTCTATAACATCTTTATAGAAAATTTGTTTTATCTAGAGCTAATTTGAGAGTTCCAAAGCCTTTTTCCTCCTTGAAAAAATCACAAAAATACCCCTCAAAAAATATTGACTTCCAGAAAGATACTGTGTGGGTTTTTGAGAAAAAACAATCTTGGCAGGGGGAGTCAGTACAATGAAAATGCATTTTCTAACGTTAACAGGGGTAGGGGCAGCACTTCTAAGTTCAGGAGTAGCCTTTGCAGATTTTGAGGCACCACCCCGACAGGTAACGATTGACGCACGTATTCTTGAAATACCGGAGCAACGCCCCTGGGATGCCTCCGTTCGCCTGTTTTATGGCAAAGATAGCAATGTAGCCCTTGTGCCTGAATTTTCGGTTTATAACGGAGATAAAAGCAGCCATTTTTTTGGGGCCACTCTAAATGCCGAATACAGAGTATTGCAGACAACTGACTGGACAGCTGGTGCCTCTTTGGTCGTTGATCGAGTGGAGTATTCAGAAGGGAAAGGGGCCAGTCAAACCGATTCACCTGATGAATATAACTTGAACACATTTACCCCCACTGTATTTGTCAAGCGCCGACTGTCGATAGCGGGAATGCCAACACAACTCAGCGCTTCCTATGGGCGCCGCAAAGAAAGGCTTGAGTTATCAGGCCTTGACTCCACAACCAGTCTTCTTAACTTTGGGATACAGCTCAAACCACACTCGAATTTAGTTTTAGGACTAAACCTTGATCGCGCCAACTCAAACTTTAAGGAGTCGCGCCTTGCCCCTCTTCTGGACAGCCGAGATGGCCATTACAAATCCTATGCTCTGTCCGCAAAATATTTTTCCAACGACAAACAGCGCAATATTGCGCTGACCTATCGCAATGGAGAAAACAATACAGATGGCAGCAACTTTGAATATAACTTCCACTCCTGGGGAGTGAGAGCGGAAACGCATGTCACGGGTCCATTCTGGCTAGCTGCCGGCTATTACATGGAAGATCGCAGCTACCACAACGGCTTTACCGCTGGGTTTGTTCCCTCTCCTGGCAGAACCCAACAAGATACCAACGAGCTTGAAATACAAATCTTATGGCAAATATCGAATGATATCGTTGCCGATTTCTTCTATACCGATGTGGAATATGACCCAAATTCAGGACAACCTATATTTGAGATTGATAGAGAAATATTGGGTTTTGGCGTTACGTATAACTTCTAAGGAACATTGCAATGAAAAGTTTAATCCAATGGCAGTTAAAAACCACCATTCTCATAATTAGCCTTGCAGCATTGGGGGGTTGTGGAACAAGTTTCGAATCATTTATAGGAGGCCCAGCAGAGACATATCCATCGTTCCCTGATTCACCAGGTAGAAACGGAACGGGTTGGGAAACAAGCAGTGATTGATAAAGCTCCGGTTAAACAAACAGTGAAAGGCTTTTAACGGGAATAACTAAATTTAGAGCAACCAAAATGAAATCTGCGCTCAACAGAAGCTTTGCAGCAATACTATTATGCATTATTTTTTCTGCGCTTAGCGGGTGCGCGTCTTCCCAGCCTGATTATGAGCCAGGATTTCCAACTAATCCCAGAGGAAGTGGTGGTGGTTGGGAAACGGGATCGGATTAACTAAAAGTGTATTTAGGTTATTAAAATATTCATTTATAGCCTCTTAGTGCACAATTGATTCTCTCTGCTATTCTTCTGGAACAGCCATTTATCACTTTCCAGTAGGATTACAATATGAACATCGAATCAATCATGCTCACAAACATTAAAACCATCGGCATGGATCACACGCTTGCCGAGGTTAAAGAGCTGCTTGAGGAGAGTGGACTTCACCACATCATGGTTGTTGATGAAGATTACACACTGCTTGGGGTGATTTCTGACCGAGATGTTATTGCTTCAGTCAGCCAAAATATTGGCACCATCAATGAAAACAACAAAGACCGCGAGACCCTCAAAAAGAAAGCGCATCAGATTATGACGCGTAACCCTGTCACAATTAGCAAAGGGACATCCGTTCCAGCTGCCGCTCATCGAATACTAACAACACCCGGCTCTTGCCTGCCAGTGGTCGATTCAAACAACAGGGCAATCGGTTTTGTCAGCTGGAAAGAGGTAATGGCAAAACTAATAGATATAACTGTTTCTCGATCTGCTTAAAAGCACATCCCCACCACCCCTCTTTCCCAAAGGGGAAGGCTAAGCAGATAAGTCTCAGCGAGTTAAGCGCATATAAAGCTGTGTTAATTTAGCAGGCAATTCCTGCGCATGCCTAACCAAGATATAACTATTTTTACCAAACAGATAAGGAAGATATTCCTCCGCTTTTTCATCGATAGTGATACAAAACGGTTGCAGCCCTTTTTGCTCAGCTTCCAAGATCGCTTGTCGCGTATCTTCTATTCCATAACGCCCTTCATACTTATCGAGATCATTAGGCTTACCATCCGTAAGGATGAGTAGTAATTTCTGACTAGTTTCCTCTTGCTCCAGAAGTTGACTCGCATACCGGATCGCCGTCCCCATGCGCGTGTAATAACCTGGACGAACGGTATCAATATGGCCTCGCACCTCATCACTGTATTTTTCGCTAAAGGTTTTTATCTTATAAAAACGGACATGATTACGGTTACGAGATGAAAAACCATGCAGCGCGAACCGGTCTCCGATCACACTTAACGCCTCAGCAAAGAGATAAAGGGAATCACGAATCACATCGATAACACGCGAGTGATTGTTAACGTGCGCGTCGGTTGAAAGTGATAGGTCTGCGAGCAGAAGACAAGAGAGGTCTCGACTCTGCGTTTGCAAATCCCGATAGACCGGCACATCGCTATTCACATGACCGTGCTTACGGTCAGCTAGAAAATTTATATAGCTCTCTAGGTCAATCTCTGTCCCTTCACTCTGACGACTGACCCAATGTCTTTGCGGGTGTAGAATTTCAAACTGACGGCGAATCTTCCTGGCTTGTGATTTTAACCGTTGAGGAAGCTCACAAGCCTCGGCATCCTTTGATTCCATTGGGATAATCCGACAGTGATCTTTTTGTAGCCGCTGTTTTTTATAATCCCACTCGTCTATTGCAATCCCCGCTCCCAATACAATGTCATCGTACTGGCTCGAGGGCAGGTCAAGATCTAGCTTGATCTTGCCAGCGGTTGTTTCGCTATCTTGAGATACGGTGATGTTATCCATATCTTCCGCGGTTTGCATAGCATCATCATCGTCATCCTCCGTACTGGTGCGGTCCACTTTTGTATATTCGGACCAACTCCAAAGGCTTTCAAGACGGAAGCTCATCAAACCATCTTTACCTTCAGGCGTTTCAGTTCGATTCGCTTTTTTACGTTTCTGCTGCTTTTTCTGCTCTTCTTTTGAATCAGCCGCCTCTGGGTCATCCGGGTCTTCAGGCGCATTACGGTTATTCATCTCTTCCACGGGTGGAGAAGGATGCAACCAAAGTGATACCGGTTGTGGAGGTCTCTTGGCGTACTCCAGACGAATTTTCTCTGCTGGATTTAGAAGTGCCGTACGGATCAGCTTTTCTTGCTTTGCTTCGCGCTCGGGCAGACTTGCAGGGTCTGGGCGTTGTTGAAGGTGCGCTTTTAGCAGCAATTGATAACGGCCCTTTAGACCGGGCCATATCTCCAACGTTTTGGCTGTGCGTAATTGATTACGACTAATCCAGTCACCCTTTTTGACCTCAACAACCGATAACGCAGTCAGCCATAAATAAAGATCTAAATTAAGCTGTTTATTAGGAAATAGCGCGATACTCTCGGGTAGCCTTAGCGTCTCCTCATCCCGCCATGCGTATTGTGTTTTATCTCCAATTCCCGCGATACGTTGCAATATCGTCCGTTTTGCATGCACCTCTGAGTCGGTCGCACTTTCAACATTCAAACCACCTTCACCACCTAATGCACGAAAAAAAATACCCGCTGTATGACGAACATCGCTCAAATAGACTATCGCCTCAGGATAATGCTTTCCAGCCTTCTGGGTAATAAAGTGGTGCCATTTTGAGCCGACAAGTTCCTCTAACATCGTCTAATTACCGACAAATGGTGACCAATCTGGTGGCAACCAAAGCATCATAAAAAGACAAAATAGAGCCACACCGATAAACCAGTAGATAAAGCTCTTTTGACGCTGTTGAGCATGTTTCGGTGGCAGTGGAATACCGCAATGCGGGCAGATTTGATCATCCTCGCTCACTTCGTGCCCACAATGCTTGCAGTTTAGGTGGCTCATTGCTCAGGGCTCTACTCTGTAACGGGGATTTTGGCCTTAACCACTTCCATCAAAGCCGAAACGGTCTCCTCATCATCACTCAATGGCTCAACAATGGCGGCTCTGCAAGCTTCTACCGGATTGAGCCCCGATTTAATCAAGGTTGCTGCATAAACCAATAGCCGCGTTGAGGCGGACTCCTCCAAATCATGATCTTTTAAAACACGCAAAGCATGCGCCAGCTCAACCAATTGAGTGGAAATAGCCAGATCAATGCCGGTCTCTTTCTCGACAATCCCTGCTTCTGTCTTACTGTCTGGATAGTCAAAACGGGTTGAGACAAAGCGTTGCCGCGTTGAAGGTTTCATTCCTTTCAACAGGTTCTGATAGCCCGGATTATAGGAGACGACCAACATAAATTCTGGTGGTGCCTTGAGCAATTCTCCCGTCCGTTCAATGGGTAACAGACGGCGATCATCTGAAAGTGGATGTAGAACAACCGTTGTGTCTTTACGCGCCTCAACCATCTCGTCTAAATAGCAGATTGCCCCCTCTCGCACCGCTTTGGTCAGTGGGCCATCGTGCCAGTAAGTTTCGCCATCTCCAATCAGGTGGCGGCCCACCAGATCAGCCGCAGTCAAATCATCATGACAGGCAACCGTATAGAGAGGACGACCCAGTTTCGCCGCCATATGCTCAATAAAACGGGTTTTCCCGCAACCGGTTGGCCCTTTTATCAACAGAGGAAGTCGGTTCTTGTATGCCTGCTCAAACAGCTCAACCTCATTATGCTGTGGCTGATAAAAAGGAATTTCTTCGTTTTCTTCACTCATAATTAAATCCTGTTTTAAAAACCGTTTAAAGGCTCACTAGATAAGCAATTCCTATGCTCAAACAGACTACCGATAACCAGCCATACATAATGGCGCGCCATAAAAAAGAGACGCCCCTTAACTCCATAAAATCACGAATAATAAGGACAGCTTTAATTGCCGCAGCCAAGAGTAAAATCATCACCGACACAACACCGCCAGAACCAACCTCTCCGACAAAATAAGAGCAGAGTGTCAGCAGCATCATAACCACCCAAATCAGATGAATGTTGTAGGTTATTTTCATCTGATGATATAGACCAATGGAAAGAGAATAATCCAGACCAAATCAACCATATGCCAATAAGAGGCACCTGTTTCCACACCCGTATGATTGTCGGCGCTATAGGCTCCGCGCTTCGCCTTGATCACCACCGCAAGCAGTATCAACATGCCCAACACGACATGCAGAAAATGAAACATCGTTAGTGAGAGGTAAAACATATAAAACGTGTTCGTACCCAGCCCAATACCTGCTGAAAACTTATCGGAATATTCCACTGCTTTCAGAATTAGAAACCCCGTACCACCCGCCAATCCCGCATAAAGCCAATAAACGCAACGGTTCACGTCATCACCTCTAATCGCATGAACAGCTCGCACAACAAAGTAGCTGGAACTGATCAACAGTAATGTATTTGCCATCCCCAACTCACGATTGAGCGTCAGCTGATATTCATTAAATAGCTCAATATTCTGACTACGCATCACCGCATAGACAATAAAAAAGATGCCAAAAACCAGCAATTCCATAAAGATAAAGAACCAGATTGCTAAATCACCAGGTAGTAATTTTGGTTCCGTTTCAGAGAGTTGGACAGACACAGCTTTATCTTAATTTCTTGCCCGACCAAGAGCGCACCAGCGCCCATGTCGCAACAAGAATAAAAAGGGCATGTGCCGTTACAAAATAGGAAAGCATGTAAATCCAGCTCATGTGAGATTCAAAACCACCCATAACAACCATTAAGCCACTTACTAGCAACAATGCGACTGCTGCGAGCAGGTTGATCTTTATACCGATCACTGCATAGTAGCGGTCAATCGTATCGGGAGCCGTTTTCTTATAGAGGAGCAGCAAGATGATAAAACCGATCACCGGTAACACCGTCAAATTCGACAAAGAGACTAAAGAGGCACGTGATGCGCGCTTTAGCTGAACCTCATCTACCTCCATCTTCACCCCTCAATTCAAACAATAATATTACTGAAAAGAGGCCACCATATAGGTGACCTCCTTTTGATAAAGCCTAGTAAACACTAGCTCTACACCCACAGGGCATAAGTTTCGTAAAAGCGGAAGATAAAAACATTCCGCTTAACTCAGCTTTATTCCTCTACAAATTCAACCTCTTTACCTTTTGCAAAGAAGCTGTAAATGTATAAAAACAACCCTAACAAGAAGACAACACCTGCTGCTTCACGTAGCCAGTACCAAGTTGCCAACTGCTCTTGCACCACCATGAATGATTGAGGCTCATCTGAATACCGCTGTAGATAAGTTTGCACAAAACCGGCAACCGTTAGGAATAACGTAATGAAGACCATTGAGATCGTCATCAACCAGAAAGAGTGTATCTCAAGTTTCTGAGCGGTCTCATTAGCCGCTTTTTGGCCACGCATAATTGGCATTGCATAAGAGATCATCGTCAACACAACCATCACATAAGCACCATAAAAAGCCATATGTCCGTGCGCAGCAGTTACTTGCGTACCGTGCGTGTAATAGTTGACGGGAGCAAGCGTATGCAAGAAACCCCAAACACCCGCACCTAAGAAAGCCATAACCGCTGTACCCAGCGCCCATAAAACGGCTGCCTTATTTGGGTGGTCACGACGTCTTTTATTCACAACGTTGAAGGCAAACAATGTCATCATAAAGAATGGAATAGGCTCTAGTGCTGAGAAAACAGACCCTAGCCACTGCCAATAATCAGGCGTGCCAATCCAGTAGAAATGGTGCCCTGTTCCAATAAGCCCTGAAATCAATGCCATCGCAATAATGATGTAGAGCCATTTTTCGATCACCTCACGATCAACACCCGTTACTTTAATCAGTACATAGGCAAGTAGCGAAGCCATGATCAATTCCCAAACCCCTTCCACCCATAGATGAACAACAAACCACCAAAAATATTTGTCCAGAACGATATTGTCAGGATTATAGAAAGAGAATAGAAAGAAGACAGCCAAACCAACGAGCCCCGTTAGCAACACTAAGGTGATAACGGTTTTGCGACCGGTCAGGATAGTCATCCCAATATTGAACAGAAAGGCCAACGCAACAATAACAATACCAATTTTAGTGATCGTAGGTTGCTCTAAGAACTCCCTTCCCATCGTTGGAAGAAGATCATTCATTGTCAAATCAGCTAACTGCGCATAAGGAACGAGTAAATAACCTAGAATAGTCAGTGCGCCTGCTACCAAGAAGATCCAGAACATGATCTTCGCTAACAGCGGCGAATATAGCTCTCGCTCAGATTCTTCTGGTATTAAAAAGTAGGCAGAGCCCATAAACCCAAACAGCAACCAAACGATTAGAAGATTGGTGTGCACCATACGGGCAACATTAAAAGGAATTTCTGGGAACAGAAAATCGCCCATCACATATTGCAATCCCATAATTGCACCAAAGAGGATCTGGCCGACAAAAAGTCCGATAGCCGCAATAAAATAGAGCTTTGCGACACCTTGTGATTCATATTTCATCAATATCTCCCCTTAACCTTGAACATTTGGTGGCCAGTCTCTAGCGGTTTTAACGCCATCAACATATTTCAAGAACTGAGCCAGCTCTTCCAACTCTTCATCCGAGAGATTGAATTGAGGCATGCTGCGACGACCCGGAATCCCTTCTACTGGGCGGCTTTTTATAAAGCCTTTGATCGCCTCTGTACTCTCACCAAACCGGGTATATACGTTGCCAAGTTCTGGCGCGAAATAGGCCCCTTCCCCCAGTAATGTGTGACAACCGATGCAGTTATTGACTTCCCAGAGCCGCTTTCCCGCTGCGACCTGTTCAGTCATATTTTCCGAATTATCTGTTTTGGGGAGACTCTTAACCGTATCAACAGTTAAACCAATTAGTACTAGGAAGAAGAAAACCCCGCCTCCATAGTAAATATTGCGAGCCATCCCCTTGGTAAAGGTTTCTCTCATTACAACGCTCCAAAATTAAAAATTTGCACGCGGAGTGTAACCACGTATGGGCGCATTAGCGTTGACTTATATCAAGAGAATTACGAAAGTTTTCACATTAGAATATGTGAAAAGAAAAATTACACTTCCAGCGTTATTAGCTCACGAAGTTTTTCAACATCAACAAGCTCAATACTAGAGCCTTCAAGCCGGATTAACCCCTGCTTAGAGAGCGCTTTCAGCGTTCTAGAAAGTGTTTCTGGTTTAATGGAGAGCCTAGAAGCAACAACATGTTTGGGAGCAACAAGTACCAAGCCCGCACTGTCATGTTGATCCTCAGGAATATGACTTAACAGGTAGGAGACTAGCCTGTAATTAGCGCTGTGCAGAGTAAGTCGATCTACCTCATTCACCATCCAATGCAATCTTTGGCTCAACTTACTCAATAAGTTAATACACAATGCATTGGAGCTATTGATCAGCTTTAGATAGCTTTCAGCCTGAATTCCAACCACGACAGAAGGTGAGACACTGATTGCTGAAACTGGGTATTTTGAGCCACCTGAGAACAGAACGGCCTCGGCAAATGTTTGGCCGGGCCGAATAATCTCAAGAACCTTTTCATCCCCATTGGGTGCCAATCGTTGTAGTTTGATGCCACCCGAAACTAACAGGTAAATATCGGTCAGTGCTGAACCCTGTTCAAACAAAACGGCGCCTCGCTGCAATTTTTTTGCATGGGCTGTCTCTGCAACTTGTTCAAACTGCTCTGCATCCATAGATTGCAGCAGCACACACTCCCTCATCACCTCTAAAATAGCGCCATTCAGCTTTATGCGTTCTATTTTTTTTGTTGCCATGAAACTTCCTATATTGAAAAGGGTGGCCAGAAGATTCTGACCACCCTTTTAGCTAAGACACTTAACTTGCCTTAAATGCCCTTATAGCCAGTCTCCTCATGGAGTACTACATCCAGCCCTTCATTTTCTTCATCCTCATCAACTCTGAGGCCAATCAATTTATCAAGAAGCTTTAGCAAAGCGTAGCTGATAACACCAGACCAAGCAGCTGTTACAGCAATACCAATTGCCTGAACCACAACCTGATCGCTAATGCTTACACCTTCAGCCAACCCAACACCGCCAAGTGATGCCGCGGCAAAAACGCCCGTTAACAGCGATCCGATAACGCCACCAACACCATGCACCGGAAAGACATCCAACGAGTCATCGATTTGCAGGGTTCTCTTTACATACTGTGTCGCATAAAAACAGACCACACCCGCTGTTACACCAATAACCAAAGCCCCAACTGGACCAACAAAACCTGAGGCAGGTGTAATCGTGCCCAAGCCTGCAACCATACCTGTCACAATACCCAGGACGCTTGGTTTACCGAACTTCTTCCACTCTATAAACATCCAGGTTAAAGCGCCTGAAGCTGAACCAATATGCGTAACCAGCATTGCCATACCGGCAGAACCATCCGCAGCCAAAGCACTACCCGCATTAAATCCGAACCAGCCAACCCAAAGCATTCCTGCACCGGTAACTGTCATCGTCATATTGTGCGGAGGCATCGGAGTTGTTGGAAAGCCTTTACGTTTACCCAGCACGAGCGCAGCAACAAGTGCAGCAACACCTGCGTTAACGTGAACAACAATACCGCCTGCGAAATCCATCACACCCATCTCAGCAAGCCAGCCTCCGCCCCAAACCCAGTGGCAAACGGGGGCATAAACTAGAACCAACCAAGCTGCACTAAACCAGAGCATTGGCGCAAAACGCATTCTTTCCGCAAAGCCACCGACGATCAAAGCCGGTGTGATAATCGCAAAAGTCATTTGGAACATAAAGAAAACAGATTCAGGAATATCTCCCGTCATGCTCTCCGCATTTTCTGGCCCAGTAAATGCACTAGAAAGATCACCTATAAAGGCACCGCCATCAGCAAACGCTAAACTGTATACGCCACACAACCAGAGAACCGACACCATGCATGTGATTGCAAAGCACTGCATCAAAACAGAGAGAACGTTTTTGCTACGAACCAAGCCACCATAAAACAGTGATAAACCCGGTATTGTCATAAACAAAACCAACGCCGTTGAGGTTAGTATCCACGCGGTATTAGCTTGATTTAGCTCTTCAGCTTGCGCCAGCGAAGGGATTAAAGAGCCGAGCAGAATCGCAATAAAAGGTGATTTTTTCAACGTTAGCATCCTATTAAACCGCGTCAGGCCCTGTCTCACCCGTACGGATTCTGACTATCTCATCCAGCGAAGAGACAAAAATCTTTCCGTCTCCAATCTTGCCCGTTTTAGCGCCGCTAACAATCGCCTCGATTGCCTGCTCAACCATCTCTTCACGCACAGCAAGCTCAATTTTTACCTTTGGAAGGAAGTCAACAACGTACTCCGCTCCTCTATAAAGCTCTGTGTGGCCTTTTTGCCGACCAAATCCTTTCACCTCGGTAACGGTTACTCCGCTAATACCTACATCTGAAAGGGCTTCTCTCACGTCATCTAGCTTAAAAGGTTTTACGACGGCTGTAATTAACTTCATAACTCTGCTCCAGACTTGTGCGTTTTGTCTAAAAATGAACAAAGTAGGGTAAATGATTATTTATTCGCATACAAATCAAATCAATTAAGAGCTGTTCCTCATTAACTGGGTACGAATTTCTTCCATTAAAAAAGGGTGCCGAAGCACCCCTTTCTGATTACCTGAAATCTACAGGTTTTCTTATCAGCCTTTACCAGCCTCGGTAAATTCTGGATAAGCCTCAAGTCCACACTCAGAGAAATCAACGCCTTCGTACTCTTCCTGCTCGCTGACGCGAATACCCATCACCACTTTCAAAATCATCCAGGTAATAAAGCTTGCGACAAAAACAAAGCCTAAAATAGTAACCAGTCCGATCAATTGCGCAGTCAATGTCGCATCTGGGTTAGATAGCGTTACCGCAAGCAGCCCCCACATTCCGACAACACCATGAACCGAAATAGCACCCACTGGGTCATCAATTTTAATTTTGTCCATTGAGATAATGGCAAATACAACTAACACACCACCAATAGCACCAATAATTGTTGCCAACATAGGTGTAGGTGTTAGAGGTTCTGCAGTGATCGCAACCAAACCTGCCAATGCACCGTTAAGTGCCATCGTTAGATCTGTTTTGCCAAATAACATACGTGCCGCGATCATCGCAGCTACAACACCACCAGCAGCAGCCATATTAGTGTTAACGAAAACCAGTGCAACCGCATTCGCTTCACCTACATCAGAAAGTTTTAGCTCAGATCCACCGTTAAAGCCAAACCAGCCCAACCAGAGGATAAATGTTCCCAATGTTGCCAATGGCATATTACAACCAGGAATTGGGTGTACAGAACCATCTTTACCATATTTACCTTTACGAGCACCCAGCAAAATCACGCCAGCCAAAGCAGCCGTTGCACCACATAGGTGAACAACACCAGAACCCGCAAAATCAAGGAATCCCAGCTCATCTAGAAAACCACCGCCCCATTTCCAGTAACCCTGTAGAGGATAGATAAAGCCTGTCATAACCACTGCAAAAGCAAGGAAAGACCAAAGCTTCATACGCTCAGCAACCGCACCTGAGACGATCGACATCGCTGTTGCAACAAACACAACCTGAAAAAAGAAATCTGACATATTGGAGTAATAAGGTGCATCGTCACCTCCAGCCAGCACCTCTGCTGCTGTATTATCCCCACCCAGCAAGAAGCTGATACCAGGCCAAAATGAGCTGACAGCCTCACCTGGATACATAATGTTGTATCCCATCAGCATGTACATAATACAAGCGATTGCAAACAGTGAGACGTTCTTAATCAAAATCTCAGCTGTATTTTTGGCTCTAACAAGCCCTGCTTCCAACATGGCAAAACCTGCTGCCATCCACATTACCAACGCACCACTTACCAAAAAGTAAAAGGTATCCAGCGCGTAACTTAATTCTGTCACTTTATCCACACTAAATCTCCGAAATTAACTTGAAAACCAAGAGCGCTTACAGCGCATCCCCACCCATTTCACCTGTACGAATCCGGATAACCTGCTCCAGAGTCGAAACAAAAATCTTGCCATCACCAATCTTGCCGGTATTCGCCGACTTGGAAATCGCCTCAATCACCTGATCAAGCTGCTCATCTGCTACCGCGATATCGAGCTTAACTTTTGGCAAGAAATCGACAACATATTCTGCACCTCGATACAGCTCTGTATGCCCTTTCTGACGGCCAAAGCCTTTTACCTCTGTTGCTGTAATTCCTGTTACACCAATTTCTGACAACGCCTCGCGAACGTCATCCAATTTAAATGGTTTAAGTACTGCCGTTACCAGCTTCATGATTAACCCTCTTAATTTAAAAAACAGTAAAAATGGAACCATAGCTCCTGACACTGGAAATAGCAGAAAGCATGCCAGTATCGTAATAGGCTGTATTTAATCGCTTTTTTACTAACCTTCTCATGTATCCCGCACCAATACCGCCCGACACAAAAGGCAGTGCACCACTTCTGTGCACACTCAACCTCTAGACGGCCACTCTTTGGTTAGATATGCTTTAGGCATGATAAAAACTGAACTTCTTGATGAAATGGCCGAACGCCTTTCATCAACTCTTCCCCCCGGTCTTAAACAGTTCCAATCTGAAATGGAAAAAAACTTCCGGGCTGTTATGCAGGGTGCCTTCTCAAAAATGGATCTCGTTTCACGCGAAGAATTTGAGGTGCAAAGTGCTGTACTCGCACGCACACGCCAAAAACTAGAGCAGCTAGAAAAGCAGATGAGCGAACTGGAAGCACAACTCAAAAAGTAAGAAACAAACCATTAAAGGAAAGGATTCCATGTCACTCGCCACCGCCTATAGCCGCGGAAAACAAGGGATAAATGCACCTTTAGTCTCTATTGAGGTGCATATCACCAATGGCTTGCCCGGTCTCTCAATCGTCGGCCTTCCAGAGGCAGCTGTTCGTGAAAGCAAAGACCGGGTGCGTAGCGCACTGATCAACTCTCACTTTGAGTTCCCTCCTCGCCGTATCACCATTAATCTTGCGCCTGCCGATCTCCCTAAGGAGGGCGGTCGTTATGACCTTGCTATTGCACTCGCAATCCTTGCCGCATCGGGACAGATTGACCCCGCCTCGCTCAAACGCCATGAATGCATTGGCGAACTCTCACTAAGCGGTGAGCTTCGCCCAGTAAATGGGTTGTTACCAGCAGCGATACAGGTTCGAAATAGCGGACGCTGCCTAATTGCACCCGAAAGCAATCTCAGCGAAATACAGTTAATTGATGATATTGAGGTTATCGGAGCACTCCACCTGTTGGATGTTTGTGCACACCTTAATGGTCAAAAGCGAATTGAAGCAGCCACTCAAGAAAAACCACAAGCAACTCCAAATAGAATTGATTTCAATGAGGTTCAAGGACAGCACCAAGCAAAAAGAGCACTAGAGATCGCAGCAGCTGGAAACCACAATCTCTTAATGATCGGCCCTCCCGGAACGGGAAAATCAATGCTCTCGGAGCGCTTTTCAACCATTCTCCCCCCTCTTACCGAGCAGCAAGCATTAGAAAATGCCTCAATCGCATCGGTCGGTGCCAATGGGATTAATCTTAATCAATGGCGCAAACCGGCCTATCGATCACCGCATCATACCGCCTCAGCCGCTGCACTGGTTGGTGGTGGCAGCAACCCAATGCCAGGAGAAATATCCCTCGCACATCATGGCGTGCTCTTTCTTGATGAACTCCCAGAGTTCGACCGAAAGGTCCTCGAAGTTCTACGAGAACCTTTAGAGACTGGCAAAATCACCATTTCACGCGCAGCACGACAAACCGATTTTCCTGCTCGCTTTCAACTGATTGCCGCAATGAACCCTTGCCCTTGCGGCCACCTCGGTGATCCATCAGGTCGTTGCCATTGCACATCTGAACAGGTCCTGCGTTATCGCAGTAAGATATCAGGCCCCCTACTAGATCGGATCGATATTCACATTGAGGTCCCGCGCATTCCTTATGAAACACTGAGCAGCCAACAGAAAACGGCCTCTGAAAGCAGTAAAAATATTGCTGAACGTGTCTACACAGCTCGCCAGCTCGCCGTCCAAAGACAAGGATCAGCTAACTCTGCATTGAACCCATCTCAAATTAAAGCATTCTGCCAGCTTGATGAAGAGAGCAACCAGATTCTAAAAACAGCGACCGACAAACTAGGGCTTTCCCCCCGCGCCTATCACCGAATATTAAAGGTTGCCCGAACCATTTCAGACCTCTCAGGCGACAACAATATCTCAATCGCAGCGCTCAGTGAGGCAATTGGTTATCGGCGTCTTGACCGGAGTCATTGAGCGCTTTAGAAAAAGCTCTAACGCAGAAATGCAGGGTTATCACCGTAAATTCATATAACGACTTTACGCTAAGTTTTTAAATTACCCTCATTTAAAACTGCTAAAATCCCCTCTCTCTTTTCCAGCATAATTCAGACGTGAACACCCTCAACCCCCAACAACTTGCTGCGGTTAAAACCACCGATGCTCCACTTTTGGTATTAGCCGGTGCAGGCAGTGGAAAAACAAGCGTGATCACCGAGAAAATTGCCTGGTTGATCAAACAGGGTATGCCCGCTAGACAAATTGCTGCAGTCACCTTCACAAACAAAGCAGCTCGAGAAATGAAAGCCCGTGTCGGAAAATTACTTAAGGGAGACCAAACTCGAGGACTTCGCGTTTCAACATTCCACTCTCTGGGGCTGGATATTATTCGCCGCGAGAGCAAAATACTCGGCTTTCAGGGTGGCCTCTCTATTTTGGACGAGCAAGATAAGCTCTCTATTCTTAAAGAGCTGATTAGCCACGCCTCGGTCACCTTTGACACTGATCTGATTGATCGCTACTCATGGCAAATAGGCAATTGGAAAAAT
The DNA here is from genome assembly GCA_002352345.1 of Methylococcaceae bacterium UBA2780. Lineage (GTDB taxonomy): Bacteria > Pseudomonadota > Gammaproteobacteria > Methylococcales > UBA2780 > UBA2780. Next base: position 30,429 of record DEIG01000007.1, read on the forward strand.
GGCGGCATCACACCAAAACAGGCCGCTTCTATCCAACCAAACAGTGATGATGAACAACCGCTCGCCTATGCAGCGACACTTTATGAAGAATACAGCCGGCAGCTTAAAGCCTATAATGCCGTCGACTTTGACGACCTGATCTTTCTGCCTGTATTACTATTTAGCGAACAGCCAGAGGTGCTAGAGCGCTGGCAAAACAAAATCCGTTACCTGCTGGTAGATGAGTATCAAGACACCAATCAAACTCAGTACAAACTGATTAAACAGATTGTAGGAAAGCTCGGCAAACTCACCGTGGTAGGCGATGATGACCAATCAATTTACGCTTGGCGAGGCGCGCAACCTGAAAACCTCTCACTGCTACAAAACGACTTTCCTCGCCTAAAAGTGGTTAAGTTAGAGCAAAATTATCGCTCAACTCGCCGTATTCTTCGTGTCGCCAACCACCTTATCGCAAACAACCCACATCCGTTTGAGAAAAAGCTCTGGAGCGATCTGGGTGAGGGTGATCAACTGCAAATTGTTCCCTGCAAAAATGACATCCATGAAGCACAACAGATTGCCTCTGAAATCATCCACCATAAATTTAAAACCGGCGGCCAATACCATGATTACGCCATTCTATATCGTAGCAATCACCTCTCACGCCCTATTGAGAAGGCGCTGCGTGAAAACAACATCCCCTACCACCTGAGCGGAGGCACCTCTTTTTTTGGTTATACCGAAATTAAAGATCTGCTCGCATACTTTCGGTTGTTCATCAATCCCGACGATGGCAGCGCCTTTATTCGTATCGTCAATACGCCTAAGCGTGAAATTGGCCCCGCAACACTTGAGAAACTTGGTAGTTACGCGAATAACCGAAAAATCAGTCTATTTGATGCCTGCTTTGAATTGGGCCTAAAAGAGCATTTATCAGAAAATGCGGTCATAAAACTACGCCGCTTTTGTGAAATGATTACCGATGTAGCGGACCGCCTCAAAAGGGGCGACACACTCGCTGTTCTCGAAGATTTTCTATCTGAAATCCACTATGAATCATGGGTAAAAGAAAACAGCCCCAATGACCAAGCTTCTGCAAGAAAAATCGCCAATATCTCTGAGCTTATTGACTGGATTAAGCGACTTCTTGAAGAAGAAAAGGGAGAGGAGGCATTTGAGAAGTGCCTCTCAAAAATATTACTTCTCGATATCCTCGAGCAAAATGAAGATGAAACGGTTACCGATAACGTTCGCCTAATGACCTTGCATGCAGCCAAAGGGTTAGAGTTTCCAAACGTCTATCTAATGGGCATCGAAGAAAACATACTTCCCCATCAAAATAGCATTGAGGGCGACCAAGTTGAAGAGGAGCGCCGCCTAGCCTATGTTGGCATTACCCGCGCCCAAAGAAACCTCACCATCACCTATTGCCGCCAACGCAAACGATATGGCGAACTTGAGCTCTGTGAGGCAAGTCGCTTTCTTGAAGAGCTTCCCCAAGAAGATCTTGATTGGCGAAACAAACGAACTAAAGACCCAGAAGCACAGAAAGAGCGCTCTAAAGCCAGTATTGCTCAGCTTAAAAACATGCTTTCATAAAAAAGCCGAGAGGAATAACTCCTCTCGGCTTTTTTTATCAGATGGATCAAGCTACCTTTCGGCTTAACTTCCTTGAACCACCAAATAGTTGACTGCTGCTTTAAGCTCATCATCAGTCAACGCGGCATTACCACCTTTAGGTGGCATTGTATTAAAGCCTTTCGTTGCATGCTCAACTAAAACCGCTTCGCCTTGTGCAATACGGGGAGCCCAAGCCTCTTTATCACCTACTTTAGGAATATTCGGGATACCTGTTCCATGACAAGCAAAACAGCTTTTCTTGAAAACCTGCTCACCTAACTCATTGCTAGTCGTCACAGCTGTAGCGCCGGCGACTGTAGCAGCAACCTCAGTCACTACCTCTTCAACTTTCTCAACCGCCTCATTGGTCGCTTTTTCGACTACATCAGCAGCCTCACTACCGACAGAAGCCACCTCAGCCACAGCCTCTTTAGTTGCCTCTGTAGCCTGATCAACTGCCTCGGCAACCACCTCTTTAACCTCTTCAACTGAAGAGCTAAGTGCTGGAGCTACTGGCTCTTCCACCTCTTTCTCTTTTAAAGATTCAACCAAAGCAACATTTCTATCCGCAGAAATCTTAACTTTTCCAATTGGGCGAATACGATCTATGATGTCCATCTCACCTTCAGCCAATGCTGGCTGGCTTAACATCATCATGCTAGATGCGCTTAACAACAGCCCCATCACCACTTTCTTACTCAAACTTATCTGACTCACAATCGCCTCTTTTCTTTCAAAAATAAATTCTCAATTTAAGCGCTTTATCCACCGCAATTTTACGACCTCAAAGCGCATCAATATTGGAGATTATAACGAACAATAGCCCTCGACAAAACAAACAGAAGATTTGCCGCTAGCAATCATTAATTCCTTACTTGTGCAAAATCCTGTGCACTTTTATAAACCAGCGCTGGATTCCAACCTTGCGCCCTAGTATCCTATTGCCCTCTCAACGCGCCCGTAGCTCAGCTGGATAGAGTGTCGCCCTCCGAAGGCGAAGGTCACAGGTTCGACTCCTGTCGGGCGCGCCATTTACCGCAACTGCTCAGCCTATCACCTATTTTTTAAATACCTCATTCGCATAATTTTGCTTCAGTGAGGTGTTCATATGGCCACCACTCTTAGCTTCCCCCTTCTCCTACTGATTACCCATAGAAATTCTCCCATTATTCTTCTATCTTTAGGAAACATGACGGTGATTGGCTATGAATATATTATCTAACTATAAGGTACTAGAAAAACTAGGAGAAAGCCTGCACTCGACTGTCTTTAAGGCTCGTCTCAATGGAGGCAGCACAAAAAACCTAGTTCTCAAAATAATCAAGCAACAAGCAGACTTTTCCGCATCTGCGAAACATATCCAACAACAGATTGAACAGCTAAGTGCGCTTCACCTTCCTTGTATACCTCTACCCAAGCTATACCATCCGAGTAACGACAGCCTTTTCCTCGTTTCGCCCTACTTTAACGGCGACCCTTTAACTTTATGGCTTAAAAGCAGCCCTCTACCAGCTTTAGATATATCACTAAAAGTGGTCATTTCTATCGCGGAGCAACTATCAGAGGCTCATGCCGCTGGGCAGATACATAAGGGCATTAATCTTAATAATATATTGATCAATCCCGGCACCCTAAAAATCCAGCTAATTGACCATGTCAGGATTCTCGACACAAATCAGATCAGCCATTTTATTTACGATTCAGCTTTCTGCTCTCAGAACCTTCCATATCTCGCTCCAGAACAGACGAATCGCGTAAATTACTCTATTGGTTACTCGACAGACCTCTACTCTCTGGGGATCGTTTTTTATGAAATATTGACGGGAAAACCACCTTTTTTAACCCGTGATCCCATTGCGGTCATTCATTCTCACCTCGCTGAGACTGCACCTCTAGCTCATAAGGTAAACCCCAAAATCCCCGAACCTGTTAGCCGCATTATCACTGTATTACTGGAAAAGGCACCCGAGAAACGCTACCAAACTGCTCTCGGGCTTATTCATGATCTTAAACAGTGCCTAAATGACTGGGAGAAACAACATAAAGTCCAGCCATTTACACTAAAACAGAAAGATTTCAGCAATCAGATCACCATCCCCTCACTTATGGTAGGGCGCGACAAACAAAAAGAACAACTTTTAACCGAACATAAAAAAAGCTGTGCAGGCCATTTTCAGGCGGCTTTAATCTCTGGCCTTTCTGGCATTGGGAAGACTCGGCTAGTTCAAGAACTTCAGCTCCCCATCATCATGCAGAGGGGATACTTCACCTCAGGAAAGTTTGATCAGTTCAAAAAGCACATTCCTTACAGCACGCTTATTCAGGCTGTTCGCAACCTTGTTAAAACACTTCTAACCGAAAATAATAAACAAATCTCGTATTGGCGTAAGCATATCAGCAAAACCCTTGGTGATAGCGGTAAACTAATTACCGACCTTGTTCCTGAGCTGGTCTTAATTATCGGCCCACAACCTACGCTATCAGAACTCCCTCCGGTAGAGGCTCGCAACCGCTTCAACGATGTGGCAGGCCGCTTCTTAGCTTGCCTCGCCTCAAAGAGGCATCCACTAACACTCTTTATCGATGATCTTCAGTGGTGTGATGGCGCAACTTTTGACATTCTTGAGCAGATTTTTGATAACCCCCATGAATACCCTTTTCTTTTTCTGCTTGGGGCCTACCGACATAACGAAGTCGACAAAAGCCACCGACTCTCTCGACTAATAAGAAAGATAAAAAAAGAGCAGCAGCCTCTACTTGAAGTTCGTCTAAAACCTCTTGGGATCCGGGAGGTTAATCAGATGACCGCCTATATCCTCAATACATACTCTTCGCGCACACACGCGCTATCGAAAGTTATTTATCAGACCTCCTCGGGAAACCCACTTTTTGTGAATGAGAGTTTACGCTGGCTGCACATGTACCAGCATCTTCATTTGGATGAAGATGGCGTTTGGAATTGGGACAGCAAACAACTTCAGCACGCCGAAACTCCTGCTTCCGCACTCGATCTATTCAAAGAAAAAATCAGCAAACTACCAAAGCAGGCTTTTGAGCTTGTGAAAATTGCTGCCTGCCTAGGCGCTCGATTTGACACTGAACTGCTTGCTCTTGTTACTGATACCGACTCCAGCAAATTGAGAAAAAAACTCTCCGAAGCCTTTTCAAATAACCTTCTTCAGCAAGATAAAAACCAATTATCTTTTTTTCACGACCAAGTTCAGGCGGCGGCAGCCAGCTTCGTTAATCCTGAACAGAAAATTGCTATTCACGCGCTCATAGCTAGAGCACTCATTAATGCGATCCCAAAAGATAGCGATCTCAACAACCTGACTAATATTTTCTCCATCGCGGAGCATTTGGCTAATAGCCGACCGCACAATCAAAGCAGGGTCAGCAAGCTAGAGGAATCCAAATTTAACTACCACGCAGGAATGGCCGCGATGGAGGCATTAGCAATGGATAATGCCAACTACTTCTTTCATGAAAGCAAGAAAATCTACCCAGATGACTCCTGGGAACAGGATTACCACTTCCTCTTTTCTCTCCACAAACAGCTCGCCAAAACTGAAATTGCCCTTGGCAACCAGTCAAAATCAGAACAATACCTAAGCGCTCTGCTAAAGCAGTCAAGAAGTGATGTTGATAAAGCCGACTGCCTTCAGGAGCAAACTGCGAGCCTCTCTTCTTTAGGAAATTTTAAAAAGGCTATCGTATTGGGAAATAAAGGCCTTGATTACTTGAACGGCCATATTCCCAAAAGTGAAAAGCAGGCACTCGAAGAGGCTTCTCTCATTATTGAAGAGCTCCATAGCGAGGGTAATAATATATGGCAACAACTGCTCAATGCCCAAGAAAGCAGCTCTCGCGCGACACAGATTGAAACAGCCATCTACAGTGAACTGATACCTGATTACTACTTGGCAGGAATGGTGCCTCAACTATATCTGGCGGCTATCCGCTCTGCCAAAAACAGCCTTTCTGGCGGAATTGATGAGTCGGTTATCTACAGCTTTCCAATCATTGGGCTTTATCTTCAGCGCCAAGACCGTTACGACCTCTCTTTTCGCTACGAAAAGCTCGCTCTCGATCTTTCAGATCGCTACCCAGACTCTTTTGGTGCGACCAAAGGAATTAACGGTGTACTCTGGATAAACAGCCATAACCGCCACTCACCCCAACAAATAATTAGCCTCTGCGAGCAAAATATTCACCGTGGCAAAAACTGTGGCGACCTATACAATGCAGGGCTCTCTTATGCCCCTTATATCTGGAATCTAATCACCCAAGGTGAAGAGCTTGAGCAGGTTATTACTGTTTCTGAAGAGTGCGTCGCCTTTTCTAAAAAATTCAACCTCAGCCTCTCTTCAGGGCTCGCAGAAAGTGTACTGATGGGCTGGTGTGATGTTATTGACAGCTCTAGAACAGAGCTAAAAAGTGACAATATCGAGCGCAAATTAAGAAAATGGAAAAGAGATAAGCATGTCGTCTCTATCGGTAGCTATTACACTCTGAACGGTATCAGCAATTACTACCTTGGGCACTATTCAGAAGCCGCCAAGCAGCTCGAAGAGGCTAGACCCTATCTACGAGGATTAAGCGATAACATCCTCAATCGTCTCTGGTTTGTTTTTCGTTATCTAAACGGCCTTCAACACCCAAAAGATACCGAGAAGCAAGATCAAGAGTTGATCTCACATTGTTTAGAGAGAACCGAAACCTGGGCGGCTCTAGGACCCATTCTAAAACCCTATCTTGCTCTGATGAGAGCTGAAGCAGAATCACTAAAAAATAACTTTAGTGAAACACGGAGGCTTTATCTTGATGCCATAGATATCGCTCACGACGCACATTACAGCTTTCTCGAAGGTTACCTGCACGAGCGACTGGGCGCCTTACTCAGTAAAGAACAGCATCGTTACGCCCCTTTTCACATCAAAAAATCACTGTCACTCTATCAACAGAGTGGGGCCTCGGCTAAACAAATTCAGATCGAGCAACAGTTTGCTGCTCTTCTTAGCAATAAAGAGCCCTCTGCACAGCAATCGACCTCCCTCGAAAACGTGCTTGATATCGACTACCTCACAGAGGCAACTCTAAATATCACTCAACAAACCGACTTCGAACCTCTAATCAAAACCATTCTGCAGTCAATTATGGCGCGTCTTGGCGCTAAAACGGGCTACCTTATGATTGCAGAAGATGAAGGGCTTAACATCATCGCCAAAGCCACCAAGAAAACCAGTGTTGATGTAAAAATACAACATGGTAATCACCTCTCCCACAAAAATCTTAGCAGCGCCATAACCAATTATGTGCTACGTACAGGCGAAACCGTTGTACTTGGCAATGCCCAGCGAGAAGGGGCTTTCACAACCGACCTAACCGTGCAGAAGCAATCGCTAAAATCACTCCTTTGTCTCCCGTTGCTCAAACAGAAAAAGGTTCTTGGTATCCTTTATTTTGAAAACAGCCTAATAGAATCGGTCTTCACCTCTACACAAATAGAGTTAGCGCAAACATTAACCGCGCAGGCCGCTATCACACTCGAAAATAACCTTCTGATCCGCAATATGCAGCAACGCCAAGAAGAGATCGAGACCCTCAACAAAGAGCTCGAATTACGTGTAGCTGAGAGAACCGAGTCATTAAATAAAAGCAATGAGGAGCTAAAGAGCTTTGCCTATGTTGTCTCTCATGATTTAAAAGCACCTCTTCGCGCCATCAATCAACTTTCAAGCTGGATTGCAGAAGATTACGCCGATGCCTTTGATGATGACGGACGAGAGCAGATGGCTCTTTTGCAGAGCCGCGCCCGAAGAATGCATGAGATGATTGAAGGAATTTTGCAGTATTCCAGAGTTGGACGACTTAAAGAACCTCGTGAAGCGGTCGATATAAGAAGACTACTGGATGATGTAATTGATGGGCTTTCCCCAGCACAAAATATTCAGCTTGTAATTCAGCCCGATTTACCCATAATTCAGTGTGAGAGAGTAAGGTTATTTCAGATCTTCCAAAACTTGATAGACAACGCCATAAAATACAACGATAAAGAGCGCATGAAAATCACAATCTCATCTGAACCAACAGCCACCGACTGGCAATTTTGCGTCGCAGATAATGGGCCCGGTATCGATAAAAAGTATCAACAAAAAATATTTCAACTTTTCCAAACTTTATCACCTAAAGACCAGTCCAAGGGAACAGGAATTGGATTGAGTATGATCGAAAAGGTTGTCAACAACTGGAAAGGTAAGGTCTGGATAGAATCAGACGTAGGGCAGGGATGCCAGTTTTTTTTCACCATCCCTAAAGAAGAGCCCATTGAATATGCCTAACCGTATAAAACCAATTTTGCTAGTTGAAGATGACCCCGTCGATGTGATGACGGTTAAACGCAGCCTCAAGCAGCTGCATGTGATCAACCCTCTCGTTGTCACCCATAATGGGGAAGAGGCTCTCAATCACCTGAATGCCGAAGATTCAGAACTTCCCTGCGTTGTCTTGCTTGATATCAATATGCCCAAGATGAATGGACTTGAGTTTTTAAAACAAATCAAGAAGCAGATCGGGCTTCACGACATTCCGATCATTATGCTCACTTCATCTATGGAGCAGCAAGATATTGACCGTAGCTTCGAGCTCGAAATTTCGGGCTATATCCTGAAACCAGTTGAATATGAACAGTTCCTAGAATCCATCAGCATATTGAATGCCTATTGGACCACAGAGGAACCCACCTAATGAAACCAATAAAGCTATTGCTTGTTGAGGATGACCTTACCGACCAGATGAGCTTTTCTCGCTTTGTTAAAAAAAACCAGCTGCCTTATGACTTTCAAATAGCGGGCTCGGTTTCTGAAGCAAAAATTATTCTAAAAAAAGACCCATTCGATATTGTCCTCACCGACCACCATCTTGGTGACGGGACTTCCTTTGATGTCCTTGAAATCACACCCAGATCGACCCCCATTATTTTCGTCACCGGAACGGGCAATGAAGGTGTTGCCGTTGAAGCGATGAAACGCGGTGCTTCAGACTATATAACCAAAGACATCGATGGTAACTACCTAACACTCCTACCACTCACCATTGAAACCGTATTAAAGAATATCGCCATCCAAAAGGAGCTTGAGTCTTACCGAAATAATCTCGAAAGCTTAGTTGAAAAGCGCACACTAGAGCTTAAAAACGAGGTTCATGAACGCAAAAAAATCGAGCAGCAGCTCATCGAAGAAAAAGAGCGTATTTTTGTGACTCTCAGATCCATTGGTGATGCCGTTATTACAACGGACCTAGAGGGGATTGTTGACTTTATCAACCCAGCGGCAGAAAAGCTAACCGGCTGGAACTGTGCCGAAGCCACAGGCCAACCTCTTGAAGACATATTCAACATCATCAATGAAGAATCTAGAACACCCGCATCAAATCCAGTCATCTCCTGTCTTAAAGAAAATAAAACCCGTCTGCTACCAAACAACACCATTCTGATCAACCGAAACGGGGAAGAGTTTTCCATTCAAGATTCGGCCGCCCCCATTCATGATGGGGCTGGCAATCCTCTCGGTGCTGTTCTTGTTTTTAGTGACATGACAAAATCAAGAGCGCTCTCCCGCGAGCTTGAATTTCAAGCTTCGCACGACCCTCTAACCGGCCTCATCAATCGGCGCGAATTTGAGATCCGCCTCAAAAGGGCGCTCCAATCACAAAAACTAAGCGCCTCTCATCACGCTTTTTGCTACTTGGATCTTGACCAATTTAAAGTGGTCAATGACACCTGTGGTCACACAGCGGGAGATGAACTTCTCAAGCAAATTGCAGCAATCTTACAAAGCAAAGTCAGCGTTAGAGACAGCCTCGCACGGCTAGGTGGCGATGAGTTTGGGATCCTAATGGAGCACTGCTCGATTGAGCAGGCAGAACCATTAGCCAATGCACTGCGCGAAGCAATCGCTGATTACCATTTTAACTGGGAAGATAATATCTTTCGTGTTGCGGTCAGTATTGGGCTTATCCCAATCAACTCAAGTTACAACAGCCTTAACGACCTGCTTATCAAAGGTGATGAGGCCTGTTATGCCGCAAAAGATGCTGGGCGTAATCGCGTTTACATCTATAAAGAGGATGACAAGGAGCTAGCGCTAAGGTCAGGCCAAATGCAATGGGTCACCCGTCTCAACAGAGCTTTGGATAACGACTCTTTTCGCCTGTTCAAGCAAACAATTCACGCTTTATCCGAACAGACGGGTGACCACTTTGAAGTGCTTGTCCGAATCGAAGAAGAGCCGGGCGAATACATTCCCCCAGGTGCCTTTTTGCCCGCAGCAGAGCGCTATGGATTGATGCCAAAAATTGACCGGTTGGTCATTAAAAAAACATTTAAGTGGCTCGCCGAACACCCCGAAAGCTTAGCAGCACTCTCTCTCTGCTCAATTAACCTTTCAGGCGAGTCCGTCGGGGGAGAGTGGATTCTCGATTTTATTTCTGAGCAACTTGAGAAATACAAACTCCCTGCTAATAAGTTCTGCTTTGAGATCACCGAAACAGCCGCCATATCTAACCTTGTTCAAGCCACTTCGTTTATCTCTGCTCTCCATAAAAAGGGCTGCCAATTCGCACTCGACGACTTCGGTAGCGGCCTCTCATCGTTTGCTTATCTCAAAAACCTACCCGTTGATTACCTAAAGATAGATGGTGCGTTTGTTAAGGATATTGGCCGCGACCCGATCGATCTCGCAATGGTTAAATCGATCAATGATATCGGCCAACTGATGAACAAAAAAACCATTGCGGAATTTGTTGAGGACGAAATAATACTCAACAAATTAAAAGAAATTGGCGTTGACTTCGCGCAAGGCTATTTTATCGAAAGACCCATACCTCTGGCGGACTAGCCGTTCAATCTACCCCTCAAGTACGCTCTTTAAGAATGGGATCGTAATTCGTCGCTGCGCCACCATCGATTCTTGATCCAATCTTGCTAAGATTTTATTTAATGTCTGAGAGTCTCTTGGAAATCGCGCCAATAGATAGCGCCCGACCTCGGGGCCAAAATCCATCCCCAAAGCTGCTGCCTGCCTAGTTAATCGCTCAAGCAACTCCTCATCACTAAATGCCTTTAGCTCTAAGGTAATTCCCCACGAAAGCCTCGTCTGTAGGTCCGGCAGGTCACATTTCAAGTTTGCCGGAGGACAATCCCCAGTCACTATCAGCTGCTGACCGCTCTCTCTTTGTTGATTAAAAAGGTCAAAAACAGCCATTTCCCAATCAGGGTCGCCACAGATCAATTGAACATCATCGATACAGATCAGTTCGGCACCAGATAACCCTTCTAGAAACTCTGGCTCCATCTTGAGTAGTTGCTGCATGGGTAACAGGCGAACATCTCGCCCTTGCTTATTTGCCCACTGGCAACAACTATTCAGTAGGTGGCTTTTGCCTGCACTTTTCTCTCCCCACAAATAGATAAAGTGCTCATCATTAACAGTGGAAAAGTGTTTAAGCGCCTCGATAACTTCAAGATTGGAGCCAGCATAAAACGAATCAAATGTTTGAGTAGTGTAAAACTCAAACTGGATCGGAATTTGTCGGTTCATCATTGAATCGAATATAGAAGGTACAACCTAGAAATAGCATCTGACTGAATAAAATTTCTAGCGCGGCAAGTAGCTGCTCTAAACCGGTGCTAAACACAGCTAAAACACCGTGAATAAAGTAAAGCATACTCAAGAAAGCAGCCCAAGCACAGGTGTAAGGGCGCGCATACAAAAGTCCCCGCACCACAAACAGCAAAGGAATTAATTTAGCAGCCAAGATCGGTGCTATCGGTAGTGTTGTTGAAGGAAGGATGACCGTTTCCCAAAGCAACACCAAAAATAGAAGACCAAAATAGCCGACTAAAGCGATGCGGTAATAAAGTGTTGGATTTTTCACAACTTAGAATCTTTTAGGGCAAGTGCAGCTTTCGCCAGGCGCTGCCCAAAGGAGCGGCAAATCGCCTTTTCTTCGTCACTAAAGCCTATTTTGTTCTCCCCACCTTCGTAGTGGCTAGGGCCATAAGGAGTTCCACCCGTTGTTGTCTCATTGAGTGCCTGCTCGCTACTTGGCACACCCATTAAAACCATACCCTGATGGAACAGTGGGATCATCATCGACAATAGTGTCGCCTCTTGCCCTCCATGCATACTGGCAGTGGAAGTAAAAACACCCGCCGGTTTACCTCGCAATCCACCGGAGAACCAAAGCTCACTTGCACTATCCAAGAAGTATTTTAGCGGTGCAGCCATATTGCCAAAATGAGTCGGACTACCTAAAGCAAGACCTCCGCACTCTTTTAGATCATCAATCGTTGCATACGGCGCCCCTTCAGCTGGCACGCTCGCTTCTATCGCCTCGCAAACAGGTGAAATAGGGGCAACGGTGCGGATTCGCGCCGTAACGCCCTGCACCTCTTCAACACCTCTCGCAATGCGATTAGCCATTTCGGCAGTACCACCGTAATTGCTGTAATAAAGAACAAGTATTTCGGTCATCGGGTTAACTACACTAAATAATTGCTAAAACACTTTCAGGCGGACGGCCAACGGCTGCTTTGCCATTCGCAAGTACGACAGGACGCTCAATAACGCGTGGGTTTGCAACCATACCCGCGATTAAAGCCGCACGATCAAGCTCAGGATTATCTAAACCGGCCCCTTTGTATTCGACCTCTTTTTTACGCATTAAATCGCGTGGTTCCATGTTTAACAATGTCAGAACACTGTCCAGCTCCTCTGCTGTTGGAGGTGTTTCTAGGTACTGAATAATTTCCGGCTCAACACCGTTTGTTTTGAGCAATTCCAATGTCTGGCGGGACTTGCTGCAACGCGGGTTGTGATAAATTTTCACGCTCATAATCAATCCTCTGGGCTAAAGTGGCTACATGGTACTGGCTGAAGCAGCTGCTTCCAAGCCGTTTGTGCTATCATTTTACCCAATTTAACAGTCGATCGGTCTTTCCATTTTATGCAACTGCAATTACCCGATTTTTCTAACGCAAAAGTTCTCGTCGTTGGCGACCTCATGCTTGACCGCTATTGGCATGGCGGAACATCGAGAATTTCACCTGAAGCCCCCGTCCCTGTTGTCCATGTCAACGGCGTTGAAGAGCGCGCCGGTGGCGCAGGTAACGTCGCGCTGAACATTGCCGCGCTGGATGGTAAAGCCTCTGTTCTTGGCTTTTGCGGAAAAGATGAGGCGGCTGGCGCGCTCACTCAAACGCTCAACTCAGCAAATGTTCGTTGCCTACTTGAACCGGTGGATGAGCTGGCAACAATCACAAAACTTCGCATCATGAGTCGGCATCAGCAGCTAATCCGCCTCGATTTTGAAGATGGCTTTCATAACGTCGAACCAGCTTCTCTGATGGCACGCTACCAGTCTGCACTCAAAGAGGTTGATGTGGTGATCCTCTCCGATTATGGAAAAGGCACGCTCCACGAGATCGAACCTTTTATTCTCGCCGCAAGAAAAGAGGGCTTGCCCGTCTTGATTGACCCTAAAGGCAATGATTTCTCTATTTACAGTGGCGCCTCTCTAATCACCCCCAACTGGAATGAATTTGAAGCTGTTGTTGGGCGCTGCAGCAGTGATGAGGAGCTTGTAGAAAAAGGGCAAAAACTGCTCTCATCTTTAAACCTTGAGGCATTGCTCGTGACGCGTGGTGAGAAAGGAATGACACTTCTCACGCAGAAAGATGCACCGCTCCATCTCCCAACACATGCGCGTGAAGTTTTTGATGTTACCGGTGCTGGCGATACCGTCATCTCTGTCCTTGCGGCAGCATTAGCCGCCAAAAAACCATTGCCTGAGGCGACAGCCTTGGCCAATTTAGCAGCTGGGATTGTTGTCGGAAAACTGGGAACCGCTACAACCAGCAGAGATGAATTGGAACAGGCGATTCAGGGAGAGCGCGCTGAACACCACGGCGTTCTGAGCCTGCCTCAAGCGCAAGATGTTCTTAAACATGCTCGACAAAAGAAAGAGAAAGTCGTCGCCACCAATGGCTGTTTCGACATTCTTCATCCTGGCCATATTCACTACCTACGTCAGGCAAGGGCTCTTGGCGATCGACTCATTATTCTGGTGAACAGTGATGACTCTGTTCGCCGCTTAAAAGGCTCTGAGCGCCCAATCAACAGACTTGAGCATCGTATGGAGATGCTTTCTGCGCTGGAGTGTGTCGACTGGGTAATCCCCTTCGAAAATGACACTCCAGAAGAGCTTCTCTGTCAGCTACTTCCCGACATTCTAGTAAAAGGTGGAGATTATCCCGATCCAATAAAAATAGCCGGGCACGATTGTGTTGTTGCTAATGGTGGTGAGGTCAAAATTCTTCAATTTGTTGAGGGCTGCTCAACAACCAATATTATTGAAACCATTCGAAAATCGAAAAGGTAAAAAGATGATTATAGTAACTGGTGGTGCCGGCTTTATCGGCAGTAACATCGTAAAAGCATTAAACGAGCGTGGACAGAAAGATATTCTGGTAGTCGACAACCTCACAAATGGCGTGAAATTCAGAAACTTAGTGGATTGCCAGATTGCCGATTACATGGACAAAGAGGCATTTATTGCCAGCATCCAGCTCGGTGACTTTGATAATCAACCGATTGAAGCAATTTTTCACAATGGTGCCTGCTCATCCACAACCGAGTGGGACGGTCGCTATATGATGGATAACAACTACGACTACAGCAAGACGCTCCTACACTTTTGTACAGAAAGAGAAATCCCCTATATCTACGCCTCAAGTGCAGCTGTCTATGGTGGCGGAACAACCTTTAAAGAATCGCTTGAGCACGAAGCACCACTGAATGTTTACGGTTACTCAAAATTCCAGTTCGATCAATATGTTCGTGCCAGAGAGTCTGAATTCAGTAACCAAGTAGTTGGGCTGCGCTACTTCAACGTCTACGGCCCACGTGAAGACCACAAAGGGGGAATGGCAAGTGTTGCGTTTCACCTAAATAATCAAATGAACGAAAATGGAAACGTAAAGCTATTTGAAGGCTGTGATGGCTACGGCAATGGCGAGCAACTGCGTGACTTCATCTATGTAGGGGATGTTGCTGAAGTAAACCTCTGGTTTCTCGATAACCCACAAGCTTCGGGAATATTTAACCTTGGTACGGGGCGTAGCCAACCCTTTAACGATGTAGCAAAAGCGGTTCTCGATTACCATCAAAAAGGCGAACTGGAATACATCCCTTTCCCAGAAAAGCTAAAAGGCTGCTACCAAAGCTTTACCGAAGCAAACCTTGAAAAACTTCGGGCAGCCGGCTGCCAACACGCATTCAAAACCGTAGCTGAAGGAACTCAACTTTATATGCAGTGGCTAAACGAAAAGTAGCGTGCGGTACCTCTACTCGTTTCTACTCTACCTACTTGCCCCTTTAGTTCTTTTAAAGCTCTACCTCCGTGGCCAAAAAGCTCCCGCTTACCGGCTCCGTTGGGGGGAGCGCTTTGCCTCTTATTCAGAAACCCATAAAAAAGAGGTTATCTGGTTTCACACCGTATCCGTTGGCGAAACAGAGGCAGCCTTCCCGTTAATCCGTAACATACAGGCACGCTACCCAGGCCGCCCTATACTAGTCACCACCACAACACCAACCGGCTCGGCACGTGTAAAAGCACTCTTCGAGGAGACTGTAGAGCATGTCTACCTCCCCTACGATCTGCCCAATGCAGTTGGCCGCTTTTTAAACCACTTTTCCCCTTGTATTGCGGTGATGATGGAAACGGAAATTTGGCCAAATCTTTTCCACCAATGCCACCAACAAAAGATTCCTCTGCTGATCGTCAACGCGCGGCTTTCTGAAAAATCGACCCAAGGCTACCAGAAGCTAAAATCATTAACCGAAGAGGCACTAAGCAATGTCAACCAAATTGCCGCACGATCAGAAAATGATGCTGAACGTTTCATCTCTCTCGGCGCGCCTACAGCAATTGTTTCAGTTGCCGGCAACATCAAGTTTGACCTAACACTCTCAACAAGCCTCCGAAAAGAGGCTGAAGAGATCCACCAAATCCTATTTCTCCAGCGCCCCACACTGATTGCCGCCAGCACCCATGAAAAAGAAGACGAAAAGGTTTTAGCTGCTTTCAAAGAGATTAAAAAGACGATTCCTGAGCTATTGCTTGTTTTGGTACCACGCCACCCAGAACGGTTTGATACGGTCGCTGCGCTTTGCCAAAAAGAAGAGTTCAGCCTGATCAAGCGAAGTGATGAGAAACCCTGCAGTAATCAGACAGATATCTTTCTGCTCAATACGATGGGCGAACTCAAGCTTTTCTCCACCGCTGTAGATGTCGCCTTTGTAGGCGGCAGCCTTGTTCCAACCGGAGGACATAATGTTTTAGAACCGGCCGCAGCGGGTGTCCCCGTTCTGTTCGGGCCACATATGTTTAACTTTTCTGAAATTGCCGAACTGCTAATTGAAAAAGGCGCTGCGATTCAGGTAAAAGATGAGTGCCAATTCGCTAAAGAAGTTATTGCTCTCTTCGAGCAGCCTGAAACGAGAAATGAACTAGGCCTAAAGGGACAACGCTTTGTAGAAGAGAACCGGGGTACGCTCGAAAAACTAGAGGCTTTGATGGTCAATCATCTTGATGCCAGCTAAGCCTTCAAGATAAAGGTCACCGGCCCACTATTCAGAAGCGATACCTGCATATCTGCACCAAAAGCACCTGACTCAACCTTTTCGTGGCTCGCTTTCGCCTCTATCAGCAGCTGATTAAACAGCTCTTCGGCCAGATGAGGTTCTGCTGCAGGGCCAAAACTGGGCCGCGTTCCTTTCTGTGTATCTGCTGCCAAAGTGAATTGCGGAACGAGCAGTAGACCACCCTTTATATCCCTCAGACTCAGATTCATTTTATCCTCTCTATCAGGAAAGATCCGGTAATTCAAAAGACGTTCAACCATCCGTTTAAGCTGTTTTTCACCATCGCCTCTTTCAACCGCGACGAGCGCCATAATCCCCTCTTCAATTTTCCCCACCGACGAGCCCTCAACAACAACCTCGGCAGAACTGACCCGCTGAATAACTGAAATCATTAGTAGCGACGCATAGCGTTATCAACACTAACTGCCCAATA
The DNA here is from genome assembly GCA_002352345.1 of Methylococcaceae bacterium UBA2780. Lineage (GTDB taxonomy): Bacteria > Pseudomonadota > Gammaproteobacteria > Methylococcales > UBA2780 > UBA2780. The sequence continues at coordinate 47,169 of DEIG01000007.1, forward strand.
CTCAACGCCACCTTGAAGATTCAGTATTTTATCAAAACCATTTTGGAGTAAAAATTGAGCCACCTGACCACTCCGCATACCATGATGGCAAATAGTCACAATCTCATCCTCTTTGGATAATTCGGTCATTTTCAGAGGAATGAGGTGCATCGGCATCAACAAACTGCCTTCGATTTTACAAATCTCGTGCTCTGCAGTTTCACGAACATCTAATAAAACTGGGTTTGTGCGATTTTCATCATCCAACCACTCTTTTAGGCCGACGGGAGAAATCTGTTTCATTTTTGTAATTCCTGAAAAATTGTAACGGCGTGATTATCCTCTTTTTTAACGCCTCAAAACAGTTACCACACAGGCTTTACGGTTGAAAAAATAGGCCATTTAGCTTAACTTAGCCATCTTCGACTAGGGGTGCTGCCGAGCTTTTTAAAAGCTGTTACAGCTGAGAAAAACCCTTTGAACCTGATCAGTGTTAATACCAGCGCAGGAAAGTCGGTTCTGCGCTAATTCCAAAATAATCCCGGATAAATCATCATGAGCGCAATCCCAGAAGAGTTCCTTGAAAAAACCGAATCGGTCGGTAAAGCAGCCATTCAGCCTTTTCCCGGCTCTGAAAAAGTCTTTGCCCAAGGTAGCCGTGATGATATTCAGGTTCCGATGCGCAAAATTTCTCTCGCCGATACCGATGCAAGTTTTGGTAGCGAGAAAAATGCCCCCGTTCACGTTTATGACACCTCCGGCCCCTATACCGACCCCACAGTCACAATCGATCTCCAAAAAGGGCTCAATTCTGTTCGCAGCCAATGGATTGAAGAGCGAAATGACACCATCCAACTAGATGGCCCCAGCTCCACTTATGGGCAACATCGGTTAGATGACGCTTCACTTGCTTCGTTACGCTTTGAGCATATTCACAAACCCCGCGTTGCCAAGAGTGGATGCAATGTTTCGCAAATGCATTATGCCCGGAAAGGGATTATTACCCCTGAGATGGAATATATCGCGATTCGTGAAAACCAACGATTTGAGGAATCACAAACGCTGATAAAACAGCATCCTGGCCACTCTTTTGGTGCAGCCACACCACGCATCATCACACCTGAATTTGTTCGTGATGAAATTGCATTGGGCCGAGCCATCATCCCTGCAAATATCAATCACCCTGAAGTTGAGCCAATGATTATTGGCCGTAATTTCCTCGTCAAGATCAACGGAAATTTAGGAAACTCTGCACTTGGCTCTTCGATTGAAGAGGAAGTTGAAAAGATGATCTGGGGGATCCGTTGGGGTTCTGACACCATTATGGACCTTTCAACCGGCAAAAATATCCATGAAACACGCGAATGGATTTTGCGCAATTCACCGGTTCCCATCGGAACTGTACCGATCTATCAGGCGCTAGAAAAGGTCGATGGAAAAGCAGAAGAGCTAACCTGGGAAATTTTCCGCGACACATTGATTGAGCAAGCAGAGCAAGGGGTCGATTACTTCACAATCCATGCTGGCATCCGCCTCCACCATGTTCCAATGACGGCAAACAGGCTAACCGGCATTGTCTCACGAGGTGGTTCAATCATGGCGAAGTGGTGTCTTGCACATCATACAGAGAGCTTTCTCTATACCCGCTTTGAAGAAATTTGTGAAATCATGAAAGCCTATGACGTCTCTTTCTCATTGGGCGATGGTTTACGCCCCGGCTCGATTGCCGATGCCAATGATGCAGCTCAATTTGGTGAGCTAGAAACACTCGGAGAATTAACTCAAATTGCTTGGAAGCATGACATACAAACAATGATTGAGGGGCCAGGCCATGTCCCACTACAGATGATTCGAGAAAACATGACCAAGCAACTCGATGATTGTGCAGAGGCACCCTTCTACACACTTGGACCACTAACAACCGATATTGCCCCCGGTTACGATCACATCACCTCTGCGATCGGTGCAGCCAATATCGGTTGGTACGGCTGCGCAATGCTCTGCTATGTGACACCCAAAGAGCATCTCGGCTTACCAAACAAAGAGGATGTTCGCGAAGGAATTATTACCTATAAAATTGCCGCTCACGCTGCCGATTTGGCCAAAGGCCACCCCGGCTCACAGATCCGAGATAATGCACTCTCAAAAGCCCGTTTTGAGTTCCGCTGGGAAGATCAGTTTAATTTAAGCCTAGACCCCGAGAGAGCGCGCGAGTACCACGACGAAACACTCCCCAAAGCATCCGGTAAAGTGGCGCATTTTTGCTCAATGTGCGGCCCGCACTTCTGTTCAATGAAAATCAGTCAAGACGTGCGTGATTATGCGGCTGAAAAGGGAATTGATGCTGATTCAGCAATTCAACAGGGAATGCAGGAGAAATCGGCTGACTTTAAAGAGCAGGGCGCGGATATTTATAAAGAGGTTTAATTTTAGTTAACCAAACCGGCTTCCCCTTTGAAGAAAAAAGGAGAAGCCGGTGAATTCATCAGGTTAAAATGATCACCCTTAACCTCGAACCCAGTGGCCCGATTTACCCCCATCCTTCTCGAGCAGTTTAACCGCCTGAATCACCATCCCGCGATCAACCGCTTTACACATATCGTAAATGGTCAATAATGCGATTTGTGTTGCATTCAGCGCCTCCATTTCAACGCCCGTCTGACCATTTGTTTTAACCGTTGTTTCGCAGCAAATACGGCCATTTTCCACATCGGGCGTCAGCTTTAAGTCAACATGGGTAATCGGCAACGGATGGCAAAGCGGTACTAAATCGGCCGTTCGCTTGCTACCCATTATTCCTGCCACACGCGCAATACCGAGAACATCGCCTTTTTTATGCCCACCTTCGACAATTAACGACAAGGTCTCTGGCTTCATCTCAATATAACCTTCTGTCACAGCCACACGCTGGGTAACCTCTTTTTCGCCAACATCCACCATGTGCGCCTCGCCGGCCTGATTAAAATGCGTCAGTTTGGACATGCCTCTCCCACCTATTTCTCTAAATAATCAAAAAACAGCGCCGCATGAGCGCCGAGTAAGAGTGTTAATATACCGGAATCGTAATTAAATTTTTCTAAAATCAAATGGCTATACGTGTACGTTATTTTGCTAACCTTCGAGAGCTAGTTGGACATAGTGAAGAGGAACTCTCTGCTGAAAACATTGAAACTATTGCCGATATTCTCAGAATCATCAACCAAAAAAATAAGCTCCCCGACACTGTTCTACAGGCCATCAACATGGACTATGCCGACCTGAATAGCACCGTTAAAGACGGCGATGAAGTCGCCTTCTTTCCACCCGTCACAGGGGGTTAATCTATGGCAATTTATATTAGAGAAACTGCTTTTGATCCTTGGCAAGAGACACTTTCCTATCAACAAAACCAGCTAGGAAAAAGCGGTAAATTTGGCGCAACTGCCAGCTTTATCGGTACGATGCGCGACTTTAATGAGGGCGATGATATTCAGGCGATGACTCTGGAACATTATCCCGGCATGACCGAAAAACAGCTTGAAAAAATTGTTACCGAAGCAGAGCAGCAGTGGGACTTTATCGACAGTCTGATTATCCACCGTGTTGGCGACCTCTTTCCCAATGACCCGATTGTATTAGTCGTTGTCTGGTCTGCTCATCGTGGCGCAGCGTTTGATGCCTGCCGTTTCATTATGGAGGCATTGAAATCAAAAGCGCCATTCTGGAAAAAAGAGACTTTACCTTCAGAAGTGCGCTGGGTAGAAAAAAATACAGATGGCTATTCAAATTAATCGTTGAGCAATAAAAAAGGCGGCCATTTGGCCGCCTTTTTTATTATGAATAACCTGCAATTAGAATTCAGGTTTTTCTTCTGTGTTCTCGTAACGCGTAACACTATCGACTATCTCTTTCTTGGCCTCTTCAATATCATGCCAACCGTCGATTTTAACCCACTTTCCTGACTCAAGATCCTTGTAATGCTCAAAGAAGTGAGCAATTTTAGCGAGCTTGCTTGGATCAACGTCATCAACTGATTTAACATTTTTGTATAGCTGCGTTAGCTTATCAACAGGCACTGCGAGAATTTTCGCATCTTCACCTGACTCATCAGTCATCTTCAGCACACCAATTGGGCGGCAGGCAATCACTGCACCACTCAAAATAGGATTCGGGCAGATGACTAGAACGTCAACTGGGTCGCCATCATCTGAAAGCGTGTGAGGCACATAACCGTAGTTACATGGATATTGCATTGCTGTACCCATAAAACGGTCTACAACCAATGCTCCAGAGTCTTTAGAGACTTCATACTTAACTGGTTCAGCGTAAGCTGGAATCTCAATAATTACATTAATTTCATCCGGTACATTTTTGCCCGTTTTGACCATCATCAACGACATAATCATCCCCCACTAATTAAAAAAACAATCGAGGAGTATACCCTCTTTTTATTACGAGTGCTGGCCCAAAAACCAGCCGTAAATTTATTAGCCAAAAATGTTGACATGCCATAGGCAAAAAGATAACAGTGGGGCTGAAAAATAAAAAACCATAAAATAGTTAGGGAGAGCATCATGAGTTCTAGTCACTTTCTTCCACCGTTACTGGGTGGAGTTGGTCTTGTTGTGGCCTGGTATATTTTCCAGGTGGTAAAGAAAACGCCCGCAGGCGAGGGGAAGATTGTTGAGATTGCGGAGCAAATTCACCTTGGCGCCATGGTTTTCATGCGCACCGAATATAAAATGTTGGCCATTTTTGCCACCGTTCTTTTCTTTTTACTTCTCATCTCGCTCGGCTGGAATACCGCCTTCTGTTTTGTAATCGGGGCAGGCGCCTCTTCCCTGGCCGGCTATATCGGCATGAATACGGCCACCAAAGCGAATGTCAGAACGACCAACGCCGCACATACAAAAGGGGCAGCAGAAGCATTAACCATCGCCTTTTTTGGTGGCTCAATCATGGGGCTGGCCGTTGCCTCTCTCGGTCTTCTCGGATTAGGGTTTCTTTACCTCATCTATGGTGGCGACCCTGAAACAACCCACTCAATACATGGTTTTGCCATGGGAGCCTCTGTGGTAGCGCTATTCTCTCGTGTAGGTGGTGGCATCTTTACAAAAAGCGCCGACGTTGGTGCTGATCTTGTCGGCAAGATCGAAGCGGGAATTCCCGAAGATGACCCACGGAATCCTGGTGTTATTGCCGATAATGTTGGTGACAATGTAGGTGATGTAGCAGGAATGGGATCGGATATCTTTGAATCCTATTGTGGCTCAATGATTGCCACCATCGCGATCGCCTCAACACTCTCTGCTGAGGCACTTTTATCGATGGGAAATCAGGCATCACTTATGTTTCTGCCTCTTGCTTTAGCATCTGGCGGTCTAGTCTGTTCTATCGGTGGAATATACATAGTTAAACAGTATTCAGACAAAGCGCCAGAAGAAGCTTTACGCTTTGGCACTCTAGGTGCCGCAGGAATGTTCATGTTTCTCTCCATGTTGATTATCGCTTTTACCGATATCTCATTCGGAATCTGGGCAGCCGTTATTGCAGGCGCTGCTGGTGGAATTGTTATTGGGCTAGTCACAGAATATTACACCGCAGGAAAACCCGTTGAGCTTATCGCCAAATCGGGAGAAACCGGCCCTGCCACCGTCATGATCAGCGGCCTTTCAGTCGGGATGCAATCTGTTGTCATCCCCGTACTAACGATCTGCGCCATTATATTTGTCTCAAACTACTTTGCAGGTCTATACGGTGTCGGCATTGCTGCCGTCGGAATGCTCTCAACGGTCGGCATCACAATGGCTATTGACGCCTATGGGCCTGTTGCCGATAACGCGGGGGGTATTGCCGAAATGGGGGGACTTGGTAAAGAGACTCGAAAGATTACCGATTCTCTCGATGAGCTTGGCAACACAACTGCTGCGATTGGCAAAGGGTTTGCGATTGGCGCCGCTGCGCTAGCTGCACTTGCGATCATATCTGCTTTTATTGAAACCGTTTCCAGCCACTACCCCGACTTCTCTCTCAATCTAGCTTCGGCTGACGTCCTATCAGGATTGTTTATCGGGGGAGTTATCCCCTTCATTATCGCCTCAATCACCATGACTGCTGTGGGCGATGCCGCCTTTGAGATGATAAAAGAGATCCGCCGCCAATTTCACGAAATTTCAGGCCTTTTGGAAGGAACTGCAGAACCTGACACCGCACGATGCGTTGATATTGCGACTCAAGCTGCCCTTAAAAAGATGATTCTGCCCGGCGTGATAGCTGTTGCAGCCCCTGTTATTGTCGGCTTCGTCTTAGGACCTCAAGTTCTTGGTGGAATGCTTGCCGGTGCACTTCTAGGCTGTGTACTGCTTGCACTTATGATGGCAAATGCGGGTGGCGCATGGGATAACGCCAAAAAGTATGTTGAGAAAGGCAATCTTGGCGGCAAGGGAACCGATGTTCACGCTGCTGTTGTTGTCGGCGACACCGTTGGCGATCCTTTTAAAGACACATCAGGGCCGTCTATGAACATTCTAATCAACGTTATGGCAATTGTTAGCCTAGTTATTGCCCCGCTCTTATAACTTAATACCAGCGCACAAAAAAGCCGCTACCGAATTCTCGGCAGCGGCTTTTTTCAATCACCAAGCAGACTAAGCGCTTACATTCAGAATACTTCCTATCATTTCATCCTCTGTATCAATCAATTTCGCAGCCGCCTTAGCCTGAACTTCCGCCTCTTGCATGCTGACAAGTGGTTTTACAAAGTCAGTTGTTGAAGCCTCTCGATTTGTAGTTGCCTTTGCAATGTCAGATGCAGCTTCTGCCATGCTCTCACTTGCACGATGAAATGCCTGGACACCACCCGATAATGAACCATCAATTTTCATCGCAACTCTCCTTTTCCACTTTCTTCTGTATCAAGGTCATCGGCCACACCCTCTTTTTCTTTAGGACTAACCGAACGATACTGTGAAACAGCTCTCACTTTTTAAGTGGCAAGTATTTTCTCAACCATCCTATTTTCCAAACCAATGTAGTTTGGAAGGCCATTTTGATATGAAGGATAAGACTCCCCCTGTATCAGCGGCAAGAGGTAACTGCGACAAGCATTAGTTATAGAGAAGCCATCCTCGCTAATAAAATTTTCTGGCATCATCTTCTCTACATTTGCCACATCGGCTAACGATACCGAGTCAACCACCCAGCGGTAAGGCTCATCAGATTTACGCACTATAACGGGCATAACGGCATTCTGCCCATCTAGCGCCAATTCAACCGCTTTCTCACCCAATAGATATGCCTGTTCGACATCAACAGCCGAGGCAATATGCCGCGCGGAGCGCTGTAGATAATCAGAAACAGCCCAGTGACATTTATACCCAGGCCCCTCATTAATCATCTCAACCAGAGCAGGGGCAACGCCTCCTAACTGACTATGACCAAAAGCATCTTTTCTCCCAGCTTCTGCAATAAAATGTCCATCTGCATAGCGAATACCTTCCGATGCTACAACACAACAATACCCATGCGTTTCAACAGACTCTTGAACCTTTGCAAGAAACTGTTGCTTATCAAACTGAATTTCAGGAAAGAGGATAACCTGCGGAGCATCATTGTGCCCTTCATCAGCCAACCCACCCGCAGCGGCAATCCAACCAGCATGCCGTCCCATCACTTCCAATACAAATACTTTTGTTGAGGTAGCTGACATGGAAATCACATCTAATGCCGCTTCCCTTGCTGAAATTGCGACATATTTTGCAACAGAGCCAAAACCAGGGCAGCTATCGGTAAATGGTAGATCGTTATCGACCGTTTTAGGCACCCCAACGCAAGTCAGTGGATAACCCAATTTCTCTGCAATCTGAGAGATCTTATGCGCTGTATCTTGAGAATCCCCCCCTCCGTTATAGAAGAAGTAGCGAATATTGTGCGCCTTAAAAACATCAATTAATCGTCGGTATTCTTGCTCACTCTCTTCAATCGATTTTAGTTTATAGCGACAACTTCCAAATGCGCCACCGGGTGTCTGGCGTAATCCAGCAATAGCCTCACTCGATTCAAAAGAGGTATCGATTAGCTCCTCATTGAGCGCACCGATAATTCCATTTCTTCCCGCAAAAACCTTCCCAATTCTATCGGGCTGTTTTCGTGCTGCCTCAATAAGCCCGCAAGCAGTTGCGTTAATAACCGCAGTAACTCCACCGGATTGCGCATAAAATGCATTTGGAATACTCATTTAACCTCTTGATTATCTATCAATTTAAAGCTGAACTAAGCGGAGATATTTATCTTCCGCCTCAGTAAAACTTATACCCTTTGGGTATAAACCTGACATGATAATCGTTCATCGCTGCTAAAACGAGCAATAGACTTGGTTTCTGAAACCTAAATCAGCAAACGCCAATCCTCACTACCGCTGAGCAGGCCATCTTAGTTCAAATGTTCCAACTACTGATTCAAGCTGCTGCGACAACGCAACCAATCTGTTATTCGACTGCGCAATATTTTGACCACTTACTGCTGTCTGATCAGCCACCTCATTAATCGCATTTGTATTATTATTAATCTCAACGGTTACGGCACCCTGCTCTTCAGCCGCGCTGGCTATCTGCTCATTCAGCATCATAATATTTGAAACTGAGCCGGCAATCTCCTCAATAACCTCACCTGCTTGATTGGCCTTTTCGACACTAACCTGCGCCCGCTCACGACTACGATCCATGATTTCTACTGCTGCACGCGTGCCTCCTCGCAGCTCCTCAATCATCCCTTGTATCTCTTGTGTAGAGCTCTGTGTTCTCTGCGCTAACGTCCTAACCTCATCCGCCACCACAGCAAACCCTCTACCTTGCTCTCCCGCTCGTGCCGCTTCAATCGCAGCATTTAGCGCCAATAGGTTTGTCTGTTCTGTAATACCCTGAATCATCTGTACTACCGAACCAATTTTCTCACTATCCGATTCGATTCGATGGATTGCTTCAGCGGAGCCATCTACCTCACTCGCCAGCTCTTCAATCGAAGCAACCGCCTCAGAAACAACCGCTCTCCCTTTCACAGCAGCTTGGTTTCCTTCATTCGCAGAACTTGCTGCATTAGAGGCCGAATTTGCCACATCATTAATCGCCGCACTCATTTCTCCGATAGAATTAGCAAGATTATCAGTTTCAGATTTCTGCTCCGTAACCCCCTGAAGCGTTTGCTCCGTAATAACAGCCGCATTTGATGCCGCCTCAGATAATTCACTGGCCGCCTGTCCAATCCCTTTAACCATATGCCGTAAGCCTTTGATCATTTCTATCACTGATCTTTGCATCTGCCCAATTTCCCCACCAACTGGATCATCAATCCTAACGCCAAGATCTCCTTTTGCAATTTTGCCAATTATTGCAGCAGTCTTCTCTAAAGGTGGAATCGTTGTTCTCTGTATGTTTATTAACAAAAATATTGAGCCGCCAATCGTTAAAAAAACCAACAGATTCACCGTGTTTTTTACAAATGTTGCCGCACGGCGTAATCCTGAGCCAAACTTCTCGCTATTTACTCTAGGCCCCTCCATCAACGCATCAACTTTGCTCACTTCTTGTGTGGTTAAATGGGTTGCCGGATTACTTTCTAGAAAATCCAATATTGCCCGAAACTCCTTTTCATCCTTTATTGCAATATCCAGTAAATAACCTTGCCCAAGAAGTCTAAAAAGTAGCTTCTCAATGCCAAAAACAGCCTCTCCAACATTCACCGGTTGTTGATGCGCATTTTTGGCATGATCCATCAACCACTTTCTTTCAACTTGGGGCTTCAGCAACTCATGATCTATGTAAGTTACGGCAACCACATGCTCTCTCTCATAATAGGCAAAATCAGTTACCTTGCCCATCAACCGAACACCAAACATAACGATCAAAAGGGAAAATAGCCCAACTATAATCTGCAGTTTAAATTTTGACTTAAGTGATAAATTATTCATCGAACTCATTCCATTACTTCATAATAAATTTAGTGAGACAAAAACCGCCTCCTTGCTGTATCAAAGGTAGTTAATATTTGCAAAATAACAATTACCCTTTCCTCCATTACTCAGAAATCAAGAGGCTTGATATTGACTCATCAGCATTAGTCGCTATTCTTTTAAGAACTTCTCTTAATTTATAACGGTCACTAGCAAGTACTTATGTGTTTCAAAAAACAGACTCTTTTCTCTTTAGCTTTTTTGCTATTAGCGCAAAGCTATTCAGCAGAAGCCAAGCAGCTATATCGTTGGACAGATGACAAAGGGAAGGTGCATTATTCCGATGTTATTCCACCTAAGGAGTCTAAGTATGGTCGCTCCCGCCTGAGTGAAAAGGGCATCACAGTTGAAGAGATAAGTGCTGCAAAAACAAAACAGCAACTGGATCAGGAAAAACGGCTCGCAGTACTCCGCGCAGAAAAACAAAAAATCATTGCTGAGCAGTTAGCTAATGACCGCGTTCTTCTTCGAACATTCCGAAATACTGACGAAATTCAGATGACCTTAGAGGGAAAAGAGCAGACACTTAACCTGTTAAGCCGACTCACTCAGGACAACATAAAACGGCTAAAAGAGCAGCTTTCCCAGCAGCAAAAAAGGGCTGCAGGAATGGAAAGGAATGGGTTAAATGTCCCTAAAAAGCTACTGACAGAAATCAATGCGACCCACCGACAAATCAGAGAGAATGAAAATAAAATTGCCGCACATGAGATAGAGAAAGCACGATTACGAGGCAAATTTGAAAGAGATAAAGCGCGCTTCCTTGCTCTCCAAAAGCAGTTCAAGAACTCCTCGAAAAAGACGACTAGCGTAGATCCACAGGCAATTGTCAGTATCGTGGAATGTAAAAATGGCCATGCATGCAATAAAGCTTGGTTATGGGCAAAGCGCTATATAAACCAACACGCCACAACCCCTCTTCAAATTGAGACAGATACCATACTAATGACTCAAAAACCGGTAATTGACCAAGATCTAAGCCTGACAGTCACCCTGATCAGAGGGCGCCAGGAGCAGGCGACACAACTGTTTCTAGATGCTGAGTGCAAACCTTCAAGAATTGGCCAAGAACTTTGTGGTAGCCCAAAGGTTCAAAAAATTCTTTCTGGGTTCTCTTCTTTTGTTAACTCCAAGAAATAAGCTTATTTTCGCAAGAGTAGAGTACCTATTCCTTTATCGGTGAGCATTTCAAGCAAGACAGCATGCTCAACACGGCCATCGATAATATGTGAGCTATGAACACCTGCCATTAGAGCTTCTGTCGCACAGCGAATTTTAGGAATCATCCCCCCGCTGATCGTTCCATCTTCAAAAAGAGCTTCAACCTCATCCAGAGAAAGTCCTGTTAAAAGGGTACCTTGCTTATCAAGCAGGCCCGCTGTATTAGTCAACAAGATCAACTTTTCTGCTCGCATCACCTCTGCCATCTTGCCAGCCACAAGGTCTGCATTAATGTTGTACGAAAAACCATCTCGGCCAACACCTATTGGAGCGATCACTGGGATAAAGTTGCTCTGTACCAACATATCAACAACTGACGAGTCGATACTCTCAACTTCACCCACGTGCCCAAGATCAATCATTTCAGACGCATTAAATTCTGGTGAATTACTTTTTGCCTCAATTTTTCGTGCGTGTATTAGGTCGCCATCCTTACCTGTCAAGCCAACTGCCGATCCACCGTGCCGATTGATAAGGTTCACAATCTCTTTATTAACGAGCCCACCCAAAACCATTTCAACCACATCCATGGTCTCACTATCGGTAACACGCATACCCCCAACAAAGTGACTTGTTTTGCCTAACTTCTCCAACAAACTACCAATTTGCGGCCCGCCTCCATGAACAACAACAGGGTTAATACCAACCAACTTCATCAGCACAATATCTCGCGCAAAGCTATTCTTTAGCGCATCATCGGTCATTGCGTTACCACCGTATTTAATCACGACAGTTTTGCCCTTAAAGCGTTGAATATAGGGAAGCGCCTCGGTTAAAACATGCGCAATCTCTTTCGCCGATTCCTGTTGTAAAGTCATTTGTTTATTCAAAGTTTTCTGTGCTGGAAAAATTATTTATTACGCGGCTAATTTTACACGCATTATCAAACATAAAAAGTTAACAACAAAAACGCCCCAAACTTGGAGCGTTTTTGTTGCATCAATGAAACTTAGAGACTAAAAAGGCAACTCAAGATCAGGTTTAACCTTCTTTATAAGCTCCCTAAACTGGTCTTGAATTCCCAGCAGGGCTTCGCGACTGTTTGCCTCAAAGCGAATGACTAAGGAAGGGGTCGTATTGGATGCTCTGACTAAACCCCAGCCTTCAGGGAAATCAACACGTAGCCCATCTATTGTATTAACACTAGCATTCGGAAATTTTGCAATGGCCAAGAGCGCATCAATAAATTTAAAATTCTCACCCTCTTGCAGCAAGATATTGAGCTCAGGCGTATTAACACTATCTGGTAGTGCTGCAAAAACTTCCTGACTACTGCGGCTGTCTGCCGAAATGATCTCGATCATCCGGGCTCCCGCATAAAGGCCATCATCAAAACCGTACCACCGCTCTTTGAAAAAGATATGCCCGCTCATCTCGCCAGCCAACATTGCACCCGTCTCTTTAATCTTTGCCTTGATCAACGAATGTCCTGTTTTCCACATAATAGGACGGCCACCGTGTTTTACAATTTCAGTTGCTAGATTACGGGTACATTTCACATCAAAAATAATATCCGCCCCCGGCTGTCTTGATAGGACATCCGCAGAGAAAAGCATCATTTGACGATCAGGCCAAATAACATTTCCTGCTGAATCGACAAGACCCAAACGATCCCCATCACCATCAAAAGCTAGCCCGAGAGCCGCCTTTTCCTCTCGAACCACCTTGACCAGCTCTTCAAGATTCTCTAGCTTACTTGGATCGGGGTGATGGTTCGGGAAGGTGCCATCAACATCACAGTGCAACTCTATAACCTCGCAGCCCATGGTTTTGAATAACGTAGGGACAATTTCTCCAGCCACTCCATTCCCACAGTCAACCACAATCTTCATTGGCTGACCGATATGAACATCTCCCGTAATCGTACTAATGTAGTCCGCAACAATATTACGAGACTCGTAGCCACCATTGCCGCTCAGCAGATCCCCGTCAACTATTCGTTCGCGTAACCCATATATTCTCTCACCTGAAAGCGTTTCACCATCAATCACCATCTTCAGTCCATTATAATCTGGCGGGTTATGGCTACCGGTAATCATTACACCCGAGTTGCTTCCCAAATAGTGTGTTGCAAAATAAAGTACCGGGGTAGGCACCATACCCAAGTCAATCACATCTCGGCCGCTATCCTGCAACCCTTTCGCAAGCGACTGGCTTAACTCTGGGCTTGATAGGCGGCCATCACGAGCAATTATTACGCTCTGCTGTCCAGCCTCATAGGCCTCGCTGCCCAAGGCACGACCAATGTCGTAGACCAGCTCTTTCGTTAGTGTTTTCTCAACAACACCCCGAATATCGTATGCTCTAAAAATCGATTGAGGCACTTTTGCATCATCAACATCATCAGAGTCCAGCTCAATACTGTCATTCATATACAGTAAGCCCGGTGGTACTAATGACTCCTCTTCAGCCCGCTCTTTCTGCGCTTCCGTTTTAGACACAGGGCTACCCACCTCTTTCCTTTGAAAAGCCAAAATACTGTCAATCGTACCTTGGAAGTTTACCAATTTAACCGGATAACTCCCCCTAACAAAGGAGCCCTCTAGTAAAGATTCGACTAAGCGAATTGTTGTAACTTGGTCCGACCGTATCCATTCTGCAAGCTGTCTTGCCATCAAAAACACAACCAGTACCATCAGTAAAATTGCCGCTCCAGAAATCATTAGCACGACCATCCATTCATTAAGCACTTTTTCCATTAAGGTTCGGTCAGACTGATGATAAGAGATAACCCAATCCGTTGAAGAAACAGGCATAATCTCAGCCGAATCACCTTTCTCAAGGTTAGAGTTTCCTGCTGTAGCAATGACCAATCCGCCCTGTTTCAGCATCATCAGTTCATCTTCTTGAGTTGATTTAGAAAATAGCTCTTTTATCGCTGAGACTGCATAACTTGCATGCAAAACGCCAACTACATCGCCACCGGATACAATTGCCTTCACCATCCCTACATGGCTATTTTTAGCCCCTGTTCCGAAAACGCCTGGGGCAGGAGATTTACCGCCCGACTCTGCACGACGAACCAGCTCCAAATCTGCAAAGCCAATACCCTCTTTAGCGGTAAAATCAGAATCAGAAAACCCTCTTGGAAGCAGGCTAACCACCTTTGCATTCGGCAAAATTGCCAAGAAGCTCTTTTCTTTCTCGGCTAGCAATTGCGAATCAGCTGAGCTTAACAACTCTGCCAGCCCCTCTTCTTTAGCAAGGCCGCCCATCACCTGGTCTGTCTGCTTTACGACGGTTGTTAGCCCAGCTGCGAGGCTTTGAGCTGTCATTTTCAATCTTAATTGAGATTCGACCTGACTTTGCTGAGATAGGAAAATCATAAAGCCACCCACCGCAAGAGCAATCAACATCGTCAGAATCAATGTTAATGAAGAGAAAAATTTATTCAAACTCATAATAAATACTGCCTAATTTATTAATTTGGCTCGATTCAAACAGAGCAAATACGATTAGAGTAAGGATAGATGAAAATAAAAAAGCCGTTTACACGCCTTCTCAATCTCTCCCTGTATGGCCAAACCCCCCTGCTCCCCGATCACTTTCATCAAACTCGTCAACTTGCTCGAGCACAGCCTGGATAACAGGCACAATAATCATCTGAGAAATTCGATCCCCCGGCTCAATCACAAATGCTTTGTCACCACGGTTCCAGCAAGAGACAAAAAGCTGCCCCTGATAGTCCGAATCAATCAACCCAACCAGATTACCCAATACGATCCCATGCTTATGCCCTAACCCAGAACGTGGCAGCAACATCGCGGCATAACCAGGATCACTAATATGAATGGCCATTCCTGTTGGAATTAGCTCAGTTTGCCCAGGCGTCAAGGTCAACGGACCCTCCACGCATGCTCGTAAATCCAAACCAGCTGAACCTGTTGTAGCATAGTCTGGTAGAGGGAACTGCTTTCCCAGCCTTTCATCTAAAACTTTAAATTGAATTTTCATTCTGTTTTTCTGCAATTATGTTGATTAACTGATCTGCCAGCAGCGTCTTTGGTGCCATTTTAAGAAGCTGCTCTCCACCATTCCAAAAAAGGTGTAACGCATTATCATCCGATTCAAAACCACCTTCAGCCCCACCCACTTTATTTGCTGCAATCATATCCAGCTTTTTTGCTTCTAATTTGCCTCGAGCATAACTTTCCACCGAATCTGTTTCAGCTGCAAAACCGACACAGAAGGGCCGCCTCTTTAAAGCAGAAACAGAGGCAAGAATATCCTCAGTCTTCTCCATAGCTAGAATAGTCTCATCGGCATTTTTCTTGATTTTTTTCTTAGCAAGAACTGCTGGACGATAATCTGCCACTGCAGCCGCCGCAATAAAAATATCAACCTCTTCAGCACGATTGAGCACCGCCTCCGCCATCTCTGCAGCACTTTTCACCGCAACAAATTCATCAACCGATGGAGCAGCTAATGCGACTGGCCCGCTTACCAAACAAACCTTTGCACCTGCCTTCTTTGCCGCATCTGCAATCGCATAACCCATCTTTCCAGAGCTGCGATTACTAATATATCTAACAGGGTCAATTGGCTCTTGCGTTGGCCCCGCATCAATTAGTACGGAAAGACCTTTCATGGTTTCAGGCGCAAAAAATTGCTTAACCTCTTCTAATAGCGTCTGCGGCTCCACCATTCTGCCCAGCCCTGTTTCACCACACGCCTGCTCTCCGCTCGCTGGCCCCCAAAGTTTAATGGACCGCTGCTCAAGCTGAGACCTGTTATCCTGTGTCGCTTTATTTAGCCACATGCCTTGATTCATGGCGGGAGCCAAGGCAATTGGCGATTCAGACGCCAAACAGAGCGTCGATAGCAAATCACTCGCCATACCCATTCTTAATTTAGCCATAAAATCAGCTGTGGCTGGCGCAACCAATATCAAGTCCGCCCAACGCGCCAAATGGATGTGCCCCATTGCCGCTTCTGCATCGGCATCGAGCAAACTTGTCGAGACAGGATTCCCTGATAGCGCTTGAAATGTGAGCGGTGTCACAAAGTGTGTAGCGGCCTCAGTCATAACAACTCGAACATCTGCACTACTCTTCCTTAATAGCCGTGTCAGTTCGGCACTTTTATAGGCCGCAATCCCACCTGTAATACCCAATAATATTTTTTTATCCTTAAGAGCAGTCAACGCATCACCCCAATTATTCTAACTAGCTGTGCATTATGGCAATTTCCATCAAATGCTTCTATTCTTTTAAAGTTGAGTTAAGTGGGAATTCCACCTCAACGAAACTTATGCCCGTTGGGCATAAAAACCTCAAGGAGAGAGCAATGAGCATAAAGGACTGGCCAGCTGATGAGCGGCCTCGCGAAAAATTACTTAACCGTGGCTCACAAACGCTATCAGATGCTGAGCTACTTGCCATATTTTTACGAACTGGCATAAAAGGGAAAAGTGCCGTTGACCTGTCAAGAGAGCTATTAATCGAGCACGGTTCACTTCAGGCTCTTCTACAAGCCGACCTAAAACAGTTCTGCAACAGCCCAGGGCTTGGACCAGCTAAATATGCACTTCTACAAGCTGTCGTGGAGATGACAAAGCGCCATCTTCACGAATCCCTTCGCCGTGGAGATGTGATCGAAAATATTGAAACAACGCGCTCCTACCTGACGGCTCAACTAAGAAACCAGCCTCAAGAGCTATTTGCCTCCCTTTTTCTAGATAACAGCCATAAGGTGATCAAATTTGAAATTCTATTCCAAGGTACTATCGATAGCGCTTCAGTTCACCCGCGCGAGGTTGTAAAGAAGGCACTTCAATACAATTCTGCTGCAATTATTATTGCCCATAACCACCCTTCAGGTAACCAAACACCGAGCCTAGCAGACAAGAAAATAACTGAAAAACTCAAACAAGCGCTCTCGCTTGTCGAGATACGTCTTCTAGATCACTTTATAGTGGGCGACGCTGAAGCTTGGTCATTTGCCGAAAACGGTCTTATTTAGACTAAAAACAGCATTTAAGTTTACTCTTAGGGCGCTTTTTGGTATAAAGATCGGCTCTTTCGCTTTATCGCGATTTTAACGAATTTTAGTCAAGAGGTTGACCATGTCCAGAGTATGTCAAGTCACCGGCAAACGCCCTGTTTCGGGAAACAA
>DEIG01000022.1 GCA_002352345.1 Methylococcaceae bacterium UBA2780
TCACCGTCCCTCTGATGCCGCCATCACGAATCAAAAGGTTGCTGCCGAGCCCAACCCAATAGACCGGCTCGTCTGCTGGCAAAGTTTTCAGAAACAGCAACAGGTCTTCACGGTCTCTAGGTCGATAAAAACTATCCGCAGGACCACCCACACGCCATGATGTGTAACGTGCTAATGGTTCATTACGGCGAAAATCGCCCTGCCAGTCAGTTTTTTGCTCAGCGACCATCATCTTTATCCCTTCGAACCCTCTTGTTGCGCCTTGAGCTGATCAATAAGATTTGCTGATATCTGCCCTACATTTCCAGCACCCATTGTGACCAAAATGTCATTGGGCTGTAGCAAACCAGGAAGAACCTCGGCAAGCTCTGATGACTCTTCAATAAAAACCGGATCAACCTGTCCACGAGTACGAATAGCCCGCGCTAGAGAACGCCCGTCCGCACCTGAAATTCTCTCTTCACCCGCCGGATAAACATCCAACAGCAAAAGCGCATCACTGCCTGATAGCACATGAACAAAATCCTCAAATAGATCACGAGTACGGCTATAACGGTGTGGTTGAAAAACCAACACAAGACGCTTATCGGGCCAGCCTTTCTTGATCGCCTCCAATGTGGCTGCGACTTCGGTTGGGTGATGCCCGTAATCATCAATTAGAAGAACTTCACCTCCATCCAGCTTAATTTTTCCATTCTCCTGAAAACGCCGTCCAATCCCTTTGAATTCAGCGAGCGCCTTAATTATTGCCTCATCTGAAACGGCTAGCTCTGTCGCAACCGTTATCGCAGCGAGTGCGTTTTGAACATTATGTTTGCCTGGCAAATTCAGCGTCACCTGCAGATCAGATTCATATCCAGATCGCTTAACTGAAAAATGCGTCTTAAATCCCTCTTGCACTATCTCTTTTGCGCGTATATCTGCCTTTTCTGTAAACCCATAGGTTCTAACTGGCTTTGAAATCTCCGGCAAAATTTCATTAACCCCTTCGTCATCAAGACAAAGAATGGCCAAGCCATAAAAAGGCAGGTGGTGTAAAAATTCTATGAAGGCATCCTTTAGATTCTGATAATCCCCGCCATAGGTCTCCATATGGTCTTGGTCGATATTGGTCACAATGGCCATCATCGGTTGCAGATAGAGAAAAGAGGCGTCGCTCTCATCGGCTTCTGCCACAAGATAGGCACTCTCGCCCAAGCGAGCATTGGTTCCTGCGCTATTCAGTCGCCCACCAATAACAAAGGTTGGATCTAATTCACCCTCTGCCAAAATACTGGCCGTCAAACTTGTGGTCGTTGTTTTCCCATGCGTTCCCGCCACCGCGATTCCAAATCGAAACCGCATTAATTCCGCAAGCATCTCAGCACGAGGAATGATCGGAATTCTTCGCGCTCTCGCCTCTATAACCTCTACATTTTCTTTATCGACCGCCGTTGAAGTAACGACCACATCGACACCGACAACATTCACAGCCACATGACCGATATGGATAGCGGCTCCCAACGAAGCAAGCCTTTGTGTCATCGCTCCTTCTCTCAAATCAGAGCCTGATACATCGTAACCAAGGTTGATCAACACCTCGGCAATCCCACTCATTCCGGCACCTCCAATACCGATCAGGTGAATTTTGCGAACATGGCCCAAGCCATATTGACCCTCTCGAATTTTCTGTTCAGTCATGTGCATCAGTTCGCCTCTTTAATACAGATTTCAGCAACATTAGCGGTCGCCTCTACTTCAGCCAGCTGCCTTGCCATTTTGGCTATTTCTGACAACTCTTTTTGGTTAGAGATAAATTCCTCTAGTTTGCTTGCCAACCCTTTCGCATCGAATGCCTGCTGAGGCATTAAAATTGCCGCATCTTTTCCAGCCAAATAGCGTGCATTTGCTGTTTGGTGATCGTCAATTGCATGAGGTAGTGGCACAAAAATAGCAGGCAAGCCTACCGCCGCTACTTCGCTAACCGTCATTGCGCCAGCTCGACAAATCACTAAATCAGCCCAGCTATATACAGCTGCCATATCTTCTATAAAAGGTGTTATTTCAACCTCCACATCCAGCCCTTTATAGGCTGACTGCGCTAGCTCCAAAGTTTTCTCCCCACTTTGGTGAACAACGGCTATTTGATTCAAATCAGTGATCCTCGTTAATGCTGCAGGAACGGTCTCATTTAGCACTGCAGCCCCGAGGCTTCCTCCGATCACAAGCAGGTGGAGCTTCGCATCAGATGCTTTGAGCTCTTTTTTCAGTGCCGCCAATTTCTCTATCTCTTTACGCAGCGGATTTCCTGTAGCGATTGCAGAAACCTCTTTTTTAAAACTCTTTGGAAATGCCTCTAATACGCTTGTCGCAATCTTTGATAACAACCGGTTTGTTGTTCCCGGAACGCGGTTCTGCTCATGAATAACCAAAGGGTAACCGCTAAGGCGAGCCATTAAACCACCAGGCCCAGAGACAAACCCACCCATGCCCAACACAACATTCGGCTTTCGAGATTGAAGGACACAAGCCGCCTGCCAGCAGGCTTTAAGCAACATAAAAGGGGCCAGAAATAGTGACATCACCCCTTTTCCTCGCAAACCACTAACGGATAGCCAATCAACATCAAAACCTGCCGATGGAACAACACGCGCTTCAAGTCCACGTTTTGTGCCCAACCATGTCACATGGTGACCCTGATCGCGTAAATAATTGGCCACAGCCAGTGCTGGAAAAATGTGCCCGCCGGTTCCACCAGCCATGATCATCACATTTTTGCTCATGCTTGCAGCCCCCCTTCTCTGTTTGGGCCATCAATTTGAGCTTTTGCAGCTTCATGATGAACCCGCAGCAATAGAGCGACTGCTACGCACATAACAATCATGCTACTGCCTCCGTAGCTCATAAGCGGCAGCGTCAAACCTTTAGTCGGCAATACACCCATGTTTACACCAACATTAATAAAAGCCTGAAGCCCAAACCAGACACCTATTCCATATGCTAAAAAGGCTGAAAACTGACGACCTATTTTCTCTGCCTTCAGACCCACGCAAAACGCACGCCAAACAAAAACCCCAAAAAGAGCAATGACCGTTATTGCGCCAATAAAACCCAACTCCTCTCCAATCACTGCAAAAAGAAAATCGGTATGCCCTTCTGGCAGATAAAATAGCTTCTGCACACCACTACCTAGCCCAACACCGCTCCATTCACCCGACCCAAGCGCGATCAAAGACTGAGTCAATTGATAACCACTCCCTAGCGGATCTTCCCATGGGTTTAAAAATGCAGTGATACGCAGCATTCTGTAAGGTGAGAGCGCAATCAATAACATCGCTGTCAAAGCAAGAAAAAGCCCCAGTAGGCCAAACTGCCATAACCGCGCACCTGCCAGAAACATCAGCAAAAGTGCACACGCGACTATTACTGCCGCAGAACCAAAATCCGGTTGTTGCAGCAACAACCCACAGGCAAAAGCCATTAGAAAAAGTGGTCTGATCATCCCTTTTACTGAGGTTTGAACCGTGTTGTTGTGACGAACCAAATAACCGGCCATATAAATAAGTGAGATCAGTTTAATCACCTCCGCCACCTGCAACCGAACACCACCGATAGCCAACCAGCGAATACTGCCATTCACTTTTGCACCCAAACCTGGAACCAAAATCAGAACAAGTAAAACAAGACCCGCAATAAACAGCCATTGCCCTGTCTTTTCCCAGAAAACCGTTGGAATACAGAAAATAGCCACTGCTGCTGCCACACCAAGTGAGATATGAATCAACTGCCGCAAAGGGTAGTAAAACGGATCACCAGCTATTTTTTCCCCAAGATGTAAAGAGGCAGAAGTCATCATCACAAAACCTAAAACCACTATTGCGACTGAAACAAACATCAACGTTTTATCCAGACACAATCTGGACCCCGCCGACTTTTGAGCCTCAAATAACCGAACTGATTCCATTACAGCACTCATTGCGCTAACGCCCCCACAGCTTCAACAAAGCAATTTCCTCGCTCTTGGTAGCTCTTGTACTGATCAAGACTGGCACAAGCAGGAGAGAGAAGAACTGTATCGCTTCGCTCTGCTACTTTTACTGCAACAGAAACCGCCTCGTTCATATCAGAGACCTTGATAACCTCAGTGACTTCTGACAATACAGATGCCAATTTATCGGCATCTTGCCCCATCAAAATGGCAGCCTTAACTCTGTTTTTAGCGGATTCTGCAAGTGGCGTAAAATCAGCATCTTTACCGTCGCCACCAGCAATCAAAACCACCTTTTCAGATAGGCCTTGCAGTGCCGCTTCACAAGCCCCTACATTGGTCGCTTTGGAATCATTAATCCATTCAACGCCATCAACCTCCATGACCCACTCCATCCTGTGAGCCAACCCTTTAAATTTTGACAGTGCATCCAGCATGGCGATCATTGGGAGTCCAACCTGTTCACCTAGCGCCAGGGCTGCCAAACCATTGGCCTGATTGTGCTTTCCTTTAATCTTCAATTTACTCGTTGGAAAGAGTGGTTTATCTCCTTTCGCCAGCCAGCTTTTACCTTCAACGTTCAATATGCCGTATTGCCCTTCTTGAGGCTCATTCAGGCCAAATGTGATAACAGCTCGATCAGCTAATGCCATCTCCATCACTTCAGAGTCATCGCGATTCAAAATCATTGCGCCAGCCCCATTAAAGACCCGCTTTTTGGAATTGATATAACCTCCAAAATCGCTGTAGCGATCCAAGTGATCCTCACTCACATTCAGAACTGTTGCCACTTTTGCATTTAGCAGCTTACTGCTATCTAGCTGAAAACTGGATAGTTCAAGCACGTACAGCTCAATATCTCTATCCATTAGTAAATCAAGCGCGGGCCGCCCAAGATTCCCGCCCACAGCAACCTTTCGACCGCTTTGCTCAGCCATTAAGCCAACCAACGTCGTTACTGTGCTTTTTCCGTTCGAGCCGGTAATTGCGATAACCGGCACCTTTACCTGACAAGCAAAAAGATCAATATCACCCAGAACAGGCTTGCCATCTGACTGAGCTTTAACCAGTTCGGGCAGATCAAGAGAGACCCCTGGACTCACAACAATATGGGTTGCGAGCTCAAATAGTTCCGCACTAAAACCACCAACTGAAAGTTGCGAGTCATTTAGGAACGATCGCACGGCTTCCAGCCCTGGTGGATTTTCACGACTATCAACAGCGAACAGTCGAACCCCTTGCTCTTTCAAATAGCGCACAACAGAAAGGCCGGTCGCACCCATTCCAACGACCAGCACATTCGCATCATCCCGGTTTAGGCCGGGATAGATCGAATCTGTTTTAGTGACTAATTCTGAGCAATTCATTGTTCGTTTTTAGCGCAATTTCAGCGTTGCCAATCCAATCAAAACCAAAATAAAGGTGATAATCCAAAAACGGACAATAACCCTCGGCTCTGGCCACCCCTTCAGTTCAAAGTGATGATGAATCGGTGCCATCCTAAAAATTCGCTTCCCCGTTAATTTAAATGAGGCGACCTGCAAGATGACAGAAACCGTCTCCATCACAAAAACACCACCCATAATCACCAATACAATTTCCTGACGAACCAATACAGCCAAAATACCGAGCGCCGCACCCAACGCCAGCGCGCCGACATCCCCCATAAAAACTTGTGCGGGATAGGTGTTAAACCAGAGGAACCCCAAGCCCGCTCCAACCAACGCAGAACAAAAGACAACCAACTCACCTGCTTCGGGCAGGTAAGGAATCGCCAAATAGCTTGAGAAATTAACGTGACCGGAGAGATAGGCAAACAGCCCCAATGCTCCACCAACCATAACTGTCGGCATGATTGCCAAACCATCAAGCCCATCTGTTAGGTTGACTGCATTACTGGTTCCGACAATCACAAAATAGGTTAAAACAACATAAAACAGCCCCATCTCAAGAACGAAATCTTTAAAAAATGGAACAATAAATTGTGTTTCTGCAGGTACTAGCGCTGTGCTGTATAAGTAGACCGCTGTAACCGCAGCAACGAGCGACTGCCCTCCGTACTTTTTCCCTGCAGAGAGGCCATCACTATTTCCTTTAACAAGCTTTTGATAGTCGTCGATAAAACCGACCACCCCAAATCCCATTGTCACCAAAAAAACAACCCAGACATAACGATTACTCAGGTCGGCCCACAACAGGGTGCTAATACCAATCGCGACGAGAATAAGTGCGCCACCCATTGTTGGCGTTCCCGCTTTAGAGAAATGTGACTCCGGCCCACAATCTCGCACGTTCTGGCCCACCTTGTACTGACTCAAACGGCGGATCATAATTGGACCGACAATCAGCGAAATAGCAAGTGCAGACAGTGCACCAAGAATCGCCCGAAAAGTCAGGTACTGGAATACTCTGAATGCACCAAAATATTCCGTAAGATATTCAGCTAGTGAGAGCAGCATTTTTAGCCTCCCTTTCTTTTAGCTGATTAGATGCAAGAAGCGCCTCAACAACTCGCTCCATTTTTTGGCTTCTGGAGCCTTTAACCAAAACAATCACATCTTTATTCAGCTTTTCTTTTAATGACTCAATTAAAGAGCCCTGCTCTTCAAACCAGTAACCTTCTGCCCCAAACGCCTCAACCACCTGCTTCGCCTCTTCACCCACCGCAAACAGTCGCTTAACACCTTTCTTTTTAATTTCTCGCCCCATTTCGTGATGCAGCTCTCTGCTCCGCTCACCCAACTCGGCAAAAGCACCCAGTGCCATCCATTTTTCACCATTCATATCGCTCAGAAGATCTAGTGCAGCCGAGCAGGAGGCAGGATTCGCGTTATAGCTATCATCAATTACAACAGCCCCTTTCAGTCCCGCTAGTGCGCAAAGCCGACCTTTCACGGGAAGCATTGATTCCAATCCCTCTTTAATCTGTTCAAGCGAGCAACCGGCCGCCAAACAGGCCGCAGCTGCTGCCAGACTATTTTTCACATTGTGATTTCCCGCCAAACTCAGTGAGACCAGCACCTCTTTGTTATCCCAAGAGATTGGATAAACCGTCTTAAAGTGACCTTCTTCCAGTGAGAAACTGATCGAATCAATATCTGTGCGCACTCGCGCTTTTTCCGAGAAACCAAAACTAATGATTTCACGACTGTTCGCTAACGCTTCCCACTTACCGTAGAAAACATCATCTCTATTTAAAATCGCAACACCTTTCTCTGGCAGCGCCTCTACAATCTCACCTTTTGTTTTTGCGACTCCCTCCAAGTCACCAAAACCGGCTAAATGCGCCGCCGCTGCATTGGTTATTATCGCAATATCGGGAGCCGCTATCGTGGCGGTATATTCAATCTCGCCACGATGGTTTGCCCCCATTTCAATCACTGCATACCGGTGTTCAGACTGGAGACTTAATAACGTCAACGGCACACCAATATCATTGTTCAGGTTACCTTTTGTCGCCAACGTTTTTCCACACTTTGAAAGAATCGCAGCCACCATCTCTTTAACCGTTGTTTTACCATTACTGCCGGTTATTCCAATTAAAGGCCCTTTGAACTCTTTTCGCCACGCAGTCGCTAAATCAGCCAATGCTTTATGCGTATCGTCAACAACAACCTGCTCAATTGAAGAGGCTTGTTGCCTACTAACAAGCGCGGCAATAGCTCCATTTTTTGCCGCCATCTCAACAAACTTATTACCATCAAAATTTGGCCCCTGTAGCGCAATAAACAGCTCACCTTTCTGTAGGTTGCGACTATCACTACTCACAGCTGAAAAACTTAATTTACCAGCCCTTTCTGAGCACCTGCCACTCACAACCGAGGCAAGTTTGCAGATAGCCATTGAGCTACTCATAGTGACTTACCTCTTTTAAGGCAAGCACTAACAACCTCACGATCATCAAAGGGCTGTAATAAATCACCAATCTGCTGAGTCGTCTCATGCCCTTTCCCGGCAACCAGAATGACATCGTCAACTGTGGAGTCAGCAATAATGCGTGAGATCGCACGCTTTCGATCACGCTCAATCGTTACATCACCTAAAATTGCTTCACTAATTTCAGCAATAATTCCATCGCCATCTTCAGAGCGCGGATTGTCATCGGTCAGATAAACGGCATCAGCCTCTCTTTCTGCAGCCTGCCCCATTAAAGGCCGTTTGCCACGATCACGATCGCCGCCACAACCAAACAACACTTTTAATCTGCCCTTACAGTGTGGCTTTAAACTAATCAGGGCCTTTTCCAAAGCATCCGGTGTGTGCGCATAGTCCACAACGACTCGAGGCTGGCCCGCCACTGAAAAAAGCTCCATCCGGCCTGCAATTGGCTTTATTTGCTGTAATTTGGAAGCTGCTTTTTCAAATGAGAAACCCATTGCCAAAAGAGCTGTTAAGACTGACAGACTATTTTCTAAATTAAATAGACCGATTAGTGGAACCGCCAGCACTAATGATTGATCTTGATAGGCCACCTTAAAGCTCAGCCCCTCTTTGCCTGTAGCTGCATCGCTAGCCAATACCAGTTGCTGACATTGCCCCGCACCTTCTGGATTAGCCTGTCGACTGAAGCCCCATACAGCGACCTCCCCTGAGACAGCATCAAGCACCTTGCCGCTATTTTCGTCATCCAGATTAACGACCACAAATGAAAGCCCCTGACTTTTTAACAAAAGCAGTTTTGCCTCTATGTAGTCGTTAAAGCTCCCATGGTAATCAAGATGATCACGGCTAAAATTGGTAAAAATAGCCCCCTCAAAATAGCTTCCCGCTGTACGCCCTTGAGTCAACCCATGCGATGAGACCTCTAAAGCAACAGCCTCAGCTCCCTTGCCCTGTAGGGCTGCCATAATGCGATTTAGCTCGACTGCATCGGGAGTTGTATGTGTCGTTTCATGCCAATCATCACTGACCCCCCAGCCTAATGTACCTATCGTGGCACAGGCCACTTCACCCGCTAGAGATTGCGCTAAAAAATGTGTGCAAGAGGTTTTTCCATTTGTCCCCGTCACACCAATCAACCGTAGTGATTTTGATGGCTCCCCATAAAAACGGCTAGCAATCACCCCAATTTTGCTTGCTAATTCTTTAACCGGAATTAAGAGGGACTCTAGCTGTAATGATCCAGCCAACGACTGCCCTCCCTCGGCTGGATCATAGGCGATTGCAACAGCGCCAAGCCCAACAACTTGATTCGCAAACTGCAATCCGTGCGCCTGAGCGCCCGCGCAAGCAAGAAAAAGATCACCTTGAGCAATGTTACGGCTATCTGATTGCAAGCCGCCAACCACACAATCATTAGCAGGGGTGACATCAGCAAAACCAGCCAATAACTGCGCCAGCGATTGTCCTTTTATTAGTTGTTCAGCGGCCATCATAGTGCCCGCCTTTGTCTGATTCCAACCTGGAACATATCGCTGGCAAGATCAGGTTTACTACCCGATAGCCTCAACACTCCAGCCATCACTTTTGAGAACACCGGTGCAGCAACTGTGCCACCGTAATACTTCTCGCCTGCTGGATCATCAATCATTACAGCCATTGCCAACTGCGGATTACTCACAGGCGCAAAGCCAGCAAATAGCGTCTGATACCGATCGTCAGAATAGCCACCTGCGCCTGCCTTTTTAACCGTTCCAGTCTTTCCAGCCACACGGTAGCCATTAACTCTTGCTAGCGGAGCCGTTCCCTCATCACCTACCACTTTTTCAAGCATAAGCTGCAAAGGCTGAGTGGTTGACCTCGAAAAGATCTGCTCTCCAGCCACCTGCTCTGAACGCTTCAAAAAAGTAACTTCAGGAATCGTTCCACCGTTCGCCAATACAGCATAAGCCCGTGCCAGCTGAAGCGTTGAGACGGACAAACCATATCCGTATGACATCGTAGCCTGTTCGATCTTGTGCCAACGGCTATAGTCCGGCAAACGGCCACTTGCCTCCCCAGGAAAACCTGCGGCAGATGCCCGCCCAAACCCCAAATGATCGTAACAGGCCCATAGCTGTGACGGCTCAAGCTTTAAGGCAATTTTGCTGACCCCCACATTGCTAGATTTCTCCAGTATCCGGCTAACACTCAAGAGACCCGGTTTGCCATGATCGCTTATACGATGACGCCCTATGTAGTAATGGCCAGGCGATGTATTGACAGCGCTATTCTCACTAATAACCCCGTTTTCTAATCCGCAGGCCACAGCAAAAGGTTTTACCGTTGAACCTGGCTCAGAAACGTCTGTTACTGCACGATTACGGCGTGAGCCACTTTTACTGGAACTATTGGGATTAAAAGAGGGCTGACTAACCATTGCCAACACCTCTCCTGTTTGAACATTTAGCAAGACAAGCGAGCCGGACTTGGCATTATGCATTTTGACAGCCGCTTTTAGCTCGCGATAAGCAAGGTACTGCATATCTAAATCGATACTTAAAACAAGATCCTTACCCGCTTCGGCCGATTGAATCAGCTCAACATCTTCAATAATTCTTCTTTTACCATCACGAACAATCCGCTTGCGGCCATCATCACCATCCAACCACTCTTCGTAGGCCAGTTCCAACCCCTCTTGCCCGACATCATCAATATCGGTAAACCCAACCAACTGTGCAGCCACTTCACCCGCAGGATAGTAGCGACGGTATTCCGTCTGAAAATAGAGCCCGGGCAATTCAAGCGCAGCTACCCGTTCAGCTAAAGCAGGATCGATCCGTCGCTTTAAATAAGCAAAACTTTTACTTCTATCAGATGCAAGCCGCGCAATTTTACTGTCAGAAATAGAAAGCAGTTTTGATAACACCTTTTTCTGCCCAACGCTCGCCTCAAACTCACCCGGATTAATCCAAGCCGACTGAACAGGTGTGCTTATCGCAACCGCATCGCCATTTCTATCAAGAATCTTGCCCCGATGCGCAGATACGGGAACCACTCTCATATGGCGAATATCCGCTTGGCGCTGCAGAAAATCTTTCTCAATCACCTGTAGTTTTAAAGCCCGCCCTACAAGCGCAACTGCCAACAGCAAAAACAGAACCAACAACAATTTACGCCTACCTGAATAGGTAAGCGTAAGTTTTGATTCGGAATTGTCGCTAGCGAAATTCACGGCTTTAAATAGACAATTTCTTCACGATCAGGAATGATCATATGCAATTTCTTAACAGCCAACCGCTCAACCCGTGCATGCGTTGCTAGCGTGTTTTGCTCCAACTGAAGCTGCCCCCATTCCACATCGTAAAAATCCAGCTCCCTTGTTAACTTCTCAATAGATGTAAAAACCTTTCTCGAGCTGTACTTGCTGTAGACGACCGCAAATGCAGAGACCACAACAGCCATAAATAAAAGCAACAAAACAAGCCTTTCAACTGATGTCATAACATTTTCTCCGCAACTCGGAGCACCGCACTACGTGAACGCGGATTTCTATCTACCTCATTTCGGCTGGCTTTAATTTTTTTACCAACCGGCTTCAAAACAGGATGATAATCAGAGGCGCGAACAGGCAAGTCTTTTGGAAAGACCCCCCCTTTTGACTGCTCTCGTATAAACCTTTTTGCAATACGGTCCTCTAGAGAATGAAAAGAGATAACCGAAAGCCGCCCACCTTTCCCTAAAACAGAAACCGCCTGCGACAGCAGATCGGTCAATTCACTCAACTCGCCATTCAAATGAATTCTTATTGCCTGAAATGTTCGTGTTGCCGGATGCTTTCCCTTCTCTTTAACAGGGATAGCATTCTCAACTATCGAAG
The DNA here is from genome assembly GCA_002352345.1 of Methylococcaceae bacterium UBA2780. Classification (GTDB taxonomy): domain Bacteria; phylum Pseudomonadota; class Gammaproteobacteria; order Methylococcales; family UBA2780; genus UBA2780. The sequence goes on from DEIG01000022.1 coordinate 11,706, forward strand.
CAAGCTGAAGGGTCGTCGTTAAACCCCCCTCTTCACGCGCAATCACAATGGCATTAGCGATTCGCTTGGCAAAGCGCTCCTCACCATATTGACGAATGATCTGGCGCAAAGCCTCCTCTTCTACTGTTGCTAGCCACTCCGCAGCCGTCTCTCCTGATGCGCGATTCATACGCATATCAAGCGGCCCATCTTTCATAAAACTAAAACCTCGCTCAGCTTGATCAAGCTGAGGAGAAGAGACCCCTAAATCCATCAGCACACCAGACACCTTTCCGGTCCAGCCTCGCTTTTCAACCTGAGATGCTAAGGCCGTATAACTTCCATGCTCCAATTCAAACCTGGTATCTTTCAACAACTGTTGTGCATTCATAGAATTCACCGCATCCAGATCTTTATCTAGGGCCAGCAATCGGCCCGAAGCCCCCAACCGCTCTAATATTTCTCGACTGTGGCCACCTCGCCCAAAAGTACAGTCGATATAAATACCATCTTCCGCAATATCCAGCCCCTGTACCGCCTCTTCCAGCAGCACCGTCTCATGCATGGCTTCCATTCCCGCAAGCCCCTAAAATGAAAGAGAGCCAAGCTCTGGCGCAAGATCATCCAAGTCTTCCAGACTCTCCTCATTAAGCCATTCATCTCGACGAGCATTCCATACCTCTTCATCCCAGAGCTCAAACTTATTGCCCTGACCGATCAAAACAGCTTTCTTGTTTAGCCCTGCAAAATCACGCAATGGCGCAGATAACAGAACACGCCCCTGCCCATCCATTTCACATTCTGTCGCGTGACCAATCAAAAGCCGCTGCAACCTTTTGGCCTGCTTATTTAACGAGGGCAATCGAACCAGCTTTCGCTCTATTTCTTCCCATTCTGGTAGCGGGTAGACTAGAAGACATTTATCTCTATCAACGGTGACCACCAACTGACTCGCACACGAACCCATCAACTCCTCTCGGTAACGAGTAGGAATCGCAAGCCGCCCCTTTGCGTCCAAATTGATGTTATTAACCCCGCGAAACAAAATTCTCCCCTTTAACCCACTTTTCTCCACTTATCCTCACTATAGGAACGAAAACAGCTATAGTCAACCCTGTTTTTCTATAAATTCTTCCTTTTATGACAAAGACTTAGCGCTTTTTTGAAGCAGGTCTCACTTAATAAAAAAATAGGCAAAAGAAAGGCTTTTCTAATCATTGAGTTGGCGAGCTTTATTAGAAAAATTCTCGCTTTTGAAAAAGAGAAGTAAAAATAAGAAAAATTTAGTCTCCTAAAATTAAATCTCACCCATAAAAAAACCGCAGACTATTTCAAAATAGTCTGCGGTTTTCAGTTAGAAATTGAGTCAACCGATAAGCCGGGTTCTGTCGTGGACAATCATTCATCTGGATAATACGTCACCGCATATCTCAAGCAACCTACCCAGAAGCCGTGCGAGCAACACGATGTGGCGAACCACTGCCTCTCTATTTGGTCTTGCTCCGGATGGGGTTTACCATGCCACAAACTGTTGCCAGTTGCGCGGTGCGCTCTTACCGCACCCTTTCACCCTTACCCTTTCTTTTACAAGAAAAGGCGGTCTACTCTCTGCTGCACTTTCCGTAGGCTTGCACCTCCCAGGCGTTACCTGGCATCCCGCTCTATGGAGCCCGGACTTTCCTCCATTCCTCCGCAAGGGCGAAACAGCGATTGTCTAGTCAACTCAAGTAGCAATTTTACTGTTGATAGAGATAAAATCCTACCGTTCTTTTTCATGCAATTTAGTCAACAAGTTCTCCATTCTATCCAGCCGGTTTCCAATAGACTCAGACTCCTCTTCTAGAAAACCCTGTTCAGCCTCCTTCTTTGCTTTCTCTCCACAATTAAATGTCTCCAAGCACCAAGCAAACTCTGCACCCATTAGCGTGATAGACCAACTCAAGAATATCCAGACAAGAAAGACAGGAATGGTCGACATCGCACCATAAATAGCCTCATAAGCAGGAAAGCTTGTAATGTAAAAAGCAAACCCCTTTTTCGCCAACTCAAACAACAGAGCAGCAGCAACGCCCCCTGCAAAAGCTGCTCGAAAAGTGACTCGGCAGTTAGGCACCACGATGTAAAGTAATGTAAAGGCGAGTAACTCCATGAAAAATGGCAACACCCTCAAAAGCCCTAGCTTTTCGCCATAAGAGGCCGTCTCAGAAAGCAGCGGAAGCGAAACAACATACGATGAGATAGCCAGGCTAATACCGATAAGAACTGGCCCCAATGTCAGCACCGACCAGTAAACAATAAAGCGAGCAGCTGGTCGACGAGGCTTACTGTTGTGCCAAATCGCGTTTAAAGACGTATCAATTGCAGCCATCATCATTATCGAGGTAATCACTAGGAATATCAGACCAGGCCCCGTCAGTTTGGAGGCATTCGCTGAAAACTCCTGTATATATTGATGAACCACCTCACCCGAAGCGGGGACAAAGTTTTCAAAAACAAAACTCTGCACCTGGAAACTAACATCTTCAAACAGTGGAAATGCAGTAAAAATAGAGAGCATTACTGCCATCAAAGGAACCAACGAAAGCAGCGTTGTGTAACTAAGCGCTGTAGCGTGCTGCAGGCAATTATCAGATAAAAAATGCCGCCAGAAATAATGAGCGAACTGGTGAGCACACTCTGCTTTACTTTGGCCTACCTCTTCCACCTCTGAATTTAGCATTCTTTGTCACTCACCGAGGAAATTGCTCTTTTTTAAAAATCAAAGCCGTGCTGTGATTGTAGCGTTTAGCTATATTTATGCAAAAACAGCCCGCCCCTAACCCACCAATCTCAATGCCTCTTGATAGAGTAGCTTCTTCTTTACTCCAGTAATCTCTGCAGCCAACTCAGAAGCCGTCTTTACCGAACAGCTTTTCAACAGCACCACCAATATCCGTTTCTGCTCACTCGTTAATCTGTTATTTTTCTTCAGACTAGGAGCACCTTCAAGCAACACAACAAATTCACCTTTCTGCCCATGCGGGTTATCTAAAATAAGTTCACATATCTCACTAACTGTGGCGCTCAAAATTGTTTCATGAAGTTTAGTCAGCTCCCGAGCAACAACAATTTTTCTTTCTGGCGGGAAAACAGCTTGCACATCTTCAAGTGCCGCTAAAATTCTGTGACTTGATTCATAAAAGATGGATGTCTCGTTTCTCTCCATAAAACCGGCAATCACAGCACGGCGTTTACCTGATGTCCTGGGCATAAAACCATAAAAGGTGAAACTGTCCGTCGGCAACCCGCTAACAGAAAGCGCTGCTATTAAGGCTGAAGCTCCGGGAACGGGCGCTACCGTAATGCCTACTTCACGCGCACGGCGTACCAGCGAATAACCCGGATCACTTATTAATGGTGTCCCAGCATCAGAAATTAATGCGATAGATTCTCCGTCTTCCATACGCTGGATTAACCGCTCAGCCATCGTCCCTTCGTTATGCTCGTGATAGGCTTGCAGAGGCTGGTCAATACCATAATGCTGCAGAAGCGGCCGGCTATGACGCGTATCCTCCGCTGCAATCAAATCAACCCCCTTCAGTGTCTCGACTGCCCTGAGAGAAAGATCCGCAAGATTCCCAATAGGGGTTGCCACAACAAATAGCGTCCCAGTTTTATTTGACACCACGCACTCCTGAATGAATACTTTGATAAAATCGACTGTTAGCTATATATAATGCCAGATAGTTAACAGTTGCAGACCGAATTTTACGATAAGCTACTCTGATGAACTCCCCAAGAAGCCCCTTCTTAGCCTTTATTTCCTGTGCTCTATTAACTGCCCTTCTTTTTAGTGGCTGCACAACAACCCAACCATGGAAGCCTTCAAAAAAAGAGATCTCGCCAGAAACGGTACAGGCCGAATCTTTTCTCGAGCAGGGCAACTATAACGCTGCCGCTCAGGAGTTCCTGAAGCTAGCTGAAAAAAGCAGCTCCCCTTTGCGCGAACATTATCTGACTAGGGCGGCTGAGGCATTCATCCATAGCGGCGATATTATTTCTGCCATTAACACAGCAGATGGTATCGACACCTCATCGCTTTCAGCACACAGCCAATATCAATTAATACTGCTATATAGCCAAATTGATATCAGCATGGGAAAGCCTGAACAGGCACTTGAACGACTCGACAAGATCTCCATTTCTGAGCTTGACCCTGGCTTCCAAATCAACTATCACACATTGCGAGCAAGCAGCTATTCGGTAATGGGCAACCTTATTGAAAGCGCGCGTGAACGCATTTTACTTGCCTCCCTTCTCTATGACCGAGATGCCACTGAGCAAAATAACGCCGCAATTTTTGAAGGGCTATCTTTACTCTCCAACACCGCATTAGAGGCACTTCAGCCACCCGCCCCCGACACCCTTGGCGGCTGGATGGCACTTGCTCGAATTCTAAAACCGGCCACAAACGACCAAGCACAAACTGATCGAGAAATAGATGATTGGCATCAACAGTTTCCAAACCATCCTGCTGATGTTGAGACACTCCGTTATAAAAAAACGGTTCAAATTGCGACCTCAGAAATGCCCAAGTCTATTGCCTTATTCCTCCCACAGTCTGGTGGTTTCAGTAAAGCAGCACTGGCCATTCAGAAAGGCATTATCTCAGCCTACTATCTAAACAAAGAGAGTGCAGCCCCAACGATTCAGCTATACGATACAGAAAAAGCTAACATTAAAGAGCTCTACAAATCCGCTATTGAAAATGGTGCGCAGCTGGTCATTGGGCCTCTTAAGAAAAAAAGAGTTTTAGAGCTCTCACAATCGGAACTCTTGCCAATACCTGTTCTTGCACTTAATCAACATAAGCAGGATGCAGCTGCCCAAGCTAACTTTTACCAGTTCAGCTTAAGCCCAGAAGATGAGGTGGAACAGTCGGCTGCAAGTGCTTGGCTAAAAGGACACCGAACAGCGCTAGTTCTGACGCCCGCATCCAACTTTGGCCATCGGCTTGCCAGCCATTTTGCTGACTACTGGCAAGCGCTTGGAGGTGAAGTCCTTGAAGCTCAAAACTACCCTCCTAAACAGAGTGATTTTTCCGCACCTATTCAACAGCTGCTCAACCTAGATGCAAGCCAGTTACGTTACAAACGGATAAGGCGACTACTCAACCGAGATATTAAGTTTGAACCACGGCGCAGACAGGATGCTGACTTCCTATTTCTTGCTGCAACAATCCGCAACGCCCGGCTGATCAGACCTCAACTAAAATTTTTTCGAGCATCTCGGCTACCTGTTTATGCTACTTCCCACCTCTACAATGGCCAAGACAACCCCTCTCAAAATATCGACCTCAATGGCATAACATTTACAGATATTCCATGGGGTAAGCCCGTGCCAGGAGGTAAAGAGCAGACCAAAACAGACACCCTCCACACAGTCAGCCAAGCCTGGAATAATATCCCAGCACAAGAGCAACGATTATTTGCTCTCGGTTTTGATGCCTATAACGTCATACCCCAACTGGCCAGACTCAAACAAACAAGCACCTCTCAATTCAGCGGGCTATCCGGCAAACTTTACCTTGATGAACAAAACCGACTTCACCGCCAGCTAGAGCTGTTTTATTTCAGAAAGGGAATTGCTAAGCCTCTTGGGATTGCGCCACACCTAAAGCCTACAGCTATCACACCTCCTGAAGTGTTATCTGAAACAGGGATAACACTGAACGCCATCGAGTAAAAAAATCCAATATGCCGAAGAGCACAGAAATCGGCCAGAAGGCAGAAGGCCAAGCACTTGCATACTTGGAGTCTAAAGGCCTTACACTGCTAGAGCGCAATTACCGTTGCAACCGAGGTGAAATTGACCTCGTTATGGATGATGATGGCACACTTGTATTTGTAGAGGTTCGCTTCCGCAAGCACAACCACTTTGGTTCGGCGCTCGAGAGCATTAACCATACAAAACAGAAAAAAATCATCACCAGCGCGAAACACTATCTTGCGCATCACACAGAAGATAGAGCCATCCGCTTTGATGCCATTGCACTAACACCCACAACCTCAAAACTTGAGATACAATGGATCAAAAGTGCCTTTGAGGCTTGGAATTAAAAACAATCAAATCATTTGACCGCCATGAACATTCAGCAACGTATTCAAGAAAACTTTTCAGCTAGCATTCAAGCCAAAGAAGAGGCATCCAATTCGCTGGGTGAACCCATCCAGCAGGCAGCTCAAAAGATCACCGATTGCTTCCTTAATGGAGGGAAAGTACTCACATGTGGAAATGGTGGATCAGCCGGTGATGCGCAACATTTTTCATCGGAAATGCTAAACCGTTTTGAAATAGAGCGCCCCAGCCTACCTGCCCTTGCGCTTTCAACAGACACCTCGACAATCACCTCGATTGCAAACGACTATCACTACGATGAAATCTTCTCAAAACAGATTAGAGCACTAGGTCAAAGCGGTGATGTTCTTCTGGCTTACACAACCAGTGGCAACTCTGCCAATGTATTGCAGGCGACAGAAGCTGCCCATGAGCGAGATATGTCAGTCATTGCTGTGACAGGAAAAGAGGGTGGCGCACTTGCACCGCTGCTTATAGAAAATGACATTGAACTTCGCGTCCCGAACCAATCTACCGCTCGCATTCAAGAGGTTCACCTTCTGATCACGCACTGCCTGTGCGACCTTATTGATCGCCAGCTTTTTGGTGAATAAAACAATGAGACACATCTCACTAATAGCTCTGACTGCATTGCTCACCACCTTTATTTTAAGTGGCTGTACACCTGCCATTATTGGAGGAGCAACTGTCGGGGCAGGCGCGATACATGATCGTCGCTCAACTGGAGCCGTAATCGATGACCAAACTATTGAACTGAAAGCATTAAGCAGATTCTTTAATGACAACCAGATTTCCAGTAGCACACATATCAATGTCACCGCCTATAACGGCATCATTCTATTAACGGGTGAAGCCCCTAGTGAATCACTTCGCAATAAAGCCGTTTCCCTTGTTAGAACCATCCCAAAAGTACGAAAGATTCATAACGAGATTAGCCTGTCTGCCCCTAGCGCAATGATTGCCAGAAGCAGCGATAGCTACATCACAAGCAAAGTCAAAGTCTCCCTATTTGGGATTCAAGATATCAAGGGCTTTGACCCCACACGCGTCAAAGTTGTAACCGAAGATGGAACCGTCTATTTAATGGGACTTTTATGGCCTATAGAGGAGCAGGCCGTTGTTGAGATGACCCGCAGAGTCGGTGGTGTTCAACGTGTTGTTAAACTGTTTGAGCACATTGAATAAACCTTTGCTGAGCGAGCTCGGCACACTATTTTCTGATAACAATCTCCTTACAGAACCAACTGAATGCTGGCCCTATGGTTACGATAATAGCCGCCGCCACGCCTCCCCAGACGCGGTTGTATTCCCAACCACCCATGAAGAGATTGTCGCGCTCGTTAAACTCTGTAACCAACATAAAACACCCCTCATAGCCAGAGGACGGGGCACGGGAACAACCGGAGCAACAGTCCCCACCTCAGGCGGTGTTATTCTCTCTATGGAGCGAATGAACCGCCTGATCGCATTTTCTCCTGAGAATCGATATATCACTGCCGAGCCAGGTATAACCAACGGGGCTTTGCAAAAAATCGCAGCAGAAAAGGGGTTCTTCTGGCCACCCGACCCAACTAGCTCAGCCTATTGCTCTATCGGTGGAAACCTTGCTTACAACTCCGCAGGCCCACGTGCAGTTAAATATGGCACGCCACGAGAAAACTGCCTCGGCCTAAGGATCGTCACCGGAGATGGCCGTGAAATGCGCACTGGCACCTTCACAAGCAAGGGTGTTGTTGGCTATGACCTAACGCGCTTAATAATCGGTTCAGAAGGGACCTTAGCCATCATCACCGAAGCAACTCTAAAATTAACACCGCGCCCCCAAACAAAGCAGACTCTACAGGCAATATACAAAAATGTAACTTCCGCAACCCAAGCGGTTGCTAGCATTATGGCCCAGCCAGAGACACCTTGTGCTCTTGAATTCATCGATAAAAATGCAATCAATATGGTTCGCCAATACTCAACGGTTAATCTACCTGAGCAGGCAGGCGCACTGCTAATGATTGAAATAGATGGCAATAAAAACAGCATTTGCCACTCTGTCGAGGCGGTTAAAAGTGCCGCCACAAATGAGGGATTACTCTCGTTAGAAGCTGCGCAAACTGAAGAGGAAACCGGCGCGTTATGGAAAACCCGAAAAGCACTCTCCCCCTCTCTGCGCAAAATTGCACCAAAGAAAATAAATGAAGATGTTGTCGTGCCCGTCGCCAACCTGCCTGAGCTAATCTCACGACTTGATGAACTTTCACTACAATTCAACTTACCAATCGTGAATTTTGGGCATGCTGGGAATGGCAATATTCATGTCAATCTACTTATTGACCCCGATAATCCTGGCGAAAGTGAAAAAGCCTCTCGCTGCTTAACCGCTCTATTTGAGATCGTATTAGAGCTTAACGGAACGCTTTCTGGGGAACATGGTGTTGGACTTGAAAAGCGTGATTTTGTTGAAAAAGAGTTAGGGCACGACTCGGTCGAATTGATGCACTCAATAAAGCGACAATTCGACCCACTTGGAATACTTAACCCAGGAAAGATGCTCCCGTTTTAAAGGCTAATCCAGAAAATCTATTCTCATAGAGAGGTCTACGGCCTCTACATTTTTCGTCAGTGCGCCTACCGAAATAAAATCAACACCTGTTTCTGCAATTGCGCGAATCGTCTCAAGGCTTACATTACCCGATGCTTCGAGTTTCGCCTGACCTTTATTCAACTCAACAGCTTTCCGTAGCATTTCAGGATCAAAATTATCCAATAACAAAATATCTGCGCCAGCAGAAAGCGCCTGTTTTGCCTCATCTAGAGATTCGACCTCGACCTCCACAGGCACACCAGAACCTAGCACCTTAGCTGTAGAAACTGCGGCCAGAATAGAACCGGCTGCCAATATATGATTTTCCTTAATTAAAATGCCGTCATAAAGTCCTACACGATGGTTAGAGCAACCACCACAGGCAACAGCATATTTCTGTGCTTTTCTAAGTCCAGGAATTGTCTTGCGAGTATCTAGAACACGCGCCCCCGTCCCTTCAACCGTTTTTGCATACTTTTGTGAAATCGTCGCTGTCGCAGAGAGTGTTTGCAATAGGTTAAGCGCTGTTCTTTCACCTGTTAACAAAGCCCTGGCAGAACCTTGTAATGAGCAGAGCTGCGTTCCCGCCTTAACAAACTCACCCTCCTCTACAAGCCAGCCTATCACCACCTCATCATTCAGCTCATGAAAAACCGTTTCAAACCATTCTCGGCCACACAAGATCATATCTTCACGCGTGATAACTTTAGCTTGCGCCTCGACCTGCTCAGGAACAATTTTAACCGTTAGGTCACCAGAGCCAATATCCTCGCGAAGAAACAGCAGAATACTGTCGCGATCTAAAAAGTCAGAAGAATTTATCTTGGACACTTCGCTAGCCTCAAATTACGCAATTATTGATGAACTAGTAATTATCTCACAAAGAGGTGATGCGGTAGTAGGATCCACCGAAAAACACTAAGGGGTCACTATTTCCTGATCTTTTGGGCCTGCTTTCAAGGTCGTCATCATCGCCGCCAAAGCACGCTCCATTAATGGCATCTTCGTTTCATTAACGATGCGAATGGCGCCTCGCCTCAGCTCCGCTGCCAAGCCTTGTTGGCTTAACTCAAGCACTTTTGCACCTTTCCTATCGACAAAAACAGACACTGACGTCACTTGGCTTTTCCAAGAGAGTTTCAAGCGAACAACCTTCTCATCACGGTCTACGTCAAACCATTGACCAACATCCAGTGCTTTTGCTTTATCCACAAAATCATCATCCAAAACCTCTTCCCTTGACACAGAATCAGATGAAAGAACAATCTCTTCTGAATCAAAATCCCCTTTATCAGAAAGGAGGTTATTTGCAGAATCCTGACCTGTAGAATCCGAACTAATAAGCTCTTCAAGAAGTACATCGCATGCCTCCTCAATCTCCTCTTCACTTTTGGATGGCAAAAGAACAGCTTCCTCAACCATCTTTTCTTGAGCTTCATGAGTCCCTTTTAAGCAAGCAACGTGACACTGCTCGAGATCTTTAAAAAAACTGGCCATTTCATGAGAGTCTACCGAAATATTTTCCAGTCCAATTCTTAGCTCTTTAATCAATAAAGGGATCTCTCGCAATATCTTTTGTTTCGCATCTACTGACTCAGGTGGAATAACACTCTCGACTAAACGGCCAATCATCGAAACAGAGCGTTCTAATCCCTCCGGCTCCCGCTCGACTCTTAACGCCGCCAACACGACAACATCCTTCCAAATCCCTTCAATAAAATCTTTTACAACAGAAGGAACTCGCTTACCTTGCAGTTGTTTTGCAACCTCATAAACAGCCTGTTTTTTTGCAAGCAGCAATTTTTCCTTACTTTCTGAGACCTGTAATGTACGCCCTTCTAGAACTTGACTCCGCTTTTGGTCCTTATCAAGAAAATCACTAAACTCCCCCAACAAGCTCTCGAATAGCTCATTGTTATTGTCAAATCCATTTAAGATCTGCTCAACAATTGACTCAATCTCAATATAGGCTGGGTTACGCGAATCACAGTCATCATTACTCAGCTCAACACCCGCTTTTGAAAGTCGATTGAGTAGCTCTCTGGCAGGATGCTCTTTTTTCGCGAAAAAGCCTTTATCCATAATCGCAACCTTGAGCATCGGTATCTGGAGACGCCCCAAAAGAGCTTTAACTGAGCTGGGTAAGTTTTTATCTTCGAGAATATAGTCGAAGACCATACCAACCATATCAATAACATCTTCCTCCATTGAAGCAAAAGGCCGCTTGTTACCACCAGGTTGTTGCTCACCTAACGTATTTGCCAAGTAAACCTTAAGCTCATCTCCACGAAGCAGTGACCCTGAATGACTATTCGTAATATTGTTTTGAGCCAGATTCAAAACATCTATCACCTCATTTATTTCATAAACGGGCCCAGAGCCCGCGCCAAGAGAATAGCCACTATCGCTCCCTTCACGATAAGCCCCGACCAGATTTTGTAACGAACTAAAAAGCTCGAACTGCTCTGGACTCAATTTCTCTTCAACTACCTCTTCAGCACTTTTAAGACTTTTTGAGTTTGGGCCTGAGGCCTCTTTTCTAACCTTCTTCTGGATCTTTGGTAAAACACCTTCACCGATAAGCAACGCATTCAATTCTGCGTAAATGATGCCCATATTTGACAACACCAACCGATCAAAAAGTTTATAGACAACCAGTTTAATATCCAGATTCAAGTCTAAAGGGCTGAGTGTTGACCTAAACATCTGACAAAGCTGCGCCGGTGCAACAGGGTTTTGACACTTATCTACTTTATCAATATTGAGCAACACCGAGAACCGTTTATTAAGCGCATATAACTCACCGTGATAACGATTCTCTCCTTTATCGACCATCGTGGTGATTGCTAAACTTTCCTCCAACTCCTCCTCATCAACCAAACTAAATTCACTCTCCTCACTTTGGTTACTCTCAGCAACTTGCGTAAGCTTACCTTCCCAGAAGGTATCGTAACCACGCTCAATGGCCCCTAGATAATTATTTTGCATACTCGAACGCTCTTTGCGCACATAACGCATTGCGTCGAAGTATGAAGTCTGTAACGAACTATTTTCCGCTTTATCAGACAACGCAAAGAGTTCATCATCTATCTTCTCAAAAAAACCTTTCAGTATTTCTGAAAAACGAGTTGATAAAACCTGTCTCCCTTTAGGGATAAACTGACTATTTGCCTCTTTTGTAGCCATTTTCGTTGCTGAATGCACGCCTTTAAAGTCTAAAATATTTTGATTACTACGAGCCATTTCATTATCCCCTGTAATCGCTATAGCACGACCACCTTGCCTTTTCGACTAACTTTGTTGACAGCCATTTTCACTCTTTGTTACAAAGTCTAATAAGGCTTGAAACACAAAAGTGTGATGGAGTCGGAGAATAAAAGTTTTTTATAATGCAAACTTCACTTTAATACCCACTATATCGACCGCACCTCAATCACCTTGAGTATAGACATGAAAATAAAAAATGGCTGGATAGAGGGCGTTCAATCTCTTATCTCTCCTAATTTCGATGAGCGCCCATTAAACTGCGAACCTAGCCTAATTGTTGTTCACTGCATCAGCCTCCCACCTGGTGAATTTGGTGGAAACGGGATTAACCAGCTTTTCACCAACAACCTTTCTGCTGATGAACACCCATATTTTAAAAAGATTCACCATTTAAAAGTTTCGTCACACGTTCTAATTCGCCGAAACGGGGAGATCATTCAATACGTCTCTTTTCTGGATCGGGCTTGGCATGCAGGTAAATCTATTTATAAAGGGCAGGAAAGCTGCAATGATTACTCTATCGGAATTGAGCTTGAGGGAACCGAAGAGGTTGCCTATACGACGAAGCAATACAACCAGCTCTCCCGCGTCATAAAAATGCTCTTAGAAAGCTACCCATCTCTTTCACCAAAGCATATTACTGGCCATAGCGACATTGCTCCTGGTCGAAAAACAGACCCCGGCCCCTCTTTCGACTGGGATCACCTTTTTTCATCGATTAACCACTCAGGAGCCTCAGCATGAACAGAGCCGTCTATTTTGCACATGGCAAGGAAAGCGGCCCTTGGGGGACTAAAATCCGGGCACTTGCCGAGGTTGCTAAAGCCCAAGGGTTTGAAGTTTTTAGCCCTGATTACGCTTCGATCTCATCACCCGACAAAAGAGCACAGAAGCTTATTGAAAAAATTGCGAATAACGAACCAAATGACCAATTGGTTCTTGCTGGATCAAGTATGGGGAGTTATGTCTCAACGATTGCTTCTGAAACCATTCAGCCGAATGGCCTTTTTCTACTAGCACCCGCCTTTTATCTGCCAGGCTATAACAATCAGAATCCCACACCATCTGCTAAAACTGTTTTAACCATACATGGCTGGGATGATGAGGTGGTGCCGGTCGAAAATGCCATCCGTTTCTCAAAACAACACAGAACCACATTGCACCTGATTGATGGCGATCATCGCCTGACTGAGCAACTCCCTCAACTATGCCAACTGTTTGAGCGTTTTCTAGCCGACCTAAGCAGTTGACCCAGTCTCTTTCCTAAAGCTATCACAAAGCATCATCACAACACCTATACAGATAGCTGAATCGGCAACATTGAATGCAGGCCAGTGCCAATCCCCATAGAACACATCTATAAAATCGATAACATAACCGTAAAGAATGCGGTCAATCACATTTCCAAGCGCACCACCTAAGATCAGTGTTAGGGAAATTGCCATCCATTTGTCATTAGCCGGCAACCGGGCCACCCACACTGCAATCACAACGCTGACAACAAGTGCCAACCCGACAAAAAACCAGCGCTGCCATCCACCTGCATCACTTAGAAAGCTAAAAGCCGCCCCTGTATTTCGCAGATAAGTAAGCTGAAAAAAGGAGTTTAATTCAATGGTCTGGTACAGCTTCATAGAGGCATCGACCCAGAGTTTTGTCGCCTGATCAAGAAACAAAACAATCGCTGAAATGGATAAAAACTTTAGCACCTAGCCAACCTTAAACAGTCTGAGTTATGCCCGCAGGGCATAAGTTTCATTGCACCCGCAGGGCATAACAAAGCGGAAAATGAAGAATTTCCGCTTAACTCAGCTTTATCCATAATGGCGCTGTTCACCATCACCTTCGACGTTCTCAACACAGCGGCCACATAATTCAGGATGTTCCTTATGCTCACCCACGTCAGTGCGCCGATGCCAACAGCGAACACATTTCTCGCTATCAGATGCCGATACAACCAAACTTAGCCCCTCAAGGTCAGTTTTAATCGCTTCACTCGGCCTATTTTCTGCAATTTCAATCGAGGCATCAGATGTAATCAAAATAAAGCGTAGCTCTTCATTCAGCAACGCTATTTGCTCGTACAGTGATGGTTCACAGTAAAGCCGAACCTCAGCATCCAAAGCGGAACCGATCGTTCCCTGCTCTCTTAGCCCTTCAAGCTCCTTCGTTACAACTTCACGCAGGGAAATAATTGACTCCCAAAAAGCTCTATTCATCTTTTCAGAATCATCTAGAACAAGTGGCGCTTCGCACCAGGTTTCCAAAAAGACAGAATCACTCCGTTTTCCAGGCATATGCTCCCACAGTTCGTCCGCTGTGAAGGCTAAGATAGGTGACAACCAACGAACAAGTGCCTCAAGAATGTGATACATCGCGGTTTGGGCTGATCGCCGCGCAGCACTGTTTTCTGGCAGTGTATATTGCCGATCTTTGATGATATCAAGATAAAAACCGCCCATATCAACCGCACAAAAGTGATGAATCTTTTGGAAAATTGGTAGAAATAGGTACTGCTCATAGTCGCTGACCAGCTCTTCCTGTAGGACAAAAGCACGATCAACCGCCCAGCGATCGAGTGGCAACATCGCTTCCGGTGCAACAAGGTGCTGTTCTGGGTCAAATCCGTTCAGGTTCGACAACAGATAGCGCGCCGTATTCCGCAGTCGCCTATAACCATCTGCTGTCCGTTTCAAGATTTCATCTGAAACGGTCATTTCACCACGGTAATCGGTCGCAGCGACCCACAACCGCAATACATCAGCGCCTATATTTTTGATCACCTTCTGCGGCGCAACCACATTACCTTTTGATTTGGACATTTTCTTGCCCTTAGCATCAACGGTAAAACCATGCGTCAAAACCGCCTTGTACGGAGCGGTCTCATTCATTGCAACAGAAGTTAACAAAGATGATTGAAACCAACCTCTATGCTGGTCCGAACCCTCAAGATAGAGATCTGCAGGAAAAGCCAACTCTTCTCGTCTCTGCAAGACAGAAGCATGCGTTACACCAGAATCAAACCAGACATCTAACGTATCGGTTATTTTTGAATAGTTTTCGGCCTCATCACCTAACAGCTCTTTCGGATCAAGGTCAAACCAACCATCAATTCCTCTTTCTTCAATCAGTAAAGCAATCTTTTCAATTAATATTTCGCTATCTGGGTGAAGCTCAGCAGTCTCTTTATGAATAAACAGCGCAATTGGAACACCCCAGTTTCTTTGGCGGGAGATGCACCAATCAGGGCGCCCTTCAACCATCCCCTCGATTCTCGCCTGTCCCCAGTCTGGAATCCACTGGATATGCTTGACCTCTTCTAGCACCTGCCGTCTCAGGCTATTATTATCCATAGAGACAAACCATTGCGGCGTTGCTCTAAAGATAATCGGTGTTTTATGACGCCAGCAATGTGGATAGCTATGCTCAATCGCCTCCTCATGTAAAAGCGCTCCATTCTCCTTAAGAACCTCTATTACATGCGAGTTCGCATTAAAAACATGCTCCCCGGCGAACAGGTCTGTATTGGGAAGAAAAACACCATTATCGCCAACAGGATTCTCAACTTTTAAACCATGCTTTTGCCCTGCAACATAATCTTCTTGGCCATGCCCCGGCGCAATATGAACAGCACCCGTTCCTGCTTCCGTTGTTACATGATCTGCCAGAATCACTGGGACTTCTCTGCTATAAAATGGATGTGATAGCGAGACCCCCTCCAAGTCAGCCCCTTTACAGTATGCGACAACTCGATAATCCTCTATAGCCGATCGCAGCAAAACATCTTTTAACAGTGTCTCCGCTAAAACGAGCCGTTCATCGCCGCACTGAACAATTGCATATTCAACATCTGCGCTTAACGCAACGGCCTGGTTTGCCGGAAGAGTCCAAGGTGTAGTTGTCCAAATAACGATTGAGACAGGGCCTATTCCATCACGTCCTTCGACATGTTGGCAGCGCTCAAGCAGCGCCTCTTCATTTTCCACACGAAAGCGAACATCAATCGCGGGAGAGCGCTTATTTTCATACTCTACTTCAGCTTCGGCCAAAGCTGAGCCACAATCAGTGCACCAGTGAACCGGTTTTGAGCCTTTTGACAAATGACCCTTTGAGGCAATTTTTCCTAACGACCTAACAATATCGGCTTCGGTCTGAAAATCCATCGTCAGGTAGGGATTTTGCCAGTCACCAAAAACACCCAAGCGAATGAAATCTTCACGCTGCTGATCAACCTGTTTTGCAGCAAAAGTACGGCACGCCTTCCGAAATACCTCTGGGGAAACTTTAACGCCTGGCTTACCCACTTTCTTTTCGACCATCAGTTCAATCGGCAAACCATGGCAGTCCCAACCAGGAACATAAGGGGCATCGTAACCACTCAATGTCTTACTTTTGATGATAATATCTTTAAGAATTTTATTAACTGCATGGCCAATATGAATCGAACCATTTGCATAGGGAGGCCCATCATGAAGAATAAATTTTGGCCGACCCGCAAAGGTCTCCCTAATTTTCAGATAGAGTTCGTCGGACTGCCACTTCTTTAACCTTTCGGGCTCACGCTGGGCAAGATTACCCTTCATCGGAAAAGTCGTTTTAGGGAGGTTTAGTGTACTTTTGTAATCCATCTTCAAATTCTTTCTTTAAAATTATCAACTATGCCGTTGCCAAGCGGGCAACTTCACTATCTTTCTTAATCTGTTGTTTCAATGCATCCAGTGAATCAAACTTCTGTTCATCACGAATTTTCTTGATAAAGAGAACCTCAACGTGGCACCCATAAATATCTTCTTCAAAATCAAACAGGTGAACCTCTAGAAGAAGCGCTCTTCCTCCTTTTAGAGTCGGCCTAACGCCTATATTTGCGACTCCATCTATCACTCTATTACCTAGGCCAATCATTCTAACGGCAAAAACGCCCTGAATAGGTGATTTTTTTCGATTCACCTTAATGTTGGCAGTTGGAAAATCTATTGATCTACCGATCTTTTTACCATGAACGACCCGGCCACACATTGAATAATCACGCCCAAGATAATTTGAGGCTTTGTTTAAAGCTCCCGAAGCTAAGGCATTTCGAATTAAGGTGCTACTAACCCGCTCACTGTTGAGCAAAAAACTATCCATGCTCTCAACATCAAAACCATAACGACCACCGCTCTTTTTCAGAAAAGAAAAATCCCCTCGACGCTGCTCACCAAACCGAAAGTCATCTCCAACAATAAGGTGCTTAATCATCAACCCTTCAACCAACACTTTATTGACAAACTCATCCGCTTTAAGCGATGAAAATTGACGGTTAAATTCTAAAACAAGGATAGTATCGACCGACAGTTGAGAAAGATATTCAACCTTTTCCCGAAAACGCGTCAATCGGGCAGGTGCCTTTTCTGCGTTAAAAAACTCCATCGGTTGTGGTTCAAAAATAATGACAACTGTTGGTAGGTTCAGTAATTTACCTCTATTTGCAAGCTGATCAACAACCATTTGATGCCCCAAATGAACACCATCAAAATTACCAATTGTTGCAACACAACCAGCGACTTTACCTTGTAAATTATGAAGACCTCGAATAATTCTCATTATTCCCTGAAACCGTTAAAAACCGCCATATTATACCTCAGTGAACAGCGGGCTTTTTGATCAATTGCTTCGGCCTAACACCCATAATAAGCAAGGCAATCAAGTAAGCCATAAAACCTGCAACAATCCAGAAAAGAAGATGCAGAGAGCGCTCACTGACGGACCATTCTAACCATAGAGACAACTCCTCGGCCTGCATTAAAACTGAAGCCATTAACAGGCAAGCCACCACGACTTTAGCCAAAAAAAGCCCCCAACCTTTTTCAGGTCGGTAAACATTTTGCTCTCTCAACCCCTTCAGCAAAAGTCCTGCATTCAAGTAGGCTGCCAACGCTGTAGCCAAAGCAAGACCCGCATGTGCTAGAGGAAAAACAAGCACAATATTCATTACCATATTTGAGACCATAGCAATTACTCCAATCCGAACTGGTGTTTTCATATCTTGGCGCGCAGTGAAACCTGGCACGAGAACCTTCACCAAAATAAATGCAAGCAAACCAAATGAGAACGCTTGAAGGCTCTTCTCAGCCATCCTTACATCATCTCCAGAAAAAGCATCATACTGAAACAATGTTGCCAACATCGGGCCGCCCAACATAAACAGGCCCACTGCAGCCGGAACACCAATCACCAAAACCAGCCGCAACCCCCAATCTAGGGCGCTTGAAAAAGACTCTTTATCATCCCCTGCATGATCTTTAGATAAACTGGGTAAAATCACTGTCGCAAGTGCGATACCAAAGAGCCCCAGTGGGAACTCAACCAGCCGATCAGAATAGTAGAGCCAGGTGATGCTCCCTGCCTGCAAAAATGAGGCGATCAAGGTATCTAAAAGCAGGTTTATCTGTGTAATCGAGACCGCAAAAATTGCCGGCAGCATCAATTTTATGATCTTGCGAACACCAGGATCAGACAGAGCCACCTTTGGTCTCGGCAGCAAGCCTAAGCGATTCAACGCAGGAATTTGAAACAACAACTGAACAATGCCCGCTAATAGCACTCCCCACGCCAGCGCCATAATGGGCTCATCCATCATAGGCGCCAACCAGATTGCCGCTGAAATGAGACAGATGTTCAAAAAAACAGGGGTAAATGCCGGGACTGCAAATCGCCCCCAACTATTGAGAAGGCTCCCTGCAAAGGCAGTCAACGAAATAAACAGCAGGTAGGGAAAAGTCAGCCGCAACATGCTAACTGAGAGCTCAAAGTTTTCCCCTGAGACTTGAAAGCCAGGCGCAAACAGCATGATCAGCACAGGAGCCGCAGCAACCCCGACGATAGAGACACAAAAAAGAACCAACGCCAAAGAACCTGCTGTCCGATCAATAAAAAGCTTTAGTGCCTCCTCAGCCCCCTTCTCTTTATACTCCGCCAACACAGGAATAAATGCCTGAGAAAAAGCACCCTCAGCAAAAAGCCGGCGTAAGAAGTTAGGGATCTTAAACGCCACAAAAAAAGCATCCGTCCCAGAATCGGCTCCAAAAAACCGTGCAATAACAACATCTCTCACAAAACCAAGCAGCCTTGAAATCAAAGTCATCGCACTAACCACGGCAGCTGATCTTAATAACTGTTTACTCAGTTTCCATTCCTCTGTTTTATTCGTTCGTTGTTCCGACCTACTCTAAAAGTCGGATAATCGCTAGTATACGTCTTATAGACCCTTAGCCCCACTCAGAAAACAAACTGAAACGTATAAACCACCCCCAAGTTTGAGTTGACATACCAGTGATTCTTAATGATAATGTTCGATTCACTTATCAAACGAATTTTAGGGGTCTACCTTGGCAAACTCAGCACAAGCCAGAAAAAGAGCACGTCAGGCGGAAAAACGCCGCGAACTTAACGTTAGTCTTCGCAGCAGAATGCGCACAACTGTCAAAAAAGTTGTCTACGCTATTGAGGCCGGTGACAAAGAGGCTGCTTCAGAAGCATACAAATCAGCTTCTCCTGCACTCGATACTGCAGTGAGCAAAGGATTGATTCACAAAAACAATGCAGCTCGCAAAAAAAGCAGACTGAACGGACGTATCAACGCTCTGTAAGCGCTAAAAAGAACATAAAAAAGGCTCGCTTTTTAGCGAGCCTTTTTTATGTTCTACACAAACCAATTACAGCACAACCAAATTATCTCTATGGCAAAGCTCAGGCTCATCAACATACCCCAATAACACCTCAATCTCAGAGCTAGGCCGTCCCATAATAAGCGCCACCTCTTCCGCCGAATAGTTCACCAACCCTCGACCAACAACTACACCACTCTTATCACAAAAGGCGACTAAATCACCGCGCTTAAAAAGCCCTTTAACCTCGACAACACCAATTGACAACAAACTTTTGCCTGATTTTCTCAGAACAGTCACCGCACCGCCATCAATAATAAGCTCCCCAGAAACGCCCTGTCGCCCGAGCAGCCAGCGCTTTCTTGCATCAAGAGGCTCAAGACTTGGCACCAAAAATGTCCCAAGCTGCTCACCCTGGTACAACCGATTAACCACTCGTTCTATTCCGCCAGAAACAATCACCGTAGCAGCCCCTGATCGCGAGGCCAGCCTTGCTGCCGAAACCTTTGTTGCCATCCCTCCACGCCCTAAGCCTGTATGGCTGCTGTCCCCCGCCATTCCTTCCAAAGAGCCATCATTAACACCAATTTGCTCAATCAAAACCGCATCACTATTCGCTGTTGGGTCACTATCAAAAAGCCCCAGCTGGTCGGTCAAAATGACCAAAAGGTCCGCATCGATAATATTTGCGACGAGCGCCGCCAGCGTATCATTGTCACCAAAACGAATTTCATCGGTCGCCACAACATCATTTTCATTAATAATTGGAACAACCGATAACTCAAGCATTGCCAAAAGAGCACTACGTGCATTCAAATAACGCTGCCGATCAGAGAGGTCTTCATGGGTTAACAGTACTTGTGCCGAATGAATGCCTCGCGCTTGAAAACGGCTAGACCAGGCCTCAACAAGCCCCATCTGCCCAACAGATGCAGCCACCTGAAGTTCATTAAGCGCACTAGGCCTTTTTACCCAGCCAAGCCGGCTCATCCCTTCTGCAACCGCCCCAGATGAAACCAGCAAAATATCCACACCTTGCGCCTGCAAGTCTGAAATTTGCTCAACCCACGCCGAAAGTGCCTTATGATCCAACCCCAGACCACCATCGGTCAGCAAAGCACTGCCAATTTTTATAACAACTCTTTTTGCTTTGTTGAAATCAGAGCGGCTTTTCATCGACCTCATCCAATTCAGGTTTTAATGAATCGAGATGCTCCATAATTCCATAAATAAGCCCCTTCGTTCCCAACCCCTTTAGAGCAGAAATTTTGAAGACCTTTCCTGTCCACCCCAATCTTTCAACGATCTCATCGCAAAACTCATCAACCATGTCTTCCGGCAAAAGATCAACCTTATTCAGGACAAGCCAGCGCTCTTTCGAGGCAAGATTCCCATCCCACCCCTCAACCTCTTTAATAATCTTTACGGCCGAGGCAACCGGGTCATCTTCCGACTCATAAGGTTCAACATCAACAAGATGAAGCAGCAAGCCTGTACGCGATAGATGCTTTAGAAATTGAAGCCCTAAACCAGCACCTTCAGCAGCTCCCTCGATAACCCCCGGAATATCTGCCATCACAAAACTTCGCAGATCATCAACTCGCACCACCCCAAGATTCGGGTGAAGTGTTGTAAACGGGTAATCCGCAACCTTAGGCCGTGCAGAGGAAATTGCACGGATCAGGCTAGACTTCCCTGCATTAGGCATACCCAGCAAACCAACATCGGCAATTAGTTTTAACTCAAGATTCAAGGTGCGCAGCTCACCAGGAGAGCCACTACTCGTTTTTCTAGGCGCGCGATTAGTACTGCTTTTGAAACGCGCATTCCCCAAACCATGAAAACCACCCTGAGCAACCTTTAATACCTGCTCATTCTCTGTCATGTCACCAATCAGCTCGCCTGTATCAGCATCATAAACAAGCGTGCCAACCGGCACCTTAACCCAGCAGTCTTCACCCTTCTTGCCCGTGCAGTTTGCTCCACCACCCCTTTGCCCGCGCTCAGCTTGGTACCTAGGGTGATAACGAAACTCAACCAGTGTATTCACATTGTGAGACGCAACAAGGTAAACAGTACCCCCATCACCCCCGTCACCCCCATCTGGCCCGCCAAATGGAATATATTTTTCGCGTCGAAAACTCATATGGCCATTACCGCCATCTCCAGCCTCAACACGCACCTGCGCTTCGTCTACAAATTTCATCGTTCTTTTAAATCAAACTCTACAAACAAAAAAAGCCCTGACATTAGACAGGGCTTTTAATCTTTTACCGAGATTATTTAGGCCAATAAACCCAACAATCAGCAATAAATATTAGTTAGGAACAACACTCACATACTTGCGATTTTTAGGTCCCTTCACTTGAAACAGAACCTTTCCATCTTTTAGTGCAAATAGCGTATGGTCTTTCCCACAGCCCACATTTTCTCCAGGGTGCGTACTGGTTCCGCGTTGACGAATAATAATGTTACCCGCATTTACAACCTCACCACCATAGCGCTTTACGCCAAGCCGTTTAGACTCGGAATCGCGACCATTTCGTGTACTACCACCCGCTTT
>DEIG01000001.1:0-101782 GCA_002352345.1 Methylococcaceae bacterium UBA2780
AGAGCATCTTGAGTCAGTAATTCCGCCCAAGCCAGACGATCAATTATACATCCGTTTTCGTTGTCGTCAACAACTTTTTGAAAGGTTTTTTTGAAAATATATCTCGAAAAAACCGCCCCTTCTTCCCTGTCTCCCTACGTTGGTGCACTGCACATCCCGTAAAGAGAGGCGCATTATATAGACTACTAATTTACTGTCAATCCCTTTATCACTTCTTCGCTAAATTACTTTATCGTCACTTTTCTCCAACGCTCTTTTGATTCATATCTATACTGTTATCTAATACTTATTCTCTCAGCCTGAATGAACATGCTTAACAAATTTCTAGCACCTCTTATTCGTACATTCTCCATTACCTGCTTTATTGCACTGTCAGCTTGTGACAATAGCCCAAAGGCAGATAAGACATGGGAGCTTACTGACGAAGGGATTTTTTCAGCTGCTGTTTCTGAAGACGGAAAATATGCTTTACTTGCCTCTACAACTGGTAAAGCACTTTTGTGGAATCTCAAGAAGAGAAAAAGGCCAGTCCATGCCTGGCAACATAGCGAGAGTGACGCCGGTGGTATTATTGCTGTCGCACTCTCTCCCGACCATAAATATGCACTAACCGCCGAAAGAAACTCTCTTGCTTGGTGGGACACCTCAAGTGGAAAAACTTTAGGATTCTGGCCGATCCCTGAGATCTATTCGCTCTCAATATCTCCAGATGGCCAGCGCGCCCTAATCGGCCTTAGGGATCAATCTTTTTATTTCTCCCTTCAAACAGGCACCTATATCTATACGCTTCCCCATTCAGGAATGGTCTATGCAAATGATCTCTCTAAGGATGGCCGCTTTGCCATAACCGCCTCAGACGAAAAGGAGGTTAAGCTCTGGTCCTTATTAACAGGAAAATTAAAACAAACTTGGCTGTTGCCCTCAAAACCTTATGCTGTTGCACTCTCTCCTAACGGGAAACTTGCCGTGACAAATGCTGCTTCCGGCGCAACAACCATCCGGAAAACATCGAACGGCAAAACGGTTCATACGCTTACTCCTGCCAGAACCACGCTATCGAAGCTCACTTTTTCCCCTAATAGCAAGAGGCTCGCCACTGCGCGTATTGCTCAAAGAATCGATCTTTGGGACGTTAAAAGCGCCTCCAATACCAAGTTTTGGCGCCCCAAAAAAACAAATGCCATGCGACCAAGCGCCGCTTCCATTCTTGCGTTAGAGTTTACACATAAAGGCAAAAGACTTACGAGCATTACATCAGGCGGCATAGTCCAGCGCTGGACTGTTAAGTAGCTGGTTTTGCACTTAAATAGGCTGCACCTCGAACACCACTCGAGTCTCCAAATTGCGGCGGTAGCAATTGCGTGGTGACGTGATCTGAAAAGATATGCCTTTCCCAAAGAACCGGCACACTGCCATAAAGTCTCTGACAATTTGATAGTCCACCACCCAACACGATGACATCCGGGTCAATGATATTTATGACAGATGCCAATGCCCTTGCCAATTGCTCTTCGTAACGGCGCAGACTTTCATCGCAGCCTGAATCACCTCTCTCAGCAGCAGCAATAATCTCTTTTGCCGCAATAACAGAACCTGTCCTCATTTTGTGCTGATCACTTAAGCCTGGTCCTGAAAGAAACGTCTCGATACAACCTTTTCGCCCGCAATAGCAAAGAGGCAAATTCTGCTCACCCCCTCTCTCCCAAGCCAGAGGGTTATGCCCCCATTCCCCAGCAATAGAGTTAGCACCTTCAACAAGCTGACCGTTAATCACAAGACCGCCGCCGACGCCTGTTCCAAGTATCACACCAAAAACCACACTTTTATTTGCACCCGCACCATCCATTGCCTCCGACAAGGCAAAGCAGTTTGCATCATTAGCCGTTGAGACCTCGCGCTTTAAAAGCCGCTCCATATCTTCTTTGAACAGCTCCTCATTCAAACAGGTCGAATTGGCATTTTTTATGCGCCCTGTCGGTTTTGATATTGCCCCTGGTAAACCAATGCCCACCGAGCAAAACCTATCAATTCTTTGCTCCACCTCATTAACAAGCTTTACTATTTTATTTAGGGTTGCCGCATAGTCCCGTTGTGGAGTTTTTTCTCGTACTCGACAAACGACATCCCCACTTTCATCAAGTGCTGCCACCTCAATCTTTGTTCCTCCAAGATCAACCCCAATGCGCATATCACAACCCCCTCATCCAACCGGGCCTGAGTAACGAACTGTCTCGGCTTGCCACATTCAGCGCCAATAGCAGCTGGTCGCAATCCCGAGGGATAATTCCTTTTAAGGGCAGCGCATTCGATGCATGGTTAGAGCGAAAAACTAAATCCTTTTCCGGGGCCATTTTTTCAATGAGTCGAACCTGCTCTTGCAGAATTGCCGCATCTCCTTGCGGAATAAATAACGCACCCTTCTTCTCGAACTTTTCTAAAAACTCCTCGTGAATGGCTGGCTCCAGCGTAAGCTGCAATGTAGATAGATAATCCAGCTGAACCTTATTAACTAATTCGGCCGTTTCATCAATATGCTCCATCCAGAGTTGCTGCCCACCCAATCCCAAAATAACCGTGGCCGAAATAGCCAATCCTGCGGCAGATGCCCTGTTCAGACCCTGCACCATACTTTCTGGCGTTGCGCCTTTAGTGATCATTTTTAATATGGCTGCACTTCCCGATTCAATCCCATAATAGATAAGCTTCAATCCACCCTCTTTTAATAGAGCCAACTCACTCTCAGGCTTCTTTATAAGATTATTAGGAAGGGCATAGCTACTGACTCGCTCTAGACTGGGGAATGCTTGATGCAAACTATCTAAGATTGAGAGTAGGTCCGATGTCGTTCGAGCCAAAGCATCCCCATCAGCAAGAAACACTCTTGTTGTGTTTGGCAACATCTCTCTTGCCTGAAAAATTTCTGAGACGACCTTTTCCAATGGCTTTACCGAAAACTGCTTATCCCGATACATCGAGCAAAAACTGCAACGATTAAAGCTACAGCCTTCAGTAACCTGAAGGATCAAGCTCCTTGCCTCTGAAGGAGGGCGGTATAATGGTTCGGAATAATTCAGCATAACTTGACTATAATTAATCCAATCAGAATAGGCGAGAGCTCAGATGGAAAAAGCGAAACTGAAACACCGAAATTTATTTTACCCACCCATTATCACCCTAGCTCTTACCGCGTGTAATTCAGGCGGAGATCTGCACGACCACCCAAACTTAAAGACGGGGAAGCAGCTGTTCGAGTTTCATTGCGCTAGCTGTCATAGTAAAGATGGCCATGGCCAATTCCTAAAAGCGATCCCCTCAAATAGAGACACTAAGCTATCTATTCAGCAAATTGTCACGCATATCCGTAAGAATAAAACAGGAGAAAAACGCACAATGCCTCTCTTTGCCAAAATGGGCAGCGATGAGGCACGTAAAATCGCCCTATACCTTATGGATCTCAAAAAACAACACCTAAAAAAATAAAGAGACCTTTCGAGCACAATCCCTTTGTAGCGAACCGGCATTAAGCCTCACATTTCGTTCGTCCGAAACAAAGCACTACTCCCGCCGACCAAACAACTCTTTCTGTGCCTTTGAAGCTAACCCTTGATTTAGAGCAACCTCAGTTCAGGAGGCCATTTCTAAATGATATGATCCCCCCTCTTTTTTCTCAATTTCTCTATAACCGAGCGAATTATTATGTCTTCCTCCATTCAAAAGTGGCAACACACCCTTCATAAACTTGACTCAAGCAAGCTATTTCAAGGGGTAGTCATTGCAGTCATTCTTCTATCAGCACTACTTATTGGCGCAAAAACTCATGATCTGCCTGAAGATGCAATGTCAATTTTGATGCTACTAGACTTTAGCGTCACCATCTTCTTTGTGGTTGAAATTACAGTTAGATTTTTAGCTTGCCCCCAAAAGAGGAGGTTCTTTACAAGTGGTTGGAATGTTTTTGACACCATAATTGTTATTGGCAGCTTGATTCCAGCTGGCGGCTCCGGGGTGCTTCTTGCTCGTTTGATCCGTGTATTTCGAGTTCTCCGTTTAGTGTCGGCAATTCCTGAACTTAGATTGCTCATTAATGCACTAATCAAAGCGATGCCACGCATGGGCTATATTGCGTTATTAATGTTTGTGATTTTTTACCTTTATGGCGCAGTTGGCAGCATTTTGTTTCATTCTATTAATGACGTTTTGTGGGGAGACATCTCTATCTCAATGCTAACGCTATTTCGAGTCGCCACGTTTGAAGATTGGACCGACGTAATGTACGAAACTATGGCGGTATACCCAATAAGCTGGATCTATTACCTCTCCTTCATTTTCTTAACTGCCTTTATTTTTCTAAATATGATGGTCGGCACCATTTTAGAAGTAATGAGCGAAGAACATGAGAAATTTCGCGCTGAAGCGCATGGTGAAACAGAGGAGGGGGGTGAGCCGGCTAGCCGAGCTCAAATTGATCAACTATCTGCAGAAATTGCCGAATTAAAAGCAATGTTACGACAACAAAATTGTTGAGCTATTTTGCGAAACATTAGGTTTTGAAACGGCTGAAGGGAGGAAGCTACGGCTGTTTACCCAAGAAAGCTGAATATCTAGCTTGTAGAGTTCATCCTTATTCCCGCACAAAACACACTGCGAAGCGCCTCGACCGTCTCGCTTGTCTGCTCAAGCGGCTGCCGGCGAAGCTGCAGAATACAACCTTCCATCAATGTCCACATTGCTCGCGCTAAACCAGCGGCTTCGGCATCAAAGGCAAACAATCCTTCTGAGCGCCCTTTCTCTAGCGTTTCTGTTAAGAAGCTTTCCGACTCTGCGTATGTTCTTTCTCGGAAATAGCTGATTTTTTCTTGGTCTGTTCGACCCATACCGATAAAAAATCCTGCCGCACAATCAACAATCTCCTGGTCCTGCAAAAGAGTCTTAATCCCTTCGAAAAACAACTCTACGCGTTGCACAGGGGAATCGACCAACTCTAATTGACGAAAAATATAGCGTCTCAGCATATGACGGAAATCTTTAAGACACTCAAAATAAAGCTCTTCTTTATTATGAAAGTGCCAATAGAGGGCGCCCTTGCTTAAATTCGTCGCTTTAGCAATATCCTGCACCGAGACACCATCGTAACCTTTCAGCCCAAACAGGCGAAAAGAGGCTTCAAGAATCTGTCTTCTTGTCTCTTCAGTATCGGTTGCCGGTTTTCTTGCCACGATCAGTTCTTCTTTTAAATGATTTGCAAATCAAAAAAAGCCGGGGATGTCCCCGGCTTTTTTACACTCAGAAAGAGCTTCTTACATTTTGTGGAGTTTGAATACCCACAAAGAACCACCCTGGTTTAGGTGTTTGATGCGCTTAGCAACATCACCACCCCAAAGAGGTACCGCTCCACCCCAACCAGATGGAACTGCTACGTACTGCTCACCATCCATTTCCCAGGTAATTGGGCAACCAACCACACCAGAACCGGTCTGAAATTTCCAAACTTCTTCGCCTGTTTTCGCATCAAATGCTTTCAGGAACCCTTCAGGTGTACCAGTAAAAACCAAGTTACCACCTGTAGTCAGAACACCACCCCAAAGAGGCGCGTTATTCTTGTATTCCCAAACAATCTCACCAGACTTAGGATCGATCGCACGAAGTGCGCCGATGTAATCTTCATACAAAGGTTTGATCGTGAAACCCGCACCGATGTAAGCCGCGCCTTTTTTATAGGTAACAGGCTCATTCCAAAGATCCATGCCCCATTCGTTTGCAGGAACGTAGAACAGATCAGTCTGTGGGTTGTATGCCATTGGCATCCAGTTCTTACCACCTAGGAACGAAGGCACTGCAAATACAGGCTTGCCTTTATGGTCTTTCCCTTCCGTAACAGGAGCGCCTGGGCGT
Source organism: Methylococcaceae bacterium UBA2780 (assembly GCA_002352345.1). Taxonomy (GTDB): domain Bacteria; phylum Pseudomonadota; class Gammaproteobacteria; order Methylococcales; family UBA2780; genus UBA2780. The sequence goes on from DEIG01000001.1 coordinate 5,893, forward strand.
TCGCCTGTTTCGATTGGACGACCCGTTTCCATATCAACACCGGTTGTCCAGCCCTGTTTTGTAATAAAAGGGGTTGCTGAAATCAGCTCACCATTTGTGCGATTAAGAACGTAGAAAAAACCGTTACGGTCAGCTTTCGCGCCCGCTTTGATAACTTTTCCATCTTTCTTAAGGTCAAATGAGATGAATTCGTTTACGCCATCAAAATCCCACGCATCATTTGGGCTTGACTGGTAAGCCCAGACAATTTTGCCTGTTTCTGGATTAAGCGCTAAAGTTGACGCAGAATAAAGGTTGTCACCAGGACGTGTATGCGCATTCCAAGGAGCAGGGTTGCCTGTTCCGTAGAAGATCAGGTTTGTTTCTGGATCGTATGTACCACCCAACCAAGTTGCGCCACCGCCATGTTTCCACATGTCGCCAGGCCATGATTTATTTAGCTCACCAGTGATACCATTTTCAACTTTCTTAGGCTTCTTCTTACCTTCAACCTGGACATACTTGTAGCCCATATTGCCTTCGATTGTTGGACGACTCCAAAGCATGCGCCCTGTTTTTGCATCACGCGCTTCTACACGGCCTACGATACCGAATTCACCACCTGATACACCAGTGATGACCATACCGTTAACGATCATTGGTGCTGCTGTGAATGAGTAGCCTGCTTTGTAATCATCAATCTTCTTGCTCCAAACACGTTTACCCGTGTCTGCATCAAGTGCAACCAATTTCGCATCAAGCGTACCGAAAATAACGAGGTTGCCATAAAGTGCCGCACCACGGTTGATCACGTCACAGCAAGGTAGAATCCCATCTGGAAGACGATGGTTATATTCCCACAGCTCGTCGCCTGTTCTTGCATCAATTGCAAATAGACGAGAGTAAGAGGCTGTTACGAAAATTCTTCCGTTAGAAACAACTGGCTGAGCTTCCTGACCACGTTGCTTCTCACCACCGTAAGAAAATGTCCATGCTGGAACCAAATGCTTAACAGTATCAGTGTTAACTTTATCCAGAGGGCTAAAACGTTGTCCCTGTGAACCTAACCCATAAGAGACAACATCTTCTGTTGTTGTTGCATCATTAAGAACATCTGCATCGCTCACGCCTGGCAAGTGCTTTGCCGACGCCATACCACTAAAACCGATTGCTGCACCGGCCAGGCAGCTAATAATCGCTCCCTTTAAACTCGTTTTCTTCATCTTATACTCCTGTCAGTGATTAACTCTTACGTTGGCTTAGTTTTTGTTTTGGCCAAAGCGTCACAAATAATAATGCCCGCATAAAGCGCGTGACGATCGCTGAGTTTACACAATATCCATAGACGTGAAAAGCCGCTTCAGGTGCGCTTTTACAAATCATGTCTTATTTATGCCAAATCTGTGACTTTAATGGCCCCTGAGATGTTATTCTTCTGCCCCATGAAAACCATTCAAACACCCTTGCTAATTAACTCCAACGAACAACTGGCGACTCTCTGCCAACAGCTAGCCAACTCCCAGTGGCTGGCTCTCGACACCGAGTTTATGCGAGAGAAAACCTACTCCCCTCAGTTTTGCTTGCTGCAAATTGCAACCACTGATTGCGTTGCCTGCATTGACCCTTTGGAGATTGAATCACTCGACCCGCTACTAGATTTAATTTATCGCACAGATATTGTCAAAATATTCCATGCAAGCCGTCAGGATCTTGAAATCTTCTTTAACCTTCGCGGCGCTATTCCTGCACCTATATTTGACACTCAAATTGCCGCACCACTGCTTGGCCACGCCGATCAAATTGGCTATGCAAATCTCGTTAAAGCGCTCCTAAATATCGAGCTTCCAAAAACACACTCTCGTACAGATTGGAGCCACCGCCCACTTTCACCCGAACAGCTCACCTATGCAGCCGATGATGTTATTTATCTCGCACAGATTTATAAGGCTATGAGTGAACAACTTACAAAGCTCGGCCGCTTAGAATGGTTAGAAAATGATTTTGAAGCGCTTACTCAGAACAGCCTCTATGAGAACAGTCCTGAACTAGCATGGAATCGAATTCGCTCAGCTTGGAAACTAAAAGGGGACAGCCTCTCATCTCTTCAACTGTTAGCTGAATGGCGAGAAACTCAAGCTCAAAAATCAAATCGCCCCAGAAACTGGATTCTAAAAGATGACGCCCTATTTGATATCGCTCGACAGCGCCCTGATTCGATCGACAAGCTAAAAAGAGTAAGAGGCATTCCAGAACAGACAGTCCGCCGTCAGGGAGAAGCTATTCTTGATCTTCTTGATGCTGCGACAAAAAGAGCACCCATCCCGGCAAAAACACCCCAAAAAACCTCCAAAAAATCGGCAGAGAAAGAGGCTTTATTAGACATATTAATGTCCGTAACACGCATTTATGCGGAGCAAGAAAAAATTAACCCTACAACACTCGCATCAAGAAAGGAGCTGGAAAGGTTACTCAACCAACCTAATGAAAGCACACTCCTAAATGGCTGGAGAAAATCGATTATTGGCGAAAAACTTCTACACTTCCTCGATGGCTCACAATCGCTCTCCGTTAAAAATAACAAAGTAATTCTTGAGAAGACAAAATGACACCGCAGACTGACAACCCACTTATCAACGCACTCCTCAATCTTACGCCAGAAACCAAACTGGTCGAAACTCATATCTCATGGGTTCTTCTCACTGGGGAATTTGTCTACAAAATCAAAAAGCCGGTTGATTTTGGCTTTCTCAATTTCACTACGCTAGAGAAACGTAAATTCTATTGCGAGGAAGAACTCCGCCTTAACCACCGGCTTGCCCCCGACCTTTACCTTGATGTTCTCCCTATTACCGGAACGCCAGAAAATCCGCTAATCGGCGGTGACGATGAACCATTCGAATACTGCGTTAAGATGAAACAGTTTCCCGAAGAGGGATTAATGGATCGCCTAGCCTCTTCTAGCGAGATTAATGCCGATTTAATCGACAAATTGGCCGATGCAATCGCCGCTTTTCATAGTGAAATAGCCATCGCACAACAAGACAGCCCCCTCGGAACAGCCGATAGTGTACAGGCGCCCGTTAGCCAAAACTTTGAGCAGATACTCCCTTTATTGACTAACGACAAAGAACGCTCCGAACTCAAAACGGTTGAGGAATGGAGTAACCGCCAGTTCCAATATCTTAAATCGACACTCGAATCTCGCCACCAAAATGGTTTTATCCGCGAATGCCACGGAGACTTACATCTAGGCAATATCGTTGTAATCGACGGCCAACCGGTTCTATTTGACTGCATCGAATTCAATGATGAGTTTCGCTGGACCGATGTAATCAACGAAATTGCCTTTATCGTTATGGATTTAATGATGCGTGACCTCAAGGGTTACGCGTTCCGTCTACTCAATCGCTATCTCGAAAAAACAGGCGATTACGAAGGTATTGCTCTACTCAATTACTACATCGCTTATCGTGCAATGGTTCGCGCAAAGATTGCCCGCTTCACCATGGGCCATATGGATGAAGCATCACCCGAATACCAACAACAGATCGACCAATACCAGAGCTATATCGACCTTGCGTTACAACTTTCAACCGACAAAAAGCCTCTTTTAATGGTTACTCATGGCCTTTCTGGCAGCGGCAAATCTTTTGTTTCAAGCATGGTTTTAGAGGAGCTCTGTGCCATCCGTATCCGCTCAGATATCGAACGCAAACGACTCACTGGCTTTGATTCCTTGGCAAAAACAGAATCAAGCGTGAATCGTGGAATTTACGATTCAGAAACAGGGCTAAAAACTTATGAAAGACTACTTAAGCTCGCTGAAATAGCTATAAAATCAGGCTATCCGGCTATTGTCGACGCAACCTTCCTTAAGCAGAGTGATAGAGCAGCCCAACAACAACTTGCCAAAAAACTAGGTGCTGATTTCCTGATTATCAATACCGAAGCCCCTAACGAAAAGCTCGAACAGTTCATAAACGAGCGTGCAAAACGGGGCAACGATCCTTCAGAAGCTGACTTGGCTGTTCTCACTCAGCAAAAAGAGAATCGCGAGGTGCTGAGTGAGCAAGAAAGACGAGTCACGCTTACGCTGGATAGCTCTGGACTACCTGGAACAGGCGACGAAATTCTATCCAAGATCAAAAACGCGATCGCCTGATCACTTTTACAGTGGAGTGCCCCCCTCCCTTTAACGCCCTATAAATATCGCACAACTGCCCACATGAACTAAAAATAGCCCTGACGGACTAACCGTGTATGAGCAATTTATTAAAAACCTTCATTCTTGGTTTTTTCGTTTGCCTGTTTCTGGTTCCCCCAGCTTATGCCAACCAGTTTGATAATGAAGGCAATTTCTGCCGAATACATATCAAGAACCATGAGTTGATGATCTCAAGTTACCAACCAGAAACTTCAGGGGGAGAAATATACTGCTCTAATCTCCCGGCGCTTTCTAAATCTGTCATTGTCTTCGATTTAGTCAATGAGAAATTGCGCAAGACGCCTCTCGGTATAAAACTTATCGCATTGTCTGGAGACCAAAGCCAAGCTGAGGAATATCACGGCAAAATGGTTGCAACTATTCCTCTCGGCCAGCATGTTTCCGGAAGTGTTCAGTTGACCTTTACGCCTGAAAAAAGCAAACAGTACGCCGCTTTGATCACTATCCACGAAGGAGACCAGCCTGAAAGCATCGCCTTTCCTATTACCGTTGCAAAACCTCAGTTTGCCATTGCACCCTCTACGCTAACGGCAACCGCATTATCACTAATGACTTTGGGCGTCCTTTTTATCTTCGTCCGGCCATTGATCACCAAAATACTCAACAAAAGAGGCGGCTCCCAAGAAAAATCAGAATAGTATCCAGCTATCCTATCAGCCAGAAAACAGCCTTTAATCGGAATTATCCCCACTCTAACCCATTATTTACCTTATGTTTTATATGGTTGATGTGGTTATGTTCAAGTGATAGTGTCAAACCATAAAAGCTCTATCACTATAAAAAAATGACCTATTCCCTGAGATATTTAGTTGTAGTCATTACCATTAACCTCATCACCCTACCCACTGTTTACGCGCACGGTAGCGCGGGAAACACGGGAAACTTCTGCAGGCTCTATGCTCAAGCCGGTGAGCTCATGGTTTCAAGTTATCAGCCCGGAATATCTAAAAAGTCGGCCTATTGCGCTGACCTGCCGGCCTATTCTGAATCTGTTATTGTTCTCGATTTTGTGACGCCTTCTTTGCGCAAAAAGGCGCTCAGCATGCAAATCGTTGAAGTATCCGGCAGCCAAGCCCAAGACCACGCCGATGAACATCATGGAAGAACTGTCCAGGCCCTTCCTCTTGAGACACATAAAACCGGAACACTCGAACTCAGCTTTACACCAGAAGAAGGGAAAAAATACGCAACACTAATTACCATTCTCAATAAACATGGAGAGACTGAGGTGATCGATTTTCCTTTTACATTTGGCAAAAAAGAGGGCGTAATAACCCCAAATAATTTTGCCACCGGTGCCTTTCTTCTACTCGCTTTTGGGATATTTCTAGTTTTCTTCCGCCCCTTAGCTTCCAAAACAAAAAGGCTTAACGGCTGATTTTCCAGCAATAATGAATTTTTGGGTTCCGCTCAAAATCCTTCGGTAGTGTTTTTCGGCTAACATCCTCGACAGACCATTCTGACAAGCTCTCTTTGCCCAACCGAAATTTCCGATTATTTGTTGAGAAGATCAACAGCCCTTTAGGGGCAAGCAACGCCATCGCATCATTAATAAGTTCAACATGGTCTCGCTGCAGATCAAATTCATTTTCCATTCGTTTGGAATTTGAAAAGGTTGGCGGGTCAAGAAAAATCAGATCGAAGCGGCTGCCTTTCTCTTTTTCTGCTTTTAACCAATCTAAACAACTCGCACGAACAAGCTGATGTTTCTCACCTTTGTAACCATTTAAAGCGAGGTTTTTCTTAGCCCATTCAAGGTAGGTGTTCGACATATCAACAGTGGTAGTGGAGCTTGCTCCACCCATTGCAGCCTGAACCGTCGCAGTTCCTGTATAGGCAAAAAGGTTTAAAAACCGTTTCCCCTCCGCTAGTTCGGCAATCATTTTCCGTGTTGTTCGATGATCGAGAAAAAGCCCAGTATCGAGATAATCTTTTAGATTAACGAGATATTTCGTGCCATTCTCCACCACCTCAAAGAAGCCACCCGAAACATCTTGCTTTTCATACTGAGAGCTTCCTTTCTGACGCCGCCGGACTTTAAGATAAAGCTCATCTTGCGGCACTTCTAACAAATCAGGAATTACAGCAAGCGCATCACGCAATCGCTCTAGCGCTTTCTCCGCATCAACTGTTTTTGGCGCCTCATACTCTTGGACATGAACTGCTCTCTTTTCGCCTTCGTATAGATCAATCGCCAGCGCATATTCTGGCAAATCAGCATCGTAAACACGATAGCAGCTAATATCTTCTCTTTTTGCCCAACGACGCAGGTTCTTAAGGTTTTTCTTGAGGCGGTTCGCCAGCATCTGGGCCCCTTCACTCAACTCCCCTTCGGCTGGCAATAGTGCGGTTTTTGCCGAGCTGCCCCAAATACCTTCAGCCACTGGGGCTTTCACCTCAAAATAGCGCTCTGCCTTGACCTCAAAATTGAACAGCTTACATTCAATCGCTCCATTAAAGAGCTTATAGGCTTTATGCGAGCGCAGTGGTATTTGGAAAGCCAATTCATGATTTCCGGTAAAAACGGATGCATTCCAACCCGAGAAGCGGGCCTGAAGAATCACACCAATCTCATGATAAAGTTGTTTTAGCTTATCGACCTCACCTAAACGCTCACCATAAGGTGGGTTACAGATAAAAAGGCCACTCTGCCAATCGTTCTCAGCCTTAACCTGATTAAGTGGCTGCCCTAAAATAGTTATCTTATTGGCTAGCCCTGCAGCCTTTATATTTGCTTTCGCGATCCCCGCGGTCTTAATAATTGCATCCGAGCCGGCTATTACGGGCAATTGCTCCAGCCCTTTTTCTCTACGCTCTTCAGCCTCTTGAGTAAGGCTACTCCACGCTTCAGGCTGAAATTGTTTCCACCCAATAAAGCCATAATAATCTCGCAAGTAACCCGGTGCGATATCAGCTGCCATCATCGCCCCCTCTATCAAGAAGGTTCCCGAACCACACATCGGATCGAATAGTGTTCCACCCTGCTCCGCTATTTTTGGCCAACCCGCTCTCAACAAAATAGCTGCAGCAAGGTTTTCTTTAAGCGGTGCAGCCATTGTTTCTGCACGATAACCACGCCGATGCAAACTATCCCCAGAAAGGTCGAGACTAATCGTTGCCTCATCCCGGTAAATATGAAGATTAATCCGGATATCGGGCTGCTCTCTCTCTACCGAAGGGCGCTCGCCACTCTTCTCTCTAAACTGGTCAACAACAGCATCTTTCACTTTTAGCGCAGCATATTGTGAATGGCTTATTTTTGAGCTGCTTAGTTTTGCATCGATGGCAAAACTCTGGTCAACGTCAAAATGCTCCGCCCAGTCAATCGCTCTCACACCGTCATACAAAGCCTCTGGGCTTTCTGCTCTGAACTTTTTGAGCGGCAATAACACTCTGTTTGCCAAGCGGCTCCACAGACAAACTCGCATGGCCATCTCCAAGTCACCCTGAAAATTAACACCACCGCGCTTTTCGGTAACCGCTTCTGCACCGATCGCCTTTAATTCATCAAATAGTAATCGTTCGACACCTCTTGGCGCCGTTGCGAACAACGTAAAGCTTTTCTGATTTTGCACTACTGCACTACCTTATTTAATCTTGTTTTTACCGTGGTTTATTGCCACCAGCTCGTTTCCAATTCATCCCGGCAACTCGCTAGCTGGCCGCGATATCGTTTTGACCGCCTGTCAACCTTCTTGGCTACCCTTACCAACCAAGGTTTTCGGTTATAAGTTCTCCGCTTATAACCGCCATGCCCTTCATGATAGGCAAGGTATTGCTTACCGGCATCCCATTTTGAAATACCCAGCTTTTGACTACTGACCGACACATACCAACCGATAAAGTCAGTTGCATCTTCAAAGTCATCACGGTCTGCGCCCCAATTACCCGTCGAATCAATATACCAATCCCAAGTGCTATCTAGTACCTGCGCATATCCGTATGCACTTGAGGGTCGACCTAGAGGAATAAACAGAAACCACTCAAAAGAGGGCTTTGCATCAGAATAGAACCTAGATTCTTGATGAATAATCGCCATCTGCACATGAACCGGTACCCCCCATTTTTTGAACGCATCATTGGCGTCGTCGTACCAATCACTCTGATCACGGAATATCTCACAGATATTATCCAACCGGGCTGACGGCATTGTCGCGCAACCACTCAAGAAAATCATGAAGGTGAACATGAAAACAAGCCTTGTTGAGATCACGTTTATTGGCCCTCCCAAATCACCTTTAGTGTTTAGCTGAGCGGTTACTTTCCCAAACCTCTATCGCTGCGACCAATTGCTCCGCAGCACTATTTAGCGAGGCAAGCGCCAAGTCACGCTTATCATTAGTGATATGCCTCCAAGCAGTCTCAATAAGCCCTTTTGCCGTCCAACCCAGCTCCGCATCAAGCGTCATTTGGTAGGCGCCTTGCAAAGCTTTCTGACACTGATTTGATGCCGCCTCATCCAACCCGGCCTGCTTGAGAACCATCACACAAGCCGCCATAGGGGCTGCTTGCAGGGCCTCTTCGTTCGTGCCTCCCGAAAGGTCAGCCCACTCTTCTCGATAATACCCAGCCAAACCCGTTACTAAATAGATCAAAGCCAACATTACCGGTAAATCAGCTTGTAATGTTGGGTCTCCCCGCCTTGCTGCCAATTCTGCCGTCACCTTAAGAGAAGGCGCGACAATCATCTGGTATTCAGTTGAGCTCAGTGCGTTTTCTTGCAGTGTATCGTCAGCCATAAACAACCTATAATCTTCAAATAGAGACATTATACCCACAGGGCATAAATACCCACAGCAGATAAGTTTCGGTGGAATGGAAGGTAGAGTTCTTCCTCACAACTCAGTTTTATAAAACATATACTCGCGCATAAAAGATAAAATAGCTTGTGAATAACAACATCAAAAATTGGTTTTTGCTGGCCAGGATTCCCTTTTTCTCTCCCGCACTCCTTCCTTTTCTACTTGGCTCAATGCTTGCCGCGCAAACGACCAGCCCTTTTAATTGGCCTGTTTTAATTATTAGCCTATGCGCGGTCATCTCTATTCTGCTCGCCTGTCATTTGACTGGAGAGCTTGCCGATTTAGAGGTTGATCGGCTTTCAGCAACATTGGAACGAAACCGTTTTTCTGGTGGCAGTCAGATTCTGGTAAAAGAGCTACTTTCTCCTCATCAAGTCCAACGTGTCGCCTATCTCGCGATTGTAATCGCCGTCATACTCGGCCTAACGCTTCAATTTGCCTTTGATCGCGGCCCTCTCACCATTCCTTTAGGAGTTATCGCAATTTTCTGCGCCTGGTTTTACTCAAAACCACCGCTACGCCTTGTTGAAAGAGGGCTTGGTGAAATCATGATTGCTTTTTGTTACGGCTGGCTATCCATTACGGTCGCTTACTATCTACAGACTGGTGAATTTTCTGCTCAGGCAAATTTGATGGCCATACCCATTGGGCTAAGCTGCTTTAATATTATTCTTATTAATGAATTTCCTGACTATCCAGCCGACCTGCAAACAGGCAAAAGAAATCTTGTTGTCCGCTTTGGAAAAGCTTTTGCCAGAAAACTTTATCTATTAGCGAATATCATCTCTTGGATAATCTTTTATCAGTTACATTCAGAAGGGCATCTGCCACAGTTCGCTACTCTCTTCTATCTGCCCTTCTTTATTATGTCGTTAAAAGCCTCTTACCTCCTAAACTCCAGCCAAGACAAAGATCCAGAAAAGCTCGAACAAACTTGTGGTTCCACCATTATTGTTAACCTCGGCACAACACTCACACTGATGTTAAGCCTTATAAATTAAGGCTTCTCAGGCAGAGTAGCCCCCTTCTTAGAGTTTATTTAGATCACCAGAACAGACCAGAAAAGTTGACATTTAGACTGTTTTGGCTAAACTGAACGATTGGAATGTTCTAAAAAATCAAGATAATTATGAATATTGAAGAATTAATTGCGCAAGGTGTAGACCTGATGCTGCTTGGAATGGGCATGGTCTTCTTCATCCTCAGTTTGCTGATCTTTATCCTAAAAGGGGTGTCAGCATTAATTCACAAATACGCGCCACATGTAGAGCCTCCTATTTCTGTACCACAAAGCGTCTCTACACCTGATAAACCAGTGACAGACCCAGAGCTGCTCACTGCCATTTCTATCGCTATTCATCGTTACCGTTCAAACAGCTAGGCTTTAAATTATGACAAACCAACTCAAAATAACCGACGTTGTTCTGCGTGATGCACATCAGTCACTTTTTGCGACTCGGCTACGCATCGAAGATATGCTTCCTATTGCCGAGAAACTCGACAAAATTGGCTACTGGTCTCTAGAAACATGGGGTGGAGCCACTTTTGACTCCTGCATCCGCTACTTGGGTGAAGACCCATGGGAACGCCTACGCCTACTCAAAGAGGCAATGCCAAACACACCACAACAGATGCTATTACGCGGTCAAAACCTGTTGGGTTATCGCCATTACGCTGATGATGTTGTTGAAACTTTTGTCGAGCGTGCTGCTGAAACTGGAATGGATGTTTTTCGCGTTTTTGATGCGATGAACGATGTCCGCAATCTTGATACTGCGGTTAAAGCGGTAATCAAATCAGGCAAACATGCCCAAGGAACCATCTCTTACACCGACAGCCCGGTTCATACACTCGACACATGGGTCGAGATGGGTAAAAAGCTGGAAGATTTAGGCTGCCACTCGATTGCAATTAAAGATATGGCAGGGCTTCTTCGCCCCCATGATGCGGCAGAGCTTGTCTCTCGCCTAAAAGAAAGTTGCTCTATCCCGCTTGCACTTCATTCACACGCCACAACAGGAATGAGCGTTGCCACTTGCCATAAAGCCGTTGAAGCCGGCCTGGATATGCTCGATACAGCCATCTCATCAATGAGCATGACTTACGGACACTCTCCAACTGAATCCTTTGTTGCCATGCTGCAGGGAACCGATAGAGATACCGGCTTAGACCTAAACCAGCTCGAAGAGATTGCCGCCTACTTTAGAGAGGTTCGCAAAAAATATGCGCCATTTGAAGGGGCACTGAAAGGTGTGGACTCCAGAATCCTAGTTGCACAAGTTCCTGGAGGCATGTTGACCAATCTTGAGAGCCAACTCCGCGAGCAAAATGCAGGCGACAAAATTGATGCTGTTCTAGAAGAGATTCCCAATGTCCGCAAAGATCTTGGCTATCTACCGCTGGTAACACCAACATCTCAAATTGTCGGAACACAAGCTGTGATCAATGTTCTGACAGGCGAGCGCTACAAGACCATCACCAAAGAGACTGCTGGCGTTCTTAAAGGCGAATATGGTGCCGCACCAGCCCCCGTCAACAAGGAGCTACAAGCACGTGTTTTAGACGGCGCAGAGCCAATCACTTGCCGACCAGCCGATCTAATTGACCCAGAAATGGACAAACTTTCTGCAGCGCTTGAAGGGAAAGTGGAGAGCGACAATCTCGAGCTAGCTGAAAACAAAATTGATGATGTCTTAACCTACGCGCTATTTCCTCAGGTAGGCTTAGATTTCATCAAAAACAGAAACAATCCCGAAGCCTTTGAACCCGTACCTACGCTCGAATCCGCTGAAGCTGCAGCGAAAAAAGAGAACACTCAATACGATGTGGTTGTGAACGGCTCGCTGTTTAACGTAGAAGTTGCGCCTGGCGGCACAATCGCTCAAGTGCTTCCCACATCTGCGTGTGCAGCACCAGCCACAAAAGTAGAAGAGACGCCTGCTGCACCCAGTGCAGATGCCAAACCACTACTATCTCCAATGGCTGGCAACATTGTCCGCATTTCTGTTGCTCCGGGCGATCAAGTTAATGATGGCGATGTCGTTGTCATTCTTGAGGCGATGAAAATGGAAACAGAGATTCGTTGCAACCAATCTGGAACGGTTGCCCATATTTTTGCAAAAGAGGGGGAATCTGTTCCAGCAGCAGCTCCTCTTCTTCAAATCAGCTAAAAGGTCGCGTCATGGAAAATGGTCTAATTCAGATCTGGGAATCAACCGGTTTAGCAAACTTTACTTGGGGCCAGCTTTTAATGAGTGGCATCGGCATACTGCTTATCTATTTAGCCATTGCCAAAGAGTTTGAGCCGCTCCTTCTGATTCCTATCGGCTTTGGTGGCCTTCTTGCCAATATCCCTGTTGCTGGTATCAGTGGGCCAGATGGGTTGCTGGGAATACTCTACCATTCAGGCATTGACACAGGAATGTTTCCGCTGCTTATCTTTATGGGAGTTGGTGCGCTCACCGATTTTGGAGCCTTAATCGCCATGCCCAGTCTGCTAGCGTTGGGGGCAGCTGCACAATTTGGCATCTTTGCCACCCTGATCGGCGCACTGGCAATGAATTTCATTCCTGGCTTGGAGTTCTCCCTTTCCGATGCCGCAGCGATTGCTATCATTGGAGGTGCTGACGGGCCAACCGCCATTTTCTTAGCATCAAAGCTGGCTCCTGACCTAATGGGCGCTATCGCTGTAGCGGCCTACTCATATATGGCACTGGTTCCAATTATCCAGCCACCAATCATGCGTCTGCTAACAACACAGGAAGAGCGCAAGACACCAATGGTGCATTTACGCGATGTTTCCAAAAAGGAGCGTATTGCTTTCCCTCTCCTGCTGCTTGCTCTCGTTGCCGCCCTGTTACCAGCATCAGCCCCGCTTATTGGCATGCTCGCCTTTGGTAATCTGCTTAGAGAATGTGGCGTTGTTGACCGCCTGAGCTATGCCGCACAAAATGAATTAATTAATATGGTGACGATCTTCTTAGGTCTTGCCGTTGGCTCAAAGCTATCAGCAGATAAATTCCTGAACCCTGAAACGCTCGGCATTTTAGTGCTTGGACTGCTTGCCTTTTCTATTGGCACAGCAGCAGGTCTGCTCATGGGAAAACTGATGTACCGGCTAACAGGTGGAAAAGTGAACCCACTCATTGGTGCGGCTGGAGTTTCTGCCGTTCCCATGGCGGCCCGCGTTGCCAACAAAGTAGGGCAAGAGACCGACCCGCATAATTTCTTGCTCATGCATGCTATGGGCCCTAATGTTGCTGGGGTAATCGGATCGGCCGTTGCTGCCGGCGTATTGCTAGCCATCGTGGGCTAGCAATTTATTCTCTTTAGACTTCTGCTAGCCACTGTCTCTGGTTAGCAGAAGTCCTTAAAAGTAGCATTGCCCTCGATTTTAAACGACATCATGAGCGCATCTTCGCGCTCTCCAGCAAGCGCCTGATAATAACTCTTACGGCGACCTATCTCTTCAAAACCAAGCCTCTCATAAAGTTTGATAGCGCCATGATTTGAAGGCCGAACCTCTAAAAAAATAGTTTCCGCCTTGTGTTCTGCTGCTACGCAGATTAGCTTCTCAACCATTTTTCGCCCATATCCGCACATATGTGCATCAGGATGGACACAGATATTTAAAATGTGCGCTTCACCTGCTGCTGCGGCTGAAACGATGCCGTAAGCAACAATTACACCAGCGCCCTCGTAAACCCAACTGCTATAACCGCTCGAAAGACAATCACGGAAAATTCGCTCACTCCATGGGAATTGATAGACCCTGCTTTCTATCGCCATAACCCCCCAAAGATCTTCTTCATTCATTGGCCGAAATTCTGCACCCGACTTTTCTAAAGCATCCTTGAGTGAATCTTCACCTATCACCACATTTTTGAACAGATCGAAAAGTCCCATTATCCTCGCACCTTAAGGGCAAGCTGAAGATCATCCCACGCCTTACGTTTTTCAGTTAATGATCTCAGCAAATAAGCTGGGTGATAGACTACCACTACCGGAATTTTGTCTACCCCGTAATAATGAACCTTTCCCCTTAGCTCTTTTAAAGGCAGCTCTGTACCAAGTAGGTTTTGTGCCGCTATGCGGCCAAACGCAAGAAGAATTTTTGGTTGGACAAGCTCAACCTGTCTTTGCAGATAACCCCGACAACTCTCGCTCTCTTCGGGCTCTGGATCACGATTGTTTGGTGGACGACACTTAATGGTATTGGCAATAAAAACCGCCTCACGAGTGAGTCCTATTGCGGTCAGCATCTCTGTTAAAAGCTGGCCGGCCCTACCCACAAATGGCCTACCTTGAAGGTCCTCATCCTTGCCAGGTGCCTCGCCAACAAGCATCCATGTTGCAGATTGATCGCCCACACCGAAAACTGTCTGGGTTCGAGTTAAATGTAGTGAGCATTTTTGGCAATTCTGAACACAATCTTTGAGCTCACTCCAACCCATCGCTGAAAGTTTTCCCGGCTCTTCACTCGATAAAGCAACCGACTCACTTGGACAGTCCTGCTGTTTGGCTATAGGCTTTTCCCTCAGAGCCCAGCCCTGAATATCCATTGCATCAAGATAGTCGAGTTTGTCCTTATTCACGAAAAAAGGTGCTACTGGTTCCGTTTGGCGCGCCGTTTTCTTAATTCAACCAGCGTTACTACAGGACCAGAGACCGCATAACCCAAGAAAATCAGAAATAAAGTGACGGAGGGTTGAATAAAAATAACCGCAAAACCAAGCATCACCGCAATCGCCACAATAAATGGCACCTTGCCCCGGAAGTTAATCTCTTTAAAACTGCTATAGCGGAAATTACTAACCATCAACAAACCCGTTGAAATAGTTAGCACTAGCGCAAACCAACTTAATTGGCTCGTAGTCATTTCAAGATCCACAGCCACCCAAACAAAACCTGCTAATATCGCTGCTGCTGCAGGGCTTGGGAGACCTTGAAAATAACGTTTATCTGCTGATTCAATCTGCGTATTGAACCGAGCCAGCCTAAGCGCGCCACCTGCCGCATGGATAAAAGCAGCTAACCATCCTAACTTACCCAGAGGAATAAGCGCCCAAGTGTACATAACCAACGCAGGGGCAACCCCGAACGAAAGCATATCGGCCAGACTATCGTACTGCGCGCCAAATTCACTCTGTGTATTAGTCATTCTGGCGACACGGCCATCAAGACCATCTAGAACCATCGCTATGAAGATTGAGATTGCTGCCAGTTCAAAACGACCAGCCATGGATGCAGTAATCGCATAAAAGCCGGCAAACAGTGCGGCTGTCGTAAACAGATTGGGAAGAAGGTAAATTCCCCGGCTACGCGGTTTGAGAGGGTTTGCTTTATCCACCAGAGTTTCCCCCTTTTTTTAAGGCTAAGAATTAAAAAACCAGCCCCACACCAAATAGATATGGGGCTGGTTTATAGTGAACTTAGTTTTTACCTTTATCAACTAATTGGTTAGCTGTAATCCACGGCATATTTGAACGTAGCTTCTCACCTACCTGCTCGATAGGGTGCGCGGCATTGTTACGACGGTTTGCTGTCATTGATGGATAGTTAGAGGCTCCTTCAACGATGAACTGCTTAGCATACTCACCATTTTGGATATTCTTCAGTGCTTCGCGCATTGCTTTGCGAGATTCATCATTAATCACTTTAGAACCGGTAACATACTCGCCGTATTCAGCATTGTTTGAAATTGAGTAGTTCATGTTAGCAATGCCGCCTTGATACATCAGGTCAACAATCAGCTTCAGTTCATGCATACACTCAAAGTAAGCCATTTCAGGCTCATAACCGGCTTCTACTAACGTTTCAAAACCCATTTTAACCAGCTCAACACAACCGCCACAAAGAACCGCTTGCTCACCAAACAGATCTGTTTCTGTTTCGTCTTTGAATGAAGTTTCGAGAATACCTGTACGACCACCACCAATTGCAGAAGCATAAGAAAGTGCCAGCTCTTTAGCTGCGCCAGATGCGTTCTGGTAAATAGCGATTAAGTCAGGAATCCCGCCACCATTAACAAACTCATTACGAACTGTATGGCCTGGTGCTTTAGGTGCAATCATGATGACATCAAGATCCGCACGAGGAACAACTTGGTTGTAGTGAATCGCAAAGCCATGCGCGAAAGCAAGCGCTGCACCCTGTTTAAGGCTAGGCTCAATCTCTTCTTTATAAAGTTGCGCTTGAAACTCATCAGGCGTCAAAATCATAACCAAGTCTGCCGAAGCAACCGCTTCAGGTACCGATTTAACCACAAGGCCAGCCGCTTCAGCTTTTGCAACCGACGCAGAGCCTGGACGCAAACCGACTACAACATTTACACCCGAATCTTTCAGGTTATTCGCATGGGCATGCCCCTGTGAGCCATAACCAATTACCGCTACCTGTTTACCTTGAATAATCGACAGGTCTGCATCTTTGTCATAATACGCTTGCATCTAAAAATCCTCTTTATTAACTGTATTTACATCTAAAAATTGTAAAGCCACCACCCCCTATTTAGAGGTGTAGCCCCTTCTCACCACGTGAGATTCCTGTTGCACCTGAACGAACAACCTCGAACACCGACTGCTCTTCCAAAGCCTTCAAAAAAGCATCCAATTTATCTTGAGCACCCGTCACTTCGATAATGAAACTGCTCGCTGTGACATCAATAATGCTGCCACGAAAGATCTCGGTTAGCCGCTTAACCTCTTCTCTATAACCACCCTGAGCATGAACCTTAACAAGCATGATTTCACGCTCAATATGAGCGGACTCCGCTAGGTCAATCAGCTTGATAACATCGACCAGTTTGTTCAGCTGCTTGGTGATCTGCTCAACCACCTCATCGCTGCCTCTTGTGACCAAGGTCATACGAGACATGCTTGGATCTTCAGTTGGCGCAACGGTTAACGACTCAATATTATAACCACGTGCCGAGAAAAGTCCTGCAACACGAGAAAGTGCACCGGCCTCATTTTCCATAAGGATTGAAAGAATGTGTCGCATATCAGGCTAAATCCTCGTCAGTTATCATCCCTGGGGCCAAACGCATTTCGTGATGCCCTTTGCCTGCCTCAATCATTGGGTAGACGTTTTCTGTTGGATCGGTAATAAAGTCCAAGAAGACTGTTCGATCTTTTTGAGCAAACGCCTCTTCTAGAGCACCCCTAACATCTTCTTTCTTATCAATTCGCATTCCAACATGGCCATAGCTTTCGGCCAGTTTCATAAATTCAGGGATGGTATCCATATAAGAATGTGAATAGCGGCTTTCGTATGTGAATTCCTGCCATTGGCGGACCATTCCTAAATAGCCATTGTTCAAGTTAATGATTTTGATCGGTGTTTTGTACTGGAGTGCCGTCGATAATTCTTGAATGCACATCTGAATACTACCTTCCCCCGTTACACAGGCGACTTCTGACTCTGGGTGAGCAAGCTTAACACCAATAGCTGCTGGCAAGCCAAACCCCATCGTCCCAAGCCCACCTGAATTAATCCAGCGGCGTGGTTTATTGAATTTATAGTATTGGGCGGCATACATTTGGTGCTGCCCCACATCTGAAGTGACGAAAGCTTCGCCGTTGGTCACTTCATACAATTGTTCGACCACATACTGCGGCTTAATTAATTTGCTCTCACGATCGTAATCTAAGCAGTTATAAGAGCGCCATTTCTCAATTCGCTCCCACCACTTACTGATAAGCTCAGGTTTTGGGGAAAACTCACCACTATTAAGCAGCTTGAGCATCTCCTTCAGAACCCCTTTGACTTCACCAACAATTGGCACATCAACTTTCACATTCTTTGAGATCGAGGCAGGGTCGATATCGACATGAATAATTGTCGCGTTCGGGCAGAATTCACTCAGCTTTCCCGTCACTCGGTCATCAAAACGCGCACCGATAGCGATTAATGTATCGCACTCATGCATTGCTTTGTTGGCTTCATAAGTTCCGTGCATGCCGAGCATTCCAATAAACTGCCTCTCTGTAGCAGGATAAGAGCCAAGCCCCATAAGCGTATTGGTGATCGGAAAGCCCAATTTCTTGGTCAACGCTACAAGCTCATCAGAAGCCTCCCCGAGGACAACACCCCCACCCGTATAAAGTATTGGGCGATGTGCTCGCAACATAAGCTCCAGTGCTTTCTTGATCTGCCCTTTATGCCCTTTTACAGAAGGATTGTAAGAGCGCATGGAAACTTTTTTCGGGTATTCGTATGAAACCAGAACTGCTGGATCGGTTACATCTTTAGGAATATCAACTAAAACAGGGCCCGGACGACCTGTTGAGGCAATATGGAATGCCTTCTTTATTGTCTCGGCAATATCTCTAACGTCCTTCACAAGGAAGTTATGTTTAACGCATGGCCGTGTAATCCCAACTGTATCAACTTCTTGGAAAGCATCACTACCAATCATTGGCGTTGGAGTTTGTCCAGAAACAACGACCATCGGGATAGAATCCATATAGGCTGTTGCGATACCAGTCACCGCATTTGTTGCCCCAGGTCCAGACGTGACAAGCACAACACCCGGCTTTCCAGTAGCACGCGCATATCCATCGGCAGAGTGTGTAGCTCCCTGTTCATGGCGTACCAAAACATGCTTCACATCTTCCTGCTTAAACAAAGCATCATAGATATGAAGAACCGATCCACCTGGATAACCAAAAATGTACTCGACGCCCTCGTCCTTAAGACTTTGGACTAAAATCTCTGCCCCACTGAGCTCCACGATTTACTTCCCCTGAATAAAGAGACGACGTTTCAGTAAACGCCAATATTGACAAAAAACCAAATCACCAACCAAAAATTGACCAGACAAGTTACTGATTTTCAGCCCTTTAGTCAAGAACCTTTCATATTTTTCAACTCGACCTATACTTAGTGAAGGCAAGTTAAACAGGCACTTTGGGAGTATAGTCCTAGCCCTATGCTTTTTACTAAATTATCAGGAACCACCATGAAAAAGAGTCCACGCAGTATTGAAAAACTAATTATATTTGCATGTCTTCTTTTGCCCTCTTTATCTGGCTTTTCTGCTCCCGCCTTTAAATACTCCGGCGAGCATGGTGAAACGGTTTACTCGCAAACACCCCCTAAAAACAGCAAAGCTGAACGGGTAACGGTTAAAAGCAAAAAAACCTCAAACAGCGCTAGACCGTCTGCCGTTGAAGTTCTAGAAAAATTCACCCGCGATAATGACGACAAACAACGAGCTGCTGACAAAGCAACCGAAGAAAAAAGGCTCTCTGCTATCAAAAAGAAAAACTGCGCTACAGCCAAACAGAATCTGGCCGTTTATGAAGGGCCAACCAATAGACTTGTTAAAGATAGTAGCGGGAACTACAAACGGCTAAATGAGGAAGAGCGTCAAGCCAACATTAAAGCTGCACGAAAAAACATAAAGGAATTTTGCAATTGAGATGGCAACCACGATTATTAGCTTTCATTTCAGCTGGGCTACCTAAATAATAGCGCTATGAATTTTTTCAAATTTACCGTTCCGGCCCAAAGTTTGGTTCAAAATCCACAGTTGGAAACCAATCAAGCGAAAGTAAAAACGTGGGTCGAGCAACTACCCTATGCAGACCCTGTTCCGACAGCACGAACCCTACTAAATAGCGTTCAGATTCTTAATCGCAACCTCTGCCCTCTTAAAACGCGGCACCAACTTCTAGAGCACTATAGAAAAGCATACTGGGTGCTATACCAGTCGATGAGGATGCTAGCGCTCACCTCGACCACAACGGCCTACGGAAAAAAACAGGTCAACACAGACAAGCTGCTTAAAGCAATGACTCGCGAGTTTGCATTTGGCTATAAAATCACCCTCAACGAGGTTCTTGATGGCAGCTCGCTTCGTGGTAAAAAGACAATTCTTCATTCCGCATTAATTCAGACCACGCAATTTCTCTCTCTTGAGCTCATTACGGCTTACATGGATCACGCCCAATACCCAAGCCATCTCTGGCGAGAGCTTCATACGGCTTACCGCCTAGCAGAGCAAAGCGAACTAAATGAACGCAAAATTGTGGAGGTACAAAACAATCAGTCCCGCTCTTTCAACATCTCACAGCTATACAAACAGTCCTGTCTTTTAGCTCTTCTTGACCCCTATCAGCACAATAGAGACGACTTATGGTCGATCCTTTATTACACGGATGATCTTGCAAGCAAGCTAGTAATCACTCCCTTCACAAGCAAAAACAGTAGTGATTACACTTTTATGGTTAATTTGCTCGGGGAAAATCCGCCGACCATTATTTCCTCAAGCTTTTCAAATTTTGATGCCAACAACTATCGTCTACTTGATACCCGAGCGGTTGTAGAGGAGCTAAAAGTAAAATTACACTCACTAAATACTGGTGCCTTGCCACAGCTTCCTCACTTTACAGGGCGTCTCTCCAACCCCGAACAAATTGAATCTCTACTCGAATCCATGCGTGAACATTGGCGCACAAGCCCTCGCAGAAAGAGTCCTAGAGAACCTTCATCTAATAATGTTTGGCTCGGTGTTAGCCTTGAACCCATATTTAATCTATTGAACGAGGAATCTGCCGAAGAGGTAGAAAAAAGCAACGCACCCAACTCTCTCGACTATCTATTAAACGCGCACAAAGAAGAGAATTCATCGCTCGTACGCTGCTCCCAAATCGACTCCTCTGAACAGGGAATTGGGTTAGAGGAAATACCACTCGAAACGCCGCTAATGCAAGTGGGTCAAATCATCGCTTTTCACATTGGAAACCGTTATGCCCGAGAGGGGCTAACAATTGGCACGGTTCAGTGGATAAGAAAGCGAACAGCAACAACACTATCCGCCGGTATAAAAACCATTTCAAGCCATCTTGGTTACTGCACACTGTCTTTGCCTGATGCTGAACAACAAAGTCAGCAACCGGCCATTATGCTGCAAAGTTTTTCCGCTTCGAAGCCCTCTCGTCAACTGCTCGTTCCACCTGGGAAGTATTTTCAGAACCAGCTAGCTGCCCTCCAATTCATGGGGCACTCTACCAACATTATTCTTAGTAAATCGGTAGAAAATAATCAATGGTTTGAGCGCTTCGAAATCACTCCCGCCTCTAAAGCTCAATAATAAAGGCACCTGAGGAGGCTATTTTTAACGAAAGGCCTCTTCGATTTGAACCCAAAGCAACTCCTGAACCGGCTCTTTCTCCATCATTATTTCATGTTTTGCCCCTTTAATATCTACCTGTTTGCAGCTAACAATTTTTTCGCACAACTGACGAACAAGAGGTGGATTAATAACGCTATCGTCTTCTCCCAACAACACAGTTATCGGCATCTCAAGTCGTCTAACATACCCTTTCAGGTGGATCTGCCTCATCGAAGTAAAAGCAGCATTAAGCCAGCCAAATGTTGGACCACCTAATGCAAGATCAGGATTTGCTGTAACAGTTTTGGGCAAAACTGCAAAACGCTTTGCGTCGCTAGTTAAAACATTATTTTTTGAGTACACCCTTCCAGCATATGGCCCAGAACCAGGAAGATAGCTTTCCTCAAACCCCACCGAAACCGCTGTACTTGCAAACAGCTCAGCAACTTGTCGAGGCCAAGGTGCCGTATTGATCTCAAACATAGGGGAAACTAAAAGAGCCGCATCTAAAGTCACTTTTTCCTCAACCATGTACCTTAACGCAACATGCCCCCCTAACGAGTGAGCAATCAAATACCGTTTTCCATCTCCCGCCATTTTATGCCAAATTTTGCGGTCAAATTCGCCCAAATCCTCAATATATTCAGAGAAACTGTTGATATAACCTTTATGGGAATCATCTAACAGGCGACTCGATAAACCCTGCCCTCTCCAGTCAAAGGTAAAGACAGAAAACCCAGCTTGGGTCAGGCGATCGATCTGTTCAGCATACTTTTCAATATTTTCTGCACGGCCCTGTAATAGCAAAACAGAACCACGGATAGCGCCCTCTGCTGGAGAAGCGATTCTGTAGCGCAGCTCTATACCATCGCTTAACGCTAAATACCCTATTTCGTTAGTCAGACCAGCCATAGCATTATTAATAACCAAACTGGATAACAAAAGAAACCCAAGTCCTAGCCATTTTGCCGACCTATATAGCGAACCACTATCGAGCCACATCTAAAAATTTCCCCTTTTCTCAAGCGACGGTATTACTATTCAGTATATATCAGCCCTATATGAAGGGTAATCTGATTAAATCTGGTTAACTTTAGGCTGTGATGAAATGGCTCCAAACCTCAGCCAGCATATAACAATCGCGGCTTGATCAGGGGCTCCTCAATACCGGCGCTCATGCGCAAACACTATTTAAAGGATAGGGAAATTTTTCACCACTTTATGCGGTCGTATATTTAACCTCCTAAAAAACAACCAAGGAACACAAATGTCCGTCATTAAAAAATCTCAAGATCTACTTGATGCAACCCGAGCTGTCGACTTCCTCGGGCCGCTTGCCCTTAGGGCTTACCTGGTTCCAATTTTTTGGATGGCTGGCACAAAAAAAATGTCCGCCTTCTCAGACACAGCCGCTTGGTTTGGCAACCCAGATTGGGGCTTAGGTCTACCTTTTCCTGAAGTAATGGCAGCACTAGCAACTGGTACAGAGGTAATTGGTGCAATATTACTTGCACTTGGGTTGGCCACCCGCTGGATTACCATTCCTCTTATGGTGACAATGCTTGTTGCCATCATTAAAGTCCATCTAGCAAATGGCTGGCTTGCCATTGCTGAGGGAAACGGTCTGTTTGCCACCGAACGAACGATTGAGGCAACAGAGAGATTAGGTCGGGCGAAAGAGATTCTGCAAGAGCACGGAAACTACCAATGGCTGACCGAAAAAGGGAGTATTGTTATCCTCAATAATGGCATTGAGTTCGGCATGACCTACTTCATCATGTTGCTTGCCCTATTTTTTATCGGTGGAGGCAAGTACCTCAGCGTTGACTATTGGGTAAAACGACACTACAAAGGCTAATGGAAAACAGATCAAACGGGCTAGAACAATTTATCCTCACCAGCTTGGAGGTGATGGCTGGGCTATTCATTCTAGCGATTGGCGCAGCCACTTTAGCGGCACTGTTTATCTACGTTAAAGATCGCAGCCAGACCGTATCAACCGTTCGCAGAAATTTCCCCCTAATAGGGCGCTTTCGATACCTTTTCGAAGAACTTGGTGAATTTTTTCGCCAATACTTCTTCTCCATGGATAGAGAGGAGATGCCATTTAACAGAGCACAACGCTCGTGGGCTTACCGCGCTGCAAAAAAGGTCGATGTCACTGTCGCCTTTGGCTCAACCAAAGATTTGCGTCCAGAAGGAACCATTCTTTTTGTCAATTCTGCATTTCCAACACTTGATAAAGATGCCGTTACACCACCCCCACTGATCATCGGTCCTTATTGCAAGAACCCGTACGAAGCACACTCAATATTCAATATTTCCGGGATGAGCTATGGCGCTCTTTCAAAACCAGCCATACTGGCGTTATCCCAAGGAGCAAAAAGCGCCTGCTGCTGGATGAATACAGGAGAAGGGGGGCTTTCGCCGGCTCACCTCGAAGGGGGCAGCGACATCGTCTTTCAGGTTGGCACCGCCAAATACGGGGTCCGCGATAAGAATGGCAACCTAAGCAATGAAAAGCTAAGAAAGATTGCTTCCTATCCACAAGTAAAAATGTTCGAGCTAAAGTTAAGTCAAGGTGCCAAACCCGGCAAAGGTGGAATACTGCCAGCCATAAAGGTGACGAAAGAGATTGCCGAAATTAGAGGCATTCCCGCAGGAGAAGCCTCTATTAGCCCAAACCGCCACCCCGAAATCAGCAATATCCACGAGCTGCTGGACATGGTCAACCATATCCGTGACGTTACCTGCAAACCTACTGGGTTTAAGACAGTTATTAGTGGTGATGATTGGCTCGAGGCGCTATGTGAAGAGATATTAAAAAGAGGTATCGAATCGGCACCCGACTTTATCACCGTCGATGGTTCAGATGGCGGCACTGGCGCAGCACCCATGCCGTTAATGGATGATGTTGGGCTTCCTCTAATCGAGAGCCTACCAATTCTGGTCGACCTGCTCGCCCGTTACAATCTAAACGAACGGATCAAAGTGATTGCCTCCGGTAAGCTCATTACTCCAGATAAAGTCGCTTGGGCTCTAGCAATGGGTGCTGATTTTGTCGTTTCTGCTCGCGGCTTCATGTTTGCACTCGGCTGCATTCAGGCGATGCAGTGCAATAAGAATAGTTGTCCTACCGGCATTACAACACATAATCCAGAGCTGCAGCATGGGCTTGTCCCAGCCAAAAAATCGGTAAGAGTTGCCAACTATCAAAAAAAGGTCGAATACGGTGTAGGGCTAATTGCACATTCTTGTGGTGTAGCCGAGCCTCGAGAGCTGAAGAGAGAGCATGCTCGGATGGTCGTAGGGCCAGGTAAATCCATCCCTCTCAATGAGCTATATCCACCCGTTAATTAGGATTCAGTTCGCCATCAAGATAGCGCCACTCACCATCCTCTCTAATAAATCGGCTTTTTTCGTGCATCTTTTCAGCTTTTCCATTCACTTTATAACGGGCAATAAATTCGACCGTAGATTCGGTTGAACCAATAATCTTCAAGCCTCTCCATTGTGGTGAATCTGACAAACTCAATGTAGCTGGACGCGTTGATGAGTGCCATGTTTTTAGCAGATACCCCTCTTCACCCAAAACATAGGCGCAATAGCGTGAACGCATCAGTTGCTCAGCTGTTCCTGCCAAAGCTTCCCCAAAGATTAATTGCCCACAGCACGCATTAGACAATTTCCCTGAACCACATGGACAAAGCGCATTAACCATCTATTAGGTGTTCGAGAGAAATCAGCAGCCATGTCAGCGCAGTTAAGGTAGTTGCGAATAACACTGCTGCCGAGGCGATATCCTTCGCCCGTCCAGACAACTCATGCCGCTCTATGCCGATACGATCTATCGCCACCTCAACAGCCGAGTTGAGCAATTCAACAATCATCAACATAATCAGGCTTCCCACTAGTAGCAACTGTTCAACAGCACCATCACCGAGCCAAAACCCAAGCGGCGCACCGATGAGAAATAACGAAGCCTCTTGCCTGAACGCCTCTTCATGCTGCCAAGCGGCCTTTAAACCCGCCATTGAGTTTGACCATGCCGCAGTTAGCCTTGCTATCCCCTTTAAGTTTTGCCCAGCCATCGCTCTTCCTTTGTCTTGTCTTACCCTTTCCAAGCCAGATCCAGCTCTCTCGCAGCTTTCACATCATCAAGACGGCGGACAGGCAGACTATATGGCGCCCCTTTCAAAGTCTCCACATCCTCTTCTGCCTCGGCCTGAATCTTGATCATCACATCAATAAAACCATCAAGCGTCTCAATACTTTCCGTTTCAGTTGGCTCAATCAACAGACATTCTGGAATCAACAGTGGGAAATAGGTCGTCGGCGCGTGAAAACCATAATCAAGCAGTCGCTTTGCAAAATCCATCGCCGTCGCCCCCTGCTCTTTTGCCTGCCGCTTCATCGTAAGAATAAACTCGTGCGTCGCTCTACGCTCGGGATAGGCCGCATCAAAACCGGCCTCCATGAAACGTTTCAACATATAGTTTGCGTTTAGGGCCGAGTAATCCGCAACACGGTGCAGCCCATCACGCCCCAGCAACCTTGCATAGATATAGGCACGGAGCAAAACGCCGGCGTTGCCCGCAAATGCTGAAAGACGGCCAATACTCTGCGGACAATCTTTTTCAGTCAACCAACGATAACCCTCATCATCTTTGCCAACCATTGGAATAGGGAGAAAGGGAATCAAACGCTCACTCACCCCAACCGGACCAGCACCCGGACCTCCACCACCGTGTGGCGTGGAGAAGGTTTTATGCAGGTTCATATGAATCACATCAAAACCCATATCCCCCGGTCTTACTTTACCGAGAATCGCATTCAAGTTGGCGCCATCGTAATAGAGCAAACCGCCCGCATCGTGCATAATCTTTGCGATCTCCTCGATACTACGCTCAAACACCCCCACAGTTGAAGGGTTTGTCAGCATAATTCCCGCTGTTTGCGGTCCCACAACAGCCTTAAGTGCTTCGACATCCACATCACCATCCGCACCGGTTGGGATTTCACGCACCTTGTAACCACACATCACCGCAGAGGCCGGATTTGTCCCGTGCGCCGCATCAGGGACCAGAATTTCCTGACGCGCATCATCACCACGCGACTCGTGATAGGCACGAATCATCGCCACACCGGCAAATTCACCTTGCGCACCAGCGGCAGGTGTTAGCGAAACCGCCTTCATACCGGTGATCTCTTTTAGCATCTCTTGGAGATCATGCATGCAGGAAAGAAAGCCTTGCCCGTGTGATGCAACACCGTGCGGATGACGTCCCATAAAACCCGGCAATTTCGCCAACGTATTACAAACACGCGGGTTGTACTTCATCGTGCAAGAGCCTAGAGGGTAAAATTCGGTATCAATCGAAAAGTTCTTTTGAGAAAGGCGTGTATAGTGGCGCACCACATCCATCTCTGAAACTTCAGGCAGTCCTGGCTGCTCCTTGCGCAGAAATTTTTCCGGCAGATCAATCGCATCACCGCTTGCATGCGGCATTTGAGCTGTCGACTGGCGGCCTTTGTGTGAATGTTCAAAAATCAGCATTTTTTCAATCCTCTACTACAGCAGCCAATGCCGCATCAAAATCGGGTTCGCTCGCGATATCATCGGTCAATCTCGCAAAAACAATATTGTTCGCCTCATCCAGAACCAGCAATGCTCTTGCCAACAAACCGGCCAATGGCCCCTCTGAAATCAGCAGTCCATAGTCTGTGGCAAACTGAGCAGAGCGCATCGTTGAGAGTGGCACCAAGTTTTTCAACTTTTCAGAACCACAGAAACGGCCCATGGCGAAGGGCAAGTCAGCCGAAACCACCAAAACAGCAAGATCGGGGGATTTAGCCGCCAATTCATTTAGTTTCTTAGTCGTTGTCGCACAAACTGGCGTATCAAGACTCGGCACACTGTAAATCAGTTTCTTCCTGCCAGAAAAGGTCTGAAGAGAGACATCTTTGAGTTTTTTGTTAACCAAGAGAAAGTCCAAGGCCTGACCACCCACCTCTGGAAACTCACCAGACAGCGCAACCGCCTTACCCTGCAAAAGTACACTAGCCATTTTCAAGAATATCCTCTAGCTGCGCCGCGTAATAAGAAAAATCGTTCTCGTTGCGTGTTTCCGTTGCACAAACCAGCAACGCATTGCCCAGCTCTGGATAATCTTCGCTCAGGTCATAACCACCCAGAATATTACGATCCGCAAGCGCCTCTAGCACCTCGGAAACTGGCCGGTCCAAACGCAACACTGACTCATGAAAAGCCGGGTTATCAAATAATTTCTCGACCCCATTGAGTGCCGATAACTTTTCAACCAAACGATTAAGATTACGATAACAACTTGTCGCAACACGTTTTAGCCCTTCTGGCCCAAGCAGCGACATATAAATCGTCGCTGCCGTAACTAAAAGCCCCTGATTTGTGCAGATATTTGAGGTCGCTTTGGAGCGGCGGATATGTTGCTCTCTCGCTTGAAGCGTCAAGGTATAACCTCGCTTCCCTTCCAAATCGACCGTCGCACCGATAATTCGCCCTGGCATTTGTCGCACATGCTTCTGTCGGCAGCACATAAAGCCAAAATAGGGGCCACCTGAAGCCAGCGGCGCTCCTAATGGCTGTCCTTCACCACAGGCTATATCAACGCCCGATTCGCCCCACTCACCCGGGGGTGCTAGCAGCCCCAGCGCAACCGGGTTAACCACTGCAATGGAAAGTGCCCCATTTTGAGCAGCCCAATCACTCAGTGCATCAACATCCTCTAGCAAGCCAAAGAAGTTAGCTTGAGGAATTACCAACGCAGCCACATCCTCACCAACCCATGCTTCCAAAGAAGAAAGATCCGTTAGACCGGTTTCTAGATCGAAAGGCAGCTCAACAAGTTCAATCTTCTGATTCTTAACGGTTGCCTCAACCACCTTGCGATAAACAGGATTTAATGAGCGAGGAATCAGGATTCGGCGTGATTTTGATTTGCGATTGGCACGAACCGCCATCAATACCGCTTCTGCCAATGCCGATGCGCCGTCATACAGCGATGCATTAGAAACATCCATCGCCAGCAGGCGTGTCATCATCGTCTGGAACTCGTAGAGCAGCTGCAATGTACCCTGACTTGCCTCTGCCTGATAAGGGGTATACGCACTATAGAACTCGCCCCGCGTGGCAATTTCCCAAACTGCAGCAGGAATATGATGCTCATATGCACCTGCCCCAACAAAACAGAGTGGCTGCCCATCAAGATTTGCACGGAGTGACATAAACTGGCTCACTTCCATCTCATTCATCCCATCGGGAATCCCTTTCAGATCACCACAACGAAGATTTTTGGGAATCTCATCAAACAGCGCTTCAATCGATTCTGCACCAATTGTAGCGAGCATTTTTTCTACATCATTTTCGGTATGCGGTATAAATGGCATCTCTGTGTACCTGATTTAATACTTTAACGTTTCAGCACGAAGTCCGTGGCTGGACAAAGCGCAGCGTGCCCAACAAAAATGGGCCTTCCTAACAAAAACTTCTGGGCATGCCGCTCTCGCTTCTTTGCCCAACCTACAATTTTTTCGTAATAAAACTTAGTGGTCGTCTGCGATTGCTTCGTAACCCGCAGCATCCAGCAGCTGATCTAATTCTGAAACATCTGATGGCTTAACGATAAAAATCCAGTTTGCGTAGGCATCCTCATTGATCGCCTCGGGTGAATCGGATAGCGCTTCATTAACGGCAACAATCTCACCCGAAACAGGGCTATATATATCAGAAGCAGCTTTAACTGATTCAACAACCGCACAATCACCACCGGCTTCAACCTCTGCACCCACTTCTGGCAACTCGACGAAAACGATATCACCCAACGCCTCTTGTGCGTGATCAGATATGCCAACGCGAACCGTACCGTCCTCTTCTAATTTTGCCCACTCATGGCTTTTTGCATATTTTAAATCTGCTGGAGTGTTATTCATCTTTTTATCCTCTAATCTAAATTAACTAATACTTTTCCATTGCGTACAAAACTGGGCTTTACCACCTGAGCTGCTTTCAGTTTGCCTCGAATATCGACTTCACAGCGGTCTCCCGTTCCGGCAGGGACTCTTGCCAAAGCGATGGAGCGGTTCATGGTTGGAGAAAAACCGCCACTACTAATTTCCCCTTCACCGCCCCCTTCTACAACTATTTTCTGATGGTTTCTCAGAACCCCTTTATCTTCGAGAACCAAACCAACAAATTTCGCAATATTCCCTTTCTCATTTTGAGCAATCAAAGCTGCACGGCCAATAAAATCACGATCTGAAGGTTCTAAAGCAACAGTCCAAGTTAGCCCAGACTCAAGTGGCGTAAAATTTTCATCCATATCAGAACCATATAGATTCATTCCCGCTTCCAACCGCAATGTATCACGTGCAGCCAAACCACATGGAGTAACGCCCTTTGCAGCCAAAGCCCGCCAAAAAGTGACCGCTTCAGCACCCGGCATAATCAGCTCATAGCCCTCTTCACCCGTATAACCCGTTCTAGCCACAAACCAATCACCCGCCCAAGCAGCCTGAAACGGGGCGAGTTTTTTAGCTCTAGCATCAAGTCCTCTATGCAATAGCTCTTCGGCCACTTCACGTGCTTTTGGCCCCTGCACGGCGATCATCGCCAACTCAGGGCGCTCTCTTACTTCGACAGAATAGCTCTCCGCCTGTCTCTCAATCCAAGCCAAATCTTTCTCGCGGGTACCGGCGTTCACCACCAACCGATACTTTTCATCGCCCATCAAATAGACAATCAAATCATCAATAATGCCACCCTGCTCGTTCAGCATACAGCTATAAAGCGCTTTCCCTTTTAGCGTTAATTTGTCGACATTGTTTGCGAGAAGGTTTTTTAAAAAATCCCGAACATTTTCACCACGAAGGTCAATGATCGTCATATGCGAGACATCAAACATCCCTGCACCATCACGTACTGCATTGTGCTCATCCACCTGCGAGCCGTAACGAAGCGGCATATCCCAACCACCAAAGTCGACCATTTTCGCACCCATTTCACGGTGTACTAAATTTAATACTGTCTCTTGCAACATGCTCGATTCACTCCCAAAAACATTGCCTAAACAAACGATGCGCCGCAAATTTTAGGCATAAAAAAGGCGGCACAGAACGCTGTCCTGTGCCGCCCCTCTGTCCAAAACCTGAAAGTTTCACAATCGCCACTCCCTCAGCGCCTGCTTACATCTTCGGTGGGCTAATCATAGCCGCTCTCCAGAGTCGATATGGCCTCTATGGTCCGTTTGCCTGAGCGATTCCGGGCGGATTTGCGTCTTCGGCGCCGGATGGATCCGGGCTCTCCCAACGAGGTGTTATCGAGCTGCTCATTGTACAGATGAGCAGCCTTTTTTCCAAACCGTAGGATAATGACTACAATGCTATCATCACCTAACCACAATACTTAAATAACCTTATCGTTTACAGTGCTTTATACAGATCATCCTTCCTGAGTAAAAATTAAAAAACAAGATGACAAACTACATCATAGGCCGGCAACCCATATTAGGACGGGATCTTCAGGTTCATGCTTACGAATTGCTTTATCGTAACGGCCCTCTCAGTGGCATGGATGGCACAGCAGCAACCCAGCAAATCATCACCGACCTCCTTCTTGAGCAAGGACTTTCTGAAACAGTTGGCACACATAAGGCATTTATCAACCTAACGCGCGAGAACCTCCTTAACCCAATTCTTGAAGCACTCCCTAAGGAGCAGGTTGTTCTCGAAATTTTGGAAGATGTTGCCATTGACGATCAGCTCATTGCGGCAGTCAAGTCCCTTTCTACGCAAGGCTATACCATAGCCCTCGATGATTTCGTTTTCTCCCCCGAATGGGAACCTCTTATAGAACTGGCCAACATCATCAAACTCGACCTGCGCGTTCAAACAAGAGAACAAAACAGCGAACTGATAAAGCGGCTCAAATCAAGAAACGTAGAGCTACTGGCTGAAAAGGTTGAATCCTACGAAGAGTATGAATTCTTTCTCAACCTCGGATGCGACTACTTTCAGGGCTTTTTCTTTTGCGAGCCCTCTTTGGTCAAAGGCACTAAATTAAACAGCAACCAAAGTGCGACACTCAGACTGCTTTCGGAAATCAACAACCCCGACGTATTGGCAGATGATATTGCCGCAGTCATACAACAGGATGTGGGACTTTCTCACAAACTGCTTAAGTACATTAACTCGGCTTTTTTCTCTCTTTCCCAAAAAATCGAATCGATCAAACATGCCATCGTGCTTTTAGGCCTAGATGAAGTTAAACGCTGGGCGACGCTAATTGCCATTAGTGATATTTCTGACAAACCGGATCAGCTCCTACACCTCTCCCTGCAAAGGGCAAAAATGAGCGAGCTCTTGGCTGCTTACAGTGGCGAGAAAGATACGAGTCCCTATTTCCTGATCGGCCTCTTTTCAACGCTCGATGCACTGCTCGATCTTCCAATGGAAGAGGTATTGGAAAAATTGAATCTCTCAGAGCAGGCAACCGAAGCACTCATATCTCGAGAGGGAAAAGCGGGGATATTCCTTAAAAATATCATCTATTATCAGAAGTGGGAGCTTGAAGAGGTCGAGTTTGACCTCGATAAAATGAGTGCCATTTTTCACGAGAGTCTCAAGTGGGAAAGGGAACTCCTCTCTAACCTTTAGGAATACTCTAGCAACAAGTTCCCAACAATATCCACCTCACACTCCCAGCCTGGAGCAATATAGGTTGTCGCCACTTTTTCAGTAATAATTGCCGGCCCCTTTACCCGTTCTCCGAAAAGCATTCCCCCCCTGCTGTAAACAGCCTGCTGGCCTTCTGTCGCCACTAAAGAGGTGCTTTTCCCCTCTTTAAGTTTCGCCAGTTTAGGCTGCGGCATCTCACCGGAGACAGCCAAGCGAAGATTAACCAGCTCAATTGGTAACTCCAGTGAATGGCCATACCTCGACCGGTGTAGCTCATGAAACGTTAGCTGAATCTGCTCTAACGATTCAGCTAAAACCTTCAGCGTATAAGATTGTCCCAAATAACGCAGATCCATTGCCCGTTCCAGCCTGACCCCTTCCTCATCAACCCCTTCTGCCATAAGCGCCGCCCGCCCTTCTTGCTCCATCTTTGCATATAAGGATTCGATTTTTGCCGGCTCAATCCCTTCCAGCAGGCCAGTTAGGGTGTGCGACAACTGCCTTGAGCGAGGTGCAGCCAACATGCCGAATGCTGACAGAACACCACCATGTACAGGAACAATCGCAGAACTCATCTCTAAAGCCTCTGCTAACGCACAAACATGCAATCCACCTGCTCCACCAAAGGAGGCGAGTCTAAATTGGCCCGGATCGACGCCTCGTTGAATTGAGATAACTCTCAGCGCTCGCGCCATATGCTCATTGGCAATTTCGATAATCCCCTCTGCTGCCTCCTTGACGCTATAACCCAACTCATCAGCAACTCCACCAACCGCGTCATAAGCTGCCTTCTTATCCAAGGCCATTCCGCCACCAAGAAAGTTCTCAGGAAACAAGCGCCCTAACACCACATTGGCATCGGTTACCGTTGCTTTTTTACCCCCTTGTCCATAGCAAGCAGGCCCTGGAGATGCACCCGCAGACTCAGGGCCAACACACAACAGGCCGCCATCATCAATTTTAGCTATTGACCCACCACCCGCACCGATAGTGTGCATGTCGACCATCGGAACTGCCACGGGATATCCTGCGATGTTACCTTCGTTGGTCAACGGAACAGCCGCATCGAGCAATGCTACATCGGTAGAAGTTCCACCCATGTCGAAAGTTAACAGCCGGTTATAACCGGCTAATTCACCAACTCTTAGCGCTCCAACCAGCCCACCTGCCGGCCCAGACAGCAACATATTGACCGCCTGCTGTCCCGCTTGGTCAGCCTTTATCGTTCCGCCTGAACTTTGCATAACGGAAAGCGATTCCGCATCGACGCCATCGCAAAGCCTTGCCAGATAACCCTTCACTAAAGGCCCTACATAACTATTTAGCCAAGTGGCAATTCCTCGCTCGTATTCTTTATATTCAGGCAACACCAGCGATGAACGACTCACAAAAAGTCCTTTCGGTAGAGCCGCCTCTATCGCCTTTTCTGCACGATCATCTAAAAAAGAGAAAAGTAGGTTTACTGCAATCGCGTCGGGGCTTAGCTGCTCGACTTGAGTGCAAATCGTCTCTAAATCTTCTTCCGTTAAAGGGTCAAGTTGTTCACCTTTTGCAGACAGCCTTCCACCTGTCTCTATGCATAGCTGTTCTGAAACCGGTGGAATTACCGGTTCCGGCGTTAAGTTATACAGCTCTTTTCGGGCCTGCCGACCGATCGTCAGAAGGTCTTTGAAACCTCGGTTGGTGATAAAAAGTGTTCGCACACCTTTCCCTTCCAGAAGGGCATTCGTCGCGACAGTTGAACCATGCACTACGCGCAGTGTTTCATCAGCAACCCCCAACTCCTCAATCCCTTGCAAAATCGCCTTCTCTGGTGCATCAGGCGTTGAAAGAACTTTATGAACACGTAATCGCTCACCATCCAACAAAACGAAGTCGGTAAACGTTCCACCCGTATCAACACCCAAAAGCATCTTTTTTCCTGTCTCAAAACGTCAAAATGTATCACAATGGCAAAAACTGTACAGATAGCATCTTTAATAATATGAGCAATATCTCTATTCAAAACCAAACCATCGCCCTTGCCGCGCTCCATCAGGCCGTCGCACTTGTCCAGGAGATCGCCACACAAGGGATAGCCAAACAAGATGAGCTGGAAACTTGCCTTGGTTCGATTCTAAAAATTGACTCTTCAGGTGTTACTGATATTTATGGCTCGGTAGACAATCTTCGTCTCGGTCTAAAAAAATTAGAGCAGCAATTCTCAGGGCGAAATAATCTTGACCCAATGCTGATGCGCTATACAACAGCATTGATTTACCTTGAGGCTGAGCTTTCCAAAAACCCAAAAATGCAAAAAACCATCACCGCAGGCATTGAAAAGACAATATCTCAAACAGAGATGTTTCCGCTGTTGCATGAAAACGTCATCGCAAGTCTGGGTGATATTTATGAACAGACAATAAGCACACTTCAGCCTCGTGTAATTGTTAACGGCGAAGAGGTTTATCTCACGACGCCCAATAATAAAAATAAAATACGCGCGCTCTTGCTTTCTGGAGTACGGGCAGTTCTTCTCTGGCGCCAATGCGGAGGGAGCCGATGGAGAATTATTTTCCAGCGCAAAAAAATCGTAAGCACCTGTCAACAGCTCCTCAGCCGTTAAACCGCCTCGACAATGAGCAATCTCATCGATGCCGAGCAACTCACCCGCTATTACGGTGACAACTGCGCTGTAAATCAGGTTAGCTTCTCCCTTAAAAAGGGCGAAATTCTAGGCTTTCTTGGCCCGAATGGCGCCGGAAAATCAACTACGATGCAGATGCTCTGCGGGAATCTCGCCCCCTCAGATGGCGCAATCAGCATCAATGGAATTGATCTGCTAGAGCGGCCTAAAGAGGCGAAAGCAGAGCTGGGCTATCTGCCAGAAACACCTCCTGTCTATCGAGAGTTAACGGTCAATGAATACCTAGATTACTGCGGAAAACTCCATGGACTTAAACGGGCAGCCCTACAAAAAGCGACCCTTTTCGCAAAAGAGCGCTGCGGGCTAATCGACGTAGCGGATCGACTTATTGGCAATCTCTCCAAAGGTTTTCAACAGCGAACAGGGATTGCTCAAGCAATCCTCCATAGCCCAGCCATTATTGTCCTCGATGAGCCCACGGTTGGACTTGACCCAATTCAAATTCGGGAGATCCGCTCCCTGATTCGTGATCTTGGCAACGAGCACGGCATTATTCTTTCCACACATATCCTGCCTGAGGTTGAAGAATCCTGCACACATGTACAGATTATTCACCAGGGAAAGCTGGTTTTGAATGATGACATTGCCAGCCTCAAGAGTCAGATGGTTGCGAGCAGCCTCACCCTAACAACCACAAAAGCCATTGAACCGGAACTGTTGCAAGCTATTGACGGAGTCAATTCGATTGAAACAATAAAAGATTGTCGCTATCGCATCCATTTCTATAAGCAGCAAAACCCTGCCGAACAATTGGCTGAGAAAATAATCCAATCAGGCTATGGGTTGAAAGAGTTAACACCCGAGCATCGCTCAATGGAGGCACTTTTTGTCGAAATCACCAATGAGGCGGGCAAATGAAAGTAACCACCATTGCAGGCCGTGAGCTACGTAGCCTTTTCCTCTCGCCTCTCGCCTGGACGATTCTTGGCGTCACGCAGCTGATCCTAGCCTATCTTTTTCTTTCTCAAATCGATTATTATCTAACGATTCAACCTAAAATTGCCGGTATCGAAGGAGCTCCAGGTGTCACCGATCTCGTTATTGCTCCGCTCTTTGCTAATGCAGCGGTCATCCTCCTACTGATCACCCCGCTTCTAACGATGCGTTTAATCAGCGAGGAGCGACGCAACCAAACCCTCAGCCTGCTCTTTTCAGCACCGCTCTCAATGGCCGAAATTATCCTCGGAAAATATCTCGGCATTATGGCGTTTATGCTGATAATGATTGGGCTAATTGTGCT
Source organism: Methylococcaceae bacterium UBA2780 (assembly GCA_002352345.1). Taxonomy (GTDB): domain Bacteria; phylum Pseudomonadota; class Gammaproteobacteria; order Methylococcales; family UBA2780; genus UBA2780. The sequence continues at coordinate 41,653 of DEIG01000001.1, forward strand.
GATGCCACTTTCACTCATGGCTGGCGCAACACTCGACTATGGCAAATTAGCTTCAGGCGTTATTGCTTTAGTGCTCCTAATGGGCGCTTTCTCGGCGGTCGGCCTCTATATGTCAGCGGTTGCCAGCCAACCTACCGTTGCCGCAATTGGAAGTTTTGGGCTACTGCTTTTACTTTGGATTCTAGACTGGGCAGGAAGCAATTCTGATAAAGGCAGCGAACTGTTTGCCAGCCTCTCTCTACTTCACCACTTTGAAAATCTACTCAAAGGGCTGATCCACTCCGCCGACATCGCCTACTACCTGCTCTTTATCATTCTCTTCCTGACACTCACTGTTCGCCGTCTCGATAATGACCGTTTACAAAAATGAGAATTAATAAAACGCGCCATCGGGCCATTCGCCTACAGAACCAGATCTTCACGATCCTTTTTTTAATCGTTATTGCACTTTTAGGCTGGCTAAGTAACCGCTATACCACTCAGTTTGATTGGACTAATGGCGGACGCAATTCTCTTTCAGAGACAAGCCAACGCGTTGTTGAGCAGATGGGTGGAAAAATTAAAATCACCGCCTTTGCTTTTGAAGACAAAGTGACTCATACGCAAATTAGTGATCTTATCGGGCGCTATCAGCACCATAAAAAAGAGATCAAGCTCACATTCGTTAATCCAGATAAACAGCCGGAAAAAGTTCGGCAGCTCGGCATCACCAACAATGGGGAGCTTCTCATAGAATTTAATGGCAAAAGTGAGAAGATTAAGACAGCCACCGAAACACTCCTAACCAATGCACTTCAGCGCTTAAACAGAGCTGAAAAACGCTGGGTAGCCTTTCTGACTGGACACGGAGAACGCAACCCATTTGGGCAGGCAAATCACGACTTTGAAGCATTTGGGCAGACCTTAGCAAGCAAGGGCATTTCGGTTCAGATCATTAACCTAATCGAAACCGCAGCAGTCCCTGCAAACAGCTCCTTGCTGGTTATTACCTCTCCTCAAGTCGCGCTACTTGATGGCGAGGTGGCACTTATTGAAGAGTATATAGAACAAGGTGGAAATCTCCTCTGGCTTCAAGACCCTGGTGACCTGCAAGGCCTTTACCCACTAGCTGAACAGCTAGGGATTGAGTTTCTACCCGGAACTATTGTTGATGCTTCAACACAGCTACTGGGAATAGACGACCCATCATTTGCACTAGTCAGCCGCTACTCTATACATCCCATCACAAAAGAGTTTCAGTCACTAACACTTTTCCCCGTCGCATCAGCAATCGCAAAAGAAGAGGGTGAATCTGGCTTCCAAGCTCAAGCGATTCTCAGCACGCTTGAGCGCTCATGGACAGAAACCAGTCCACGTGAAGGTGAAATACAATTTGACTCTGATAGCGAAGAGACACGTGGCCCTCTTGACCTCGGATTTGCATTAACTCGAACTGTTGGTGAAAAACCAGCGGATGACGATCAGCCCGCAAAAGAGCAACGCATCATTGTGATTGGAGATGGCGACTTTCTCTCCAATAGCTACATTGGCAACGGCGCCAACCTTGATCTTGGCCTCAATATTGTCCAATGGCTGAATGAAGATGACCAGCTTCTTAATATTCCAGCCCGAACCGCCCCAGATCTTTCTCTCAATCTCTCCGAAACCAGCTCTGCAATTATCGGCATTGGCTTCCTGATTGTTCTGCCTGCACTCCTTATTGGAAGTGGTTTCACCATCTGGTTCAAAAGGCGTAGAAGATGAGATCCCGCCTCATTACCAACCTAGTATTGCTAGCTATCGTTATCGTATTGATAATGGTGACACTAACCGAGCTAAAGCCTAAAAAAATAGCGCCAGCACCTATCAGTCAACTTAACACCCAAACTGTTTCTAACATTGAACTAGCAAGAGTGAGTAAGCCTCTTATCCGTTTTAGCAAGCAGGATGGAATCTGGCATATGGCCTCTCCCCAAAAAGGGTTAGCGAACCCAATAAAAATCAAAAAACTACTCGCCATTGCAGAGATTGATTCAAGCTCGCACTTCCCTCTAAATGCCGAAGAGGCAGACCGTTTTGGCTTAAAAAACCCGGCAATTACCCTTAAATTAGATCAATTAACAATTGTAGTTGGCACCATTGCCCCCATTAGCCAACAACGTTATCTAGGGATTAATGGAACCCTTTATCTTGTTGCCGATAATTTCTATCACCACCTTATTGCGCAGCTAGAACAGTACCTCGAACAGCCTATACCAGAAGCCTCTACGCCATAATGCCAGAGCTCCCAGAAGTTGAAACCACTCGACGGGGGATTGAGCCTCACCTGCTCTCTAAGCGCATAAAAAGAGTGATTATTCGCCAGCCAAAACTACGCTGGCCAATCCCTGCTCAACTCACAAATAGCCTGTTAAACCAAACGGTAAAAACGATCGGACGACGGGGTAAATATCTCTTAATTGGCTTTCCAAATGGAACGCTGATCGTTCACCTTGGCATGTCAGGCAGTTTAAGGATTTGCAATCAAAACCGGCCTCACGAAAAGCACGACCACTTCGAATTAATTTTAGACAGTGGCAACAGTCTACGACTGAAAGACCCAAGACGCTTTGGCGCTGTTCTCTGGACAGAAGAGGCTACTGAGAAACACCCATTACTGGTTAATTTAGGGCCTGAACCATTCAACCCTGCTTTTGATGGCTCTTTTTTACATCAGAAAGCACAAGGAAAAAAAGTACCGGTTAAAACCTTCATTATGGACAGTAAAATTGTCACCGGTGTTGGAAACATCTACGCCAGTGAGGCGCTATTTTTAGCCGGCATTCATCCGAAAAGAGCGGTAGGGAAAATATCACCCAAGAGATTACAGCGACTGGCAGATGCCATTATTGAAATACTTCAAAGAGCAATTGAACAAGGCGGTACGACTTTAAAGGATTTTGTAAATGAATCGGGAAAGCCCGGTTATTTTCAGCAACAGCTTGCTGTTTATGGTCGGTCAGGAGAGCCCTGCCAAAAGTGCACTACTCCGATTAAAAAGATAACGCTAGGCCAGCGATCGACTTTTTATTGTTCAACTTGTCAGCATTGAGCTGTACTAGGCGGCTTCAAGTGTAAGCTTAATAAACTCTTTCGCAATAAAACCAAAAACACCAAGGCAAAGCCCTCCAAAGAGTGCGATATAGGCCCACTTTCCGCCTTTAGATTTATGCGCTAAATCAAAAACAATAAAAAACATCAATCCAATGAGAACGGTAAAACCGATCATCAGCGAATACTCTTCAAATTGCTCAATAGAAATGTAATCCGTAATCACTTCGGAAGCCTCTTACTTATTTTGGGAAGTCCAAGCCAACCATTATAGCATTTTCCCCCCTATTCCGATACATTACCCCTTACTAAAAGCCATCATGGATGACTGAGTGATCGCCATTAAAAGCCACTTTCTAAAACAGTTAATTAGCAGCTGCCTAGACCTATTCCCGATTCTGGCAGTCATCTCTATTTTTCAACTCTTTGTCATTCAACAGCCTATTCCTAATGTGGCTGAAATGCTCTTCGGTACCCTGCTAATCGTTCTCGGTTTAACCCTCTTCATACAAGGATTGGAACTCGGCCTTTTCCCCATTGGTGAAGCGATGGCCTATGCCTTTGCAAAAAAAGGTAGCGTTACTTGGCTGCTCACCTTCGCCTTTTCACTAGGTTTTGCAACGACCGTCGCCGAACCGGCACTTATCGCCGTCGCAGATGAGGCGGCGCGCGTTGTTGCTGCTGGAGGGATTATTGAAGCAACCGAAGAATCGCAGCAAAGTTATGCTTTCGGCCTTAGGATGACGGTCGCCTTCTCCGTCGGCTTTGCCATTTTAATCGGCGTTCTTAGAATCCTTCGTGGCTGGCCCCTGCACTACCTGATCATATCGGGGTATATTGTGATTGTCGCCATGACCCCTTTTGCACCGGCAGAAATTATTGGCATTGCTTACGACTCCGGCGGTGTCACCACCTCAACCATCACCGTTCCATTGGTTACGGCTTTAGGTGTTGGTCTGGCCTCTGCCATTAAAGGACGAAACCCAATGCTTGATGGCTTTGGTCTTATCGCCTTCGCCTCTTTAACTCCGATGATCTTTGTTATGGTCTATGGGATGCTCCTATGAGCGCTTGGTTTCTAGAGTTTGGGAACACATTACTTCTAACCATTCGGGATATCCTCCCTATTCTGGCAACGATTATTGGTTTTCAGTTATTGGTTATCCGGAAGCCACTGAAAAACCCAAAAAAAATAGCAATTGGTTTCCTGTATGTTCTATTGGGTATCGCTTTTTTCCTAGAGGGGCTGGAGATGGCGCTATTTCCACTCGGTAAGCTAATGGCAACCCAACTAACAGACCCCAATTTTATTGGCAGCAGCTCTGACGTTGTCCGTTGGCAAGATTATTACTGGGTCTATCTATTTGCCGCCTGTATCGGTTTTGCAACCACACTGGCCGAACCCTCATTGATAGCTGTAGCGATCAAGGCAGAGGAAATTTCTGGGGGCGCGATCGGTGCATGGGGACTCAGACTAGCCGTCTCTGTCGGTGTCGCATTTGGCATTTCTCTTGGAACATACCGGATTGTCACAGGGACAGAGCTCTATCTTTACATTGTTGCAGGCTATGTCGTTGTTATCGTACAGACCATTTTCGCCCCAAAAATGATTATCGGTCTCGCCTACGATTCCGGAGGTGTCACCACTTCGACCGTCACCGTGCCACTTGTAGCCGCACTTGGACTTGGGCTTGCATCAACCGTTCCCGGCCGGAACCCAATGCTCGACGGGTTTGGCCTGATTGCATTTGCCAGCCTGTTCCCCATTATTGCCGTACTCAGTTATGCACAAATCGCTGAATGGCGAAACCAAACAAACTCTAAGATTACCTAAAATGAGGCTCTATTCATGCATTTCAAATTAATTATTGTTTTTGTCGAAGATGACAAAACCGACCTCGTACTCGACACCTCTCGTGAACACGGTGCAACTGGTGCTACCGTTATAAATAACGCGCGTGGTGAAGGCGTTAAAAAATCCAAAACATTTTTTGGATTAAATCTTGAAAGCCAACGAGATGTTATTTTGCTTCTAGTTGAAGAGCACATGTCGAGAACAATTCTTGAAGAGATTGCCAAAGTTGCCGAGTTTGATGCAAAACCAGGAACCGGCATCGCACTCCAGATCGATGTAGAAGATGCCATTGGGGTTCTTCATCAGATGGAAACACTTACACCAGCCGTTGAGGAGGAGTTATGAAAAACCAGAAAATTATTCGCGTTCGCGATGTTATGAAAACAGATTTCGGAATGATCGATGGTGTTGCCACCATCAGCGAAGCGGTAAAGACGATGAAAGAGCAAAAGACTTCCGTTTTAATCGTCAACAAGCGGCATGATGATGACGAGTACGGGATAATTTTAGCCGGAGATATCGCCCGCCACGTCCTTGCTAAAGACCGCTCACCAGAACGTGTCAACGTCTATGAAATCATGGCAAAGCCGATTATCTCAATGAATCCAGAGATGGATATCCGTTACTGCTCAAGAATGTTTGCTCGTTATAATTTGGTTCGTGCACCTGTTCTTGAAAACCGTACAGTTATCGGCACTGTAAGCCCAATCTCTCTTGTGCTCGATGGGCTATACAATATCTGCTAGTGCAACTAAACCTGAACAGCGCCCCCCACTGAGAGAGCTTCGAACCAGTCGAGAAAACGTTCCACATCATCGCCTTTAAAAATCCGGCCATGCTGTGGAGCTAACATCTCAACATCCAGCTTTCTTACACGTTTGATCCAGTCATTTTTTGCTCTATTTGAAGGCATCCAGCGCTGGTGAAAGTAGCGCATCTTTTCCACATGTTCGCTAAAGTCTTCCACAAACATTGGCGCATCATGTGACTCAATCGCCGCACCAATATCACCACTCATCAAGATTTTTGAGCGCGGATCATAAACATTAAAATTTCCCGACGAATGAAGATAGTGGGCAGGGATGAGTTCAAGCTCCATAGACCCAAGATCAATCGTTCCCCCCGCATCTTCAATAGGAACATACTCAATTCTATTGCAACCAAAGTGCCGCAAAAACCCTTCCCAAATAGCTGGGGCATGGAGCTTAGCCTCGGGTAACGCCTGATCCCACAACCCAAGAGAGGAAATAATGTCTGGATCTTGGTGCGATGCAAATAGATCGGTTATCTCTTCAACAGGGGCGTAGTGCAATGCTGCTGCCAGCATAGGAGCAAAGAGCTCCGTTCCACCTGGATCTAATAACAGACAACGGTTTGCTGTTCGAATCATATATTGATTCGTATCGATTAAATTTTCAGCTTTGTTTGGATCACGGCCAAACACAATCCACTGATAACCCGAATCAAATAATGTTGTTCTTTTCATTTAAGAAATACCCTGAAGTCTTTCGTTTTTATAATTCCATCATTGCCATCGAGCTACGGCAACGCTGCACGTTCGTATACATAAGTTCTGCTGCCTTATCCACACTTTCCGCAACAGTTAAGAGGCTTTGTAAAAACTCACCCGCCTGTGACGCTTCAATTCGTGAGTTCGCGGCAATCACCCTCGCCGCACGGGCTGGATGCATAATTTCGGAAAGCTGATCTAACAAGCGATCCACTTGGCTTTTAAGCTGATGGCGCTTCTCTCCCAATTCATCTTCTATCCGTCCAGCAATCGGAAAAAGAGAGTCAACATATGCTGCATCACTTCCAAGCTCCAGTACCGCCTTGAACTGCCTGTTAGCTTCTTCATGCCGGTGCTCACTAACCGTTGTCTCGTACAATTCAGATGCCTGCTCATTAATCTGATTAACCAGCCCTATTGTCTCTCTAGCAAGCTCGTTAATAAAATCGGTAATCGGTTGAAAGCCCCTCGCTTTCTCCCCCGCACGATAGGCAATTGCTTTAGCATTAGCTGCTGCAAGTGAAATTTCCTTAGCAACCACCATCACATCTGAAAGCTCAGTTGCAATCGATGCTACGGAAACAAACTGGGATTTCTTTCGCTCGGTATTTGTTTTCATTTTATTTAGACAGATTACGAATCTCTGTGAAAAAGGATAGCAGAGAAATTACTTTTTGCTGCCGCATTGCCTAGCTAATGATTGCACACACATACCCAAAAAATTATGCCTTGGAAATGAGCACTGAGCGGCCACCTGGATTTGATTTTTTAGCTTAAAAAACGATACGATCAAATCCACATAACCAAAAATAGGGAAACCCAACCTCTATCCCACAGGAAGGAAAAATTATGCGTAAATTAATTACTGCTGCTCTCTTTGCACTCTTCACTCAATCATCGCTTGCAGGCTGGACTCTCGATAACGATGCCTCTACATTTAATTTTCTCAGCACAAAAAAGAACACTGCAACAGAAAGCCACACATTCAAGCAATTGAGCGGCTCAATCAATGATGAGGGAAGCGCAGTTGTTTCGGTTAAGTTAGCAAGCGTTGAAACAAATATCACAATCCGAAATGAGCGGATGCAGACCTTTTTGTTTCAAATTGCCGATTTTGCAAGCGCAACAGCCACTTTATCCGTTGACCCAAATCTTCTTAAAAACCTGCGTGCCGGTGAAAGAAAGTCGATCAACTCAACAATCGCCCTTAATTTTCACGGCATCACAAAGAAGCTACCTACTGAACTGATGGTTACTACTCTTGAAAACCATGTCTTGCAGGTCCACACAGTAAAACCAATCCTGCTTATAGCGGCAGACTTTGAGCTTAATGATGGAATCGAGAAGCTACGCACACTAGCCAAACTAAGCACAATTGATACGACTGTCCCTGTCACTTTTACACTGCTATTCCAACAGGATAACTAAAAGCTACCATTCATAATTTTTAACTAGATGGGACTGTTGCCCTAACCCCTCAATAGCCATTTCCACACGATCGCCCTCCTCTAGAAACCGCTGGGGAGATTGCCCCATTCCCACCCCATCTGGTGTTCCTGTAAAAATCAGATCACCGGGCTGTAGGCTCATGAATTGCGAAATATAACTCACTAAGAAAGCGATATTAAAAATCATATGTCGTGTATTGCTATTTTGCTGAGCAGCCCCATTAACACTCAGCCTTAGATCAATCGACTGTATATCTAAGAACTCATCAGGAGTCGCTATCCAAGGTCCAATAGGCGCGAAGCTGTCACAGCCTTTGCCCTTCATCCATTGCCCACAGCGCTCTTTTTGAAAACTTCGTTCAGAAACATCAATGCCAGCACAATAACCTGCCACATAATCTAACGCCTCGCACTCCTCAACATAAAGCGCCTCTTTCCCAATCACAATGACTAGTTCTGCCTCCCAATCCACTTGGCTTGACTCTTTAGGGCGGACGATTGGATCATAGGGGCCAGAAAGCGAGCTAACCGCTTTGGTAAAAAGTACCGGCTCTTTTTGGGCCCTCGATCCAGTCTCGCGAATGTGCTCAGCATAGTTCAAGCCCACAGCGATGATTTTCCCCGTAGAACGGATAGGAGAGCCTAGTCTCGGCTCACCATCAATGCTTGGCAGTTTATCAATTTCGAGAAAAGAGAGCCTTTCTAGCCCCCCGCCAACCAAAAACTCCGGGGTAATATCGTCAACAATTCCCTCTAATGAATGAATCGTTCCGCCCTCGCCCAAAACAGCCGGAATCTCGTTACCTTTTTCTCCACATCTAACCAATCTCACAGCGCACCTCTAATCAATAATAAACATCAGCGTCACTGGGATCACAAACAAACTCAGCAGATTTCCCACTGCAACAACCGATGCAACCAACTCGGGCTCTCTATTGTATCTTTCTGCCATAATTGCATTCATCACTGCTGGAGGCAGTGCGCCAAAAAGTATCAACAGGCCGGCCTGCTCTTTCGGCAAATCGATAAAGCTAATCGCCAGTAAGGCACAGGCAATGCCTGATAGTGGACAAAGCAAAGCCCCCCACACACCCATCTTCCAATGGTCAAATCTAATTGAAGTTAAGCGAACCCCTAAAGCAATCAACATCAAAGGAATAGCAACCTGTCCAAGCATCTCTATTGCCGGAACTGTTATGACAGGGAGGTGCCAATCGAGTTGATTTGCCAATATACCCAGCCCCGTTGCAACAAAGATCGGATTCTTAACAAAAACCTGCAGGTTAATCTTTCCTTCAAGCATCAAGGTTCCCAAAGTGTGCTGAAAACAGACCATTACCACGAAAAGAACAACCGCTGCGGGAAACAGCTCCTCTCCAAAAGCAAAAACGGCAAGCGGCAGCCCCAAATTGCCTGAATTGTTAAACATCATTGAGGGCAAAAAAGCTGTTGGCCTAAAGCCAAGCAGACCTGAAGCCGGTAAAAGTAACAAACCAGAGCCTAGAACGACAATCGTTCCGCCCAATGCAAGACCACCAAACTCGAAGTCTTGAGGAATTTTTTCTGACAAAACAAAAAATAACAGAGCAGGGATGAAAATCTCAAAATTCAGCCTGTTCGGCTCTTCCATCTCTAAATTACGCAGCCGCGCATAGAGATAACCAGTCAAGACAATTGCAAAAACCGGTAGCGTTATTTCCAGAACCCGGAAAATCATATAGGGGACACCTAAAGGAAAAGAGTAATAAAAGAGAACGATCCGAATCAGCGAATGCTTATTGCTCTATTTTTTCTCTGCTCGCATAACGAATAAAAAGTAAAAGCATGCTTTATTAGCCAAAAACACACTGATCACGACCACTATTTTTTGCTTGATACATCGCCTTATCCGCCCGGCTAAATGCTTTTTCAGTTGTATCGCCTTCGACAAACTGAGTAAGGCCACATGAGGCGGTAATATTAATGGGCTTACCTTTAGAGTTGAAGCCACAATTTTTAATCTTCTCTCGAAGCTCGTTTGCTTTGGTCAGAGCCTCTTCTTTAGAGGCTCCCGGCATCAGCATGACAAATTCCTCACCCCCATAACGCGCAACAAAATCCGTTTCGCGCAGATCGGAAGCTAACACTTTTGCAATTGCCCGTAATGCAACATCTCCGGCCTGATGACCAAAGCGGTCATTAATCTCTTTGAAATAATCAATGTCCCAAACCAGCAATGCTACGCTCTCTTTGAATCGCCCCCAGCGAGCAAACTCGCTTGCGATCCTCTCATCGTATGCCAATCGGTTCGGCAAGCCGGTCAAACTATCGCTAAATGCCATATCATGCTTAAGTTTAATCGAATCCTTAAGGCTTGCAGACTCTGCCTCCATCGCCTTGATTGTGGAACTCATCTCCTTAATCTCGGCCTCCGCCTTTTCCGCGCGCAGTTTGTCACTCTTGAAGTGCTCTTCAAGTTGCGCCGTCATCGCATCTAGCCTACTTGTAACGGAGTCCTTCAACCCATCTAGAGTGGTTGCTGCACTACTTACCGACTTTAAATCACTCACATTATGCGAGACATTTTTATTCAGCTTCTCAGACGCACTATTCGATTCTTTTATAAAGCATCTAATTCCCTCAGCGCCTGACTCCAAGCCTTCGAGTCGAGTCGTAACGCCCAGCAAAAAATCATCAATCTCTTGCTGCTCCTCTTGTATCTTCGATTTAATCTGAAGAAGCAGCGATATAATATCTTCGAGCATTTTAAAGAAGATTGAATCGCCACCCACATTTGCAGCCTGTTGCTTCAGAGATTCAAGCTGGTGTTGTAGATAAACCGGAACATCCAGGCTATCGAGAAGACGCTCGAGCAATTTACTCTTCAGGCTGCTGCTAAACTCTTCATCTTTCTTATCATTTTTCTTTGCCCGCCCAAAAAGTCTGCCTAAAAGGCCCGGTTTTGAGTCAGCTTCAACCTCATCAGCTAATAAACGACTAGCCGCAAGAAACAGCGCATTCAAGTTCGAAAACTGCCCCTTCGCATGATCTTCCTTTAGCTTCTTAGTCGCAGCTCTTTCAATATCATTTTGCGCACAATATTCAAGAAAGCCAAATAAGGCAGTCGCATCAAAATTGTCTTCTGCCTCTTCACTTTGATCTTCGGCACGCAATAGTGCCTCCGATACCGCATCTACCTGTTCACGAAGGCGGTCATTCTTAACACCCGCTTTTAAAAGCGTGCGTAATTTCTTAAGGTGAGGATCTAGCGCTGCATCAAGTCCATTTGCCGCCAGTGTGAGTCGAATAATTGTTCTGCATAGCAACTTTTCTGTTGCCTCTCGCTCCTTTCCCAAGCGGTCAGATTCGGAAACAAGCTCGCCATACTTCCGCTTCCATGCGCTATCTGTATTGCTTTCTGCATCCATCAGGCAGCTTCCCTTTTGTGACTGACCGGCACAAAAATGTCCATTGCAATGGGCAGATGATCTGAGCCCGCAAAATTGATTGCGCGAATATTTTCCGTTCTAAGGTCTGGTGTAACTAATAAATGGTCGAGCTTTCTCTGAGGATTCCAGCTCGGATAGGTTTTCAGTCCCTCAATGGGATCGACTAAATTACTTTTATCAAGCAAATGCCTCATTTCAGGGCTATTCACCTCACAGTTTAGATCACCCATCACAATCACTCTGGGCAGACCTTGAATAATCTCCGAGACAAAGTCTAACTGCCTTTTCCTCGCTTTACGCCCAAGCGCCAAATGAAGAATACATAAATAAAAAGGTGATTCATCTTCACCCAAACGAATCAATAGAGCGCCACGACCAGGCAAGCCTGGGAGCTTATAATCATGAACACTGTGTGGTTTTAATCGACTTAAGAGGCCATTGCTATGCAGCGCAAGGCGCCCCAATCTTCGGTTTATTTGATTGCTCCAGAAAGGAAAGTTAGCGTGATAAGCTAAATATTCCGTTTGGTCGATAAACTCGCTACGAGAGCCGCCGCTGTCAACTTCTTGAAGGCCAACAATATCAAATGGTCGCAATAACCCGGCAATACGCTCAAGATTTTGCCTTTTCTTCTTTGTGGGCAATAAATGTTGCCAACTGTGGGTCAAATAATGGCGATAGCGGGAGCTGTGAATCCCAGCCTGTATGTTATAACTAGCGATACTGAGCCGCTGAAAACCCGGCAGCAGAGCAGATTGCCCTGATACATCAAATGTTTTCTTAAATCGGTTGTCACCATTCACAGTTTGCTCCATTTCCCCCGCTTGATTTGAATGCTCCAAATTAGGTCAGAACTCTCTCTCACCCATTTATTGGCTAAGCATAGAACATTCTCACCATTTCTGTAACAAAATTCTGAGCGCTGACTAACGCTCTTTTTTAATCAGGTAATCAACAATTTCCATCATTCTTGGATAACTTTTTGCCATAGAGCCTGTTACTCGGTACTTACCATTTACCACTACCGCCGGAACACCTGTTATCCCATATTTTGCTGGCTTGCTCATTGCATTACGCAATTTCATATCAACAGAGAAGCCATTAAAACCACTAGCTTTATCTCTAAAATCTTTCTTATCGACACCCCGTTCTACGAAGAACGCTTCCAATGCCTCTTCTGTGTCGGTCTTTTTCCCCTTCCGATGGTAAGCATCAAAAAGGTCTGCATGAATCTTATCAGTTACCCCCAAGGACTTTGCCGTAAAGTAAGCCTTAGCGTGCTCACGCCAGCTATCTCTGAATACTGCAGGAGTTCTAACAAAAGAAACATCACTGGGCACTGTTTTCAACCACTCAGCCAAAGTAGGCTCAAAGTGATAACAATGAGGACAGCCGTACCAAAAGAATTCTCTAACTTCGACTTTGCTTTTATCGACAGTACTTTGTGGCTTGGATAGCAGTTTGTAATCCACCCCCTCTTGAAAGCCCTCAGCATTCGTTATTAGGGAAAAAGAGAGCCCAACTAACAGCGAGATTAACAGGCCAATTTTCTTAACATTATTTTTCATTCTAAAGCTCTCCGTATGAATGTAGTCCGGATAAAAACATGTTTACACCTAAAAAGGCGAACAGCGTGACAAATAGGCCAATAACCGACCACCACGCCATTGGGGCGCCTCGCCAGCCTTTAGTGAGCCGCATATGTAACCAAGCCGCATAATTGAGCCAGACAATCAGAGCCCACGTCTCTTTTGGATCCCACGACCAGTATCCACCCCAAGCTTCCGCCGCCCACAGCGCGCCAAGAATGGTCGCTAATGTAAAGAATGCAAAACCCAATGCGATCGACTTGTACATCACATCGTCAAGCATATTTAGCTCAGGAAGCTGCTTAGCCATCAATCCACCGGGGTTTCTGGCCACTACACGGTTCTTGATCAGATAAACAACACCAACCATCGCCGCCAGCGCAAATGCTCCGTAGCCCACAAAATTAGCTGGAACATGAATCTTCATCCAATAACTTTGTAATGCAGGAACTAATGGCTGAATACCGTCTGCATTTCGGTCAAACGCGTACCAAAGAATAAATCCAACCGCCGCGCTAATAATCAGTAAAACAAACCCACCTAAAGAGCGTGTTTCATAGCGTTTTTCGTAGTGAAGATAAATGAGGGCGGTAATAATTGAAAAGAGGATAAAGACTTCATATAGATTACTGACGGGGATATGCCCCACATCAGCGCCAATTAAATAGGACTCATACCAACGAACCATCAGACCAACAAATCCCATCATTGTTGCGCCCCAAGTCATACTGCTCGCGACTCGCCCAACAAATTCAATCTGAGAAAACAGCCAGCCGAAATAGGCTATTGTTGCCATCACGTAGAGTGCACTCATCCACATAATCGCCGATTGGCTCGAGAACATAAACTTAAGGAAAAAATCCTGCTCAGCTTGCGCTAAATCCCCCCCATAACGAGACAACCCAAACAGACTCAATAAAGCGATCAAAGTGGTTAATAGCTGTAGAGCACGCCATGAAAACCCCATTACCAAGAGCGTTACGGCCGTCAGAACCAAAATCCCTTTTTCATAGAGATCCATCAAATTAGCGTACTCGCTATAGACAAAGAATGCCCCAACAAGCAGCAAAGCAGTCCAAATCCAATCGATTGGTTTCAATCTTTGCAGCAAAGAGCGCTGCCCTAGCTCCAGTTTTAATGTTTGATTTGAAGTAACCATAATTCAGTCTCTAAGTATGTGGAGAGAAGACCTCTTCCAGCTTATCGTGCACCTGTTGATATTCCTTAGCAAAATCCATTTCATTTCGCACAGCATTTCCAGACAAGAGGACCTGAACGCCACCATCCCTCTTTCTGAAATAGACCCACAATCGGCGCTGCGGCATATAAAACATTAGAAATACGCCCAATGCCAACATAAAACAGCCTGGGTAAACCAAATTTTTGCCTGGCGACCTTGTTAACTGCAGCCCTGTGGCTTGAATATGCTCAAAGCTTTCCAGCTGAAGATAGAAGGGTGAGCCATACCGCTCAATCGCACCAATCGCCGCACCTGCATCCTCAAAAAACTGCGAATCAAATGCACTCATCTCTTGGTCTATTGACTGCCCCTCATCCTTTAGTAGATTAATATAAACCACTCCCAAGAGGTGGCGAAGAATTTTCACGTAGATTCCAGCAACCTCCTCTCGTTTTTCCTCAGGAATACGAGACTCTATCGCACCCACTACAGCATCCATTCCGCCCTGAACATAAATGCCCACAAGCATGCTCATCATTTTTGCAATCTCTTCTTGTCCGCCTTCGGGCACTACACCGCCACCATCTGTTGCTGAGGCAATCTTCAATGCCAGTTGGTATAGCGTCTTGGTATCTTTCAGTCGATTATAAAATGCCATAAATCGATGAACAGAACCTGAAGAGTCAGCGGGCAGATAAAGATACTGAAAAGGTTCTGCCGGACTGCTACGAACTCCACTCATAAAATAGGGGCGCCCATCCGTCTCGACTGGGCTCATATAGTTCAAATATTCCTTAGCCTCACCAATTTCTGATCTCAACTTAAACTGGATACTTGGCCCTATATTATGAAACTTTCGCCCCTCTTCGGGAGAGGGCTGGATATTAAAAAGTCGAAAATCATTCAGCTCCAAATTCATTACGCCTTGTGCTGACTGTAACTTCTGCTCCTGATTAATGACTCCTTTCAGCTGAATAGGTTCATTTTTCCCGCCAACCAAAGGCCATGCTTTTACATCTATTTTAGAACCACCATCACCAAAGCTCGCCTGATAAATCGACACCCCTTTATAAATAAGCGGGTGATTAACTGAAATGGTCTCTCTAATTGGCTCTTTTAACGTCTCATCCACAATAACCAAATCACTTTCAAATGATTTCGGCTGCCCACTTGCGTAGTGTTCAATTCGAAAATCTTCAACCTCTATTGTGAAAGGTAGTTGCTGGAGCAAATAACCGTCCTTATAACCAAGAAAGACAACATTTGCACCGCCTCCCTCAGGAATACTCACATTCCCTCTATACGAAAGATTGCTACTATCTAGGCGGCTAATCTCTGGTATCTCATTTGCCGAAATATTACGCTTTTCTACCTTGATCTCACCAAGAGACTCAGCAATTTTCAATAAGACATTGCCATCCATCAACCCGCCAATGCAGATCAAAACAATCGCAATATGCGTTAGCAGATAACCCCATCGACTTCCTGCCCCTTTAATTGCTGATAAAAGCTGATAATCATCACCGCTCTTTTCTCTCAATCGAAAACCATGGTGCGCCAAAAGCTCATTCGATACCGACATGCACTCTTCAATTGGTGCAGCCACCTTCCATTCATTATTGTGCTTATGATTGCGAAGAGATCTCTCTTGAGCCTCAAGCCGAAAATCTTGCATTTCACGAAACATTCTCGGCATATTTCGATAGATACAGACACTCGTCGACAAGACAAGAAAACCGAGAATAATTAGAAACCAAACTGCAGAATAGACTTGGAACAGGCCTAATGTTTTAAATACCTCAAACCAAAATGGACCAAATTTCAAAAGATAGTCCGAATATGGCTGGTTTTGCTGAAGAACCGTACCAATAATTGAGGCAACAGAAACAGCAACCAGCAGAGTGATTGCCAGATTCATTGAACCCAGAAACTTCAGTAAAATTGCTCGCCTACTGGCGTGATGGGTATTGCTATTAGTCATAACACCCGAAAGATAAAGGGGGAGCGAAGATCGCTACCCCTTCAAAAATTGAAATAGTTAAGTCGTTAGTCGCGGCTACTTGTAAAACAACTAACGTTAATCCAGCTTAATGCAGGCCTGAAATATAAGAAGAAACAGCCTTAATTTCCTTTAGCGTCATTTTGCCCGCTGTATTTCTCATCATCTCTGAAACATCATTTGTACGAATCTCAGATTTGAAATCATTAAGCGCTTTTTCAAGATAGGTCACATGTTGCCCACTTAAAGAGGGGAAACCAGCTGGTTCGTTGCCTGTTCCTGTCGGGCCATGACATGATTGGCAAGCAGCCAATCCACTATCAGGGTTACCACCGCGGTAGAGCTTCTCACCCAAAGTGATTTTCTCAACGTCCGCAACCTCTATAGTTGTCTTTTGGCTCGCAAAGTAAGCTGAGATATCTGCGATATCTTCATCACTCAATGCCCCAACCATTGCATTCATTGTTGGATCAATACGTGTTTGCGACTTAAAGTCTTTGAGCTGTTTTTCGATATATGAAGCATGCTGCCCTGCAAGTTTTGGAAACATCGGAGCAGGGCTATTCCCATCCATACCATGACATGCCGCACAGGCATTCGCCTTTGCTTTTCCCGCAACTACATCTGCAGCTTGCACAGCTCCAATTCCAAATGCCAAAAGCAATCCAGCAAGTAGTACCTGTTTTTTCATCGCCAACTCTCTTTTAATAACAAAGCACAAGGCCTCCAGAGGAGGCCTTGTGCTTAAAACAACACCCTAAACTTACTTCAAGCTTGAATAATAAGAAGCTAGATTTTCAATATCCGCGTCAGACAAAGCAGCCGCTGTAGGATTCATCATTGGGTTTTTACGTGTGCCCGCTTTGAATGCATTAAGCTGAGCAACTAAATATTTCTCGTTCTGGCCTGCCAAATTAGGATACCCAGGAATAGAGCTAACACCTGCTGCGCCATGACATGCTGCGCACATTCCTGATTTAGCTTTCCCTGCAGCTGCATCTGCATGCGCCGCACTTGCGATACCTGTTACACCTGATAGTAGGCTTACTGCTACAACTGCCAATACTTTTTTCATTTTTATCTCCAGTTTTCTGTCTAGCTTTTAGAAACTACACTTGCCAGCCTGAATCACGACTGAACGTTTACCTGCCCAAATAGGAACATTAAACACGCATTATAGTCACTCATTTCATGATTAACTACTATATACGCCTATTTTTTCAAGCTGGCGTAATAGGCAGCGAGTTCTATAATATCTTTGTCCGTCAGTGAAGTAGCGGCTGGTGTCATCATCAAATTATTTCTATAGCCGATTCTGAATGCTTTTAACTGCTCAACCAAGTAACTCTCACTCTTCCCTGCAATATCTGGCAAACCATCTTGGTTTCCTGAGCTCTCAGCACCATGACAGCCAGCGCATTTCGATTTTGCCAACATTTTACCCGCTATAATTTCTCCCGGCCCCGTCTTAACCGCTGCTGCCGGCTCGGCATTCACGCCTCCCGCCAAGCAACCCATTCCAAGTAGCGCCGAAATAGTCAGTATTTTTTTCATTCTTTCTCCCTGCCTCACCTTATTTTAATTACGCTGGAAGTTGTCTAACCATGAGCTAGGCGCTTACAGCAATAACCCACCCCTTCCAACGTTGCTCGTTGTATTATAGCGCTTCTTTAGCGCATGATTAACACGATTCCACCGAAACTATTTTTATGAACAACTTTTACCGCAAAGCCCAATTTTTACTGAGCACTCCAGATCTCAAAAGTGCCCCTCTTGATCAAGGGCTCGAGGTCGCCTTTGCGGGGCGCTCAAATGCCGGGAAGTCCAGCGCTATCAATGCAATAACCTCTCACAAAGCACTCGCCAGAACAAGTAAAACGCCCGGCCGCACACAACAACTAGTCTTTTTTAGACTTGATGATGAGCGGCGACTTGTCGATCTGCCAGGCTACGGGTACGCAAAAGTATCTCTGCAAATGCAGAAAGATTGGCAGCTTAATATGCAACGGTATTTAAACGAGCGCACAGCACTTAAAGGGCTTTTCTTGCTAATGGACATCCGCCGCCCGCTTACGCCATTTGATGAACAGATGATCTCTTGGTCGCAGCACCAACAGGTCCCCTTGCATATTGCACTGACCAAAGCAGACAAATTGAGCAAGGGAAATGCAAAAAGCATCTTGCTTAAAACACGTGATGAACTCGAAGAACGGGGCATCCCCTGCTCCCTTCAACTTTTTTCTGTTCCCGGAAAAATAGGCGTTGACGATGCGCATGAAATTCTTAACGAGTGGTTCGAATTGAGCTGAATTGGCGTTGCTCAGCAATATTTATAGCATGGAGAAATAAAGAAACCCCAGAGCGACAATTAGGGGGCATCGCTCTGGGGCAAGATGTCCCGGCTGGAGAAGCCGGGAGGGAGAACATAACCTATGTTAGGAGGAACATAAGTAAACGCTGTTTCCAGCGCGTTGCAACATAAGGCAATTAGAATATTAAAAAGTTCCGTTCTCCCTAAAAATATTTTTCATCCCCCTATAGTTAGTGCGCCTCATCCCAGTTATCTCCTGTCCCAACATCGACAATTAAAGGCACATCCAGCTCTACCGCCTCACTCATTAGCCCATCAATTTTCTGACCCGCTTGCTCGAGGTAATCTTCTCCAACTTCAAACACCAACTCATCATGAACCTGCATAATCATCCGCACAGGGGCATCACTCCCCTCAATCCACTCGTCAACATTGATCATTGCCTTCTTAATAATATCTGCGGCCGTTCCCTGCATCGGCGCATTAATTGCCGTCCTCTCCGCATATTGCCGCCGCTGCCCATTTCGCGCATTGATATCGGGCAGGTAGAGTCGCCGACCAAACAGCGTTTCAACATAACCTTTCTCTTTTGCAAGTTCCCGTGTGCTATCCATATATGTCTGAACACCTGGATAACGATTGAAATAGCGATCCACATAGGCCTGCGCCTCTCCTCTGGCAATACCCAGCTGGCGCGCCAAACCGAAAGCAGACATACCATAAATAAGGCCAAAATTAATTGCCTTAGCTGAGCGCCTCTGCTCTTGCGTCACCTCATCCAGCGCCACCCCAAAAACCTCAGCTGCTGTTGATTTATGCACATCTTCACCGCGCACAAAGGCACCCAGCAACCCTTCATCTGCCGACAGGTGCGCCATAATCCGCAATTCAATCTGAGAATAATCCGCTGCCAACATCTTATAGCCTTGCGGAACAATAAAGGCCTGCCGAATACGCCGGCCCTCAGCCGTTCTAACCGGAATATTCTGTAAATTTGGATTCGACGAAGATAGGCGTCCTGTTGCTGTCACCGCCTGATGGTAGGAGGTATGAACGCGACCAGTTTTTTCACTAACCTGCTCAGGCAGCCTGTCGGTATAGGTTGATTTGAGCTTACTAATACTGCGATTTTCAAGAATCAATCTCGGCAACGCGTAGGTTTCTGCCAATTCTTGCAAAACGGCTTCATTCGTTGATGGCTGTCCTTTTGGCGTCTTTTTAAGGACCGGCAACCCTTGCTGATCAAATAAAATAGCCTGAATCTGCTTAGGAGATGCCAGATTAAATGGCTGTCCTGCCTCATCGTATGCGGATTGCTCGATCTCGAGCATGCGAGTCGCCAACTCATGGCTCTGTTTTGACAACAATGCAGAATCGATTAGCACACCATTACGCTCTATACGCGAAAGCACTGGAACCAACGGCATCTCGATCTCTCGATAAAGCTGCGCCATCTCTGATTCAGCCTCTAATTTAGGCCATAGGCAGTGATGGAGACGCAAAGTAATATCGGCATCTTCAGCCGCATAAGGGGCTGCTTGCTCGAGTGAAATCTCCTGAAACGGGAGCTGCTTGGCACCTTTACCCGCAATCTCTTCGTAATGGGTTGTTTCGTAAGCGAGCAGTCTTAACGCCATATCGTCCATATTGTGGCGGCCTGCAACACTATTTAAAACATACGACTCCAACATCGTATCGTGCTCAATACCTCGCAGAGTTATTCCGTGATTTGCCAGCACATTAGAATCATATTTAAGATTTTGTCCGACTTTGGAGATGTTTGCATCTTCAAGCAGTGGCCGCAATTTCTCCAAAACCCAATCGCACGAAAGCTGCGTGGGTGCTCCAGGATAGCTATGTGCGACCGGCACATAAGCTGCGGCACCCTCTTCTACAGCAAAAGAAACACCCACTACCTCTGCTGCAATATAGTCGAGTGAGGTTGTCTCCGTATCAAAGGCAAAAATTTCAGCTTTATTAAGCCTGTCCAGCCATATTTCAAACTGCTCTTCCGTTAAAACAAGTTCATAAGAAGCCTCAATTTCCTTAGCCACCACCATTTTCTCTGCTGGCTCCGCCTTAACAGAAGTCGGCCCTGAGCTTTCCTTTTCAAGCTGTTTTAACCAGCTTGAAAACTCAAACCGCTCGAGCAATTCGCTCAACTTCACCTTATCCATTGGATTGAGCGTTAAGTCACTTATATTTTCTGATAACGGTAGATCACATTTGATTGTTGCTAGCTCTCTAGAGAGCTTCAAAACCTCCAGCCCATTTCTAAGGTTATCGCCAACTTTTCCTTTCACCTCTTCTGCGCGCTCAATCAGCTCATCAACCGAGCCATACTCACCCAACCATTTTGCCGCCGTTTTCGGCCCCACTTTAGGCACGCCGGGAATATTATCTGAACTATCTCCCACCAAGGCTAGATAATCGATTATCTGTTCAGGTGCCACACCAAACTTATCTTTAACTCCGTCAGGATCCATCCGTGTATTGGTCATCGTGTTTTCTAGCATAATCTGCTCGTTGACCAACTGGGCCATGTCTTTATCCCCCGTCGAGACAATAACTTTCAACCCTTCCGACGCAGCCTGGCGAGCGAGTGTTCCGATCACATCATCTGCCTCAACACCCGACTCCATCACCAACGGAAAGCCCATTGCTTTGATTAGCTCATGCAATGGGGAAATCTGCCGGCGCAAATCATCATCCATTGGTGGGCGATTTGCTTTGTACTGATCGTACATCTCATGACGAAAGGTTTTTCCTGGCGCATCGAAAACGACAACAACTTCTGCCCCTGGATACTCCACCAATAATTTTCTCAACATATTTGAGACACCGAGGATTGCCCCGGTCGGCTCACCCTGAAAATTAGTCAGTGGTGGCAATGCATGAAAAGCTCTAAATAAAAAAGAGGAGCCATCAACGAGAACAATTGTTTTTTCAGGAGGTTGCGTCATGAGTTTTAATAGTTGCTTGGCTAAAAGGTCGGCTATGGAAAGTTACACGCTGGCAAGCTCTCCCAATTTAAGCGTTATCCCTGTAATATTAACAAGGTCCCTTTAGTGAGGAAAAATAGATGCGCCATACTATCGCCATTTTCTGCCTGATTGCTACATTTTCTGTTACTGCCGAAGAGGCCGCTGTGCAGCCAATGCCCGAACCACCGACGCTTCCGCCTACGGTTCAAAGCGGGGAGACTCTTGAACCAGAAATCACAATTATTCGTCGCGACAAAAAAATCATCCACGAATATCGTGTTAATGGTGCCATTTACATGGTAAAAATCATCCCTAGCTCAGGCCCCGCATACTACCTTATCGATAAAGATGGCGATGGAAACATGGAAACACGCCGCAGCGATCTCAATAAAAACATGAACGTCCCTCAATGGCTGTTATACAGCTGGTAATCATTATCAAATTTTTCTGAGTTATGTCCGTCTATACCGTTGTTGAAAGAGCAGAGCTCGAGCTATTCTTAACCCACTACACTTTAGGCCAACTTGTCGATTTTAAAGGCATTAGTGATGGCATCGAAAACACCAACTATTTTGTCACCACTACACAGGGCGAGTTTGTCTTAACGCTTTTCGAATCACTCAACAATGAAGAGCTACCTTACTTTCTTGACTTGATGGCCTATTTGGCCGAACACAATATTCCTAGCGCTCACCCTCAACCTGATGACAATAACTGCTATCTGCGCGAGCTAAATGGTAAACCGGCAACGCTGGTCAACAAGCTAGAAGGAAAAGGGGTAACCGAAGCGACAGCGATTCAATGTCGAGAAATTGGCTCTATGATGGCGAAAATGCACCTCGCTGGACAGAGCTTCCCCAATCAACGAAGTAACGAGCGTGGCCCTGAATGGTGGCACCAGACCGCCCAACGACTTAGCCCTCACCTGACAAAAGCTGAAAAATCTTTGCTCGAAGAAGAGCTTAACTTTCAGGATCAATTTCGAAGTGCCCATCTACCAAAAGGGGTGATTCATGCTGATCTCTTTCGCGATAACGCACTATTTATCGACGATAAACTACGTGGACTGATCGATTTTTATTATGCCTGCAACGATGTATTAATCTACGACCTAGCTGTTGCGGTCAACGACTGGTGCGGAGAACCAAATGGTTCTTTAAATGATGAAAAACTTGAGGCAATGCTTACCGGATACAAGCAAATCCGCCCTCTAAACGACGAAGAAAAAGCTCTATGGCCAGCGATGCTTCGTGCTGGCGCACTAAGATTTTGGCTTTCCCGCCTTCAAGATAAACATTTCCCTCGCCCTGGAGAGCTGACACATATCAAAGACCCAGACGCTTTTCGTCAGATTCTTGAAAACAGGAAACAGCTTACTTAGCCTGAAAAGCAAGCTAACCTCAAGCCCGTTCAGATACTGTACGCCCCAGCATATTCTCTTCTTTTTTGCCTCGATGGCTGCCGCACAGGCTCTAGCGAGTCTAAAAACTGCTGTGCACAACTCTCCCAGCGATATCGGGAAACTGACTTCGAACAATCCTCACGATTGAGTTCAAGCGCAGCCATTACAGCTCTGCCGAGGTTTTTATCGAGTACGCCCGTCACATTTTGCTTAACAATATCAACTGGCCCAGCCACTGGGTATGCAGCCACCGGCACCCCACATGCTAGCGCCTCAATTAATGAGATTCCAAATGTATCCGTTTTACTCGGAAAAACAAAAACATCGGAAGCCGCCAAATATCTCGCCAACTCCTCACCCTGCTTAAAACCGACAAAGTGAACCTCTGGATATCTCTTTTCAAGGCGCACTCTATCTGGCCCATCACCCATTACCCGTTTTTTTACTGGAATATCAAGCTTCAAAAAGTCCTCGATATTCTTTTCCGCAGAGACTCGACCCATAAAAAGCGCAACCGGCCTCTCTTCGTTTAGGAGATTCTCATTTCGCGGATAAAAAAGGCGCCTATCAACACCTCTTTCCCAAACCTTCATACTCCTGAACCCCTCTACTAGCAAGCGGTTACGCATAGGATAGGTTGCTACAAGTGTATTACTGGCGCGACTATGGAAATTTCTCACCCAACGGTAGAGCCATTTAACGGGAATTCCAGTTTGCGAGCTAATATGCTCTGGAAGCCTAGTGTGATAAGAGCTTGTAAAGTTTAGTCCATAGTCTAGACAGTATTTCCTTGCGGCAATACCTAAAGGTCCTTCTGTGGCAATATGAATGGCATCAGGACGGATCGCTCGCAATTGCCTTGCCACCTTTCTACTAGGAAAAATCGCCAACCTAACCGAAGGATAAGTTGGGCAAGGTACCGTTTTAAACTGATCCGGCTGAATAATAATCACCTGATGCCCCTGCTTTTCCAGCCATCTGGTCACTTCGGTGAGCGTTTTTACAACATCGTTTCCTTGAGGGTGCCAAGTATCACTCACTATAACGACCTTCATGCCAACCTCCCTTAAACATTAATTTACGTCAGCATAATTACGTCTAAATATTTCATTCAAATGACCATTTTATTACCACTTGGTTAAACCGCTTAATTCATCCTATAGCACGTCACACTGCTGTCATAAAAAAACCTTAGCTTAACGCTCAAATAAAACGAGATATGAGACAAGGAGCCTTATGATGAACAGGCAAAACGCAACGAAGCTACTGTTTTTATGCCCAGATAACAGCATCTTTTCCCCCATCGCCGCCGCATGGGCTAATGAACTGGGAGATGGACATGTCCACTCTTTTTCCGCGGGACTCTCTAGCTGCAAAAGAAATAAAGCCGCAATAGAGGTAATGGGTGAAACTGATATCACGCTTAAAGAACAGCCAAACATACTAACCAATGAGCTGCTAAAGTGGCCAGATTTAGTGATTGCCTACACCGATGAGGCCGCAAAGCACTTGCCGCTTCCACCGGGATTACAGCTTTTTACACATGATATTCCCAGCCAACTGAATAAATCCGACAAGGAGTCTATCAGACAGGTCCGGGACCGCATCTTCAAGCAGATTCAACCACTTATAGAAGGCATTAAGAAGAGCCATCGCAAACAGTTGCGCCTGAATAAAACACATTAAATATCCCACAGATGAACTTAGAAAATAGCGGGCCGTATCAATGAACAACAAGAGTAACAACCGCCTAAATTTTCTGAACAAAACGATGTGCTATTGCTCCAAATCAAGGCCATCACCAGAATGACCTCGTTGCCATTCTGGCTATAACATCATCTCGCCTTCCTACAGTTGCGAGAAAATTGCCCATATTAGCTTTTGCTCCCCTCTCACCAGCTTCATGCTAAGTTTGGTTGCTTTTTAGCTGACACAATTTCCACACGACTTGATTTCACAGTAACATAACGATCCGCGACTTCCCTGACCACCCGGATTCAAATGCTCCAAACACTTGCTGATCGTATAGACCGCCTAAATGACTGGGTAGGCCGCACTACCGCATGGCTTACACTTGCCATGGTTTTGGTTACCTTCTCAATTGTTATATTACGTTACCTTTTTGATCTAGGTTGGATTGCGCTACAAGAATCCGTCTCTTACATGCACTGCCTCGTTTTTATGCTCGGTATCAGCTGGACGCTCAAAAACGACGGCCATGTTCGTGTTGATATCTTCTACCAACGCTGCCATCCCAAAAAACGCGCCCTACTAGATATTCTGGGAACCGTTTTTCTCTTAATCCCTGTCTCTATTTTCATCTTTTATACGAGTCTCGATTATGTCGCCAACTCTTGGGAGCAGCTTGAAAGCTCAAGGGAAGCAGGAGGATTACCGGGTGTTTTTCTATTAAAAAGCCTTATCCCTCTAACTGCCAGTCTCCTTTTTTTGCAGGGTATAAGCTTAATATGCCGCTCAATAATAGCCTTCAATACCCAAGAAATTAAAGGGGAAACGGGGTGGAATTAACCGAGTCAGCATTAGCTATATGGATGTTTATATCCGTATTTATCATCTTGCTAAGTGGCTACCCCGTCGCTTTGGCACTCGGCGGTACCGCACTTGGATTTGCTGCACTTGGAAACACATTGGAGCTTTTTGATGGCGACTTTCTAAGCGCCTTGCCAAACCGCATCTACGGCATTATGCGCAATGAAACACTGATTGCAGTTCCTCTGTTTGTTTTTATGGGCGTTGTTTTAGAAAAGGCAAAAATAGCCGAAAGCCTTCTCGAGACGATGTCCGACCTATTTGGCTCTTTGCGTGGAGGTCTTGGCATTTCAGTAATGCTTGTCGGCATGCTGATGGCTGCAAGCACCGGCATTGTTGGCGCAACCGTGGTCACTATGGGGCTACTTTCTCTACCCACCATGCTCCGCCACCAATATGATCCCGCCATCGCCGCCGGAGCAATTTGCGCGTCAGGCACACTGGGGCAGATCATCCCCCCCTCTATCGTTCTGGTTTTACTGGGTGATGTTCTCTCCTCTGCCTATCAACAGGCTCAACTAGATATGGGGATCTTTGCACCGGATACCATCTCCGTCGGAGACCTCTTTGCTGGCGCAGTTATTCCAGGCCTTTTGCTAGTCAGTTGTTATGTTGTTTACCTGCTAATCGTGGCTTGGTTAAATCCAAATAAAATGCCCGCGCCACCTCATGCCCCTAGCAAACAGAAACCCTCAATTACCACATTGCTTTCTGCACTACTGCCCCCGTTGGGGTTAATCGTTGCGGTACTCGGCTCAATTCTAGGGGGCATCGCCACACCAACAGAGGCGGCGGCCGTTGGGGCAACCGGTGCACTGCTTTTAACCTATTCTCGAAAAGCGCTTTCACTCAAGCTGCTACGCGATGTCGTTCAAAACACGACCCAAGTTACCAGCATGGTCTTTCTAATTTTGATTGGCGCATCACTCTTCTCTCTCGTTTTTCGTGGATTTGAAGGTGATGAACTCATCACCGAACTACTAAGCGACCTTCCCGGAGGGACATTCGGTGCAATGCTGATTGTGATGCTGGTGATGTTTCTACTCGGCTTTGTGCTCGATTTTATTGAGATAACCTTTGTAATTGTCCCAATAGTTGGGCCCGTTTTACTGGCAATGGGGCTTGATCCTGTCTGGCTCGGCATCATGATTGCGTTAAACCTCCAAACCTCCTTCCTAACTCCTCCATTTGGGTTTGCGCTATTTTATCTACGCGGCGTTGCACCCGCTGAAGTGTCCACACTGCACATATATAAGGGTGTTATGCCTTTTATTGCTATCCAAATTGCACTACTAGCCTTTCTTGCTGTTTACCCTGAGCTGGCCACATGGCTGCCGAATCTTATTTACCCTTAACAGGATCACCTCCGGTATTCAGTTAACATTCATACTGCAAAGAGAAAATAACCCATTCCGACCTCACAACGACCAACTAAAAGGAATTACCTATGCTAGAAAAACTAACCTCCCTAATACAGAACTTGGATCTCGCCGAGCTCGCCTCCACTTACGCCATCCCCTGGACTATAAATATTGTGATGGCCCTAGTTATCTACGTCATTGGTAAAACGGTTGTTAGCATTGTCGTTAATCTTGTTAAGAAACTGCTCGTTAAGGCCAAAATGGATGACATTCTGATCAACTTCGTTTGCTCCATTATGAGCAGCATTCTTATCTTGTTCGTTATTGTTGCAGCACTTGACCAACTTGGTATCGACACCACCTCCTTCATCGCCTTATTAGGTGCGGCCGGTTTAGCCGTTGGTCTTGCCTTGCAAAGTTCTCTACAAAACTTTGCCGCAGGCGTCATGTTAATTATCTTTCGCCCATTTAAAGCAGGGGATTTTGTTGAAGCAGGTGGCACATCGGGTGTTGTTGAAGATATCAGCATTTTCAGCACAACCCTTAAAACGGGCGACAACCGCGAAGTAATCGTTCCTAACGGCTCGATTTACGGTGGCACAATCACAAACTACTCCGCCAAAGAGACACGAAGAATCGATATGGTTTTTGGGATTGGATATGACGATGATATTCGCCTTGCCAAAGAGATCATCAATACAGTGGTTTCATCTGATGAGCGCGTTCTAAAAGAGCCCGAAACATTAATTGCAGTAAGTGAACTGGCCGATAGCAGCGTCAATTTTGCGGTTAGGCCTTGGGTGAAAAGTGCTGATTACTGGGGCGTTAAATTCGACCTAACAGAGAAAATCAAACTGGCTTTCGACGAACAAGGCATTTCAATTCCTTATCCTCAAATGGATCTGCATCTAAACAAGCAAGAGGTTAGTTAAAAATTAACCACTGGGCCAGAATTCATCTGGCCCAGTGGGCATTTGGTTTAGTTAGCGATTACGGCGGCGGTATAAAACCTCATCCGCAAGATCAATTACATCAACAACAGAGCCATTTCCACCCAGCACTCTGACCACTTTGTCACCCAAACGGCGGTATTCAGACCCATCTCGTAATTCTGGCAGCCTTCTGGTTAACTCTTCTGGCATGCGTACAGAGCGTTCCAACAAATCCCTATCCAGCACTTCTCCCTTAACAACTTTATTCTGCCAACCTGGAGGCAACTCACCACCTCGCTCTAGCTTTTTCTGTAACCCATAAGGTAGTTTTTTCTTTTTATGCTTTTGATTACGATCCCCATCAAATTCACGATCTCTATAATACTCACGAACTTTCAGTTGATCCCATTCACTTAAATCTGACCGGCTCCTTCGGTAACTGCGCTCACTTTCCACTTCATCCGAATATTTTTCACCTTTCTCTTTATGTTTTTCTTTTCGCTTTTCTGACCACTCACGTTGCCCGCGTTCAGCCTCAGAGTACTCAGCTTTTTTAGCTTTCCCTCCTTTGTTGCCAGCCCACTCAGGTTTACCAGCCTGAGATGCAGTACCCGTCATCAGGAGCCCTGCTGCTGCAATAACAACCAACCCTTGTTTTAGTTTTCTCATCTCTTTCCTCTCTGACACCTGTTATCAATCAACAAAAACTCATTAGAAGTCAGTTCAACTGAACAGCGACTGAACTACGTTAGATAAACCGCTCTACAGTGACCGAGCCCGTGTGTAAGCTTGCTCAGAAATACTCTGCCACTTACCAGCCTGTTTTTGAAAAGTAGAGTAGGAGGCATAGATCTTTTTAGCCATAGGATCTTTTTCTGCTATTTCGGTCACCACCTGTTCTGATATGGTCTTTAGCTGCCTGAGCACATCATCAGGGAACGGTTTTAGCTGAACACCATGCTTGTTAACTAAAGCATCCAGCGCCTGATTATTTTTAACTGTGAAATCAGCAAGCATGTCCATATTAGCGGCTTTACAAGCAGCTAGGACGATCGATTGCAGGTCATCTGGCAGAGACTCGAACGCCTCTTTGTTGATAAAACATTCGATGATTGAACCGGGCTCATGCCAGCCGGGGTAATAGTAGTATTTAGCGGCTTTATGTAGACCAAAAGCCATATCATTGTAGGGGCCAACCCATTCGGTTGCGTCTATATTGCCAGACTGTAGCGAAGTGAATATTTCCCCGCCGGGTAAACTAACGGGGGTTCCTCCTGCACGCTTTAAAACTTCCCCGCCGAGCCCAGGGATTCGCATTTTCAACCCTTTTAAATCCTCAGCAGATTTGATCTCTTTGTTGAACCACCCACCCATCTGCACACCAGTATTACCCGAAGCCGCAGGAACCAAGTTAAAAGGGGCGTAAAGTTCACGCCAAAGCTCCATGCCACCACCGTAGTACAGCCAACCATTGACCTCTTGCGCGGTCATCCCAAATGGAACTGAAGAGAAAAACTGTGTCGCTTCGTGCTTACCTTTCCAGTAATAAGCCCCACCATGTCCCATCTGCGCGGTTCCCTGGGAAACAGCATCGAACACCTCAAATGCAGGAACAAGTTCTTTAGCACCGTAGACTTTTATTTTGATCCGGCCACCGCTCATCTCACCGATCAATTTCGCCAAGTAGTTTGCGTTAGCACCCAGTCCCGGAAAATTTTTTGGCCAAGTGGTGACCATTTTCCAGCGGAATTTTGTTTTAGCTTCGGCAACAGTCGGGATAGCAGCGGCTGCACCTGCGGCGACCGATGTGGTGACCACTTTTTTGATAAATGAACGACGTTTCATATTGGCTCCTGCTCTAATTTTATTGTGCACCACAAAGATCTAGCATTGATTCTTTTTCCTTTAAATCCACTGCAGTGAAATATTTCTACAATTTTTCTAGCTTTGCATAACCTGCAACCAGAGTTTTAATGCCGACCGAATTAAAGTTAATCTGAATCTGCGCACTATCTCCTTCACCCTCTTGCTGTAGCACAACCCCTTCTCCAAATTTAGCATGGTACACACGCTGGCCAAGCCGGTATTCTGCCTCTTTCTGGCTCATCGAAGGGCTGACTGAAACCGGCCGGCTAATGGTTGCCCGCATTCTAACTTCTTCAATATGCTCTTCGGGGATTTCACGCAAAAAACGTGAAGCCTTCGGATAGGTTTCTCGCCCATAAAGCCGCCGTGATTCTGCATAAGTGAGGTAGAGTTTTTCCATTGCACGGGTCATACCGACGTAGCAAAGTCTCCGCTCTTCCTCTAGGCGCCCCGGCTCGGTTATTGAACGCTCACCAGGGAAAAGCCCCTCTTCCAGCCCAACCACAAAGACCAACTTGAACTCCAACCCTTTCGCAGAATGCAGCGTCATCAATTGCACACAATCATCGTATTCCTCTGCTTGGCCTTCGCCCGCTTCCAGAGCAGCATGAGCTAGAAAGCTACTCAGTTCGTCTAACTCACCTTCATCTTCTGTCCAGACAAACTGCTTCGCTGCATTTGCCAGCTCTTCCAAGTTTTCGATCCGTGCCTCGCCTTTTTCCCCTTTCTCTTTTTTGTAATGCTCAATCAGTCCGCTTTTTTCAACAACAATCCTGACTTTTTCAAATAGAACTTTATCTTTTGCCTCACTCGTTAAGCCATTAATAAGTGCCAAAAAGGCATTAAGTGCATTGGAGGCACGAGCCGGAAGTTGCTTGCGATTTATAATTGAGATTGCCGCCTCCCACAGTGAGCTACTCTCGCTTTGCGCTTCGGCGCGAATCAGATCAACTGTGCGACTACCGATTCCGCGTGTGGGAGTATTAACAATCCGTTCAAACGAGGGATCATCGTTTTTATTGGCAATAAGGCGAAGGTAGGCGAGCCCATTCTTAATTTCTGCCCGATCAAAAAATCGTTGTCCTCCATAAACTCGGTAAGGAATAGCAGAAGCCATCAGCTTTTCTTCAAACAGTCGAGATTGTGCATTTGAGCGGTAAAGGATGGCGGCATCACCTCTGGCATTACCATCTGCCGACCATTTACGGATACGCTCGACAACAAAATGCGCCTCATCCTGCTCATTAAAGGCATTATAGAGGGAGATTTTTTCTCCTTCTGAATCTTCTGTCCAAAGCTCTTTACCCATTCGCCCAGCGTTATTGGCAATCACACTATTTGCCGCACCGAGGATATTGCCTGTTGATCGGTAGTTCTGTTCTAAGCGAACCACTTTGTGTGCGGGATTATCTTTCTGAAAAGTATGAATATTCTCGACCCGCGCCCCACGCCAGCCATAGATAGATTGATCATCATCGCCCACCACAAACATATTCTCTCGCCCTTGCGAGAGCAGCCTTAGCCAGGCGTATTGAATGGCGTTGGTGTCTTGAAACTCATCAACCAAAATATAGCGAAAACGACTTTGATACTCTTCTAACAGTGCGGGGGTATCACGCAATAATTCAAAGCTGCGCAGCAATAGCTCGGCAAAATCGACTAACCCTGAACGCTGGCAGTTTGCCTCATACTCCGCATAAATCTTCAACAGCTGCCGCCTGAAAGGATCCATTCCAGCATCAACATGGGCCGCACGTAATCCTTCGTCTTTTTGCTCATTGATAAACCACTGAACCTGACGAGGTGGGCAGCGACTTTCATCAATCCCAAGATTTTTCATCAAGCGCTTAATCAGGCGGTATTGGTCATCTGAATCTAGGATCTGAAATGTATCAGGGAGCTTTGCTTCGGCAGCATGGCGCCTTAAAAAACGGTGCGTAAGGCCATGAAAGGTACCAATCCACATGCCTCCCGCTGGCATTTTCAAAAGAGATTCAACCCTGCCTCGCATCTCCGCAGCTGCTTTGTTGGTAAAAGTAACAGAGAGGATATTACTCGGATAGGCACCATCCACTTTAATCAACCAGGCAATCCGGTGAACAAGTACACGCGTTTTACCACTGCCCGCACCCGCCAAGACCAGCATTGAATTGTTAGAGGCAGAGACAGCCTCTCTTTGTGCATCGTTTAATGATGAAATAATTGCGTTAAGTTCCATCCGACCTATTCTATCGAATGATTCGCCCGCAAGTGACTAAAAAACTGACCTAATAACAATTCAGCTCAAAACAAAACCCGTTTCAAGTTATGCTATGAGCTATTCTTTAAATAAGCGCTGGTTTTTCTAAATTGACCTAACCCGATAAAACCCAATTCGATTCCCGTGATATCAAGCTATCTCGTCGACATAATTATTTTGCTTATGGCAGCCGTCATTGCGGTTCCATTTGCCCAGTCGATTAGGCTAGGAGCCGTACCAGGCTTCCTGTTAGCCGGCATGGCCGTTGGCCCATCCGGCCTTAGCCTGATAAACAACATCACCGAAATCGGCAATCTTGCGGAAATTGGCGTTATTCTCCTCCTATTTGTTATCGGCATTGAGCTCCAGCCAAAGCGCCTATGGCAAATGAAGCGGCTTGTTTTCGGAATGGGCTCGCTTCAGGTTCTGCTTACTAGCTTATTACTAGGCGCTGCCGGTTATTTTTTCTTTGCTCTGCCGCTTAAAGCTGCTGTTTTAGCTGGCCCAGCATTGGCACTCTCATCAACCGCATTTGTGCTGCAGTTGCTAACGGAAAAAAAGGCGCTTATCTCAACCTACGGGCGCGGCTCGATCTCTGTTTTATTGCTCCAAGACCTCGCAGTTGTCCCTTTGCTTGCACTGATCCCGCTTCTTTCAATGCCCGAACTTGGAATTGGTGAGGATATTGGCCTAGCGCTCCTAAAATCGCTCACCATACTCGGAATCGTTGTCGTAGTTGGCCGGTTTTTTCTACACCCACTCCTGCACCGTATTGCACTGTCGGGCAACCCCGAGATTTTTACAGCTTCAGCTGTTCTCATTGTTCTTGGTACCGCTTACATCACAGAACTTTCAGGTCTTTCAATGGCGATGGGTGCTTTTCTCGCGGGACTTCTTATCTCTGACTCTTCTTACAGGCATCAAGTTATGTCAGAAGTCCAACCCTTTCGAGGGCTTTTGCTGGGACTTTTCTTTATGTCGATGGGAATGTCCCTCAATCTTGGACTATTGCTAAAAGAACCCATTTTATCAATCAGTGTGGTTAGCGCCCTAATGGCGACAAAAGCCGCTGTGCTGTTTGCAATCGCTCAGTGGTTCGGACTCAAAAGAGAAAATAGCTTGGCTGTGTCGCTACTCCTTGCCCAAAGTGGGGAATTCGCACTGGTACTGTTCTCTTTAGCTCACCAAACCGACCTATTGCCCGACGTGCTTTTTCAGCAACTCTTACTTATTGTCTTATTGAGCATGCTGGCAACCCCAATATTCGCGCATTTTGCGTTTCGGCTAGCCAAAAGCCAGAAAAAACAGGCAAAAACAGCCGATAGCCCTCCTGGAGCTCCTCTTGTTATCGCAGGATTTGGCCGCGTTGGCCGCCGAATAGGGGATATTCTGTCTCTAAGTGGAAAGCCATTTGTAGCCCTAGACTGTGACGCAATGATTGTTGAAAGCGCACGCGCAAAAGGCTATCCCGTATTCTATGGGGATGTGAGAAGTACAGAGTTATTAAAGGCCGCGGGAGCCAGTCATGCGATGGCAATTATTGTTACTCTGAACGACCCAAGTGCCACTAAAGAGGTGGTTTTGTCATTGCGAAAAACTCTCCCTGACACAAAAATATTTGTCCGTGGTCGCAGTATGAGCGAGTGCTGTGAAATCAAAGAGGTCGGTGCCTCTGGTGTTGTTTCAGAGAACATTGAAGCCAGCCTAGAGCTTGCCCGCATGGCACTAGAAAGCGTAGGGGTTGATGAAAAGTCGATGAAAATCGTTCTTAACAATTTTCGGCAGAAATATCTTGCCCAATTAAGCAGCACCAATAAGCTGGATACCGAAGATAACTAGTTACGGTTTGCGCAGCCTGCTAAAGGGTGGGAAACTCTCACGTTGAAAGCGCATTTAACCCCAAAGGGCATAAGTTTCATCGAGGCGGAAAGTAAAACGTTCCCGCTTAATTCAGCTTTAATAACTAAAATGATCACAGACCCAGAAGCTCAAACAAAAATACGCCACAAACTGCCTTTTCTGAACGAAGATGATCGCTTTTGTGCTGAGTTTATGAAGGTGGCTACATTAGCTGAACTCCCTAACAAGCACCGCTTTATGGAAGAGGGAATGAGCTGCTCAGGCCTTGCCCTGATCACCGAAGGAAAAGTGCGCGTATACAAACTAGGAGAAAGCGGCAGAGAAATCACTCTTTATCGGCTCAATGCTGGAGAAAGCTGCGTTCTAACCGCTTCCTGCATTATGAGCGACATCCCTTTTCCCGCTATCGCCACGACTGAAGCAGCAGTCACAGCACTGCTGGTACCAACTGGGATTGTTCAGAAATGGGTAGACCAGCACAAAGTCTGGAGGCAGTTTATCTTTAACCTCGTTTCTCAACGACTCACAGATGTTATTACTGTAATTGAAGAGATCGCTTTTCGTCGCATGGATGCCCGCCTTGCCTCTTACCTACTTGAGCAGCCGCTCGATAGTAATCACAAATTCAGCATCACACACCAAGCGATTGCAACCGAGCTCGGAACCGCACGCGAGGTTGTGAGCCGCCTCCTTAAAGATTTTGAGTCCTCCGGCATAATTACTTTGACTCGAGGAACCATCGCACTCAATGATCAGAAACAGCTTAAAGCAAAAACAGAAAGTTAAACGGCTCTTTACTACGCTGGTAATTTGAACAAAATCTAGGCTAATATCCCTAAATAGTCTAAAACATCGTTGAAATACAGATAAAAATTCCTGATTATGTGACTATGTTACAGACAACGGTGGCGACTATTTTTAGACTAATGTTTCCAAAGAGAAACTATTCATAAAATTGTTGAGGAGATTGAAATGAAAGCAAATGTAGGTGGTACTGATAAGATTTTACGTATTGTTGTCGGCTTAGCGATTTGTGGCTGGGGCGTTGCAACACAAAATGTTTTGGGCGCGATTGGCCTAGTCCCTTTGCTAACTGGCTTTATTAACTTTTGTCCACTGTACACGCTACTCGGCGTTAACACTGGTGCCCAAAGCGAAGAAGCAGGCGAATAAATTAGATAAGCCCTCCTGCTCTCGCGGGTGGGCTTTTTTTATGTTTAAACTTCACTCACAACTTGAAGCCGATTCAATCACAATCGGTGATTTCCCACTCTCACGACTGCTGTTGATCAACGACTCAAACTACCCATGGTTTGTTCTTGTTCCACGCCAACCTGATATTAGTGAGAGTTATCAACTCTCCGAACAAGACCAGATTCAGCTGGCGCGAGAATCAGCTTTCTTATCAAAAAAAATTTCAGAACTATTCTCTGCTGACAAGATTAACGTAGCGGCACTTGGAAACATGGTTCCACAGCTCCATATCCACCACATTGTGCGCTTTAAAAGTGATCTTTCATGGCCGCATCCTATTTGGGGGAGAATCCCGGCTAAACCCTATGAGCGTAATGGATTAAATGAGATTGTCGCGTTGCTTGTTGAAGAGATCGGCCTCGATAAGGGTTTTAAATTCAACCCCCATTAATCATCCCGCCTAAACTCACCTTCGATAGTATCTGAGCCACCTCTTCCATCAGGGCCTCTCGGTCCGCCACCTGAATTTGGGCCTTTCAGCAGCCCTTTCTCTAAAATAGAAAGCGCAATACGTCGACGGAGCATTGGCACCAAGCAGCAAAAACCAATTGCATCGGTAAAGAATCCTGGCGTTAGCAAGAGTGCACCTGAAACCAACAGAATTAACCCTTCGATCATTTCGATAGCCGGTAATTCCCCTTGGTTCATGCTGTTTTGCACACGCTGCCAAGTTGAAAAGCCCTGTAACCGCAATAACCACGCCCCAATTATTGCCGTTGCCACAACAAGCATCGCTGTCGTTAGCGCACCAAAAACCGCGCCGACTTTAATTAAGAGATATATTTCCAGCACAGGTATTGCTAGAAAAACAAAGAAAAGTAAGCTAAAAGGGTTCATATGCATACAATACACAGAAATGAACGGCAGTTACAAAGAGTTCGATGGCTTGCCATAGAAACTTCCCAAACAAATAGCTGTCTCTAGTACATATAACTAAAAATAATTCCTGAAAATGACTCAGAGCATGATTTTAAAAAAACTATTTAGGGCAGTTAGCTTCATCTGCTTATGGGCCGTTATCCCCAGCGCCCAGGCGATTAGTGACGATGAGCTGCTCCCACCCGAAGAGGCGTTTAAGCTAACAACCTCACTAGAATCTCCCAATCTTTTAAAAGCAGACTGGGTTATTGCCGATGGATATTATCTTTATAAAAGCAAGATTAAGATCGCAAGCGAAACAAAAGGGGTCACGCTTGGACAACCACAACTCCCCGCAGGCAAAATAAAAGTTGATGACTATTTTGGCAAAACGGAAACCTACCGCCACCAGCTCAGCGCCAACTTCCCCTTCGAATACAGTTCCGCAGCACCACAAGAGCTATCTTTTACCATAACCTACCAAGGTTGCGCTGATATTGGCGTCTGCTACCCACCGCAGAAAAAACAGGTAACCGTGCCTTTGCCCAAGGCTAAAAATAGCAGCGAAGGCAGTCTATTCGACCCAATTGGTCAGCTCACTAAATCATTAGGTGGCTCCGCTTTTTTTGAAGATGAACTCTTACCACCCGATCAGGCATTTCCATTCAATGCAGAAATCAAAGATAGTCAAAACATACGACTGCATTGGGAGATTGCAGAAGGGTATTACCTATACAGAGACAAATTAAAATTTAGCCTAGAAAACAGCGCTGACGTCTCTATCGGCTCATTTACAACACCCGCTGGCAAAGTAAAAGAGGATGAGTATTTCGGAAAAGTTGAAACATATCATGGCCCGATCAGTTTTGAATTGCCGCTCATTCGTAACACAGCTGGTCCACAAGAAATCACACTCATTGCCGAATACCAAGGCTGCGCAGAAAAGGGGGTGTGTTACCCACCTATAAAGAAAATTATCCCGCTACAATTGCCCGCCCTTTCTGAGCTGCAACAACAGACCGTTGCCTCCCCAGCACAACCTTCATCACCCCCACAACAGTCTGAACAAGATCAAATTGCCACTGAGCTCGAAGGAAACTCTTTCTTTCTAACAATACTGACCTTTTTTGGCTTCGGATTGCTGCTTTCACTCACCCCTTGTGTCTTCCCGATGATTCCAATCTTATCCGGGATCGTCGTTGGCCACGGTGAAAAAATTACGACCCGCCACGCATTTATAATCTCGTTGGTATACGTGCTTGCAACAGCGATCACCTATACCTTCTTCGGCGTTCTTGCAGGGTTATTTGGAAGCAACATTCAGGTCTTATTCCAAAACCCATGGGTTCTCACAACATTTAGCTTACTATTTGTTGCGCTCTCTCTTTCGATGTTTGGTTTTTATGAGCTGCAGCTTCCAAGCAATTTGCAATCTCGTCTTTCTGATCTGAGTCACAAACAAAAGCACACCTATATTGGCACCGCTATCATGGGTGTACTGTCAGCATTAATTGTCGGCCCCTGCATTGCCGCACCGCTTGCTGGCGCACTAATATATATCGGCCAAACAGGTGATGCACTCCTCGGTGGCTTGGCTCTATTCTCCATGGGGATTGGCTCAGGCATTCCGCTTATTATTATAGGTACTTCCGCAGGCAAACTAATGCCTAAAGCCGGCCCTTGGATGTACGCCATTAAGGCCTTCTTCGGCGTCTCTTTGCTGGGTGTTGCCATTTGGCTAATGGAACGCATTTTACCCACTGAAGTAACAATGCTTCTCTGGGCACTTCTGCTAATCTGCTCCTCGGTTTATATGCACGCTACCGACCCAATTAAAGAAGAACACTCTGAGTGGCATAGACTCTGGAAAGGTGTCGGCCAGTTTCTGCTCGTTATCGGGGTAT
The DNA here is from genome assembly GCA_002352345.1 of Methylococcaceae bacterium UBA2780. Lineage (GTDB taxonomy): Bacteria > Pseudomonadota > Gammaproteobacteria > Methylococcales > UBA2780 > UBA2780. The sequence goes on from DEIG01000001.1 coordinate 79,252, forward strand.
TAATGATAATTGGAGCCGCTTCTGGCAATAAGGACATTTTTCAACCCCTTCGGAGTTCAAACACTGCCTCTACAGTTGCAGCACCCGCTCCTCAGTTCGCAACTATCCACTCACTCGACGCACTTAATCAGCATATCGAAAATGCCAGCAAACAAAACAGATGGGTAATGGTCGATTTTTATGCCGATTGGTGTATCTCGTGTAAAGAGATAGAGGCAACCTTTCGTGATGCAAGAGTTCAGCAAAAGCTCTCAAAGATGCGCCTTATAAAAGCTGATGTCACAAAAAACAGCGCGCAAGAAAAGGCGCTGCTCGATCAATTTGGTCTAGTCGGTCCGCCAGCCATCCTCTTTTTTGCGCCTGACAAACAGGAGCGTAAGCCTTTTAGAGTTATTGGTTATAAAACAGCAGATGAATTTCTCGATCACCTAGAGAAACTTCAATGAAAATAAGATTGAAGACCCACCTACTCTCACTCTGCCTAACAGCATTACTCTCTACCACAGCGATATCAGCCGAAGCCAACAAGAGCATCAAACCAGTTGCTGCTAAGCCGTTTACATTGCCAGATACCAAAGGCGCTGCTCATAGCTTAAAGCAATGGAGGGGCAAAGTTATTGTGCTGAATTTTTGGGCAACTTGGTGCCCACCTTGCCTCAAAGAGATACCCGAATTCATCAAACTACAAAAAGAGCTCGGCAGCAAAGGGTTGCAATTTATTGGCATTGCTATTGATGACGCGCAAGAGGTAGAAGAATTCATTGAAATGCATGACGTTAACTATCCAGTGCTAGTTGGCGAAGAAGATGCCTCTGAAATTTCCTTTATGTACGGAAACCACCTTGGCGTCCTCCCATTCTCTGCCATTATTAACAGAGAGGGAGATCTTATTTCACGCCATAAGGGTGAGTTACAACCTCAAAAACTGAAGGAAATAATTTTACCATTACTTTAAATTTCTTTTAACAACTTCTAATTTCTATATATTTGCGTCTAAAATACTCGAAAAAAAGCTTATCTAGACAAAGCAGGTATAATTAAGGCAGAATAAACTCTCCACTTTAGGGTTAATGCAACTAGGGTCTCTAAAACCGCAAGATAACGGCAGAATCGAAACCGATGGCGAAAATATCAGTCTTAAATGGCCCAAATCTAAACCTGCTTGGCACACGAGAGCCAGAACTATATGGTAGTGAAACATTGCCGGAGATTCAGGCTACATTGGAAAAGCTGGCGAATGATAAAGGTTGCCCTCTGAGCTTTTTCCAAAGCAATGCTGAACATGATCTCGTTAATGCCGTACATGATGCAAAAAAGAGCCAAGTTGATTTTATTATCATCAATCCAGCTGCATTTACCCACACAAGCGTCGCAATTCGCGATGCCTTGCTTGCAACAGAAATTCCTTTTTTCGAGGTTCATCTCTCGAATGTTTATGCTCGCGAAGCTTTTCGTAAGCACTCCTATTTTTCTGATATCGCCCAAGGCGTAATTAGTGGCTTCGGAGCTTATGGATACGAACTAGCCTTGCAAGCAGTATTTAAAAAACTAACTTAAAATTTAGACAAAGGCCATATAACCATGGATATCCGCAAAGTAAAAAAACTGATCGAACTGATTGAAGAATCTGGCATCGCTGAAATCGAAATTCATGAAGGTGAAGAATCGGTTCGTATCAGCCGTTATGGCGAAGCTGCTCCAGCAGTGGCCATCGCACCAGCGCCTACTACCGCCATTGCACCAGCGGCCACACCTGCAGTTGCCGTAGAAGAAGAGGAACCTCAAGAAGAAATTTATGAAGATGCTATCCGCTCACCAATGGTTGGCACTTTTTACCGCTCTCCCGCACCTGGCGCAAAAATGTTCTGTGATGTAGGTCAACAGGTTAATGCTGGTGACACGCTTTGCATCATTGAAGCCATGAAAATCCTAAACCAGATCGAATCAGACAAGACAGGTGTAGTTAAAGCAATTCTCGTCGATGATGCACAGCCCGTTGAATACGACCAGCCACTCTTTATTATCGAGTAAATAGCCTCTGCTGATTCCACGCAGACTACTGATCAGACCGAACAGGACAAAACATGCTAGGTAAAATTGTTATTGCAAACAGAGGGGAAATTGCCCTTCGAATATTACGCGCCTGCCGCGAGCTAGGTATACAGGCTGTTGCCGTTCACTCGGACGCAGATCGCGATCTAAAACATGTCCGACTTGCGGATGAATCAGTCTGTATCGGCCCACCACCATCAAAAGATAGTTATCTGAACGTTCCGGCCATTATTAGCGCAGCTGAAGTGACTGATTCGGTCGCCATCCACCCTGGCTACGGCTTTTTGTCTGAAAATGCAGACTTTGCTGAACGGGTCATGGAAAGTGGCTTTATTTTTATTGGCCCAAAGCCTGAAACCATCCGTATTATGGGCGACAAAGTTGCCGCGATTGAAGCAATGAAGAAAGCGGGCGTTCCTTGTGTACCGGGTTCAGACGGCCCACTCGGTGATGACAAAGAAGAAAATCTTCGTATTGCCAAAAAAATTGGCTACCCAATCATTATTAAGGCTTCAGGTGGTGGTGGCGGACGAGGTATGCGCGTTGTCCACACAGAGGCAGCACTTCTAAGCTCTATCACCATGACCCAAACTGAAGCTGGAGCTGCATTTGGCAACAGCGTTGTTTACATGGAAAAATTCCTAGAGAACCCTCGCCACATCGAGTTTCAGGTGCTTGCTGATAAACATGGCAATGCCATTCATCTTGGCGAACGCGACTGTTCCACTCAACGCAGGCATCAAAAAGTGGTTGAAGAGGCTCCAGCCCCTGGAATTACCCCAGAACAAAGAGCTTTCATGGGTGAGCGTTGCGCGAAAGCTTGTACTGATATTGGCTACGAAGGCGCTGGAACATTTGAATTTCTCTACGAAAATGGAGAATTCTATTTTATTGAAATGAACACGCGTGTTCAGGTTGAGCATCCCGTTACTGAAATGATCACCGGCGTCGATATCGTCAAAGAGCAGCTGCGTATCGCTGCTGGCGAAACGCTTTCTGTCAGCCAAGATGAGATTGAGTTTAGAGGGCATGCTGTTGAATGTCGGTTGAATGCCGAAGACTCGAAAACATTTCTCCCCTCTCCCGGAAAAATAACCAATCTGCATGTTCCAGGCGGCCCAGGCGTTCGTGTTGAAACACACATATATAATGGCTATGTTGTCCCTCCTTACTATGATTCTATGATTGGTAAATTGGTCACTCATGGTGAAGACAGGGAGTGTGCCATTGCCAGAATGCGTACCGCGCTTAATGAACTAGTTATTGAGGGCATTCGCTGCAATACAGAGCTTTTGCAGGATATTATTTCCGATTCTGCCTTCCAAGCAGGTTCACAAAACATTCACTATCTCGAGAAAAAACTCGGTCTTTAACAGTTCGAGCAAATCATTTTATGCCATGGCAAGAGTTATCAATCCCAACGGACAGGTGTAACGCAGAAACAATTTCTGACTTGCTAAGTGAACAGGGCGCACTCTCCGTTACCTTTCAAGATAATGGCGATCAACCCGTGTACGAACCAGAATTAGGTCAAACAGCCATTTGGCGAGAGACAAAAGTAACCGGCCTCTTCGATGAAGAGGCCAACTTAAATCAGCTTTGCACTCAACTACAAACAAAGTTCTGCTCCACGCCCAAAATTGTTCTGCTTAAAGACCAAATCTGGGAACGCAGCTGGTTAGAACATTTCAAACCAATGAAGTTTGGAGATAATCTCTGGATTTGCCCCACCGAGCAGCATGTTTCTGAAGAGGGGGCGACTGTCATCAAACTTGATCCTGGGCTCGCCTTCGGAACAGGAACCCACCCCACTACATCACTCTGTCTAAAATGGCTTAGCGAGCTAGATTTAACCGATAAGACTGTTATCGACTATGGCTGCGGCTCTGGAATTCTTGCTGTCGCAGCAGTTCTGCTTGGCGCTAAGAAGGCCATCGCTATCGATATTGATCCTCAGGCATTAATTGCCACAAAAGATAACGCAGAGAAAAACGGTGTTCTCTCAAAAGTTGAGTGCTTTCTGCCTGAACAGTTCACGCCACAAACCGCTGACATTGTGCTCGCCAACATTCTTGCAGAACCACTCATCGGCCTTTCTGAGCTTATTTCTGAGCTAGTCGCGCCTAACGGAGAGCTTGCTCTTTCTGGCATCCTTGAAGAGCAAGTTTTTTCAGTGAGGAACGCTTACTGCAAAAAACTAGAGCTAGCTCCCACCGTTTTTGAGGAGGGTTGGGCTAGAATAACGGGAAAACGCGCCATTGGTTAAGAATATGCAAACTAAATGTCCACAGTGTAATTCCTTTTTTCCAATACAACTCAATCAACTCCGCTCTGCCAGAGGCACCGTCCAGTGTGGCGAGTGCCTTCTAAAATTTAACGCATTATCATCACTTTATGAGGAAAGTGATTTTGACAACCGGCAGCAAAACACGGTTACTGCCTCTTCTATCCCCCTCCTTCAGCAAGAAAAAGAATCTTCCGACACCGAGGCCCTACCGCAAGTCTCAGACGAGGCAAGCGACCTTATTGCCCCATGGGAAACAGACAAACCAGCAATCAGCTGGGGGGCTCAATTCTTTTGGTTTCTTGCTAGCATTGCCACCCTCATCTCTTTGGGCGGCCAGTTTTATCTGAATGAAGCAAGCCACAATTTCCCAAACCAAAAGGCCCGAGAATTTTTTGAACTCGGCTGCGAGCAGTTTGACTGCCAACTTCCTGCTGTTAGAAACAGCGCCAGAATAGATGTTGTAGATCGCTCTATTGAAATTAAGCCCAACGCCTTACTTCTAAATATAACGCTGGCTAACCATGCCTCGCACAACCAACCATTTCCACGCTTAAAATTGACTCTTTCTGACTTTAAGAGCCGGCCCGTTGCTCAGCGAGTTTTCACCCCCACAGAATACTTGCCTAAAAATAAAACGAATAAATTAATGGCTATCGATGAACCCGTTGGGCTTCAGTTAGCAATCGCACCTCTGAAAGAAAAGATCTCGACCTTTTCATTTGAGCTCTTATGAAAATAGGCCCATATCAACTCAGCAATAATCTTCTTCTCGCCCCAATGGCTGGCATAACAGATTTGCCGTTCAGGCAGCTCTGCCGGAGCCACGGTGCAGCAATGGCCTTTTCTGAAATGGTCTCCTCAAAGCCTGATTTAAGGAAGAACCACCGCACCCTGCTCAAAGCTAAACAGGAGGGAGAAGCAGAGCCTCGCGCCATTCAGCTCCTCGGAACCGATCCGCAGCAGCTAGCCGATGCAGCACGTTACAATGCAGAACAGGGCGCCCAAATTATCGATATCAACATGGGTTGCCCAGCCAAGAAAGTTTGTAATGTGGCTGCCGGTTCGGCACTACTTCGTAATGAAGAGTTGGTTGCAAACATCCTAACCGCCGTTGTTAGTGCCGTTGATGTTCCTGTCACACTCAAGATCCGTACCGGCTGGGACAAACAGAACATAAATGCCCTCTCTATCGCAAAAATAGCCGAAGAGAGCGGCATCCAAGCACTTACTGTGCATGGGCGAACACGGCGCTGCGGCTTTACCGGTGAAGTGGAGTATTCAACAATCCGAGAAGTCAAAAAAATTGTCTCTCTTCCCGTTATTGCCAATGGTGATATTCAATCACCCGAACGGGCAAGGCAGGTTCTTGAATTTACCGGTGCCGATGCCATTATGATTGGCCGAGGCGCTCAAGGAGACCCCTGGATATTCAGGGAAATTGAACACTTCCTATGCAAAGGAACGCATAAAGACAAACCGGAGAGTGCTGAATTTGCGGAAACCATCCTTGAGCATATTGCTGCCATTCATCACTTTTATGGCGATTATCTTGGCCTCCGTATCGCCCGCAAACACATCGGCTGGTATTTTAAAAAAACGCAAAATAATCAACTTATTACCGCACTTCATGATATAAATAGAATCACTGAGAGTAATCTACAAATTAAAACAATCAAAACAGCTCTCGATCATTATAAAGATAACCCGCTAGCCGCATGAGTAACGACCCTTTAGTAACCGATAAAGAAGAATGTACACCTCTTTGTGAACATGTTCGCTTAGCTGTAGAAGAGTACTTTGCTAATCTTAATGGTCATAGCTCGGGTGAGCTATACAACCTTGTGATGCAGGAAGCAGAAAAACCCCTCATTCAGACCACGCTCTCTCATTGTGGTTTCAACCAGTCTCAAACGGCCATTATCCTCGGCATAAGCCGCAGCACTCTGCGTAAAAAAATGGCGCTTTATAACCTCGACTAACCCGATCACTCGCCACCTTCCATGTGGCACACAATCAATTTTATTTTCGGGTAAAATAGCTCCTTTATTTACCTCTAAACTCCAACGCGATACTTTTATGAAACGAAAAATCTCCCGAGCGCTCGTCAGCGTCTCAGACAAAGATGGTGTAATCGATTTTTGCCAAAAACTGCACTCCATGGGTGTTGAGTTACTCTCTACCGGAGGCACCGCAAAACTTCTAGCCGACAACCAGATTCCCGTTACCGAAGTATCCGACCACACCGGTTTCCCAGAAATGATGGATGGCCGCGTAAAAACACTTCACCCCAAAATTCACGGTGGAATCCTTGGCCGCCGCGGTATTGATGAAGAAATTATGCAAAAGCATGATATCGATGCGATCGATATGGTCGTTGTAAATCTCTATCCATTTGAGCAGACAATCGCTCGGCCAGATTGCAATCTCCCTTTAGCAATCGAAAATATCGACATTGGCGGACCGACAATGATTCGCGCAGCGGCCAAAAATCACAACGCTGTTTCTGTTGTTGTTGATCCTAATGATTATGACAAACTCATTGCCGAAATGAGCGAAAACAGTGGCGCAGTCTCTCAACAAACTCGCTTTGAGCTAGCCCTAAAGTGCTTTCAACATACAGCCCATTACGATAGTGCAATCGCCAGCTACCTGGAAACACAACACAACGCTGAGTCGCGCTTTCCTCAGACACTCAATACCCGCTTTCAGCATGTTCAAGAGATGCGTTATGGCGAGAATCCTCACCAGAAAGCCGCCTTCTATCGCGAATTTACAACTATTCCGGGCACTATTTCATCTGCTAAACAGCTTCAAGGAAAGGCGCTTTCCTATAACAATATTGCCGATGCGGATGCCGCACTGGAATGTGTTAAATCATTCGATGGCCAGCCTACCTGCGTTATCGTTAAGCATGCTAATCCTTGTGGCGTAGCACAAAGCAGTTCACTACTTGAAGCCTATAACCTCGCCTTTGCAACCGATCCTACCTCTGCATTTGGCGGCATAATCGCCTTTAACCAACAGCTAGATGCTGAAACGGCCAAAGCAATTACTGATCGTCAGTTTGTTGAAGTGATCATTGCCCCATCTATCAGTGACGAAGCGAAAGAGATCATTGCTGCCAAGCAGAATGTCCGCCTTCTCGATTGTGGGCAATGGCCAGCCGCAAAAGCCGATCTAGACTTTAAGAGAGTCAATGGAGGGCTTCTGGTTCAAGACCGTGATATGGGTGTTATTGGCGCTGATGACGTTAAAGTCGTCACCAAAAGAGCACCAACAGAACAGGAGCTAAAAGATCTTCTGTTCGCCTGGAAGGTCGCAAAATTCGTCAAATCAAATGCGATTGTCTACTGCAAAGATGGCCAGACAATCGGGGTTGGTGCAGGGCAGATGAGTCGCGTCTATTCAGCAAAAATTGCTGGTATTAAAGCCGCTGATGAAAACCTTGTTGTCGAAGGTTCTGTGATGGCCTCTGATGCTTTTTTCCCTTTCCGGGATGGTCTAGATTCTGCTGGAAGCGTAGGCATTACAGCAGTGATACAGCCTGGTGGCTCAATGCGCGACGAAGAGGTAATCGCCGCAGCTGATGAGCACAACATCGCCATGGTCTTTACCGGTATGCGCCACTTCCGCCACTAAAACAGAGGAATTTAACATGAAAGTACTCATAGTCGGTGGTGGCGGGCGAGAGCACGCTCTTGCTTGGAAAGCTGCCCAATCAAGCAAGGTTGAGAAGGTCTTTGTCGCACCCGGAAATGCCGGAACCGCCCTAGAAAACAGGCTCGAAAATATTGCGATAAGTGCCGAAGACATTCCGGCACTGCTTGAGTTCGCAAAAAAAGAGCAGGTAGAGCTAACAATCGTTGGCCCAGAACAACCACTTGTGGCCGGTATCGTTGATCGCTTCTCAGAAGCCGGTCTGCGCTGCTTTGGCCCAAGCCAAGACTGTGCACAGCTTGAAGGTTCAAAAACCTTTAGTAAAGATTTTCTAGCCCGCCACAATATCCCCACTGCAGAGTATGGCACCTTTACTGATCCAGATGCGGCTATCCGATACGTTTCTGAAAAGGGCACACCTATCGTCATTAAAGCCGATGGATTGGCGGCTGGAAAAGGGGTCGTAATCGCGCAAAGCGAAGAAGAGGCGGCCAACACAATAAAGGACATGCTCTCTGGAAACTCTTTTGGTGAAGCGGGGCACCGCGTTGTCGTCGAAGAATTTCTGGAAGGCGAAGAGGCGAGCTTTATTGTGATTGCTGACGGTAAAAATGTTTTACCGATGGCGACATCACAGGATCACAAAGCGCGCGACAACGGTGACCTTGGCCCGAATACCGGTGGTATGGGCGCCTATTCACCAGCGCCCGTTGTCACACCCGAAATGCACCAACGCATTATGGATGAGGTGATCACACCAACCATGAAAGGGATGGAAGCCGATGGACGTCCTTACACAGGATTTCTTTACGCAGGAATCATGATTGATAAAAATGGCACTCCAAAAGTGCTCGAGTTTAATTGCCGCTTTGGTGACCCAGAAACGCAACCGATCATGATGCGCCTGAACAGCGACCTTTCCGAGCTGTGTAATGCCGCTCTTGATGGCATGCTCGGCCAAACAGAGGCCAAATGGGACGAGCGAACAGCATTAGGCGTTGTTCTTGCTGCTGGTGGTTACCCTCTCGACTATGCCAAAGGGGATGTTATTTCTGGTCTTCCTAAAGACGAGCAGGCAGATACTAAAGTTTTCCACGCCGGTACAAAACAGGATACTGGAGATGTGGTGACTGCTGGCGGCCGAGTACTTTGTGCCTGTGCACTAGGCTCTTCTGTTTCAGAGGCACAAGAAAAAGCTTACCTGCTGACTAAAGATATCAGTTGGGATGGCGTTTACTACCGTACAGATATTGGTTATCGCGCTATAGCGCGAGAAACCAGCTAAAGACTTAGTCGGTTAGAGACAAAAAAGCCCGCCTCATTTTATGAGGCGGGCTTTTTAATGCCAAATTTTTAACTATCGACTAACGTCGCATAGAGGCAAAGAACTCTGCATTAGTTTTACTATCTTTTAATTTACCTAGTAAAAATTCACTCGCTGCCATCTCATCCATCGGCTGAAGAATTTTGCGTAAAATCCAGATTTTCTGTAGCTCATCTGGATCAACTAGATAATCTTCACGGCGCGTCCCGCAACGATTAACATTAACAGCAGGATAGACCCTCTTCTCGGCAATTTTACGCTCGAGATGCAACTCCATGTTGCCTGTCCCCTTAAACTCTTCGTAAATTACCTCATCCATACGCGAACCGGTATCAACTAGAGCTGTGGCGATAATGGTTAAACTACCACCCTCTTCAATATTTCTTGCTGCGCCAAAAAAGCGCTTTGGCTTCTCCAATGCATTTGCATCAACACCACCCGTTAAGATCTTGCCAGATGACGGCGCAACGGTATTGTACGCACGCGCGAGTCGAGTCAACGAGTCAAGTAGAATGACCACATCCTTTTTATGCTCAACCAGCCGCTTGGCTTTTTCAATGACCATCTCAGCAACTTGGACATGGCGTGTCGCTGGCTCATCAAATGTGCTGGAAACAACCTCCCCTCGCACACTGCGGCTCATTTCAGTCACCTCTTCGGGCCGCTCATCGATCAGCAACACAATCAAATAGACTTCTGGGTTACTCACCGCGATGGCCTGCGCAAGACTCTGTAAAATCATCGTTTTACCCGCTTTCGGAGGTGAAACAATCAAACCACGCTGCCCTTTGCCGATTGGAGCAACCAAATCGATCATTCGGCCGGTCAAATCTTCAGTCGTTCCATTGCCCTGCTCAAGGACAAAACGCTTGTTTGCAAATAGAGGCGTTAAGTTAGAAAACAGTATTTTCCTCTTGGCATTCTCGGGTGGCTCATAATTAATCTTGTCCACCTTGAGCATTGCAAAATAACGCTCATTATCTTTTGGCGGTCTAATCTTTCCGGAAATTGTGTCGCCTTTGCGCAATCCAAAACGGCGAATTTGACTAGGAGAGACGTAAACATCATCAGGTCCTGCCATATATGAGCCATCTGCTGACCGCAAAAACCCAAAACCATCTTGGAGAACCTCTAACACTCCATCACCAAAAATATCTTCACCGCTCTTTGCTTTTTTCTTAAGAATGGCAAAAATCACATCTTGTTTTTTGGCTCTACCAAGGTTATCAATTTTTAACGATGCTGCTATTTCAAGCAGTTCAGGGACAGATTTACGTTTGAGGTCAGTTAGATTCATATGCGAATGGAAATAAGATTAAGAGCTAGGGATTGAACATGGCCGTCAGAATGACTGTACCAAATAGGGATCTTTATATTTAAAGGGGGATAAAACTTGGGGAAGAGAAAACTTATTTACTTAAATTATTTTGGGTAAATTTAGCACAAGAACTATATGTCGTCTAGTTTTCGCTCGATAGGACAGCCTACCGAGCGAAATAAAACCCGGATTTAGATATTACTATCAATAAATGCAGCCAGTTGTGATTTGCTTACTGCACCAACTTTTGTCGCTTCAACTTCGCCATTCTTAAACAGCATCAACGTTGGGATGCCACGAACACCATAGCGCGGAGGCGTCGCAGGATTCTCATCAATATTTAACTTAGCAATCGTTAGCTTGCCATCGTATTCGCCTGCAATATCATCCAAGATTGGAGCAATCATCTTGCATGGGCCACACCATTCCGCCCAGAAGTCCACCAAGACAGGCTTGTCTGAATTTAAAACATCTTGATCAAAACTTGCATCACTAATATAGACAATTGAATCACTCACTCTACTTCTCCAAAACGGTTATTTCTCAAAAATCTGACAATAATTCCAAGCTTTTTATGGGAATTCAATAATGAAATCAGACTAACAGGGTAGGACTAAAACAAATATTAGGGTCATTTCATCGTAATATTAAGGAGAATGCAAGCAGTCGACCCCATAAATAAGCTATCCTATGGCGCCATGACAACTCCTAACACAGCACCAACCTCTTTCGACTCATTTCCCCTTGATGAAAAAATTCTTCGCGGCGTTAAGGAGGCAGGCTTCATTCACTGCACACCGGTGCAAGCGCAATCTCTTCCCATTTCTCTCGAAAACAGAGATGTAGCGGCCCAGGCACAAACTGGCACAGGGAAAACGGCAGCATTTTTATTAGCAACATTCCAAAAACTACTTCTTTCCAAAAAAGAGAATAGCCAACAACCACGCGCACTCATTATCGCCCCAACTCGAGAGCTGGCACTGCAAATCCATAAGGATGCTGCTCAACTTGGAAAGCATACAGGCCTTCGGTTTGCACTTGCTTATGGCGGAACAAACTATGTCCAGCAAAAAGAGGCTATCGAAAAGGGCTGTGACATTCTTATCGGAACGCCCGGGCGCTTAATTGATTTTTTTAAACAAAAAATATTTCACCTTCGAGACATTGAAGTAATGGTTCTCGATGAAGCGGACAGAATGTTTGATCTTGGCTTTATTAAAGACATTCGCTTCCTGCTCAGACGTCTTCCAAAACCAGAAAACAGGCTCGGCCTACTCTTTTCCGCAACGCTCTCATTTAAAGTTTCTGAGCTTGCTTACGAACACATGAACAATCCAGAGATTATCCGTATTGAACCTGAACAGGTCACCGCTAAATCTGTGGAAGAGCGGGTTTATTATCCAGCCAATCCCGAAAAAATCCCGCTCCTTGTAGGGCTGCTAAGAGATATACAGCCAAAACGCTGCATCATTTTTATTAATACCAAGCGGGCAGCAGAAAGGATTCACCTTGCCTTAAAAGGGAATGACTTTGACTCAGGACTGTTGTCCGGCGATGTCCCACAAAACAAACGGGAGCGGCTGCTGAAAAAATTCCAGTCAGGCGACCTTCACCTCTTGATTGCAACAGATGTTGCTGCCCGTGGACTACATATCCCTGAGGTTGATGTTGTTTTCAACTTTGATCTCCCTCAAGAGGTTGAAGATTATGTTCACCGCATCGGACGAACTGCCCGTTCAGGTGCAAGCGGAATCGCTATTAGCTTTGCCTGCGAAGAGTACGCATTCTCCGTGCCTGATATTGAAGCCTATATTGGCCACTCGATCCCTATGCAATCGATTACAGACACTCTACTGCCTGAGCTTAAGCCATCCGCAAAAGCAGAGAAGAGGCCCCACACAGGACAGCCCCCTCGCCGTAATCGTGGAACTAGAAAATCAGGTGGATATAAAAAATAGGCACACCTGTTGCTCCATGGCGACAGCTATAGAAAAGCCTCAACACACCTAATGCGCCGAGCGTAACCATTATAATTCAATTGGTTACGCAACCCCGGTTTTGATATTATAGCTAACACTCGTAGCAGGTAGTGCAGCCTGACCAAAGCTAGCACCAATTTGTCGGGAAACCAGAACAACTCGCCCCAATAGCCCTTACCTATCTCTTCCCTTTCATAAAGCCAAACCTGCCAGTTCGCGGTGATTCCGCCAAACGAATGTTAGCTGGCACACCAATTGCTTTGCTTCTTTTGCGGAAAGAATTAGTGAAATTTTAATATGCTTAAAGAAAAAAACTTAAATCTATTTTTATTGGCGGGATGGTGCCTGCTCATATTCCTATTGTCACACTTGGCATCATCCCAGTTTCCTCCTGAGTTTGCTCAACACCCCCTTTCAAGTAGTCACACTCCAGCCACGGGAAGCCTTATTTCATTCCTAAACTGGGACAAGCTTCACCACGCGAGCGCATACGCTATTATGGCTTTTCTTGCTTGGCGTTTTTTCAAAAACAGCGATTACCGCCCAATCCAGCTACTTGTTGTTAGTTTTATTTTCTGTTCACTGTATGGAATCAGTGACGAATGGCACCAGTCTTTCATTGCGGGGAGAGAAGCTGATCTTTTAGACTGGTTAGCAGACAGCACGGGCGCAATAATAGCCCTCTCATTTATCCATATGAAAGGCATACAACCCGAGTTCACCGAAATTCCGACCTAAAACCCAGTCGCACCTAAAACCTCACTAATCCTAAGCAAATAGAGTTCTCAGATAAAACACCCGTTGACAAGCTCCCCTTAATTACTTATAACGTATTTTACTTTTGTAAGTGTTATTTCTTTTAATAGATATGGAGAACATCATGTTACCTGCTGCGTTAATTATCCTTGCTATAGCTGCCGTCCTTGGCCTTGGCCTTGCCCCCGCCATGCTTGGCAACAAGTTACCCGCCATGCCTCACGCACTCCTTCATGGAGCTGCTGCTGCAATCGGCCTTGTTCTCGCGATTCTTGCCCTTTTGAGCGGTCAAGGCTCATCATTGGCAGTTATTATTCTTGTTGTTGCCGCACTAGGTGGGTTTTTCCTCTTCTCTTTTCACCTTAAAGATAAAGTTCCACCAAAGCCTGTCATTGTTGTTCATGCACTGGCTGCTGTTGTCGGTTTTTCACTACTCGCACTCGCTGCACTCTAAACAGTCGCCGGCTCATTATTAACTGTTGCTAATGAGGTTATTCGGTCATCCTTTGCACCCAGCAATTGTGCACTTTCCAATTGCTTGCTGGGTGCTCCTCCCTTTTTCTGACCTCGCCGCACTCTATTACGCAGCAGAGTTTGAGACAGCCTCTATCTTCTTACTTACAAGCGGCACTGCAATCGGGCTACTCGCATTAATAAGCGGGATAATGGACATGACTCGATTACCCAAAAATAATGAAGTTGATCGGCTGTCGATCATTCACTCTAGTATTATGGCAACCGCTTGGTGTGCCTTTGCATTTTTCTTGGTAATGCGTAGCCAGGATAATTCTCTAGCAGAACATTCGATCTATTTGCTTGCCGCTAGTTGGTTAACCACTGTTTTGACAATTGTTGGCGGCTGGTTCGGGGCAGAACTCGTCTACAAGCATGGTGCAGGAGGTCACAAAGGTGAGCAATAAAATTGGCGGAGTAATTTTCTCAATCCATTAGCTCCCTAAAATCATTAATAGCGAGAAGATCACTGGCCACCCTTGCCGGTTGCTTGGAATCTGGCTTAAGAACAGCAACACAGTAACGAATGCCATACCGTTCTGCAGAACGTAAAACAGCCAGACTGTCATCGGCCATAACCGTCATTTCTGCCTGAAAAGGCTCGATCTCATTGAGCCGACTCCAAAAACGAGCATCCTCTTTCGGGATACCAAAATCATGTGCACAAATAATTTGGTCGAAAAAACGGTTAAGTGCTGTTCTCTCCATTTTTAAGCCCAAACTATCCCTATGTGCATTTGTCACTAAGACAAGGCGCTTGCCACGAGCTCTGACACTTTCAAGAAACTCAACAACATGTGGCAATAGGGCGATCAGACCACTTATTTCGCTTTTCAAATCTGCAATATCTAAATCTAGCTCCCGACTCCAATGATCAAGGCAATACCACTCAATCTTCCCCTCCATCGCTTTAAAACGGGGAACAAGTTCTCTTTTTGACTCACTCAAAGTAAGCCCATTCTTCTCCGCATATCTTTGCGGCACAAACTCACACCAGAAATGATTATCAAAATTCAGGTCGAGCAAAGTACCGTCCATATCGAGAAAAACAGTTTCAATCGTGTCCCAATCAATCATGCTATAAAGTACCCATCTTTTCTTGCCCTCTTCATCTAACTTATGCCTGATAAACCAAAGATACTCAATCGGAATGTGATTGCCAAAAGCAAACTTTTTACAATCGAAACGCTTGACTTACAGTTTAGCAACGGTGCAAAACGCACTTATGAACGGATTGGGCGAACATCTGGTGGGGCCGTTCTTATTATCCCTATGCTTGATGACAACACCGTTCTACTCATTAGAGAATACGCAGGTGGAACCGAGCGATACGAACTCGCTTTACCAAAAGGGCGAACAGAGACCGGAGAAAACAGCCTTGATGCCGCCAATCGCGAGTTAATGGAAGAAATTGGCTATGGAGCTGCTAAACTAGACCACCTAACAAGCCTGACCATTGCACCCGGCTATCTGGAACATGCGACCGATATTATCCTCGCGCGCGATCTCTATGAAAAGAAACTAGAGGGTGATGAACCCGAAGCGCTTGAAATTGTTCCATGGCCGCTTGACCGGATCAGCGAACTGATACAAAAAGATGAGTTTAGCGAAGCAAGAAGCCTCGCTGCACTATTTTTAGCAAAGGACTTTTTACAACATGATATCCACTGAAATACTAAAAGAACTGCTCCCCGCTGCTTCTAAGATAGCCCACGAAGCCGCTCTAGAAATCATGAAAATTTACCAAACAGGTGATTTCTCGATCGAGTCTAAAGGTGATGATTCTCCTCTAACAGCTGCAGATCTCGCTTCGCATCATTGTATCGTCGATGATCTCAACAGACTTGAACCCACATTCCCAATCCTCTCCGAAGAGTCCGATAAAATCTCTTTTGAAGAGCGCAGCCAATGGGAAACCTACTGGCTTATCGACCCGCTCGATGGAACAAAAGAGTTCATCAAACGTAATGGGCAATTTACCGTCAATATCGCACTTATTCACGATCACAAGCCGGTTCTTGGCGTTGTTTATGTACCCGCAACCGATGTCTGTTATTTTGCCGCACAAGGCATTGGTGCTTTTAAACAAGAGAACGGGGAAAAGGCCAGACAGATTCAGGTTCGCAAACTGACCACAGAGAAACTCATCATCGCAGGCAGCCGCTCACACCGCACAGGGGAGCTAGATGACTATCTTGCTAAATTGGGTGAACATGAATTTATGCCCATCGGCAGCTCACTAAAATTCTGTTTGGTTGCTGAAGGGAAAGCTGACCTCTACCCTCGCATTGGCCTAACTTGTGAATGGGACACCGGTGCAGCACAGGCCGTTGTCGAATGTGCCGGCGGGCAGGTGATCAGTATCTCGGATGAACCCCTTCTTTATAACACTAAAGATGAACTCCTTAATCCATACTTTATAGTCTTTGGGGATGATTCAAGAGATTGGGCTTCGTACGCTACACAAAATTAATCGCCTGACAAAACTTTAATTTTCGTGACATCGAATATCATAAAGATCCGCCTCTTTCGTGAACGGATCCCCGCTTTTGCATGCAAAGCGGGCTGCCATGACTGTTGCGGCCCTGTCACCGCTTCAGCTGAGGAGCTATCCAATCTTCCCGTTAAAAGTGACCAGCAGCATGAGCAAGCTCTAGCCGATCTCAACTGCGCTTATTTGGGTGAAAATGGCTGTGAAGTTTACGAAGAGCGCCCACTTATTTGCCGACTTTTTGGAACGACTGAAAGCCTGCCTTGCCCGCATCAAAAGAGACCTGAAAAATTACTGAATAAAAAAACAGAGGCAAGGATCCATAATTTTCTGGCAAACAGTCGGCAGCGACTTCTTTAATCACCGGAAAAAAACAGCTCGCGATAATAGGCAACGGCCTCTCTTTTTGCGTTATCGGTGCCGGTCATCACTGCCACCGCATCGATATAGCGGAAATCTTCACCGAACTGCTTTTTTAATTCCATTCGGATATCTCTTTTTTCGCTGATCCATGTTCCCAGCTTCTCATTGCCAGACTGCACTGCGATCATTCGAGCATTGCCATTAAAAGCATTCGGCCAGCGGCTCTCTTTAGGTTGATTGCTTGACCAGACATAACTGAGCGCTTTTGTTTTCCAGAAGAAAAACCCTCCATCGACTACGACGTAGATTCTGGCAGGATAGTCATCTCCCGATTTTTGCCGCTCATTTAGCCCTGAAAAGCTGTTCTCTATTTTCCATTTCCAGTTTAGCCATGGTGTTTTTTTGAGATCGACACGAACCTTTTTAAACAGTCCTGAAGCGGATCCTTTGCTCGTCGCCTTAAGTGCTTTTTTGCCATTCAAATCAATCAAGCGGTACCGCGTTTCCCCAGCAAAACTTTTTTGTTCCCAACCGCTTAAGCCTTCTGCATCAAACTGACTTATAGAAACTGTTTCTGCATGGGCGGCCAGGCTGGTAAAAAGCAATAAAAGAAGACTCTGCCTAAGATTCTTCATTATTAAATGGCATTCTTAACAGCTTAATTAGCATTTGGTTCTCGGGATCACGAAACTGATTAAGCCCAATTTTCATCCCTAAATGACCCGCAGCCGGTTGAGCCACATAAGAGCCAAACAGCCGATCCCAAATGCTCAGATTAAAGCCGTAATTACTGTCATGCTCGCTTTTCACAACAGAATGGTGAACACGATGCATATCCGGGGTGACCAAAAAAGTTCGCACAACTTTATCAACAGCAGAGGGAAGCCGTACATTGCCATGGTTAAACATCGCGCAACCATTGAGAATAATCTCAAAAACCATTACCGCTAAAGCGGGAGCGCCAATCAACATAATCACCACCATTTTTATCACCATCGACAATAAAATCTCAATCGGGTGAAAGCGCGTTGCCGTAGTAACATCGTAATCAAGATCGGCATGATGAACTCGGTGGTACTGCCACAATATTGGAACACGATGAAACAGCCGGTGCTGCCAGTAAATCGCCAAATCAAGCAGAATAACGGAGCACAAAACGGCAATCCAAACGGGCAGCTCAACCTGATTGAACAGCCCCCAGCCTTTCATTTCCGCCTGTAGTGCAAAGCCAACCGCTGCCGCGGGGAAAAACAGCCTTAACAGAAAGCTATTGATAACCAACAGTCCCAAATTATTACTCCAGCGAAGTTCTCGAGAGAGTGACAGTGGCCGCTTTGGAGCTTTAACTTCCCACAGTGCCATAGCAGCAAATATACCGAAGAAGAAAATTAGCCGGATGATTAGTTCATTCTCTGTCATATTAAACTCTGTCTATTTTCCATTTTTCGTACCGCTTAAGATCCTCAGGGCGATCAATATCCCAGCACGTATCTAAGGCTTTCCACCGCCAACCCAACTGCTCAAAACGCTCTATAGTCTGCGCATAAACCTTATCGCTTCCCCAGCCGATCCCTTTAAAAGCTTTTCGATCGACTTTACGCATCCCTATCGCCACATAACCCCCATCTTCTGCCGGAACAATCACAGCATCATACCCTGACCGCAAACAAGCCAAACCGGCCGTGAGCGCTTCAACCGAAAGTGCCGGGCTATCCGTTCCCAATAAAAGTGCCTGCTCGCCTCGTGTTAATGCACTTTCTAAGGCATAAGCCATCTTTTCGCCAAGATCATCTCCTTCTTGCTTAAATAGCGGCCTATCCTGTGCCGCAAAACAGGGATGATCTATATCAGGAGCACACCATATTTCTACGGCTATATTGCCAACCTTCTCCATTTTATTAAGGCAAATCGTCAGCAACTCCTCATGAAGCTTTGCAGCGCCATCTGCGCCTAATGCCGGAATTAGTCGAGTCTTCACCTGTCCAGAAATAGGTGCTTTTCCAAAGACTAAAAGCCGCCCTAGCTCACTTCCCATAGTAGGTATTCGCTAATTGCTCTGGCTTCTTTCCCAGAAAATAGCCCAATCTAAGCCACCACATTAGAAAAATTGTTCGAAGAATCCCTTTCTCTTCCCAGCGGTGACTCGATGTTTGAACCTTCTCTTTCAGACAGAGAGGACGACCTTTTCCTTTGAGAATTCTGCTCAGGGCAATATCTTCCATTAAAGCGATAGAGGGAAAGCCACCCACCTCATCAAACAGTGATTTCTTCACAAAAATAGCCTGATCTCCTGTCGCAATTCCACTCCATCTAGAGCGATTGTTCATCATCCTCTCTACAACCCGTAATAGAGGCTGTTGTCCCGAGAGCCTTACATCAAAACGGCCCCATTCCTTGCAGGTTTCTTGCAAACCCTGCTCAATCAGTTCATCTGCATGCTCGGGCAGTAGGGTATCTGCATGCAGAAAAACCAACACCTCACTCTCTGCAAGTTCAGCGCCTCTATTCATCTGGTTTGCCCGCCCTGCTTTACTAATCAGTCGTTGGTCCACACGACCCTCAGTCAGTCGGAAGGTCTCATCTTGGCTACCACCGTCAACCA
This sequence comes from Methylococcaceae bacterium UBA2780, assembly GCA_002352345.1. Lineage (GTDB taxonomy): Bacteria > Pseudomonadota > Gammaproteobacteria > Methylococcales > UBA2780 > UBA2780. The sequence goes on from DEIG01000001.1 coordinate 98,594, forward strand.
CGATCAACTGGCAGCCTTTCTGCCTGAATGATTGCAATGACTGAAGAAAAGCAACAATACCCTCTGCCTCATTTAAGACAGGCACAACGATTGAAACAGACACCTAAATACCTTCCCAAAAAACCGGCTCCGCCTCAATATCCCAAGGTTTATGTTTTTTCATCACCGCTCTAAAACGCTTGGACTCCATCATCCCTCTCAGCCAATGGCGTAACCGCGGATAGGGCGAACTTTCAAACCAACCAGCATCCACTTTTGAAAACTGACGAATAAAAGGAAAAATGGCATTGTCGGCGAGTGACTGCTTATTACCACATAAAAAGCTATTTTCAACCAGCCGCGCCTCAAGTAACTCCAAAAACAGCTCCCCCTTTCCACGATAAAAGCCGGGGGAATTTTCCGGATAACGATCAGCATATTTATAGCGATCCAACCAGTATTTAAATTGGTTATCATTCTCCGCCACCAAACTATCCATTTCAGCTTTTCGGCCACCGCTTAACCACCCTAAAGGATCACTCTGCTGAAGCACCCAGTGCATAATATCTAAGCTCTCTTCGATAACTTCGCCGCCTATCGTAATTAAGACAGGAACGGTTCCTTTTGGTGATGCCGCTAGCATCTGTTCCGGTTTATTACGGAGTACCACTTCTCGTAACTCGACTTTTAGACCCGAGGCTGCAATGGCCATTCTCGCGCGCATGGCATAAGGGCAGCGGCGAAAACTATAAAGGATTGGATGTTGCATTTTTTGGCTCGACAGATAAAAACAGCTAGTCTCTCACAACTCTAATTTTGCACAAAAATAGCTTTGTTTAACGTGGCGAAAAGTTACCATACACTATAACGACAGATCGAAATCAAACCGTGAGAATTCCATGAAGACAGGCGCCTGTTTTTCAAAGTGCAGAAAATACCGTTATTCACTCTGGCGCATTTGGGACGAATCCAAACCGCCAGCTCTAATCATTGGCCTTAACCCTTCAACCGCCGATGAGAGGAAAAATGACCCAACGATCAGACGCTGTATTAATTTCTCAAGAGAGTGGGGCTTTGGTGGTTTATACATGGTCAATTTATTCGCTTTTCGCGCCACAAAACCAAGCGACTTGAGAAAAGCGAAGGAGCCCATTGGCCCAGACAATGATCTGCAGATAAAGACCTTAGCAAAGAGCGCGGGAATAGTTTTAGCCGCATGGGGGAACGATGGCGCTTATCAGGGAAGATCTAAAGAGATGACCGATATGCTTCCCAATTTGAAATGCCTAAAAATAAACAGGTCCGGCGAGCCTGCGCACCCTCTTTACCAACCTAAGTCTGCCACTCCAATTAACCTGTAACCTCACAGTGATCTGGCTAGCACTTCTTATTTTTGGCGCAATCGGTTGGTTTTTCAGCACCGTAGCTGCAGGTGGTGCCGCTACACTATTGATCCCGGTTATTGGGTTAATGATTAGCGCCCACTCTGTTCCACCCATTATCTCTATCGCTGCATTTGTTGCCAATCCATCACGTGTCTGGTTTTTTCGTGATTCAATTCGCTGGGATGTGATCAAATTTTTACTTCCTGGCAGCCTTATCGGTGCAGCCTTTGGTGGGTGGTTGCTGACTCGTTTCAGTCCTGCTGGACTGCAAATCCTCTTGGGAATATTTTTAATCAGCACCCTTTTCCAATACCGTTTTGGGAAGTCAAAACGGAGTTTTCGTGTCAATAAAGAGTGGTTTTTTCCACTCGGCCTAGCCATCTCATTTATGTCGGGAATCATTGGTGCAACCGGCCCATTACTCAACCCTTTTATGCTCAACTATGGGCTAGAGAAAGAGAACCTTGTCGCGACAAAATCTCTCAATTCTCTGCTAATGCAGCTGACGAAGATCACCAGCTATACTATTTTTGGCGCACTAAGCTGGCAATTGACAGCCTACGGGTTAACATTGGGATTCGGAGCCATCATAGGGGTCTTCTTCGCCAAGAAGCACCTGCTAGCGATTAGTGCAGAGCGATTCAGGAAATACACTCTAATCCTTATGGTTGGCACCGGCATTCTAATGCTGTCAAAGGGGCTTTATGCTTTGCTTTAAAATTTATAAAAAAGGTCTTAAAAACTAAACCTATGGAATTCCTCTCTGAATACGGCCTTTTTCTACTAAAGGCTCTCACCATCATCGCTGTTCCTTTGCTGGGCATTGCTATTGCATCGGCTCTTATTAAGAGCAAATCTCACCACGAGAACCACCTTGAAGTTAAAAATCTCAATGAAAAATATCAGCAGATGAAGCTAACTCTGAACGCTTCAACATTACCAAAAAAAGCTTTTAAAGAGTCATTGAAGCTATTTAAGAAAGACTACAAAGCCGAATCCAAAAAGGAATCTTGTGATAAAAAGCGGCTATTTGTGCTCAACTTTAAAGGCGATGTTAGAGCTAGCGCTGTTGAATCTCTCCGCGAAGAGATCACAGCCATTCTGCTCATTGCTCAGCCAGATGATGAGGTGCTCGTCAAAATTGAAAGCGGCGGGGGTATTGTTCATGACTACGGCCTCGCGGCTTCCCAGCTCCAGCGTATTCGCGATCGCGGAATTCCGCTCACTATTTCAGTTGACCGAATCGCGGCAAGTGGCGGTTATATGATGGCCTGTGTGGCCGACAAAATTATTGCCGCACCGTTTGCAATTCTCGGCTCTATCGGCGTAATTGGACAGCTTCCAAACTTTAACCGGTTGCTCAAAAATCACGATATCGATTTTGAAATGCACACCGCCGGTGAATACAAACGAACACTCACCATGTTTGGTGAAAACAATGAAAAGGCGCGGGAAAAATTTCAGACCGAAATCCAGGAAACTCACCTGCTGTTTAAAGATTTCATCAAACTTAACCGAGAAGGCCTGAATCTTGAAAAAGTGGCCACCGGCGAACATTGGTATGGCATACAAGCTCTAGAGCTTAATCTTGCTGATGAACTGATTACCAGCGATGACTACCTAGAGAGTGCTTGCAAAGATTCGGCTCTATTTGAAGTCTCCTGGAAACGTAAGAAATCAGCTTTTGAGAAACTTTTTTCAAAGGGAATCGCTGCCTTTTCGCGTAGTCAAGAAGAGCAGGCATTAACCCACCCAGGTGAACGAACCTATTTTTAACTGGTCGAACCACAACCGAACAAACAAAGATTGGATTCGGCAAAACTTG
>DEIG01000001.1:101812-226939 GCA_002352345.1 Methylococcaceae bacterium UBA2780
TTAAGTTTATAAATTCAGGAGTTCGATTATGAAGAAAATAGTTACTCTCGCTGCAGCCTTACTGGTTGCATCCCCTCTCGTCGCGGTTGCACACTCAAACGAATACCTTGATTCTCATCCTTCAATGTCTCTTCAGGGTGGTCAAACTCACATGGCTGGCCCTTACCATATCGAGATTGTAACAACTGGCCAAAATGATATTACCGTCTACATGACCGATCATGGTGGCAACCCGATTGATGTCGAAATTGCGCATGGTTCTGCAATCATCATCAACGATGATAAAACCAGAACCACCGTTAAGCTAACCCCCGCTGGAGAGAATTTTTTGAAAGGTTCTGGGGACTTTAAAATGACCGAAACAACCAATGTTTGGGTCTCTGTGAAATTCCCTGACGAGCCCGCATGGCGCTCAAAATTCACACCCTTAGCAAAAAGAAAGGTCGCCGCGGATGACCCATCGGTTTCAGGTCAGCCACCCGCTGTTCATAATCACTCTAGCCATCAGCACTAAGTTTAGCTTCAGCTCTTAAAATAGTTCTATATTGATCCCAAACAATTATTTAGGCTCAATATAGGTGTATTCTTAAAAAAACAGGCAAGCGGTTTAACCTACTCAACAGTGGTTAAGCCGCGATAACTAAAATTAAAGGTCTATTTCGTATGCGCCATACAGCCAACCGACAACACTGGGCACCAGTATTTGCCGCGCTTCTCTTCCTTTTCTCATCAGCCAACGCCTTCGCGCACGCCCAGTACGAGCGCTCTGATCCAGGCCGCCGCTCTATTGTGACCCGCCCACCGGAAGTGGTTAAAATCTGGTTTAGCGAACAGCTTGAGCCAGCCTACTCAACCATTGTTATCAAAAACAAAAAAGGTGATCTTGTTACCGAAGAGGCGGCAATTGTTGATGCTGAGGATAAAAAACTACTACTGCTAAAACTTCCTACGCTAGCACCCGGTAAATATACCGTTTTCTATAAAGTGCTATCGGTTGACGGCCATGTGGTTGATTCAAAATTCAAGTTCAAAGTAAAACCCCCGAAAAAGACCCCATAAATGGAGTACCTTAGCCACGCCATAAACTGGCTGCATGCCTGCGCCGGTCTATTTATCCTTGGAACAATGTCTGTCTGCCTTCTTTCTGGGGAAGGTGGAGAGTCTACAGAAAAATGGCGCATCCAATGCCCCAAAATTGCTGTTTATCTCGCAGTTGTTCTTGTACTAGCAGGCTTAGCTCTTCCCTCTTTACAAGCAGCTTTTCTTGAAGAGAATATCAGCGCAGCATTTGACCAAAAAGTTCTCGAAATTGTCCTCTTTTCAACCCGTTTTGGCACCGTCTGGATAATTCAAGAGAGCTTGGCTCTCCTCATCTTTGTAACACTGCTGCTCCACCACCCTCTTATTCAAAGTATTGGCCGCCAACGTTTTTTAATCTTGATGATCAGCATCACCACTCTGATGCTTCTAGCCGGATCTTTCAAAAGCCATGCCGCCTCTCTTGAGCCAATGTGGCCTGGCCTGCTTGGCAACAGCTTACACGTAATCGCAGCTGGCACTTGGTTAGGTGGGTTGCCTGCACTGTTCTTTCTGCTCCGCTCGTCACGCAGCCAAACAGAACAACCAGATATCGCTATTATCGGGCGCACGCTAAATCGCTTTTCGCTTGTTGCAACGGTAATGGTTGGTGTTATTTTCCTGAGTGGAATTGTAATCGGTTACCTGCAGGTTGATCGTTGGGGTGAACTGTTCTCAACCCCCTACGGCAAATTTCTGGTCACTAAGATTATCCTATTCTTCATGATGCTTTCGGTTGCGGGCGTCATCCGCCTCCGTTACATGCCGCAATTTGGTAGCAAACCGTCCGCTGTCATCAACTTTGCCATTGCAAAATGGGTCTCCTTTGAGACAACTGCCGGCATCATATTGCTCGGTGTTGCCAGCATATTAAAAGAGACCACACCCGCCTCGCACGAAGAGGTCATTATCTGGCCATTCGCTACCCGATTCTCCATCGAGGCCACTTGGGAAGAAAGCTCCGACATCCGAATGCAGGTCAACATTGGTATTGCACTAATTGTTGCCGCTATCGTCCTAACGACTTTTCTTATTCGAAAGGGTGGCAGTATCAAGCAGGCTATTGCCGTTGGCTCCTCTTTAACTCTAATCGGCTTAGGTGTGGGACTACCACCATTGGCTGTCGAGGCTTACCCAGATACATACAAAAATTCAACGGTCCCCTACATTGCTGTTTCGATCAGTAATGGCGAAGATCTGTTTCGTGAGAACTGTATTGCCTGCCACGGCGAAGGAGGGCTAGGTGATGGCCCGCTCGCAGAAAAGCTCTCTGAGCCGCCTGCTAACTTGAGTGAGCCCCATACCGCCCTCCACACTGTCGGTGATATGTTCTGGTGGTTAACGCACGGTCTCGGTGAAGGCAAACCAATGCCCTCATTTAGCGGCACACTCGATGAAGATGAGTTATGGGACCTAATCAACTACCTTCGTGCCTTTTCTGAAGGATTTACCGGGCGACTATTGCAACCCCATATCGCACCCGAACTGCCATTTTTAGGTGCACCTGATTTTTACTATTCTACTGCTTCAAAAAGTGGCAATTTAAAAGACCTTAGAGGGGAAAAGGCAGTGCTTCTAAGCTTTTTCTCATGGCCAGAAGGCAAAGCCCGTTTGGATGCCCTAAAAGCGGGGCATGAAAAACTCACTGCAAATGATGCCATCATCATGGCCATCGCAATGAGAGGAGGCGATGAAATACCGGCAGAGGTTATTGAGCAGTACCCCTTCCTCATAATCACCGAAGAGACGCGCCCAATAACCCGAACATATGCCCAATTTCGCCGCACATTCAAACATGGCGGGGATGCTGACGATAAAGACCTGCCGATGCATATAGGCTTTACCATTGATCGCTTCGGCTATCTACGTTCACGCTGGATACCGGAACAAAATCCTGAAGTTTGGGATGATATTTCATTTCTAGCTCAGCAGTTCGCAGAGCTAGCCAAAGAGGATGAAATTTTGCCGCCACCAGATGAGCACGTCCACTAGGTGGATTTTACCAACCATTTTCTGTGCACTACCGTTATATAAAATCCACCATAATTTTTATAACTAAATTTTAAACTCAACCAAAAGAAGATATAAAAATGAAAACTTTTTTGATCAGCCTGTTTTTGTCTGTCTTTATTTCAGCTCCAACTTTCGCAGCAAAACCGGAATGGGCAGGCAAAGGTAAACCTACCGCAAAACAAAAAGAGATGTATAAGGGAACCAGAGGAGGAAAGGCCGATGGTATCGATTTTGGCCGTACAGAAGATAAAATCAAAGAAGGCACATCTACAAAATTAAAAGGGCTAGAAAAACAGCGTCAGAAAAAGTCCGAGCAGGTTCAGAAAGAGCTAGGAAAAGGTTCTGAAAAAGGCCAAGAATCCCGGGAACAAAGAAAAAAATGGTGGAAATTCTGGGGAGAGTAAGCAGCTTGCCTTTGAGAGGCAGTAAGCTCACTCACTCAACATCGACAACAGGTAGGGCCAGATGTTCTCAAGGATAAAGGGTTGCGCCAAAGCATTGGGGTGCAGCCCATCACGCTGCATCAACCTTTTATCTAATGCCACTCCCTCCATTAGGAAAGGTACCCGTTGCACCTCATGCTCTTCTGCCAACTGTCGATAAACATCAAAAAAGGTTTCGATATAGCGTTTACCGTAGTTAGGCGGAATTTTCATCCCAAGCAGCAGAACCTTGGCTCCGGCTTGTTCGCTTTTACGAATCATCTTGACGAGATTTTTTTTCATTACAAAAGGTGAAAGCCCACGCAAGCCATCATTTGCGCCAAGCTCAATCAGGACGATGATCGGCGTATGTTGCTCCAAAACCTGGTCAATTCGCGCCAAACCACCCGCTGTGGTTTCGCCACTGATGCTTTCATTTTTAACAATAAAGGGGAGGTTCTTTTCCTCAAGCCGCTGCTGCAAAAGTGTCGCCCAACCGTGCTTAACTTCTATCCCGTGGCTGGCGCTGATACTATCTCCCATTATAAGAATCGAGCTGGAAAAGGCCGACAACGAAACAAATGACACAATAACTCCCAAAATTAACCGATTCCACACAGGCAATGCACTCCTCTCCAGATAAACAATCTAACGCCCCAATTATCGAGGCGATAAACCTCGGCAAAAAAGTCTCTACTTCTGAGGGGACCTTGGAAATACTGTCATCTGTCGACCTGATAATCAACCCAGCCGATACTCTCGCAATTATGGGCACATCTGGTTCTGGAAAATCGACGTTATTAAGCCTGCTTGCAGCACTTGATGAGCCGACAACTGGATCTGTTTCTCTGTTTGGCCAACCGCTTGCTCAACTTGATGAAGATGGCCGAGCAGAGCTCCGCAATCAATCTATCGGCTTTGTTTTTCAGTCTTTTCAGCTGTTACCGGGGCTAACCGCGCTTGAAAACGTAATGCTTCCGCTAGAACTTTGTGGTGACAAGAATGCTGCCGATGCTGCACAGGCCTTGCTGGAGAGAGTCGGCCTTTCAAACCGAACACATCACACACCAAGACAGCTCTCTGGGGGTGAACAGCAACGCGTCGCACTGGCTCGCGCCTTTGTAACCGAGCCCGGTATTTTGTTTGCGGATGAGCCAACGGGCAATCTAGATAGCAAAACTGGCGAGCAGATCGTTGAATTATTATTTGAGCTCAATCGCGAAAAGCAGACCACGCTCGTTCTTGTCACGCATGATGAGCCTCTCGCAGCCCTCTGCCAAAGAACTATCCGACTGGAAGCGGGAACGGTGGTATGTCAGAGCTAAAACTGGCACTCAGGCTACTTTACCGAGATGGCCGCTCGGGAGAGCTAACGATTCTGGTTTTGGCGCTAATTATCGCTGTCACTAGCTCTACCGCCATCGCGCTGTTTGCTGACCGTTTGCAGCAAACAATGGGGCGACAAGCAGCCGATTTTCTTGCTGCCGACATGGTTATCAGCAGTTCATCATCCATACCCGAGTCTTGGTGGAAAAAGGCCAGCGAACTGCAACTTAAACAGTCGAGCACAACCGAATTTTCTTCCGTTTTGATGGAGAATGAATCGCTACTTTTGGCCGGCATAAAAGCGGTAACCGATCACTATCCCCTCCGTGGGCACCTGAAAACAGCCACCTCAGATTTGTCCAATCCTGAGCAGACGAAAAAGGGGCCAGCCACCTTAGAAGCGTGGATTGAGCCCCGCATCTTATCTGCACTCAAGCTGCAGATTGGGGACACACTTAGAGTTGGTGAGCAACCACTCAAGATCACACGGCTGATTACTTATGAACCGGACAAGGGAGGAGACTTATACAGCCTGCAACCACGCGTGATGATCAATCATGCCGATCTGGAATCAACGCATGTTATACAGCCCGGCAGCCACATTCATTACACCGCTCAATTTGTTGGCAACGAACGCAATCTTGTTGAGTTCAAACGCTGGATTAAGCCAAAACTCAATCCTTCTCAACGTATTCTTGATATCTATGATGAACGCCCAAGATTAGGTTCAGCTTTAAGTCGAGCCGAGCGCTATCTAGGACTCTCTAGCATCATTGTTGTTCTTATTGCTGGCATTGCCATTGCGATGGCGACTCGACGTTACGGTGAACGCCATTTTAACGCCACGGCACTTCTCCGCTGCTTAGGCTGCAAACAATCTAAAATTATACGACTCTATGCATTACAGTTTTTAATCCTAGGAGGCAGTGCCAGCCTGCTGGGTTGTCTACTTGGCTGGTTTGCGCAGGAGGGGCTATTCCAACTACTGCGTGACCTTTTACCAACATCAATCGCTTCTGCCTCCCCTTTCTCGCTGCTCTTTGGTTTTGCCACCGGCATGGTAATTCTTGTCGGCTTTGCCATGCCGCCTCTACTGCAGCTTAAAAGAGTCTCTCCACTTCGCCTATTGCGGCATGATCTCGACCCTTTGCCCAGTAGTGGCTGGCTTATTTATGGGCTTGCACTCTCTGTTATCGGACTTTTAGTTTGGTATTACACCGATGACCTAAGAATGACTTTTACGGTTATCGGTGGCGGGCTGTTTGCCGCATCAATCATGGCAGGCATTGTCTGGCTACTGATTAAATCAAGCAGCAAAAGCTTTGGTAGACTCGATATTGGCTGGCGTTTTGGCCTACAAAGCCTCAGCCGCCATCCCGCTAAAACAATTAGCCAGATACTCGCTTTTACCGTAACGCTGGTCGCAATGATCCTTAGCTTTAGCGTCCGAAATGACCTTCTTGACGATTGGAAAGCACAGCTACCAGAATCCGCACCCAATCACTTTGCAATCAACATTTTTGCCAATGATAGAACGCCATTTCAAAAGTTGCTTGAAGGACAACAAATCCAGAGTAGCCGCTTTTTCCCAGTCACCCGAGGACGACTGGTTGAAATTAATGGCATAAAAGTTCGAAAAATTGTCAGTAAAGAATCAACGGGGGCGCGGGCAACGCAGCGCCAACTTAGCCTGACAAGCTCAACAACACCCCCTGATGGCAACCAAATTATTGAAGGAAACTGGTGGAAATCAGATAACGAAGCTGTTGTCTCTATCGAACAGAAACTGGCACAAAGTCTAAAGGTCAGCATTGGCGATAAGCTCACCTTTACAATTGGCAGTGAGCAGATGCAGGTAGCCATTTCAAATATCCGCAGCGTCAATTGGGACACAATGAAACCTAATTTCTATTTTATTTTTCCACCTAGCGCGCTGGACGCTTTTCCTCAAACCTATCTCACCAGTTTTTACCTGCCTCCAGGAAAAAAAGATTTTCTCAATAAATTGATTGAACATTTTCCCGCTGTCACGCTGCTAGATGTGGAGACATTGCTCAACCAGTTCAAAATGATTCTTTCACAGTTAACTGCGGCAATTAATTATCTGCTCTATTTTGCGCTTGCTGCCGGCTTTACCGTGCTCTTTGCAGCAGTTTACTCGACTCTAGATGACCGCATTCACAATAGCGCATTAATGAGAACGCTAGGTGCCAAACGATCACTAATCAAAAAAGTTCAGCTGATTGAGTTTACAGTGCTCGGTTTTATTTCTGGTCTGCTGGCTCTTGCGATCTCTGAATTGATTCTAAGCCTTTTGTACAACCAGCTGTTCGGGATGGCACATCAATTGAACTTATTGCTCTGGTTTTTGACGCCCTTGGCTGGTGGCCTGTTTGTTGGCTTGGCTGGCTACGTTGGTATTCGTCATGTGATGGATTTGCCTCCAGCCTCTATTTTGAGAAATCTCTAGGAACCATTTCCACTAGAAATATAAAACCCAAATAACTCAAGAAGAGCACTAAATCACGATTAATCCCAGAAAGATGGCAGTTTTGCCATATAATAACGGACTGTGATTTAATCCACCGGTTAAGTTCTTAATGCCCAAGGCAACCAAAAGTCGCCTCAGCATTTGTATTTAGGCCATCCGCCAAAAAATTAAGGGAGAAGGCAATAATGTCATCAACAATCATCTACACCCTCACAGACGAAGCGCCACTGCTTGCGACCTGTTCTTTACTACCCGTTATCAGAACCTTTGCTTCTGCCGCTGATATAAAAATAAGATTAAGCGACATCTCTGTAACCGCCCGAATCCTGACCCAATTTCCCGAGAATTTAACCGATGATCAAAAAGAGCCCGACTCGCTTGCCGAGCTTGGTAGGCTGACACAGGATCCTAATACAAACATCATCAAACTACCTAACATCAGCGCCTCAATCCCTCAGTTACAGGCAGCAATTGCTGAACTACAGGAAAAGGGTTACGACATTCCAAGCTATCCAGAAGCCCCTAAAAATGAGGCCGATAAAGAGATTCAGAAACGCTATTCAAGGGTCCTAGGTAGTGCTGTAAACCCTGTTTTACGTGAAGGCAACTCCGATCGCCGTGCACCACCCGCCGTAAAAGCTTTCGCCCGTAAAAACCCGCACACAATGGCACCATGGAGCCCCGCTTCACGCTCACATGTTGCCCATATGCATGGCGGTGACTTCTACTCGAGCGAAAAGTCGATGACGATGGATAAAGCCTGCAACGTCAAAATGGATTTCGTTGACAAAGAGGGAAACGTTACCGTCCTTAAAGAAAAAACTGCGCTGTTGGATGGTGAGATCATCGACAGTATGTTTATGAGTAAAAAGGCGCTCTGCAAATTTTACGAAGAGCAGCTTAAAGATGCTAAAGAGACCGATGTGATGTTCTCGTTGCACGTTAAAGCAACAATGATGAAAGTTTCTCACCCGATCGTTTTTGGTCACGCCCTCAAAGTTTTCTATAAAGAGGCTTTCGAAAAGCATAAAGAGACGCTTGATAAGATTGGTTTTAACCCAAATGACGGCATGGGTAGCCTCGAAGAAAAAATCAAAAGCCTTCCCGGTTCTGTCCGTGAAGAGCTCGAAGAAGATATCCACGCTTGCTACGACAAACAGCCAAAATTGGCGATGGTCGACTCGGCAAAAGGGATCTCAAACTTCCATGCACCCAACGATGTAATTGTGGATGCCTCTATGCCTGCAATGATCCGATCTGGTGGGCAGATGTGGGGTGCTGATGGCCGCCTAAAAGAGACTAAAGCGGTAATGCCAGAAAGCACCTACGCCCGTATCTACCAAGAAATGGTCAACTTCTGTAAAACCAATGGTGCATTTGACCCAACGACAATGGGAACCGTCCCTAACGTTGGATTGATGGCTCAAAAAGCCGAAGAGTATGGCTCTCACGACAAAACATTTGAAATCCCTTCAGAGGGCGTTGCGCGTGTTGTCCATGAAGACGGCACTGTTCTAATGACTCAAAATGTTGAAGAGGGTGATATCTGGAGAATGTGCCAGACAAAAGACCTACCGGTTCAGGATTGGGTCAAGCTGGCCGTTACCCGTGCACGCCAGAGCGACACAACAGCCGTTTTCTGGTTAGAAGAGTACCGGGCTCACGATGTTGAAGTATTGAAAAAAGTGAGACGTTATTTAAAAGACCATGATCTTACAGGCCTAGACATCCAGATCATGTCTCAGTGCCGCGCGATCCGCTATACAATGGAACGATTAATCCGCGGTATCGACACGATCTCAGTAACCGGCAACATCCTGCGCGACTATCTGACGGATCTATTCCCTATTATGGAATTAGGTACTAGCGCCAAAATGCTCTCAATCGTTCCATTGATGGCGGGTGGCGGTCTATTCGAAACAGGCGCCGGCGGTTCAGCACCTAAACATGTGAAGCAATTCGTGGAAGAAAATCATCTTCGTTGGGATTCGTTAGGTGAGTTCCTTGCGCTAGCTGTTTCACTGGAAGATGTCAGCATCAAAACTGAAAACAAAAAGGCCGCCTTGCTTGCTAAAACACTAGATCAAGCGACTGAAACACTATTGCAAAATGGTCAAGCACCTTCACGGAAAACGGGAGAGCTTGATAACCGCGGCAGCCATTTCTGGCTCGCTTTGTATTGGTCTCAAGCACTTGCTGAACAGACTGAGGACAGCGAATTGCAAGCTCACTTCGCCCCACTCGCTAAAGCTCTGACCGATAATACTGATCAGATCATTGAAGAGCTAAGCGTTGTTCAAGGGCACCCAATTGATTTTGGTGGCTACTACAAAGGAGACCCAGAAAAGGTCAAAGCAGCTATGCGCCCTAGCGAAACATTAAATGCCACTTTAGCTGCAGCTCACTAATAAAGATGCTTTAACGACTGAAAGCCTCTCAGAGAGATTTTTCCTCTGAGGGGCTTTTTATTGCCGACTGGCCAAGAGGAGAGATGACATGGCTTCATGGGATCAAGATAAACAGCAGAAGGCCTGGAACTTTGCCTCACACGCCCATAATGGACAGCTCGTTCCTGGCACAGAAATACCTTACCTAAATCACCTTGGCAATGTTGCTATGGAAGCGATGGCTGCCGTCGCACACAATAATGAGATCAAAGATCCAGGCCTTTTAATTATTTGCGCCATATTGCATGACACCATTGAAGACACCGCCATCACCTATGATGAGGTTAAAAAAGAGTTTGGTGCAGCTGTTGCCAATGGAGTATCAGCACTTAGCAAGAATAAAACGCTACCGTCAAAAACCGAGCAGATGAATGACAGCCTTGAGAGAATCAGACAGCAGCCCAAAGAGGTCTGGATGGTAAAACTCTCGGATAGAATCACCAACCTGCAACCACCACCGACCCACTGGAATAAAGAAAAGATAAAAAAGTATCAAAATGAGGCGATGTTAATACTGGAAAAACTGGGTGAAGCAAATCAGTTATTAGCAAAAAGGTTGCAGTTAAAAATTAACAACTACAACCAATACCTATAAAAACCCAGGTTGCCTCCCTTTTTACTTTTCTTAGATAAAGGCTATAAAGACTTACCCGCCCTCAAAAAAATGGCACCCCTGCATAGTTATATACAAGGATGCCATAAGGGGTTAAATCTTTGCCCTACCATTCATAAGCAGCCGTCGCATAAAGGTTGCGGCCTGCCGCAACTAGGCGCTCGCCAACAGGGATGTCATTATTGGCCGCACGGTTAAAGCCACCAACATGTTCGCTATATTTCTTATCAAAGAGATTTTCAACACCAAAACCGACCGTCAGGGCAGCCGTTGGCCGGTAATCAGCACGAAGATTTAACAGGCCATAACCCGAGGACTTAGTTTCACTGTTTGTTGTTGAAACGTTATTTTGAGCGGCATAAGCAACCACTTCTGAGCTAAGCCTCCAAGCAGCCTGTTCATATGCTAGCTCCACACGGCCATTGAGCGGTGCAATTCTAAACAGATCATCGCTGGTATCACGCCTTTTGCCTCTTACGTAGCTAACAATCCCGGATAAATCCCAATTATCTGATAGCTCAATGCCCCAGTCTGCATCAAAACCATATAGCTTCGCATCGGTATTGGTAAATTGCAGGGGAGTAGGATCACCTCCACCAGTTGAAACGGCAATAACAAGTGGGTCGGTTGAGGGCGTTCCTTGAATGTAATCATCAATATGTCGATAGAAAACGCGTGGTGCAAAATAGGTTCCACCTTGATGCCATTTCGCGCCCAGCTCAACTTGATAGGAAACTTCTGGATCAAGATCAATATCACCAACATAGTTGTTCCCATCCGCCAATCCTGCTGTTGCTGAAAGCGGCAGCCATAGATAGCGTTCTTGATAGCTTGGTGAGCGTGTTTTACGTGCAAACCCCAGCTCAACATCCAATGTTGAAGAGAGTGACTCACGAATAATCGCCACAAGATCTATATTATGATCCGTCTGGCTTCTATCGCTTGCATTAAAACGGTCTCGCAGCGTTGCAGCCCCACCAAGCTTATTAATCGATGCATCTCCGGAATCCATCTCAATCAGATTGTAGCGCGCCCCCAACTCCAATTCGGTGCTTTCTGCAATATGTCCCTTCCACTCGCCAAAAAAGCCATAGCGATCTTTTTCTGCCCCTTTGAAATTATCGATCACCAATGTTCCAGTCGGATCAATTATCTTCGCACTGTTGTTTGCCTGATCACCATCAATACCTAATTTTAGATCTCCACCCATTGAAGCAAAATCAACCGCAATTTTGTATCCACCACCATCGGAGTCATTATCTGAGCGGCGGTATTTGCCACCCACAACATCACGCAACGTAAAATTATCCATTGCATGACGTGTGTCTTGGTAAAAGAAACTGGCATCAATATTAAAGTCTTGAAAGGCTCCTTTATAACCGGAGGTAATCACGCCGCCACGAGAGTAGACGATATCCATCGGTAATGCTGCTGTACCTGTTTGCCCTGTATCGTTGTGATTATATTCAAACTCAAACTCATGATCGCCTGTTTGAAACCCATAACCAATTGTCGCTGCATCCCTGTCGTGTTGGCTCGGTATGTTTGAACCACCATCGTATTCAATATCATTGCCTTTCTCTTGGCTAAAACCGGCATGCATCCGGTGGCTGTCGTTCGCAATGGTGCCCAGAATGCTACCGTACTTGCCATCACTCACATCGTTATAACCTGCAGAGACCTTTCCATGCGACTCCACTTCGCTTCCCATCGTAAATTCACTCTTACGCGACTCAGAAACGACTGTTCCTCCCAGTGTTTCTAAACCACTACTGACCGGTGCAATGCCTCGATAAACCGTTAACGTTTCAACCATTGATGCCGGAACGTGGCTCAATGGGGCATCCATTGCGTTTGCACAAGCTGGTTTGTAATTTGCGCCATCTGTTACAACATTAACGCGATCACCAAAAAGCCCTCTATATTGCGCAATACCCGATAGCGGCCCATTTGAATTAACAGATGCTCCCGGCACCTGCTTTAAAAGTATGGCCGTATCATTTGTACCTGCCAGCCCTGGTGCCACACCGGTCATCCCTGAGCGTAATACCTCGCTTGTAATAAGCATATCGTCGAGCCGCTCGTGTTCTGCATTTACTAACGGAGAAACTCCACTAGAGATAACGGCTAATGCAATTGCTGTTTTTTTAAAATTCATCCTTTTACCCTCTAACTCATCACCCTTAAAGCTCAAAAGGACAGGTTCCAAATAGAACCTGTCCTTCCGCAATCAAACATTTTTCTTAAGTTTCTGGAATATTAGTAAGCCAGCAATTTGACATCATCAGCCATAATTAACTTTCCTGGCATGCCCGAAGTAATTCCTGGCAGTAAATCAGCTTCGGTTAACCCATGGCCCCCTAGGCACATTGCACAGACCATAATCTTCCCACCTGCTTCCATAAAGTCTGTCATATGCTTGTGGACGTTCTGCCCGCGTAGAGAGAGCATCTGTGCAACTGGGTAATCCTTATCCACATAAGGTGTTACAGCAAGACTGATGTAAACAGTAACCGGAACCTTATGCATATTTCTGAGCATTGTTCCCACTGCAAAAGCCCGGTGAATCTTGAAAATATCCGAACTTGAAAGGTCAATAAAAACCCCTTTTGTTTCCGCAGACGCCGATCCTGTCGCAAATGTAAGCCCTAAAACTACAACCATTAATAACTGTTTAACTCTTTTCATAATAATTCTCCTTTTCGTAAATTACGGGCTCAGTGTAGAATCACGACAAGTAGAAATAATTGAGAATTATCAATCTGTTAATTTATCCTTAAACCTGTGTCATATGACACAAAACAGTTTGCCAGCCGGAAAATCAAAACATGCAACCAGACCAAATAAACAATGCTTGGCACACCGCTGCAAAATGTGAAGAGTGTGCCATTCGAAGTATGGTTCTATTTGCAGATCTGACTAAGGATGATTTCGATCACATTCACCACCCCATTCATGAGCTCAATTTTGCAACAGGGGAGACCCTTTACAATCAAGGTGATAAGCCAGAAGCGATCTATACCGTCCGCTCTGGTTTGGTAAAACTGGTCAGCTATCTAAGTGACGGCTCTTTTAGAATCGTGCGCATCCTGAGACAGGGCGATGTAGTTGGCCTAGAAGCACTTGATGAAAAACCTTATCTCCACCATGCAGTTATTCTAGAGACGGCCTCTTTCTGCCGTCTCCCAGTCAGCGATATCAAAGCACTAAATGAAAGCTCACCGCATCTATTCAAGCAGTTAACAGCGCGCTGGCAGCGCGTTATTTCTGATGCCGATACATGGCTTTCTAAATTGACGAGTGGTTTTGCCAAGCAGCGTGTCGCACACCTTTTGCTCTATCTAGCCCGTGACTGCAAAACAAAACAATGTTATCTGCCCGGCAGAGAAGATATGGGTGCACTGCTCGCTATCACGACGGAAACTGCCAGCAGAGTCATTGCAGAATTCAAACGTAAAGGCTATATAAAACTAGCCTCACCTCATCAGGCCATGATCGACCAAGAGGCTTTAAATGCAATTATTCAGGGGGATCCAGAGGACTCCTCGGTACAAAATCAACGTTAACAGGAAGCTCCACCCCTATCCCACCTAGACCGCAATAGCCCGCTGGGTTCTTGGCTAGATACTGCTGATGGTAATCCTCGGCGTAGTAAAACTCCGGCGCTGCAATAATTTCGGTCGAGATTAACCCTCTCCCAGCCTCAACCAGTGCAGCCTGAAATTCTTTTTTGGTCTGCAGAGCATGCTTTTTCTGCTCCTCACTAAAATAGTAAATACCTGATCGGTATTGGGTACCCAGATCATTCCCCTGCCGCATTCCCTGCGTAGGGTCGTGTGACTCCCAGAACTTCTTCAACAGAAAATCAAATTTAACCAACCGAGGGTTATAAACAACTTGTACCACCTCATTATGGCCTGTCATCCCTGAGCAAACCTCTTCATATGTTGGGTTTTTGGTTAACCCCGCAACGTAGCCGACCGCTGTCGTATAA
Source organism: Methylococcaceae bacterium UBA2780 (assembly GCA_002352345.1). Lineage (GTDB taxonomy): Bacteria > Pseudomonadota > Gammaproteobacteria > Methylococcales > UBA2780 > UBA2780. The sequence continues at coordinate 116,196 of DEIG01000001.1, forward strand.
ACGCCCTCGATCTCCCAAAAACAACGTTCTGCCCCCCAAAAACAGCCCATTCCAAAGATAATGATCTCCAGCTCCTTATCAAAAGGGGGTGTCATCGTTTGGCCTAAAATAATATGTTCTGGAGCCACTGGCATTTTCTCTTCTCGCCCGGGAAGTGCCTCTGTAGCCGAAGGAACTGTCAGTCTTTTTTTACCAAAAAGCATACGACGTAACCTGTTTTCTGTTTATGATGCTCAGGTTATACAATATCTAGAAAGAACAAGCCAACAGCCCACAAAAAGGTTCCAACCATGAATGCAGTCCAGCGCGTGCTCTCCATAGCTGCCATTATCACAACCCTATTAACGACAGGATGCGCCTCACTTACTCAACCGACTGAAGCGCCACTTGTCAGTGTCATCAACCTGAAACTGCTTGATGTTCAGCTGCTCGAACAACAGTATGGATTAACGGTAAGGGTTCAAAACCCCAATGACTTCCCGCTTTCCATTAAAGGGCTAAGCTACACTTTAGAGATCAACGGCTCTGAGCTTGCTCATGGCGTCAGTAACAAGGCCGCCACCATTCCTGCATTTGGCGAAAAGAAGCTCGAACTAACAATGGTTAGTGGAACATTCGGAATCATTCGCCAACTTCAGTCCATAGAGCAGGCAAAGCCAGAGATTATGGAGTATCGACTGAGCGGAAAGTTAAGCCTAAACAACCGACTCTTACCGGTCTATTTTGAGAAAGCAGGTTCACTTGATTTCAAAGCAAATGCCGCAACCGGAAAATAGATGGCACCTCATTTTTTTACTGATCCTGGCGGCACTTGAAATTGGCGCGGTCAGCGCAAACCCAAAAGATGAAAGTTGGACATTTAGCCTGCAATTTGAGAATGACCTTTTTGGAAGCACCGACCAGTTCTATACCAATGGCGTTAAATTAAACTGGGTTTCACCCGACCTAACTCAATATAGAGACAGCAAACAGCTGCCCAAATGGGCCAACCCTCTGATAAACAAACTACCGCTTATCAACCAACCCGGATTACAGCGCAACGTCGCCTTTTCCATCGGCCAGAAAATCTTTACACCGATTGATATTAGCCGTACAGACCTCATTAAAGATGACCGCCCCTATGCCGGTTGGCTCTACTTTGGTACAGCTTTCCATAACAAAAACTTCCACGAGCTGGATACACTAGAGCTGCAAGTAGGTGTGGTCGGGCCAGCCGCTATGGCCGAAGAGTCTCAAAATGGTGTCCACAAATACCGTGATATCGCTCAAGCCAATGGCTGGGATAATCAGCTAGATAATGAGCTGGGCATTGCCTTCATTTACGATCATAAAGAGCGTATTTCTCTTGTTCGAGAAGCTAAGAAAATGGGGGCGGATGTTATCACCCATTATGGTGGTGCTTTGGGAAATGTTTACACCTACCTCAACTGCGGAGCTGAAATTCGTTACGGCTGGAATATCCCAACTGATTTTGGCACATCGTTAATACGACCAGGTGGCGACAACAACTCTCCCAGCGATAGTAATGACCCCCGTTTTAGCGAACAGCACCGTTTTAGCCTTTACGGTTTCGCTGCACTATCAGGGCGCTTGGTTGCTCACAATATCTTTCTGGATGGAAATAGCTTCCAAGAGAGTCACAGCGTTGATAAACGATATCTTGTTGGTGACGCAATGCTAGGTATCGGCTTTATTCTAGGCCGAACAAAGATAACCTATGCTCAGGTTTTTAAAAGTAAAGAGTTTAAAAATCAAACAAGTGGGCACCATTTTGGCTCTTTAAGTTTTTCCTATTCTTACTAGCTCTGGGCCAAACCACTATTGCCCCTCCCCTAAAGGGAGCGTATAAACAGAGACTTACCTGTTCCAGAGGAAAAAAATCATGGCTAAAATTGAAGGTGGCTGCCTATGTGGCAAAACCCGCTATAAGAGTGATGCTGAACCCGTTATGAAAGCAGTTTGTCACTGCACTTTTTGCCAAAAGGCATCCGGGTCAACCTACTCTTCTAACGTACTTATTCCAAAAGATTCATTCTTTACAAGTGGAGAACTGAGCTGCCACACCGTAACTGGCGGTAGCGGCAGCGATCTGAACAGTTATTTTTGCCCAAATTGTGGCTCTAATCTTTACAATACCGCCGATGCCTACGAAGGGCTTGTAATCATCAAGACAGGAACGCTTGATGACCCTTCATGGTTTAAACCCGATGCGCAAATCTGGTGTGAGTCTGCACAGCCTTGGGCAGTAGCAGATGACGAGATCACAAAGTTCTCAACAAACCCAGAGTAATTACAGAAAACTACTCAGCACATTTAATACAGAGTGTGGCGGCTGGATCAATCTCTAGCCGCCCACTTGCAATTCGCCTATCGCAACGAAGACAATAGCCGTAATCACCTTCATTAATCCTGTTCAATGCAGCAGCTATTCTTTCCAGCTCCTGCTCCCATCTACGATTAGCGGCCTGAGACATCGCTTGTGATTGCAAAGCATCCATTCTGCTAATTCTGCCAACCTTCGTCTGATCCAACTCAACCGTTTTGCCAGCTTCTGCCCCCGTCTCTATATCACCTCGCAAAATCTGCTCTTTTTGTAGGAGTAGCGCTTTAAACTTAGCTGGGTCTAAACTCACCTCTTTTTCTCCATTACCTCTTTGGTAACGCGGAAAATAACCGGGCTCAAAACCACCAAAGCAATAAGGTTAGGTAACGCCATCAAACCATTCATCACATCGGCAAGCGTCCAGATTAACCCCAGTTTCCCCATTGCCCCAAGCGGGATAGCGACCAGCCAAAGTAGTCTGTACGGCTTTATTGCAGCGACGCCCAAAAGATACTCTGCACAGCGCTCACCGTAATAACTCCAACCCAGAATAGTTGTAAACGCAAAGACAACTAGCCCGAAGGTGACGATATATTCACCACCAGGCAAGCCGCTGCCAAATGCAAGCGCCGAAAGCGGTGCGCCATTCTCTCCACTTGTCCAAGCACCTGTCAGGATAATCACCAGAGCGGTCATTGTGCAGATGATCAGTGTATCGATGAATGTTCCAAGCATCGCAACCATCCCTTGCTGAACAGGATCGTCTGTTTTGGCTGCAGCATGGGCAATCGGCGCGCTACCGAGCCCAGCCTCATTAGAAAAAACACCTCTCGCCACACCAAAGCGGATAGCCGCCCAAACTGCTGCACCCGCAAAACCTCCGCTCGCTGCTGCACCATTAAAGGCGCTTGAGACAATCAATTCCAATGCAGCGGGAATCTCGGCAAAATGGATTAAAAGAATAATCAGCGCACCTGCAATGTAGGTGATTGCCATGAAAGGAACTAGCTTTGCGGCTACCTGTGCAATCCGACTGATGCCACCGATAATGACGATTCCGGTCAACAACATCATCACCAACCCTGTCACCTCAGGCGAAACGCTAAAAACAGATTCGAGCGCTCCGGCAACCGAGTTTGCCTGAACCATATTGCCGATACCAAAAGAGGCGAGCGTCCCGAATAGCGCGAAAAGAAAAGCAAGCCATTTCCATTTCTCTCCCATCCCTTTTCGGATGTAATACATTGGGCCACCAACGTAACATCCGCGCGAATCAATCTCTCTATATTTAATGGCTAAAACCGCTTCTGCATATTTTGTTGCCATTCCAAATAACGCAGTAACCCACATCCAGAAAATAGCACCTGGCCCGCCAAGAAAAATAGCCGTTGCAACACCCGCAATATTACCTGTCCCGATTGTCGCCGAAAGCGCGGTCATTAATGCCTGGAAAGGGGTTATATCTCCTTTATCATTCGACTTCCGGCCATCCCAAAGAAGCCCAAATGCTTGCCCAATCGAGCGCCAAGGCAGAAACCGAAGCCCTATAGTCAGATAAAGGCCGACACCAAATAGGAAAAACAGGGTTACTGGCCCCCAAACAACACCACTGACCCCTTTCAAGAAAATATCGAGTGAATCCATTAAAGTCTGCGCCAAACTATTTAAAAATAGAGAGCTTACCTGCGAAGTTGACTCGAGTCATTGCCTATGGCTACATCAGCCCGAAACAGGCTCTAGCGGTGCTTGATAGAAAGGGTTAGCATGAGGGTACAACCCAAATAGAAGAAGCGAGGAAAGCCATGTCAGAACATGTCTATAAATTGATCGAAGTTGTAGGCTCTTCACCAGAAAGCAGCGATGCTGCCATTAAAAATGCGATTGCTAAAGCATCAAAGAACGTTAAGAACCTAAATTGGTTTGAGGTGATTGAGACCCGTGGGCATATCGTTGATGGCACTGTCGGCCATTATCAGGTCACGCTTAAAATTGGTTTCCGGCTGGAAGATTAGTGTAATACTCGGTCGATTGGTGAAAACTGATCCGTCAGGACTTGATCAAGCAGAGACTGAACCGTCGTAACGCGCTCAAAATCGACTTCGAGGCCATCATAAAAATCGCCAACAAGCCGTTGAACCTCTTGCGCCTTCGATTTGCTCATCCCCAAGTCGCGGCACATTAAGTCACTCTCTTTAATTTCAGTTATATCAACATCCAAGCAATCTGAAATAATTGCAAACAGTGTCATCGACATTAACGACTTCACCGTTTCAAATTCATCCGACCCAAGCTTCATGCACATTATCGCCTCCCGGCTTTTATTATTGTCGCTGGTAAGCATAGACGGGCCAGTCCTAATTTCTGTGACCACAATCACGAACCGTTAAATGGGTGGCTTTTCAGGACATCTATGATGCGCTCATGGCATAATGAGCGCATCATTTAACTCACTGAAAAATCAATCAATGTTTAAAACAAACGAATACTTTGATGGACAGGTCAAATCAATTGCCTTCCAATCAGAAACTCTCCCGGCAACTGTTGGCGTTATGGCTAAGGGCGAATATGAATTTGGCACAAGCCAGAATGAAAAAATGACCGTTGTCAGTGGCAGTCTTACGGTAAAACTACCCGCCACATCGGAGTGGGTAACCTACAGGCAGGGTGAGAGCTTTTCAGTTGAAGCCAACCAGACATTTAATGTCAAAGCTGATATTGAATCTGCTTACCTCTGTCTTTACGGATAAGGCAACAAAATGAAATTTATCGGTGCACATGTGAGCGCAGCAGGGGGAGTCGAGAACGCCCCTATTAACGCCCAGAAGATCGGCGCAAATGCCTTTGCCTTATTTACAAAAAGCCAGCGACAATGGAAAGCAAAACCATTAACCGATGCACAGATCAGCGCGTTTAAAAACAATTGCGAAGAATTCGGCTTTTCTGGCGATCAAATACTCCCTCACGATAGCTACCTAATCAACTTGGGCCACCCCGAGCAGGAAGGAATTGAAAAATCAGTCACTGCTTTTATCGATGAGCTTCAGCGCTGCCATCAACTCGGCCTAAAATTACTCAACTTTCATCCAGGCAGCCACCTGAAGAAGGTCGATGAGGCAACCTGTCTCAGTAGAATCGCCGACTCAATCAATCGCTCACTCGATCAAACAGAGGGAGTTGTCGCCGTTATTGAAAATACAGCTGGGCAGGGGACGAATCTTGGATTTAAGTTTGAACATCTAGCCGATATTATCGAGCAGGTTGAAGACAAATCTCGCGTTGGCATCTGTATCGACACCTGCCACACTTTTGCTGCCGGTTACGATATGACAACAGCAGAAGGCTGCGAAAAAACCTTTGATGAATTCGACCGCTTAGTTGGCTACGAATTTTTGCGTGGAATGCACCTTAATGGTTCTCGCAAAGAGCTTGGTAGCCGTGTTGACCGCCACGCCACGCTAAGAGATGACGGTTTTCTTGGAACAGCGGTGTTTGAGCACATCATGCAAAGCAGCCACTTTGATAATATCCCAATGGTTCTAGAGACACCTGAATCGGAAAATTGGGCAGATGAGATTAACTGGCTGAGAAGCCTTCAAAACCTTTAGAAATAGCTTACCACTCCAATGGAAAGCGACAAGCCTGAATGGCCAGAAGCCATAGTCAAAGAGATAGAAGCCGACTATATTCAAACGCATCGAGAGTGGTCAGACACAACTTACGGACCAAGCTTGCTCGGAACCCGTAATGACTATTATCGACTGCTGATGGGCGTTCTAGAAGAGCGGATGATTGAGAACCCTGCCGTAGATTTCTACTGCAAAGAGATCATTGCCAGGCTTGAGCGCATCGATCCCTATAAAGAAAACGACACTAAAATCATCACAAAGCTGTCGAGCCAAGAAGAGACATTAAAAATGGCGTCTTACTTCGGCAACCAAGAGCAAGAAAAACTTGAAGCCTCACGTGGAATAATCGCTCGCTTTTTCCTTTTCTGCGCCGGTGCCGCAGGCGGTGTTATTTTTTTCGGTATCAGCTTTGGAATCCTTATTTATCTGCTTATTAGCCTGCTGAAATAATGGCAGTCGCGCTATGCAAGCTGATTAATCAGTATTTTCACCGACTCAGTCAAACCTTCCCCACCCTGCTCTAGCCAATTCTTTAACTCTTTTTGGCTAAACCAGCGCAGCTCATCAACTTCAGCCTCTTCTGGCCTAAATGGCCCCTCATGGACAGTCTTATACGCTTGGCAAAACTCCATGCCATTATTTTTATTCGGTGACAACTTACCCGTTCTTTCAGGCAACTGGCTCAACTCAATACCCAGCTCTTCAGTTGCCTCTCGCATCACACACTGATCGTAGCTTTCTCCCGCCTCAACATGGCCTGCTGCCGAACTATCCCAGAATCCAGGGCAGCTATCTTTCAGCATCGACCGTTTTTGCAGCAACAGATCACCTGCCTGATTAAAAATTAGCAAATGCACAGAACGATGCCGCAAACCTAAACGGTGAATTTCACCACGGCTCTTCTGCCCAATAACCAAGTCATTTTCATCAACAACAGAAAGCAGCTCATCAAGCACCGGCAGCTCTCCGCAGCAGTTTAGATGAATAGGCTCGATACGATCTTGTCACCACAATTAGATTCCACCAGAGCATCATTGATGAGACAAACAGCGCCACACCAGCCGCTCGTGCAAACCATTGTGGTTGAAAAATAGCCGCAAATAGCAACACCAACATAGTGATATGGGCGATAAGCTGCCTACGTGCAACTCGGTCAGGGAGTGCTGTTTTCATATTCGGAAGTTTGACCCGTTTCTCGCGGGGTAGCGCCAGATTGCGCTGCTGCAAATGAAACCAGGTTAAAAAGGGCACAATCTTATAAAGCATCCCATTAATGACCGATAAAGCAAACGAGACAATCAAAAATCCTCCCATTAAAAAGGTAAATTCCGATTGAGAAATGATTTCCGGGAACAGTTTGCCGAGCGCAATAAGCACAGCAGAGGCCACAATTGATAACATCCCAATCCGCCAGAAGAGCAATGTAATGTCAGCGACCTTCCGCTTCCTTTGTGCCTGTAAAATTAATGTACTCAGGGCAAACAGTAAATATCCAATAATCACAGCCAACCCAGACAGCTCTTGAATCAGGTTCACCTCGTATACCACCCCGAGACTCCAGACAGCCAGTGAAATTAACAGCGCCAAAGGCAGAAACCGCTGAGCAGATTGCGGATACTCAGGGGTAATCTGAAACATAGGCACTACCTGAAAAGCGACACCCATAACCAGCAGTCCAATCCAGCCTAACAATCCCCAACTCAAATGAAGATCGGTCATCATCGCTGGCCGGAAACCATCAAACGGTGAGATCAATGACTGGGCTAACAACAGCCCCAAGGCAATCGCAATCAGCAGCCCAATAATAGCCAACCACATCGACTTAACCGTATTATTTTTCACTTTAACCCGCAGAAGTGTCACCACAATCAGCAAGATAAACAGGCCAAACCCTACACCTAATTGAAAAAGTGCCAAGGTAAAGAAAAGCGAGTCAGAATAGATAAAACCGGCGACCAGAAAAAGTGTCCCAAAAATGAGGAATAGGTGAACAATTGAGGCATAAAGCAGCGCACGGGGTACAGAAACACCGGCTAAAACCGGCAACATCTGCATCATCGCGCCACACATTACCATTGCCAGAAAGCCAATCGTTAGCAGATGGACAAATGCCAGAGTGCTCGGCATCCAGCGTGAAACAAACAGCCCCTCACCGTAATAAATCATCAACAGGCCAGCAAACGCAGCAAACAGCGGTGCCGTCAGAAAAAAACGAAATGGTACCGAAATGGGAGGGGCTTGCTCTAATGAAAGCGTCGCGCTATTCAACATAAGAAATCAACGCGATCGAGGAATTGATTGCTCGGCTTTTTGATCGTTCGTTCTCCAGATATAAATCTGGAAGTGGGCAGGGCTCTTTTCAATGCACCGCCAACTAAAGCCATTCTCCTGAATTATCGCGTACAAAGGAATTGGCTCTCGGCGGTGTGATACAGACAAAAAATCTCCTTCATTCAGCGCTTCGAGTTTTTCAAGAATCCGTTCTAAAGGCTCTGGCGGCTCCAATTTGCTAACATCGATAAACTGTTCCATCTTTGCTAGATAGATTGCATCTCACTGACCACTTCTGAACCAGGCAAAACCTCGTCCGCCATGCGGTAAAGCATTTGCTCCTCTTTTACGTTGTGCTGCTGCATAATCATCAACAAAGTTTCACAAAGCCCCAGCGCTTCATCAGCATCTTTTTCTCTCGCTGCGGCCTCAAGATCGACAAGCAGTTCACGCATCTGCTCGTGTTCAGAACGCATCACCTGGGTCGGCCCCATTGTCATGCCGGTCGCGCTTTCAAAAGCCGGAAACATCACCTCTTCTTCCATTTTAAAATGGTGCTGCATCGCTGCAATAAAGCTTGAGAGTGCCTCTCCCCCCATTTCCCAGTTTTCTTCTGAAATGGTCGATTCGGCCGCAGCGAATAGTTCGTCACAGCGCTTATGGTCAGCTGACATTGATTCGGTAATTGCGCTCATATTCTTAATCTTGCTCCCAATAAGGCTCTCACTACAGAGTAGCCTTTATTGTATACAGCTCGAAGGTTATAACAACAATTTGGAGTGCGCTTTTAAGCACAGATAAGGCTCACTCACCCCACAAACTTATCGCAATTGCAGCAAGGCTGGTTGTGGGTCATTGTAATCAAAGTGAATCAATTGATGATGATCACCCTCCATTAGGATTAAGCTCGGAAAGCCTCGTGCACCAATCTGCCGTGAGAATTGCATTTCAGAATCAAGATGATTCTGCGTCTCCACGCTATTTAGCTCATCAGTAAAAGTCGTACGATCCATGCCGAGTGATTCTGCCAGATCACTCAATATCTCACTGTCTGATGGGTTTTTGGCCTCCAAATAATAGGCTTTTTGGATCGCCAGTATCATCGGCTCTTCAAATTTAACACCCTGTTTTCGCGCGGCTATAATCGCACGGCAAGCAGGCCATGTTGAGCGGCGTGGAGAACAGTTCGTCCAAAAATCATAATTAAACTGCGTACCCGGAACTCGTCCTTCTATGGCCTTCCAAAAACCCCGAATCTGGTTTTGCATTTCAAGCGGCATCGGCTCGTGACTATCCGGCGCCAGGCCGCCCAGTATATTCTGAACAGTAATTGATTCAGGAAGCTGTTCTCGAATCTGTTTCCACACAGGGCGGAAGGCCCAACACCAACTGCACATGGGATCATGAACGTAATAAAGCTTTCTGTCGTTGGGCATTATTATTTTTTAAACAGCCTCTTCTCAAAAAAACAGGGCAGTAGTTCTGCTAGCAAATCAATCCAAATTGTCTAATGGCGTTGGCCGTCCTATATGATAGCCCTGTGCATAATCGACCTTCAGCTCCTTGAGGGTATCCATAATCGCTCCATTCTCGACAAACTCTGCAATCGTTTTTTTGCCCATCACATGGCCAATATCATTAATTGATTTCAGCATTGCCAGATCAATTGGATCAGTTTCGATATCTTTTACAAACTGACCATCAATTTTTAGGTAATCAACCGGCAGGTTTTTTAGATACTCGAAAGAAGAGAGCCCGCTACCAAAATCATCGAGTGCAAAAAGAAAGCCGAGCTCTTTCAATGACTCAATAAACAACCGAGCTTGAGAGAGATTGTTAATAGCTGCCGTTTCAGTCACCTCAAAGCAAATTTTACTCGCCTCGATCTCTGTTCTTTCAAGCTCTGTTTTAATGAATTCAAATAGCTTCTGATCGCCAAAGCTTGGTCCTGAAATATTTAATGAAAAGAACCCTTCGGTAATGGCTCTGCCTTTATTTTTGCTGATCCATTCGAATGCTCTCTTAATGACCCACTGATCCAGCTTCTGGGAGAGATGAAACCGCTCAACTGCCGGCAGAAAAGCACCTGGCGGGATAATCTCTCCTTTTTTCTCTTCAAGCCGGATTAGCAGCTCGTGGTGGCTCACTGTACTATCGTTTTCAGAAAGTGTACGAATTTCTTGCGCATAGAGCACAAATTTATCGTTTTCCAACCCATCGTGTATTCGGCTAACCCACTGCAATTCATCCGTTCTTTTTGCCAGCTCTTCATCATCTTCTCTATAGATATGGCAACGATGCCGCCCAGCAGATTTTGCGGCATAACAGGCTATATCCGCCTGCCTGAAAAGTTCGGCCACACTCGCGCTATTTTCATCAATCTCCACCAAACCAATACTGACACCTATTCTGAATATCTTATCTTCCCAAACAAATTGAAAATCGGCGACCTTGTCAAGCAACTGTTCCGCCACTCTTTTTGCTTGTGAGATCGAACAGAAGCTCATGAGGATGCCGAATTCATCACCCCCTAATCTGGAAATCACATCCTGACCTCGGACATTGCCTTGAAGAAACTGTGAAAACTGCTTTAGCAGCTCATCTCCCGCTATATGCGTGCAGGTATCATTGACAATTTTAAACTGGTCTAAATCTAGATAGCACAAAACATGCTTGCTCAGATCCTGACTTGCCCGAATCACAATTTTTTTAACTCTATCCTCTACCTCTCTACGATTAATAAGCCCCGTCAGCAGGTCATGCGACGCATGATAGTCTAGCTGGTCAAACACCTTCTTTGTTTCAGTAACATCTTCCTGAGTAGCAACATAATGTGTAATATTTCCCTTTTCATCTTTGATTGGGCCAATGGATTCACGCGCCCAATATAGCTCTCCATTTTTCCTCCGATTATGGAAAGTACCATGCCAGATTCTACCCTTAGCTAGTGTCTCCCAAAGCTCTTCATATTCTTCAGGGGGTGTCTCTCCAGACCCAAAGATTCGAGTGTTTTTACCAACAATCTCTCCTGCTGAGTAACCGCTAGCCTCAACTATTTTACTGTTTACATATTCAATCTTTCCTTTAAGATCGGAGATAACGATTAGGTTTGGATTTTGCTCAACAGTCTGCGAAAGCGCAAGCAGCCGCTCTTCATTTCTCTTCCGTTCGGTCACATCAACAACAAAAGCGAGCAATGCCAATTCAGATTCATACGACATCAATTGCACGTGAGATTCAGACTGGTAAATTGAACCATCTTTACGCTTCATAACCGCATCGATAGTGATTTTTTTCGACGGGCCCTCTTTAAGTCGATCCAATAAAGCAGAAAAAGCGTTCTTATCGTAGTCTGGCGCTATGGCCTCGGGAGTTAGCCCGCACAGTTCATCCTCTGTATAGCCTATATTCTCTCTTGCCCCTCGGTTGACTCTAAGAAACTTATGCGTTGTGGCGCTAACAATATAAATTTCATTAAACGACTCTTCAATGATCTTGCCGAGCCTTTTTTCACTGGCCTCAGCTCGCTTTTCTGCTGTGAGGTCCTGCAAGATACAGTGCGTCTGCCTGAAATTCCCTTCAGGGTCATATCCAATTCGACCATCAAAAGAGACGACTTTAATGGAGCCATCTTTACAGCGCATTTCAAACTCGATACCACAAACTTTTCCAGTTGCTTTAAAGTTTGGAAAGGCCTGCATCACCTTCTCTTTTGACCTTACCGTCATAAGATCACCGAAAAAGCGGCCAACAACCTCTTCTGGCCGGTAGCCTAGCAGTTCAGCCCACGCCTCATTAACAATCAAGAAATTACCCTGAGCATCTAATGATTGGTAACCCAGAGGCGACCGCTCATAAAGCAGTTTGTAATTAATATTTTGTTCGGTTTCTGCTGCGCTATTCATTTCGTATGATATACAAATAAACTATCGACTAGATTGAATAGTATAGACCATTAATCCGATGCTTAGTTTACGGTTAATCCTGCCAACAGGTCATTTGCCTCAAATCACCCAGTAACACTTCCATAGAATATAAGAAAATACTTATAATGTGATTTTACTGTCCTATTCAAGGAGAAATAATGTGTAAATCATGCTGGGCCATCGTTGTTATTTTATTGTTACTTATTGCCGGCGGTGTCTATAAGTTTATGTTTCAAGGTGCTGTTACGCAGAGCAGTGATGGGCGAACCGCTATCTTGCTTAACGGTGGAGAGAGAGATCTTGTCTTATCCGAGATGAGGGCTTTTCTGGAAACGGCGCAGCAAATCACCGATGCGATTGCAAAAGATGATATGGCGACCGTTGCCAAGAGTGCGCGTGCTGTTGGCCATGCAGCACAGCAGGGTGTTCCCGGCTCACTAATGGGTAAACTCCCCATGCCCTTCAAAAGGATGGGACTTGATACTCACTCAAAATTTGATGAGCTCGCAGCAGATGCTGAACAACTTGGGGATGGCAATCATGCACTCGGGCAGTTATCTACGCTGATGCAAAACTGCGTTGCCTGTCATTCCGCCTATCGTATTGAGGCTGCAGCAAAGTAGCAAAGGAGCCTCTCTAACGGCTAATTCGTTAGAGAGGCATTTTATTTCTATTCCTGAAATTAATTTCATCAAGCTCAGCCTGCGGAACCTGCCAAGGAATATTGGTTCCATTGACATTTAAGTCGCAGCGATAATGACCACTAGAGCTGGAATCTTTACGGAGCCAAACGGGTGCAAAGCGTGTTGCGCCATTTTGGCTATGCGCCTTAATCGTACTCAGCGCAATATACTGCTCACCACCGACAAAGGCATCACAAAGCGCCTGCTCTTCGCTTTTTAACTCAGGGGGCAAAATAAACTCAACACGCCACTCCTTACTCGCATCCGCTTCACTATCGAACGCATCATGAAGAGTGTATGGCAGAATTTGAACAAGCCCTTCAGGTCTGTCTGGCTCATCACCTCCATCCATAAATAGTGCTATTGCGGCAAGGCTAGCAACTAACAGTAAGGCAAGCTTGATGACTGTTTCGCTAGATTGTGGCAATCCACCTTTAAAATTAATCATAGTAACGTTTGGCTGCTAGTTTAATAATAAAGTGATCACCACCAATATCGGTTAAACCGGCTAACCCCGCACCTAACCCCTCAAAAAAACCCTCTCCCATATCCCTATATTGCAGGTGGCTTATCCGTATATTCTCTAGCGATTGACTAGAAATAATTCTGATTCCTTTTGCAACCGCATGGTCAAACCTGATTGAAACCATATTAAAGCCACCACGGCGCTCTTGCCGAACAGATTTAACCTTGAACTGATAACCTTCTCGAAAGGCTCCACCGCCTCCCGACTCGTCAGCATCCAACAATAAAACAGCAATGGTCTGTTCCGGCTTTATGCAGCTATTGTCACCCTGGTAGCTTCCGTAAGTAGGGATAGAATCTGACTGATTATTTATGATGACATTTGTGTTGCCATTTCCTTGGCTGATAATTGTGCTATTTGAGGCCGACGTGCCTCCGTGGCGATAATAAACACGATGCCGCTCTACGCAATCACCATAGCTTTTCCTCGTCGATTCCTGCCACTGAACCAAGTAATCATGATAGAAATAATACTTTCCATTTTGCCGGTTGTAGCTCTGATTAATCTGATTAAAACTTTCACTAAGGCGGTTATATCCCAAAAGAATAAAGTCTCGATTAGCTGGAATTTCAAGCTCATGGCGAAGCTCAAACAGTGTTCCCTTTGGAATTTCCAGAACACTATCGCTGAGTGATGCAGCCTGCAATGGGGACAGGCAAGCAAGAAGGAGCGCCGCAAGGCTATTCTTAATTCGTTGCTTAAACATAATTAACTCCTTATCACCTTTAGTCTCTTAACTCGACAAGATTACCAGACTCCAGTTCATAAAAGGTTGGGTCACAAAGCCCCTCTGCAACACAAAAAGGGGCGGAATCAAGAATCATTAGCCGGCTATCCAGCTGATATTCGGCACCAGCCCTTGCCGTTAGCTCTCCGACAACTTTACCGGTGATTACATCGGTAACCACCAAAATCTGACACTCTGTGCCACAACCAACTTCTGTTACCGAATAATGGCCTGCAAAGTTAACCCCATCAGCTAGCTGTTCACTAATTCGTGTTCGAAAAACCCGAGCCGCCTCATGGCTTTGCCTATCTAGGGCGGCAATGGAGCCGTCATAAACCGCATCAACGGGGTAATCAATAAAACGGTACCCATGTGTTTTCTGAACAGTGAAACCATTTAACGCAATCTCAAAGCTTTCAGAATCCCCCCAGCCATAACAATTCTGGCAAAAAGAGCCTCTAACCGAATCACCCACCAGCTCAATATCGTCGCTCAAATAGAGATTTACCTTGGAACCTCCCGTTGGAATATTGTAAAAAGCCGTCCATTCCCCCGTTAATTTGTCCTCTGCTAACAACACCCCCCAGGATTCCCAGATCTCCTCGTAGATCACAGCAACTATTCTCCAAAAGTTATTTTCTGCCACATCATCAACACCTATAACCGGAGAGAACGTTTCAACATATTCTTCTTCATTATTGCTATCAGCAACCACTTCAACTTCTTCTGGTATAAACGCGCGCACCTGACTAAAAAGCCCTTCAATATCCGTCTTTGAAAAAGATTTTGTTGGTAATGGTTTATCTGAGCCCGTGTATTCACCAATAAAAGTTTCATCTTCTGATGGTCTTAACTGGTCAAAGAGTGCTTGAAGTATTTGCCGCTCTTCTTCTGCCTGCTCCCGCCTCTCGATACCCTTTTCTAAACTACAACCTCCCAAAAGATAACGGTTCTCGATAATTTCATATTCAAAATCTTTGCTTGATTCATCGTAATAAAGAAACAGGCGATCATCGATATCCGCATTGGCCGTTCCACCTCTTAACAGTTGAAAATGCAGCCGGTCACGACCATCATCGCCCTCACAAACATCAACAAATGAAACGTAATCATAGATAAGCTCTTGCGGGGTAAAAATCATTTTACCGAGATAATAGACAAAAATTTGGCCCTCAGAAAAGCGCTCAATCCGCCCACCAGAATTCGTTTCTGCGGCCCATCCCAAGTTTTCTGAATAAACTTCAAACGCCTCTATTGTGCTGATAAAAATAGTCTCTAATTTATCTGCCCTCACCCAGTGCAGGTCAACGCGCTGACGGTTCCCATAAGCTGGCAAGTTTTCAAGAGGATGTACAATCCCCTCTTCTCTGACTTGTAAGTGGCTGCAACCGGTCATTATCAAGCAGGCAAACAAAAACGCTGTTGTGATATTGGATATTCGTTGCATCATTAATTAGCCATTCTTTAAAAAAGATAATGTGGGTAGCAGGGATATTATGGAATAACCCCATGATAGACAATGCCTTTTCATTTATGATGACATCTTATCTTCTTTACCTCTCTTGATAGGAGCTCTTCGTGTTAAAAATCATTGCTGTTATTGCCGCTATCGCGCTGCTCGCCTTCTTTTTCTGGAACGCTTCAAATAACCGTAAAGCGGCTGGTGAGAATCAAGCAAAAGGGGATGCGTTTTTAGCTAAAAACGCTCAGATTGAAGGGGTAGAGGTCACCGCCTCTGGGTTGCAATACCTTCTCCTCAATGACGGAACCGGCTCAACACATCCGTTAGCAACAGACAAAGTGAAAGTGCATTATCACGGCACACTAATTGATGGCACTGTCTTTGACAGCTCTGTAGATCGAGGAGAGCCGATTGAATTTGGCTTAAATCAAGTAATTAAAGGCTGGACAGAAGGGCTGCAGCTAATGGTTGTTGGCGAAAAAAGGCGACTCTTTATCCCTAGCAACCTCGGTTACGGAAACCGTGCAGCGGGCTCAATTGCACCAGGCTCTGTACTGATCTTTGATGTGGAACTACTCGGAATTAACGAGTAATTATGCCAAAAGCCTTTGTTCTAATTGCCGTTAGCGCCCTGCTTGCTACCTTTTTTTGGATCTCATCAACAGACAAAAAGATAACCGCTGAGAATCTAGCTAAAGGCAATCAGTATTTAGCGGCTAACGCTCAAAAAGAGGGGGTAATAACCACACCATCTGGTCTGCAGTACCTACTTATCAGAAAAGGGCATGGAACCAAACACCCTGCATTGTCAGACCATGTAAAAGTCCATTATCAGGGCACACTAATTGACGGCACCCTGTTCGACAGCTCTATAAAGCGTGGTGAACCGCTTTCGTTTCGCCTAAATCAGGTTATTAAAGGTTGGGCGGAAGGGTTGCAGCTAATGGTCGCAGGAGAAAAGGCGCGACTATTCATCCCCAATAAACTGGGTTATGGGGAGGAGTCTACGCATACGATTCCTCCTGGTTCAGCACTCATTTTTGACGTTGAATTGCTAGAGATTATTGAATAACGACACACCCTTAATCATGAGTATCTATAAAGCTAAAATCACTTCGTAAGCGAAATCTTTAGTCCCGCCAAAGCCACGAGGCAACTTAAACAAAAGACCTAAACTTCGCGACGCTGAAACAACCCTATTACCGCAAGAAAAGGAATAAGCAGCCACCCCATGCAAGCGCTAATCAGCATCAATGGGCTAAGCGAGCCTATCTCTATGGCACCGGCTATATGGCTAATCTCTCCATTCCCAGAGAGCGCACTCAAATTGAAAACACGATAAAGATCGGTTGGATTAATTAACATCAGAAATGAAAATAGCTCTTGGCTAATTAACTGCTCTTTATCCACTAGCAGCACACCCAACAGACCCAAGTCATAAAGCACAACAAAGAAGAGCCAAACACCGATAGCAAGACCAATCGCAGCAGACCGTTCGCGCGCTAAAAGGCTAACCAAATAACCGATCACCAAAAAAACTGCACCAAGTAGCAAAGAGCTAACCATCATCGCAAGGTAGTTTTCCCAACCTGCACTGCTACCATCCGCAATTAAAAGGCTAATGACTGCCGCTCCCCCGTATCCAAGCAGAAGAGCCGCCATAAGGATTACTAAATGGCCAACAAACTTTCCCATCACAATTTGCCAACGAGCCAGCGGGTACGTCAGCAGCAGTAACATTGTGCCTCGCTCAAACTCACCAACCAATGCATCAAATGAGAGCATTAGCGCAATCAACGGCAGCAAGTACACTGTTAAACTGGTCAGATTCACAACACCTATATTCAGGCTACTGACCTTAACGGTTCCACCCGGTGCAGAGCTAACCAGCAGCAGCAATAACGCGAGACTTCCGAGCAGCAAAAAGATTGATAGTATCCAGCGGTTCCGCAAACCATCATTCAGCTCTTTAGTCGCCAAAATAAAGACCGCTCTCATACTCGATCTCCCTCTTTTTGCTCAGCCGGAGCGGCTTTGTTTGGGATGAAGTGGAGGTAAATATCATCAAGTTTTGGTGGCCTGATGTGAATATCTTCAACCAAATCATCCAAGCTCATAAGCTCTTTAATAACGATTAGTTTGTTTTCCAAGCTGCAACCTAACTCCACTTTATTTTCACCCACGAAGGCAGTTGTTGCGATTCCATTAAGCCGCTCAGAGAGCTTGTCTAACACCCCCTCAGCCACTTTTAAATCGATAACCACGGGAAGTTCTGCCTGTTTATACAGCGCATCCATGCTCCCATTGGTAACAATCTCACCTTCATTCATGATAACGACATGGTCCGCCTGCGCCTCAACCTCATTCAATGAGTGAGAGGAGATGATGACGGTTTTCCCTTCCGCACATTTTCTATTAATCAAACCATAAACTTGACGCCTTAATACTGGATCAAGCCCACTTGTTGGCTCATCAAGCAGCAGAAATTGCGGATCACCCAGCATCGCCTGTGCCAGGCCTAATCGCTGCTTCATCCCTTTTGAATAGGTCTGAATCGGTCTGTTTTTCGCATCGGTTAGCCCGACACTTTCCAAAAGCGCATCGCATTCGCTGATCGGCTCTGACTTTAACTTTGCGTAAAAATGTAGAACCTCTAGCCCCGTCATCGACTCATAAAAGGCAACACGTTCTGGAAGGTAACCCAACCCCTTCAACAGCAGCTCTGAACGATCCTTACTGGGATCAAGTCCAAGCACTGTAACCGTGCCTTCTGTAGGGCGAATCAAGCCAAGAACCAACTTCATCAATGTTGTCTTGCCCGCACCATTGTGACCCACTAAAACGATGCACTCACCCGCACCAATATTCAGATTAATCCCTTTCAGGACTGTTTCAGAGCGGTAACGCTTAACAACATTATTTAGTGAAATTAAACTCGATTCAGCCATCTTTTTTTTCCATCCAAAGAGGAACCGTCATCAATGGGACACTATCTTTTATACCGCCGGGATGCAGCCCCGGAAATGCCGACTGAGCCCAACGCATAATTTGTAATGCAGGACTATTTAGCAACAACTTTGCAATGGGATGTGCCCACAAAATCTGATCGACCAGATCATTGGGTTTATAGGGTTGATCGGCGATGCCATCATTATTTAGATCGAATGACATATTGTCACTCCAATAATTTCCTCGCTGTTGATACGACCACTCTATATGGCGTGTACCAACATATTTGACCTGCGTTTTATTATTAATAAAGGCATTCCCCGATATTTTGTTTTTTTCTGAACCGGCGGTGAAATGGATACCAATCGAACAACCTTCGAAATAGTTATCCGCAAAAGTATTCCTGTTAGCATTATAAAAAAAGAGGCATTTTCCTGCACATTCCTCAACGCGGTTTCTCTCAACAGCCGAGCTGTTAACAAAGTTAAGCAGCAGCCCACGTTCTATATCATTTTCAGACCGATTATCGTGCACATTTAGCCGGTCTGAAAACATTAGCGCGTAACCAATTTTATTGTTTTTAGAGACATTACCGACCACTTCACTGCTGTTTGTGTACATATAGTGAATTGCATAGCGTAACCCTTGAATATCATTGTTACGAAAAATATTGTCGCGGCTGGTGGTAACAAAAATACCATCCCGTCCTTGGCGAATGATATTACCCTCAATCAATGCGCCAGGTGCATTCCAAATTTGGACACCATTCCCGCGCTCATTCACATGCCGATTATCACTACCGATAATCGTGTTACCTCTGACCACTACATTTGGGGAGCCTTTTAGATAAATACCAATAAGATTTTTCTCTAATCGATTTCCCTCAACCAGTGAGCCTTTAGCTGATTTTGTGAGGTAAATACCGCTATCTTCAACCGAAAGTCGATCACCTGAATTGGTCACTGTCAGCCCTAAAATCTGGCTATTCTCGGCTGAAACAGTGATGACCCGGCCTTCGCCCTGCCCATCGATAACCGCTTTACCTTCTCCCTGAAGCATGAGTGTTTTATCAATAACGACGCGGCCAAAATAATGACCTGCTTTTAACAGCAGGTTGTCTCCCGCCTCAGCCATTGCGATCGCTTCAGCCAAACTACCTTGTCCCGGCTGTACCAAAATTTGTTTAGCCCAAACCATTGGGCTAAAGATAAAAAAGAGGAGAGCCCCGTAAAGGGCTCTCCTCTGCTTCAGCTTGATGCTCGCCACAAACAGATTAGGCAGGCTCAACAAACATCCGACCACGCATCTCCATATGGAGTGCATGACAGAACCACTGGCAGTAGAACCAGTGAACTCCTGGGCGGTCAGCTGTAAAAGTGACCGAAGAGGTTTGCTGTGGTCCAATTTCCATTGCGATACCGTAGTTAGCAATCGTAAAACCATGTGCAAGATCATCAATCATGTCACGGTTACTCACATAAACCGTCACCTCATCACCCTGCTTAACGGTGAACTTCTCCATGCTGAAATTCGGCGCGATTGACCACATGTAAATACGCACTTTATTACCATCACGGACAATTTTAGATTCACCTAACTCAAAGCCATCCTTTTTAGCCTGCTGTCTGGCCTCATCCCACATCATATCTTTGGGGTCCCAAATAGAGCGCGGGTTAACAATATCAGCCCGAACAATGATGCAGTCATGCGGTTCCGCATATGTAGGACCATCATGAACCAACTTCATTTTATTGCCGGTGATATCTATAAGCTGCTCATTTTCAGGTTTCGAAGGACCAACATTGAGATAACGATCTTTAGAGAACTTATTCAATGATATTAGCCACTTACCATCAGCCTCTTTCGTCTCACCCATCGAGGTGTGGTTATGACCAGGTTGATAATGAACATCCAATTTATCAAGGATTGGATCGACATTTTTGCCCTGATAAGCCTCAATCGCCTTATTCAGATTCCACTTAACCGCCTGACTATCAAGGAACAGAGTCGTATAGCAATTTCCTTTATTATCAAACGCTGTATGCAAAGGCCCTAGACCCAGCTCGGGTTCTGCAACAATCGTATCGCGTGGTTTAATTTTGTCATTAAACAGATCAGGAAGCTTCGTAACATCAATAACCGACACAGTTGGAGAAAGCTTGCCGTTAATAACAATATGGCGGCCATCGGGTGCTGCATTACAACCATGAGGGCTATTTGAAACAGGAATATAGCGAGTGTATTTAGAGCCTTTACGACCATCAATAACGGGAACGCCATTGATTGTCTTAAAGTCACCGCTCTTAACCGCCGCCTCAATACGCTTGATATCAAAAACAACTGCCCAGTCCTGCTCACTAGATGTCATCTCTGCGAGATTCGTTCCCTCTTCACTGTTATAGCAAGTCGAGAAGGCGTACAGGCCTTGATAATCTGCATCACAGTTATCGAGGTTTCCATCCACCATCACCTGCCATTTAACTTCCATCTCATCACCATCAATCGCGGTGAAGATTGCATGATATTTTTCTGGCTCATCAAGAATAGAACCGTCATTAGGAATTGGCACACGATGTTCGCCATTGGCAAAAACATACCCTGTACGTGGGTACTTTTGCGGACGCAGACCATGGATATCTGAAGCATTAGGGATCTCAATGATCTTGTCACACTTCATCACATCGCAACGAACTCTCGCGACACGAGTATTGGCCTTATCATTCATAAACAGATAGCGACCATCATAGGTTCCATCGGTAAACGACATATGAGGGTGATGGAGATCACCGTTATCCCAAGTACCACCACGATTTTCAAGAAACTTCTTCGTTTCTGGCAATAGCCCTTCGTTCAGAATCTTAAGACTCTCATTAGTTTGTCCCCAACCACTCGCACTACAGCGATTGAAAACTGGTACACGCATCAATTCACGCATCGATGGAATACCCAAAATACGCAACTCACCAGCCTGGCCACTACTCCAGAATCCGTAATAATCATCCAGGTCACCCGGTGCAACGTTTGCGTGGTTTGAGCCATCCGCTGCCATTGCATTTTTCGGCATTAAAGTGCCGCCTGCCACTAAACCACCAACTCCGGCCAATGCCGCTGCAGATGCTGTTCCTCCCAACAAATCTCGGCGTGTAATACCTTCTTTTTCTTCTATCTTCTTGCTCATCACTAACCCCTTAGTTTAAGTCTTAAAAAATTATTATTTACTACAACAAACAGTACTTCTTACCTCTCCAACTAATTCTTCTCACTTACTTTTTCTTCAACAACTTCTATCCCCGCAATCTGCCCTTGCTTTGATTCTGGCTTGCTAAAACGGGTCTGTTTTGCATGCTTCTTAATCATCACAGGACATTTATGATGGTCGGAATAGAGCACATGGCAGTGCAGACAATAGAGGCATTCATTAACGTTGATATTGCCTTCAGGGTGAATCGCCTGAACCATGCATTCATTTGCACAAATCTGGCAGGGCTTACCGCATTCTTTATAACGTTTTAGCCATTCAAACATCCGCAACTTTCCAGGAATGGCGAGCGCCGCTCCCAATGGGCAGAGATAACGACAATAAAAACGCTCAACAAAAAGTCCACCCGCCAGCATCAGCAGCCCAAAAATCACAAAAGGCCACTCACGGATAAAGTTTAAGATAATGACTGTCTTAAAAGGCTCCACCTCAGATAGCTGCTCTGCCATGCTTAATGAGTGAAGTGAAACACCAAACAGCCCTAGAAAAATCATATACTTGAGCGGCCAAAGGCGCTCATGCAATCCCCAAGGAACAACCCATTGTGGGACTTTGAACCGCTTAGCCACTTTATTCAGCAGTTCTTGAAGCGCACCAAAAGGACAAAGCCATCCGCAATAGGGACCTCTGCCCCAGAATAGCAACGCCACCGCGACCGAACCCCAAAGGATGAAAATCAACGGCTCCATCAAGAAGTAGCTCCAATCAAAGCCTGTTACCAGCGCATTTAACGCAGCAAGAATATTAACTACCGACAGCTGCGCGTTGGCATACCAGCCGACACCCACAAGAATGAAAATGAGATAACCAATACGCACCTGCTCGGTTAGCTTTGGCCGTTTTACCAACCACTGCTGGAAGAAGAAAATAACCGAAAGAATAGTTAGCGCGATAACAAGAAAAACAATCTCAATCGTTTTGGCCTGCCACATTTTCTTCCAAACAGGCGTTGCTATAACTTCTTCTATTGCCGCCGCATCAGGTTTTACCTCAGCAACTTCTGACTGCTCATACTTCAGATAGTCCTCAGCAGTTTGATTCTCTAAATTCAGGGTCAGAAAACCCTTTTTAGTCGGCCCAGTCGCACGCCCAATCAATAATTCAACAATCCATGGTTTTGCTGGATTAAATGGAATATCGTCAGGAATAATAAAAAGGTCGACATCTTTCAGCGCGGGTGCGCCATCCGCTTTTACCGATCTCAGCCGTTTATGATGGTAATCGTGGAACCGAACAGCGCTATCACCTTGCAGCACCTGAAAGCGGTCAAAAATTCCGCCCCGCACATAACCAGATCCTTTAAAAGAATACAGGCCATCGCCTGCCAGCAATATCGCCTGTTGCCCAGACTCAAGCCGTTTTTGCATATTTTTATATTCAGCTTCACCCAACAAACTCTTACCGACACTCGGCACTGAAACTAAAGCCGCATATAATTCAATAAAAGTATCTTGCCCAATTTCTGATTCGGGACGGCTTGCTGCCACGAAGTTCCCTGCTTTCTCGAACCCCTGACTGACTTGGTCAACCGTCAGCTTCAATCGCCTCACTGAACCCTCTGTTAGCAGGTTCACCCAATCTTCTTTACGCTCAACCGACAGATCAAGAGATGCTTGTGGCCCCGTCTCTTTTTGCTCAGCCTTCAAACCACCCAATCCGTATAACCGGGCAACTTTAATGGCGCTACGCAACACCGTGTCATCCATCACCATCACGGTAACCGTTGCGCCTGAAACTGCATCGACTTGATGCTCTTTCGCCTCACCACGCGCTAACGCGGGAATATCACGCCCAATATAATCATCAAATAATGCGGTAATCTTTTTCTCGGGAATACCAATCAGAACGATTGGCTCATGGTGCTCAACCAGCTCGATCTTCTGAAGCACTCCTTTCATGTCGATCGCAACCAACATATGAATCGGCTTGCCCGAATAACCAATACTGCTTACAAAGTCGGAGTTGATAAAAATATAGCCTACCTGTTCTTTGCCCTTAAATACTGGCGCAACAGGATTATTCTTATCGATTTCACCAAATTGATCAGCACCTTGGAAAAATGCACTCGCATCCGCTAGCTTAAGAAAACGGGGCAGTTCAGCTGCAACCGCATTACCCCCTACAACCATAAACACCAATGCAAACGCCATTACTTTTAACACTCTAACCATTCGGCGAGCTGCACAAAGTATAATTTTGCTTGGTTTCCTAGCGATCACTCTCCACCCTCATTAATTCGTGGAGCTGCTAATATAATCTTAAACTGCGTCATATGACACAGTTTGTGCTTTTGTTGAAAAAAAGCCCTTGATTCAGGTCAAGAATTCGATTTTTTCAGCTGGAATTGGCAAAACAATCCACATCACGAAACAATGCCGTCAATGGCCATCTCATAATCGAAAAAAGACGGCTTGAAGACCCGGTAATAGCGAGAGTTAAAAATGAGTACTGAAATAATTCCAGATTCAACCATAACTTGCCCAGAGTGCGGGCACAAAGAAACAGAAACCATGCCTGTAGATGCTTGTCAGTGGTTTTATGAGTGCAAAGGTTGTGACTTGTTACTTAAGCCACTAAAAGGAGACTGCTGCGTTTATTGTTCTTATGGGACAGTTCCTTGTCCGCCAATTCAACAGGGGACAAGTTCTTGTTGCTCGCCGGAGTAAAAGCTTATCCATGATCAACTAGCAACAAATAAAAAGGCCCTCAACGATAAATCGCTGAAGGCCTAGTCTTATATGGTGCCCAGGGGCGGAATCGAACCGTCGACACGAGGATTTTCAGTCCTCTGCTCTACCGACTGAGCTACCTGGGCAAAATTCAAGAGGACGTATTAAACCGCTCTAGCCCCGCTTAGTCAAGGCATTAATCACCCAAAACTGGTTTTACTTCTATTTAGGTGACACATACCCATCTGGTTTTGCGACTCCCTCACCAAAAAGAAATTTTTCACGCTCTTCGGCAATTAGTTTTTTTGCCTCTGGTTCAAATGGCGTCAGCCTGTTTTCATTAATAACCATTGTCTGATGCTGAAGCCATGCTTGCCATGCCTCTTTTGAAATATTGTCATAAATTTTCTGTCCTACTGGGCCGGGAAATGGGGCGCGATCTAGCCCTTCAGCCTCTTTTCCAAACTTTACACAATTAACCATTCTGCTCATTATTATCCTCGTACTCTTTTATCAACCTTTTTACCGGTGCGGGAAAGCCGTAAGCCGGCTCTGTTGCAGTTTTATACCAGACTCCTCGATGAGCTTCCATCACACAATCTGAAGGGTTTTTAAGGTAGCCCCGAACCGGTTGGTAATTCAACTTAAAGTGGGTAAAAAGATGCGTTCTTTTGGGCAGCCAAGCAAGTGATGTTTTGGCAACGCCTTGAGATTCAAACCATTCGACAGCTACCTCCGCGTCATCAACCAACGGAAACGCCCATAGCCCGCCCCAAATGCCTGATGAGACACGTTTTTCTACAAACAGTCCTTCACTGCTTTCAAGAACCAACATAATCTTCTCTCGCTCCACAATTTTCTTTTTGGGTCGAGGAGTGGGGAGTTGATTCGTCAATCCATGCTGCTTTGCTTGGCAACATCGTTCCAACGGGCAGTGATCGCAAAGTGGTTTTGAACGACGACAAACAGTCGCTCCCAAGTCCATAATTGCTTGCGTGTAATCATCCACACGTTCATTAGGTGTTTGTTTGTCACTAAGTTGCCATAATTTGTCGCTGATCCGGCGCTCACCCGACCAACCTTCTAATGCATGATATCGCGCCAACACTCGCTTAACATTACCATCCAGAATGGGCTGTCGTTTTTTGAAAGCAATGCTACTGATTGCTGCAGCCGTTGAACGACCAATACCGGGGAGGGAAAGAATCTCTTCAAACGACTCACTAAAACAGCCACCCCATTCCTCAACAACCTGAATGGCTGCCTTGTGCAAATTACGCGCACGGGCGTAGTAGCCCAGCCCGGCCCAGTAATGGAGCACCTCATCAGCTGAGGCCGCGGCCAATAGTTCTATATCTGAAAAACGCTCCATAAAGCGGTTGTAGTAGGGGATAACGCTGGAAACCTGTGTCTGCTGGAGCATGATCTCTGACACCCAAACACGATAGGCTGTTCGGTTCTGTTGCCACGGTAAATCCTTGCGCCCGTATTGGTCAAACCAGTGAAGCAATGCATCAGAAAAACAGGCTTCACTCATCTGGGTTGAAGTTTTTCAAGATTAAGAATGGTTTCGACCATTTCATTCTCAATCATTCTCCGCATCAGCCAGAGATTGATCAGCGGAGGGACCCAAAATCGAGGCAATAATCTAGCCTGAAGGTGAATAACTACCGCCTCATCTTTAGGCTGAAAGCGCCACTTCGCCTCTCCTTCAATAAAGTCACTTTGCTCAGGAAGGATTGCCGCAGAAATAGAGCCATTTTCTAGCTTTTTTATATTCTGAACTTGGTTAATGATTTTGCAGAACAGATAACCGCAGGGACGAATCTTTGTGCGAACCTGACTAACCCCTTTTTCATTAACACTGACAAGCTCACTTTCTAAAACCTGGCTATTTAATCGCGTTAAATGATCGTAATCTGTCAACAGCGATATAACTTTTTCTTCTTTAGCTTGAACTTTAATCTCTGCATCAATTAGATAAAAACCTTTTTCTGTCCGCTCCAATTCAAGCTTTTGAAGTTCACCAGA
The DNA here is from genome assembly GCA_002352345.1 of Methylococcaceae bacterium UBA2780. GTDB lineage: Bacteria > Pseudomonadota > Gammaproteobacteria > Methylococcales > UBA2780 > UBA2780. The sequence goes on from DEIG01000001.1 coordinate 142,648, forward strand.
AAGCACATTCCCCGTAAAAAACAGCAGGCACAAAAAAGGCAAAGCCAGCCGCCTTATCACCGACTGACTTTGCCTTTCTCTTGTGAGATTTCTAATTAAAAAGCCCTTTTAGCAGCGCCCCAGCAGCTGGGTTCTTTTTGTCTAATTTGTCAAAAAGCTCCTGCTTTTTCTTATCAATTTTTGCTTTCGCCTTATCTTTCACCATCCCTTCCACATCAGGTATAACAGAGGGGCTAGAGAAGGTTCTTGTTACTTTTAGTGCAATCGGCTTACCAGCCAGCTCACCCGAGGTTGATGAAACCCTGTCAGCCATAATCCGATAATTGAGCGCCTCATTCACCAGGTTTGCCGTTCCTTTACCTTTGATCTGCATGACCGAAGAATCAAGTAAAAAATCATCATTTTGCAGCAAACCATTAGTCACTTTTGCTGACCCAGACAGCTTTGAAAAAACAGTTTTATTGCCATCCTGGCTAGATGGCGCTGGCTTGCCTTTTAGCATCGCCTGCGCCTCGTTGATTGACTGCATTATATTAAGACCGTGAACAGCACCGTCAGCCACTGCGAAATCTAACGTTCCATTCAGCGTTTTCTTGATCGCATCGGGCTCTGCACCAACACCGGTCAGGCTGGCATTAATATCTGCCGCCCCACTAACCGACTCTTTACCGGACATGTCTTTTAACAACGCGCCAATCTGCACACCTTTTAAGTGCTCATTAAGCGCAATCTTGAGCTTTGAACCGCGTGCATCAAGCTTGGTCTCACCTTGATAACTACCCTGATACAGTTTGCCAACGGTTTGTGATGTCGTGATCAGGCCATTTTTTGCCTTCACACCTAAAGCAGCATCCCCAATTGTCAGACCACTGGCCAGTAGCTCACCAATTGTTATTTTCCCATCTACATTCAGATCACGTAGCGTTTGCATAGGCACAGCAGAACCACCTGCTGCTGCCGCAGTTGCTGGTGTTGCGGCAGCCTTTGGTGCCTCGCCTTCTTCTGCTGGAGGCAGGTACTTATCAACATTGATTCGGTCAACAGCCAAACCAAAAGTGATCGCCGGTTTTTCAAAGTTATTAACCGCTGCCTGCCCAGTAATGGTTGTCTCATCAAAATGAATATTTAAGCCGCTAACATCGAGCTTTTCTGCTGCTGTGTCCGCAATAATCGAAGCAAGCAGGGTTAAATTAACCGCGCCATTCGGAAGCGTTTCTCCTTTAGCGTCGGTTGTGAGCTTTAAATCATTTAGCGTCACTTTTTGTAGTGAGCTATCGACAAGAATCTTTGCCGCAATATCAATTTTCGCAACCGTTTTTGGCTTTGCACTGTCCAGACCGAAATCCATTTGAAAATCGACAGGAGAACCGATCGCCAGTTTGCCTGTTTTGATATTAAAATCGTTGATCTCGTAACGTTCGCCACTAGAGCGATCATCCCAAACAAGGTTTGCCTGCTCAATCGACATTCCGCCAATTGCAAGTGCTGCTAGAGCCGCTCCTGAATCATCAGAGGTTTTTTCTTTTGGGTCTGCCGCCTCCTGTGTCTCTGAACCTTTTGGTTTTGTCAGATCATCCCAGTTCGTAACACCTTCGCTATTTTTTGCGAGATTAAGGTCAAGTCCTTTTAAAACAACAGTACTGACCTCAACCTGCTTCGATAAAAGTGGGAGTAATTTAACTTTTACGTCAACCTCATCAATCGCAGCAAAAGGTTTATCACCAAACCCTATCGCATTGCTCAGGCTTGTTTTTCCCATTTCTACGCCAATCCATGGAAACAGAGAGAGTTTTAAATCTCCATCAATCGTTAACTCTCGGCCTGTGCTCTCCTTAGCCGCCTTGGTGATCTCTTCTTTATAATCGTTTGGATCAACAACCAATGGTAAAACAACCGCTACCGCAATCAATAGCCCTACAACCCAAAACAACCCTTTAATTAACCTTCCCATTTGCGTCTCCTTACTAACAAATTCTTATACTCATAAGTTTCATTGAAACAGAAAAGCAGCTCCGCTTCATTCAGCTTTAAATAAAACTGGCCAATAGGCCGATCAATCCACCAAATACACCACCCCAGACAACTAACCAGCCAAGGTGCTCCCGAATCATTGCCTGAATAATCTCTTTAACTAATTGAGGTGTTAACTCATCTAGCCGCTTATCGACAACAGATTCAATCTTTTCAACAATATCTGCTCCCAAACGGCCTTTGTTCAAACTAGCATGTAGCGCCTCATTAAAACGCTCACTTTCTGTCATTTCTGTTAAAACGCCACGCATTTTTCCTTCAAAAGGCTCACGAAGTGGCTCAAGCGCCTCCTCTCCACCAACCATCTGTAACATCGCACCAAAAGAAGAACCTGCTATCGCATCGACCAGCGCCTGAAAAATCCGATCATAATCAACAGCATTTAAAATTGGCTCTAGATTCAATACATTTTTGGCAGAATCCTCTTCACTTTCTATAAACCGCTCGATATTTTCCTGAGTAAAAAACTGAGACATAATCAATCGTCGAATGCCGCCTTTAAACTCTTCAAAACGATTAGGAATAACACCTGAGCCATAAAGAAGTGGCACTTTTTCAAACAACATGTGGACAGCCAACCAGTTGGTTATTGCACCCGATAGCGCAAATAATCCCACCGACAAAATTAACTCGGACTGAACAGGTGAAAAAAGACCGGCGAAAACAATCAGGCACGCCAGCAGGTTTGTTACTAGACTTTTATTCATACAAATTTAAGGGGAATTGTGAAAAATTTATCGCTCAAAGAAAACGGCCACCGCTCGCAATCGCAACAAGCAGAAGCCCAAGCGAAAGATTAATCGCGATGATTTTACGGATTGCCACCAAAATTTCACCGCCTTTTTGCCAATTCTCCTCAACAATCGCTTTTGCTAAAGCTTTCACTGGTTTGTGTTTTAACCAGCCAAAGAGCCCCGCCATGATAATCGCCAGTGTTAGCATGATATGCACATAAACAGGAGAGTTTCCAAGCCCGCCAAACATCGCCCAACTCATCCATAACCCGGTTACAAATAAAATGACGATGGATAGCGAAACCCACGGAAAAAAACGGCTAAAGACCTGCCTCCATAACTCAAGCCGCAAAGGTGGCTCAAGCACGCTAGCGGCGGCTGGCCTAAGTGCCATATAGGCAAAAAACATCCCACCTACCCAAATAACCGCAGATAGCAGATGTAGCGAAATCGCAATAGATAACATTTATTTTTTCTCCTTATTTACTTGAGTTGCGGAACTATTTTCGTTGTTTCAACTGCTCGATTTAGCCAGCCACCGATTCTCCCAAGCAATAGACTGTCTGAGCCCCTAAAAAAGTGATTGGCGGAATCAATTTGTATCTGTTGATAAAAGCTGTTTTCAGCGGCAGCAGTTCGTCGCTTTTTTGCCGACTGGATAACAATCGACAGATCTTGGCTTCCATACAGATCCAACAAAGGCCGATCAACTTTTGATAACATTTCAACCATATTTATCTCTGCTTGATCATTTAACGGGATAAACAGGCCAATCATTGCCGCTGCCGAAATGGCCTTGCCGGTATCGCTGGCCAAATAGGAAAGCCCCATAATTGCGCCCATACTATGACCAACCAAAGTAATCTCCTCGGTTTTCTTTTCTTCCAGAAAGCGCACCGCTGATTTTATTCTTTCGATAGCCTCTGGCACTAATCGATAATAATCGATGCGCTCCGCACCAACCTCTAAAATCGGCATCTGCAGCGATAGCGTCCCCCAACCACGCTCTGGCAATCCTGTTCGCAGCAGTTCAATCACACTCGCCTGAACGGGCGAACCTCCCAAACCATGCAATAAAATCGCCACGCCTCGATTCTGCCTGCCTTCTGGCTCAGTATAAATTGCCAGGAAAGAATCTCCATTTGCTTTCAGTGCGACCACCTCACCAATAACAAGTGAATCGGCTATAGCGACTGCCAGCTCTTTCTCTCTCTCTTGGTCGGAACCGTGCGCCGAGAAGGGAAGCCAGAATGCCAGGAGGCAACCTAAAAAACTACGCAGCAAAATCCGTTTTCTTTTCATCATCATTTTCTGGCTTACTTTTTTGCTTTTGTTTAGTCGCCGCACCGAATAGCCCCGCCAACCCGGTAATTGCTCCATTTACCATCAACCAGGCAATCACTCTTACGCCTAAGGGGTAACTACTAACAGGTGAAACCGGCATCATGGAGGCTAAAAACACCGAGATGATGGTTCCAACCATGCCGACAATAAAGCCATTCTTAAAGCCGGAATCTCCCGCGATCCTCCCCGATACAAAGCCGGCAACCGCACACGTGAAAATACCCAAAGCCTGATGCACTAACCAAATCAAAGAGCCTGACAAAATATTTCTGTCAGAAATACTAACCATTAGCGGAATAACCACCGCATGAAAAACATACAAGCCAGCGAAAACTGCTACGCCAATGGCAATCGCTTTTTTATCCATTTTTATTCTCTTTTGAGACCTTTTCACAAGCCCACTTTCCGCGATAGCGGTGTTAAAAATAGACTCAAAATGCTCATTTACACCTGTAAATAGCGCTTTTTCGCCTCTTTTTGCCTTGCTCTCACGAAAACTGCCTCTCGTGCAAAGGCCTCTCTTTGTTTAACGAAGTACGCCCGTTTTAACGGATGACCGTTTCAGATTGCTACATTATCGAGTAAAGTATCCACTTTTTTGAACTAAAACAAAACCATGCAGAATTTCTGGATTGCCCCCTCCATCCTTTCAGCCGATTTCGCGCGTTTAGGCGAAGAGGTCGACAATGTACTTAAAGCCGGCGCGGATGTTGTTCACTTTGATGTAATGGACAACCACTATGTTCCCAACCTGACGATTGGGCCAATGGTCTGTCAGGCGCTTCGGAACTATGGCATTACCGCGCCAATCGATATCCATTTGATGGTTAAACCGGTTGACCGATTGATTCCAGACTTTGCAAAGGCAGGTGCAACCTATATCACTTTTCATCCCGAAGCCTCCGAGCATCTCGACAGGACAGTCCAGCTAATTAAAGATAGCGGCTGCAAAGCGGGCTTGGTTTTTAACCCTGCGACACCTCTCCATTACCTTGATTACCTACTCGATAAGGTCGATATGGTCCTTCTAATGTCAGTCAATCCTGGTTATGGCGGGCAATCTTTTATTCCATCGACACTCGATAAACTTCGTGAGGTCCGTAAGATGATTGATGATAGCGGGAGAGACATTCGCCTCGAAATCGATGGTGGCGTAAAGGTCGATAATATTCAAGAAATTGCCGCAGCGGGTGCTGACACTTTTGTGGCCGGTTCGGCCATTTTTGGGCAGCCTGACTATCAACATGTTATTTCACAAATGCGTGATGAGTTAAATCTCGCTAAATGAGCAAAGGCCTTTACACGCTGGTTGCTTTCGATCTCGATGGCACATTGGTCGATAGCGCGCTTGATCTAGCCTATGCAGGCAATCAGATGCTCGCAGAATTAGGCTTAAAACCCGTCACTGATGACCAGGTTCGCCACTGGGTTGGCAACGGTGCTCCTAAGCTAGTGCAACGATTGCTGACCAGAGAATTAGAGCCTAAACAACCGCACCCTCAATTTGAAAAGGCGCTGCCGCTGTTTCTTTCGCTATATAAAAAGAACATGTGCCGCTTTAGCTGTTTGTACGACGGGGTAAACGAAGGGCTTTCCCAGCTGCAAACAGCTGGCCTTAAGATTGCCTGCATCACCAACAAACCACTTCGTTTTGTCCAGCCAATACTTTCTCAACTTGGCATCGATCACTATTTTGAACATGTCGTTGGGGGTGATAGTTACCCGCATATCAAACCCCACCCTATGCCGCTTCTTGAAACTGCATCACAATTTAGCGTAGACCCAAGCAAAGCCTTGATGATTGGCGATTCAAACAATGATATTTTAGCCGCACGTGCGGCAAATTTTGGCATTATCTGCGTTAACTACGGATATAATCAGGGGCGCAGAATAGAAGACTTTAACCCAGACAGGGTGATAGACTCCGTTGCCGAAATACCACAATATCTAAGTTGAAGTTAAAACAGAGCTAAACCTCATGAATAGCAACAGACCACAACGGGCAAATAGAGTGCGATGGCGCAGCTGAAAAGCGACTAACCCCTTTTCAACATGACACTTTTTAGAGCTTAAACCTCATGGATTTAGAACAATTTCAACAACTGGCCCAACAGGGCTACAACCGTATACCGATCAGCAGAGAGATACTCGCCGACCTCGACACCCCCCTTAGCGCCTATTTAAAGCTTGCTGATGGCCCCTACTCGTACCTTTTTGAGTCGGTTCATGGTGGCGAGCAATGGGGGCGTTATTCAATCATTGGCCTGCCTTGCCAAACAGTCGTAAAGATAATAAATGATGATATTTGCGTCGAAAAAGAGGGCAATATCACTGAAACAGCAAAAACCAGCAATCCGCTCGAGTGGGTTGAGCAGTTTTCAAAGCGCTTTAATGTCCCAGAAATAGCAGGTCTACCCCGTTTTAATGGTGGACTAGTTGGCTATTTTGGCTATGAAACGATTGGCTATATCGAGCCTCGTCTGAAATCGGAGGCCAAAGAGGATCCTCTTGGCAATCCCGATATTTTATTGATGGTCTCTGAAGAGCTTCTTGTTTTTGACAACCTCTCTGGCAAGCTGCAAATCATCACCCATGCTGACCCGCAAGAGGCTAACAGCTGGGAACGAGCACAAGAGCGGCTCAACCAACTTGCACAACGCTTACGCGAAGTTCAGGTCAATTCAAAAAGCCAGTCGCACTCACCACGCAAAGTATCAGAAGCCGATTTTGTCTCTGGCTTTACCCAAGATGGTTTTGAAGCGGCCGTTAAGCGCATTAAAGAGTACATCGTTGAAGGCGATGTAATGCAGGTGGTTATCTCACAAAGGCTCTCGATTCCTTTTCAAGCACAGCCGCTCGATCTATACCGCGCGCTTCGCTGCTTGAACCCATCACCCTATATGTACTTTCTAAATCTGGGTGATTTCCATGTGGTCGGCTCCTCCCCCGAGATTCTTGTTCGACTCGAAGAGGGCAAAGTGACCGTGCGTCCTATCGCTGGAACACGGCCTCGTGGTGCAACAACCGAAGAGGATAGTGCATTAGAAGAGGAGCTTCTTGCCGACCCTAAAGAGCGCGCTGAGCACCTAATGCTGATCGATCTAGGTCGCAACGATGCCGGTCGTGTCTCAAAGATCGACACGATTGAGCTGACCGAAAATATGCTGATCGAGCGCTACTCGCACGTTATGCACATTGTTTCTAATGTTACAGGGGAGCTTAAAGAGGGGCTAAATGCCTTCGATGTCCTTTCGGCTACATTCCCTGCCGGCACAGTAAGCGGCGCACCAAAAATACGGGCAATGGAGATTATCGAAGAGCTTGAGCCAGTCAAAAGAGGCGTTTATTCGGGTGCTGTTGGCTATATTTCGTGGTCTGGAAACCTCGACACCGCCATTGCCATTCGAACCGCTGTAATTAAAAGTGGCCAACTGCATATTCAGGCAGGCGCAGGGATCGTGCATGATTCGATTCCGCGTAATGAATGGGATGAAACAATGAATAAAGGACGCGCAATATTTCGCGCCGTCACCATGGCTGAAGCCGGTATTGATGGGGGGCAGAGCTAATGAGTCGCTGCAAAGTTGTAATGATCGATAATTACGATTCATTTACCTACAATCTAGTTCAGTATCTTGGCGGCTTAAAGGCCGATGTAACCGTTATCCGTAACGACCAGGCAACCGTTGAAGATATTCACAAATTAGAGCCCGATAAGATTGTCATTTCGCCCGGCCCTTGCACACCAAAAGAGGCAGGTATTTCGGTCGATACGATCCACTCTTTTGCGGGTGAAATCCCGATTCTAGGTGTCTGTCTTGGCCACCAGAGTATCGGCCACGCCTTCGGCGGTAAAATTATCCATGCAAAACGAATCATGCATGGCAAAACATCCGATGTTTACCATAACGATAATGGTGTGTTCGAAGGGCTAAATAATCCCTTTATCGCCACCCGCTATCACTCGCTGGTAATCGAAAAAGAGAGCCTGCCAGACTCTCTTGAGATAACAGCTTGGACCAACGATGATAACGGTGATTTCGAAGAAATCATGGGCATTCGCCATAGAGAGCTGGATATTGAAGGGGTTCAGTTTCACCCAGAATCAATCCTGACTGAGCACGGTTTCGACCTACTGGAGAACTTTTTAAAACGATGAAAATTCAAACAGCCATACAAAACCTGCTCGATCATAAAGATCTACAGCCTTCTGAAATGCGCAAAATTATGCGTGAGATCATGAGTGGCGGAACAACACCCGCTCAGATTGGCGGCTTCTTGATCGCTTTGCGTGCAAAAGGTGAAACGGTCGATGAGATCAGCGCAGCAGCACAGGTGATGCGCGAACTTGCAACCAAGATTTCCCTAAGAGAACAGCACCTTATTGACACCTGCGGAACGGGGGGAGACGGCTGCAATACCTTCAACATCTCTACAACTGTCGCTTTCGTCGTCGCAGCAGCAGGCGGAAAGGTTGCCAAGCATGGTAACCGCTCTGTATCGAGTCGCTCAGGAAGTGCCGATGTACTTGAAGCGGCAGGCGTCAACTTAGACCTAACACCCGACCAGGTTCGCAAATGCGTTCAGGAAATTGGCCTTGGTTTCCTCTTTGCTCCCAAACACCACAGCGCCATGAAGCATGCGATTGGCCCGCGCAAAGAGCTCGGCGTACGGACACTTTTCAACCTGCTTGGCCCGTTGACTAACCCTGCTGGGGCAACTCATCAATTAATGGGCGTATTTGATAAAAAATGGCAGGAGCCGCTCGCTCATGTGCTTAAAAAACTCGGTAGTGAGCATGTTCTTGTTGTTCACGCCGATGACGGTCTTGATGAAATTAGCATCAATGCTCCTACCCTGATTGCAGAACTGAAAGAGGGAGAAGTCAACTGTTACGAGATAACCCCTGAACAGTTTGGCTTTAGCCGCTCACCACTATCGACACTTGCGGTTGCCGGTATTGAAGAGAGCCTTTCTGTCCTCAAAAATGTTCTTGAAAAGCAAACCGGGCCAGCACGAGATATTGTTGTGCTAAATGCTGGGGCAGCAATTTATGCTGCGGATCTTGCTGATTCGCTGGAAGCAGGAATCAAAAAGGCAACCGACGCGATCGATTCGGGCGCAGCACTCGAAAAGCTAGAACAATTGATCAAAGCTACCAATCAATTTAGCGCATGAGCAGCTCCAATCCACCCGATGTACTCAAAAAGATTCTTCAGCGTAAAGCCGAAGAGGTTGCTGACCGCCTTTCAAGACGTTCGCTTGCCTCCGTTCGATCTGAAGCTGAAGGCCAAGAGCCTTGCCGAGGCTTTTACCGCGCATTAAAAACAAACGTTGACCAAGGGCTTTCTGCTGTCATTGCAGAGGTAAAAAAAGCCTCTCCTAGCAAAGGCGTGATTCGAGCCGATTTTCACCCCGCTCAAATTGCCGAAAGCTATGAAAAAGGTGGTGCAGCCTGCCTGTCCGTTCTAACCGACCATGATTTTTTTCAAGGCGATGAACAATATCTGCTTGATGCACGCCAGCAAGTGACGCTTCCCGTTCTGCGCAAAGATTTTATGGTCGATCCATACCAAATATACGAATCTCGCGCTCTTGGAGCGGATTGCATTCTCCTGATTGTTTCGGCTCTCGATGACCCATTGATGCGCGACCTTGCTGCACTGGCAACCGAACTCAAGATGGATGTACTCACCGAAGTCCATGATGGCCGTGAACTGGAAAGAGCACTCCGGTTAGAGCTACCCCTTATCGGCATCAACAATCGTAATCTTCGTACTTTCGATACTTCACTCAATACCACCATCGAGCTACTCCCAGAGATCCCAGAAAATCATCTTGTTGTCACAGAAAGCGGAATTCACAGCAAAGAAGATGTCACTCTGATGCGGCAAAACAACGTCCACACCTTTCTTGTTGGCGAGTCTTTTATGCGAGCTGATGAGCCGGGTGAAAAACTAAACACGCTCTTCTTCCAATGAAAAAACAGCTAGCCACTACATTTTCACTGCTGATCACTCTATTTTCAGGCAGCCTATTCGCCACCGAACAGGGAGCAGCGACCCCTTATAAATCTATCGAGCTACAAAGTAGCCGCCATATTGAAGAGCGTATCGAAGTCGCCTTCTATTATGCATATGGCGATCAAGCCAGCTTTGAACTGAACAGACAGCTCGAGAACTGGCTACAAACAATTCCAGAAACAGCCTATTTTATTCGACGGCCTAGCATAAACACCGAGAAAGACTGGGCTCTTGCACTCAGTTACACACGTGCAGAAATGCTTGGCAAAGGCGATAAGGTACATGCCGCACTATTTAAAGCGCTGAATCAAACACCACCCACACTCAACTCGATGGAAGAGCTCGTGAGATTCAATGCTGATCAAGAGATAAATGGCAACCTCCCGACCCACATTCTTCAAGCTAATTTCAAGCGACTCAGCAGTGAATGGATGGGTAATTCTTTTCTGACTACCCCGTCGGTTGTTGTCGACCAGAAATACCTCCTCACTAAGGAGATGGCCGGCTCTAACGAGGCACTGATTAGCCTAATTAATGAATTGATTAAAAAAAGAGAATAAATAAATGCGCTTAAACGACTTTATCAACAAACTTTTAGAGCAACCTGAAGCGGTTAACTTCTCTGAAACAATGGGGATTATTGAGTCGCTCTACAGCTTCACACCTAGCACTTTTGCAAATGGAGAGCTAGAAAACAGTGCGGGTGAAAATAACGGCTCGTGCAAGATCTTCGCTTTCGGCCAGCTTAATAGCTTAAGCGAGCAACAAACATTAGCTTGCTTTGGCCAGTACTATCGAAATGATGTACTCAATCACCCTGAAGCAGAGGACCATCAGAATATTCGTAATTTTATGAAATCGGGATGGGCGGGCATTAAGTTCGACAAACCGGCATTAACTCCCTTGAGCTAAAATCAACGCGTCCCAAAAACAACCACTGTTTTACCTTTAGCCGTTAATAGCCCATCTGTTTCTAGATTCTTAAGCACACGTCCGGCCATTTCGCGCGAGCAGCCTACAATCCGTCCTAATTCTTGGCGTGTCACTCTTATCTGCATTCCATCTGGGTGCGTCATTGCATCAGGCTCTTTGCAGAGGTCTATCAACGTACGCGCAATTCGGCCTGTAACGTCCAGAAAGGCAAGTTGCCCTACTTTTCGACTTGTTGCCAACAACCTTTCTGCCAACTGCTCGCCAAGCCCCAAAAGAATTTCATTAGAAAACGTTTTTAACTCGCCTTCGAGTAACTGCTTTAGTTTCGCATAACCAATTTCAGCTAACTGACTGGCCTCTCGTGTTTTAACCTGCACATTTCGCGCATCCAGCTCTGTAAAAACACCCACTTCACCAATAAAGTCCCCTTTACTTAGGTAGGCAAGAACAATCTCATGGTCTTCCGAATCAACAACACAAACAGAAACAGAACCCTCTACGATCAAGAAAAGCCTATCCGCCTCATCCCCTGGTTTTATAACACTTTGCTTTGAGTTATAGCGCCGCTTGTGACAATGGGCGAGCAATCGCTCTAAGACCTCTTCTCTAATATATTTTGATTTCAATGAAAGCACGCGCTCTCTTCCTTCTTTATCTTTTCCAGTACCGCTTAAGTCTAGCAGGTTGGTGAAAATTACAAGTTCAACCGAATAAGCGAAAATGCTAATCTAGCAAACCTTGATAATTAGCGTGATAACGATAGATGAAAGCAAGAATAAAATGGGTTGAAGATGCGATGTTTTTGGGTGAGTCCGGCAGCGGGCACAGCGTCATTATGGATGGACCTCCGGAGAATGGTGGTCGCAATATGGGCATTAGACCCATGGAGATGTTATTGATTGGCATGGGTGGTTGCGCCTCTTTCGATGTGGTTCATATTCTCAAAAAAAGTCGTAATAATGTCTCAGACTGTGAAGCGGAATTACTAGCTGAACGCACCGACACCGACCCTAAGATATTCAAAAAAATCCATATCCATTTTGTTGTTAAAGGGGAAGGGTTAACAGAAAAGGCGGTTGCACGGGCCGTTTCTCTTTCTGCCGAAAAGTACTGTTCTGCCTCAATTATGCTCGGCAAAACTGCTGAGATCACACACGACTTTGAGATTATTGAGAGCTAATGTTTAATCGCCCACCAGCCACCACAGGCATGCGCCACGTGGCACTATTTACAGAAAACTTTGAGGCTTGCGAACGGTTCTACGTTGAGCTGCTAGGTATGGCGGTTGAATGGCGCCCTGATGCTGATAATGTTTACCTTAGCTCTGGCAATGACAATCTCGCACTTCACCGAACTCGGGAAAGTTTCAACCCTGACCAGCACCAACGACTAGACCATATCGGTTTTATCATCAACAAACACGAGCAGGTCGATGACTGGTTTAATTTTCTGAATGAAAATGATGTCGAAATGAAAACAGAACCCCGTACCCATCGGGATGGCGCACGGAGCTTTTACTGCTATGACCCTGACGGCGTCACCGTACAGATTATTTACCACACTCCCTTAGTTGTTGGTTAGAACATGTCCGGCAAGAATGGCGAACCATTTAGCTCCACAGCCGACTGGCTCCGCTATGACAAAGAGCATGTCTGGCATCCATACTCATCAATCTCGGCACCTCAACCTTCTGCGCCCATATTGCGGGCTGATGGCTTTGAACTAGAGCTATTCGATGGCCGAAAACTGATCGATGGCATGTCATCGTGGTGGGCAGCCATCCACGGCTATAACGTTCCCGAGCTCAATGCAGCTATCAACAAGCAGGTAGAGGAGTTACCTCATGTAATGTTTGGCGGGCTAACGCACAAACCTGCAATTGGGCTTGCCAAACGCCTGATCGACCTAACCGCTGAGCCACTTCAGCATGTTTTTTTCTCCGATTCAGGCTCCGTCTCTGTTGAGGTGGCAATTAAAATGGCGCTCCAATATTGGTTTGCCCAAGGAAAACCTCAACGGCAGCGGCTGCTAACTGTACGCCATGGTTATCATGGCGATACCTTTGCCGCCATGTCAGTAAGCGATCCTGTTAGCGGTATGCACAGCATGTTCAGTGGTAGCTTAAAGAAGCAGCTTTTCGCCGATGCTCCTCAACCACTTGGCACAGAACAAACTCCCCCATTAGCAGACCCAATTGAAAATTTTGAGCAGCTGATCAGGCAGAACGTTGACGAGCTTGCCGCCGTTATTCTTGAGCCAATGGTACAAGGTGCGGGTGGCATGCGCTTTTATGATGCCGGCTATCTACAAAAGGTTCGCGCACTCTGTGATGAGACAGGTGTATTGCTTATTTTGGATGAAATCGCCACCGGCTTTGGCCGCACAGGCACTCTCTTTGCCTACGAACAGGCCGGCATCGTGCCTGACATCCTTTGCCTTGGGAAAGCGCTTACGGGGGGTTACATGACGTTAGCGGCCACGATCACCACAACAGAGGTCGCAACGAATATTGATTCAGGTGGACAGGGGGTTTTCATGCACGGCCCCACATTTATGGGAAATCCGCTCGCCTGTAGCGTGGCAAATGCCTCTATTGACCTCCTGTTAGCATCACCTTGGCAACAACGCGTCAGCGCAATTGAAACGCAACTCGCAAAAGAGTTAGCACCTTGCCTTAAATCCACTAAGGTTCGTGACGTTCGGACTAAAGGGGCTATAGGCGTGGTTGAGCTCTTTGACCCAGTGGATATGTCCACTCTCCAGCCGAGAATTATTGAGCTGGGTGTATGGCTGAGACCTTTTGGGCGGCTAATCTACATTATGCCGCCTTACATCATCACCCCTGAGGCTTTGAGTAAGCTGACCACTGCCGTTCTAACGGTAGTAGATGAAATGGGCTAATTCTAATACTCTCTAAATATGATAAACCGTGTTGGTCATCACTTTAGAGGTTGCCTTCATCATCTCTTTGATTGGCTTAGGCAGATCGGCACCGCCTTCCCGAATCGCCAGTTGCTCGTGACCTTTTTCATCGATAGCCATCTGTTTAACGATCGCGGTACTTTTTTTGTCCGCTTCTGGTAGACGTTCAAGGTGACCTTCTAAATGCTTAGTCACTTGATTCTCAGTTTCCGCCAAGAACCCTAAGCTCCATTTATCGCCTGCCAAACCGGCCGCAACACCTAGGCCAAGAGACCCCACATACCAAAAAGGGTCAAAAACACTGGTTCTTGCCCCAAGCTCTTTCAGGCGCCCTTCACACCATGCCAGGTGATCATTCTCTTCCTGAGCTGCTCTTTCAAGTTTAGCCCGTATTTCAGGGTCTCGAGCGGTCATCGCTTGGCCTTGATAAAGTGCCTGTGCACACACCTCACCCGCATGATTAATTCGCATTAAGCCTGTCACCAGCTTTTTCTGCTTATCATCCAGCTCACAATCTTCAACGTTCTCGGCGGGATTAGGGCGCTCTGTCACTTTCGGTGAACCAAAAACCGCACGTAAAGCCGTATCAGCCTGCATCAGAAAACTATCAAAAGGGGTGTACTGTCTATTCATGGCAATGCCTTCTCGAGTAATACAATGGGATGCACAACCTCTGTTTTCAGCCCTCTTGCAGCAATTGACGCCCGCAAGTGCATGGCACATCCGATGTTTGATGATACCAGATAGTCTGGATTAAGCACCTCAATCTGCTCAATCAGTCCATCCGCCAGCCTCTTCGCAGTTTCTGGGTAGTCCAACAGGTACGTTCCAGCTGCGCCGCAACAGTGCTGAGATTCAGAATCTTTGATTAGCTCTATTTCTGGAATTTTGCCTAACAGCTGTTCTGGGCCGCTGGGCTGTCGCATCACATTCTTTAAGGAGCAGGGCGTATGGATAAACACCTTTTTAGGCAGTGCCTTCAGCGGAATATCATCCGGCCAGTTTTCCACCAAAAACTGGCTTACATCCTTAACTTTTCCAGCCAAATGCTTTGTCTCTACAACCGCTGGAAAGCGACTCGGGTAATCAAGCAGCGTTGCTCCACAGCCACTCGCTATCGTCAGGACTATTTGGGCACCTGAGAACGCCTGACTATTCTGGCTTGCTAACGCCTCTGCTACCGTAAAATCCCCATCATGAAGTGCAACAGCCCCGCAGCAATTTTGCGCCTCAGGCATAACAACACGGTAGCCTAAGCGATTTAATAACGCTTTCGCTGAATTGACAGTTTCGCCATCAAGCAGCCTTCCCATACAACCGGAAAATAGGGCCACCTCATTTCCCAAGTCACCTTGATCGCTCTCTTTTTTCACCGCTTTAATGGACCTTGGTAGCATCGCATCATACTTCGCCAAGCCTAGAACGCTCAAAATACCGCTCGTTCGCAAAAACCAGCTTATACCACTTTTCCTATAAATCCTTAGCAGCCGAGAAAGCCAGCGAAGTTTTTGCCCACTCGACAGTAAATTCTGTAGTTTTCTATCACTTTTTTTGTCTACCTCTTTAACTTCTGCCCGGTAGCGGTCCATCAACTGTCCATACGGAACAAAAGCGGGGCAGGCTTTCTCGCAGGCACGACAAAGCAGGCAGTGATCAAGATGTTTTTGTAGCGCCTCAGTTGCTTCAAGCTGACCATTTGACCAGCCTTGAATTAGCGAAATACGTCCGCGTGGTGACTCATTCTCATCAAGAGATTGTTGATAAGTTGGGCAGTGTGGCAAACAAAGTCCGCATTTTACACAGAGGTCAGCTTCGGGAAATTTACGCATACAGCGCCATTATAAGACCTTTAACAGTTCGATAAGCCGGAAAGGCGACATTTGTTTTCATGTGATATAAAGTGCTCTCTCCCAGAAAATAAAAAACCATATGAGTTTCTACAAAAAACACGTTTTTATCTGCACCAATAAACGCCAAGATGGTACGCCTTGCTGCCAAGATCACGACACGCAAGCCATGTTCAAGCAGATGAAAGAGAGGGCTAAGTCACAGGGGCTTCTCGGTGTTAACAAAGTTCGCATCAACAAATCAGGTTGCCTCGGCCTCTGTGGATTAGGGCCTGTTCTTGTCGTTTACCCTGATAATGTTTGGTATCAATTTAAAAGCAGCGAGGATCTAGATGAGATTCTGGAGAAACAGATTATAAATGGTGAAATTGTCGAGCGGCTCACCATCTAAATCCACCTGATCATTATGCACAAAAAAGGCGACAACCTAAAAAGGTTGCCGCCTTTTTAATAACCACCTAATTTAGAACTAGGCAGATTTAACCGGAAGAGAAAGATATTCGATTCCGACCATCTTCTGCATCACTTTAATAACCTGGCAGCTATAACCAAATTCATTGTCATACCAGACATATAGTACACAACGATTATCACTCGCAATTGTCGCTTGAGAATCGACCACACCCGCGTGGCGTGAGCCAACGATATCGGTTGAAACCAGCTCCGTAGAACGGGTGAAATCAATCTGCTCCTGCATGGATGAATGTAGCGCAATATCACGCAGGTAGTCATTCAGCTCATCTTTATTGGTTTCTTTGGCAAGGTTTAGGTTCATGATTGCCATTGAAACATTCGGCGTTGGAACACGAATCGCATTACCTGTTAGCTTGCCTTCTAGTTCCGGCAACGCTTTACTAACCGCTTTAGCCGCACCCGTTTCTGTCAAAACCATGTTTAAAGGTGCTGCACGTCCACGGCGCTCACCTTTATGAAAGTTATCAATCAAGTTTTGATCATTTGTGTACGAGTGAACCGTTTCAACATGGCCATTCACAATACCGTACTCATCGTTGACCGCTTTTAGAACTGGAGCGATCGCGTTAGTGGTACAGCTCGCTGCTGAAAGAATTGTATCGCTGCTTTCGATATCTCCATCATTAACACCAAACACAACATTTTTGATGTCGCCTTTACCTGGAGCAGTCAAAAGTGCTTTAGAAACACCCTTCGCTTTTAGGTGAAGACCAAGCCCAGCTTCATCGCGCCAAACACCGGTATTATCAACAACAAGTGCATTACTGATTCCATATTGCGTGTAATCAATTTCATCAGGTGCTGAGGCATAAATGACCTGAATACAGTTCCCATTTGCTGTGATCGTATTGCTGTCTGTATCGATTCTAATGGTTCCATCAAAAGTACCATGCACTGAATCTCTACGTAACAGGCTTGCTCTTTTAGCTAAATCATCTTTCGCACCTGAGTTACGCAACACAATTGCGCGCAAACGCATTTTGTTACCGCCACCTGTACGCTCGATCAATAATCTAGCCAAAAGCCGTCCAATACGGCCAAAACCGTACAAAACAATGTCCTGCGGCTCTTTTAAGATCTGAGCTTCTGCATCTGATAATGCTGAGAGCTCCTGCTTTAAGTAATCACCAAGAGAGGCGCCATTCCCTTCGCTGTTATAACGAATAGCCAATTTACCCAGATCAATTCGGGCGGGTGCTAAATCAGCACTAATGAGCGCCTCAAGCATCTTGAAGCTATCTTGAATTGATAGCTCTACATTTTCAAACTGACGCACGTAACGGTGTGTTTTAAGAAGCTCAATAGGCGAAGCATTGATTAAAGAGCGGCCATAAATTAATAAGACAATTCCCTGGTCCCTGTACAGCTTTCCGATTAACGGAACCATCGCCTCCGCCAACTCCTGACTTTCAACCCAATCCTGCAAACAACTATCTTTATCCTGTGCGTTCATCTATCTACCTTCAAATTAATAATTAGAAAATCTTTTAGCGCCCAATCACACTCAAATTAAAAAACCTTACTATTTTAGCACTTTATGAAAATTTAGAGCCATAATTTACTAGATTTCAAAAATTACTGGCGCCAAAAATAGTGTCATTAATAAAACCACCACAATACCGAATAGATTTAGTAATAATCCCGTCTTCACCATATCGATTACTCGCAGCCGGCCACTACCAAAAACAATTGCATTTGGCGGTGTTGCAACAGGGAGCATAAAGGCAAAAGAGGCCGAGAGTGTTGCCGGCAACATCAACAGAAGAGGGGAGAGCGACATCGCCTTCGCTGTCGAACTGAGAAGGGGCAAAATGAGCTGAGTGGTAGCTGTATTAGAGGTTAATTCGGTTAAAAAAGTCATCATCGCTGCGATTGAGAAGATAATCGCCACCGTTCCCGTTTCAGCAAGCCCCTGAAGATTTGATGCCAGCCATTTAGACAACCCACTTTCTACAAAACCAGAAGCCAACGCAAAGCCTCCACCAAACAAGATAACAACCGACCAAGGTATTTTTGTAAATACCGTCGTATCGAGAAGCCTCGAATCACCGCCACCTTTAGCCGCTGCCGGAATGAAAAACAGCAGAAGGGCCATCGCTATCGCAACCGTCCCGTCGTCAATAAATGTTCCATCTGAAAACAATGAGCTCCACCCAGGTAAACCAATGGCTGCAAGCCCTTTTCGGGTTATCCAGAGCAGTGCTGTCATCGCAAAAATAGAGGCGACGATTTTTTCTTCTCGAGCCATTCGACCCAAATTATCCTTTTCCTCCTTGATTACCTCATCCAGCGAGACTTTGAACTTAATCTTTCTAAAATAAAAAAAGACCATGTAAAGCACTAAAATAGTGAGCATCGTCAGCCCAACAGGAACACCTAATCCCATCCATTGCACGAAGCTAATTGCCTCCCGGCCACTATTCGAAATTTCATATATTCTCGAAAAAACAAGATTCGGCGGCGTTCCCACCAGGGTCATCATTCCACCAATCGATGCTGAGTAGGCCACCGATAGCAGCAATCCTGTTGAAAACCGTTTTGCTTGCTCAGCTGGCATCAATTTTTCAAAACGTGAAATGATCGCTAGAGCAACCGGTAACATTGCAATCGTGGTCGCAGTGTTTGAGACCCACATCGACAAAAATGCGGTTGCGACAATAAAACCCATCACCACTCGGACTGGCTTTCCACCAAATAACGCTAAAAGGTTTAGAGCTATCCTACGATGTAAATCCCATTTTTCCATTGCCAATGCAATCAGAAATCCACCGATAAATAGAAAAATGGTTGAATTAATATAGGTAGCGGCAACCGCTTTGCCTGAAGAGATACCTAACAGAGGAAAAGCCACCAGTGGAATCAATGCAGTTGCAGCAAGCGGAATAGCCTCTGTAATCCAGAGAACAGACATCAACAGAGCAATCGCTGCCATGCGACTTGCCGCTATATTGCCGTCTAGATCAACAAATAGAAGTGCCCATGAAGAAAAGGAGAGAGCGACGATCAATCCTATTTTTTTCATCGCTAAATTCTATACCGTGATGCGGTTACCTGCTAACCGGTTGGGATCAACTCCCAGAGTAGTAGGCAGGACTATATTTGTGAACTGCTTCGATCATCGCCTCGGCATGTTCTGGCGGCACATCAGGTGTAATACCATGCCCAAGATTGAAAACATGACCCGATGAAGCGCTACCATACTGCTCTAGCGTATATTTCACCTGTCTCTGAATAATCTCTGGCTTAGCGTATAAAGTAGCCGGGTCTAAATTACCCTGAAGCGCCACACGATCACCAACACGTTGCCGAGCTGAACCAATATTAGTTGTCCAATCAAGGCCAAGTGCATCGTAACCGGTTTCAGCCATTGCCTCTAGCCACTGACCGCCACCTTTTGTAAACAAAACAGCAGGGATTTTCTGCCCCTCGTGATTCAGGTTTAAACCTTCGCGAATACGCTGTGCATACCGAAGAGAGAAGGTCTGGTAATCTTCGGGCGTTAAAACTCCACCCCAAGTATCAAACAGCATGACCGCCTGCGCACCTGCTGCAATTTGCGCATTCAGATAAAGAATGACCGAATCTGCAATCTTTTCGAGCAGAAGATGCATCTGTTCTGGGTCGTTGTACATCAACCCCTTAACCTTACCGAAAGTCTTGCTGCTGCCACCTTCGACCATATAGGTTGCTAACGTCCAGGGGCTTCCTGAAAAACCGATCAAAGGAACACGACCATCGAGTGTTTTACGAATCAGTCTAACCGCATCGGTCACATAAGAGAGCGAGAGCTCAGGATCTGGCACAGGAAGGTTTGCGATATCTTTAGGCGAGCGAATAGGACGCTCAAATTTTGGCCCCTCTCCTTCAGAGAAATAGAGCCCTAATCCCATTGCATCCGGAATAGTAAGAATATCCGAGAAAAGAATAGCTGCATCTAAACGGAAACGCTCCAGCGGCTGCATTGTCACTTCACAGGCCAACTCGGGGTTCATGCAAAGATTGAGAAAGTTTCCAGCCTGGCCGCGAACTTTTCTGTACTCAGGCAGATAACGCCCTGCCTGGCGCATCATCCACACAGGCGCACGGTCAACAGGCTGGCGCAGTAGCGCCCGGATAAAACAGTCGTTTTGCAGTGTTGTCACTTCAATACCCCTCCGGGAGCACTTTCTGGTTTTGAGAATAGTTGTGAAATTAAACGGCTAGATAATCGAGAATACCCTCTGCTGCATTACGCCCTTCAAATACCGCTGTAACAACAAGGTCAGACCCTCTTACCATATCTCCACCCGCAAAAATCTTAGGGTTGCTGGTTTGATACTTAAACTCACCATTTGCAGGTGCTTTAACACGTCCGCCTTGGTCTTTATCAATAGAGAATGTTTCGAACCAGGCAGCAGGGCTTGGACGAAAACCAAAAGCAATCACGACGCTGTCTGCCGGCACTATCTCTTCCGTTCCTGGTACCACTTCTGGGCTACGGCGCCCCATAGCATCTGGCTCTCCAAGCTGAGTGGTTACAAACTTAACCCCTTCAACTTTATCCTTGCCAACGACTTCAACCGGCTGTCGATTCCAGAGAAATTTAACCCCTTCCTCTTTTGCATTCGCCACTTCTCGGCGTGAACCCGGCATGTTTTCTTCATCTCGGCGATAGGCGCAACTAACTGATGCCGCTTCCTGACGGATGCTTGTTCGGTTACAGTCCATTGCGGTATCACCACCACCAAGCACAACAACCTTCTGCCCTTTAAAATCGATAAACTCAGAGGCCTCTTTCTCGTATCCCAGCTGGTGGTTTGTATTAGCGATCAAAAATGGAAGCGCTTCATACACACCCGGCAACTCTTCACCTGGGAAACCACCTTTCATGTAGCTATAAGTACCCATCCCTAGGAATACCGCATCGTACTCATCAAGCAGAGTCTGAAAATCGATATCCTTTCCTATTTCAACATTTAGGCGAAACTCAATCCCCATCTCTTCCATGATTTCACGGCGCTGTTGAATAACCTCTTTTTCAAGCTTAAAGCCCGGAATACCAAAGGTTAAAAGCCCACCAACCTGCGGGTGCTTATCAAAAACAACCGGCTTAACACCATTTCGCACCAAGATGTCTGCACAACCTAACCCTGCAGGCCCTGCACCAACAATAGCAACGCGCTTACCCGTCTCTTTCACGTTAGAAAGATCTGGACGCCAACCTTGCTTCACCGCCTCATCCGTAATGTACTTTTCTATCGAACCAATCGTAACCGCGCCAAAGCCGTCATTCAGGGTGCAAGCTCCTTCACAAAGCCGGTCTTGAGGACAAACACGGCCACAAATCTCGGGCAATGTATTCGTGCGGTTCGACATCTCGGCTGCTTCAAGAAGATTTCCTTCAGAAACAAGCTTTAACCAGTTTGGGATATAGTTGTGAACAGGGCATTTCCATTCACAGTAAGGGTTCCCACAACCGAGGCAACGCTCTGACTGCTCCGCCGCTGTCGATGCGTCATACTCTCCATAAATTTCTTTAAAACCACGGATTCGACGACGCGCTGGCTCCTTTTCAGGATCCTGACGCTTAATCTCTATAAATTGAAAATCATTTGCCATGTTACTTATCTCTCTCCTGACCAAAAGGTGATCAGGCTGCCTGCTTTAATGAATTTAGCAGTGATTTAATATCGGCCGCTTTCGGTTTAACGAGCCAGAACTTAGCTAAATAGCCAGAGAAATTATCAAGAATCTCCTGTCCATGCCGGCTGCCCGTTTCTGCTACAAACTCCTCGATAAGATCGTAAAGATAATCGCGATGAGCACCCATTGTTTCTGACTGGATACGATGAATCTCAATCAACTCATGATTATAACGGTCCACAAACTGGCGCTGTTCATCAAGGACGAAGGCAAAGCCTCCAGTCATACCTGCACCAAAGTTAACCCCTGTATCACCCAGCACAACTACTGCTCCACCAGTCATATATTCACAACCGTGATCGCCAATACCTTCAACAACTGTTAATGCGCCTGAGTTACGAACACAAAAGCGTTCGCCCGCCAGGCCAGATGCAAACAGCTTCCCACCCGTCGCTCCATATAGGCAGGTATTGCCCATAATGGCTGCCTGTTGACTCTCAAACTGCGAGCCTTGTGGTGGACGAATAACCAACTTGCCGCCAGCCATCCCTTTACCAACATAATCATTGGCGTCACCATCAAGGTACATATGAAGGCCACCCGCATTCCAGACACCAAAGCTTTGCCCTGCGCTACCATGCAATCGCATTGAAACTGGCTGCTCTGCCATTCCATTATTGCCATGTAGTTTGGCAATCTCACCTGATACTCTTGCACCGATCGAGCGATTGATGTTTCCGACTTCGTAAGAGAACTCTCCGCCACTCTTAGCCTCAATAGCTGGCAACATATCGGCAACCATCTGCTCTGCCAATTCAGCCTTATCAAAAGGCTCATTTTTAGGCGCAATACAGAAAGGCGTTTTATCGCTAAATTCAGGATTCCGCTCAAGTATAGGACTTAGATCAAGCGCACTCTGTTTAGCCGTTTCACCTTCAACCATTTTCAGTAGATCTGTTCTACCAACCGCCTCTTCAAGCGACTGAAGACCTAAAACAGCCAGCCATTCTCTAACCTCTTCAGCAATAAAGCGGAAATAGTTCTTAACAAACTCCACCTCACCACGATAATACTTAGAGCGCAGAACACCATGTTGTGTTGCAACACCGGTTGCACAATTGTTTAGGTGGCATATACGAAGGTATTTACAACCCATAGCAACCATTGGCCCTGTTCCAAAACCAAAGCTCTCTGCACCTAGAAGTGCGGCTTTAACAACATCGAGGCCTGTTTTTAACCCACCATCTGTTTGGATGCGGACTTTATCACGCAAATCATTTCCCAAAAGGGTTTGATGTGTCTCAGCCAGCCCCAATTCCCAAGGTGAACCGGCATTATGGACAGAGGTCAGAGGACTTGCGCCAGTTCCACCATCATGGCCAGAGATCGTAATCAAATCAGCATAGGCTTTTGCTACACCTGCCGCGATCGTCCCAACACCAGCTTCTGAAACCAGCTTCACGGAAACAAGCGCGTCTGGGTTAACCTGTTTAAGGTCAAAAATCAGCTGAGATAGATCTTCAATTGAGTAAATATCATGGTGTGGTGGTGGCGAAATCAATGAAACACCTGGCGTTGCATAACGCAGTGTCGCAATCATTTTGTTGACCTTATCACCCGGCAACTGCCCACCTTCACCCGGCTTAGCACCTTGAGCCACTTTGATCTGCAAAACTTCTGCGTTGACCAAATAGTGAGGTGTTACCCCGAAGCGGCCTGAGGCAATCTGCTTGATTTTGGAAATTTTATTCGTTCCAAAGCGAGCAGGGTCTTCGCCCCCTTCACCCGAATTTGATCGACCACCCAACTCATTCATCGCAATGGCTAATGTCTCGTGTGCTTCTGGGGAAAGCGCACCCAATGACATTGCTGCTGAATCAAATCGTTTATAAATCGACTCAACCGGCTCAACTTCATCCAAAGTGATTGCCGCCTGACCTTCTGCATCGAGTTTCAACAGGTCGCGCAACATTGCTGGGGAACGTTTGTTAACTAGATCGGCATAAACCTGATAATCGGCTTTTAGCCCAGACTGCACAGCCTTCTGCATTGTGCCCACAACATCTGGGTTATAGGCATGATACTCTTCGCCATGTACAAACTTGAGCAGACCACCTTGACCCTGCTGCTTACGGCTATTCCAGGCATCTTTTGAGAGTTTTACTGCGTCCAGCTCTAGATCGCTAAAAGAGGCACCCTGAATTCGATTTGTTGTCCCACAAAAACAGAGATCAACGACCTCATTCGCCAACCCAACACATTCAAATAGCTGAGCGCCACGGTAACTCCCGATTGTGGATATTCCCATTTTTGAAGTGATCTTATAGAGCCCTTTGTTCACACCTCTTCGATAGGCTTTTGATAACTCTGCTTCGCTCTGGCCATTTACCTCACCAGAAACCATCATGCTGTGCAGCGTCTCATAAGCCAAGTACGGATATACCGCACTTGCTCCATAACCGATTAAAACAGCCACCTGATGTGAATCTCTTGCTGTACCTGTCTCCACAACCAGATTTGCATTACAGCGCAAGCCAACTTTAACAAGATGATGATGAATCGCGCCTGTAGCAAGCGGTGCTGAAATAACGAGCTCGTCCTTTACAAGAGCACGATCAGAGAGAACAAGAACAACCTTCCCTGAGCGAACCGCCTCTTCTGCCTGCTGGCAAACAGATTCAATGGCACTACGTAAAGAGTCTTCAGATGCGTAAGAGAGGCTAATTACGGTGTGACTGTAGTCCTCTTCACCCATCGCAAGTAGCTGCTTGAATTTGCTCTCAGACAATACAGGAGAATCACAGACTAAGCGCGCTGCATGTTCAGCTGTTTCCGTGAACATGTTCTTCTCACGACCAAAACAGGTCTCCAAAGACATTACTATTTGCTCACGAATCGGATCGATAGGCGGATTTGTTACCTGAGCAAACTGCTGGCGGAAATTGTCATAAATGCTTCTAACTTGCTTAGAAAGCACAGGCAATGGCTTATCATCACCCATTGAACCGATCGCCTCTTGCCCAGCATTTGCCAACACCTTAAGAACTTGATCTCTCTCTTCAAAGGTAACTTGGAAAAATTTCTCATAAACCGCTAACTGCTCTTCACTAAGCGGGCTGCTGGTCAATGGGTCTGCTTTTCTCAGAGTACTGAGCTTCTTTGTATTCTTAGCCAACCATTTCCTATAGGGCTGGCGAGCCTTCAATTTTTCATCAATATCTTTAGGGAGCAGAAGCTCTCCTGTTTGTGTATCCGCAGCCAGCATTTCGCCTGGCTTCAACCTGCCTTTAGCGACAACATCTTCTGGTTTATAGGGATAAACACCCACTTCAGATGCCAAAGTGATATGCCGATCCTTTGTAATCACGTACCGTGCGGGGCGCAGGCCATTTCTATCTAAACAGCAACTCGCATAACGACCATCTGTCATTACGATCGCAGCAGGGCCATCCCACGCCTCCATGTGCATGGAGTTGTATTCATAGAATGCGCGCAGATCAGAGTCCATCGCATCCATATTTTGCCATGCAGGTGGAACCAGCATGCGCATAATGCGGAATAGATCCATCCCACCGGCTCGCAACCCTTCAAGCATATTATCCATGCTGCTCGAATCCGAGCCCTCCATTGAGACCCAAGGACGAATATCATCCAGGCTTGGAATCAATGGCGTTTCAAACGTAAAACTTCTCGCCTGTGCCCAGTTTCTGTTCCCCTCAATGGTATTGATTTCTCCATTGTGTGCCAGATAGCGGAAAGGCTGCGCAAGACGCCACTGAGGAAAAGTGTTGGTGGCAAAACGCTGGTGAAAAACACAAACTGAAGATTCCAGAGAGGGGTCATTTAACTCCAAATAGAAAACAGGGAGCGCTTCGGGCATGACAAGCCCTTTATAGGAAATGACACTGGATGAGAGGCTTGTGACATAAAAGACCTCATCTTGCGGCTCAATTAACTTCTCTGCACGACGGCGAGCGATATAAAGCAGGCGATCTAGCTCCGCAGGCTCCATATCATCTGGCGCACCCACAAAAAACTGCTCAATTTTAGGCAATGTTAATAGCGCCTGCTCTCCGCAAGCCTCTCTGTTAACAGGAACTTCTCGCCAACCCTTGACTGACAAGCCCTCTTTCAGAACCTCTGCTTCAAGCGTTTCTCTGGCGAATGCTGACTTCTGCTCATCCTGGCTCAGAAAGATCATCCCAACCGCGTACAACTTGCCCAGCTCAATCCCCAGCTCTTTGGTTTTTTCTCGCAAGAAGGTATCGGGCTTTTTCATTAGCAGACCACAACCATCACCGGTCTTGCCGTCTGCGGCAACAGCACCTCTATGCGTCAGTCGCGCCAATGCATCTATGGAGGTACTTACGAGCCAATGGCTCGGTTTGTCGTCCATCTGGGCCATCAAACCAAAGCCACAGCTGTCTTTCTCAAACTCAGGCCGATATAGGCCTGAAGCGGTCATTTTTGAAGGCTTCACGGAAAAGATCACCTAGCGTTATTAAACATATTAGAGAGACCAGCGTGTAATTTCTAGACGCAAGTCGGCCAGTGATTATATCGTTCGAACCTTAATCTAGCAAGAAATCTGGCTCTTACGCGCCGGCATTAAGGGGCTGAAAGTGGCTATATCTCCCACTATCTGCGGGTGTTAGAGCCTGCGGCTTTATGGATCTCCATCTGAATAGATTCAAGCGACCGAGCCCATGGTTGGAGTTTTTGCAGTGACTGAGGCAGACCACTAATTGCCTCTTTTGCTGACTCTTTTGAAGAATAGATACCGTACAACAAAGGGTACCAGTTTTTCCCTCTTTTAACTGTCCGATAATAGGCGAAAAGCTCTCTATTTTTCTGAGCCTTAACGTAATTGGCTATTAAGTCTTGTTCGCTCCCTCCCATTATCTGAAGCGTAAAATTCCCTTTCGGTTGCGCCAAAAGCCATTTTTCTTGATGGCTTGCCTCTGTAGAGCTTTTGTCTTTAACCGCTGCCTCTCTACTCTTAGGGGGCACGACAGCCGGAACTGGCACACTAGCTCGCTCTTCATCTTGGGTGGTTAAATCCACAGGACTAAGCTCTTTCTGCAAAACTACTAACTCAGCTTGAGCCTCTTTAATCTCATCATTAGCGTCTTTACTTTCATCTACTTCAATTGCATCAAACGGCTTTGGCTTCTCTACCTTTTGAACAGGAATTTTTTTCTGTAGCTCAGAGGCAACTTGAACGACTTCCTTCTTGATAGGAAGAACAGGAGCTACCGGATCACTTGTATCGATCTGGCTTGGCTTCTCTAACAGTTTTTTGGCCAGCGAAACCGAGGAGGGCTCCAGCACTTTAACCTCCTCGATCTCACCAACAGCTTCTGGTTCTACCTGACTCAATTGCTCCACCCTGGCCTGCCCACCCATTTCAGGAGGGAAACCAATGGCAGCCAATAATATCCCGGCCAATAAGACCGCCACGGCCATTCCAATCAGCCTGAACCTCTTAATCTCTATCGACGAGAATGGCTTGCCTGCCTGCTTAACTAAACTAGCTTCTTGCCCAAGCAGGGAAAACAGGCAAAGCCCCTCGTTTCTCTCAAAACGCCCATTCTGATCATCCAAAGCAAAGATCAATCTCAGCGCAGGATGCCTCTCTGCCAGCCCCACTAGCTGTTTACGCGAATCAGAGCCCAACTCATTTTCCGGACAGATAAATAAAAGTAGAAACTGGCTATTTTTCCCCAAGGCAGCCAAATGGCGCGTCAATAACTGCTCAGGGTCAGCCCCTGCAACCTCTTGTTCAGAAATAGAGAGAAGATGAAATAACAGACCAAAAACATAAGGCAAACCTGCCTCCTGGTCCGCCTGAATCCTGTAGGCTGAATGAAGAAAGCGCTCCTCTTTTTGTAACGCATTGAAAACAGCAACTTGATCTTCTTGTGAGCCCACCAATCCAATTGGATTTCTAGAGTTCCTCAACAAATGAAGCAGCAAATCGACCTTGCGCCGAAGCGGCGGGGGAACCTTAGCAGACTCCTCCTTGCTCATTAACTCAACCTGCTGCCGACTATTCTCGCCCATAGCTATCGAGCGTCTCTTTCAATGCATTGGAATCAAATTGATCCGTAACAACAGCATCTCCAATCTTTCTCATTAAAACGAGGCGCAGCTGGCCATCCACATTCTTTTTGTCTCCCGCCATTAACCTCATAAATTGCTCCCTCTTCATCGTCGAAGGCGGAACAATTGGCAGCATTGCCTTCTTTAGTAAAGAGGTAATACGCTCAACATCATCCCTGCTTAACCAGCCCATACGGGAAGAGAGGTCCGCCGCCATGCAAATCCCTATAGATACCGCCTCACCATGGAGGTATTCACCGTAACCTTCTCCAGCCTCAATTGCATGACCAAAAGTATGACCCAGATTAAGCAGCGCTCTAACGCCACCCTCATGCTCATCTTCTTCGACAATATCGGCTTTACTCTGGCAGCAACGCTCGATTGTCTCAGCTAATATTTCGCTCTCTTTTTGGTTAATCAGCCCAATGTTTTCTTCTAACCAACTAAAAAATGAGGCATCCCTAATCAGCCCATATTTAATCACTTCAGCCAATCCCGCACTAAACTGTCGAGAATCCAGCGTATTCAAAACATCTGTATCAATCAAAACCGCTTTAGGCTGATGAAAAGCGCCAATCATGTTTTTCCCTTGCGGGTGGTTAACACCCGTTTTACCACCAACAGAGGAATCAACTTGCGACAATAGCGTGGTAGGAATTTGTATAAACGGCACACCTCTTTGGTAGCAGGCCGCAGCAAAACCGGTCATATCCCCCACAACACCACCACCCAAAGCAATCAACGTCACTTTTCGGCCAAACTTTCTAGACACCAGTGCATCAAATATCTGCATAACTGTATCTAACGTCTTAAACTGTTCCCCATCTGGCAAAACAATGGTTTCAACATCGAAAGCTTTAAGCTTAGCGACAACCTCATCCAGGTACAAAGGGGCTATTGTTTCATTCGTCACAATAACCACCTGTTTGGAAACAATTTTCTCAGCTAAAAGCTCTTCAGACCTACCTAGCAGCGCCCGCCCAATAAAGATCGGGTAGCCTCTCTCATCCAAATCAACATTTAAGGTGATCATCTACTGCATTTTCCCGATTAATTGGCTAAACATTGCCGCCAAAATTTTATTCGTAATTTTTCGCGAGACACCTCTGATTGAGCGACCGCCCGTCTCAATGACACAGTTAGCAACCGATTCATAAAGTGGATCTCTTGCCACAACCAGCTCTTCCAATTTTTCTCTTGGATTTGCCGTTTGAAGAAGCGGCCGCTTCGTGTCATAGCGAGTCCGCTCCAACAGGTGGTCCACCGATGATTTCAGGTATACGACAAAGCCATTCTCAGCTAAATGCGCTCTATTTTCTTCATTCAAAATAGCGCCACCACCCGTAGCCATAACTATTCCTTCCAGCTTTGTCAGCTCAGCAATAACTTTTCTCTCTCGCTCACGAAAACCCTCTTCACCCTCAACATCAAAAATTCGGGCAATATCCACACCTGTTCTCGCCTCAATCTCATGATCACTATCATAAAACTCGATTTCGAGCTTCTTAGCCAATTGCTTTCCGATTGTTGTTTTACCCGTTCCCATTGGCCCAACTAGGTAAATATTCTTGGCTATTTCCATCGATTATCTGATTGTTATCATCAATTAAACAGTTTGCTCTTTGAATCTTAAAGGAATCTTTAACAATCAGCTAACGCTTTTAATTGAATTTTCAACATGAAAAAGCCCCCACCCTAATTGTTTTAGGTGGAGGCTTTTAATTTTTTAGCCTTTCGACCTGTTTTGTTAATTCACACTTAAACTCTCTTTTAGGATTTTAGGTGTTACAAAAATTAGCAGCTCTGTATTCAAGTCTTTCTTAAGCTCCTGCTTAAAGAGGTACCCGATAAATGGTAGGTCTCCAAAAAACGGGACCTTAGAGTCATTCTTAGAGTTTTCAGATTCATACACACCACCCAAGACAACCGTTTCTCCATTATCAACTAAAACCGTTGTTCCAACTTCACGCGTATTAATTGAGGGCACACCATTAAAAACCGCACCAACACTATCTTTATTAACTTTCAGGTCCATTCTTATCCTATCGTCAGGCGTAATCTGCGGCGTGACCATTAACTTAAGCACCGCCTCTTTAAACTGAACATTCGTCGCACCACTTGAAGAGGCTTGTTGATAAGGTATCTCAACACCCTGCATGATCGTTGCTTCGGTTTGATCTGAAGTAATTACCCTTGGGCTAGAAACAATTTCACCTTTCCCCTCTCTTTGCATCGCAGACAACTCTAACGCTAAAAGACTCTTTGCCTGGTTACCAATAATGAGCCCCACCGCTCCCGCTGGATTGGCCACAGGCAAATCAATAAGTGAATTGCCTATACCATTAGTAAAAGTATCTAAGTTAGCTCCCCCAACAGCTCCACTGTTAGTGGTGCCACTACCATTGTCAGTACCACCTGACCCTAAATCTACTCGTGCCGCCATTTTTACGCCTAGGTCACGAGAAAAGTCATTATTTGCAATCACAATTCTAGACTCAATCATTACCTGTTTAATTGGCTTATCTAGCTTTTTGATAATCGCACGAAGCTCTTCAAGATTTGCGCCTGTATCTTTAATCAGAAGAATATTAGTCCGCTTATCGATTGTCACATTACCTCTAGGTGACAACAATCTGTTCTCTTCAGATTTTAGAAGAGCCGCCAAATCAGCTGCTTTCGCGTAGTTAATTTGAACAAATTCTGCTCGCAAAGGTGCTAGCTCTTTAACCTGCTTTTGCGCCTCTAACTCCAGCTTCTCTTGCGCTGCAATCTCTTCTGTTGGCGCAACCAAAATAACATTACCCGTTTTACGCTGCGACAAACCATTGGTTTTTAGAATAATCGCCAATGCCTGATCCCAAGGAACATTGTTTAACCGAAGGGTCACGTTACCATTAACCGAGTCGCTTGCAATCATATTGAGATCTGTAAAGTCAGCCAGAAGCTGCAAAACAGAACGCACCTCAATGTCTTGGAAATTCAACGAGAGACGCTCTCCTGTGTAGTTAAATTTCTTTTTAATCAGCTCTTCTTTCTCTTCTTTAGTTAGCCCTTTAAACTCTAACGTCAGCCGATTATCTGTCTGATATGAAAGATAATCATAGTTTTCAGTTGTTGAAATCGCCATGCGCACATGGCCAGCCTTAGATGAAGTGTCAATCGTCTTCACCGGCGTTGCAAAATCAGTAACATCTAGGCGCCTAGCCAATTTCTCTGGAAGGTTTGTGTCATGGAAATAGACAACGACTTTTCCTCCCTCTTCCTGAACATCAACGATTACAGAAGGATCGCTTAAATCGACAATAACTTGACCCTCTCCCGAGCCGCCCCGTCTAAAATCAACGTTCTCTAATGCTTTACCGCTCACAGGAGCTACTGCGACTTTGCCTGACGACAGAGCCTTTTCACTCAACTGAGCAACGCCTCCAGCACTCATCAGAGTTAGAAAAACATCATTCCCCTCTACCTTTGTTTTAAAAGGGATCATATTCGCCAGATTGACGACTACACGCGTACGCTCTCCAGCTTCAACAGCGGCAACAGTCCCTACAACACCCGTGTTGACAGGAAAAACTTTTTTATCAAGATTGCTCGCCACGCCCGGAAAGTCGAAGACAATTCTTGCTGGATTATCTGTACTAAAAGAGCCCGGATTAAAAGCGGGCCCATTTAGCGTCAGCTTAATTTGAATCTTGTCTCCAGGAAGTGACGCCGAACTAATCGCTTTTAATGCCAAACCTCCTGCATTAGCTGACACTGCACTCAGTGTCATTAAAAGAAAAATCAGTGTTACCCATCCTGTTCGAATCATACCTGCTGTTCCTTTATTTAATCCCACGCTGCTCTGACCAAAATTCTGTCTGTTTATTGCTTTCATATCATTCACCTTGAAATTATTCCGCAAGCGCAATAGCGGCCTGTCGCTCATTCCAACTACCTGCACCATCGGCGATAATTTCTGTCAGCTCAATTCTGTCGCCAAGAATTCGATTTATTTTCCCATGATTCATGCCTAGGTAGTTCCCAGGTAGAACCCTATGAATCGTCCCGTCACCCGCTTTGATAAGGCCCCAGTAGAGCCCTTTTAACTCTAAAGTACCCATCATTCGTAGTGAATCAAGCGAATACGACTCTAGCTCCTCTTTTCGGCGGCCAGCATCTGGGTGAATCCCTCCATTGCCCACCGACATTTCAACTGAGTCCTGGGCTATTTCTGCCGGCTCGAATGGGTCTCGCAGTCCCGACTCATCAAAGACAAATGTTTCAAATGTTTTTATTTCAGGCAGAGGTGCAATAGCGCTTTTATCTCGGGCCTTTACCTCTGCAACATAATCACGCAGATCTTGATGCCCATCACCACCACACGCCGTAAGTATTGCTGTTGCAGCCATCATCAGTAATAAACGAGGTGCAGCATGAGCCACTCCAGACTCTCTCAATTCCGCAGTGATTTTTTTCATTGCCCCTCATCCTCATCAAGATAGCGGTAAGTTTTCACCGTTGCCTCCATTCTCAATTGCTCCCCACCTTTTATTGGAGAAATTTTTGCGTCATGAATTGTCACGATCCGAGGAAGGGAAGCCAAGCCACTTACAAAATTTCCAAACTCTAAATAATCCCCAACCACTCGCACATTTATCGGCAGTTCCGCATAAAAATCCTTAGGCACTTCGCCCCGTGGCTTAAATAGTTCGAACTCCAGACCACTTGCCAATCCGGTTTGAGAAACATCCACTAATAGATCGGCCACCTCTGTCTTATTTGGCAGCTGCCTTAACATTGCACCAAAAGACTCTTCCATTTCTACCAACTGCTGTTTATAAGCCTCTAAATTTGCCGCCTTTCTTTGCTTTCTCTCAAATTCCGCTCTAAGATCAAGCTCCACCTTTTCAACGCGCTCTAGATCTGCCAACTGGTCTTGCGTATCCATATAGATCCACAAACCGATTGTAAGCACTACAAACAAAACCACTGTGCCGATTTTTATCGGTAACGGCCATTTTCCAGCGCTATCCAGATCCCAATTAATTTCTGAGAGATTCATAATCAGCCCCCTGCCTTTTCAGTTTTATTCGGGTTGGCCTGTTGTACCTTCAGAATAAAATTGTTTGTGCTTTCGTTCTTATTTTTCCCTTTTGCCTCAATAATATTTAGCTCAGGCGCTTTCAACCAAGGCGATTCTGCGAGCCTTCTCATATAAGCAGAAACTCGCGCATTTGATTGCGCAACACCGTTAAGTGTCAAATTTCTTCCTGATTGCATAAATTTATTAATGAAGACCCCTTCAGGAGCGGTCTTTGCCAGCGCATCAAACAGATGCACAATCTCTGGCCGACTTCCTTGTAAAGACTGAATCACATCCATCCGCGCCAAAAGCTTGCCTTTGAGCTCTTCAAGACTTTTAATCTCCCTGATTTTCGCATCCAGCGTTGCAATTTCAGTTTTAAGGTAGCGATTTCTCTCCTCTTGATTAGAAATTGAACCGCTAATCTGCATGTGAACAAAAATAAGAACAGCAATCGTCGCCAGCACTGCCGCAGCAATTGCCGACACAAAGTCTCTCTGCTGACGAACCCTAAGCTCTTCCCGCCAAGGTAATAGGTTAATCCGTGCCATTAGTCGAAACTCCTTAACGCCAACCCACACGCTATCATCATAGCAGGGGCATCATTACTCAAAGTTTGGGGCTTAATTTTGCTTGCCAGCGACATATTCATAAAGGGGTTGATTACAATTGCCGATGTACCAAGGCTTTCCTCCACCATACTCTCTATGCCTGGTATCGAAGCACTCCCTCCCGATAAAACAATATAATCCACGCTTCGATGAGAACTCGCCGCAAAAAAGAATTGCAGCGATCGCCCAATTTGCTGAACCATCGCCTGTTTAAACGGGTCCAAAAGCTCGGTCATGTAGTTGTCAGGTAACCCACCATGCTTCTTAGCCATACCCGCCTCTTCATATGACAAACCATAACGCCTTTGAATTTCCTCTGTCAGCTGGCGCCCTCCAAAACTCTGCTCCCGGGTATAGATGATTTTTCCATCATCTATAATATTTAGCGTTGTAGTTGTTGCACCAATATCTGCGATTGCAATAGTCTGCCCACCTTTCCCGCCCGGCAGCTGATCAACCAACAATTCAAATGCGCTTTCCATCGCATAGGCTTCAACATCAACTACATCTGCAGTAAGCCCTGCATACTCTAAAACAGCAACTCTATCTTCAACATTCTCACGCCTAGACGCCGCAAGAAGCACATCCACCATTTCTGCATTACTTGCACTCGCACCCAACACCTCAAAATCAAGGCTCACTTCATCTAGCGAATAGGGAATATATTGATCTGCTTCCATCTCAATCTGATCTTCAAGCTCTTCTTCAGAAAGTGATGCGG
Organism: Methylococcaceae bacterium UBA2780; assembly: GCA_002352345.1. Classification (GTDB taxonomy): domain Bacteria; phylum Pseudomonadota; class Gammaproteobacteria; order Methylococcales; family UBA2780; genus UBA2780. The sequence goes on from DEIG01000001.1 coordinate 177,077, forward strand.
GCATAGATATAATCTTAGTTATAACAGCCGAACCAGAAACCGCTACAGCCGCATTTTTTAGTCGCGTGCCGGATTTCTTTACAACAGCCTGCACAGCATTTCCAACAGCCTCAATATTGGCAATATTCTTGTCAACCACCGCCTCTTGTGGCAATGGCTCTACAGCGTAGCTTTCTACGCGATATCGCGACCCAGTTCTCGACAGCTCCAAAAGCTTAACGGCTGCTGAACTAATATCAATCCCAAGTAATGACGGCTTTTTCCGCTTAAAAGAAAGCATTATTTATCCCTTTTTAGGTTCTCCAACTTGGCCTGCCTCTCAATCTTCTTTTATAAAACTAATTCTAGAGCCGACCAATACCACTTCTACCAATTCGGTTTATAGTATAGTTACGATTGTAAAAACTGGGGAGAAATTCTATTTTCTGTTAATCCCTTCAAACTTTTACTCGCCCAATCATTTAAACCAAATAATTCAAATATAGCTGTATTTAGCTAATTTACAACACAAAATAGATTATTAACACAACGTGACCGAAGAAAACAAGCAAAAAACCACACCATCCCGCTCGATTCGTTATATTCGCATCTCATTTATTCTTCTATTAGCCTCCGGTTTTGCGGGAGCCGCTTCAGTAACTAGCCTCTATTTTTATCTATCACCCCAACTTCCTGACATACAATCACTCCGTGAAGTTAAACTCCAAGTTCCGTTAAAAATCTATAGCCAAGATGACCTTCTCATTGCTCAATTTGGAGAAAAAAAGAGAACGCCTGTTGCCATTTCTGACACACCAAAGCAGCTCACCAATGCCTTTGTCTCTGCTGAAGATGACCGATTTTATGAGCATCCAGGTGTTGACTATCATGGATTAATCCGAGCCGCCATTCAACTTGTCATAACAGGCAAAAAGAGACAGGGTGGCAGCACTATTACAATGCAGGTCGCTAGAAACTTTTTCCTCAGCAAAGAAAAAACATTTACCCGGAAATTCAAAGAGATTTTTCTAGCGCTAAAAATTGAAAGCGAGCTATCAAAAGCTGAGATTCTTGAGTTATACCTAAATAAAATCTACCTAGGCCACCGCTCTTACGGTATTGGAGCCGCCTCGCAAACCTATTATGGAAGCGACTTAAATACACTGTCGCTCGCACAGCTAGCGATGATTGCCGGCTTACCAAAAGCACCGTCTCGCTATAATCCTGTCACCAATCCGGAACGCGCTAAAACGCGCCGAAATTATGTTCTCGGCCGCATGCTAAGTCTCGAGCATATCTCAAAAGAAGAATACGACCACGCCAAAGAACAGCCCGTCACCGCACAACTGCACCGCTCAGAAATTGAGCTTGAAGCCCCCCATCTTGCAGAAATGGTTCGTGCTGAAATGGTTCTTCGCTATGGGCATAGCGCCTATACCGCTGGCCATACTGTAAAAACCACCCTCCTATCAGCGAATCAAACAGCCGCCAATAAATCTCTCAAGGATACGTTGCACGCATACGACAGGAGACATGGATACAGAGGGGTTACGTCAGTCGCTACAAATTTTTCTACCGATGCTGACTTAACTATTTATGATGAAATTCTAGCCGAAACAAAACCTTTTAAAGGTGCACAAACTGCAATTGTTATCTCCCTAGAGAAACAATCGGTCTTTATTTATTTAAACAATTCTGACACTGCAAAAATTGAATGGGCAGGCTTGGAGTGGGCTCGTAAATCCCTAAAGAATAGTCGACTTGGAGCACAGCCTAAAGTGGCCTCCGATATTTTAAAGCCTGGTGACATTATCTTTGTTAGAAAAAACAATTCCGGAGCACTTGAGCTCTCACAAAGACCACTCGCAGAAGCTGCCTTTACCGCCCTAAATCCTCAATCAGGTGCTATCGAAGCATTAGTCGGGGGATATGACTTTTCTGCAAGCAAATATAACCGTGCGACACAAAGCAAACGCCAGCCTGGATCTGGTTTTAAGCCCATTCTCTACACAACCGCATTAGAGAACGCCTATACATTAGCCTCATTAATAAATGATGCCCCCATTGTTTTTGACGACCCCGCCCTTGAGAGTGAATGGAGACCCGAAAACTACAGCGGGAAATTCTTTGGTCCGACTCGACTTCGTGTTGCGCTACGCAATTCACGCAACCTTGTCTCTATTCGTATATTACGTGATCTCGGCGTTAAAAAAGTTATCACCTCTGCACAACGCTTTGGCCTATCTAAAAAACAGCTCCCCAATAACCTCTCCCTCGCCTTAGGCAGTGGCCATGCCACTCCACTCAATATGGCGAGAGTCTATTCAACTTTTGCAAATGGCGGTTTTCTGATCACGCCTTATTTTATTGACGAAATAAGGGACAGTGGAGGAGAAATTCTCTTTAAGTCATCCCCAGAAATTGCCTGCAACCGATGCAATGCTGAAGAGCCGGCATCAGAACAAGAACAAGAACAAGAAGAGGCTGCCTTAGAAAAGGCACCCATTCTTGCAAAACGAATCATCTCCCCTGAAGTCCATTACCTGATGAACTCGCTACTAAAAGATGTCGTTAACCGAGGCACCGCCCGCAGGGCATTGGCCTTAGGCCGGTCTGATCTTGCGGGAAAAACTGGCACGACAAATGACCAACGAGATGCCTGGTTTAACGGCTACAATCCAGAGCAAGTTGCAACCGCCTGGGTTGGATTTGACTCATCTCAGCCTCTTGGTGGCCGGGAAACTGGGGGACGAGCAGCTCTACCCATGTGGATTGCCTACATGAAAGAGGTGCTCGCCAACAAAGCCGAGATCACTTTTGAGCAGCCCGAAGGAATTACCTCCATTTTGATTGACCCCACAACAGGGCTACTTTCAAAACCGGGCAATAAAAAGGCTATCTTTGAGCTCTTCCGTATAGAAAATAGCCCCACTAAATTTTCAGAAGATGAGCAAGACTCAATGAGCGGTCCCTATGTCGACAGCAACGAAAGTGAGAATAGCGAAGACAACTCGCTATTCTAGAGACACAAAAAAGGAGGCTAAACGCCTCCTTTTTATAATGCCGCCAAAAAAGCAGAACTTAACGCTCAGCCTCTGGAACATAATCACGCATTGCCGCACCCATATATAGCTGACGAGGACGACCAATCTTTAAGCTTGGATCTTCCATCATTTCCAACCAGTGAGCAACCCAACCTGACGTTCTTGCCAAAGAGAACATCGCAGTAAACATCCCTTCTGGAATCCCTAACGCCTTATAAATAAGGCCAGAATAAAAATCCACATTTGGATAAAGTTTACGCTCTACGAAATAAGCATCTTCCAGAGCAACCTGCTCTAGCTTCAACGCCAACTCAAAAAGTGGGTTTTCCTCGCCAAGGTTACTTAGAACCTCGTGGCACATTTCGCGAATAATTTTAGCTCGAGGGTCAAAATTGCGATACACACGATGTCCAAAACCCATCAACTTAAACGGGTCATTTTTATCTTTAGCTTTCGCAATAAATTTTGGAATGTTTTCTACTGAACCAATTTCATCCAGCATAATCAAAACCGCCTCATTGGCTCCACCATGAGCCGGCCCCCAAAGAGCTGCATTACCCGCAGCAACGCAAGCAAAAGGATTTGCACCCGTACTGCCTGTTAGCCGAACAGTTGAGGTACTCGCATTTTGTTCATGATCTGCATGAAGAATGAATAGCAATTCCAACGCTTTAACAGCAACAGGATCAATCACGTACTCTTCAGCAGGCACTGAAAACATCATGTTCAAAAAGTTTTCACAGTAACTTAAATCATTACGTGGATAAACGATTGGCTGGCCAATTGAATGCTTGTAACAAGCCGCAGCAATGGTCGGTATTTTTGCGATCATTCTGTGCGCAGAAAGACGTCGGTGCTCATCATCATGCATATCAAGCGCTTCATGATAGAAAGCTGAAAGAGATGCAACAACACCTGTCATCATTGCCATAGGGTGAGCGTCGTGATAAAAACCGTTGAAAAAAGACTTCAATGACTCATTAATCATCGACATGCTTTTTATTTCAGCATCAAAATCTTCAAACTCAGCTTTTGTTGGCAACTCACCATTCATAAGCAGGTAAGCAACTTCAAGGTAGCTGCTTTTTTCTGCCAACTGGTCGATTGGATATCCACGATAGAGCAGAACGCCTTTTCCCCCATCGATATAAGTAATATCACTCTTACAGCTTGCTGTTGAAACAAAACCTGGATCAAATGTGAAATAATCAAGATCCTTTGGCAAACTGCTTATATCAACAGTTGGATTGCCATGAACAGGCCTTAGAATGGGGAATTCAGTTGTTTTCCCTGTCGAATTATCGGTTACAGAAAGTGTATCTTTTGACATATATCTCCCCTAATTTTCTATTTCACAAACCAGAACTATCATGTATATAGCCGGTACTAAACCCTTAAAGAGCAGCTGCCATCACACTTGATGGCACTAGCACCTCTTAAGGAGCAACTCAGCCTTTCTTTGCGTACTTTTTACGGAACTTGTCAACACGGCCAGCAGTATCAACAATTTTTTGCTTACCGGTATAAAAAGGGTGGCACTCAGAACAAACCTCTACAGCCAGCTCTTTCCCAAGCGTAGAACCAGTCTCAAAACTATTACCGCAACCACATGTAACGGTGATCGCTTTATATTCAGGATGAATTTCTTCTCTCATTTCTCTGTAACTCACAACTTTAGATAAGTAGATCTTTTAGCAACTACGCTAAACGGAACCGGAAATAATACGTAAATAGGCGGCATTTCGCAAGATTAAGCTTTGCAATAACACGGCTTTTAACTAAACAAGCATCTAATTTGCCCCAAAAAACCAAGCCAACCGCGCATTACTTTATACCTTCTTTGAACTCATCAAACGACCAAAAATAAAACCGAACAAAACTGCACTACCTATTTTTACCGACAACAGACTTAAACAGTAGGAATTTTTCCGTATAGCATGGTTATAATATGAGAATATCTTAATAAAGGCTTTTGCCAATCTAAAACCCACTAAAGCCGATAAATTAAGCGAAACAACATAACTATAATACTAGTAGCTTCTCTCGGAGAGACCAATGAACTTTACAACTGTTTTAAAAACCCTGCTCTTTGCATCATTTCTGTGGACGCCATCGACATACGCAGCAGAGGGAGATGAGATCCCAGGCTCCGTAAAAGGAGATAATTACAGGCTTAGCGGTTCTGACTGCATGAAAGGTATCGGGCCATACCTAATTAACTTCACAGCCTATAACCCCAATGTCCTATGGGAAAGAGACCGTGACGCCAATAAAAAAGGCTCTTACCGCAAACTGTGCCAAAAAATTCCTGTTATCGGTAAAACCTATATCTCAATGGACCTAAATGACCCACTGCTGGATAAAGCAGTTCAAATTAGAGTTGTGAGCACAGAAAGCAAAGAGGTTCTCTTTGAAGGCCCTGCACAGAATTTCCCTGAAGGCACCGTCAATGCTGAAGTTGATTTCCCACTAGCTGGTCGATACACCGCCATACTTGACGTTATCGAAGGTTCAGCAGATGGAGAAACCAAATCCATCCGAATCCCTCTAACTGTTGGCCCCTCAGAAGACTCTTTTATTCTTGATGTTGTTGTTCCACTCCTGCTCATCGGGGGCTTTGGCTTCTGGATGTATCGTAAAGACCAAAAAAAGAGAGCTGCAGAACGCTTTTAAGAGCTAAAGAACTGCTGGAGGACTCGAATCATCATCTCGTGATCGAGAACTCCAGCACTTTCGCGAATACTGTGCATCCCCCACATCGGGTTACCCACATCAACACTCCTAATCCCTAACCGCGCCGAAGTCATCGGCCCAATCGTGCTCCCGCAAGGAATATCGGTTCGGTGTGAATACTTTTGCCACGGCACGCCTGCCTCCTCACACCAGCACATAAACATCGCTTCTGAAATAGACTCCGAGGTGTAACGCTGATTGGCGTTAAGCTTAATTACCGGCCCCTCATTCAGCATCACACGGTGTTCTGGCTCATAAGCCGCTGGAAAATTAGGATTCCACGCGTGTGCCATATCGCTACTAATCATAAAACTGTTCGCCAGCGCCTGCTTATAGCTTTCACCATCACCCCCCGTTGAAAAGGCGATACGCTCAAGAATATCGGGTAAAAAGCTCCCATCCGCCCCTTTGCTACTTTCACTTCCTACCTCTTCATGGTCAAAAAGTGCGCAGACTAGCGTTGCAGATGGGGCAGACCCACCATTTTCAAGCAGTGCCGTAACGGCGGCATGACACGAAGCAAGATTATCCAATTGGCTATTCGCATAAAAAAGCTGATCAAGACCGAATAACGCCCCTCTCTGGCAATCATAAACATTCAACTCCCAAGAAAGAATAGCCTCAGCCGAAACCTCAAGCTTTTCTGCCAGCAACTCAAGGAAAGTTTCTTGTGCATTTAACTGCTCAGACAACGCCGCTAGAATAAGTGGCAATTCAGTCTGTTTGTTGAACTTAAGCCCCTCTTCATTCACCTTACGGTTCATATGAATCGCAAGGTTAGGAAGCCTTAAAAGAGGCTCATCGAAATGAACAAGCCGGGCGGCAACCTCATCTCCATTCCTAACCGTCACACGCCCTGCAATACCTAAATCACGATCGGAAAATGTCGCGAGAATGGGGCCACCATAAACCTCCACACCAAGCCGAACATAACCATCTGCTGCGTGAGCACTTTGGGGTTTAATGCGTAACCCCGGAGAATCTGTATGCGCTCCAACAATCCGAAAACCTGTTTCACTTAAAGGCTGGCTTCCTGTTACAAATAAGATAACCGAAGAATCATCCCTAACAACATAATAACGACCACTTTCAGCCAAAGACCACTTATTCGCCTCTTCAATACGAACAAAGCCCTGACTAGCCAACAGCACCTCAATAGAGGAGACAGCGTGCCAAGGGCTTGGGCTTTTGTCGATAAAATCAAGCAGTTCTTTAACGCGCTCTTGGGCGAATTTATGATCAATTGTCATTTTTTAATTTGTTTCCTTAAATAGCAGAAAGGTGAAGCGCGAAAACTTTCACCCCACCCTAACCCTCCCCCTAAATGGGAGGGAATTTGTTTGGAGCATCTTCTAGTTTTAAGGAGGAAGGCCGAGATGGGGGTAAAACGATCAATCCTCAACCCCATCAACTCGATGCAACGAAACCGAATTAACACAAAAGCGTAGCCCAGACGGCTGCGGTCCATCCTCAAAAACATGCCCTAAATGTGCATCACAATTTTTGCAGGTAATTTCCGTTCGCGCCTGGCCACCACTCCTGTCTTGATGATACTCAAGCGCCTCACCATCAACTGCTTCCCAAAAGCTGGGCCAGCCAGACCCAGAGTCATACTTACTATTGGCATTAAAGAGTGGCGCACCACAACAAACACAATGATAAATTCCGGTCTGTTTATCGTGATAATAGGCACCCGAAAAAGGTGCTTCGGTGCCTTTTTCGCGACAAATTTTAAACTGCTCTTCAGTCAAGCATTCACGCCATTGCTGCTCGGTTAGTTCTAATTTTTCAGTCATCAAATTCACTCTATTCCAGCAAAAAATATTCACTAAAGCTTACAATGATCTAACGCTTTTTCATAAGCCTCAAAAACCTCGTCACCAAAACAGCACAGATAAACAACCTCTAACTGATCATTCGATCTCAACAAGTCGCTTATGGTTGAAACAGCAATACGCGCCGCCTGATTTACCGGAAAATGATACACCCCACATGAAATTGCCGGAAAGGCGATAGACTTAAAGCCATGCTCTTTTGCCAGCGACATACATTCTATATAGCAACTCGTTAAAAGTGCCGCCTCATCCTTTAAACCATTCGACCAAATCGGCCCCACCGTATGGATCACCCACTTTGCTGGAAGCTGAAAACCCTCCGTTATTTTTACCTGCCCTGTTTCGCAACCTTTAAGCTGTCGGCAGGCCTCAAGCAATTCTGGCCCAGCCGCTCGGTGAATCGCACCATCAACACCGCCACCCCCCAACAGTGAACGGTTCGCCGCATTCACAATCGCATCAACATTTAAAGTTGTAATATCATTCTTAATGATCTTAATACGGTTCATAACAGGCTCATTTATAAAGCAAATCGGTTTTAGCCGCTGCAATCAGATCATTTTGATGCAATCCATTGATCGCATGCGTCCACCAAGTCACTGTCACCTTGCCCCATTCAGTCAAAATTGATGGGTGATGGTTTTCAGCCTCAGACAATTCGCCAACTTTTTGCGTAAAAGCCAGCGCCTCAACAAAGTTTTTAAAATCGAATTCTCGTTGAAGTCGTTTTACACCACCTATCTCCAAAACTGTCCATTCAGGAGCTTGTCTGGCAAATGCCTTAAGCTCATCACCACTCACTTCCCTAGCTCCTGCTTGGCAAGCTTCACAGTGTAACGCTGTAAAGTTATTCATTTTCAAATTCCTGCTACAGTTAGGTCTCCATAATAATAGCTTGATTGATAACCCTGTAAAGCAGATTTGGCAGCCTGTCAAAAAATTTTACAATTTTTGCATGCAACAAAGAAGTCGATCTCAATATCTATATATCTCTTTGTTTTATAAAAATAAAAAAACATGGGCACAGCTCGTGCTTTGAATATATTCGAATTCAATGAATAAGAAGAGGTCAAATATGAAATTATTAGAAAAACTAGCTATCAGTACATTTTTAATTACTGCATCAGTACCTGTGTTTGCTGTTGACGATGGCAGCAAAACTAACTCCATCCCTGAGCCGGGAATATGGGCGCTTTTTGCAATTGGCGCGATGGCTGTTTATTTTGCGAACAGAAAAAAATAAGCTTTACCACTAAATAATAAAAAGGCCACTGGTGATCAGTTCACCAGTGGCCTTTTTATTTGCTTCCTTCTGACTACACTCTTTCACTATTGCCACCTCTATAGTTCTTATTCTCAGCCCTCTTAGCAATTATCACCTTGCTTGTCACACCCAATAGATAAAATATCCACAACTGCCGTGAGTAAAAAGCTATACATTAGCTACAATTAAAGTTGAATTAGGTGGGCAGCACCTCCGTTTCAATAAAGTACTGCCCTATGGGCATGTGCCATTTGTCGGCAATCAATAACCACTTATCAGTAAACACATGACTACTGCTTAAGCAGGGACTATAACAACAGATATGAAAAAAGCAGCCAACCGACAGCACGGTTTCACATTGATTGAATTAATGATAACGATTGCCATCGCCGTGATTTTAATGACTGTTGGCATCCCGAGCTTTAGTGAAACAATCAAAAATAACCGTCTAACCACTGAAATCAACGAACTATTAACTGCTCTGAACGTGGGACGGAGTGAGGCAATTAAACGAGGCGTAAGCACAACTGTCTGCACAGGCAGTGTCGGAGCCTCCTGTGGAGGCAACTGGGAAGATGGCTGGGTGGTCTTTGTCGATTCAAATGGTGATGGCACCATTGATGCTGGCGAGGAAATCCGAGTTCACGATAGCTTAACTCCGGGAACAACAATTGCTTTCCCAAGAACCAGCATTGTTTACTCTGGGCAAGGGTTCGCAGTTGGGTTTACTGGAACATTTGTTTTATGTGATAGCCGAGGCGTTTCAAAAGCAAAGGGATTAGTTGTTTCCAATACAGGGCGAGTGAGGACTGCCTCAAGTAGCGAATTAACAACCGCAGGCTGCTGATATGAATAAAAAATTTAATAAAGGGTTTACTCTCCTCGAAGTCATGATTTCGGTCTTTGTGCTGTCAATTGGACTGTTGGGGCTAGCCGGCCTACAGCTAACAAGTTTAAAGCATGGCCACAGCGCTTTTTTACGCTCACAGGCGACACTTCACGCCTACAGTATTCTTGATGATATTCGTGCGAATCAAGTAAATATTGCAGATTACGCCATTGCTTTATCTGCAACATCTAGTGGCCAAGCAGGACTGGCTAAGAACGACGTTGATGCTTGGTTGGCTAATTTGGGCAATGAACTGCCGAGTGGTGACGGCTCTGTTGTCGTTGCAGCTAGACGTGTAACAGTAAATGTTCAATGGAGTGATCGTGATTCAGCCAGCACAACAAAAACTTTTACAGTTATATCGGATATCTAACAGTGAATAGCAACTATAAACAACTCTATAAAGAGAAGGGGCTCACGCTTGTTGAGCTGATGGTCGCCATGGTTATCGGGCTTGTGCTGGTAGGCGGAGTCATACAAATCTTCGTCAGCAACAAGCAGGCTTACCGCGTACAAGAGGCAATGTCTCGCGTGCAAGAAAATGGCCGCTTTGCGATAGAAATATTTTCCAGAAACACCCGAATGGCCGGTTTTACTGGCTGTGGAAGCCTTGATGTTGTCGAGCCAAATGTAATTGCAAACAATCCACCAGCCGGAGGATTTAGTGCCTCGAACGCTGTTTTTGGATATGAGTATGATGGAAGCGCATGGACTCCCGCATTCGCTGCGCCTCCTGCAAATGTGGTTGCTAATACCGATGTCATCACCATTAACAGAGGGGATGACTGTGGTGCCTATTTGCTGGGAAACATGACAGCGGACAATGCAAACATACAGCTTAACCCTGGTAATAGCTGCGGCTTTACAGCAGGTGACATTATTATAATTAGCGACTGCGTTTCCACGGATGTATTTAGAGCAACGAACGTTTCTGCTGGTGCCAGCAAAATCACCATCGCCCACGCAAATAGTCAAAATACGACTAACCGGCTGAGCAAAGCTTATGGCGCAGATGCTCGTATTCATAAACTCTCAAGCTATGACTATTACATTAGAGAAAACCCAGCGGGAGAGCCAGCACTTTATATAAGAGAAAATGGTGCTGTCAGTGAATTGGTCGAAGGCACAGAAGACCTTCAGATTCTTTATGGTGAAGACACTACCGATGATAAATCAGCAGACCAATACGTTGATGCGGACGCAGTCGCCGTATCTGACTGGAATAATATTTCCGGCGTTCGGGCTACGTTTGGCTTACGTTCACTGACCAATAATGTATCAACCAGTAACCAGACCTATAGCTATGACGGCGCCAATATCACTAACAGGCGCCTACGTCAGAATATGACTTCAACCATCAGCTTACGAAACAGAACACCATGAACAGGCAAAACTTATCTCCAGCAAAACAAAGAGGCGTTGTACTCGTTGTCTCACTCATCATGTTGCTAGTGATGACCTTGATTGGTATCACCTCGATGAACTCCAGTGTTCTCGAAGAAAAAATGGCTGGGAACATGCACAACCGGAATCAGGCCTTTCAGGCGGCTGAATCTGCCTTACGTATAGGAGAACTTGTTATTGCAGGCTATACAAATCTGCCCGATGTTAGCTCCGATGGTTCAACCGGTATTTGGGATGTAAAAGCCGCCGACCCTGACACAACAAATAACGCCGCTTGGTGGGAAGAATCGGCGAGAGATTCCACCTGGTGGAGTACAAATGGTGATGCAAATAGTGGTTCTAATGTTATTTCGGGAATTGCCAGCCAGCCTGCTTATGTGATCGAACTACTACCACCTGTTGCAGGAAGCCTAGAAGTTGGGAAGCCCCTTGATGATAAAGATTTTTATCTGCAAGTAACCGCTAGAGGTACTGGTGGAACAGATAATGCCGTTGTTATATTGCAGACAACCTATAAATGGTGATCCTTCAAATAGGATTTATGGAGTAAGTTTATGAAAAAAAATAGCCGCTACATTAGAAATTTTCTTTTATCTCTGCTCTTTTTAGCCATGCAGCCCGCTGTAGGGGCCCCACTAAGCCTCTCCCAGGTCCCTCTCTTTTTAGGCGGCTCAATCGAACCTAATGTTGTTTTTACTCTGGATGATTCCGGCTCCATGCAGTGGGAAAATATGCCCGATGATAATTGGACCTACTTTGTCTACCCCCGTGTGGCTGGTGTTTACGGTGGGGCTGATTATGGAAATTTCGTTCCGGAATTTAACGATGCCGCCTCATACAGTGTCCGTATTCGTAGTTACCATGCCAATAAGAACTATTATAATCCAGCGGTAACCTATGTGCCTTGGGCAACATCAACAGGCTCAGCAATGGCTAACGCACCAATTGGATGCGCCCCTCACAATCCAGCCATTACGGGAGCAGGTTGTCGAGATCTTACTGCAAACAACACGGAATCGGCCTCTTGGGAGCTATATAACGGTGCTGCAGCAGGCTTTCCAGGTGGTGTTACCACAACCAATGTGAGCAAAACATTCTGGCCAGCGGTCTATTACAATTTTACTGGTACTGACGATTGGGTTGCGACCGATTATACAAAAGTCCAAATTATATCTACCACAACAACTTATACTGGAAGCACTGCCCGCACAGATTGTGCCGCAAAACCGAGTTGCACATACGCAGAAGAAATCCAGAATTTCGCTAATTGGTATACCTACTACCGCTCAAGAATCCTGCTGGCTCGCGCTGGAGTCGGGATAGCTTTTTCTAAACAAGGAAGCGGTTTACGGGTCGGTTTTGGATCAATTAATCAAGGTAGCACTACCGTTGACGGCCAAACAAGCCCAGGCGCTTTAATTACTGGGGTCAGAAAGTTCACCGGAACAGATCGCCAAGACTTCTTCGATTCACTGTATGATCATATTATTCCCACATCTGGAACGCCATTGCGCCGAGCTCAAGATGATATTGGCCAATATTTTGAGCGATCAGACAATGAAGGGCCATGGGGCGAGGCCCCCGGTACTAACAACACAACCGCTCATATGGAGTGTAGGCAAAGCTATCATGTATTAATGACGGATGGCTATTGGAATGGCGCAGCTGCCGGAACTGCTGCAGCGCAAGCCAATGTGGATAACACTAATGGCAGCAGCATAACGAGCCCTTCGGGTGGCAGCTTTCAGTATTTAGCCAGCAACCCATACATGGATGCTTGGAGCGACACGCTTGCGGATGTTGCAATGTACTATTGGAACCGTGATTTACGTACTGGATTAGCAAACAAAGTACCAACCAATCCGGCAGACGATGCATTCTGGCAACATATGGTAACTTTTCCCGTTGGGCTAGGTGTTACTGGGAGTTTAGATCCATTAACTGATTTGGCAGCGCTAACATCAGGGGCAAAAGCATGGCCCCAACCAACAACAAACCCAGGAAAAGTGGACGACCTTTGGCACTCGGCGGTTAATAGCCGAGGCGAATTCTTTTCAGCACAGGACCCTGCCAGCTTTGCAACCGCACTTGGAAACTCTTTAAGTGCCATTGCTCAACGAGTCTCTTCCGCCTCATCCATTGCCACCAATTCCACCAGATTAGATGCCAATACATTCATCTACCAGGCAAGGTTCGATAGTAGTGACTGGCACGGCCAACTGCTAGCATACAAAATTAATCCCTCGACAGGAGAGGTTCCTGCCACACCAACGTGGGATGCTGGAACATTAATTCCTGCTCACGCTTCAAGAAAAATCTTTACCTTTGACTCAGGCAGTTCAGCTGGAAAAGATTTTGTCTGGAGTGATTTAACAACCGTGCAAAAGAACTACCTTATAAATGGCAGCGGAATAACAAACATTGGGCAAGACCGACTTAATCACTTACGGGGCGACAGCAGCAAGGAACAAAAAAATAGCGGCTCGTTTAGGAATCGAAATATTATTTTGGGCGATATTGCGAATTCTGATCCATGGTTTGTCGGACAGCAAAACTTTGGATATAACATTCTACCTAGTACAGAAGGAACAGAATATCTAACCTTCCGCAATACCTCTGCCTATAAAAATCGCACCAACATAATATATATCAGTGCAAATGATGGCATGTTGCATGCTTTTGATGCGACGACTGGAGTTGAGCTGTTTGCATACATTCCAGAAAACATATTCCCTAACCTATGGCAGCTAACGGATCCTGCATATACCCACCAATATTTTGTTGATGCTCCTCCTAAAGCGGGTGACGCATACATTGGAGGCAACTGGAAAACTATTTTAGTTGGTTCAACAGGCGCAGGAGGCAAATCTGTCTTTGCTTTGGATATCACATCTCCAGCCACCACCGTCACCACCACCTCTCCTCCCACAAGCGTTACGACAGTAACAATGGACAAGACAAAAGTCCTATGGGAATTTACAGATACTGCAGATCTCGGTTACACCATAGGGCAGCCCTCGATTGTTCGGATGGCAAATGGCCATTGGGGCGCTATTTTTGGTAACGGTTATAACTCAACATCGGGGAAAGCCATACTGTTTATTAAGGACATGGAGACTGGCACCATTATAAAAATCGATACACTAGCTGGAAGCGCCGGAACTCCGAATGGACTCGCCACACCAACAGCTGTTGACACAAATAGTGATGGCATTGTTGACGCCATCTACGCGGGAGATTTATTGGGTAACGTTTGGAGCTTTGATGTATCAAATAGCAGCACTGGTCAGTGGAAATCAAAATACAAGTCGGGAGCAAACCCCGCTCCGCTTTTCACCGCAACAGATGGGACTAACCCGCAACCCATTACGGGAAAGATAGAAGTTGGCGCACATCCGACTGGTGGTGTGATGGTCTATTTTGGAACGGGCAAATACATAGAAACAGGAGATGCAAGTTCTACAGACATCAACACAATATATGGTATTTGGGATGATACGAGCGTTATTTCAAGCCGCGCTAATTTGCTACAGCAAGAGATTCAGGTGGAAACAAGTGGTTCTTTCGCCGAGCCTGGAGGAGCCATAGTTTCGTTTAATCTACGTGTGACATCAGAAAATGCCGTTAATTACACCTCTACGGGAGTAAACCCGAACCAGAAAGGTTGGTATATGGATCTTCTAACACCTGTCAATGTACAAAAAGGGGAGCGCGTGGTAAGTGCACCAATAATTCGTGAAGGCCGAATTGTATTTACAACAATCATTCCCGATGTCAACCCATGTGACTTTGGAGGAACAGGCTGGTTGATGGAGCTAACAGCAATCGATGGATCACGTCCGTCAACCTCACCTTTTGATTTAAACAATGATGGCTCATTTAGCTCTGCAGACTATATTACAGTCACTATCGGTGGCCAGTCAGTTACTGTTCCAGTGTCAGGTAAGCAATCTAAAGTGGGAATGACTAAAACCCCAGGTATTATCAAAATTGCTGACAAAGAATTTAAATATACAAGTGGATCTACGGGAAATATTGAGCGAACAGTAGAAGCCCGCAGTGCGAAAACTGGTCGGCAGTCCTGGAAACAGATCCAATAATTAAAAAGGAATCAGTTATGTCTCCAAAAAAGGTAATACAAAATTTAGCGCTTAGCCTTGCGGTTTTCCAAATAGGCTTTGTTTCGGCAGAAATACAACGAGTGAGGCCAGAAAGAATTGCTGCAGCAGAAGCCATCAATTTTTTAACCAACACGATCGTTTTTAATGGGCAAAAATACCAACTAACCGATGAGACAAAATGGCATGGTCTGGAGTCTGGAGAAGATCCAAAGAAAATCTCCAACCTGAAAAACAGGAGAATGGGGTATACCGTGGTGTTCCCTAAAGAAGGGTTACCGATTATCACTCAGATTTGGGTGCATTAGGGGGGGGGAATAATGGGAAGAGAGATGGGTTTAAATATGAATAAAGGATTAAGAGCATCAATGGGTGGATTCACTCTTATAGAATTGATGATCGTAGTGGCTATTGTCGCCATTCTTGCCTCAGTCGCCCTTCCGTCATACCAAGATAGTGTACGGAAAACACGGCGTGCAGAGGCGCAGGCTCACTTGATGGAGTTGGCAAGTTTTATGGAGCGCACTTTTACGGAAAATAATTCCTACGCTGGAGCTACCGTTGCTGCTTCGGGTATAACCGATGACAGCTACGCTCTCACAATCCCCACTTTGACGGCAACGACCTATACACTGACCGCCACACCTGATTCAGCCCAAAGTGCTGACAGCTGTGGAACGATGACCATAACCCAAACCGGCGCAACAACACCTGCAGCCAACTGCTGGTAACACTCAATAAAGCAACTTCAGCCCAATAGCCGCGAGCAGCAGCGCAAACCATCTCTTTAAGGTTTGCGCTGGTAGCTTATGCGCGATCCTTGCACCTAGCGGTGCAGTTAATGTGCTGCTCGCAATAATCCCAAGCAGTGCTGGCAGATAGATGTACCCCAAACTGTTTTCAGGCAAACCGGCAGTATTCCAACCTATTAATAGATAGCTAAGGCTACCTACTAATGCAATAGGTAGCCCACAAGCACTAGAAACTGCTACTGCCTGTTTAGGCGCTGTTTTTGCGTAAATTAGCAATGGAACTGTTATTGAACCACCGCCAATTCCCAGCAGCGCAGAGAGCGTTCCAATCATCACTCCAGCCGCTCTTTTTTGTAACACTGAAAGCGCTTTTTTACCCTTTTCAGGCTGTAGTTGAAAAAGCAGCTGCCCCACAATTAGAATCAAAAATAGCGCAAAAAACTGTTTTAGCGCCACTGTTGAAAGCAGACCGGCTAGATAAGCACCGACAAAAGAGCCCAAGATGATTCCTGGTGTAAGTTGAAACACCGTTTCCCAATTAACTGCTTTGACCTTGTGGTGCGCTCGCATTGATGAAATTGAGGTGGCAATAATCGTCGCCAAAGAGGTGGCAAGCGCCATGTGCATGATTAAATCGGTAGGAAAACCTTCTGATTTAAATAGCCAAGCCAGTACGGGAACTAAAATTACGCCACCACCCAGACCAAACAGGCCAGAAATCAATCCTGCTACTGAGCCGAGGAACAAATAAATTAAGATTGATTCAATCAAGGTGGCAAGTGGTTCTATGAACTAAAAGTGCTAATTTAGCATAGATGGAGGCTCGTTTTAGTCTAACCGCTCACCCCCTCCCTAACCCTCCCCCTAAATGGGAAGGGGGATTTATTGGAGCCAAATTCTAGCTGTTAACGCCTTCCTCTTTCAGAGGGAAGGCTGGAATGGGGGTAAAAAGATTTGTTTTGCTACAATCTACGAACCGAGATCTTTGCACGAGAACTATTTTGCACACCCAAATTTTTGAATAATTTATATCATGAAAACCTACCTAGTCGGCGGTGCTGTCCGCGATAAACTGCTAAATTATCCCGTTATAGAACATGACTGGCTGGTTGTTGGTTCGACAGTTGAGGAGATGCTCGAGCAGGGCTTTAGAACCGTCGGCAAAGACTTTCCTGTTTTTTTGCACCCAAAAACCCAAGATGAATATGCGCTTGCTCGCACGGAGCGCAAAACGGCCAAGGGCTATCACGGCTTTACTTTTTATACCTCTCCCGAGGTGACGATTGAAGAGGATTTGATCCGCAGGGATCTAACGATTAATGCCATTGCAGAAGCGCAAAATGGTAATTTAATTGACCCTTATGGTGGCCAAAAAGATCTTGAGAAAAAACTGCTGAGGCATGTTTCTAAGGCTTTTTGTGAAGACCCTGTCAGAATTCTCCGTGTTGCCCGCTTTTATGCTCGTTATGCACACCTTGGTTTTACGGTTGCAGATGAAACCCTCACTCTGATGCAATCAATGGTGAAAGCCGGAGAAATTAATACACTTGTCTCCGAACGAGTTTGGGCGGAGTTTGATAAAGCTTTAGGAGAGCGATCGCCCGAAAAGTTTATTGAATTATTACGTGATGTGGGCGCGCTTAATATTCTAATGCCTGAAATCGACCGGCTTTTCGGTGTTCCTCAATCTATTGAATGGCATCCTGAAATTGATGCAGGGATTCACACCCTACTGGTTTTAAGGCAGGCAGTTTTGTTGAGCGATAACAAAGCCGTTCGCTTTGCAGCACTTGTGCATGATTTGGGTAAAGGAATCACGCCTAAATCAAAATGGCCCCATCATTATGGGCATGAGACTTCTGGCCTGCCTGTCTTAAACGCCTTTTGTGATCGTTTGCGAGTTCCTAACAACTACCGAAGTTTGGCCGAACCAGTCATGCGTTATCACCTGAATTGCCATCGTGCTTATGAGTTAAAAGCCTCGACTATTGTTGATATGTTGCAAGCATTAAAAATATTGAAACCCAACCAGGAACAGAGGCTTGATCAATTTTTAACCGCCTGTTTGGCAGATGTTCGGGGGCGCAAAGGAATGGGGGAGGCCGAATACCCCCAGATGGATTATTTAAAATCTGTTTATATTGAGCTACTAAAAGTTGATGCTAAAGGGCTTGTGGAAAAAGGGCTAGAGGGTGCCGCTATTGGGCAGGAGCTGCGCCGGATGCGGATCGTTGCTGCGAATAAAGTGAAAGATGCTTTTCCATCCCCATCCTAGCCCTAAACCGGAAGGGAATTTGGTCTTTAGCCCCTTCCGATTTTTAGCGGAGAGAAGAGCGGGATGGGCAAGAAATATTCAACAAATCAAATCGGCAGAAAAACCATCGTCTGAATAACATTTTTAATTCGCCGATTTGTTTTGTTGGCAATAATTTGAGCAATCAGATCCTGCTCTGCAATCATCTTTCCAAAAAGCCGTTCAAAGCTCAAATTATGGACGGTTCCTATCTCATTATTCAGCAGATACGGAGTGCCTTTACTCTCGATTCGGCTTCTTAACAGCCAAGCTGCCACCTCAAAATTCCTAGCGCAGTTATAAAGCTTCTGAGCATCTAAATCATCAAAAATAAAAAACTCTCTTTTATTTCCATATGCCGAGAGCGTCATCCCTCTCAAACCAGAAATGTATAACGCAATCCGGTCACCTTGATAGTCCTCATCAAATGCTCTTTTAATATTTTTTATAGAGGTACTCGATGGTCGGTTTAACGCGTTGCCATCAAAAATATGTTTTATTGCAATTCCCCGTGAGCTATATCGCCCCTTTCGCAACTCTGCAGGATTACGCTTGTATAGCTTATCTGCCAACTCTTTTAAATGTGATAACGTGGACTCAAGGTGAATCTCTTCAACCATGTCGATATCGCTTTTAGCGATAGAGCTTAAACTGAACGGTTTAGAGTTAACTCCATCGTATGTGCTACAGCTAGTTGTTAAAAAAGTTATCAACACAATTAATGGAGTGGTAATCTTTTTCATGATTTATTAATGGAGTTGTCCGTGAACCATAAAGTCGCGTTAATAACCGGTGCAGCCCGTCGAGTTGGTGCTGAAACTGCCCGCACACTTCATTCTAAAGGAATGAATGTGATTTTACATTGCCGAAGCTCTTTATCCGATGCTGAAATTGTTTGCGCCGATCTTAACCGCTTGAGAGCCAATTCCGCCAAAATCATCCAAGCAGATCTTCATGACAATCACGCCATCGTCCAGCTCGCTGAAGAAACTATAGCCTGCTGGGGGCGGTTAGATTTACTCGTCAACAATGCCTCTTCATTTTACGAAACTCCACTTGGAGAGGTAACAGAGGAGCAGTGGAACGATTTACTCGGCAGCAATCTGAAAGCGCCTTTCTTTTTATCCCAAGCCGTTATGCCAGCACTGAAAGAGGCAAATGGCTGCATCATCAATATTGTTGATATCCATGCTGAACGGCCTTTGGTCAATTTCCCTGTCTATAGCATTGCCAAAGCGGGCCTAGCTGCCATGACGCGCTCTTTAGCCATCGAACTTGGGCCAGAGGTAAGGGTGAATGGAGTTGCACCTGGTGCTATTTTGTGGCCCGAGCAGGGGCTAACCGAAGAGAAGAAAAAAGAGATGTTGTCACGTATTCCGCTTGCTAGAAAAGGTGTTGAAAAAGATATTGCCGATACGGTCGCTTTTCTCGCCCTTGATGCCGGCTATATCACTGGGCAGATTATAGCGGTTGATGGGGGAAGGACGGTTTATGCATAAAAAACATTAACCTCATGGCCCAGACTAATGAATATAGCCTTTGTCTGCACCCACAACCGCTGTCGTAGCATCATGGCTAAAGCCATTGCCCAAAAATTATCTGAAAATGCTTCTTATGAGCATTCCCTCACCTAGCTAGAACAGTCATTAGCCCAGTATGGTACTTTAATAAATTGGTATGAAACTTTATTACTCTCCCACAACAGAAATAAGCCTTTTAAGCATTCTTATTCCACTGTAACCGATTTAGCAAGATTTCTGGGCTGATCCACATCTGTCCCTTTTATCACCGCCGCATGGTACGAGAGGAGCTGTAACGGAATGGTATAGACGATAGGGGCAACCACTTCATCTGTTTCTGCAACCCGTAAGATCTTTACTCCTGAAACGGAATCGAGCGGAGCATGCACATCGGCAAAAACAAATAGCTGTCCGCCACGCGCCTGTACCTCTTGAAGGTTAGATTTTAATTTTTCCAGCAATTCATTATTTGGGGCAACAGCAACAACCGGCATCTCTTCATCTATTAGCGCAAGAGGGCCATGTTTAAGTTCACCCGCTGGATATGCTTCTGCATGAATATAGGAGATCTCTTTAAGTTTAAGCGCCCCTTCCATCGCAACGGGGTACTGCTCGCCACGCCCAAGATAGAGCGCATGGTGCTTATCTCCAAATGATTTTGCCCATTTCTTAATATCTTTGTTAAGTTCCAGAACCTGTTCAATTTCTGCTGGCAGATTAATCAATTGGCGGGTAATTTTTGCCTCTTTTTCTGCTGAGAGGCCATTACGACGCCCCAAAGCAACTACCAGTAACAGCAGCGCCACAAGCTGTGTGGTAAAGGCTTTTGTTGATGCAACACCAATTTCTGCGCCTGCTCGTGTCATCAACGACCATTCTGATTCACGCACAATCGAGCTTTCTGGAACATTACAGATTGCCAAGGTATGTGCATAGCCTATATTCCCTGCCTCTTTTAAAGCCGCCAGCGTATCTGCTGTTTCACCTGACTGGGAAATGGTTACAAATAGGGTATCTTCACTAACCACATGGGGGCGATAACGGTATTCACTAGCCACCTCTACATCACAAGGAAGCCCTGCGATTGATTCCATCCAGTATTTAGCAACCATTCCAGCATGAAAGCTTGTTCCACAAGCAACGATTTGAACCCTTTTTACACGATCAAAGGCTGTCGCGGCATCAGGACCAAAGGCTTCATCAACCACTTTTTCATTAATTATTCGCCCTTCGAGAGTATTGCTTACCGCTTGTGGTTGCTCATAAATCTCTTTTTCCATGTAGTGGCGATAGCTTCCTTTTTCCGTTGAATCTGCCGCTAGTTCCGTCTCTGAAAAGGGGCGCTCTACTCTATTTCCCTCTTCATCATAGATGGTTATGGAGTCAGCCGTCATATCGGCCACATCACCCTCTTCGAGAAAAATAAATTTTTGTGTCTCGCCTAATAATGCAAATACATCTGATGCGATAAAATTCTCACGTTTGCCTACACCGATGACAAGGGGGCTCCCTTTTCGTGCTGTCACCAACCGACCAGGCTCACTAGTGCTAATGACCCCCAGTGCATACGCACCATCAAGGTTTTTTACGGTTGCCTGTACTGCCGCTAGCAGATCGAGACCGCTCTCTAGTTGATCATGAATCTCATGAACAATCACCTCTGTATCTGTCTCAGAGCTGAAGTCATGCCCTTTCTCTTTCTGTACCGCTCTTAGGATTTCATGGTTTTCAATAATCCCATTATGCACAACTGCCACTTTATCTCTGCAGATATGTGGGTGCGCATTTTCCAACGATGGCACGCCATGCGTCGCCCAGCGTGTATGTGCAATACCAACTTTCCCAATAAGTGGTGTTGTTTGCATTGCCTCTTCAAGACCTCGAACTTTTCCTTTTGCTCGGGCTCTTTCTAATCTGTTTTCATGGTCAAGAACAGCTATTCCTGCAGAGTCATAACCCCTATATTCAAGCCGCTTTAACCCTTTTAGCAAAATAGGGGTGACCAAGCGATGTGCAACCGCACCAACAATCCCACACATGAACTACTCCTTTATTTCTTTACAGGCCGTTTCCAGCTAGCTATTGAGACTTGCTTGCTCCGACTTAATGTCAGGCTCTCTGCCGTTGTGTTTTTAGTAATGGTTGATCCAGCGCCAACCGTTGTATTTTTCGCAACTGTAACAGGTGCTACAAGCTGCGTATCTGAACCGATAAAAACGCCATCTTCTATGATCGTTTTAAATTTATTCACACCGTCATAATTACAGGTAATTGTTCCTGCCCCGATATTTACTAAGCTACCTATTTCACAATCACCGATATAGCTTAAATGGCTTATCTTTGAGCCATTACCAACTTTTGTCTTTTTGGTCTCTACAAAATTACCAACTTTGACATCTTCTGCAAGTACCGTTCCCGGACGTAATCGAGCATAGGGGCCGACACTGCTCCGCTTGCCAACCTCTGCCTCTTCAATCAGGCTATTCGGAAGAATTTCAACACCATCATGAATCGTTGCATTTTTAATGATGCAATTAGCGCCAATTTTTACTCTATTACCAATCGTGCATTCGCCTTCGATAATAACATTTACGTCAATCTCTACATCTTGCCCAACATCTAATAGCTGGCCCCTTATATCAAAGCGTGCAGGATCTCTAAAGGAGACGCCTTTCTCCATTAGTTTGTCTGCTTCACTATTTTGATAGACTCGCTCAAGATGAGCCAGTTGAGCTCGATTATTGACCCCAAGCACCTCATCTTCGCTTATGGCCTGACAGGTTTGAATTTCAACCCCATCTTTGACCGCTAGCTCTATTACATCGGTTAAATAATATTCATTCTGGGCATTGTTGTTATCTAACTGTGCTAACCAACCTTTAAGCTTGCCACCCTTAACCGCCATAATGCCAGTGTTAACCTCACTGATTAATTTCTCATCACTGTTCGCATCTTTTTCTTCAACAATACGTCTGACTTTACCCTCTTTAGATCGAACAATGCGGCCATAACCAGCCGGATTGTCTAAAGTCACCGTTAAAAGAGAAAGTGGAGATTCATTAAGCTGTAACAACAAGTTATCAACAGAAGATTTAGAAAGTAGTGGGACATCGCCGTACAAAATTAGAACCGCATCTTCATCATTAATAAAAGATTCGGCCTGCATCACCGCATGCCCTGTGCCTAATTGTTTTTCTTGAAGAATCCAGTTTGCATCGAGATCTGGGAGCGCTTGTATAATCGACTCGCCACCATGTCCATAAACAATGTTTATTTCTTCACTTTCAAGCTGTTCAGACAATTTGTAGACATGCTCTAAAAGAGACTTATCTCCAATCTTATGAAGAACTTTTGGTAAAGATGAACGCATCCTTGTGCCCTTTCCTGCAGCAAGTATTAAAGTCTTAATTGGCATTACCTGTCCTGTAATGGTTTGAACAATTCATAAATAATAGATGAAAATCTTACTTTGAGTGCTTCTCAAGGCATAAAAAAACCCACCTTGTCGTGCATTAACACTAAACAGGTGGGTTTTTAAATTTTATGGCTTAAAAGCTTGCTACTTTACTTTCTTTCTAAGCTTATAAATCGCACTTAGCTGAGCCATCGCTTCAGCAAGTTCACCTTGTGCTTTGCTGTAGTCAATTTCACCCGATTTATCCGACATCAACTCTTCAGCTTTTCTCTTCGCTTCAAGTGCTGCAGCTTCATCAAGATCTTTAGCTCTAATAGCTGTATCAGCTAAAACTGTCACTAAATGTGGTTGAACTTCAAGCATTCCACCCGATACAACAAAAGTAAGCTCTTCTTGATCGTTGGTTTTAACTCTAACTTCGCCAGGTTTTAATCTCGTTAACAGTGGCGTATGGCGCGGTGCGATACCCACTTCACCTTGTGAAGCGGGAGCAAAAACCATCTCTGCAAGGCCTGAGAATATCTCTTCTTCTGCACTTACTATGTCAACGTGTATTGTCATCGTCATGATATTACCTACAGTTGATTAGGCGTTCATTCCTTTTGCTTTCTCAAGGACTTCATCAATCGTACCGACCATGTAGAAAGCTTGCTCAGGAATAGAATCGTACTCACCATTAATAATGCCTTTAAATCCAGCGATGGTGTCTTTCAAAGAGACATACTTACCTGGTGATCCTGTGAAGACTTCAGCAACAAAGAATGGTTGAGATAGGAATCTTTGGATCTTTCTAGCTCTGGCAACGGTCTGCTTATCTTCTTCAGACAACTCGTCCATACCCAGAATCGCGATAATATCTCTTAATTCTTTATAGCGCTGCAAAGTTCCCTGTACGTCACGAGCCACTTCGTAGTGCTCATTACCGATAACGAGTGGATCTAGCTGACGGCTTGTTGAATCAAGCGGATCTACCGCAGGATAGATACCTAATTCAGCAATCTGTCTTGAAAGTACAATCGTCGCATCCAAGTGAGCAAATGTTGTCGCAGGTGATGGATCAGTCAAATCATCCGCAGGTACATATACAGCCTGGATCGATGTAATAGAACCTGTTTTAGTTGAAGTGATTCGCTCTTGTAGAACACCCATCTCTTCAGCAAGTGTTGGCTGGTAACCTACCGCAGAAGGCATACGACCTAGTAGAGCAGATACTTCTGTTCCGGCCAGTGTATAGCGATAAATATTATCAACGAAGAAAAGTACATCGTTACCTTCTTCACGGAAATACTCGGCCATTGTAAGACCCGTTAACGCAACACGTAGTCTATTTCCTGGTGGCTCATTCATCTGACCGTAAACCAATGACACTTTATCGATTACGTTACTGTCTGTCATTTCGTGATAGAAATCGTTCCCTTCACGAGTACGCTCTCCTACACCAGCAAATACTGAGTAACCACTGTGCTCGATCGCGATATTACGGATCAGTTCCATCATGTTTACGGTCTTGCCTACACCCGCACCACCGAACAGACCAACTTTACCACCCTTAGCAAATGGGCAGATCAAGTCAATAACTTTAATGCCTGTCTCTAGGAGTTCATCACTTGCGTTCTGTTCCGCATAAGTCGGTGCTTTACGGTGAATAGCCCATTTTGACTTCTCGCCAATTGGTCCTTTTTCATCGATTGGCGAACCCAGAACGTTCATGATACGTCCAAGTGTTTCGGTACCAACAGGTACTGAAATTGGATTGCCTGTGTTTTCAATTACCAATCCACGGCGAAGACCATCGGTGGTACCCATTGCGATAGTTCTTACAACACCATCTCCTAACTGTTGCTGAACCTCAAGAATAATTTCTTGACCTTCAACAGTCAGCGCGTCATACACTTTTGGTAGAGAATCTCTAGGAAACTCCACATCGATAACCGCACCAATAATCTGAACGACCTTTCCAGCACTCATATTACGTTCCTCTTCGACCTAACTAATTCTTTACGTTAATTAAACAGCTGCTGCGCCAGCAACAATTTCTGACAACTCTTGCGTAATTGAAGCTTGACGCGCCTTATTGTAAATAAGCTGAAGCTCGTCAATAAGTGTTCCGGCATTATCCGACGCACTTTTCATCGCAACCATACGGGCAGACTGTTCACTTGCATTATTTTCCATAACACCTTGGAAAACGATTGACTCAATGTATCTAGTTAAAAGCGCTTCCAGAACCTCTTTTGAATCAGGTTCGTAGATGTAATCCCAGTGCGTTGATAGCTCCTCTTCAAGCTCTTCAACTTTTACTGGAATCATCTGTTGAACCGTTGGTTCCTGTGTCATCGTATTAACGAACTCGTTATAAACAACATACAGTTCGTCGATAGTTCCTTCGTCATAGGCATCCAGCATCACTTTGACTGTTCCCAACAGATCTTCTAGATGAGGGGTATCGCCAAGTTTTGTTGCCTGTGCGACCAGATTGGCACCAATTCTTCCTAAAAAGCCCGCGCCTTTCTGACCAATCGCGCAGACATCAATCTCGATTCCTTTAGAATCCCACTCTTTGAACTGCTCGATCGTTTTTCTAAACAGGTTGCTGTTTAAGCCACCACATAAACCACGATCAGAAGAGACAAGTATGACACCAACACGCTTTACATCTCGTTCCAGCAGATAAGGATGCTTATACTCAGGATGAGCATGAGCCAAATGGTGAATTATTTGACTGATCTTTTTCGCATACGGTCTTGTAGACTGCATACGATCCTGAGTTTTACGCATCTTACTTGCGGCAACCATTTCCATAGCACGCGTAATCTTCTGAGTATTTTGGATACTCGAGATTTTCGTACGGATTTCTTTACCGACTGCCATATCGTTACCTTATTTTACTAGCTATAAGTGTTTGCGAAAGCTTCGATTGCTGATTGCAGCGAACCTTTGATTTCATCATTGAAATCGCCAGTTTCCTGAATACTAGCCATTAACTCGCTCTGCTCAGACTTCATATAGGACAGAAGGCCCGCTTCAAAGTCACGTACCTGAGCTATTTCCAAGCCATCTAAAAAGCCTTCGTTAGCTGCGAACAGTGAAACGGCCATTTCAGCAACATTTTGAGTTGCATACTGATCCTGCTTCATTAGTTCTGTTACCCGCTGACCACGCTCGATCTGCTTACGTGTGCTTTCATCAAGATCTGAAGCAAACTGCGCAAAAGCTGCCAATTCGCGGTATTGAGCCAAATCAAGACGAATACCGCCACCCAACTTCTTAATGATTTTAGTCTGGGCTGCACCACCTACACGCGAGACTGAAAGACCGGCGTTAACCGCTGGGCGAATACCCGCATTAAATAGATCTGTTTCTAAGAAGATCTGACCATCTGTAATAGAAATTACGTTTGTTGGTACAAATGCAGAAACGTCACCAGCCTGAGTTTCAATAATCGGCAACGCAGTCAATGAGCCTGTTTTACCTTTTACTTTTCCGCCAGTTAGTTTTTCAACTTCGACTTCATTAATTCTCGATGCACGCTCTAGCAATCTTGAATGGAGATAGAAAACATCCCCTGGATACGCTTCACGACCTGGTGGGCGACGCAATAACAATGAAACCTGCCTGTAAGCCCAAGCTTGCTTGGTTAAGTCATCATATACGATCAATGCATCTTCGCCTTTATCACGAAAATATTCGCCCATCGCACAACCAGAGTATGGTGCGATAAACTGCATAGCCGCTGACTCAGAAGCTGACGCAACAACAACAATGGTATGTTCCATCGCGCCGTGCTCTTCCAGCTTTCTAACAACACTCGCAATAGAAGACTGTTTCTGACCAACCGCCACATAGACACACTTAATGCCTGTACCTTTCTGATTGATAATTGCATCAATCGCGATTGCAGTTTTACCTGTCTGTCTATCGCCAATAATCAACTCACGTTGACCACGACCAACTGGGATCATTGAATCAACTGATTTAAGACCTGTTTGAACAGGCTGATCAACTGATTGGCGAGCAATTACACCCGGTGCAATCTTTTCAACTGGAGAGCTAAATTCCGTTTCAACCGGACCTTTCCCATCAATTGGGTTACCCAATGTATCGACAACACGACCCAACAGAGCCTCGCCGACGGGTACTTCCATGATTCTACCGGTACATTTAACGGTATCACCTTCTGATAGATGCTCGTAAGAACCTAGGATAACCGCACCAACGGAATCCCTTTCAAGGTTAAGCGCCATGCCGTATGTATTGCCTGGAAATTCAAGCATCTCACCCTGCATAGCATCGTCTAAACCATGAATCTGAACAATACCATCTGTTACCGCAACAATGGTTCCTTCTGACTTCGCCTCGACATTTAAGTCAAAACTTTCGATCTTCTTTTTAATCAGATCACTGATTTCTGATGGGTTTAATTGCATTTTTTTCTCTCTCTAGCTTTAGAGTTGCTTAGCTAATTGTTCAATCTGACCACTTACCGAGCCATCGATAACTTTGTCACCAGCCTGGATAATTACTCCACCTATCAAAGAACTATCTTCTTCGATATCGAGTCTAATTTCCTTACCGAACTGCTTCTTAAGTGTTTTACCAAGGGCATCTTGGTCTTTGTCAGACATTGGAAAAGCAGATATCACTTTGACCGGAAGATATCCTTCATCATTTGAGCGGTACTGCTCATACAATTCCGTAATCTTACCAACCAAACTGAGTCGCTTGTTCTCAGACAGAATCTTTACGAAGGCAACACCTTCTTTGTTCAGATTCTTACCGCAGATATCGAGTAATAATGTTATGAAACGATCATCATCAACCCTAGGATTGCGCGCTGCTCTAGAAATATCTGCATCCGCCATAACTAAAGAGATCATCTCTAGCATGTCAGACCATTCCTGAGCCGTTCCTTTTTCTTTAGCTATTTTATAAACAGCTTCTGAGTAAGGGCGCGCAAGCTCTGCTATCTCAGCCATTATGCTTGACCTAGTTGCTTGCTAACGCTACTGATAATGTCTTTATGCTTGCTAGCGTCAATCTCTTTCTTAAGAATCTGCTCAGCAGCCTGAATTGCTAGCGCACCAACCTGCTTGCGTAGCTCTTCACGAACACTATTTACCTCTTGCTCAATTTCAGCAAGCGCCAGCTCTTTCACCTTGTTGGCTTCAACAACTGCCTTATCTTTAGCTTCTTCAACCGCATCGCTTCCACGTGTGTTAGCTAAGGTAACAATACCCTTGGCCTCTTCTCGAGCTTCATGAATTACCTCTTTAGCCCGCTTCTCAGCAAGCTCATGCTCTTTATGGCCACGCTCAGCCGCAGAAAGCCCTTCTGCGATCTTTGTTTTACGCTCTTCTAAAGCGTTCATGATTGGTGGCCACACAAACTTCATGCAGAACCAGACAAACATAAAGAACGCGATAGTTTCGCCAATCAGGGTTGCATTTATATTCATACCTGCACCTATCCTCGCTTATTATGTAGTTAAGTTTGCTTTATCCAGCGACAGCAAACAGAACATACATAGCAATACCCACAGCAATCATAGGTACCGCATCAACCAGTCCCATTACGATAAAGAACTGTGTGCGAAGCATTGGGATTAATTCAGGTTGACGAGCAGCGCCTTCTAGAAATCGGCCACCGAGGATGCCGATACCTACAGCAGCACCCAGAGCACCAAGACCCATCATAAGGGCACCAGCGATATACAACAAGCCAGTTACTTCTTCCATTACTATCTCCTGTTAAGGTTTTATAAAATACAGCTTAAAGTTAAAAAATTAATTAGTGACTCTCTTCATGCGCCATACTCAGATATACGATTGTAAGCGTCATAAAGATAAACGCCTGCAACAGCACAATCAGAATATGGAAAATTGCCCAAGGTAGCGATAAAGTCCACTGCACATACCAAGGTAACAACGCAATCAGAATAAAGATCATTTCACCCGCGTACATGTTACCAAACAGACGCAATGCCAGTGAAATCGGCTTAGAGATTAAACTCACGCCCTCTAAAAACAGGTTAAAGGGTAGGAGGAATTTTGGAAACGGATGAAAACATAACTCACCCATGAATCCACCCAACCCTTTCATTTTTACACTGTAATAGAGGATTAGGCCAAACACGCCTAAAGCCATCGCAAATGTTAAATTTGGATCTGTAGTTGGAACCACCTTCATGTAAGGTATCCCAAGGGCGCCCGCTAAATGTGGAATATAGTCCACCGGCACCAAATCCATTGTATTCATCAATATGACCCAAATGAATACTGTTAGCGCAAGTGGCGCTATGAGTGGATTTTTACCACCACTAAACGACTCTTTAACACTGTTATCAACGTACTCAACAACCCACTCGACAAAGTTCTGAAGCCCAGAGGGCACACCTGTCGTTGCCTGTTTAGCCGCTTTATTAAAGAAGTAGAGAAACAAAACACCAAGGCCCACTGAAAAGAACAGCGTATCAAGATTTAGAGCCCAAAAGCCCATCTCTTTAGCTTGCTCAGCCCCATGAGCAATACCCCAGCTTCCATCGGCATGCTGGCCATACGTTAAATTCTGCAGGTGGTGCTTAATAAATTCTGAAGAGGTAAGGTTTTCACTCGCCATTTTATCCAGCTCTCAAATTTGACTCTTTAATCCGCCAAGAAAAAAACCTACTTGGCCCGCAATCAATCCCGCTATCATCGGCAATATTGCCAGCTTGAGCACTACTACGCCCAAACCAAATAACAAGACTGTATATAAAAATCTTTCTATCGCCCCTAGATAGAGATACAACACTGCATGGCTCTTCCCTTTTGCAACCGCATCAACCGATCGACTTACTCTCCATGCCAAGATGCCCGTCCCTAGAATCGTTGAAAGCCCGCCAAAAACTACTGCTAAACCTTGGTTTGCTCCATTATGACTCCAGATTGACGCGACTATTGCCACGCCAGCTATTGCTATAAATTGAGCCAACAGCACGAATCCAACACCTTTCTTCTTCACCCTAACCCCACTCAATGTAAGTGAACACCGGGCAACAAAGAGCCGAAATTATACCCACAAAGATATTAATCGTCAATTCAGCTGATATGGCCCAACAATCCCTCCAGCTCATCTAGGCTTGAATACTCAACGACAATCTTACCGTTGCCCCGTGTACTGTGCTTTATTGTTGTTTTTGCTCCAAGCTTTCCCGATAGCTCTTCTTGTAACTGAACAATGTCAGGGTCAAGTTTTATGCTTTTCTTGGGGGTCGACTTATTAGACAAAAGCTCTCGCACAAGCTTTTCAGTTGCCCGAACCGTCATTCCTTTCTGCACAACTTTTCTGGCTGCCTCACACTGCCTTGCCCCATCCAGCGCCAATAAAGCTCTAGCATGGCCCATTTCCAAGCTAGAACTATCAAGCATAGCTTTTACCTCATGCTCGAGCTCTAAAAGTCGTAATAAGTTCGTTACTGTTGTTCTAGACTTACCAACTGCATCAGCCACCTGTTGGTGCGTCATTTTAAATTCGTTTAATAGTCGCTGAAGTGCATCTGCCTCTTCTAATGGGTTTAGGTCTTCTCGTTGAATATTTTCAACTAACGACATCGCCATAGCCGCTTGATCTGGAACCTCACGAACAACAACAGGCACTTCACTCAAACCCGCCAACTGCGCCGCTCTCCAGCGCCGCTCTCCAGCTATTATTTCATATTTTTCTTTATCAATTTTTCGCACCACGATCGGCTGAACCAACCCTTGTGCGCTTATGGAGTCAGCCAACTCCTGAAGTCTCTCTGTGTCCATCTCTCTACGGGGCTGGTATTTTCCTCTCTGCATTAATTCGACAGCCAATTTCTGCATTGCACTATCACTGCTTTCAGCGCTGATATCAACACCTCCCAACAGTGCATCAAGACCTCTTCCCAAACCTCGTTTCTTTGCTTTCATCTTCTTGTCTTCTTTATAGTTCTCTTTTTTGCGCCCGAGAGGTTTAAGCCTCATTACAATGGATTAACGCTTATCTGACCCTGCTTTACGCGCCTCTTTCTCATCCCGCCTCACCATTTCACTCGCTAGCGCAAGGTAGGCGAGGGCTCCCTTCGAGGATTTGTCATATTTTATAACCGGCAAACCATGGCTAGGCGCCTCAGCCAATCGTATATTGCGTGGAATAACAGTCCGAAAGAGCCGCTCTTCAAAATGGTTAATCAGTTGATTAGAAACCTCTTTTGTTAGGCGGCTTCTTGGGTCATACATTGTTCGAAGCAACCCCTCTAGCTCGAGTTTTGGGTTAACACTTTTCCTAACCTGACTAAGCGTATCGAGCAGCGCCGAAAGCCCTTCTAACGCATAATATTCACACTGCATCGGAATTAAAACACTATCTGCCGCAACGAGTGCATTGAGCGTTAATAGGTTTAGCGAAGGAGGGCAATCTATCAAAATGTACTCATAACCGGCGCAACCCGCCTCGAGCGCCTTCGATAGCCGCTGCTCACGTGCCTCAATATCCATTAATTCGACTTCAGCAGCCGTGAGATCAGCGTTACTAGCAATCAAGTCAAAGCCCAATATCTCTGGAGAAATTACTGCATCACTAAACCGTATATCGTCAAGAAGTAGGCTACAGGAGGAATGTTCAACCTCATTTTTTTCAACGCCGCAGCCCATTGTTGCATTCCCCTGTGGATCTAAGTCCACAAGCAATACACTGTGCTGTGTTGCTGCTAAAGAGGCAGCTAGATTGACACTTGTCGTCGTCTTACCAACACCTCCTTTCTGGTTGGTAATCGCAATTATTTTTCCCATAATTCCAATATCTGCTAGGCCGGCAAGCGTACCTTTATAAGGTGCCGCTCCGCATCGACGCCGGGTACTGTTAGTTGAATAGTCTCTTCTATCTCTACACCTGCGGGCAACTCACTTTGCTCATGCTCATTGAGTCGTCCCTTCATTGCTAGCAAAAGCCCCCCTTTTGCTACAAGGTGCGTAGTGCCTGCGAGCATATCAGAAAGTGACGCAAATGCACGTGAAATGATCGTTACAAAGGGCTCATCAGGGTGGTAATTTTCAACCCGAGAATTAATAATTTCTACATTCTTCAAACCTAATTCCAGAACGGCCTGTTGAATAAAGCGGGTTTTTTTTCCATTACTATCCAGCAAAACAAAGTGGCAATCAGGGCAGACCAAGGCGAGCGGTATGCCAGGTATTCCTGCCCCTGTTCCCACATCAAGAATTCTCTCTCCAGAAATGAAGGACACTACAGACAGGCTATCCAAGAGGTGTAAATCAACCATCTGTACAGAATCTCGAATCGCTGAAAGATTGTAAACCTTATTCCACTTATCGAGCAAAGTGACAAATTGAATCAGCTTTCCAACGGCCTCTTTAGATATTTTGAGGTCGAGTTGCTCCAGCCCCGTTGTTAATCTCTTTTCTAGGTTCGCGGTCATGCGCTTTTTTTCTTTAGATGTATCAGCAAGAGAGAGATTGCTGCCGGCGTTATACCCGGTATACGAGAAGCTTGCCCCAAAGTTTCTGGGAGTTGTTTTTTTAACTTTTCACAAACCTCTAATGAAAGCCCCGTAACATTTTTATAATCAAAATCTACTGGAAGCTTTAGACCTTCGTAACGTTCTGCACGCGCAATTTCGTTAACCTGCCGCTCTATATAGCCTGCGTATTTTGCCTGAATCTCAACTTGCTCAATGACGCTTTCATCAGCCTCGTCCGCCAACAGTTCTGAAAATGGTTTTAAACGCTCAGCTATCACCTCGGGGCGACGCAGTAAATCAAGTAAATTCGCCTCTCGTGTGAGAGGTGATTTAAGAAATTCGCTTGCCATAGATGCCTCTTCTGTCTCTGCCCTTACCCATCTTTTTGCCAGCGATTCTTGAAGCCCTTTAATCGACTTCTCTTTGTTTTCATAAGACTGCCACTGCTCATCTCCAACCAAACCAAGCTCACGGCCTTTTGGCGTCAATCGCAAATCAGCATTATCTTCGCGTAAGAGCAGGCGATATTCAGCACGACTGGTAAACATTCTGTATGGCTCTAACGTTCCTCGTGTAACGAGATCATCAATCATCACCCCGATATAAGCCTCATTTCGGCGCGGAGACCAAGGCTCCAACTCTAAAACTTGGCGTGCGGCATTTAGCCCTGCAATTAACCCTTGTGCTGCGGCCTCTTCGTAGCCTGTTGTGCCGTTAATCTGTCCAGCAAAAAACAGACTTGGCATATGCTTCGTTTCGAGGGAAGCCTTAAGATCCCGTGGATCAAAAAAATCATATTCAATCGCATAACCGGGCCGAACGATATGCGCCTTCTCAAATCCCAACATAGACCTAACAAATCGCTGCTGAATATCGAAAGGTAAACTCGTCGAAATACCGTTAGGATAAACTTCGTGCGTATCGAGCCCCTCAGGTTCTACAAAAATCTGGTGCGATTCTCGATCACTAAAACGGACAATTTTATCTTCTATTGACGGACAGTAGCGCGGCCCAACGCCCTCAATAATCCCTGTATACATTGGTGAACGATCCATTCCTGAGCGAATAATATCGTGCGTTTCCCGGTTTGTTCTGGTGATATAACAAGATATCTGTCGAGGATGATCACCGGCCTGTCCCTGAAATGAAAATAGTGGGGTAGGGGTGTCGCCTGGCTGTTCAGACAAAACACTATAATCAATTGTTCGTCCATCAATGCGAGGTGGGGTACCTGTTTTAAGTCGATCAACTCGAAAAGGAAGCTCTCTTAGCCTTTTAGATAATGCGTTAGAAGGGGCATCACCCGCACGCCCCCCTTCATAGTTTTCCAAACCGATATGAATCCGCCCACCCAAAAATGTCCCTGTTGTTAACACAACAGCACTGGCACGGAAGCTAAGCCCCATTTGGGTAACAACTCCTGCAACTTTTCCATTTTCAATAATCAGGTCTGAGACCATTTGCTGAAAAAGGGAGAGATTTGGCTGGTTTTCGAGCGATTTTCGTACAACCTTCTTATACAGGGTCCGATCCGCTTGTGCCCTTGTCGCCCGTACAGCTGGCCCTTTACTGGCATTCAAAATCCTGAACTGTATCCCCGCACGATCCGTCGCTTTCGCCATTAAACCGCCTAGCGCATCGATCTCTTTTACCAAATGCCCTTTACCAATTCCTCCAATCGCAGGATTGCAGCTCATTTGACCTAACGTATCAATATTTTGCGTTATAAGAAGTGTCTCAACACCTAAACGAGCTGAAGCTAAGGCAGCCTCTGTGCCAGCATGGCCACCACCAATAATGATTACGCCGAATTCTCTTTCCAATTCCAAGGTAATTACTCAATAAAAAACAGTCGGTTATTGTAGGTTAAGTCGCTAAATCCAACAACTCTACCAAATCCCCTAGATTTAATAAGGTGTGATTCTGCTCACATTAAATTCAACCGTTTTCGCTACGCTTAAACCACACGACTCGATAGGACTCCTTAAAAAGTGAATTATTTTTCAAACAACGGTCAAGCAGGAAGCGCATAATGGTTTCAGTAGCAAACAGCCTAGGCATTATGGATAGTCGAACAAACTGCATACGGTTAATTGAAACCGCCTCAAAAGTTGTACTCGGGAAAGAGCGTGAGATAAAGCTCTCTCTTTGCTGCCTTTTGGCGGAAGGCCACCTACTAATTGAAGATTTACCAGGTGTTGGCAAAACCACACTCTCTCATGCACTGGCAAAACTGCTTGGGCTTGATTTTAAACGTATCCAGTTTACGAGTGATCTAATGCCTTCCGATATTCTCGGATACTCGCAGTTTGACCCCCGAACAAAACGTCTTAATTTTCAGTCTGGGCCAATCTTTACCCAGCTGATTCTTGCTGACGAAATAAACCGTGCATCCCCAAAAACCCAAAGCGCCTTGCTTGAAACTATGGAAGAGAAGCAGGTAACCATCGAAGGGAAATCTTGGCCACTTCCTGATCCCTTCTTTGTTATCGCCACTCAGAACCCATTTTACCAAGTTGGCACTTTTCCACTTCCCGAGTCACAGCTAGACCGCTTTTTAATGTGCATCCAGCTAGGGTATCCAAATGCTGAGGCTGAGCGAGACCTTCTGTTAAACACAGACCGTCGTTCTCTTTTAGAAATGCTTCCTGTTCGTTTAGATCCAACTGAGCTAAACAACGCTCAAAATGAAGTTTCCCAAATGCATGTATCGGAGGCTTTACTTGACTATTTACAGGCAATTATTCGCTTTACCCGCGAACACGCCGGTTATGCAACCGGGCTATCACCAAGAGCAGCCGTAGCACTGTTGCGTGCAGCAAAAGCATGGGCATGGCTAGATAACCGTGATGCGGTTCTCCCTGAAGATATCCAAGCTATACTTACACCTGTCGCCGCTCACCGACTCCGCGTTGATTCATCCCAAAGTACCGAACAAATTATCGAACCAATACTGCAAGACGTTGCACTCCCAGCGTAACAACTTAACACTCAAAGAACGGCTTCACCCCAGCCGATTTATACGTGGTGAAAAAGCCTCAAACCGCCCCATCTCTCTTAACCATCGGCATATTTTTATATTACCAAGTGTGCAAGGACTCTTTTTTGCCATCACACTTTCATTAATGTTAATTATTTCTCTTAATTACAATCTCAGCCTTGGGTTTGCGTTAACCTTTTTACTCGCTAGCCTTTCCATCATATCTATCTTTTACTGCTTCCAGAATCTTGCTGGGCTTAATATTCAGGTTAAACCAATAAACCCCGTTTTTGCCGGATCAGCGGTCAATATTAATGTACAGCTTATCAACAGTTCTCAAATTCGATGGGGTATTGCTCTCTCAAAAGGGCGCAGCAAAAAAGAGCTTATTAAAAAAAATATTGCTGCACATGAAACATCTATTCTGCCTATTTCTATTGACGGGGTAGGGCGGGGATCCCACACGGTTGGAACGTTAACATTCTCCACCTGCTTTCCTTTAGGGCTGTTTCGTGGCTGGTCACCCATCAATTGCGCTCAAGAATTCTTGGTTTACCCAAAACCTTCAGATACTTTAATTTCTTTTCAATATGGTTCAATCAATCATCTCCAAGGCAACTCTTCTTCCAAAGCAGGTGATGAGGAGCTTTCTTGCTTAGCAGGCTATAAGGAAGGCGACCCAATCAAGCTGATTGATTGGAAATCTCTGGCAAAAGAGCGCGGGGTTTTCGTAAGGCAGTTTGAAGAAAGTTCAGCTGTCGCGCTACTTTTGGATTGGGAAAAAGTGCCTGGGCCAACAACCGAAGAGAAACTCAGCCAGCTTTGCCGGCAAATTATAGAGGCAAAACAAAATGGCTTCCGCTACGGACTAAAACTTCCAGATAGCGTTACCCCCATCGCTTCAGGCGCAAAACACTATGAGTCCGTGCTTAAACAGCTTGCGCTCTTTCAATCATGAAGCAAGAGCCTAAAAATCAACGGGTTATACAATGGTTAATTCTAATCTCGGCCCTAATTTCCTTACCACATACTTTTAACCTATCTCCGCTTTTTATCAGCTTTTTTGCACTTCTTGCGGGCTGGCGCTTTCTCGGTACAACTCGCCCTAATTGGCTACCCAATCGCTGGCTGCTCTTCTTCTTAACTCTATTCGGGATAGCTCTGACTATTTTTGAAACGGGTAGCCTTTTTGGCCATACAGCCAGTGTTAGCCTATTAACAACAATGTTCGCTTTAAAATTACTCGAACTAAAAACAACGCGAGATTTTTACTTAACTGTTTTTCTCTGCCTCTTCACCATCCTAACCCACTTTATTTTTGACCAATCCATGCTCTTAACTGGGTATCTATTTTTACTCGCCTTCTCTCTAATTACCCTCTTAGTCGTTCATAATCTCGGGGCACCCCATTTAACCGAAGCATTTAGACTAACTTCCAAGCTCTTTCTTCAAGCTCTTCCAGTAATGATCCTGCTATTTCTTTTCTTTCCTAGAATCAGCACCCCGCTCTGGAGCTTGCCCGACGATTCATCAGCCACTTCTGGTGGGTTAAGCCCAATTATGGAACCCGGTTCAATTGGTAAGCTCAGCCTTTCTGATGAGACAGCTTTCCGAGTCACCTTTACTGGTGAACTTCCACCTCCATCGCAACGGTATTGGCGAAGCCAAGTTTTTTGGGAAATAGGTGAAAACGGTCGACGCTGGGCCTTATCGCCACTAAATAGCGACAAAACTCCTTCTGCAGTTAGCTTTTCAGGAGTTGAATATCAATACAGCATAATGCTTGAACCATACGAGCAAAATCGATTGGTTACCCTAGATCTTCCGCTCAAATCAAATTATCCAGGCGCGAGTATCAATAGCGATTACCTGCTTATTTCAAAAAACAAAGTCTCAAAAGCGACTCGTTATTCTGCCACCTCAAGACCGCACTACACTGGCGGACCGCTTTCGGAGCAAGAACGCTCTTTAGGCCTACAACTTCCTAAAAAAATAAACGCTAAAATCATATCTCTAGTTTCCAAATGGAAATCTAATTCTAATGATCCAGCGCAGACCATCGATCAGGCTCTACTATTTTTTCGCACAGAACCTTTTATTTACACACTTAATCCCCCCCGACTACTAGGGAGAGAGCCTATAAAGGATTTTCTTTTTGAAACGCGAAGAGGGTTTTGTGAACACTATGCAACAGCATTTGCTTATCTGATGCGCGTTGCTGGGGTTCCATCCAGAATCATTGGTGGATATCAAGGGGGCGAATATAATCCTGTTGGCAAGTTTTTAGAGGTTCGACAAGCCGATGCCCATGCCTGGGCCGAAGTCTGGTTAGAGGGTAGGGGATGGGTGCGTATTGATCCAACAGCTGCGGTTGCACCTGAGCGTGTTGAACTGGGCATTGATTTTCGTAACCAGTTATCGAGCAGTGAGGTACGGTTCGCTTTTCAACCTTCTGGTGAGCTTCTAAAGCTTAGTCTCTCAATCCGCCACCTGTTAAACAGCATTGATTACAACTGGCAAACTTGGGTGCTAGGCTACTCTTTTGAAAAACAGATTCACTTTTTAACCCAACTTGGTTTTTCAGGGCTGTTTAACGAGCTTTTGTGGGCTATGTCGGTCTCTTCTCTATTTTTATTAGCTTTAATCGCTATATTTATTCTCCGCCAAAACAAAGGAGGTCAAGACAAAGTTGCGAAGCTTTACCTTAGCTATTGTAAAAAGCTAGCTACCAAAGGGGTTTCTAGACACTCTTCTGAAACCGCCTCGGCATTTGCGCAAAGAGCAATTAAGCAGCTTCCAAACTTAGCGAACGAAATAGGCCTTATCACCAAAACTTATCAGCAGCTTCGTTATGAAAAAAACAATCAACCTGACGACCTTCTTTTCTTTCAGCAGGCAATCAGAAGATTTAACCCTTAACCTACTATCCGCCCTCTATTTTCCTCTTGACGAATTTCGTCAATATGCGAAACTTTCAACACAAATTACTTATATATCTAACCCGTTTCAGGCGTAATTCATGAAAAAAACAGGCACCATAAACTCAGGCTATCTCCTCCTTCTTTCTGCTCTTTTTGTCTCCCTAATAAGTGGGTGTGGAGGAGAATCATCCAGCCCGTCAAGCCAAGTTAGTCAAAAGGCTAGCACTGTTAAATTGACTATCATAAACGAACAAGGCACAGACATCGTTCAAGGTGCGGTTCTTGTTGAAGATAACAACAAAAACGTAGTTCAAAAAGCAGTCCTTGATGGAAACAAACCTTATAAACTTACAATTAAAGCTGGCGCTGAATACCCGTTATTAATAACTGTTACACCAAATTCAGAAATTTACGGCCAAAATAACATCGCGCTTAAAGCTTTATTGGGAAGCCCTCTAGCAGAAAAGCTCCGCGTCTCTTTTAAATCGACTTCAGCTGTTGAGTACATAAATAGTCAACTTGGCGGAGTATTCTCTAAAGAGAATATTTCCAAAGCAAGCTTGGCTACAATGACACCAGATTATCGACCTGCCCGTAGCTACAAAGGTGGAATGGCTAAAATTAGCGGCAAATAGAGCCAGCTTGGCCGATGGGGGAACCTGAAAAGGTAGATAAGCAGTATTGGCTAGAACAGGATTTCTTCACGGCTTGGGAGGCAGCA
Organism: Methylococcaceae bacterium UBA2780; assembly: GCA_002352345.1. Lineage (GTDB taxonomy): Bacteria > Pseudomonadota > Gammaproteobacteria > Methylococcales > UBA2780 > UBA2780. The sequence goes on from DEIG01000001.1 coordinate 216,426, forward strand.
TTCCTTTTCTGCAATCTAGAGCCCTTTGAAGAACCTTTTGAGCTCACTACCGTTTTACCTGAATCGGTTAAGGTAGCCAGAATAAAGATTTTAAGTGGCGTTCCAAATTGTAAAGACGGCACCTCTATCCCCTCACAAGGGTGGTCATGCAGAAATAGCCGCCCCGTCTCAACCAACGGCAAGATCTTCCAAAGAGGAGATCTGCTCCGTTGGGCTAAAAGCCAGCAGCAGGAACTTCCTGCCTTTTTAGTTGAATAGAGCGCCTATTTTCCGATACAAAAGCTTGAAAAAATCCGCCCCAGAAGATCATCACTACTAAATTCCCCAGTAATTTCTGAGAGGGCATCCTGTGCCTGTTTTAACTCTTCCGCCGCCAACTCGCCGGCTTTCACCTCTTTAAGTTGAACAAGGCTCTCATTTATCGACAAGCCGGCTCTTTTTATTGCATCAAGATGCCGCCTACGCGCAATAAAAACGTCGTCGGTTCCAGACTCAAAACCCATGCACTCTTTAAGATGATTATGGAGCAGCTCCATGCCTTCACCTTTTTTTGCCGACAAGGAGATCTCAACACCACCAGATAACGTCTCTTTCTTCCCGATCGCGCGGCCCGTTAAATCTGTTTTGTTATAAATCCGCGTTACCTTTATCTGGTGGGGAAGGGTGCTAAGCAAATCATCCAGTCCCTCATCACACTCCCTATCATCAATAATAAGCAGTATGCGATCAGCTTTTTTGATCTCTTCGTGAGCACGTCGGATGCCCTCTTGCTCCACTCGGTCACTGCTTTCTCTTAACCCAGCGGTATCGATAATATGAAGAGGCATTCCCTCGATTTGGATCCGTTCTCGAAGCACATCACGCGTTGTTCCCTCTATTTCGGTCACAATGGCCGCTTCATATCCTGCAAGTGCATTCAACAAGCTAGACTTCCCGGCATTAGGTTTTCCCGCAATGACTACCGTCATCCCATCCCGGAGTAGTGCACCCTGTTTTGCTGAGCGCTGAATCTTTTCAAGCCGACCTATTAACTCTTGTATCCTGCTTTCTATAACACCATCTGCCAAGAAATCGATCTCTTCATCAACAAAGTCAATCGCCGCCTCAATATAAAGCCTTATCTTTATAACCTCTTCAACAAGCTCGTGGACCTGTTTTGAGAAAAGCCCCTGCAATGATCGTTGAGCTGATTTAGCCGCTTGCTCGGTTGAACTATCAATCAAGTCTGCAACGGCCTCTGCTTGGGCCAAGTCCATCTTGTTGTTGAGGTAGGCACGCTCAGTGAACTCCCCCGGTGCAGCTAATCGGGCACCTGCAGCAAGAACACGCTTTAAGAGCATATCCATCACAATAGGGCCACCGTGGCCTTGAAGCTCTAGAATATCTTCACCCGTAAAAGAGTGGGGAGATTCAAAAAAAAGAGCAATCCCCATATCAATAACCGAACCATCTACATCTAAAAATGGAAGGTAGTGAGCGATTCTTTTTTGAGGTTTTTTACCAAGGAGTTGAAGGGCAATATCTAGGCTTTTAGGCCCAGAAACCCTGACAATACCGACCCCCCCTTTTCCAGAGGGGGTCGCTACTGCGGCAATTGTATCGATTGATCCTTTTGGGTTCAAAATGGATCTGCTTAGCTATTTTATAGACTAAATGGTGCTTATAGCATTAATCCGCTTATTTACTAGCGGCCTCAATGCGGCGTGTAATGACCCATTGTTGAGCGATGGAAAGTGAGTTATTAAATACCCAGTAAAGAACCAAACCAGCTGGGAAGAAAGCAAAAAACACAGCAAAAACAACCGGCAGTGCCATCATCATTTTCTGCTGAATTGGATCCAATGGACTTGGATTCAGTCGTTGCTGGATCAACATCGTAATTCCCATCAGCACAGGCAAAATATAGTATGGATCTGCTGCTGAAAGGTCGTTAATCCACAACATAAAAGGTGCTTGGCGCATCTCGACACTTTCAACTAGCACCCAGTACAACGAAATAAACACAGGAATTTGGATAAGTATTGGAAAGCAACCACCCAAAGGGTTGATCTTTTCCTTCTTATACATTTCCATCATTTCTTGATTAAGCCTTTGTTTATCATCGGCATAGCGCTCTTTAAGCACTTTTAAGCGAGGCTGAATAACCCGCATTTTTGCCATTGATTTATAACTGGCTTCCGATAACTTAAAGAATATCAATTTGATAGAAAGCGTTACGAAAATAATCGCCCAACCCCAGTTACCAAACAGACTGTAATATTTTTCCAATAGCCAAAAAACTGGCTTCGCTAGAAAAGTTAGCTTTCCGTAATCAACCGTTAAATCTAGACCAGGCGCAATCTCCTCTAGCTCATGCTGCAGTTTTGGCCCAACAACAAAGTTTGCTTTAAAAACCTTTGAGTCGCCTGGCGCAAGCTCATAACTTTGAGAATATGAGCCAATTACATAACGCGCATCGCTTAGTGTCTTGGTGTAGAAATGGTTAGTTTCTTCAGCCGGTGGTACCCAAGCTGCAAGAAAATAGTGCTGAATCATTGCCGACCAACCTGCAGGTCTATCGCGGCTTAGATTTTCATCTTCCATGTCACCGAAATCTATTTTTTCATAGCCATCTTCTAGGCTATAAATAACCCCACCAAGATAAGTGTAAACAAAAGATGGCTTATTTTTATCATCTGACTTTCTACGTTGAAGCTGCTGGTATTGGCGCCCTTTCCAAGCACTACTAGAGCCATTTACAACTTCCATTTTCTGCTCAACTCTATGGCTTCCACGAGTAAACAGATATACTTTTGTTACCCGTATGCCTTCACTATTCGTCCAGATTAGTGGCACCTCAAGGGACTGTTCTCCTGCCGACAATGTATATTCCAGCTTACTAGAAGACCATTCCGAAAGGTGATTCGGCGCCCCTCCATTGCTCGCTAAAAACCCTGTTTGAGAGATGAAAAGATCTTCTGCGTTATCGGTCAACAGACGGACTGGAATGTCTGGCTCAGTTTTTGAAACCGGATAATTTGGCAAATCAACTATTCGAATATCTCCACCAAGCCGATCAATCTCAACGTAAAGAGCATCAGTTTTTACAACAATCCGCTCTTTGCTCTGCTGTGCATTTAAATCAGTAGAAATATTTTCTAGCGCTGGTCCTTCAGAGCTAGCTGCTACATCAGGCAAGCCCTCTTGCGCAACCGGATTGTTTTGTCTTTGAATAGATTTTGCTTGAGCGCGCTCTTCAACAGAAAGCTCCATGGCTGGCTTTTGCTCAACATTATTCTCAACCGGCATATATTGATCCATCCATGATTGCCAAAGCAATAATAGAACAAACGCTAATGCGGCAAATAAAAGGACTCTTGAGTTATCCATTTTTCTTTCCAGTTTTTTCCGGTACAGGGTCAATCCCCCCTTTATGCAGGGGATGACACTTTAAAATTCTTTTTATAGCTAACCAACTTCCGCGTAACAAACCATGTTTTTCTATCGCTGTTACTGCATAGCTTGAGCAACTAGGATAAAAGCGGCAATTATTACCCAGAAGAGGGCTTAGAACGTACTGATATGCTTTAATCAGTTTAATGATCAAGTGCCGCATACTTTCGTCGCCGCAATTTTTTTAAAGTGACTAAAAATAGAGTTAGCCAAATCGCTAGAACTGCAACTATTCGCTAACGGTCTGGCCAGAACAACTATATCAAAGCCCTCTATTTCCCATTGCTGAGTCCTAAAACATTCTCTGATTAGCCGCTTTATCCTATTTCTATCTTTAGCCTTTCTGACGTTCCGTTTAGGAACTGCCAACCCAAGCCTTGGGTTCTTTAAATCATTTTGCTTGTAAAGCACCGTTAAATAACGATCACTGAACTTTAATGGATTTGAAAAAACCCGCTTAAACTCAGCAGGCTTCGTTAACCGTAGTTTCCGAGGAAAACAAAACTGCTCTCGGTTAACAACCAAATCAGCAGGCTAGTCTTGCCCGTCCTTTTGCTCTACGTGCATTAATTACAGCGCGGCCGCCACGAGTTTTCATTCTTGCACGAAAGCCGTGTGTTCTTGCGCGTTTAAGATTACTTGGTTGAAATGTTCTTTTCATGATTACTTGATCCTAACAAAACGGGGGTAAAAGAGGCGAGATACTACTTGATTTAAGCAGCCATTGTCAATCTAATCATATCGTTAATGTTACTTTCTGGAATTCTTTGAGCTGTTGTTTATGGCCTGTGGATAAGTTTCTAATTTAAGTTTAAACTTTCGACAAACAGATCATTCATAAAAACAGTTTTATCTAAAAATATTTTCTTTTAATACAATGGGTTATTGGAGTACTTTTTGAGCAACAATTTATGGGGCGCCTGCCTTAAAGAGTTAGAACGTAATATTTCATCACAGCAGTTTTTTACTTGGATAAGTCCACTTCAAGCAGAAGAATCTAACGGTGAGCTTAAGCTCTTAGCGCCTAACCGTTTTGTACTGGATTGGGTTAAAGATAATTTTATTACCCAAATTGAAGAGACCGTCACACTTAAAAGTGATGGAAAGAGACCAATAGTTTCCATAAAAATTGGCTCTAAAAAAATCTTGGATGCTCCACCTATTGAAAAAACAGAAATAGGTCGAAAACGTCCTACAACGCAAACCAAAGCGGAACCAGTTCAACATTCCAACAACATTAACCCAAAGCTAACTTTTGATAATTTTGTTGTTGGTAAATCAAATCAGCTTGCTGAAGCAGCCTCTAGGCAGGTATCTGAAAATCCTTCAAATAGTTATAACCCTCTGTTTATTTATGGTGCTACAGGACTTGGAAAAACCCACTTAATGCACTCTATTGGCAATACCATTTTAGAAAAAAAGCCTGACGCAACGGTTATCTATCTCACTTCTGAGCGCTTTGTTTCAGACATGGTTAAAGCGCTTCAGCACAAGCGAATGGATCAGTTCAAGAATTTTTACCGTAGTGTAGACGCCTTATTTGTGGATGATATACAGTTTTTTGCTGGCAAAGAGCGCTCTCAAGAGGAATTTTTTCACACCTTCAACTCACTCTTAGAAAATAAAAGCCAAATTATTTTGACATGTGATCGCTACCCTAAAGAGATTAACGGCCTCGATGAACGGCTAAAATCTCGATTTGGTTGGGGGCTTCCTGTTGCTGTTGAACCACCAGACCTTGAAACTCGTGTTGCTATCTTAATAAATAAAGCCACGCTCGCTGGCTATGATTTACCTCAAGAAGTTGCTTTCTTTATTGGCAAGAGAATTCGCTCTAATGTACGTGAACTTGAAGGCGCTTTACGCAGAGTTATTGCACACGCTCATTTCACTAAAAAACCAATTACACTTGAGTTTGCACGCGAAGCACTACGTGATTTAATCTCATTACAAGATCGGCTGACAACAATTGAAAATATTCAGAAATCTGTCGCTGAATACTTCAAAATAAAAATCTCAGATCTCCACTCGAAGAAAAGGACACGCTCAATTACAAGGCCAAGACAAATTGCGATGTCTCTATCAAAAGAGCTAACTAATCATAGCTTGCCTGAAATTGGGAAAGCATTTGGTGATAGAGACCATACAACTGTTCTTCACGCCTGCAAGAAAGTGAAAGAATTAATTGAGTCTGATCAAAATTTTGCTGAAGACTATACAAACCTGTTAAGAACTCTGTCACATTGATGTGTGTAAGCTGTGGTTAAAAAAATTACTAAATTCCATAAACAAATTATCCACAGGGAACACACATAAAATTAGGGTATGAAATAACAGGATACTATTCGTATAACTAATTGAAAATGTTACTAAAATAGACATATTTGGCTTTTAAAAGGCCTCCTTAATAATAACAATAAATATTTAAATATATTATTTATATAAGAGTACGGAACATTATGAAATTTGAAATCTCACGAGAAAATTTACTTTCAGGATTACAAAAAATTATCGGGGTAATAGAAAGAAGACAAACTCTTCCTGTTCTCTCTAATGTACTTTTTCAGATCAATGGGGAAGAGCTGAAATTAACCGGGACTGATTTAGAGATACAGCTTGTTGCAAGAACATCTCTTCTCGAAAGTAGTGATGGAGAGATCACGATACCTGCTAGAAAATTACTCGATATTTGTAAGCTTCTTCCCGAAGAGAGCAAAATTAAATTCGAAACAATAGATGGAAAAATAAAACTTTTTTCAGGCAGGAGTCGCTTTACATTAAGCACTTTACCCGCTTCAGATTTTCCAGCATTTGACAGCAGTCAATGTGAAACCGAGCTTTCTATTAGTGCAAATAAACTTAAAAAAACCATTGATAAAACAGGTTTTTGTATGGCGCAACAAGATGTTCGCTACTATTTAAACGGCTTAATGATTGAATCTGATGGCTCTTTATTGAGAGCGGTTTCATCTGATGGGCATCGTTTAGCCCTTCACGAAGAGGCACTGGATCAAGAACAAAATGAGTTCAAGCAAATTATTTTGCCGAGAAAAGGTGTTGTTGAGCTTTTTCGTCTTTTAGATGACTCAGATGAAGAGGTTAAGCTCCAACTTTCATCTAATAGCATACGAATTGTTCTTGGAGATCTGGTTTTTTCAGCAAAACTGATTGATGGTCGGTTCCCTGACTACAAGCGTGTCTTTCCAGATGTCGACAATAAAACAATTATTCTTGATAAACAGGAAATAAAATTGGCATTAAGCCGCGTAGCAATTCTTTCTAATGAAAAATACAAAGGTATTCGACTAGATATTTCAGAAAACTGCTTGAAACTTGAAGCACATAACCCAGAACATGAAGAGGCAGATGAGGTCATTGAAATTCATTATGCGGAAGAGCCTGTTGTTATTGGGTTTAATGGAAGCTATATGCTTGATGCGATAAGCAATGTTGATACTGAAAATGTCAAAATTTCGTTTAGCGATACAAATAGTAGCTGCCTTATCGAAGATGTAGATGATAGTTCTACAAAGTTCATTGTGATGCCAATGCGTTTGTAACAGCTAGTTTTTTAATGAGCCTTAACAGGGTTGTTATCGATAATGTTAGAAATATAAAACATTCATCGGTAACGCTTTCTCCAGAAATAAATTTAATTTATGGAAACAATGCGAGTGGAAAAAGCTCTTTTCTTGAGGCTATTTTTATCTTAGGGAGAGCAAAATCCTTTCGAACATCGAGAATTAAACAGGTTATAAACTACGAATCAGATGATTTAACGGTTTTTGGAGAGCTAAGTCACGAAGGAAAAACAGGTAGCTCGATAGGAATTAGAAAAAAAAATAAAGAGACCGAGGTAAAGATATCAGGCCAAAAAATTAGCTCTTTATCAGAACTCGCAACGCTCTTACCGATACAATTTATTCATCCAGGAAGCCAGCAACTCTTTGAGGCTGGGCCTTCTGTGAGAAGACAGTTTCTTGATTGGGGTGTATTCCATGTGGAACAGCTGTTTCTAGAAAATTGGCGTAATTACAGAAGAGCATTAAGCCAAAGAAATTCTTTATTAAGACAAGGTGATCTTTCTTCAATAAATTCTTGGAATAGAGAGGTCGCTCATTTTGGGCAAATTATCTCTGATTTTAGGAAAACATACATTCAGCAACTTGAATCTGCATTCGTCTCTATTGCACAGAATTTTTTTAGTTTTAGTGAGTATAAATTAGTCTATAAATCTGGCTGGGATGAGGGTTCAGCCCTCCAATCTGTTTTGGAGAAGAGCATAGAGTCAGATAGGCGCTCTGGTTTCACACAACATGGCCCTCATCGAGCAGATTTTGCTATTTTCTTAGATGGCCACCAAGCACAAAACCACCTATCAAGAGGCCAGTTAAAACTACTGGTTTTAGCGCTGAATTTTGCTCAAGCAGGTATAATGGCCAATGCTGTTGAAAATCCGGGCTGTGTGCTGATAGATGATTTATCTTCAGAATTGGATGGAGAGGTCAAAGAGTTTGTTTTTGACTATTTGAAAACAATAAAATCTCAGATATTTATTACAGCAACAGAAAAGGCTGCTTTTAGCTCATTGAATAGATTAGGTTACAAAACGTTCCACGTGGAACAAGGTTGCATTAAAAGTGCATAGACAGGACTAAGACAAATTATGAATGCTTCTACAGAATATGATTCATCGAATATCCAAGTATTGAAAGGGCTTGAGGCGGTAAAAAAACGGCCCGGTATGTATATTGGTGATACAGATGATGGGACAGGTCTTCATCATATGGTGTTCGAAGTTGTCGATAATTCAATTGATGAAGCACTAGCGGGTTTCTGTAATGAGATAAAAGTTGTTATTCATCCGGATAACTCCGTCAGCGTCTCAGACGATGGCCGTGGAATACCGGTTGATATTCACCCAGAAGAGGATCGCTCAGCAGCCGAAGTTATTTTGACTGTTCTACATGCCGGTGGAAAATTTGATGACAATGCCTATAAAGTTTCTGGTGGTTTACATGGTGTAGGTGTCTCTGTCGTTAATGCTTTGTCTGAAGAGCTGGTTCTGGAAATTAATAAAAATGGCTCAATTTATAGCCAGAATTACAAGGATGGTGAGCCGTTAGCCCCACTTGAAGTGATTGGAAAAAGCGAGAAGTCTGGAACAAAAATCAAGTTTAAACCTAGCTCAGAAACTTTTGCCATCCTTGAATTTGATTACGACATACTTTCAAAACGGTTACGTGAGCTATCATTTTTGAATTCAGGTGTACGCATCGTATTAGAGGATGAAAGATCAGGCCGTAGTGATGTCTTTGAATATGAAGGTGGAATTGTTGCTTTTGTCGATTTATTGAACAGTAAAAAAACAAAATTAATTGATAAGGTCTTTTACTTCAACGCAGAAAAAGATGGCGTTGGTGTTGAAGTTGCGATGCAGTGGAATGATTCATATCAGGAAAATATTTTCTGTTACACAAATAATATTCCTCAACGAGATGGTGGCTCACATCTAGCTGGTTTTAGAGCAGCATTAACTCGGACATTAAATCAGTACATAGAGGCAACAGGGCTACAAAAAAAGCATAAAGTACATACATCTGGTGATGATGCGAGAGAAGGGTTAACAGCTGTTCTGTCGGTTAAAGTACCTGATCCAAAATTTTCTTCGCAAACAAAAGATAAGCTCGTTTCTTCAGAGGTGAAGCCACTTGTAGAGTCAGCAATTGTGGAAGAGTTTAATAACTACCTTCAAGAAAACCCATCTGATGCAAAAATGATTGCAGGAAAGATGATTGAAGCGGCTAGAGCAAGGGAAGCAGCCAGGAAGGCGAGAGAGATCACGCGTAGAAAGACGACGCTAGATATCGCAGGATTACCCGGAAAACTGGCTGACTGTCAGGAAAAAGATCCAGCACTTTCAGAACTATTTCTAGTGGAAGGGGACTCAGCTGGCGGCTCTGCTAAGCAGGGTCGTGACAGAAGAACACAAGCGATTTTGCCACTAAAAGGGAAGATCCTTAACGTTGAAAAAGCCCGTTTTGACAAAATGCTCTCTTCAGATGAAGTTGGAACGCTTATCACTGCATTAGGGTGTGGCATCGGTAAAGAAGAATACAACCCAGATAAACTGCGTTATCACCGCATTATCATCATGACGGATGCTGATGTGGATGGATCACATATTCGAACATTACTACTCACCTTTTTCTACAGGCAGATGCCAGAGCTGATCGAGCGCGGTTATGTTTATATTGCTCAACCACCGCTTTATAAAGTCAAAAAAGGCAAGCAAGAGCACTATGTAAAAGATGATGGTGAGTTAAATGATTATCTTATGAACCTAGCACTCGATAAGATGGCGCTTTTTTGTAATGCAGGGGAGCCTGCTATACAAGGCCTTGCTTTAGAGAACCTAGTCAAAGAGTACATCTTAACGAATAACATCGTGAACCGATTGGCACGCCGCTATGATGAACATTTTCTAGAAATTTGCATGAAGAAAGAGGCGATGGATGGAATCAGTGAGGAGAACAAGGAAGAGGCGCTTAAATGGTTAAACGAAGTAGAAGAGCAGCTTAATTCAAACAAAGAATTTAATGCTACCTACAAAATCAACCTAGTTGAAAAAGAGGAAAAAGAGCCGGTCGTTATTATCACAAAGAAACAGCATGGTGTGACGCGGTTGATCGAGCTTCCACAGCTATTCTTTAACTCACAAGACTACAAAAAATTGGTTGAATTTGGCCATAAAGTGAATGAACTGTTTAGTGGCGAAAGCTTCGTAAAGGTTGGTGAAAAAGAGCAGGCGGTTAACTCTTTTAAAGAGCTCTTTGCCCTTCTAATGAAAGAGGCAAAACGGGGTCAACATATCCAGCGATACAAAGGACTTGGAGAAATGAACCCAGACCAGCTATGGGAAACGACATTGGATTCAAATAGCCGTCGCCTTCTTCAAGTTAGTATTGCAGATGCCATAACAGCTGATGAAGTTTTCACGACATTAATGGGTGATGAAGTTGAGCCACGCCGTGACTTTATTGAAAAAAATGCACTTGAAGTTTCTAATCTTGATGTTTAAT
>DEIG01000003.1:0-6700 GCA_002352345.1 Methylococcaceae bacterium UBA2780
GACCATGAGTGTCCAGATTGGGTTTGTTTGTGGCGCATTACTCAGCGCAATTTTCAATATAGCAGACCGTTTCTCGTCTATTTATCTTATCGGTGCCAGTGCAGTGCTGGGTGGGCTGTTTAATGGCTTGATCGTAACCATTGATAGTTCCCCCGAAACAGTCATCTTTTTGCGTTTTTTAACCGGCATGGCGCTAGCAGGTATCTATCCACCGGGAATGAAAGTGGCAGTTTCTTGGGCTGTCAGTGATAGAGGCCTTCTTGTGGGGATACTTGTTGGTGCGCTCACTCTAGGTTCTGCTTTGCCCCACCTGTTAAATGCTTTCCCAGTTTTTGGAGAAGGGGGAATGCCGCCATGGCGTGCGGTTTTAATGGCCTCTTCATGGATGGCTGTGCTTTCAGCTATTCTCGTTCTCTTTTTTGTAAAAAATGGGCCAGGTTTGGCAAGCTCGGCTCCCTTTGATTGGCACTATGCAGGTAAATCATTTTCAGACCGTCCACTTCGGCTCGCTAACTTGGGCTACCTGGGACACATGTGGGAGCTTTATGCGATGTGGACCTGGGTGCCGATTTTTATTATTGCCAGTTATCAGCAAGCAGGTTGGTCGCTTGAGGCAGCAAGAGTTGCTGGCTTTTCTGTAATCGCAATCGGAGCACTAGGGTGCGTTTTAGCCGGACGGTTTGCCGATCGGTTAGGGCGAACAACGGTAACTATTGTCAGTTTGGTTGTTTCTGGAGCTTGCTGTCTGTTGATTGGTCTCTTTTTCTCATCACCGTTGCTATTAACACTGGTTTGCCTGATTTGGGGTTTTGCTGTGGTTGCTGATAGCGCGCAATTTAGCGCGGCAATTAGTGAGTTATCGGATAGGCGATATGTTGGAACGGCTCTAATGATGCAGACGAGTATGGGCTTTTTGCTGACACTGTTTACTATTCACCTAGTGCCATTGCTCGTTGATCTGGTTGGATGGCGTTATGTTTTTATCTTCTTGGCTATCGGCCCGGTTTGGGGCGTTATCAGTATGGCCAAACTTCGCAGGCTTCCAGAGGCGACATTAATGGCTTCGGGTAATAGATAATGATATCAAGGAGAAACGGGCAGCAGAGCCTTCTTTTAGCGGTAGTGGCAAGTGGGCTTGTTGTCTCTGGAATTGGGCCATACGACCGCCTGACCTGGCTTCTTGAGGTGGCTCCCGTTTTGATTGCGGCACCCCTGTTGCTGCTGACAGCGAAACGCTTTCCGATGACACTCTTGGTCTATTGGCTGATTGCAATACATGCATTAATCCTGATACTTGGTGGGCACTATACCTATGCAGAAGTGCCAGTCGGCTTTTGGCTGCAAGATTGGCTTGAATTGAGCAGAAACCCTTACGATCGACTTGGCCATTTTGCACAGGGTTTTATTCCAGCAATGGTAGCGAGAGAGATTTTAATTAGGCGCTCTCCATTGGTGCCCGGGAAGTGGCTATTCTTTCTGGTGACCTGTGTTTGTCTTGCAATTAGCGCATTTTATGAATTTATTGAGTGGTGGGTTGCTGTTGTAGAAGGGGGCGATGCAAATGCCTTTCTTGGAACACAGGGTGATGTTTGGGATACGCAGTGGGATATGTTTACCGCTTTTTGTGCAGCGATGATTGCTCAGTTGTTGCTAGCCACACATCATGACCGGGCAATTTCTCGCCTGCTAGCACCGAATCAGGGATAATAGAACAGTTCTGATTCTCTGAGTTTTTCCATGATTTCTGTTTTAACACAGATGTCGGCACTGATTCTGTGTGGCATCGGTTGGCGTCTGTTTAAACCCGCCGGTTTAGCCGCTGATCAGGTTCGGCTTGTTTTGACCAATGTAGTTTACTACCTGATGCTGCCCGCGCTGGTTTTATCGGTTATGTGGAATGCATCGTTAGGCCTTGAGTCACTTAAAATATCTTTCCTGGCTTCCGCGGCTGTTCTCTTTGCTATCGCCGTAACCTGGCTAATCTTTCGCGGTTGGAATATATCTGGCGGTCAGATTGGCGCATTGATCATTGCTGCCTCATTTCCAAATATCACCTATCTAGGGTTGCCAGTCCTTGAGCAGACATTTGGTGGCTGGGCGCGATCTGTTGCCATTCAGTTTGATCTGTTTGCCTGTACACCCCTGTTATTAACGGTTGGGGTCGTGATTGCTCGTCACTACGGGAGTGGTGGGAAAGGGGGAATTCTTCTTTCGCTTCTAAAGGTACCTCCACTTTGGGCGGGTCTGTTCGCGGTTGCAATGAATCTGCAAGGCATCCCACAACCAAGTTGGGTGGACGGATTTTTAAAGCTTCTGTCACCGGGAGTTGTTCCCTTAATGTTGATCGCTTTGGGTATGGGGCTACGGCTTGATAGCTTACATTGGCGTAACCTCCCAAAAGTTATTCCAGTTATATTGGTGCAGCTGATTATTATGCCGCTATTTGGTTGGGCATTAGCTGTGCCGCTAGGGTTGACGGGTGAATTGCTCGCAGCAGCTGTATTGGAGACAGCGATGCCGAGCATGGTGCTTGGTTTAGTATTGTGCGATCGCTATAAACTGGATGGCTCTTTGTACGCAATGTCGGTGACAGTAACAACGGGGTTGAGCCTGTTTACGCTGCCAATTTGTTATGACCTTCTCACTTAAGGAGTAGAAGATGGACGGTAATCTAAAGAAAATGGTCACTAAATTGAATGATAAAGTGGCCTATGAGTTACCACTTGGTGAGCAGTTATTACCGCTGAACGAGCTGATTGGCCAGCCACTAACACTTTCTTATGGTGGTGAAATTAACTGTATTCACTGCCACCGAAAAAGTAAAAAAAGCTTCGCGCAAGGCTATTGCTACCCCTGCTTTGCGAAGTTGGCACAGTGCGATCTTTGCATTATGAAGCCAGAACAATGCCATTATGCTGCCGGCACCTGTCGAGAGCCGGAATGGGGCGAACAGTTCTGCATGCAAGATCATATTGTCTATCTCGCTAACTCATCTGGATTGAAGGTTGGGATAACACGCCATACACAAATTCCAACCCGCTGGATTGATCAGGGGGCGACGCAGGCATTACCAATATTTCGGGTGAAAACGCGGTTACAGTCTGGGCAAATTGAGGTGATTCTAAAGCAGCATGTGGCGGATAAAACAGATTGGCGCAAAATGCTCAAAGGGATGGCAGAAGAGAAAGATTTATTGGCTGAACGGGATCGTCTGTTGGCCGAGTGTAGTGATGAGATTGAGGCACTATCAAGCGAGCAGGCAGAAGGGGATATTGAGTTCCTGGCAGAGGCTGAGGTGGTCAATATTGAGTTCCCTGTTCTTGAATATCCAGAAAAAGTTAAATCTCTAAATTTTGATAAAACAGCTGAGATCAGTGGGGTTCTAAAGGGAATCAAAGGGCAATATCTGATTTTGGATTGCGGTGTGCTCAATATCCGCAAGTTTGGCGGCTACCGTATTGCTGTAGAGGCCGGTTAAAAATGGCTCCACGCTGCGAGATCTTTTCACAAGGAGAGGAAATTATCACCGGCCAGACGGTTGATAGTAATGCTGCGTGGCTCTCACAGAAACTGATTGCGGCTGGATTTGAGCTGACACGCCATACGGCGGTAGGGGATCATTTAAATGCGCTGACGAAGCTTCTGGTTGAAATATCAGAGCGGGCAGATTGCTGTATTTGTACCGGTGGATTGGGGCCAACCGGTGATGATTTGACTACAGAAGCGGTTTCTAAAGCCTTTGATGCACCACTCGAGTTTGATGAGCGGGCGATGGAACAGGTTGAATCAATATTCAAGCTCTGGAATCGCCCAATGCCAAAGGTTAACCGCAAGCAGGCCTATTTCCCGAAAGGGGCTGTGCGGCTAGATAATAGATGGGGAACGGCGCCAGGTTTTGCGATTGCCCATAATGGCTGCCAGTTCTATTTTTTACCCGGTGTGCCCTCTGAAATGAAAAAAATGTTTCAGGCATCGATTTTTCCAGATCTACAAGAGCGCTTTTCGCTCGCGCCATTAAAGCGGCTCTCTTTTCGCACGTTTGGTTTAGGCGAGTCAGCGATTCAAGAACGGATAGAGGCGATTCATTTTCCTGAGGAAATCACAATCAGCTTTCGGGCAGGACTGCCTGAGGTTGAGCTGAAACTCTGGTTTCCTGCTGGATTTGATCAGCAAGAGATAGAAGCAGTAAGTCGCCAAGTTTCCAAAGCGCTAGGCAGTCAATTGGTCTCGGTTGAAGATGGTTTTGGTGGTCCAAAAGGAATTGTTCAGGTGATTGATGAACTGTTAACGGAGTCAGGGCAAAATATAGCCCTGTTGGAAACAGTGAGTAGCGGTCTATTGGCAAGCTGGTGTGTTGGTCGTCCATGGTTGCAAGAAAGCAGTATTGCCCCTAATGAGGCTTTGCTCGGGCGGGATTTCGGCTTAAGTGGGGTCGGTGGCGCAGAAGAGGCTGTTTTACTCGCGAAAGCGGTTAGAGAGAGATCGGGCGCCGATTATGGGCTGGTACAAATTTGGAACTTTGATCAGGAGATTTTGACAGAAAAACGCAGCTCAATGGAATTAATTAGTGCGCTCTCAACCGATGAGGGTGAGTTTCATCACATTACACAAGTGGGTGGCAGCCTTGATAGAAAGCAGAACATTGCGGCGGCTTCACTGTTAAACTTGCTGCGCTTTTATTTGCAGAAGCTTTTCTAAATTTTAATACAGGTTAACCCGTGCCATTACTTCGACTATCAGACATATCAATCGCCTTTGGCGTTCATCACCTATTAGAAAAAGCAGAATTCCAGCTTAAAGCGGGCGAGCGCGTTGGACTGTTAGGGCGTAATGGCGAAGGAAAATCGACGTTACTGAAAATTGTTAGTGGCGAAGTTAAAGCCGATGAAGGCAGTATTTGGCTCAAACCGGGTGCAAAGCTCGCTACATTAGAGCAGGCTCCTTCACTGTCGGGTGATGAAAGTATTTATGACACCGTTGCAGCAGGGCTGGGTGATGTTGGTAACTGGATAGCAGAATACCACCACGTCGCAATGGCACAAGATATGGATGTTGACAAACAGATGGCGGAACTGGGCCGTTTGCAGCATCTTCTGGATGATCATGATGGTTGGAAGTTGCAACAAAAGGTTGAACAGATATTAACGCGACTCGAACTGCCGGCAGACAAAGGCATCGCTGGACTTTCTGGAGGCTGGCAAAGACGTGTCTCTTTAGCGCGTGCACTCGTTTGTGATCCAGATGTATTGCTGCTCGATGAGCCAACAAATCACCTGGATTTAGAATCGATTCTTTGGCTGGAAGAGCATTTAAGCAC
This sequence comes from Methylococcaceae bacterium UBA2780, assembly GCA_002352345.1. Classification (GTDB taxonomy): domain Bacteria; phylum Pseudomonadota; class Gammaproteobacteria; order Methylococcales; family UBA2780; genus UBA2780. Next base: position 5,318 of record DEIG01000003.1, read on the forward strand.
CTTCAAAGGAGCCGTTCTATTTGTGACGCATGACCGAGCCTTTTTGCAAAAGTTGGCGACCCGAATTGTCGATTTGGATAGAGGTAAGCTGATCTCGTGGCCCGGTAATTACACAGATTTTTTAAGAAGAAAAGCGGCGGCGCTTGAAGAAGAAGAGCGTCAGAATGCCCTTTTTGATAAAAAATTGGCGCAAGAAGAGGTTTGGATTCGCCAAGGAATCAAAGCACGACGTACTCGTAACGAAGGACGTGTTAGGGCATTAGAAAAAATGCGTAAAGAGCGCGGCCAGCGTCGAGAGCAACAGTCAAATGCCAAGTTTGGGCTGGAAACAGCCGAGCGGTCCGGAAAGCTGGTCATCGAGACCAAAGGCATTAGTTACGGATACCCTGAGAAAAGCATTGTTAAGGACTTTTCAACACGCATTATTCGTGGTGATCGTATTGGCTTGATTGGCCCCAATGGTGCCGGTAAAACTACGCTGCTTAAATTGTTGTTAGGCCAGCTTGAACCGCAAAAAGGTGAAGTGAAGATAGGCACCTCACTAGAGGTTGCCTATTTTGACCAGCTTCGTGGTCAGTTAGATCTAAATCAAACGGTTGTAGAGGCGATTGGGGATGGAAGCGACCAGATTACAATCAACGGGAAAAGCCGCCATGTGATCTCTTATCTTGCCGATTTTCTCTTTGCTCCCGCTCGTGCACGATCACCGATTAAGACCCTCTCAGGAGGTGAGCGGGCGCGTATCCTCTTAGCGAGATTATTTAGTAAATCAGTCAACTTGTTAGTGATGGATGAGCCAACTAATGATCTTGATATTGAGACGCTAGAGCTGCTCGAGGAGTTGCTTGTCGGTTTTGATGGAACATTGCTATTAGTAAGCCATGATCGAGCCTTTATGGACAATGTTGTCACCAGTACCTTGGTTTTTGATAGCGAAGGAGTGGTTAATGAATATGTTGGTGGTTACAGCGACTGGTTGAAATATAAACTCAGCAACCAGATTGAAGAGGTTAAAGAAAAAAAGAGCGTAAAAAAAGAGAAGCCTAAATCGACAACTCAAAAGAAACTCGGCCACAAAGAGCAACGAGAGCTTGATAAGCTGCCAAACATGATCGAAAAGCTCGAAGAAGAACAAACAGAGCTAAATGAGAAAATCTCGGAGGCTGATTTTTACCAGCAGGAAAAAGAAAAAGCTGAGCTTGTTCTAAATCGATTAGAAAAAATCACCGCAGAATTAGAGCAGCACTACACCCGCTGGGATGAACTGGAGGCGATGAAAGATGAGCTTGCAAGTTGATTCCAATTGCAACAAGAGTGATTCTAGTTTAACCTTTCGCGGCTTAGCTGTTACCAAGTTTTGGAGAGATGTCAGAGTGGCCGAAT
>DEIG01000003.1:6728-42130 GCA_002352345.1 Methylococcaceae bacterium UBA2780
CGAGGGTTCGAATCCCTCTCTCTCCGCCAAATATAAAAAAGGCCCTCTTTTGGGCCTTTTTTATATTTGATAGAAAGTAGATTCGAATCTTCGGTATTTAGAATGGTGGGTTCGACAAAATTGTCAGGAACAATTTTGAACGAGCGTAGCGAGCCCCGAAGGGGTGAAATTCAATTCGGTTAGAGAGTGGCCTTTATAAGTTGCTGATCCAGCAGGTTTGGTACGGGGCCAAAGAGATTGACTGGTCGAGGGAGTCAAATTGTTCACCACCGATCAACTCCTTCCAGTTGTCGGTATCGATCAGATTAAGGTTTGAAAGCGGCAGCCGCTGTTGCTGGTTACTAATATTGCTGATACAGAAGATACTCTGCCTTCTGTCGATGCTCTGGCGCCAAAAACCGAATAATTTCTCACCTAGTTGTAAGGTGAACTGGGTGGCATTTGGGTGAAAAGCCGGTTGATGTTTACGGATATTAATCAACTGTTTGAGCCGGTTAAAGACCTTATTATGGTGCGAGTCAGTCGCGCCAAGCAAGGTGTCGAGTTCGCGATAATCCCACTGGTGTCGGTTTATAGAGCGGTTGTGGCTGGTGTGTTCTAGCCGCTTATAATCGTTTTTGGTAGCGAGTAGGCTGTGAATATAAAAAGCGGGAATCCCTTCGAGCGCAAGCATGATTGCATGTGCACAGATAAAGCGCTCCAGCCCAAGGTCGTCGGCCCCCAGAGTGGTTCCCTGCAGGGCATCGAATAGCGATATATTGACCTCGTAGGCGCTCGCTTCCCCTTTTTCTGTGGTTCGCCAAGATATTTTTCCACCAAATTGCTGCATGGTAATGATGAAGTCGCTGATCTCCTCAGCGCTGAGCAGTCCTTCCGCCGGACGCAGGCCAATTCCATCGTGTGAGGCGATAAAGTTAAAGTAAGTGGTGCCGTTTTGGGCGGGCGGCATGCTCATCATCCATTGGCAGAGATAACGGCAGCTGCCGGTAATCAGGGTGTTAACAAGCAATGGCGGGAGAGAAAAATTATAGACCGCATGCGCTTCGTTGGCATTGCCAAAGTAGGTGAGATTCTCGCGATTGGGTATATTGGTTTCGGTGATGATCATCGCTTGCGGCTCGGCATGTTCGATCAGGGAGCGCAGTAAACGGACAATCTCGTGCGTTTCCTCTAGGTTGAGGCAGTTTGTTCCCGCCTTTTTCCAGAGAAATGCGACTGCGTCGAGACGAAAAATTCTGACTCCGTTGCTGAGGTAATGGTGAATGATGCGAACAAACTCTATTAAAACCTCGGGATTACGGAAGTTGAGATCGATCTGGTCGTGGCTAAATGTGCACCAGACATGCTTTTCGCCGTCGGCGGTTTCGGTTTTACGCAAGATGGGCGTGGTTCGGGGGCGCACCACTTGGCTGAGATCCTTACCAGCTGGCTCGGTGATGAAGTAATCCTTGCCAGGATTGATGCCGCGCTTAAAGTTTTCAAACCATATACTACGGTTTGAGCAGTGGTTAATCACCAGGTCGGACATCAGTCGGTAATCTTTTGCGATTTCTCTAATATCATCCCAGTCGCCAAGCGATTCGTTGACACTGGAGAAATTGATGACAGCAAACCCGTCGTCTGCACTCCAGGGAAAGAAGGGTAGGATGTGGACGCTGTTTATGCTGCCATCAAGGTGGGCATTGAGAAAATGGTGTAGCGTGTGGAGCGGCTTTTCATCCGCTTGTTTGATGCTATCACCATAAGTGATCATGGCAATATCACTCTGATCCCACAGGTTCGTATGGGGGATGGGGATATGGCACTGGTGATCGATTTCCATGATCTCCAGCAGTCGTTCAGAGAGCGCCTCGACGCTTTCTGAGAGCTGTACCTCGGAGTAGATGGTTTCGAGATGAAGCTGAATACGTTGAATAAGGTTGGCGGGGGTCTTCTCAAGCATGATTTTCTTGTTTTGATCAGGCGGTAAATTCGTTATGGTCGTCTTCAACAGCCTTTTTGAGTCTTTCTAGGATGTCGGGAACAGCGCTGATAACACGATTCCAGCTTGGTATGAAGGGGGTTTCCATAGGATTTTCAAGAAAGTGTTTGCCGGCAAGCATAATATTTCCGGCAAACATTTCCACCGCCTCTTCCTCTGCGTGGATGTCGAAATTAAGGCCGTTCATGATCGCATCGTTGTTGTAGGTTTCGACAAAATCGAGTGCGATGCGCAGGTAGGTTGCTTTAAGTGTGCGAAAAGTCTCTTCGTTGAAGACCTCTCCCTGAGTGGCCATTTTTCGGAATAATGCTTTAGTGATGTCGATAGACATCTTTGACAGCCCAGCTTCCTGATCGTCGATCGAGAGATCTTGGTGTTTGTGGTCATAAACATCAGCAATATCGACCTGGCAAAGGCGGTTATTGGCATAGTTACGATACACCTCTGAAAGTACGCCGATCTCAAGTCCCCAGTCGCTGGGGATGCGGATGTCGTTGAGGACATCGCGGCGAAAAGAGAATTCGCCTGCTAGCGAATAACGGTAACTGTCCATATAGCTGAGGTATTCGCGTTCTCCGAAAATTCGTTTCAGAGAGCGGATTAATGGGGTAACGAGCAGGCGGCAAACACGGCCATTGATCTTTCCGCCAGCAACGCGGGCGTAGTAGCCTTTGCAAAACTCATAGTTGAAGCGTGGGTTGGCAACCGGGTATATCAGCCGAGCGAGCTGTTCGCGGCGGTAGGTTGTAATGTCGCAGTCGTGTAGCGCGACCGATTCGATATTTCCTTGGGCTAAAATGTAGCCCATACAGTACCAGACGTTGCGCCCTTTGCCTTGCTCTTTTGGCGCGAGGCCGCGGCTTTGCAGTTCGGCATCGATTGCAAGCAGGCGAGGGCCATCATTCCATAGGACGCGATGGTTTTGCGGCAATGTTGAGAAGAATTTAATCGCGTGGCAATACTGTTCTTCTTGTGCGCGGTCTAGGCCAATTGTTATTTGCGAAAGATAGGGAACGTGCTGTAGTTCTTTGACAATGTTTGGTAACGCTTCGGTTTCGAGTTCGGAGAAAAGGGAGGGGAGAATCAGCGCCATGGGGCGCTGTTTGGCAAACTGGGTCAACTCTGCTTCTAACTCTTCAAGAGAGCGATTAGAGAGGTTATGAAGCGTTGTTATGATGCCATTTTGGTGGAAATCAGCCATAGTTGGCTCCTATTGATTATTCAGTGAATGCAGAATTTTGCGAAGCCCTTCATCCCAGCCAGTGGGGCCTTGGCTGTGGCTCAGGGAGCTGTTTTTGTTGCGTGAAAGCACCGGCGGCTGGTGAGAAGGCGAGCGGATGATCAGCGCGTGATCGGCAGCCTCGAGCATCGCCACATCATTTTGGCTGTCGCCGATGGCGATACTGATCGGGTCAATGCCATGGGGTTGTTTTTTGTATTGCTCATTGAGCCAAAGCAGCGCGCGTCCCTTGCCACAATTCCCTGATATATGGAGGAATCGCCCACCCCGGAGAACATTTGCGCCAGCCTGTTCGAGCGCGGTGACAAACCGGGTTTGGTCGGTATCACTTCCAAGCCAGTGAACCGGTTCGCCAAATTCCCGTTCACTGGCCTGTTGTGCTGCCACTGGATTGAGCCCAGTCAAGTCGATGATCGTGTTGATATCGAGGCGGGCAAAATTGATGAAAGCATCCGGAAAGTCGGCAGCGATGGCGTCGATTTTGTCTAGCCAATGGCTTCTAGGTGATGTGAAAACTTTAACCCAGTAACCATTTTGAGTGATCGTTTCAGCAGGCTGTTCTGCAAAGTAGCCTTGAGGAATAAAGACCGCTGCACCGTTTTCGACGATAAAAGGGTGGCGGTTATTAAGCTCTTTGCGTAACGGCAGCAGTTCGGCGCGAGTTTTGCTGCTGACTGGAATGACCGGAATATCTTGTTTCTCAAGTGCCTGCAGGAGCGAATCGGCTGCTGCATGGCTGTAGTCATGGTGATCAAGTAGTGAGCCGTCAAGATCGGTATAAACTGCAATTTGCGTCATGACAGCTTTACCGGCTGCGGTTCGCTTGCAGCGATTATGTGGCGATTCTGATCAAGTTCGAAAAGATAGTTGACGCTGGCGGGTAACATTTTTAGCGAATGTTCTGTCAGCCTTTGGTAGTGCTGGATGAAACGCTCAATCTGTTCGGCGGACATTAGTTTGTTTTGCTGTGGGGCGTCAGTGCTATCTTGGTGTAGTTTGGTGGCCAGTTTCTGTTCCTGCTCCAGCCGCCAGCGATAGACGCAATCGAAAGATGGCGCCTGTAGCATAACCCAGATATCCATTGCCTCATAGGCAGCGGTATATTGTTCGCGGATTTGGCGATTGACGTAAGATCGCCAGATCGTTTCTGAGTCTTCACGGGTCTCGAGGTCATTAATCGGGTGCTTTAACGTCTCCTCGGGTTGAGCGGGTGTCCCCATGCACCAGCCTTCCACAATAATCACGTCGAGTGGCGCTGTTACCGTATCCCACTGTGTTTATGGGTAGCGGTCATCGCTAGCCTTGTCAAAACGTGGTATCTGGACTTCGCCTTGATCATAAGCGAGGCTCTGCAGGGTGCTGCGCATGAGAGGTATATCATGCGTTCCGGGTACGCCTCGTGTTGCCAGTAATGGGTGTACCTTTTCGGCCAGCGCGAGTCGCGAGTCGCGAGTTAGGTAGAAATCGTCGATGGAGAGCGCGATTGATTTCAGCTGGTACGTTTCTGTCAGCAGTAGAGTGAGTAGCGCAGCGAGCGTACTTTTTCCTGACCCCTGACTTCCATTGATGCCAATTAGTAACGGACGACCAGCTTGGCTACGCTGAGCCGCCAGCTTTTTAGCGAGCGGCATATGCCAGTTTTCGATGGCTTCCAAGAAATGTGCTGGCAGTTGCTGTTCGTGTAAAAATTTTTGCAATGTTTGAGCGTTATTCACCCGTTCTTCCAGTAACGTCCAGTTGTGGATCGCATCGATCATGCGACAGAAAAATCAAAATAACACAGCTGTATGATAGCTGTGATTTGGTCATGATGAAATGGGGATTTTAAATTGGTTTATTGGTTTTTAAGGCAGAGGGATTCGGCTATTTGGATGCGTTTTACAGAAACATACCTGCCAGTAAACTATTCTGAAATGATGCTGGATATTCGCTTTTTGAGCACAGGAACGAGCTTCTCTTCGAACCAAGGGTTTCTTTTTAGCCAGAGGTTGTTGCGCGGACTTGGGTGCGGAAGTGGAACAAGTTTCGGCCAACTGTTACGCCAGTGATTTACAGCTTCGGTTACCGTTTGATACTTTTTCTCCAAGTGGTAATTCTGTGCGTATTGACCAATGACTAGCGTTGTTTCGAGTGATGGCAATTGGGCCATTAAACGGCTTCGCCAAGTGTGTGCGCATTCTGAGCGGGGCGGAAGGTCACCCGCTTTCCCGGTGCCGGGAAAGCAAAATCCCATCGGAATGATGGCAATGAGATCGGAACAATAAAATAGCTCGCGGTTAACCCCCATCCACTCTCGTAAACGATTACCGCTGGCATCATCGAAGGGCTTGCCCGATTCGTGGGCCTTTCTCCCCGGAGCTTGGCCAACAATGAGTAAACGCGCCTTTGGGTTGACTTGAAGAATGGGTTTGGGCTCAAACGGAAGTTGGGCCCGACAAATATTGCAGGTCTCAATCTCAGAGATTAATTCCTTAAATGTCGAGAGTGGCTCTTTTGGTTTCGCCATATTGAGTGTGGCCCTTTTGAGGTGGTTTGGCGATTAAAGTGGAAAGTTTTTGAATATATCTCCCAAGGCCTTTTCCAGTAACGGCTCAGGTAAAGAGGGTTGATTGATCACGCGACTTGTCCATCCTCGCCAGACCAGTTTGTTGCTCTTTGCATCGATCATATCGACAATAAGCGTTCCCTCAGTGTATTGATAGATATCGGTCGATGGGCCGTATCGATATGGGCGCCAATATCCGTAGCCATAATCCCGTACATCAATCCGTTCCCGTGTGCTGATGTGGTAAGTCAAATAAAAATCAGGGTTGCTTGTAACGAGATTGAGGTTTTGAAAACTCAGTTGTTCGTTTGCAAGAGATTGAATACGTTTTTCAAGGAGTGAGTTATCGGTAATCGCATTGTTTTTGTGGGTTTTGCTTTTCCACTGGTAATTTTGGTATTGGCTGAAATCAGCTTCGACATCGAAATCGTATCGAGCTGCTAAAGGAGCGCAGGCGACTGTGGTTAGGAGAAGTGTTGAGAGTAAAAGAAGCCGAATGTAGAACATATTGTGCACCTTCATAGAGGATTAGGTCGGTACTACGGTAGATGTTTCATGAACTATTAAGTTCATTTGAAATGGAGATGTCAAGAGTGGTTCAGGTTGTTTCATTGCCAAGTGTGGGATATGGCCTAAATTTAAGAAAGCAGGTGCTAGCTGGCTAATAGATTTTGGTGTGTGGCAAATTTATTGGGGAATGGCTGTATTTTGCGTTGCAACATGGAGCTATTCTTATATAGATAGGTTATACTGCTATGTTGTTCGCTTGGAAGTCCTTAGCTTTATCTGCTACCTCTTGGGCTTCACTATAACTTTTTAAGGTAATTATTTAATGTCTTCTCCTACAGAGTCTCCAGAATCATTTGAATCCCTGAATCTTGCTCCTGAGTTATTAAGAGCGGTCAAGGAGACAGGTTATGAGACCCCTTCGCCTATTCAGGCTCAAACCATCCCTCATTTATTGAATGGGGATGATGTGCTAGGGCAGGCACAGACAGGAACAGGGAAGACGGCTGCATTTGCATTGCCTCTATTATCGCGCATTGAGACAGGGATTAAAGATCCACAAGTTCTTGTTTTAGCGCCTACAAGAGAGTTAGCGATTCAGGTTTCTGAAGCTTTTCAGACTTATGCTCGCTATATGAAGAACTTTCATGTGTTGCCCGTTTACGGTGGCCAAGGTTATGAAGGGCAGTTGAGACAATTACGCCGTGGTGTGCAGGTTGTGGTGGGGACACCTGGCCGAGTAATGGATCATATTCGTAAAGGCACACTTAAGCTCGATTCATTAAAAGCTTTGGTTTTGGATGAGGCTGATGAAATGCTCCGTATGGGGTTTATAGATGATGTCGAATGGATTCTGGAACAGACGCCACCAACTAGGCAAATCGCGCTCTTTTCGGCAACGATGCCGCCTGCGATTCAGAAAGTGACTAAGCGGTATTTAAATAACCCCAAGATTGTCAAAATTGCGGCTAAAGCAGCGACAGCCAGCACAGTTCGGCAGCGCTACTGGCGTGTTAGCGGAGCGAGCAAAATTGATGCTTTGACAAGGATTCTTGAGGCTGAGCATTTTGATGCAATCATCATTTTTGTTCGAACCAAAAATGCGACGGTTGAATTGGCTGAGAAGCTGTCAGCAAGAGGATTTTCTTGTGAAGCGCTTAATGGCGATATCTCTCAGAATTTACGTGAGAGAACGGTTGATCGACTCAAAAAAGGTCAAATAGATATCCTGATCGGGACCGATGTTGTAGGACGTGGCTTGGATGTGGCCAGAATCAGTCACGTTATTAATTATGATATTCCTTATGATCCTGAAGCATATGTTCACCGGATTGGTAGAACAGGTCGTGCTGGTCGTTCAGGTGATGCGATTCTTTTTGTCGCGCCTCGCGAAAGTCGTATGCTGCGTTCGATTGAACATGCAACTAAGACTCAAATTGAGCAGATGCAGTTGCCAAGCGTTTCGGTTATTAATGATCAGCGAATCAAACGCTTTAAAGAGAGTATTGCGGAAACAATTATTAGCAAGGATTTGGAGCTTTACCTTCGTCTAGTGACAGAATACCAGCAAGAGCATGGTGAGAATCCTTTGCAAATTGCGGCAGCGCTCGCGCAGATGGCACAAGGTAATAACGAGTCTTTTCTGTTGTCGGAAAAGAAAGGCCGAGGCGCAAAAGGTGATGCTCCGTACGGTAAAAAAGAGAGAGCGCTAGGCGCAGGTGGTGGAGAGAGAAAGCCAAAGGGCTCTCTGGGTAATCCTGTCCCACTAATAAAGTTTCCTGAAATTCCAATGATTCGTTATAGCGTTGACGTTGGGCGGGAACACGGTGTTAAGCCTGGCAACCTTGTTGGCGCAATTGCGAATGAAGCGGATATCGATAGCTGTTATATCGGTCAGATTGAGCTTCATGATGATTTTAGTACCATTGATCTACCTGAGGGAATGCCGCCAGAAGTGCTGCAAATGCTTAGAGATACTGAGGTTTGTGGTCAGCAGTTGGGATTGGCCCCTTCAGGCTCTGATGCGGGTGAAAATGCCGAGCGTTCAACGCTTCGTGTGAGCAAGAAAAAGCCGGCCAAGAAGTCGGCAAGTAAAGCGAAGGCCAAGAAAAGAAAGTCAAATGCACCATCGGCTCGCAAAAATAGAGCAAAAAAAGACTAACTGAATATACGAGGCTTAACGCTTGTGACGAGGATTTCTGAGCGTTGAGTCTCCCTGTTTGCAAAGAGAGGTTTAATGGCCGCAGGGTTCCTCTTGATTAATGAGACGACCGGTCATATACTCTATCCATGGCAAGAGTTAGCAAAATAGAAGATAACCGACAGCGACTCCTTGATGAAGGGGTTTCAATGCTGACGACGCAAGGTTACCACGGCACCGGGCTTAAAGAGCTGTTAGGTAATGTTAGTATCCCAAAAGGCTCTTTCTATAACTATTTTGATAGCAAAGAGAGTTTTTGTGCAGAAGCCATTGCTCACTACTTAAAGCCCTTTATTGTTCAGGTAGAGGCTTGCTTGGCTGTTCCCAGTACTGATGGACTCACAGCCATTCAGAATTATTTTAATATATTAATTAATGAGCTAGAGGAGCAGAGTTTCTCGGGCGGTTGCCTGTTGGGCAATTTGCTGGGTGAAATGGGTGATACGAGCGATCCTTGCTTGAAAGAGTTGAGTCATTCGGTGCATCTCTATAGAGATAAACTGAAAGAGGGATTTGAAAGAGCTCAGGCAGAAGGTATCGCAAGAGGCGATATTTCCGCAGAAACGATGGCAGACTTAATGGTGAATAACTGGCAAGGGGCTTTGTTAAGGATGAAGGTTGAGAAGTCTACGAGGCCCTTAAAAGAGTGCTGCGATCATTTGTTGGCTGGTTATTTTAAAGCGTAAAAAAAATTTAAAACCTTATAAGACGACCGGTCATATTATATACAGAGATTTTAAAGGGTTTTTAACAGAGAAGAGGAGAGAGGTTATGCAGGTTAAATGGGATCAGGATAAATGTCAGCATGCGGGTGTTTGCGTTAAATCGCTACCGGATGTTTTTAAAGTTGAAGATGGAAATTTTGTGATCGATACCACTCAGGCAACTGATGAGGCGATTTGTGAAGTGACTGGAAAGTGCCCTGCGGGTGCTTTTACCGTAACGGAGTAGTTCCCCTTCTAGGCACAGGGATGTGCCAACTTTTAATCTTATATGTGGTTGGCAGGAGAGAATTATGCCTAAGTTTATTATCGAAAGAGAGGTGCCCGGTGCGGGTCAGATGTCGGCAGATGAGCTGAAAAATCTTACAAGCGCCTCATGCTGTATTTTGCGTGATATGGGGCCGGAGATTCAGTGGCAGCATAGCTATGTTACTGATGACAAACTCTATTGTGTTTATATCGCTCCCGATGAAAAGGCGATCATTGAACATGCAGAAACAGGCGGGTTTCCCGCGAATAAAATTTCGAAGATCACCACAACAATTGACCCGACAACCGGGGAATAATTGCGTTTGGGCAAGGAGCGCCTCAAACCAATACAGGATGGAATATAAAAAAGAGAGTTCAGCCTGTAAGCAGCCGAGTAATTGGGTGCTGAATCGCTAATCAAATAGAGGATGTTATTTGTTTAGTTAATGTCTATCAAAGTACGGAGAAAGTAATGAAATCCAAAGAAGTTCGATTTAACAAAATTGGGAGAGCGGTTAAGACCACGCTTCTTAGTGCTGCAGCTGCAGTTACGATGAGTGCGGCTCTGTTGCCAACTCAAACCTTTGCAGATGAAACATGCCAATCACCCTATATGGCTAAGATTGTCGGTCAAGAAGATTATGTCTATGTTTGGACATTGGGCGTAAAGGGTGTTGGAGATGAACAGGATAAGCTAGTCACCGTGTCGGTTAATCCTGCTGCAAAAACCTACGGAAAAATTATCAATAGTGTTTCGGTGGGTGGTCGCAACGAGGCTCATCACTCTGGTTTTACCGATGATCGCCAGTATTTATGGGCGGGTGGTCTCGATACCAGCAAAATTTTCATCTTTGATGTTCACACAAATCCTTCCAAACCAACTTTGCATAAAGTGATTGATAACTTTGTGGCAGAGAGTGGAGGTGTCGTTGGGCCACATACAACGTATGCTCTTCCAGGCCGAATGATTATGACTGGATTGTCCAATAATAAAGACCACGGTGGGCGGACTGCTTTAATTGAATACACCAATGAAGGCGAATATATCTCGACTCATTGGATGCCAACCGATGAGAATCTGCAAGGCGCAGTTAAATCTGGAAAATTTGCGGATGGCTATGGATATGATGTTCGTGCGTTACCTCGCCGAAATATGATGGTTACCTCCTCTTTTACCGGTTGGAATAACTACATGATGGACTTCGGAAAGTTGCTGGGTGATGGAGAGGCGATGAAGCACTTTGGCAACACCGTGGTTGTTTGGGATCTGCATACTAAAAAGCCTAAAAAGGTTTTGGATGTTCCGGGAGCACCGCTAGAACTTCGCTGTGCTTGGGGAGCGAATCATAACTACTGCTTTACAACGACTGCGCTGACTTCAAAAATTTGGTTGATTTTTGAAGATGAGCAGGGTGAATGGCAGGCGAAGGCAGTTGCTGATATTGGTGATCCATCAAAGGTTCCATTGCCAGTCGATATCTCTATCTCTAGTGATGACAATCTATTGTGGGTTGACACATTTATGGATGGAAAAAGCCGGGCCTTTGATATTTCAAACCCACATAAGCCTGTTCAAACTTATGAGAAGGTCATCGGAAAGCAGTTGAATATGGTCTCATCAAGCTGGGATGGAAAACGTCTTTATTACAGTAGCTCTTTGTTGGCAAACTGGGATAAAAAGGGCGCTGATAACGAGCAGTTTCTGAAACTTTATCACTGGGATGGTAAAGCGCTGCAAGAGCAGTTCTCAATCGACTTTATGGCAGAAAAAATGGGCCGAGCTCACCAGATGCGTTTTGGTGCGGAGTCTCTCTATTCTGCAAATAAAGTTGGAAGCGTTGATAAGTTGATTGCCTCCTTAAAAGGAGAGTAATACTTTGCTTTGATTGGGCCGCCTTTTTGGCGGCCTTTTTTTTACGGAGTTAAGCGATGAGAACCGGTGTTGTTTTTATAATGATTAACCTGCTCCTAGGCCCTGTTTCTGCAGCGGCGCATGAAGATAGTGTGCCAGAGGAGGAGGCAGTTGTCGTTTTGGCGCCAGGATATAGCCCGTTACAGTTTGAAGCTCCCTTGCCAGGCAGCTATGAGCTGCCAGCGCTTGGGAAAGCAGAAGATGGTGATGTACTGGATAGTGATGGAAATAGGCTTAGTCTGCAAAGTTTGTACGGCGACAAGGTCGTATTGTTAAGCTTTATTTATGCAAGTTGCAGTGATGTGAATGGTTGTCCGCTTGCAACAGCTGTGTTTCATAAAATCCAGAGAAAACTGGCAAAACATCCGGAGGTAGCAAGGAAACTTCGCTTGATAACATTGAGCTTTGATCCTGAGCACGACACACCGCTAGCAATGAAGCAGTATGGTGAAAGCTTTCAAGGGGAGAATATTGATTGGCGCTTTTTAACCACTCCCTCTGAAAAAGAGTTGGCCCCGATTCTTGCGTCATATAATCAAACGCGCCAAAAAGAATACGATAAGAAAGGTGAGCCGACCGGCAGCTATTCTCATACACTTAGAGTTTACCTGATTGATAAAAAAAGGAAATTCCGCAATATTTATAGCGTCTCTTTTTTACACTCAGATACACTGTTGAGCGATGTTAAGACATTATTGCTTGAAAGAACCAAGACAGGGGAAAAGTTGCCCTCCTCGAGTACAGCTTTACACGGTACAGGTGATGATAAGTCGGGCTATGAATCGAGTCAGTATGAGACTCGAACTGCTGATCTAGGCAGGCGGGTTGGCCAAGAGGCAGATCTCCTTAAGCTTGCGACAAATCCGCCTTTAGGCTTGCCTCCTCTCCCTCAACCAGAAAATAACAAGCTAACTAAAGATAAAATATCTCTGGGTCGCAAATTATTCTATGACCGCCGGTTATCTTTAAATAGCACGTTCTCTTGTGCTATGTGCCATGTTCCTGAGCAAGGCTTTACGAGCAATGAGATGGCACTGGCTGTCGGCATTGAAGGGCGAACTGTCCGCCGTAACAGTCCGACGATCTACAATGCGGGATATGTTAAAAAGCTATTCCATGATGGTCGGGATGATTCCCTAGAAGAGCAGATATGGGGACCGTTGCTGGCACATAACGAGATGGGGAATCCTTCTGTTGGTGTTGTACTCAGAAAGATAAGAGGCTTGGTTGACTACAAAGGGTTGTTTGAGAAAGCCTTTGATAGAGAGCTTAGTATGGAAACATTGGGAATGGCTTTGGCGAGCTACCAGCGAACATTAAATTCAGCAAACAGCCCTTTTGATCGTTGGTATTACGGCCAGAAACCTAATGCACTTAGCCAGCAAGCCCAACGAGGCTTTAAACTTTTTACTGGCAAAGCGCGTTGCATCAGTTGCCATAGCATTGGTACAAAGAGTGCGCTTTTTACCGATCATAAACTGCATAATACAGGGCACGGCTTTGAGGTGTCGACGCGTAAAGGGGCTGCAACAAAAAAAATACTGGTCGCTCCAGGGCAGTACATTGAAGTAAGTCGTGAAGCGATTGACTCAGTTGGAGAAAAAAAGGCGAATGATGTTGGGCTTTATGAAATCACTGAGAATCCAGCTGACCGCTGGAAATATAAAACCCCGATGCTAAGAAATGTCGCGCTGACTTCGCCTTATATGCATGATGGGGCAATGCCAACTTTGCGTGAAGTTGTAGGCTTTTATAATAAAGGCGGGATACCTAATGAGGGGCTTGATCCTTTAATTCAGCCTTTAAAATTGAATGATACAGAGGTGGATGACCTTGTGATGTTTCTCGAGTCATTAACGGGGGATAATGTTAACTTGCTCATATCAGATGCTTTTGCAGCACCTGTTGGTGATCCTAAATAGGTTTAGTTAGTCGGAGTTTAGATGATGAAAATACGTGCAGCAGTTGCTTGGGAAGCCGGTAAGCCCTTAGAGATAGAAGAGATTGATCTTGCGGGGCCAAAAGAGGGTGAGGTTCTAGTCAAAATGGTCGCAACGGGTGTTTGTCATACCGATGCTTTCACCCTGTCTGGTGATGACCCAGAGGGAATTTTTCCTTCTGTTCTTGGTCATGAAGGGGGCGCCATTGTTGTTGAAACAGGTGCGGGTGTCACTTCTGTCGAAAAAGATGACCATGTGATTCCACTCTATATTCCAGAGTGCGGAGTCTGTAAGTTCTGTCTATCGGGCAAAACAAACCTATGCCAAGCAGTTCGAGAAACACAGGGCAAAGGATTAATGCCGGATGGGTCAACAAGGCTCTCCCAAAACGGCAAGCCCATTTACCACTATATGGGAACATCTACCTTTGCTGAGTATGCCGTGATTCCAGAAATATCACTCGCCAAAATCAATAAGGCAGCACCACTGGATAAAGTTTGCCTGCTGGGTTGTGGTATTACCACTGGCGTGGGAGCTGTTTTGAATACAGCAAAGGTTGAAGCGGGTTCAACGGTTGCTGTGTTTGGTCTGGGTGGTATTGGGCTAGGGGTTATACAGGGTGCGGTAATGTCAAAAGCAAAGCGGATTATTGCTATTGATATCAATGAAGATAAGTTTGATTTTGCGAAGGATATGGGTGCGACAGATTTTGTGAACCC
The DNA here is from genome assembly GCA_002352345.1 of Methylococcaceae bacterium UBA2780. Taxonomy (GTDB): domain Bacteria; phylum Pseudomonadota; class Gammaproteobacteria; order Methylococcales; family UBA2780; genus UBA2780. The sequence continues at coordinate 20,744 of DEIG01000003.1, forward strand.
AGCCAAATACGATCGGCCCATTCAGGAGGTGCTTGTTGATCTAACTAATGGCGGAGTGGATTATTCATTCGAGTGTGTTGGGAATGTCAACTTGATGCGTTCAGCGCTTGAGTGCTGCCATAAAGGCTGGGGTGAATCGATTATTATCGGTGTTGCCGGAGCAGGGCAGGAAATTTCAACACGCCCATTCCAGTTGGTGACAGGCCGAGTTTGGAAAGGAAGCGCTTTTGGTGGTGTAAAAGGTCGTTCACAGCTTCCCGGTTATGTTGAAAGATATATGCAGGGCGAGCTGAAAGTTGATGAGTTTGTTAGCCACACAATGCCTCTTAGTGAGATCAATCGTGCGTTTGATCTGATGCATGATGGTGATGGCATTCGTTCAGTGATCACTTTTGATTAGTCGAGATCAGCGATGAAAATTGATTTGGTTAAAAGCCACAAAAGCTTTGGTGGGGTTGTTGAATACTACCGCCATAATTCTGAGGTAAACCAATCGGAAATGGCTTTCTCTGTCTACTTACCGCCCGCTATTGAAAACGGGCCACTCCCCGTACTTTACTGGCTCTCGGGATTGACCTGCACAGAAGATAATTTCATGGCCAAAGCTGGGGCGCAACGTGTTGCTGCTGAATTAGGTCTTGTGATCGTTGTTCCCGACACAAGTCCTCGGGGCAATGGTCTGGAGGGTGAAGATGAAAGTTATGATTTTGGTTCTGGTGCCGGTTTTTATCTGAATGCAACAACGGCGGGTTGGTCCAATCACTACAATATGTATGACTACATCACGCAGGAACTGCCAGCCATTATTGAGAGTAATTTCAATATTGATCCGGCCAGAAAGTCGATATCAGGCCATTCGATGGGTGGTCATGGTGCGCTAACAATTGCGTTGAAAAATCCATCTGAATATCGCTCTGTTAGTGCTTTTTCTCCTATTGTTGCTCCGATAGAGGTGCCGTGGGGGCAAAAAGCCTTTAGTGGTTACCTTGGTGATGATAAACAGCTTTGGGAGGTTTACGATGCGACCTGTTTGGTGAAAATGGCGGTTGAAAAGCTACCACTTTTTATTGACCAGGGTGGTGCCGATGAGTTTCTGGAAGAGCAGCTTAAACCACAACTTCTAAAGCAGGCGTGTGAAGTGTCGGGTTACCCCCTGAATTTAAGAATACAAGAGGGGTATGACCACAGTTACTTCTTTATCGCCTCTTCTATCGAAGAACACCTGCGTTACCACGCAAGGTATTTAGAGTTATAGCGAAGGTTTGTTGAAGCCACTGGAAAATTAGCAGACTTCTGTACTTGTACCTTGCGGCGTTGGCGGTATAATGCACCGCTGATTGGCACTCTTTGAGTGCGGATCAAGCAAGTTTTATGGTGGGCTGTGTCGGTCCCCTCGCAATGATAGACTGCAAACCCCGCCAGGCCCGGAAGGGAGCAACGGTAGTAGTCAGTTCATGTGCCGAGGTGTGGCTGGCACGGTTCGCCACCCTCAATTTGCATTTCGCCTGTTTTCCCCAGCGGCCTCCAGCATGTAGAATATCGACTTTAATCGATCTCTCTTTCCTTTCATGAGCTACCAAGTTCTGGCGCGCAAATGGCGCCCCCATAATTTTAGTGAAGTTGTTGGCCAAGAGCATATTGTTCGTGCATTGACCAATGCGCTGGAGCATGACCGCTTGCATCACGCCTACCTTTTTACGGGCACACGAGGGGTTGGTAAGACAACGTTAGCGAGAATACTTTCAAAAGCACTCAATTGTGAATCACGCGATAGCTTTAATCCTTGTGGTGAGTGCTCAGCGTGTGTAGCCATCGATGAGGGTCGTTTCGTTGATCTGATCGAAGTTGATGCGGCTTCTAGAACCAAAGTAGAGGATACGCGAGACCTTTTAGATAACGTCCAGTATGCCCCCTCGCAAGGGCGATTTAAGGTTTACCTGATTGATGAAGTTCACATGCTTTCAGCGCATAGTTTTAATGCGTTGTTAAAAACGCTTGAGGAGCCACCGCCCCATGTTAAGTTTTTGCTTGCAACGACCGATCCACAAAAAATTCCAGTCACGGTACTTTCGCGCTGCCTTCAATTTAATTTAAAGCAGTTAACAGCCGATCAGATTCGTCAACAGATGGGGAAAATTCTGAATGACGAAAAGTTACAATTTGAAACAGTAGCATTAAAAGCATTGGCGATTGCAGCTAGTGGCAGTATGCGTGACGGCCTGAGTCTTTTGGATCAAGCGATTGTCCATGGTGATGGGGCGGTAACGGAAGAGATGGTTAGTGCAATGCTTGGTCATGTTGCCAAACTTCCTCTTGCTGAGTTGCTTACAAGCCTGTCCGAAAACGATGGAAAAGCTGTTTTGGAAATTGCTGAGCAGTTGTCCGGTTTTTCTGCAGACTTTGGTTATGTTTTGCAGCAATTGTTATCGCTGCTCCATAAGCTTGCATTGGCACAGGTTGTTCCTGGGTCACTTTCTGCTGATGAGGATGAGTCTGTCGAACTGCTTGCAACCCAGTTATCGCCGGAAGATGTTCAGCTCTTCTATCAAATCGCTTTGATTGGACAAAAAGATCTGCCCTTAGCTCCAGATCCACGTAGTGGCTTTGAAATGGTGATGCTGAGAATGTTAGCGTTTAGACCTATTGACGGGGGGCAGTCAGATGTTAGCTCTCGCCCTGCGGCCTCGCCTGTTATTCGGCAAGAAAAACCGGTAATCACAAAGCAGGTTGTTGAGAAGGCCTCTTTGCCACAATCGACGGAACAGTCTGTGGTGGCGCCAAAGCAAATTGTTAGCGAAGGAAGTGACTGGTTCAATGTGGTGAAATCACTCAAAGTGATGGGGTTAACGCGGGAGTTAGCGAATAACTGCACACTGGATCTGTTGGATGATAAACAGTGCCTCCTGTCACTTGAGCGATCTAAAGCTTCAATTAGAAGTGATAAAACAGAGGGCCAACTCGAGAAGGCGCTTCAGGCTCAGTATGGAGTCTCACTGAAGCTTAAGATTGAAATAGCGGATACAAGCTCGGTTGAAACGCCAGCAGAGGTGATCAAGCGAAATAGTGATGAGAAGCAGCAGTCAGCAGAAGAGTCGATTCAAAATGATGAGAATGTTCGGGTACTCAAAGAGCTATTCGATGCAAAAGAGATACTAGGGTCTATAAAGCCGAATTGAAGCGGGTTCTTCCGCGCCAATGAGACTTATGCCCTGTGGGTGAAAAGCCGAATTGAAGCGGGTTCTTCCGCGCCAATGAGACTTAATATTTTATAGACGTAGAGTTTTAATAGAAATTTAAGCACTAATTTTTAGGAGTATAGATAGATGAGTAAGAATCCACTGGGCGAATTGATGAAGCAGGCGCAGTCTATGCAGGAGAACTTTCAGAAAGCTCAGGAAGAGCTGGCGGCAATGGAGATTAATGCCGAGTCTGGCGGTGGGCTTGTAAAAGTTGTGATGAATGGAAAGCGTGAAGTTAAGAACATAAGCATCGATGACAGCTTGGTTGGAGACGATCGAGATATGCTTGAAGATCTTGTGGCAGCAGCGATTAATGACGCCGTTCATCGTGTTGAAAAAATGAAAAAAGAGAAAATGTCTGGCCTGACTGCTGGGATACAGATGCCTCCTGGTATGAACCTACCTTTCTAATCTGCTTGATTTAGCCAATTAATATGCAACAAGACGGACTGTTAAATGAGCTCATTCTGGCTTTAAGGTGCCTGCCTGGTGTGGGTGCAAAGTCGGCACAGCGAATGGCTTTTCACCTTCTAGAGAGGGACCGTGAGGGTGGTCGTTTGTTATCGGCAAAACTCTTGCGGGCAGTTGAGGAGATAGGTCACTGTGAACGCTGCCGAACATTGACAGAAGAAAAGATCTGTTCAACGTGTGCGAGCCATTCACGTGACCCATCTTTGCTCTGCATCGTCGAATCCCCTGCGGATCTGTTGGCAATTAATCAGACAGCTATTTTTAAAGGGCTCTATTTTGTGTTGCACGGGCGATTGTCTCCTCTCGATGGAATGGGGCCTTCTGAAATAGGGTTGGATTTCTTGGCAGAGCGGCTTACTGAAGGTGAGGTTAAAGAGATTATTCTAGCAACGAACCCAACTGTGGAAGGAGAGGCGACTGCCTGTTATATAGCGGATATGGTGCGTAATCAGGAGATAAAGGTTAGCCGAATTGCGCACGGTGTCCCGCTTGGTGGTGAACTGGAATATATCGATAGCGGTACGTTGTCGCATGCATTTAGCGGTAGGTCGGAGGTCTCTTATGAGTGATTGTCTATTTTGTAAAATGGTGGCAGGTGAGATTAAGCCTGATGTGGTTTTTGAGAATGATCAGGTTCTGGCTTTTCGGGATATTAATCCACAGGCGCCTGTCCATATATTGGTTATTCCGAAAAAACATGTTGCGACCTTAAATGATCTGTCTTCAGAGGATGCTGGACTGGCAGGTGAGTTGTTGATGAGCGTTAAAGCAATTGCCGAGCAAGAGGGATTTGCTGAAGCCGGTTACCGGACGAATATTAACTGTAATCGAGATGGCGGACAGGATGTCTATCATATCCATCTGCATCTGCTTGCTGGGCGGAAGCTGAGTTGGCCGCCAGGTTAAAAGGCTTTAGCGAGGCAGTTTTTCTATCAACTTTAAGAAACGTTTATAGCGTTCGGGTGCGATTTTGCTGTGTTCGACAGCTTCTAAAATGGCGCAGCCTTTATCCCGTTGATGGCGGCAGTCGTTAAACTTGCAGTTCGGGAGATGAGGCTGAAAATCCCGAAAGCTCATTGCAAGTGCCCTTTCATCGATTCCAGCAAGACCAAATATATTTACACCCGGGCTATCAATCAAGTCTCCCCCTTCGGGTAGATGAAAGAGTGTTGCGGCTGTAGTGGTGTGACGACCGAGACCACTGCTAGCGGAAACAGCGTTAACACGAAGCTCTTTTTCGGGGAGAAGTGCGTTGGTTAGTGAGGATTTTCCGACGCCCGACTGACCAACTAATAGACTTCTCTTGTCGATCAGCTCTTTATTAAGCTCGGTAACACCCTGACCTGTTTTGGCGCTGATAAAATTAAATTGATAGCCCATTTTGCGATAGGGCGTCAGCGACTGTTGGAGTTGCTCAGATTCCTCTCCACTGAGAAGGTCAGTTTTGTTGAAAATAAGCAAAGGTTCGAAGTGGCTATTCTCGCAAACAACAAGAAACTGATCGAGTAGTAAAAAGTCACAGCTTGGGCTGACGGTAATGAGAACAGCAAGCTGGTCAATATTGGCAGCGACAGGGCGTGTGCGGCCGCTTTTTGCAGGCCGGCTAAGAAGGTTCTTTCGCTCTAATATCTGCGTAACAACCCCTTCATCTTCACCATCTGGGTTATAAAGGACTTGATCACCCACCACCGCAACGCCCAGTTTGCGACGGGTTTTACAGAGGATTATTTTGTCGTTATGCGTTGCTGGGTTCTTGATTTCAATGGCAAGGGCTTTACCAAGGTTGGAGATAACAAGCCCCTGATTTTCCATTGGTTAATTATTTACCGGTAAGGTGATCGATACGAATGCTTGCTGGTGGGTGGCTGTAGTAGAAATTTGAGTAGGTAATGTCAGGCGTCAGCGTGCTGGCATTATCTCTATAAAGTTTGACAAGCGCTGTAACTAGGTGAGAAGAACTCGTTTTTTCAGCGGCATAATCATCAGCTTCAAACTCAAATTTACGCTGAAACTTTGCGCTAAGGGGTTGAAGAAAAAAAGTGAAAGATGGGGTAATTAGAATAAATAGAATAAGCGCTATAGAGGGGGTGACGGCTGTAATACCCAGACCTTCGTAGAACCATTCCTGAGTATAAACTAAGCCCATAATAGCAAAGCCAATCAAACTCATTATAGAGCTGGCAACAAGCTGTTTAAGGATGTGTTTGCGCTTGAAGTGTCCTAGTTCGTGTGCGAGAACAGCTTCTACTTCATTTGCGGATAATTTTTCCAGAAGCGTATCGAAGAATACGATTCGTTTGTTTTTTCCAAAACCGGTGAAGTAGGCATTGCCATGGCCAGAGCGACGTGAACCATCCATCACAAAGATTCCTTTGCTCTGGAAGCCGCATTTATCCATTAGTTTTTGGATGCGCTCATTCAGTTCAGGGTCATCGAGTGGTTTGAATTTATTAAACAGTGGCGCAATGAGTACCGGATAGAGCCAGCTCATCAACAGCGAAAAACTGATAAGAATTGCCCAAGCAATAAGCCACCAATACTCTTTTTGGTTCTGCATAACCCACAATATTGCAGCAATAAGTGGCCCGGCGATAACAACCATTAGCGTAATTTGAAGGAGCTGATCTTTAGCAAATTGGCTGCGGGTCATTTTATTAAAACCATATTGCTCTTCTACCTTAAAGGTCTGATACCAGTGAACTGGCAGCTCAATTAGATGAGAGAGAATAAATACAGTTAAAACAACAGCAACGCCACTTAATAGCTGAGATGATAAGCCAATATCCTGAAACCATAGAATAGCGATGGAGTTGAGCACTCCTCCAAAAATAAGGATTAAGAGCGTCATTGTGGAGACTAGACCTTCTGTGAGGCCCAAGTTCATTTTATCGAGCGTATAGTCGGCCGCTTTTTGGTGCTGCTTGAGGGTGATCGTTTTTTTGAATGCTTCTGGCACTTCACCTCGATGTGTCGTAACGGCTATCGTCTGCTTGCGCGCGAGCCACTGCTCTACAAGGTATGAAATGACGATTGCGGTTATAAAAATTGCAGTGAAAGCATTCATAGTTTGATAGTGTATGGGGTAATAGATATGCCACTTGCTAGCCTACTAGCAGGTGAAAAAAGGAACGATTATAACCAATACAGGACCTTAGATGGAATCAAATAAAGAGAACTTGATTTGGATTGACCTCGAAATGACGGGTCTGGAACCTCAAAGTGATTTAATAATAGAGATCGCGACCGTCATTACAGATAAAAATCTTAACATTCTGGCTGAAGGGCCTGTTATTGCGATTCACCAAAGTGATGCTGCACTTGATGCGATGGATGATTGGAACCAGAAGCATCATGGGCAATCTGGTCTGATTGACCGAATTAAAGCAAGCCGAATTAACGAAGCAGAGGCTGAGAAAGAGACGATCGAATTTTTAGAAAAATGGGTGCCTGCTGGTACATCGCCAATGTGTGGAAATAGTATTTGCCAAGATAGACGGTTCATGGCGCGTTGCATGCCAGAACTAGAGGCGTTCTTTCACTACCGCAACCTAGATGTCTCGACCATTAAAGAGTTGGCTTCTCGCTGGGTTCCTGGATTGAGCAAAGGGTTTAAGAAGAAAGCATCTCACCAAGCGTTAGATGATGTGTTTGAGTCAATCGAAGAGCTTAAATATTACCGAGAACACTTTTTTAACCTAGATTAAAAAGACCCAAAAAGAAAAAGCCTCTGGTTTCATTATTTGAAATCAGAGGCTTTTTGCATCAATTAGGCATTTCTAACTATCTGCTCGATAGCCTAAACGTACGCCGCCCCAATGCTTGCCTTTTATGTAAACAGGCGCCGAGAGGTCATGCATGACCTCTCCTGTATCGCGTTTATAGGTCTGTAATAAGAATTTCTCTGTATGCGCGCCACAACGAATTCCTGTGGGGTCTTGGAATAACCGCTTGCCACGGCTGCCGGCCAAGTCAGTTTGGTAGTCACCTGTTAGTGGTTTCGAAAAAATGTTGTTATGGGTCGGAACATAACCGTTTGGATCGGTTGCAATTGCGTAGGCTAATGCAGGATTTCGTGTGAGCATTGGTTCTTGAATTGTGGGTAATGCCCGGTCGGTAAAGCTGTCGTATTGCGTAGTGAATTTTTGAGGCTCAGTATCTGGTGTGGGTTGGTAGTTTCGGTCGAAAAGCTGTTGTTCGGTGATTTCATTTCGGCGTATTGCCTCTTCAAACATTTTTCCAACATCGCTAGCCATATTAATCGCTGCAGCCTTCAGTTCATCATGAATAGTGCCTAAATTGAGGTGCGAAAGAGATCCGTAGATTTGTTCAGCCATGCTGGCGAGGTGATGCGCTTGATCGGAAGCATGCTGCGTTTCACCTTCAGTTTCTTGTAGTTTGTTATGAATAACCTCAATACCATTCGATATCTCTTCGGTGGCGGTGACATGTTCAGCAATCGCCTGAACAATTTCTTGAGCCTGACCCTCGGATTCTGAAGCTTGTTGGCCAATGCTTTGTAATGCGGAGCCGACTTGTTCGGTGGTTTCGACAACATCATTTACATTGTGAACCAAGCCCTCCATTACTGATGCGGCATTTCCTGTCTCAGCTTGAATATCATTTAGCATATTGCCGATCTCACTAGTTGCAGTGGCGGTTTTATTGGCCAGTTCACGAACTTCGTCGGCAACAACCGCAAAGCCTCGGCCATGTTCTCCAGCGCGAGCTGCTTCAATTGCTGCATTAAGTGCAAGTAAATTTGTCTGCTCTGCAACGGTATTAATGACTTGAGTGATATTCTGGATTTGATCGGACTTGTTTTGGAGAGTTGAAAGAGACGATGAGGTTTCTTGGACGCTAGTGCTGACGCTATGGATTCTTCGAATAGCCTCTTCGATGGAGGTTTGCCCTTGCTCGCTTTCGTGGCGTGTTGCGGTCGCTGCATTAGCAGAAAGTTGCGCATTGCCGGCAATTTGGCTGGTTGTTTGAGCAATTTCCTCAGCAGCAGATGCAATTTGTGATGCATGGCTTGCCTGATCATTAACAGCCTTTTTCAGGGTATCAACAAAAAAAGAGACCTCGGCCGAACCGATGGCAACGGTATTGCCATTTTGAGCCAGTGAACGGGCTGTGTCGTGAAAATCGTGTATGGATTTTTCTGCAGCAGTTTGAATCGGTCCTAATAGCTTATTGCTTGAGACATTGGCGTTTTTAACTTCACAACTTTCCAGTGACTCAATAATATTGTTAGCAGACTTTTCGATAGGCTTGATCAGTAGGAAGACAAGTATCAAGCTGCTAAGGAGTCCTGTTACTAGACCGCTTGCTATTCCGATGACTGGTGAATTGCCAGCGACACCAATAATTGCTCCGGAAAGAAGGCCAATTATTAAGGAGGTAACAGCTAGCAGTAGAGAGGCCTGGGTTGAGGAAGATTTATTTGTAGTCATTATTATTTAACCTTGTTAGTCGTGTTGAAAGCCTTATGAAACTAGCTATTCATTCATGGTTGAAGCATAACTAGTAGGTATAGACTAAAAATCTGAAATATCTATATTTTTTAAGGTTGCTTTTTATGATCGGGATAAATAGAGAATTAACTATAGTTGGCGTATGATTCGCGCATATTGTGTTGATCCTATTTCGGAAGAAGAAAAATGAATCTGGAAAAAGTAATTTTTGGTTTTTTTATCGTTCTTGCTCTAACGCTGAATTTTGGTTTTTTTATCGGTGAAATTGGTAATCCTGACCATCATAATGTGATGGAGCTTTTTGCCGTGATCGTGGTAAATATTATTGCAACAGGATTGAAGTTAGGTGATCGCTCTCATATTGGCGCGGTTTTACTATCGACAAGTTTAGTAGCAGATCTGCAGTTGTTTGCCGCAGCGATTACATGGGGTGTCGCAGAGCATGTAACTGGTGGAGGGCTTACGCCAGATGTGATGGCAAGTATTGTTTCTCTGACTGGTGGAGCAATGTTGGCCAACGTTATCTCCGTCATAATGCTTGTCTCTGAGACTTTGATTGCTAAACGGTAGAAGCTGATGCCGCACTTTGATTCAATAGAATCAAGCCGCGTATTATTTATTATCCTGCGCGCAATGCGTGGGCCTCTGATCACGCTGGTTTGTGTGTACGCGATTTCGATTCTCGGGATGGTTCTGATTCCTGGTATTGAGGTTGATGGTGAAGTTCAATATATGAGCTTTTTTCATGCTTTTTACTTTGTCACCTATACAGCAACAACCACCGGTTTTGGAGAGATTCCCTACGAGTTTAGTAATGCCCAGAGAATGTGGGCAACCCTCTCTCTAATTGTGGGTGTTGCAACCTGGTTTTATGCGCTAGGCTCAATAATCCGTCTGCTACAGAATGAGAACTTCCAGAATGCAGTTTCTGAGTGGAACTTTACACGTAGAGTTCGGCGAATTTCTGAACCGTTTTTTATAATCTGTGGGTTTGGCGATTCTGGAAGCCTATTGGCGCGTGGATTAAGTAATGCAGGTATTCCAGCGGTTATTATTGAGGGTGATATAGATCGAATTAGGGCGCTTGAACTGCGCGATTATAACGTGCCAATGCCGGGGTTGTGTGCTGATGCAAGCCTCCCTAAACACTTGATTGAGGCGGGACTTCAACGTCCGAATTGTCAAGGTGTTGTGGCGATCACCAAGAATGAAGAGGTAAACCTGAAAATTGCGGTAACAGCACGTTTGCTAAATCCACAAGCAAAGATCATAACGCAATCAACAACCCATGTTTACGAGGAAACACTAGCGACGCTTGGGGATGATATTCATATCGTTGACCCTTTTAAGACCTTTGCAACCTATCTAGGCGCCACAATCCATACCCCGACACTTCACCTGTTGAATGAATGGCTATCGGGAGCTCCTGGCGTCACATTGGATAGGCCGCTATCTCCACCGCCATGGGGTAACTGGATTTTATGCGGATATGGGCGCATGGGAAAAGAGGTGCATGCAGCCCTAGACAAACAGGGTATTTCTACAGCAGTTATCGATCCTCATGAGCTGGAGGGAGAGACTCCCGGGTTTAGCTATATACAAGGGACAAGTAACGAAAAAACTTTGAGAAAATCCGGCATTGGAACGGCAGTAGGGATTGTTGCAGGAACCGATGATGATGGGCACAACTTGAGCATTTTGCTCAATGCGAGATCAATTAACCCTAATATCTATTCAATGGTTCGGCAGAATAGACACGAAAATGAAACTGTATTTATGGCGGCTGAGGCAGATATGAGTATGCAGCCGTCAATGGTTGCAGCTAGGCGTATTCTTTTTTTAATGATCGCCTCGTTGTTAAAAGTATTCTTTCAGGAGGTTCGTAAACACAATCTTTCCCGCTCAGAGTTTCTTCAAGGCGTTATTAAAGAGCTTCAGGATCGTGTTGGTGGACAGAAACCAAACCTACTCACTATCCATGTCGATGAGGAGATGTGCGGGGCGGTGGTAAAAAAAATCGATTCAGGTGGGCTGGTTTCGTTGGGAGATATTTTGCGAGATCCTGCTAACCGCGAAAGTAGACTGGCAACTGTGGCTCTAGTTGTTCAGAATCGCTCCCAAAAAGCGCTTGTAATGCCGCCTGAGCAATATTTATTAAGAAAAGGCGACAATATCTTGCTGTGTGGAAAAGAGAGCGCGCATTCTCAGATTATTGGCAATTTACAAAATGAGTACACACTGCACTATGTCTCAACGGGTGAAAATTTGCCGCATGGTTATGTTATGGAGTGGTTGGCGAGAAAATTTCCAAATACATTGGGTAGAGGTGTTACGATTAAAGAGCAGTAGGCTCTGTTTCAAGCCAGTTTTGTATAACTGCAATCTGCTCTTCTGACATAAGTGCTGGAGCGTGTCCCGTTTCGGGAAACTCAATCAGAGTTACTTGGCTACGCTCGGCCATTCTTTTTGCGGTGGGTTCGGTAAGCAGAGGAGATTCGGTACCTCGGAGAACTAAAATTGGGCAATGAATAGCGCTCCACACAGGCCAAAGATTGATCTCTTCACCTGTTAGCTTCTTAAATGGCTCAGCAATGTCTGGATCATAACCGAGGGTAATGCGCCCATTCTCAAGTACTCTATGGCTGTGTTCAGCAAGGTGCTGCCATTGCTCCTCTGTCAGCTTTCCAAAGCCGGAATGAATAACCTTTAAATACTGCTTTAATGCGTCAAGCGTCTCAAATTCTGGCTGCTTTCCAACATATTCACCAATAGCGGCGAGTGCGGTAGCCGGTATTTCTGGGCCAATATCATTCAGCACAAGTTTACAGATGGGGGTGTTGGGTAAAGAGGCCATTAGCATGCCGGTTAGGCCGCCCATAGAGGTTCCTATCCACACTATTTTTTTGCAATTTAGCTGGGCAATCAGTGCTGTAAATGCCTGAAGGTAATATGGATAGTCATAATTATTCTTAATATCTAGCCAGTCGCTTTGCCCGCGCCCTGGAAAATCTGGGCAGATTACTCTGTAGTCCTTTTGTAGGCTACGTGCTAGATAATCAAAGTCTCGCCCGTTACGCGTCAGACCGTGTGCGCAGATAGCAATATTGCTATTGGTTGGCTCTCCCCATTCGTAATAGGCAAGGCGGTGGAATCCAGAGTCATCGAGCCATTTAACCATTTGTTTTTTCATGAATTTCACTATTTATAGTAGGGGTTAATGCAATGAACCCCTTTAGTTGAGCGGTTCAAAGAATTAAACGATTATGATACCATCGCAAAGTTTTTAGTGATTTACTACAAATATAACCAATGAGTAGGAGAGTAGTTTCATGAGTGACATAAAAGAAGTTGTTGTACTAAGTGCGATCAGAACAGCGATTGGGGACTTTGGTGGAAGCTTGAAATCTGTTGCACCGAGTGCGTTAGCAGCAACTACGTTAAAGGAAAGTGTTGCAAGAGCAGGTATTGATGCAGCAGAAGTTGGCATGGTTGTAATGGGTACAGTTATTCCTGAGGAAGACAGGGCACCTTACACAGCCCGTGTTGCTCAAATTGAAGCAGGTATTCCATGTGAAACTTCTTGTGTTGCCGTCAATCGCCTATGCGGTAGTGGTATGCAAGCGATTGTAAATGCTGCGCAAGGCATTATGGTAGGTGATCATGATGTTGCTATCGCAGCTGGCGTTGAGTCTATGAGTAACGGTTTTTATGCGACATCCGGTATGCGTTGGGGCCAAAAAATGGGCGACGGCAAAATGTTGGACTTAATGGTTTCTGCTCTAACGGACCCATTTGGCACAGGCCACATGGGCATGACGGCTGAAAATCTAGCAGATAAATACAATGTATCTCGTGAAGACCAAGATGCATTTGCAGTAGAAAGCCACAAACGTGCAGCAAATGCACAAGCAGAAGGCCGTTTTGATTCACAAATCGTGCCTGTTGAAATGAAAACACGTAAAGGCGTGACGGTATTTGATAAAGATGAACACGTTCGTGCCGATATTTCTGTTGAAAAATTGGCTGGCATGCGCCCAGCGTTTAAAAAAGACGGTTCAGTAACTGCGGGTAATGCATCAGGTATTAACGATGCATCATCATCAATGGTCTTGATGGAAAAAGGTGCTGCTGAAGCGCGTGGCTTAAAACCAATGGCTAAGCTAGTGGCTTATACACATGCAGGTGTTGAGCCAGCAATTATGGGTATTGGCCCTGTTCCTGCTGTTAACCAAATTCTTGCTGATACAGGTTTAACAGTTGCTGATATTGACGTTTGGGAAGTGAACGAAGCGTTTGCTGCACAAGCACTAAGTGTATGTCGTGAACTTGAACTTCCAATGGACAAAGTTAATGTTAATGGCAGCGCTATTTCTTTGGGTCACCCAATTGGTGCATCTGCAAACATTATTTGTGTTAAAGCATTGCATGAATTAGAACGTGTTCAAGGCAAATATGCATTGGCGACGTTATGTATTGGTGGTGGGCAAGGTATTGCTACATTATGGGAACGTATGTAATTTAACGTTTCTACAAGCAATAAAAAAGCAGGCTTTAAGCCTGCTTTTTTATTGCCTTAAATAAATTTATTTTTGCAGCGCCTTGGGTAAAGAAAAAGTTACTTTCTCTTGAATACCTTTGTTTTCGCTGGCTGTTTCTCCGCCCCATGCTTTAAGCTGATTGACAACGCTTTGTACCAATTCTTCAGGGGCTGATGCCCCGGCAGTCACACCAATCCTGTTAATGCCTTTTAACCAAGATCTGTTGATATCTTCAGGACCATCAATCAAGTAAGAAGCTTTGCCCATTTTTTCTGCAATTTCACTTAACCTGTTAGAGTTCGAGCTGTTAGGTGAGCCGACGACTAAAACAAGTTCGGACTTGTTGGTGAGATCCTTAACAGCATCTTGCCTGTTTTGTGTGGCATAACAAATGTCACTTTTCTTGGGGCCAGAAATATGTGGGAACTTTTCTCGTAACGCATCGATGATGGAGCTCGTGTCGTCCATGGACAAGGTGGTTTGTGTGACATAAGACAGGCCAAGATCACTGGAGATTTCTAATGAGTCAACGTCTTCAGGTGACTCAACGAGTTCAATACTCACATCAGGGTTTTGTTGTTCATAACGTCCCATGGTGCCTTCAACTTCGGGGTGCCCTTTATGGCCGATAAGGATGACGCAACGGCCTTTTTTTGCATTGCTGATCACTTCCATATGAACCTTTGTCACCAGAGGGCAGGTAGCGTCAAATACGTTTAATTGACGACGTTTGGCTTCATCTTCAACCGCTTTTGATACGCCGTGTGCGCTAAATATAACGGTAGAATCATCGGGTACTTCGCTTAATTCATCAACAAATACTGCACCTCTTTTTTTAAGGTTCTCAACGACGAATCGGTTATGCACAACTTCATGACGAACATAAATGGGGGCGCCTAATAATTCGAGTGCGCGTTCGACAATTTCAATAGCGCGGTCAACGCCAGCACAGAAACCTCGTGGATTAGCTAAAAGTATTTGCATTTACTCGTTATCGTTTGCTTGTTGACGGCGGTTTTTATCCCAAAGAACCTCTGATTGTCCACCTTGGCGAGCCAGTACTCTACAGAGTACAAATAATAAATCGGATAAACGATTTAGATACTTTATGACTGGCTGGTTAATGTTCTCTACACGGCTTAGGCTGACGACGATACGTTCAGCGCGTCGACAGACCGTTCTTGCAACATGGCATGTTGATGCAGATAGGTTGCCCCCGGGTAAAATAAATTCTTTTAAGGCGGGCAAATCGGCATTGTGCTCGTCCAGTATTTTTTCAAGCGTATCAATGTTCGCGTCCTTAATGGCACTGTAACCCGGCACGCATAACTCACTGCCCAGATCGAATAAGTCGTGTTGAATGTCTAACAATTGATTGGTGATGTGTTCGTCAATACCAAAAGCAATGACAAGGCCAATTTGACTATTAAGTTCGTCAACAGTGCCATACGCTTCAACACGCAAAGAGTCTTTATCTACTCGACTGCCATCACCGAGTCCAGTGGTTCCAGAGTCTCCTGTACGAGTATAAATTTTAGAAAGCCGATGTCCCATAAGTTTAAATAAGTTTTTCTTTAGATAAGATAATGCCGTCTTCATCGGCATATAAGTAATCGTTGGGGTTAAAAGTAGCGCCTGCGAAGGTAACCGGTATGTTTTTATCGCCCCAGCCCTTTTTAATGCTTTTTAATGGGTTAGTTTGCAGTGCGCGAACACCGATAGGCATCTCATTAATGTCAGCAGAGTCCCTAATGCAACCGTAAACGACAACGCCTGCCCAGCCATTCTTATAGCCCATTTCAGCGAGCATGTCGCCTAGTAGAGCGCAGCGTAATGATCCGCCGCCATCAACGACTAAGACGTCGCCAGACACGTTTTCGGACAGCATTTCACGAACAAAGACATTGTCTTCGAAAATTTTTACCGTTTGGATGATGCCACTGAAACGTTTGTTGCCACCAAATGATTGGAACATAGGCGTCACAATTTGAAGTGTGTCTGAGAACTCGTCACATAGATCAGCTGTTTTAAACATCATAATTATTTTTGGCTTAAAGTGCCTTGTATTATAAACCAGTTTTTTTGTATAAATAGAGAGTTTGTCTTGATTGGATTGCCAGCTAAAGGTATTGTAATTTCATTGATTATTATGGGGTTTGTTAAATGTTTTATAAATTAGGTGTGGCGTTATTAATGGTGTTTATGTCTGGTTGTGTTTTAACTGAAAATACACGTAAGGCTGCATTTGAATTGCCTGCATTAGAACTACAAGGTGGAAGCTCGGATGTTATCGTTGTGGGCGTGTTGGATGAACGGCCATACGTTCTGTCGGGAGATAAGCCAGCAAAATATATTGGCCAATTTCAATTATCAATGGGTGGCCCATATGATGCATTTACACAGTCTAAACAACCGATGGTCACAGAATTTTCTGGGCGGTTACCCTCATTGCTGACTAAAAAGTTTCCTAATATCAAAACAGTGTTGCTCGATATTGGCTTGTCCAAACAAGAAGCAGTGAAAAAGTTGTTAGACTCAGGCGCACCTAAAGTTGCTTTAATTACCCTAAAAGAATGGAAAAGCTTAACAGCGATTGATACCTCATTGTGGTTTGATGCTCAACTTGAGGTGTTTAACACGGAGAAACAATTATTGTCCTATAAGCGTACGCAAGGGCATGATACGTTTGGTGGGGCGGTTATTGCTGGCCCTATAACAAATGCAAAGAGAACGTTACCACATGCGTTCAGACAGAAAATGCAGGCATTGTTTAGTGATCCTTTGGTAACGGCATCTTTAACGTCCCAGAAAGCTCAGCCAATTGCTATTAGAGCTATAGATGATATGAGTGAGCCAAGCGTGAGCTCTTTGGACTCTGAAAAGCCGAAGGTATGTACAGTTGAATTGATTTTGTATTGGAAAAATGCCGGAATGCCGGATCAAGAAATTTTATCGAAATGTAGTTCTGTTGAGCAATAAAAACTAATCGTCGTGGTGCACCCATACGCCAGATCGTCGTTCTGCGCCAGTGCGGCGGTCATTTTCGTCTTCAAAGCGGATTTCATCACGCCTATCTTGATACTCCCTTCTTGTTTTAGACCGTTTTTCAGTCAAGCTAACGTAATAACAGCGGCATAACAAACGGTCACAGCCTATAAGAGGCAAAGAAGGAGCGATCTTTTTTGAGATGGGTTTTTTCTCAAGTGAAAGAACATTTTTGCAGCAAATTTGCTCATTATCATAATCAATATAAACCCCCCAAATCCTGTCCGAGTCTTGTATATCCATTAATTTATTAGCATTTTTCTCTATAAGTTCCTCTTGACGACTTTTGGGCTTAGTTAAAGCCGCTCGTTTCCTATAGATAATATAGCCAATTATTACAACAACGATAATTGTTGCTAAAGCTTCAGTCATTGCTTATCCGTTATATTTCACATCCCTATTATAGATCAATTTTAGTTAGAAAAAAAAAGCTTATTTATTCTCTATACTAAAGATGGATTAATGCAAGGTGTTTGGTGAGTACATGTTTAGACTAATTAGGCTTACGTTATTGGTGCTGCTGCTGATAGGTATTGCTTTTTACAGTAAATTACAGCGGTTAGAAAGTACATCGTGGGCGGAGCCTTTGCAAGTTTCAATTTATCCTATCAATGGGGGTAAAAGCGCGGTTGTGGAAGAGTATATTAGAGGGTTGGCTAAAAATGACTTTGCTGAGATCGATGTTTTTTTACAAGATGAGCAGAAGCGGTACGACGAGCTTGC
This sequence comes from Methylococcaceae bacterium UBA2780, assembly GCA_002352345.1. GTDB lineage: Bacteria > Pseudomonadota > Gammaproteobacteria > Methylococcales > UBA2780 > UBA2780. Next base: position 38,231 of record DEIG01000003.1, read on the forward strand.
GCAAAGCCCAATTGCAATATCACTGCAAAATAGCCTAACTGATTTGCCTCCTGAGCCACCTAGAAAACAACATATGTTAAATGTGATATTTTGGAGTTTGCAGATGCGTTGGTGGTCATTCCAGCATGCGGCGCCTTCTGAGAAGGTACAAGTAAATATTTATGTGATATATCACCTAGCAAAAGAAGGGGTTAAGTTAGCACACTCTTTAGGTTTGCAAAAAGGATTGATTGGAGTTGTGAATGGTTTTGCATCGGCTGAGTACGTGCAGCAAAATAATATTGTGATAGCCCATGAGTTGTTACATACGGTGGGTGCGTCTGATAAGTATGATGTATCAACCGGGCAGCCGGTGTTCCCTGATGGTTATGCTAAACCAAGTCAAAAATTTCAACAAACAAAAGCTGAGATAATGGCAGGAAAAATACCGGTTGATATTAATGAGTCAGAAATGCCATTTTCGTTGAGGTCTTGTGTGGTTGGTAAATTAACAGCAAGAGAGATTGGTTGGATAAAATATTGATTTATATCAAGGTGTTTTTTCCACCAAATCGGTTAGAATATATTAATAATTATTAATTATAAGGAGTCGGGTATGTTTTTCCAGGAGTTAAATAACAAACAATGTAAATCGTATTTAATTGCAGACCTTGATGCCGGCGCAGCTGCAATCGTAGACCCCATTGAGAGTAATATTGATCGTTATCTTGCTGTGTTGGCTTATCATCAGCTCACATTAGATTTTGTGGTTGATACGCATACGCATGCGGACCATCGCTCTGCTTGTACTGCTGTAAAACGATTAACAGGCACTAAAATATTAATGCATGAAAGTTCTCCCCAGCCTTACGTCGATGAGCGCTTAGTAGATGGTGATGAGTTGCGCGTAGGAAGTATTGATATAAAAGTACTTGAAACGCCAGGCCATACGCCAGATAGCCTGAGTTTTTACGTTAACGGCGACCGTGTATTAACGGGTGATGTTATATTGATTCAAGGAACGGGGCGAGCTGACTTTGCCGGCGGGGATGCAGGCGCTCAATACGACTCAATTACGCAAAAACTATTTACTCTGCCGGGTGAAACAATTGTATTTCCTGGGCATGATTACCGAGGAAATACGCAGTCGACTATTGAAAAAGAGAAGGCAACTAATCCTAGGATAGCGGGTAAAACGCGAGAGCAGTATATCGAGATTATGGCTAACTTGAAATTGCCTTTACCAGACCGAATTCAAGAGGTATTGCAAATTAATCAAAGCGAGATCGAAGACGACCGAATCAAGTTTCCTAAAGTGGCTGAGTTAAATGCAGTGTTACAGCTGGATCCTGATGACGTGAAGGATAAGGTGGATACTGATTCCGTTATTATTGATGTGCGGGAGCAATCAGAATATGTCGGTGAGTTAGGGCATATTAAAGGAAGCAGGCTTGTGCCACTAGCGACGATTCCATCGGCATTAGAAGAATTAGAAGCCTTCCGAGAAAAAGAAATTATATTTGTTTGTCGTTCTGGGGCTAGAAGTACAACGGCGGCGGCAATATTAAAGGGGCTAGGGTTTGAAAAAGTAAAGAATATGAAAGGTGGCATGTTAGCGTGGAATAAGCAAAGCCTGCCAGTCGGTTAATAGGAAAAGTAACGGGTTGGTTTTGTGCTGAGCAGGGTGCTTATATAAACGCGTTATTTGGCCGTTATATGGTTTTCGATAAAACGGATACTATAGAGGGCCTCATCTTCAAGTTTTTGTTTTATTAGCCAAGGCCCAATAAAAGGTGGCACCCAAAATTTGGGCGTCATTTCGCTTTTAAAAAATATTTTACTGCCATCTTTGAACTTGGAAATGTGCCAACGTGCCCAACCAGAAGAAAAGTCACTTTGCTCTGGTACGATTGTTCCAGTGACGGTGTACGGTGAAGTAGTCATGCTCATTACTTGTTTTTTATTAAAACAAATAAAGGCAAAACAACTTTCCAATTCGAGCAATAACTCTCCACCAGCTTGTAATTCACTTCTTTGAATAAGTTGGCTCAACTTGTAGAGTTCTTTATACGTAGTCAGTAGTTTAAACAGCTTATCAGGATGCGTATTTATAGTAGCCGTTAGGTTGGTTTGGTACGTGTTGTTTTCATGTGAAATGGCTAAGTAAAGAGAGGTTTCAGCCGCGCGAACGGTTTGTCCAGTTAGTAATAGAACTAACGTGAAAAAAGTAGCCGGATAGGTGCGTAAACTATCTGTTAAGTGATGCAAAGTTCCTCGAGATAAAATGCCAAATATCCGCGTTTGCCAATGACTGGTAAATCTATTTGAAATGCCTGATCTCAATAGAGATATACAGGGTAGACTTTATGCGGCTTGTACAGGAATGGCATTTTTCGTTTCTTTTACATTGTTATTTTCATCAAGGTAAATGAGTCGAGGTTTAAATAAAGCAAGCTCTGCTTCATTATAATTTGAATAGGCGCAAATAATTAGAATATCACCTTCAGCGGCGCGACGTGCTGCAGCACCATTGACAGAAATAACGCCACTATTATCTTCAGCGCGTATTGCATACGTAGTAAAACGTTCGCCATTATTGACATTATATATTTCAATTTGTTGGTATTCTCGTATGCCGGACAGATCAAGTAAACTTCCATCAATGGCGCAAGATCCTTCATAGTGAAGTTCGCTGTGGGTCACGGTAGCTCTATGTAGCTTTGTTTGTAACATTGTTGACTGCATATTGGCAATAAAGGTTTTAATCAATGGCCGGCAATTATGCCCTATCTTTTAATTCGCTTCAACTTTAATGTGCGTTCGCAATAATAGTATTAAAATCAATAAGATAAGTGACACTTTTGGTTAAAAAGTTACAGGTGGCGGGCGTTTATCGAGCCCAGTTGTTTCTGTCACGATGCTTTTTGCAGCATCTTTAGACTGTTGAGTTAATTCGGATATGCTTATAACGTCAGGTGTTTCAGAACTAACACCTTCGGGGTGATTGCGAACATGTAAGGTTTGGGTTGGAAAAGCCAATTCAATATCTAAGGCTTTAGATAGCCTTAAAATATCTAGAAGAAAACGTTGGCGTTCTCTTAGTTCGGTTCCCCAATCAGGGGTTTCCCAGAACACATAGACCAAAATATCTAAAGAAGATGCTGATAGGTCGTTTAGGTATACGTGAAAATAGTCCTTTCTCATATAGGGGTGGAGGCGAATTAGCTCACGAACGCCCTCACAAAAGCTTTCAATTTGGTCGGGTGGTGTGTCATAGGTCAACGAAACTTGGCATTTGAGGCGGCGGTATCGCCTTTGTCCCATATTATCAACGTTGGCGGTAATGAAAGCCGAATTTGGCAAGGTGATAAGCGAGTCGTAGAATGTGCGAATTTTAGTGCTTCTCAAACCAATTTCTTCAACGCTGCCTTCAATGTCTCCAACGACAACCCAGTCGCCGACATGGAATGTTTGGTCAAGAATAACGGTGATTGAACCAAACAAGTTTTGTACGACATCCTTTGCTGCTAGTGCAAAGGCAAGGCCTCCAAGGCCTAAGCTAGCCAGCAGACTTGATACATTTAGATTAAGATTGGATGCGACGAACGTGATGCCGATAACGGTGACGAATACTTTTAGCGTTTTGCCGATGAGAGGGACTAAGACGTCATCCACTTTATTATCAGTCAATCCTGCTTTGAAACGTAGGTATTGCGTGATCAGATCGACCAAGCGATAGGCGGCCCATACACCAGCAAACCCAGCTAATATTTTTACTGCAACCAATAATATAATCATGGCTTGATCGGGGAGAGATAACAGGTTAAGTCCTGCCCACCAAACGATGGCCATCATCATCATTCCGAATGGCCTTAGCAAGTCATCAGGTGTTTCAGAAAATGCGGTTGTTTTAGCTCTGGC
>DEIG01000016.1:0-2585 GCA_002352345.1 Methylococcaceae bacterium UBA2780
TGGTATCACATGGATATGAACTACCGTGGCGTTATCAACATGCTGATGATGTGTGGTTGTATCGGCCAATCTGGTGGCGGTTGGGCTCACTACGTTGGTCAGGAAAAACTGCGTCCACAGACAGGCTGGTTGCCGCTTGCATTTGGCTTAGATTGGTCACGTCCGCCACGTCAAATGAATGGTACCTCTTTCTTCTATAACCACTCTTCGCAGTGGCGTCATGAGAAAATAAGTATCCATGAAGTCTTGTCTCCTTTGGCTGACAAGAGTGAATTCCCTGAGCATATGCTTGATTACAATATCAAGGCTGAGCGTTTAGGTTGGTTGCCATCAGCGCCGCAGCTAAACCGTAATCCTTTGCAGATTACTAAAGATGCGGACGCTGCAGGGATGGAGCCGAAAGACTATGTTGTTGAGCAGCTAAAAAGTGGTGGCTTGAAGTTTGCTTCAGAAGCTCCTGATTCTCCTGAGAATTTCCCGCGCAATCTATTTGTGTGGCGTTCAAATTTATTAGGCTCATCAGGTAAAGGGCATGAGTACATGCTTAAGTACCTTTTGGGCGCGAAAAATGGTGTGATGAATGCCGATCTGGGGCAACAAGGTGGCTTTAAACCTCAAGAGGCTGAATGGGTTGAAGAGGGTGCAACAGGCAAACTTGATCTGGTGACAACACTTGATTTTAGAATGTCATCAACCTGCATGTACTCAGATATCGTCCTGCCAACAGCAACTTGGTATGAAAAAGATGATCTGAATACTTCAGATATGCACCCTTTTATCCATCCGCTTTCAACAGCTGTAGATCCCGCATGGGAATCTAGATCTGATTGGGAAATCTATAAAGGTATTGCTAAGAAATTCTCAGAAGTTGCTGAGGGTGTTCTCGGTGTTGAGAAAGATATCGTTACGGTTCCTTTGCTTCACGATACTGCTGGAGAATTGGCGCAGCCATTAGATGTTAAAGATTGGAAAAAGGGCGAATGCGACCTGATTCCAGGCGTTACCGCACCTAATATGGTTGTGGTTGAACGTGACTATCCGAGTGTTTATAAGAAATTCACTTCACTGGGACCTTTGCTTGAAAAACTGGGCAACGGTGGTAAAGGAATTGGCTGGAACACTGATGAAGAAGTTAAACTGCTGGGTGAGCTAAATCACCGCAATACCGATGAGGGTATTAGTGAAGGCCGTCCAATGATTGAATCTGCAATCGATGCGGCTGAAACGATTTTGACACTAGCGCCTGAAACTAACGGTAATGTAGCGGTCAAGGCTTGGGAAGCGATTGGTGAGTTTACCGGTATTGATCATACTCACCTTGCAAAACCTAAGCATGATGAAAAGATTCGGTTCCGTGATATTCAAGCGCAGCCAAGAAAAATCATCTCTTCACCTACTTGGTCTGGTTTGGAAGATGAGCATGTCAGCTATAACGCTGGTTATACCAATGTGCACGAACTGATTCCTTGGAGAACACTGACCGGTCGTCAACAGTTCTATCAAGATCACAAGTGGATGCAGGCTTTTGGTGAGCAGATGATGGCTTATCGTCCTCCTGTTAATACTAAAACAATTGATGTGGTTAAGGGCACAAAAGATAACGGCAACAAAGAGATCTTGCTCAACTGGATCACACCTCACCAAAAATGGGGTATCCACAGTACTTACACTGATAACTTGCTGATGCTGACATTGTCACGCGGTGGCCCAATTATCTGGATGAGCGAAGTGGATGCTAAAGAGGCCGATATTGAAGATAACGACTGGGTGGAGGTTTTCAACGCCAATGGTGCAATCACATGTCGTGCTGTCGTTTCGCAACGTGTAAACCAAGGTATGGTGATGATGTATCACGCTCAGGAACGTATTGTGAATATTCCGGGCAGTGAAATGACCGGAACACGTGGTGGACACCACAATTCAGTGACACGTGTCATCATGAAGCCAACACATATGATTGGTGGTTATGCGCAGCAATCATGGGGCTTTAACTATTACGGTACGGTTGGTTGTAACCGTGACGAAATGGTTGTGGTCAGAAAGATGGATAAAGTTGACTGGCTGGAAGGTTCAGACAGTGACGATCTTCCTCAACCACTTCCACAAGACGTATAAGGAGACAGTACTATGAAAATACGTTCTCAAGTCGGCATGGTATTGAATCTCGATAAATGTATCGGTTGTCATACCTGCTCAATTACTTGTAAAAATGTTTGGACCTCTCGCGAAGGGGTTGAATACGCTTGGTTTAACAACGTTGAAACAAAGCCTGGTATTGGTTACCCGAAAGAGTGGGAAAACCAGGAAAAGTGGAATGGCGGTTGGATCAGAAAAACTGATGGTTCAATCGAGCCAAAGATTGGCGGTAAATTTCGGGTTTTAGCGAATATCTTCGCAAATCCTGATCTACCTGAAATCGATGACTACTATGAGCCATTTGATTTTGATTATCAGCATTTACATACTGCACCAGAATCAGCGCATCAGCCAACAGCTCGCCCAAGATCATTGATCACTGGTAAGCGGATGGAAAAAATCGTTTGGGGGCCAAACTGGGAAGAAATTCTTGGTACTGAGTTCGAAAA
>DEIG01000016.1:2676-94241 GCA_002352345.1 Methylococcaceae bacterium UBA2780
AAATACATTTATGATGTATTTACCGCGCCTTTGTGAGCATTGTTTAAACCCAACCTGTGTTGCTTCTTGCCCTTCTGGCGCGATCTACAAGCGTGAAGAAGATGGCATCGTTCTGATTGATCAGGATAAATGTCGTGGCTGGCGGATGTGCGTCAGTGGTTGCCCATACAAGAAAATCTACTTCAATTGGAAATCAGGGAAATCTGAAAAATGTATTTTCTGTTACCCAAGAATTGAAGCAGGTGAGCCAACGGTTTGTTCAGAAACGTGTGTGGGTCGTATTCGTTACCTCGGCGTGCTGCTTTATGATGCAGACAAGGTTAAAGAAGTTGCTTCAACCACTTCTGATGTTGATTTGTATGAGAAGCAGCTGGAAATTTTCCTTGACCCGAATGACCCAAAAGTTATTGAGCAAGCGAAAAAAGATGGTGTGGCTGACTCGGTTATTGACGCGGCACAGAAATCACCTGTCTATAAAATGGCGGTTGACTGGAAACTGGCTCTGCCACTTCATCCAGAGTATAGAACGCTTCCAATGGTTTGGTATGTGCCCCCATTGAGCCCGATTCAAAATGCTGCCGACGCGGGTCAATTAGGTAAGGCTGGGGTGATTCCAGATGTAGATTCATTGCGTATCCCTTTGAAATATTTAGCTAACTTGTTGACTGCTGGTGATGAAAAGCCAATTGCTCGCGCACTGAAAAGGCTGCTAGCAATGCGTGCCTATAAGCGTGCAGAAAATGTTGAAGGCATTGAAGATCTTGAGGTTCTTGAGCAGGAAGGTCTGACTAAGAAGCAAGCAGATGAGATGTATCGTTACCTAGCCATCGCAAACTATGAAGATCGGTTTGTTATTCCAACTGGTCATCGTGAATTGAATATCCCTGAGGCTTATGCTGAAAAAGGTGGATGTGGTTTTACTTTCGGTAATGGCTGTAGCTCAGGCAATAATGATTTAAATATGTTCGGTGCTAAGAAGACCAGCACACGTAATATGTTTAAGATCGTTCAGGAGTAACCCATCGTGTTGGTATTAAAGGTAATTTCAAGGTTACTCGATTACCCATCGCAAGAGCTATTTGATCACTCGAATGATCTGGTCAATGTGGTTAATGAAAGTGTGTTATCAACTGACCATAAAAGTCAGTTGGTGGCCTTCATTAAGCAATTAGCTAGCTCAGATCTTTACGATGCGCAAGAGCGGTATGACCTTTTGTTTGAACGAGGGCGTTCTTTATCGCTTCTTTTGTTCGAACATGTTCACGGAGAATCAAGAGACCGTGGGCAAGCAATGGTTAACCTGCTGGACGAGTATAAAACACATGGTTTTGATGTTAATTCAGAGCAGCTACCGGATTTCATTCCGCTTTATCTTGAGTTCTTAAGTGAGCAGGATAAGCCTTATGTGCAGGAATGGCTCTCTGATGTCAGCCATATTTTGACAGTCTTAAGCGAGCGGTTACTAGATCGTGAATGTGATTACCGTATTTTGTTTGAGTCACTGATTGAGCTATCTGGAGCAACAGTTGAGCGAGAAAAAATAGCTGAATCTGTTAAAAAAGAGGTTCCTGATAACACGATGGATGCTATCGATAAGGCCTGGGAAGATAAGGAAATTCGGTTTGATGATCCTGTCCAATCTGGTTCTGAATCTTCGTGCAGCGGTGGTTATTCGGCACAAGAAGCACCCATTACATGGCAAAAACCAGCAGACAAATCTGCTGTTTAATAGCCATATAAGGAGAAAAAAATGTCTTACTTTAATAATTTGTTTTTTGGGATTTACCCTTACATCGCAATCTTTGTCTGCCTAGTTGGTAGCTGGATTCGTTTTGATCGCGAAGCCTACACCTGGAAAGCGGGTTCAAGCCAAATGCTCAACTCGAAAGATATGCGAATTGCTAGCAACCTTTTCCATGTTGGCGTTATCTTTGTTTTGATGGGGCACCTCGTTGGCCTGTTAACACCAGAAGCGATTTATCATGTTTTCATTAGTACTGAAAACAAGCAGTTGCTCGCAATGGTAAGTGGCGGATTCTTTGGTTTGGTTTGTCTAGTTGGCTTGGTGATGCTGCTTAAACGCCGTCTAACAGACACACGCGTCCGTGCGACCTCAAGTAACTCGGATATCTTTATCTTAGGCTTGCTGTTAGTGCAACTCGTGCTTGGTCTTTTGACTATTATTGCCTCAACCGGTCATATGGATGGTTCAGTGATGGTTCTGCTAGCAACTTGGGCGCAAAGTATTGTCACATTCCAAGGAGCGCAAGCTGCTGAAGCGATGGAAACAGTTGGAATCATCTACAAACTGCATGTTTTTGTCGGCCTGACTATGGTTCTAGTTTTCCCATTTACCCGTTTAGTGCATGTTATTAGCGCACCTGTTTGGTACTTGGGTCGTCGCTATCAAATTGTTAGGCAGCGCTAATATCATCAGCATCATATTTTGAGTTAGGGCAACGCTGAGTTGCCCTAACTCTAGATGATTCCCAATCTAGTTTTAGAGGAAATTATGAGTAACTGTGGTGTACAGACAGAAGGTGTAGAGAGCAAGCCTCTGCCAGAAATAAAGATCAATGGTGTTCTTCTAGATGAGACGCTTTATGCCCAGGAACTGCAGTACCATCAAGGCAGTAGCTTTGAAGAGGCGCTCCAAAAAGCGGGGCAGGCACTGGTTATTCGGCAGCTTCTGATCAATGAGGCGGAAGACAATGTTGTAGAAGATGAAGAGGCCGCCATTTCAAAACTGATAGAGCAAAACAGCCTATCCGAAGAGCCTTCTGAAGAAGACTGTGCACGTTTTTTTGAAAACAATAGTGAGCGCTTTAAAACAGAAGTTCTTATGGAGGTTGACCATATTTTATTGGCTGCTCCTAAAGATGATATTGAAGAACGAAGTGATGCGAAGTTAAAAGCTGAGTCTATCATTGAAGAATTAAAGATTGATATCTCGCAATTTCCGTTACTTGTTGAGCAATTTTCAATCTGCCCGTCGAAGAAAACTGGCGGTTCACTCGGTCAGATTGGTAAGGGACAAACTGTACCAGAATTTGAGAAACAGCTAGTCAGACTCCCTGTAGGGTTAGCTGAATCACCTATTGAAAGCCGCTACGGTTTTCATATCGTACGTATAAATAGAAAAGTAGAAGGCAAACAGCTTGAATACCCAATGGTTGCCGAAAAAATAAAACACTACCTTACCCAGAGAGCATCCCAGCTTTCTATCCAGGCGTATATCCAAACGTTAGTTGAGAAAGCAAATATAGAAGGAATTCAGATCGGTTTTAGTGATGAAAATATCGTTATCTAGCAATTAACCTTGTTTAAATTATGGTAAAATTTACCTAATTAACAACATTGCCTTTGCGATTATCTTTTTTGTTTGTCTTAATAAGGAAAATAGTATGAAAATAAGTAAGTTATCTGTATGTGTTGCTGCAGCATTGTCTATGACGGCAACTGCCTCACAGGCGGAGCACACATCCTTTATTGCACCAGAAATGGGCAAAATTACGTTTGATGCGCGTCTTCGTTATGAAGATGTGAATGATGATTCTGCCGCAAAAGATGCCGAAGCGTTGACGCTAAGAGTGCGCTTGGGTTATTTAACCCCTGATTTCGCTGGTTTTAAAGCATTTGCAGAGCTTGAATCAACAACGCCATTAGGTGACCGCGAATATAAAGACAAAAGAGGGCATGGTGCTGGCTACTCAGTTATTGCCGATCCCGATAACAACGAATTGAATAGAGGCTGGATCTCCTATTCTGGTTTTGATAACACACTTGTTAAGTTAGGCCGTCAACGTATCATTTTTGATAATTCACGTTTTGTTGGCAATGTTGGTTGGCGCCAGAATGAACAGACCTTTGATGCGCTCACTGTTGCAAATACTTCACTTGCAGACACAACGATCGTTGTTGGCTTTATCAACGATGTGCACACTATTCTAGGCACGCACGTAGAAGCGGATGTGCCTGTTATCAATGTCAAATATACAGGGCTTCCATTTGGTGATCTCACTGGCTATGGTTACTTTATTGATTACGATAAGGCAACAATCTTCAATGGTATGGCTGTAGATCAGATTGACACGTTGGGCTTGCGCTTTTCTGGTTCCACGAAAGTATCTGAAGGGCTAAAAGCAGTTTATACCGCAGAGTATGCTCAACAGGAGATTGATCCAGCTACAGGCCGTGATGAGGATTTAGATTACTATTTCGTCGAGGCGGGACTTTCTTTTGCCGGTATTACTGCAAAGATTGCCCAAGAGGTTTTTGAGGCAAATAGTGGCTTTGCATTTCAAACACCACTTGGAACTAATCACAAATTTAACGGTTGGGCTGACCAGTTCTTAACAACACCAGCTTTTGGCTTGGAAGATACTTTCGTAACACTGAGTACAAAAATTGCCGGTGTTAAACTCGTTGCTGTTTATCATCAGTTTGAAGCAGAAGATAGCAGCATTGATTATGGTGATGAACTTGATTTTCTTGCGGTTAAGAAATTTGGCAAACACTATAAAGTTCTTATGAAGTACGCAACTTACAGTCAAGGTGACTCAACAAGTGGCAAAGATGATAAAGATAAGTTCTGGATTGAAGGTAATGTAAACTTCTAAATCTGAGCCTGTTAAAGAAAAAAGGCGCTGAAGATATAATCTTCAGCGCCTTTTTTTATCTGGACTTATTGAATTTTGTTACAGTTAGTTCATCAGAATCACGAGTCAGCATAATGGAATCAATCTATGTTTTGGTGAAAAAAACGGGTATTACATCGATAGAAGGTTTTTCTACGGTTGCGATTTGCCTCATTATCCTCACACCTTTTTGCGGCTTTCTCTTTGATTGTGGTTGCACTTGGCCGTGGAGCGGTCTTGAAAGCCACTGCAATATTCATGATCCACTCGCAGAGCATCAGTGTCCTTGGTGTGCCTCTTTAGTTGCGGGCGTTCTTTCTTCAGCAGCTGCTGTTTTGGCGGCTCTTTTCGCTACAACCACTTTTGTGAATAGCTTAAACCAGAAGAATCACTCTATTTTGAGTCCACGGTTTTTGTTTGCTTTAACTATTGGGTTGGTTGCTTTTTTAATTGTGGCCGCAATAACGGGGTGGGCCTCAGGTGCAGTGCAAGACTATCCTGTTTTTATCACGAAAACTGGGCTATAGCTTTTTTTCCAAGGCAACTAAGTCCTCAGCTGTATTGATATTAAGGAACATCTCTTTAGCATCTGAGAAATCAACAATGGCTGCTCTGTTTTCCACATACCAACTATCAAGCTTACGCTGGCCAGTTTTAAGATATGACTCAAGCGAAGAGTTAAGTTGGTTACTGATCAGCGCGAAAACAGGTTGAAGCCGCTCCCCATCATGAGCAACAGCTATCAGGCTCTTGCTGTTACAAATTCCACTGTATAACCGCTCAACCAGATTATCTGAAATAAGCGGGCTATCGCAAGGCACAACCATAAGGAATGGATCATTTGAATAGGAAAGTGCGGTGTAGATTCCGGCTAAAGGGCCATCAAAGTTACCGAACTGATCACCGATTACTGGATAACCGTACTGCTGATATTGCTCAGTATGTTGGTTTGCATTAATGATAAGCGTATTAACCTGTGGGCCGAGTTTTTCAAGGGTGTAACGAATCATCGTTTTCCCTTTAAGTTTAAGAAGTGCCTTTTCCTGACCGCCCATGCGCCGAGAAAGGCCGCCAGAAAGGACTACCCCGGTAATTTTAGGTCTGTTTTCTAATGCGTTCATTCTGGCTTTTTTGTGTTCTCAATTCTGGTCAAAAAGGGCAATACATGGTACAAATGCATCCCTTGTTAAGCTCCCACAGATAGTACATTTAATGAGTCCTTCAGTCATCGTTAATGCCACCCATTTGGCAAAAAGCTACAATGGAAAAATGGTTGTGAAGGATATTAATCTTTCAATCAAAAAGGGCGAGTGCTGTGGCATTTTGGGGCCTAATGGTGCAGGGAAAACGACAACGATGCGGATGTTGGTTGGCCATACTAAAGCCGACAAGGGAATGCTTGAAGTTCTGGGGTTTTCCATCCCCGACCGTGCTAGAGAGATGCGCTCAAAAGTGGGGGTTGTTCCACAAATTGATAATCTTGATCCTGACTTTTCTGTTTCTGAAAATCTCTATAGCTATGGGCGCTATTTTGGCTATAGCCGGAAGGTGCTTGAGCCCCGTATTCAAAAACTACTGGATTTTGCCTCTCTTCAGGATAAAGCGGATAGCCGTATTCAGTCACTGTCTGGCGGGATGAAAAGGCGACTTACTTTAGCGCGTTCATTGATCAACGAACCTGACTTATTGATTCTAGATGAGCCAACAACCGGTCTTGACCCCCAAGCAAGGCAGCTTATTTGGCAGCAGTTACGTCAACTCCAGAAGGAGGGGCTTACGATCATCATCTCCACGCATTACATGGAAGAGGCTGAGCGTCTTTGTGATCGAATTATTGTGATGGATAAAGGGGATATATTGGCAGACAATCGGCCGGAGTCTCTTATTGATGAGCAGATTGAACCGCATGTTCTAGAGGTACATGGTGAGGGTGTCCACGAGTGGCATAGCACTTTAAAACTTGAGGCAGGAATTCGCTATGAGCAAGTTGGAGAAACCCGATTTTATTATGGCTTAGAGCTTAAAGAGCTAATAGAAACCCTAGATGGGTGGGGTGGTTTGCGCTACCTCTATCGACCTGCAAATCTTGAAGATGTTTTCCTGAAATTAACAGGCAGAGACCTTAGGGATGATTGATCTCCTAACCCCACAGGGTGCATTCTCTCGCTGTTTCTCCGTTTGGCTACGCAATGCTAAGGTTTGGAGCAAACTTGCCGGCTCATCCCTGCTCGGAAGTTTTGCAGAACCTCTGTTTTATCTTTTTGCGCTAGGTTATGGCTTGGGTCAATTTATCGGTAGCGTAGAGGGTATGAGTTATATCGTTTTTTTGGCATCGGGTATCCTCTCGACGAGCACAATGAATACGGCAACTTTTGAGGGGCTTTATCTTGCGTATACTCGAATGGAAGTCCAGCGAACTTGGGATGGGATGCTTTCGACACCATTGGGTGTGACTGATATTGTGCGCGGTGAGGTACTTTGGATGGGTACTAAAAGTGTTATCAGCGCACTTGCCATTCTTTTGGTAACAACACTCTCTGGTTTTGTTGAGAGCACAACAGCACTTTGGGTATTGCCAATTGCATTTCTTACCGGCTGTTGTTTTGGGTCGATTGCGCTAACGGTTACGGCGCTCTCTAGAAGCTATGATTTCTTTATGTACTACCTTTCACTGGTGGTAACACCGATGGTGCTGCTCAGTGGTGTTTTTTTTCCTCTGACGTCCCTGCCAGAGGTGGTGCGAGACGGAGTGTCAGCCCTGCCATTGTTTCATATTGTAGAAATGGTCAGGCCTTTAATGACGGGCGGGTTTCCTGATAACCTGTTGATACATATAGCCGTACCGGTTATTTATTGCCTCTCTTTTTTAAGCATCGCAATTTTACTACTTAAAAAACGCCTTCTTAAATAATAAAGCGGTTAACTGTTTCTATAACTGAGAATCATCAATAACTCGATTGCGCCCAGTTTCTTTTGCTTTGTACAAGCAATCATCTGCGCGGCCAATTAATGTATCAATTGTGTCACTTGGCTGAAGTTTGGCGGCACCAATTGAAATGGTGATCTCGCCAATCGATTCACCATTATCTTTTCTTTGCAGGCGGCTTTTCTCAAGCGCTATGCGTATTTTGTTTGCAATTTTTACAGCTTTATCATGGCTTGTGTCGGGCATGATTACAGCCATTTCTTCACCACCGTAACGCGCAACAAGATGATTGTCTTCCACATGCTGTTTCATTAAAGCGGAGGTGTAGCGAAGAACCTTGTCACCTACAAGGTGACCAAAATTATCATTAACCCGCTTGAAATGATCAAGATCCATCATTAAAAGAACAACACCCTGCGGATAGACTTCTGCAACTTCAATAATATTATTGAGTTCGTTGTCAAAGGCACGTCTATTCAACAGCCCTGTCAAAGCATCGGTAATTGAAGCCTCTCTAACAACCTCGAGTTCTGAACGAAGTGTATCAATTTCACTATTTGTTTTATCTAATTCTTGTTTGAGTGATTGGGAAGCCTCTGTAAGGTGTGTAGTTTCTGCAATGATTTCTGAGACAATACTCTTGATATCAGAAATATCATCCGCATCTTCTAGCAATTTTGTTTTTTCAGAAAACTGACCGCTTGCATCCGATGCGGTTTCCCCTGCCTTGCTCACATCTTGCTGAGTTTTTCCTAAAAGCTTTAGCAGGTTGTTTCTAACGTTCTCGAATGATTCGATAGAATCATTACAGATGTATTTTTTATATAATGCTTCGCTTGTTTTTGAATCAAATGGTGTTTTCTTTTCGATCATTTCATCAATGGCCTCTTTCAATGCGCCATTTTGCCCCGCAACGTATTCGTACCAAATTGCATAATTGGTGGGATCTGTTGAGATTTTATTTCGGGTCATCAACGGTAAAGCTTGGCGAAGATATTCCGCCGATTTTGTTGGTTGGTCTTTATACGATGGAAGAAAAGAGATGCTGTCGCTCATTATTGAACCTATTATTATGTTGTACCAAGCTAAAAGATTATGTCCTGAAAAAGTTAGTTCAAAAAACCAAACTTGCTAGCTATTTATGAAGAAAAATATTGTTGAAATTCAGAAATCCATTGCAAATTGCCTTTGTAAAGATCGCTTCTTATTTAAGAAAAAACTAAGAAAACTAGGTAGCATAAAAGACGCAAGAAAAGACCTGTATCTTAATGAAATATATAAAGATATAGTAATTTCAGTTGAGCACCATTCTAGACGACTAAATTTAGTACCTAAGCTTGAATTCCCTGACCTACCCATTAGCCAGAAAAGAGAGGAAATTGGAAAAGTTATTTCTGAGAACCAAGTCACAATTATTTGTGGCGAGACGGGCTCGGGAAAAACGACTCAGTTGCCGAAAATTTGTCTAGAGCTAGGACGAGGAGTTGCCGGCTTGATTGGCCATACACAACCAAGGCGGTTAGCTGCAATTAGGGTCGCTGAAAGAGTTGCTGAAGAGATTGGTCAACCTGTTGGCGAGTCGGTTAGTTATAAGATTCGTTTTCAGGCAGTCGAGCATCGTGATTCATTAATTAAACTGATGACAGATGGGATCTTGCTGGCAGAGATAAAAAGCGATCCCTATCTAAGTCATTACGACACGTTGATTTTGGATGAGGCGCACGAAAGAAGCCTCAATATTGATTTCTTGCTCGGTTATTTGAAATGGCTTTTGCCTCGACGCCGTGACCTAAAGTTGATAATTACCTCGGCAACAATTGATCCAGATCGCTTCTCACGTCATTTTGATAATGCACCGATAATCAATGTTTCAGGACGTAGCTTTCCTGTGGAGATGCGTTACCGACCTATTGAAGGCGAACTTGGTGATGAGACTGATCGAGACCTGCAGCAGGCAATTATTGACGCTGCAGCGGAGCTACATAGTGAGCGAGCGGGTGATATCCTCGTTTTCCTAAGTGGAGAGCGTGAAATTCGTGAGACTGCAGAATCTTTGAGGAAACACCACCCAGCTGATTGTGAGATTTTGCCACTTTATTCCCGTTTGAGCGCTAAAGAGCAGGCTAATGTTTTTCGGAGTCATTCAAAAACACGAATTGTCTTAGCCACCAATGTGGCGGAAACATCGCTGACTGTGCCCGGCATTCGTTGTGTAATTGATACCGGTGTTGCACGAATTAGCCGCTATAGTCATCGGAGTAAAATACAAAAGCTGCCGATTGAAAAAATTTCTCAGGCTAGCGCCAATCAGAGAAGTGGCCGTTGCGGCCGCGTGGCTGCTGGAATCTGCATCAGACTTTATTCTGAGGATGATTTTAACTTGCGCCCTGAGTTTACAGAGCCGGAGATACATAGAACAAACCTTGCTTCGGTTATTCTGCAGATGAAGTTATTAAATCTTGCAGATATAGCGCACTTCCCATTTGTTGAACCACCCGAAGATAAAATGATTCGCGGTGGAGTGAAGACTTTGCAAGAGCTAGGGGCTTTAGATCCTGCTCACAAGCTGACCCAAATTGGCCGGCAATTGGCTAAGTTTCCACTTGACCCCCAACTGAGTCGAATGGTTCTTTCTGCAAAAGAGCAGGGAAGCTTGGCTGAGGTTCTGGTGATTGTTTCTGCACTATCAATTCAAGATCCTCGTGAAAGACCGCTTGAATTTGCGCAGGCTGCCGATGAGAAACAAAGAAGATTCCGTGATGAGCAGTCTGATTTCATCAGTTTCCTAAATTTATGGAACTGTTTTCAGAAAGAAAAGCAACATCTTTCCAATAGCAAACTCCGCCGTTTTTGTCGTGATCACTTTATCTCTTATTTGCGGATGCGAGAGTGGCAGGAGATTTATCAGCAATTGATGAAAGTGGTGAAGGGGGAACTTGGTTTTAAGTTAAATAGCACACCCGCTGAATATGAGGCGATTCATCGTGCCTTGCTCTCCGGCTTGATTACAAAAATCGGTTTCAAAAATGATCAATCAGAATATCTTGGGGCACGGAATACGAAGTTCTTTATTCACCCCGGCTCTGCTCTTTTTAAGGCGAAGCCAAAATGGATAATGGTTTCTGAACAGGTCGAAACAACCCGTATTTATGGCCGCAATGTGGCAGCTGTTCAGCCCGAATGGATTGAACAAGCAGCCTCACACCTGTTGAAACATCAACATTATGAGCCGCACTGGTCGAAGCGAGCAGGGCAGGCGATGGTGTATGAACGCTCAATTTTATTTGGATTAATGCTCAACAAGGGGCGGAAAGTGCCGCTCTACAAAATGGATCCTCCCGGGGCGTGTGAACTGTTTATTCGCTCAGCGTTGGTTGAACGAGATTTCGATTGCCGTGCTGAGTTTTTCAAGCATAATAAATCACTTCTTGAAACGGCCGATTATGAGCAGCAAAAAGGGCGCAGAGCTGATCTTGTTGTAGATGATGAGTGGCTTTTTAATTTCTATAGCGAGCGTATTCCTGCCACTATTTATGACGTAACCGGTTTTAACAAGTGGTTAAAAGAGCGTAAAAATCAAAAGTTGTTGAGACTCACTTTGGAGGAGATAACAGCCTCTAAGAGCGCTGAAATTGATGAAGTTAACTTTCCAGATCATTTTAGCTGTGGCGATGCTTCAGTCGCACTCGAATATCGTTTTGAACCTGGGCATGTCGACGATGGTGTAACGGCCATTATACCGCTGGCGCAATTGAATCAATTAACAGCTGAACCATTTGAATGGCTTGTTCCGGGACTTATCCGGGAAAAGATGATTTTATTGATCAAAGGGCTACCTAAGGCAATTCGCCGGAATTTTGTACCTGTACCGGATCATGTGGACCGTTGCCTACCTGAGCTACCTCTCTGGAAAGGTTCTCTTTACCAAGAGCTATCTAAGAAACTAACAAATATTTCTGGCACAACTGTTAACACCAAAGATTGGCTTCCAGAGAAGCTTCCATTACATCTGCAAATGAATTTCAGGTTGCTTGATGAAAAAGGTGAAAAAGTTAAAACATGCCGTGATTTAGGGCTGTTACAAAATGAGTTTTCTCTTGTGGCTAAGGAAAAATTTCATTCCACTTTGGAATCTGATGAGCAGAAGAGTGGCCTTTCTGACTGGGAATTTGGTGATATCCCAAGGCAAAAAAGGCTTCAAAGTAACAATCATGAAATACTGGCTTATCCAGCCATGATCGACGAGCAGGAATCTGTCGGCCTGCAGCTGTTAGATTCTCAGAGCAAAGCAAAAACAGCACATCGTCAGGGAGTTATTAGGCTTTTTCGTCTCAAGCTAAAACGAGAGCTGAAACAGTTGGTGCGAAACCTATCGATTAATGCAAAAGATGAGCTAATTTATAGTCGCCTACCCAAACACCCGTATAAGCAAATAGAGGAAAATGTGGATCTTTATGATGATTTACAACATTGTCTGATTTCATCTCTGTTTTTAGATAATGAGATTCGCTCAGAGTTGGATTTTGAGCAGAGCCTTGAAGCTAATCGCTGCAATTTAAATAGCCGTGGATATGAAATTGCTGAATTGCTTTCAACAATACTATCTGATTATAAATCTGCTCTTGATAGCCTAAGCAGTTGGAAAAATCAAAAGCCGATAGGAGTTGATATCTTGCAACAGTTAGGGGCGCTTCTTTACCTAGGATTTCTTCGCCATGTCCCATTGGAGAAGCTTAAGCAGTACCCACGTTATCTTAAGGCGATAACAATAAGACTTGATAAGGTGGCAGGAAACTTACAAAGGGATAGCCAGAACTATGAGATTATCGAAAAATACCAGTCTCTATTTTGGCAATCGATGAGTGATGGTGTGCTGAATCCAGAAGAAGATTCATTTAGGTGGCAGCTTGAAGAGCTGCGTGTTTCACTTTTTTCACAACCATTAAAAACAGCCTACCCAATTTCGCCTAAGCGGCTGGAAAAGGCGTGGAACAAAAGATCTAGCTAATTGAAGAACCTATCTCTTCTGTTAACAAAAGAGTTGCAAATGGGCTATATTTGTAAGGAAACTAACGGAAACCTTTGATAGATTTGAAACCTAAGACCAACTTCATTTGTCGACTTATTATCCTCTGCGGCGTCACTCTTGCGCCGTTAGATGGCGTTGCGGATGTCTACAAACGTGTAGATGCAAATGGCCGTATTTATTACACAGATGAACCCGTAGGCAATCAGTATAAGCTGGTTTTTCGGACATCCAGAAAGCCTGTATCCGTCCGAGAAATGGAAGCCAATAAAAAAAGATTTTCACCTATTATCAATAGATTATCTAATAAAGTTAACCTTGATCCTAATCTTATTCACGCTTTAATTAGGACGGAATCAGCCTATAACCCTGATGTTGTATCAAAAAAAGGCGCGGTTGGTTTGATGCAGTTAATGCCAGGAACAGCAAAACGATACGGTGTATCAGATCGTCGAAATCCAATAGAAAATATTCGAGGAGGCGTAGAGTACTTTCGAGACCTAATGCGGCAATTTGATTCGGACTTGAAATTGGCGCTTGCAGCCTATAATGCGGGTGAAAATGCCGTGATTCGCTATGGAAATAAGATTCCTCCTTACCCGGAAACACAAAACTATGTGGCTAAAGTAATGGCTTTTTACAAATCATGACTCAAGAAAAGACAACACCAGAGCAACTTATCAGTAATAGCTTTGATTTAGTTTCATTACCTGAACTTTATTTTCAGGTGGATGAAATGATTGGCGATCCCCGCTATACAGCCGATGATATAGGGGAAGTTATTCTCACTGATCCCGCCATGACGGCGAAGCTTTTAAAAATTGTCAACAGTGCTTTTTATGGGCTTCCAGCAAAGATAGACACCTTAACGCGAGCGGTCACAATAGTTGGAATGGACGAGTTAAGATCCTTGATTTTAGCCTCTTCAGCAATTTATGAGTTCAATAAAATCCCAAATGATTTAGTGGATATGAGCGATTTCTGGATGCATTCCATCCATTGTGGTGTTATCGCTAAATTACTCGCTAAAAAAGGGACTGTTTTGCATTCTGAGCGTCTTTTTATCGCAGGTTTGCTTCATGATCTGGGATCATTGCTTATGTACAATAAACTTCCGGATCAATCTCGAGAAATACTCTCTACTACCAATGGTGATAGAAGATTGATTTCGGGCTTAGAAAAAGAGTTACTAGGTTTTACGCATGCAGATGTGAGTGCGGCCATTCTAGAGAAATGGGAGCTTTCGTCCGCCTTGATAGAGTCAATAAAATTCCACCTGAACCCAGGAGAGGCACCTAACCCTGTCTTGGAGGCGCATTTTGTTTATCTTGCAAACCTTCTATCTGGAGTTGAAGAAAATGGGGACTCTCTTCAGGATGCATTTGCAGAAATCAGTGATGAAACTTGGTCTATCACAGGCCTTTCTGAGCCTGATATTTTGGCAGTTATGGAGCAGGCGCCAGAGCAGCTAATGCAATTGTTTGGGCTTATGGTCCCCTCTTCAGTAGGCCAGTTTTAGTTATTTTGTTTTTTTAGCGTTAACTGGGTGGTGACGCTTTATCAGATTTCTCTTATAGTGTCCTCAATATAATAAAAACTTTGAGGGGTTTCTATGTCTGATGAAGGTTATTCAAGACGGCAATTTCT
This sequence comes from Methylococcaceae bacterium UBA2780, assembly GCA_002352345.1. Lineage (GTDB taxonomy): Bacteria > Pseudomonadota > Gammaproteobacteria > Methylococcales > UBA2780 > UBA2780. Next base: position 16,913 of record DEIG01000016.1, read on the forward strand.
TGGCTATACCAGCGCTGGTTTGCTGTCGACCTTTTCCGGTCTATCTTTTGCGCAGCAGGGGAGCGTTGTTCGTTCTGCTACTGCCGATTTCAATCCCGATGTCGAAATTAATTTAACAGCAAAAAGTGCCCGTGTTCCGATATACGAAGGCCCTAAAACGCTCGTATGGAAATTTCGTGCTGAGCTACTTAAAGGGCCTTCCGAAACTTTAAAAGAGGTTCCTGATAGCTATTTAGGGCCTGTTTTTAATCTTAAACAAGGCCAAAGAATACGCATTCATTTTAACAACCGGATACCACAGCGCTGTATTGTCCACTGGCATGGCTTGCATGTACCTCAGGTCATGGATGGTCATCCAATGTATGCTATCAACAGCGGAGATAGTTACGTTTATGAGTTTACGGTTGTTAACCGAGCGGGGATGTATTGGTATCACTCTCATACTCATGAGTTGACAGCGAAACAGGTCTATTCTGGGTTAGCCGGGCTTATTATTGTTTCTGATGATAACGAGGCACAGCTCAATCTTCCAAGTGGGGCAAAAGATCTGCCAATTGTTATTCAAGACCGAAGTTTTACAGAAGATAACAAGCTCAGATACACCTCACATATGCGTGAGCATATGATGGGTTTTCTTGGGGAGGAGATATTGGTGAATGGGCGCCCCGACTTCGAATTACCCGTTTCACAGGGTGTCTATCGACTTAGGCTGATAAATGGCTCAAATTCGCGAATTTATAAACTTGCTTGGGACGATCGGACGCCGCTGACTGTCATTGGAACCGATGGCGGATTGCTAGAAAAGCCTGTTACACGAAACTATATATCTCTGGCTCCAGCAGAAAGAGTTGAGATCTGGGCCGATTTTAGGGATAGAGAGATTGGCTCTATTCACTCTTTGGTAAGTCTGCCTTTCCAAAACATGCGAATGCATATGGGTAGTAGCCTTCCTGAAGGGAGTGAATTTTCTGTTATGAAGGTGAAAGTGGCCAAAGCAGAAAAAATAGCGGATTCCAGAGAGCTACCAGTAACACTTTCAAAAATTAATCAGCTTGGTTTGGCAGATGTTGTCAACCCTGAGCAGCCCATGTCAATTGCGCTTAGAATGCGCCGCATGAACTGGTGGCTGAATGGTGAAGAGTTTGAAATGATGGAGGCGACACCTAGCGAGCGCGTAGCACTAGATAGCCACCATTTGATTCAATTTGATAATGGCTATCAAACGCGAGGAGGAATGCGTCTTCCACACCCAATGCATCTACATGGACAGCAATTTCAGATTATTAAACGCGAAATCAACCCTAACTATCAAAGATCATACGGTGCTTTAAATGAGGGTTTTGTGGACAGTGGATGGAAGGATACGGTTTTGGTTATGCCGGGTGAGCGAGTGACAATGGTCAAACCGTTCGAGGATTTTAAAGGTCTATTTCTTTATCACTGCCATAATCTTGAGCATGAAGATATGGGAATGATGCGAAACTTTAATGTGGTTTAAAGGACGGTTAAATTGAGATTACTGCACACCATGCTACGAGTGACCAATTTAGATCGGTCACTACAGTTTTACACAGAGCAGTTGGGGATGGGCCTGTTGCGCCGTAAGGATTACCCAGAAGGCCGATTTACTCTAGCATTCGTTGGGTATGAAAATGAGTCAAAGCAGGCAGCTATTGAACTAACTTGGAACTGGGATATTCATCAATATGAATTAGGAGATAGCTACGGGCATATCGCGATTGAGGTGGATGATGTCTATAAAGCGTGTGAAGAAATCAAGCTGCGAGGTGGCAAGATTATCCGTGAGGCAGGGCCAATGAAAGGTGGCACAACAGTGCTTGCTTTTCTGGAAGATCCAGATGGATACAAGATCGAGTTGTTGGGTCCCAAATAGTCGTCACGATAGAACAGGATAATCAAATGCCTCAAGCATTCTGATTAGCCGGATTAGTGGTAAACCAATCAATGCGTTTGGATCTTCGCCCTCTATTTTTTCAAATAGAGCGATACCCATTGCTTCAGATTTAAAGCTAGCGGCACAATTATAGGGTTCGTCTAGCTCTATGTAACGGGCGATTTGAGACTCTGTTAGTGTGCGGAAGTGAACCACGCAGCGATCAACGTCAGTAATGTATTGGCCTGTTTCACTATCCAAAAGGCAAACTGATGTATAAAAAACGACCTGTTTCCCGCTGGCTCTTTTGAGATCTTCAAAAGCTTTTTCTGGAGAACCGGGTTTATGAAGTTGCTGCTCTCCAAGCATGGCAACTTGATCAGATCCAATTATTAAATGATTCGGGTATTTACTAACCAATGCGTGGGCTTTTAAAACAGCGAGCCGTTTCGACAAATCACGGGGAGATTCCTCTGTTAACGCGGTCTCATCTACATCTGGAGAGGCAGCTGAAAAGCTAAGATGCAGCTTTTTTAGCAACGCCTGTCGGAATGGGGAGCTGGAGGCGAGGACAAGCTGTTTAGGAATGTTATTTATTGTAGACATTTTTTGACATGGTTTTAGATTTCAAAGTATCATTGTACAGATATGTCGAGCCACCTTCCTGAATATGTTTCCCCCTTGGCTTTAGCTGAAAAAGGGTGTTTGATTCAAGGGGAATACCCCCTAGCAAATTTATTGCGGCTTAAAGGGATGTTGGCTCAGGATGAAGGAAGTGTACGCTTTGAGTTGAATTTTCAACGTGAAGGTAGGAGCCGGGTCATTACAGGCTTTGTTCTTGCTGATTTAAAGCTTAACTGTCAGGTCTGTATGGATGCGCTTGACCTGCCAATAGATAGAAAAGTAAGCCTTTCGATTGTGACATCAATCGAGCAGGCAGAGCGACTGTCTGAGGAATATGAAGCACTGCTGCTTCAAAGTACTGAGGATACAGTTGCCTTAATGGATATTGTGGAAGATGAGCTGATACTCGCTTTACCAGACTTTGCAAAGCATGGTGATTGCCGTATCGGTGTAAATACAAGCAGTAATATTGAAGAAGAACCAGAACAGAAAGAGGTTGTTAATCCTTTTTCTGTTTTAGCAAATTTAAAGAAAGACTGACCGACCTGGAGTTTAATCATGGCTGTACAACAAAACCGAAAAACACGTTCAAAACGCGGCATGCGTCGTTCACACGATGCACTGACGGGTAAAACTTTATCAATTGAGCCAACAACTGGCGAAACACACCTAAGACACCATGTGAGCGCTGATGGTTTCTATCGTGGACGCAAGGTTGTAGAAGATAAAGGCGAGGAATAATAGATCCCTGCTACCAAGTCTGGATTCAGATTTAAAATAGGCCCTGTTGATTTATAACAGGGCCTTTCTCAATTCTAGGGACTCATAACATGAGTATGTTCACGATTGCTGTTGATGCAATGGGAGGCGATTACGGCCCATCTGTAACCGTTCCAGCATCAATAAATAGCCTTAATCAATTTCCTCAGTTAAACCTTATTTTGGTGGGTGATGAGGCTAAAATTGGTGCGTCACTTAAAGATTCTGGCTGGGACTTAGGTAATAACCGCATTCAAATCAGGCATGCTAGTCAATGCGTTGAAATGCATGAATCACCATCTAAAGCGCTGCGCAATAAGAAAGATTCATCAATGCGCGTAGCCATCAACCTAGTTAAAGAAGGCGTTGCCGATGCCTGCGTCAGTGCAGGAAATACTGGCGCCTTGATGGCAACAGCTCGCTTTGTTCTTAAAATGATTCCTGGCCTCGATCGTCCGGCGATTATCTCCACACTTCCAGCCTTGGAAAAGCATACTTATATGCTTGATCTGGGCGCAAATGTGGAGAGTAGGGCAGAGCACCTATTCCATTTTGCCTTGATGGGAAATGAGCTTGTTAAGGCGGTAGAGCATATTAAAAAGCCAAAAGTAGGGTTGCTCAATATTGGTGAAGAGGAGATGAAAGGGAATGAGCAGGTAAAAAAAGCGGCTCAATTACTTTCTGACTCAGAGCTAAATTACGTTGGCTTCGTTGAGGGGACTGATATTTTCCTAGGCGATGTCGATATTGTTGTTGCAGATGGTTTTGTTGGTAATATCGCACTTAAAACCACCGAAGGGTTAGCTGAAATGATTGCCAGCAGGCTTAAAAAGAGCTTCACAAGCTCTTTTTATGGAAAGATTGTTGGCTTGCTAGCTAAGCCCGTCCTTAGGGCATTTAAAGAAGAAATTGACCCAAGGGAATATAATGGCGCCAGTTTTTTGGGGCTAAAAGGGATTGTTGTGAAAAGCCACGGAGGTGCTGACACTCTTGCTTTTCAGAATGCAGTTAAAATTGCCTATCTTGAGATTGAAGAGAATGTTGCAGGAAAAATAAATGCCGAGGTTGAACGGCTTTTGACTGAAAGAGGCAGGTAATGACAATCTATTCACGTATCATCGGAACCGGTGGATATCTTCCAGAACAGGTCCGAACAAACCATGACATTGCGGAAAAGATTGATACGAGCGATGAATGGATTAGGGAGCGAACAGGAATAGAAGAGCGCCGGATTGCTGCGCCGACTGAAACAGCTTCTAGTATGGCCGAAATCTCTTCGAGACAAGCTATTGAAGCCGCTGGTATTGAGCCAGATTCAATCGACCTTGTTATTGTCGCAACAAGTTCACCTGATCGTATTTTCCCAAGTACCGCCTGCCTATTACAGAACCGTCTAGGAACGGGAAATTGTGCTGCCTTTGACGTTCAAGCTGCTTGCTCTGGATTTATTTATGCTTTTAGTATTGCAGATCAATTTATTCGTGCAGGTAGTGTTAAAAGAGCACTTGTAGTCGGCAGTGAAGTCAACTCTCGTATTATCAATTGGGAAGATAGAGGAACTGCAATTATTTTTGGTGATGGCTCTGGTGCCGTTTTACTCGAAGCCAGTGAAGAGCCGGGAGTTTTGTCTACTCATCTTAATTCTGATGGTCAGCACCATGAACTATTATATATTCCTAACCCAATTGGTGATCAAGCGAAGCCCGACGAAAAGGCCCATATGAAAATGTCCGGGAATGAGGTTTTTAAGGTCGCTGTAAACACCTTGGGGAAAATTGTCGACGAGACGCTTGCGGCCAATAATATGGAGAAGTCCGATGTTGACTGGCTGGTACCACATCAAGCTAATATGCGAATAATCAAAGCAACTGCTAGAAAGCTGAAAATGCCGATGGAGCAGGTTGTTGTTACAATTGAAAAGCAGGGAAACACCTCTGGGGCTTCTGTTCCACTTGCGCTAAATGAGGCGATCCGCGATGGCAGAATTCAGCGCGGACAAACTGTTTTATTAGAGGCATTTGGTGGTGGATTTGTCTGGGGTTCTGCGTTAATTAAATACTAATAACATTAAGTTAATACTCTAACACTATGAATAAATTAATTAATTTATCCTTCGTTTTTCCGGGTCAAGGCTCTCAGTCATTAGGGATGCTGTCAGAGCTCGCGGCAGGCCATTCTGAGGTTGAAGAGACATTTGAAGCGGCATCAGAGGTTTTAGGTAAAGATCTTTGGAAGATCGCTCAAGAGGGGCCGGCCGATCTACAAAATCAGACGATCAATACCCAACCTTTGATGTTGGCTGCAGGCGTTGCAACATGGCGTATCTGGAGCAAATTAACCGATATTCACCCAAGTTGGATGGCAGGGCATAGCCTTGGTGAATACAGTGCGCTTGTTTGTGCAAATTCAATTGCATTTGAAGATGCTGTCAAAATAGTTTCTGAACGCGCCCGCTTTATGCAAGAAGCCGTACCTGATGGAGTAGGCGCGATGGCTGCTGTTCTGGGCTTAGAGAACCACCTTGTGGTTGCCGCATGCAAAGAGGCGGCAGATGATGAGGTCGTTTCAGCAGTAAACTTTAATGCCCCAGGGCAAGTTGTTATTGCAGGTAATGCAGCAGCGGTGGAGAGAGCAATCGAAGCTGCAAAGGAGCAAGGGGCAAGAAAAGCTATTTTGTTACCTGTAAGTGTTCCTTCGCACTGCTCTTTAATGGAGCCTGCGGCAGAAAAACTAGATGAACTGCTACAAACAATTGAGATAAAAACACCTGATACGGCTGTTTTACATAATGCAGATGTTAACTGCCATGAAGCACCGGAAGTGATCCGTAATGCACTTAAACAGCAGCTATTTAACCCTGTGAGATGGACAGAAAGCGTTCGATTTATGAGCGATCAAGGCGCAACTATTTTCGTAGAGTGTGGTCCAGGGAAGGTATTAAGCGGAATGAACAAGCGGATTGTCAAAGGTGTAACCGTATTACCTTTAATTAATGAAGCAACATTAAATAAAACATTGGAGGCACTGCAATGACAGAGTCAAAGAAAGTCGCTCTTGTAACAGGCGCAACGCGTGGTATTGGCCGTGAGATTGCTCTACAACTTGCAGAGCAGGGGCATATTGTCATCGGGACAGCCACTTCTGAAAAAGGGGCCAGTACTATTTCAGAAACGTTGAAAGAAGCTGGAGCAGAGGGTTGCGGGCTTGTTTTAGATGTAAGTGATGGCGACTCTATTGCTGCGGTTATGAAAACGATAAATGCAGAATATGGTGCTCCCGTCGTTCTAGTTAACAATGCAGGAATTACGCGCGATAACCTGCTGATGAGAATGAAAGATGATGAATGGAATGACATCATAAACACCAACCTAAGCTCGGTCTTCCGTATGAGCAAGGCTTGCCTTAGAGGAATGATGAAGGCTAAAGGCGGAAGGATTGTGACAATTGCATCTGTCGTTGGATTATCTGGTAATGCCGGGCAAGCAAACTATGCTGCTGCAAAAGCGGGCATCATCGGTTTTACCAAATCGCTTGCACAGGAAGTTGGCTCTAGAAACATTACCGTGAATGCTGTTGCACCAGGCTTTATTGATACAGATATGACCCGCTCGCTCCCTGAAGAGCAAAAGAATAAATTGCTAGGCTCGATTCCTTTAAATCGACTAGGAGAATCTAAAGAAATTGCAAGTACAGTTACCTTTTTGTGCTCGTCTGGGGCTTCATATATAACGGGTGAAACTATTAATGTTAATGGTGGCATGTACATGTCTTAACCCTTCGTGGGTTAAGAAGTAATGGCTTTTCTTGATAAGATTGAAAAAATACTTTTGTTTTTTCGCCATTATGCAATAAAATTACAATGTTCGTATTTACAGTGGGCAAGCTTAGTTTGCTCTTAAATGAGTTTTTTGTGTTTTCTTTGAGGAAAGAGATATTATGAGTACTATTGATGAACGTGTAAAAAAGATTGTTGCTGAGCAACTTGGTGTTAGTGAAGATGAAGTTTCAAACGAAGCATCTTTCGTTGACGATCTTGGCGCGGACTCACTGGATACAGTTGAATTAGTTATGGCACTTGAAGAGGAATTTGAGTGTGAAATCCCTGACGAAGAAGCTGAGAACATTACAACAGTTCAGCAAGCTATCGATTACGTCAACAAAAATCTGTAAGAATAGCTTCCAAGCTACGCCGAGCAATCCATAAGGGCTGCTCGGCGTTCTTTTTTGTCTAAAATCATACTGGAAGAACCTTGAATAAACGCCGTGTTGTCGTAACAGGCTTGGGTGCTATTTCACCTGTTGGCCTGAATGTTAAAGAATCCTGGAATAGTGTTTTAAATGGTAAAAGTGGTATTGAACTACTCACTCATTTTGACACCAGCGATTTTTCAACAAAATTTGGCGGCGCAATTAAAGGTTTTGATATAACGCAGTATATACCGCGCAAAGATGCCAAAAGAATGGATGGTTTCATTCATTATGGGCTTGCTGCAGGATGTCAGGCAATTGAAGACTCAGGAATTGAAGTAACCAATGAAAATGCCGAAAGAATTGGTGTGGCTATTGGAGCTGGAATTGGTGGTATTACAGGGATTGAGGATGGCCATAATGGCTTCTTAAAAGGTGGCCCAAGAAAAATATCTCCTTTCTATATTCCGGGCAATATCATCAACATGATTTCAGGAAACCTTTCGATTAAATATGGTTTGAAAGGCCCAAACTTTGCAATTGCTACAGCCTGTACTACCGGCACGCACAACATTGGTGAAGCAGCGCGCAACATCGCTTATGGTGATGCTGATGTAATGGTTGCAGGTGGAGCAGAAATGACTTCAACCTCACCAACCACAATGGCTGGTTTTGCTTCCGCTAGAGCACTTTCGAAGCGAAATGATGATCCGTTAGCAGCTAGTCGCCCTTGGGACAGAGATCGTGATGGTTTTGTTCTAAGTGATGGAGCTGGTGTTTTGGTGCTTGAAGAGCTCGAGCATGCAAAAGCGCGTGGTGCGCATATCTATGCTGAGCTGGCAGGATACGGAAAAAGTGCTGATGCTTATCATATGACCACACCTTCAGAGAATGGTGAAGGTGCTGCACGTTGCATGCGAAATGCCATGAATGATGCAGGAATTGAGGCTGCGGTTATTGATTATGTTAATGCTCATGGTACCTCAACTCCCGCGGGTGACATCGCTGAAACCAGCGCAGTTAAAACTGCTTTGGGATCGCATGCAGGTAAAGTTGCAGTTAGTTCAACCAAATCAATGACAGGGCACATGCTGGGCGCTGCAGGTGGTATTGAAGCTGTATTCTCGGTATTGGCAATCCAAGACAGCGTTGCCCCTCCTACAATAAATCTAGATAACCCTGACCCTGAATGTGATCTGGATTATGTTCCAAACAACGCAAGAGAGATGAATATAGACTGTGCTATGTCTAACTCATTTGGTTTTGGTGGAACAAACGGGACCCTTATTTTTAAGAAGCTTGCCTAGGCGGCAAGCAGCTTAACTAGTGGTTGTTAACGAATGCCTTACTAGGCGTATCAATTTAAACAACCACCTGGATTTCACATTATTACATCAGCTTAATAAAGCACGTTACCCCTACTTGCTTGAAAGTGTTGCCCACGGAACAGCTCAGGGCCGTTTCGATATTGCTTTCGCTTTCCCAGAAAAATCACTAAAACTAGAGCATCTTAGCCATCTGGTTATGTCCAATGGCGAAAAAGTTGCTGATGGTGATTTTTTGAAACAGCTCGACCTAATATGGAAAGAGGAGAAGAGTAAAGCGCCTTCATCCTCATCTTTTTTGCCCTTCACTGGAGGATGGTTTATTTTTCTATCTTATGAACTAGTTTCCCAGATAGAAAACAAACTTGTTGATATCCCTGTAAATACCGGGCTTCCTGTGGCACAAGCAACCAGAATTCCAGCTGCAGTAATACGTGACAATATAAGCGGGGAAGTTTTCCTCGTCGCAGAAAAAAACAGGGAATCTCTAATCGAAATAATGTTGTCTGATTTGCAACAACTCCCTGAATCTTTCCTTCAAGACGAAGCGATAACAGAATCATTAGAAGAGGATCAAGGCGATATTTTTTGCTCTGGGGTCAAAAGATGCAGAGAATACTTGTACGAAGGCGATGTTTTTCAAGTTAACCTCTCGAGAGAATACCGTGGCAAACTGAAATCACAAGCGCAGTATCTTGATCTTTATCGAAGCCTTAAAGAATCAAATCCAGCCCCATTTGCTGGCTTAGCCACTTTTGGTGATGCAGCGATATGCAGCTCCTCTCCAGAGCGTTTGGTTCGCGTCCAGAATAGTCATGTTGATATGCGACCAATAGCTGGTACTCGGCCTCGAAACAACAATGACTTGATCGATAAACAACTCTCCTCTGAGCTATTAAATAGCTCAAAAGAACAGGCAGAGCATGTTATGTTGATCGATCTGATTAGAAATGATCTTGGTCGAATTTGCCAATACGATTCCATCCATGTCGAGGAAGATAGAGTGCTTGAGAGTTATGCTCATGTTCACCATATTGTTTCAAATGTGGGCGGTGATCTTGTTGAGGACACCCCTCCTGGTGAAGTTATTCGAGCACTTTTCCCTGGCGGTACGATCACTGGATGCCCTAAAGTACACTGTATGGAGATCATCTCTGAGCTTGAGTCAGCGCCTCGAGGTGCTTATACCGGCTCGATGGGCTACTTAAACCTAAATGGTGATATGGATTTGAACATTCTGATTCGAACCATTGTCTGCGAGAAGAGACAATTTCATTTTAGGACCGGAGCAGGGATAGTCTCTGATTCAGTGGCCGAGCACGAATTAAAAGAGACTCAGCATAAAGCTAAAGGGCTGCTACGCGCGTTGAGCATGATATGAATAGCTTGATTAACGGACGGCCATCAGAACAGATTCGAGCAGATGATCGCGGTTTAGCCTATGGAGACGGCCTATTTGAGACCATCGAGGTAGATCAAGGCCGCTTAGTTTATTGGCAACGCCACTTAGACCGATTAACTAACGGCTGTAGTCGGCTATCTATCCCCATCCCAGATCGCAGCCAACTACTTGCTGAAGCCAAGCAGCTATTGCAGGCCAATAACAGTGGGGTGCTCAAAATCACTATTACAAGGGGTACTGGTGGACGGGGATATTCACATCCCAATCCCTCCTTGCCAACCCGACTGATAACTTTTCATGCTCAACCAGACTATCCACCGGCATACCAAACCCAAGGTGTTTGTCTGAAAGTTTGTTCATCTCGGCTCGGTATAAATCCTCAACTTGCAGGGTTAAAACACCTGAATAGGCTAGAGCAAGTGATTGCGCGCGCTGAATTAGATTCACCAAAACAGCAAGAAGGGCTCATGCTAGATTATGAAGGGCATCCTGTTGAAGGGATTATGTCCAACCTCTTTTGGGTCTCTTCAGGAGAGATTTTTACACCTGATTTGGGGCTCTGTGGTGTTTCTGGTGTTATTCGTGAAATTGTTATCGAGTTAGCTGAAAAAAGCGGTATCCCATGTAGGATAGGGCGCTTTACAATCGATCACCTGTTGGCTTCTGATGAGGTTTTTGTGACCAATAGCCTAATTGGAATTTGGCCCGTTCATGATCTGGATGACCATCTGTTTTCAATCGGAGAGGTGACCCTATTTTTACTAAAACAGCTAAACAAAGATAAGAAAAAGAATTTGGAGATAGCTAATGAAAAGTAGATGGATTGGCATGGTAGTTATTCTACTCAGCTTTTTTTTAGGCTGGCTGTGGATCTCATTCCAAACGCTTATTGATTCGCCACTTTCAAAGAGTTTAAAAGAGCCGATCCTTTTTGAAGTCGCCTCCGGTGAAACATTACCTTTGGTTATTGCCTCCCTTCAAAAAAGTAACCTTCTCGATCACCCAGATTGGTTCTATTTGTTAGCCCGTTTGGAGGGTAAAGCAACTAAATTAAAGGCTGGTGAGTATCTGCTTACCCCAGAAATGACCCCCCGAATGCTCCTGAATTTATTCGTGTCAGGAAAATCACACCAACGCTCTTTAACGTTGGTGGAAGGGTGGAATTTTAAACAGTTGATAGAGGCGGTCAATTCAAGCAAATTACTTGAGCATTCACTGAATGGTTTAACTAAAGCATCAATAATGGAGCGCTTGGGTTTAAAAGATATAGAACCGGAGGGACGTTTTCTGTCGGACACCTATCATTTTCCGAAAGGAATGGATGACCTCTCTTTTCTCAAAAGAGCGTGGACTTCAATGGAAAAAGTGCTCAATGATGAATGGAAAAATAGAGAACCTAATTTACCATTCCAGTCGCCTTATGAAGCGCTGATTTTGGCCTCAATTGTAGAAAAAGAGACCGGCCGAGCAGATGAACGGCCAATTATTGCAGGCGTTTTTGTTCGCCGATTAAAGAAAGGAATGAGACTACAAACCGATCCGACTGTTATTTATGGGATGGGTGAAAATTATAAGGGAAATATTCGCAAGCGCGATTTACTGAAAGACACGCCTTACAACACCTACACTCGCTCCGGATTGCCCCCAACCCCTATTGCGATGCCAGGAAAAGCTGCAATTAATGCGGTAATGCATCCAGCCAAAGGGAAAAGTCTCTATTTTGTTGCAAAGGGTGATGACTCTGGTAGCCATATTTTCTCAGCAACACTTAAAGAGCATAATCGTGCAGTTGATTACTATCAAAAGAAAAAAGGCAGAAAATAATGCGCGGAAAATTTATTACTCTTGAGGGGGGAGAGGGTGTCGGTAAATCAACTAACCTCCTTTTTATAAAAGAGTATTTAGAAGCTGCGGGGAAAGCGGTCGTTGTGACACGTGAGCCGGGTGGAACAGAGGTTGGTGAGGAAATACGAAATGTCCTATTGAGTCATCGTGAAAGCTCGCTCCATGAATCTGCTGAACTTTTATTGATGTTCGCTGCAAGGTCACAACACCTACAAGAAATTATTATTCCTGCCCTTAAAGGCGGCAGTTGGGTGTTATGTGATCGATTTACTGATGCGACCTATGCCTATCAAGGCGGTGGGAGAGATATTTCATTCGAAAAAATCAAAATACTTGAAGATTTTGTTCAGCAGGGGCTAAAGCCTGATTGTACTTTTTTATTGGATGCGCCCATTGAAGTGGGGATGCAGCGAGCATCAAAGCGCGGAGACCTTGACCGTTTTGAGAGTGAAGAGCAACAATTTTTTCTCCGCGTAAGAGCGACTTATCAGAAATTAGCAAAACTTGAAAAGGGTCGTTTTCATCTTGTTAACGCATCGCAAGAACTTTCGTTAGTACAAAGCGAAATTTCATCAATACTTGATCAGCTTTTGGTGAAATGAGTCATACTGCCTTAATTAATGAGCAACTTCCGTGGCATTCAGCATGTCAGGAGCAGTTATACAGCTATATAGATAACGAACGTATTCCTCACGCATTGATCCTGTCTGGACAAGAAGGTGTTGGAAAACTGCTATTAGCACAGCAGATTTCCCATCTTCTTTTATGTGATAGCCCAAATGACCGTCAGGCGTGCGGCTTATGCTATGCCTGCAAACTTATCGAAGCCGAAACGCATCCAGATCTTATTGTAATTAACCCTGAAGAGGAGGGTAAAACTATCTCAATCGATCGTATTCGCTCCTTGGAACAGACACTCACCCTCAAGCCACATTACGCAAAACAGCGCATTGTTTTAATCAATCCAGCTCATAAATTAAATCGAAACGCTGCGAATGCACTTTTAAAAACCCTAGAAGAGCCTGGCGAGAATAACCTTTTTTTATTGATTACAGACCAGCTGGAATCTTTACCGGCAACCATATGTAGCCGGTGCCAAACAATTCTTGTGCCTAAACCGACACGGAATGATGCCTGCAACTGGCTGAAACTGCGTTTACCAAATAAGGATATTTCACGCCTCATTAGCATTGCTTCAGGTTCGCCATTTAAAGCGCTTGAACTTTCAGAAAGTGGCGTAGAAAAAGATTATGAACTATTGGAATCTATATGGGCAGAGCTTGTAACAGGAAAAACAGATCCGGTCATCGCAACATCAAAAATAGAGAAGGTTCACTTACAACACATTATTGAATGGACTACCCGCTGGGTAATTCAACTGATACAGGTGCAATTTGATCCCGATAAAGATCAGCGAGAAATTAACGCCTCCTTGAAAGATTCCCAAGGCGAGCTAGACTTAAGAAAATTATTCAGTTTACTGGATCAGTTACTCCAAGCTAAAAAACTGCTGGGCAGCTCTGTAAATAGGCAGTTAATGGTGGAAGCTATATTTATCAGCTGGAGTAATATAAAGCCAAATTAAATGGACAAACAACAAGCCTTTCTAAATACAATTAATCATGTCTAACGCAAATAACTCAGCACAACAGGGAATCTTGTCTCTTTCTATTAAAGACAAGAATGCGCTTTTCGCAGCTTACATGCCATTTGTTGTAAATGGCGGGCTATTTATACCGACCAATAGATCTTACCAAATCGGTGATGAGGTTTTTATGCTGCTTACACTTATGGATGAGACAGAACGGCTTCCTGTTGCAGGTAGAATTATCTGGATAACACCAAAAGGGGCAGAGGGTTATCGAGCAACGGGTGTTGGTGTTCAGTTTAGTGATCAAGATGGTGGGCTAGCCAGAAACAAGATTGAAACCTACCTTGCTGGCGCGCTTCAATCAGATAGGCCAACACACACGATGTAATCAGGCTTTGGGCCTGGAGTTGTTTGCCTTAAACTATAGGAAAATAACTTTAAACCAGAACTCAATGAAACTAGTAGATTCACACTGTCACTTAGACCGTTTAGACCTTTCTCCTTACGATAATCAATTCGAAAACTTTATAGCCTCAACTGTTGAAGAGGGGCTTGAGCATATGCTCTGCGTGTCAATAGATCTTGAAGCTTGGCCAGCAATGCAAACCTTAATTGCCCCATTTGAAAACATTTCCACTTCGGTGGGAGTGCACCCAAATGAGTGTGATGGTGAAGATCCAACGGTGGAAAGGCTGATTGAACTTGCAGAAAACAATCCGAAGGTCGTGGCAATCGGCGAAACAGGATTAGATTACTTCCGCAGTGAGGGAGATCTAACTTGGCAACAAGCGCGTTTTAGACGTCATATTCAAGCTGCTATAAAACTTAATAAGCCTCTTATTATTCACACAAGAGAGGCTAGAGATGACACTTTGAGAATACTGAAAGAAGAGGGTGCAGAAAAGGTTGGAGGCGTTCTTCATTGTTTTACCGAAGATTGGAAAATGGCAGAAGAAGCTATTGATATGAATTTTTACATCTCTTTTTCAGGAATTGTGACATTTAACAGTGCCAAACAAATTCAGGATGTCGCCCGCAGAATACCAGCCGACCGGTTTTTAATCGAAACAGATTCCCCTTATCTAGCACCTGTTCCATTTCGGGGAAAACCAAACTATCCAACCTATGTTGGCAAAGTTGCTGAATTTATTGCAAAACTTCGTGAAGAAAGTTATGAGAATATCGTAAACCAAAGCAACGAAAACTTTTATCGTCTTTTCCCTGCAAAAAAACCGGCTACCTCTATATAAAAACCTATTCAGTTACCGTTCACCTTTATTATATGAAGATAACCAGTCCTGTTAGACTAGGAATGCGCCTATTGCGCTGAATGTTAAACAACGATTACCAACTATTTAATGGATTTTAATAAACATGAATAAACAGATAATTCTTCTTTCTACATTACTAGGTTCACTATTCTTTCTTTCTGGTTGCGAACAAGCGAAAGAGGCAACGGAACAGACTAAAGAGACCGTTTCTGAGGCTGCTGAAGTTTCTAAGCAGACAGCATCAGATGCAATGGATGCAACTAAAAAAGCAGGTGCTGACATGTTAGATGCTGGAGAAAAACTGGCATCCGATGTTGCTGACAATGCTAAGGAACTCGGGGCTGCTGCTATTGATACAACAAAAGAGGCTGCTAATGCAGTTGCTGATAAAACATCAGACTTAGTTGATCAGGCTGTTGCCGAAGGAAAAGAAGCCGCCTCAGTTGTTTCTGATAAAGCTGTTGAATTAACTAACGCGACAACTGATACAGGAAGCGAAGAGGGAAATGCGGCATTAGAAGCTGCTTCAAATTTGCTCAAGAAATAATCCACCTTTAATAAAAAATGCTTTCGCGTGTAATTACGTGAGAGCATTTTTTGTGGGCGAAGATATTAGCCTGCCGTAGCAATTCTTAGCGCTTCATCGATTTTTTCGATAGGTGTATAAAAATGGGGGGAAAAACGAATTCCTCCACCTCGTTTTGCACAAATAACCCCCTTTTTCATTAGGATCGGATATAGTTTTTCGGAAGGAATCAACTTGTGCTTAAAAACAACGATGCCAGAGCGTCGGTTCGGCTGCCCAGAAGAGAGTAGTTCAAGAAGATCATTCTTTTTAATTTCTGAAATCAAAAAGCTAGCCTTTTGAATAACTTCTGACTCAATGGTTTTAATTCCTCTATTAAGTAGTAATTCTAAACTAGCGGATAAAGCATGAGCTCCCAACATATTTGGGCTTCCACATTCGAAACGTTTGGCCGTTTTAGTCTCTTTCCAAGGTTTATTGGCATAATCAAAATTATTTTCCATCATATGCCAGCCAAACTGTGTCAGTTTTAGCTTTTTTCTAGCATCTGGCGTGCTATAAAAAACACCTAATCCTTCTGGGCCAAGCATCCATTTATGGCCATCAGCCATCACAAAATCAGCTGCGCAGTCTTGAGCATCAAACTGAAGTGCACCGAGTGTTTGTATGGCATCCACACAAAATAGAATATTGCGCTGTTTGCAGAATTGGCCAATTTTTTTCAGGTCAACAGGTAAGCCTGATGCGAACTGCACAGAGCTTATTGTTAAAAGCCGAGTGTGGTCATCAACCATATAAAAAAGCGCCTCTTCAGGAGATGGAGAGACTGCAAGATTTGCTTGTCTAAATTCAACACCCTTATCTGCTAGTGATTCCCAAACAACACGGTTGGAAGGGAACTCTTCATTACTAGAAACGACATTATCCCCAGCTTGCCACTCCAATCCATAGGCGACAAAAGAGAGTGCCTCAGAAGTGTTTTTTACTAGTGCAATATCATCTACAGAAGGGGCGTTTATTAATGTACGTAACTGCTCGCGCAAGAGCTTTTCTTTTTTTAACCACATAAGATAGTTTTGTGCGCCAGAGTGGTTATTCTCATCTGCAAATTGCTTTACAGCCTTAGAAGTGCATCTTGGCCAAGGCGCAACGGCGGCGTGGTTTAAATAGATAATAGACTGATCTAGAGGGAACTCATCGGCAAGATTCATCTGTTTTCCTGTTACCTGTTTGGTTGGGGTGAAATATATTCCTTATCTTGAAGGACTTTTACTACATCTAAAAGCCTTATTAAGAATATAATTCAACACTAATTGTTTAGTCTTAATAATCAAGAGAGCTGTTTTGAGCAAAAATAAACCTTATTTTATTATTTTCGGGAACGAGAAGGGTGGTACGGGCAAATCAACTTTGGCGATGCATGTTGCTATCTCAATTGCAGAGCAGGGCAGGAAGCTGGCTGTCATCGACCTCGACTTGAGGCAAAAAAGCATTTTCCGCTATATGGAAAATAGGCAAGAAATGAACAACAAAATAGGGATAGAGCTGTCTCAGCCAGATTTCTTCGTTATTGAGCAATCTTTACTGGATAGTAAAAAAGAGGCTCAGCAGGCAGAACAATCTGCGCTTCAACAGCAGTTAGATAACTTGCCGGAAGACACTGAATTTGTGGTGATTGATTGCCCTGGAAACAATACCTATTTATCAAGATTGGCACACGCATTGGCTGATACGCTTATTACGCCGATCAATGATAGCTTTATCGATTTTGACCTCCTAGGAGAAGTTGATGCAGATAGTCATGAGGTTAACCGTTTAAGCCATTACAGTGAAATGGTTTGGGAGAGCCGAAAATTACGCCTAGTTGGTGGTAAAAAGCCGCTTGATTGGATTGTTACGCGCAATAGACTTTCATCGTTATCTTCACGCAATAATCAAAAAGTTCATAATGCACTCACAGCTCTGCAAAAGAAGATCATGTTTCGTTATGTTCCAGGATTATCTGAGCGTGTTATTTATCGAGAACTGTTCCCTAAAGGGCTGACTTTGTTAGATATGAAAAAAGTAGATACGATGGGTAAAACGCAAGCATCACATATTGCTGCGAGGGCAGAGCTGCGAAACCTAGTTGAATCTTTAAATCTACCAGAGAAGAGAGGTTCGTAAAGTGAAGGATTTCTATAAAAATAGCACAGCACTGTTTCTCATTCTTTTTGGTAAGGGTGGACCACAAAATTTGGTCGAATCTCGCTTATACTTTGCACTTCTACTAATGCCATTGCTGATGATTGATTCTGTTCTTTCAGCAAAGGTGACTGAAATTGATCAAGGAACAATGATTTATTTCAGCATCATTAAACTGTCGGTTATATCAGGTGGTGTCTGGTTTTGGTTGCGATTACATGAGGTACCACACCGATTTATTGCCGTCATGATGGCTTTGTTCGCTATTGGGTTGGTCGCTCAAATCTTAAAAATGCCCTTGCTACCAATTACGCCCGACAAGCCAAGGGCAATTGCAGCATTTTCAGGCTTTATACTTCTATGGCAATTCGTTATGTCCGTACGAGTGTTAAATGCTGCGGTAAAACAGACATTCCTAAAAACAGGGCTTTTAATTATCGCTCTAAATTTAGGTGGTTATGTTGTTGGTTCAAAAGTCATGTCGGCTGTTGTTGGGCATCCTGTTCATATGAAATCAGTTCCTCAGTCATCACATCGCTAAAATTAAGTAGTTTTAAAAGATCTCTCCAGATTTTAAACGGGGAACTTGGAGTCACCCGAATGTGATTACATTCGCGTATGAGAGATTAGAGCTTTGCAGATGTCGAATGAATTTAGAGCGGAAGAGATCACCAGGCTAAGAGCTAAACACAATTCTTCTAAATCAACTTTCTCTAGACCTCATTTATCGCCAAATAATTTGGCTCACTGGCTAGGGTGAGGTATCCCAAAGCCAGAACCACCCTGCTATTGCCCATTATAGATATGCGCATAATGTATATTATGTTAAATGAAGGTTATTGTTCTTCGTAAATCTCCAATAAAAGCTTGGAAACCCAGCGCCTAGGCTGGGGGCTCTACTCTCTTGTTCTTATATTGGGTTAACCCATTTTGTGAAGAATACAGATTTTGTTATTAGATGGATCGCGTAAATAAGCAAGGTAGAGTTTACCGAGTGTGCCTTCGCGCACACCAGGAGGATTTTCACACGATGTACCACCTGTAGTTAATCCTGCAGCATGACAAGCATCGGCCTCCATCGTGCTCTTTGCGGCAAATCCGATGGTACTGCCATTGCCGCAACAGGCGGGTTCTCCATTGAGAGGCTTACTAATCGCAAAAATCCCATTTTCGGTCAGATAAAAGCAACGACCTTTTTTATCAATGACACCAGGCTCATAGCCTAGGGCGCCCAAAATTGCATCGTAAAAAACCTTTGATTCTTGGATATTATTTGCGCCAACCATAATATGACTAAACATTTTATTTTCCTCATAACCAATTGAAAAACCGTAAAGTAACTGTTGTTGTGCTCTAGCTACCAAACGATCGTTTTTGCCTTATGGTATTTTAGCCCACTTCAGTAACCTGATGCCTAGGTAGCCACAAAGACGTAGTCGCTGCTGCAAAAAGAAAGGCTGTCGATACAAACAGACAACCTGTTAATCCGTAAACTTGATACAACCAGCCGGACAATACCGTGCCCATCAATCGCCCCATTGCATTGGCCATATAGTAAAAGCCAACATCAAGAGAAACACCTTCTTCCCTAGCGTAGCTAACAATCAAATAGCTGTGCAGTGAAGAATTAATCGCAAATAAAATACCGAATATCATCAGCCCAAGCAGTAAGCTTATTTCTGGTCGGATTCCATAGACTATAAAAATTGCGATGGCCGTAGGGACCAAAGTAAGCATGGCTGCCCAAATGAATGTACTCTTGCCATCCGGAAATTTCCCAGTTCGTTTACCAGTGAAATAAGGTGCAAATGACTGCGTAATACCATAACCAATAACCCACAATGCCAGAAAACCACCAACAGACCAGTGATCCCAACCTATGATACTGCTTAAATACACTGGAAGAGCCACCACAAACCAGACATCACGAGAACAGAAGAGAAACATTCTTGCGGCAGACAGGCAGTTAATTTCCCGGCTTTTTGAAAAAAGCTCACTAAATTTTGGTTTGTTACTCGTTTTACCAAGTTCCTTTTTTAAAGTCGCCAGACTGAACAACCAGACCAGCAGCAGTCCTGCTGCCATACCAAAAATAGCGCTTTTGAATCCTAACAGGCTTAAAAGCAGACCACCCAGAAAGAACCCTGCCCCTTTTAACGCGTTTTTTGATCCTGTTAAAATCGCAACCCACTTATAAACTTGGCTTTGTGCATCTGATGGCACTAAAAGCTTGATCGCACTTTTTGCGCTCATTTTATTAAGGTCTTTGGCAATGCCCGACAGTGCCTGGGCAGCCATTACCCAGAGTACTGTGAGTGAACTCTCAGGAACCAGTAACATGCTCAGTGCAACAACTTGCAAAAACAGGCCAATGTTCATCGTTCTGTTTAGGCCCAAATGAGCTCCCAACCAACCGCCAATGAGGTTAGTTAGCACACCAAACAGTTCATAAAAAAGAAAAAGCATGGCGATTTGTAGTGGACTGTGACCTAGGCCGTAAAAATAAAGCACGACCAACATGCGAAGCGCACCATCGGTTAAGGTAAACGCCCAGTAGTTACCTGTGATAATCAGATATTGACGAACATCTGCTGATAACCCTGCAAACCAGCTCATAACAGCCTCTATGCTTTGTCCATTCGGCCTACCAAGCGCATTAACTCCGCTGTGCGATTAGCGTAGCCCCACTCGTTGTCATACCAGATATAGAGCTTAACCTGCGTTTCATTAACAACCATTGTTGACAGGGCATCGACAATTCCAGATCGCGGGTCTGTTTTGTAATCAATAGAGACTAGCGGACGCTCTTCATAACCTAAAATCCCTTCGAGCTCAGCCTCAGAGGCCTCTTTCAGTAGTGCATTAACCTCCTCTACCGTTGTCTCTCGACTCACCTCAAATACACAGTCTGTGATGGAAGCATTTGCAAGCGGAACACGGATTGCGTGTCCATTTAATTTGCCTTTGAGTTCGGGAAAGATATGGGTGATTGCCGTAGCAGAACCGGTTGTAGTCGGTATCAAGCTCATCCCGCACGCACGTGCGCGGCGTAAATCTTTGTGTGGCGCATCGAGAATGGTTTGGGTGTTCGTAATATCGTGAATGGTGGTCATCGAACCATGCACGATCCCCAATCTTTCATGAATCACTTTGACAACGGGTGCCAAGCAATTAGTGGTACAGGAGGCGGCCGTTATTATGGCGTGCTCTGTTTTGTCGTAAAGCTGTTCATTGACCCCCATCACAACATTCAGTACGCCCTCCTCTTTCACCGGTGCTGTCACCACTACCCGTTTGACACCCTGATCCAGATAAGCCTGCAGTAGTGCTTTTGTTTTCATTTTTCCACTGGCTTCGATCACCACATCGCAATCTGACCAATCGGTATCTGAAATGGAGGTGTTAGAAGTACAAACAATAGACTGGCCATTGATGACGATCGCTTCGTTATTGCTGCCCGTATTATGTTCCCAGCGACCATGAATAGAATCAAAAGCTAGCAAATGCGCCAATGTTGGCGCATCACCCGCTGGATCATTAATTCTCACAAATTCAATGTCATCCCAATCAAATGCAGCCCGTAGTATTAAGCGCCCCATGCGGCCAAAGCCGTTAATACCGACTCGAATTTTCATCATCTTTCCTTAAATTTAAAATTATCTCGAATGAATTTAGGCTCAGCTGAGCATTGCAACGATTTGGTCTCGGTGAGGAATAGAGCCGCTATGAACCAGTTGCTCATCAATAACAACAGCAGGCGTGCTCATCACTCCGTAGTCCATAATTACTTCCGCACTGGTCTCTTTTGTTACGGAAACTGCAATATTGAGTTCATGAGCGATCTCTTCAATTATTTCAGCGGTTTTGCTGCATTTGTTGCAACCACTACCTAATACTTTGATATTTTTCATTTTTAGTCCTTATAAAAGTGGGGTGAACGCATTAAAAACCCAGCCTACTAACGTAAAAGAAACTAGCAGAAGAGAAAACAAAATAGCCAACAAACGCCACTGCATCACCTGCTTTAGCAAGATAAATTCCGGAAAGCTTGCAGCAACCGTACTCATACAAAAAGCCATCGTTGTGCCGACAGGCAAGCCATTCTTAATAAGGCTTTCCATAATCGGGATAACACCCGTTGCATTCGAATAAAGCGGAATACCGAGCATTACCGCCGCAGGTACCGACCACCACTGGCCATCGCCTAGATGCGATTCAATCCAGCCATCGGGCACAAAACCGTGAAGCGCTGCGCCAATACCGACCCCGATAATGACCCATTTCCAGACTCTTCCAAATATCTCTAGCGCCTCCTCTTTGGCAAATTGGTGGCGTTGAGGGAACGTCAGGCTTGATTCTGTTTGGCGAAGATTTGCAGATCTGTTTGCTAATTTATTTTGTTGCCCCCGCTTTAATGCTTCAGCAGCAAAAGATTGGAGCCACCGTTCAGCTTTGATTAAATCAAGAAAGAGGCCACCTAACATTCCAACAGCCATGCCTACAACAACGTAAAGCACGGTAAATTTCCAGCCCAGCAAACCCATAAGGAGAAGAACCGCTACCTCGTTAATCAGAGGTGATGTAATTAAAAAAGCCATCGTGATTCCAACAGGGATTCCGGCCGACGTAAATCCTAAAAAAACCGGAATGCTAGAGCAAGAGCAAAAAGGCGTAATTGCGCCAAATGCCGAGCCCATTAGATAGCCAACTCCACGATGCTTTTTCGCCAGATAATCACGGACTTTTTCAACATTAAGTGATGCTCGTAACAATGCGATCAGATAAATCATCACCACTAACAAGGCAAAAATTTTGCTGACGTCTTCAATGAAAAAGTTAAGGGCATCACCCTGTTTTGTCGCAGGAGAAAGGCCAAAAACTGAAAAAGTTAGCCAATTGGCAAAATCGGTAAAAAGCTGAAACATCAGTGTGCTCTCCGCCCTAACGATCCCGCCAATGGCACACTGACAGAAAAGTGCATACGGCAATAAAACAGATGTAAAAACACGCGTTTAAGCATAATTTTCTAGCAACAACCTTTAATGCGCTCAGGCCGGTCACCTTTGCTATAGAGCCTACTCAGATTCTCAGCTAGGAATTGGGTATTATTTTTTGAAGTCGCTCTTAAAACCTGTTTCGCCCACTCGGGTAAGGTAGGGTTAACCCGATAAAAAACCCATTGCCCCTGCCTTCGGTCAACAAGCAATTCACACTTTCTTAGCTGCGCCAAATGACGTGAAATTTTCGGCTGAATCTCCTGCAGTGCCTCTGTCAATTCACAAACACAAAGCTCACTCTCTTGCTCGATAAGCAACATACAGCGTAGCCGAGTTTCATCTGATAGGCACTTATAAAATAAGACTGGGTTCATAGGTAAAATTTGCGGGGCATCTTACTTGTTAAAAATATATGGGTATTAGTATATATGGTATTTCATATATTTTAAATAAAGGCACTGATTGGCAGCTAATCCACACGGCTAAAAATAGTATTTTCCAGCACACCATCTGATTCGCATTTAATCGTAGACCACCATTCGGTATGCTTATCGGGTTAGATATAACTAGAGCAATGCACAATAAACCGTGCAAAAATGGGGAAGAAAAAATTGAGCAGCATGTTGAAAAAGTTGTTAACAGCTTTTTAAAAATCTCAGGGGTAATTGAGGAAGATAACCTGCAAAATAGCTAGTCAACAGAGGAAAAATAGAATGCAATCTATAACCATAATCGGTGCAGGACAGGCTGGGTTACAGTTAGGAATTGGTCTAAAAAAACAGGGCTATGAGGTCACAATTGTGACCAATAAAACGGCTAAAGAGATCAAAAATGGCAACATACTATCGAGCCAAATTATATTTGATATGGCACGGCAAATAGAGAGAGGCTTGGATCTTAATTTTTGGGACCAAGAATGCCCAAGTATTGAAAGCATTGATCTGAACTTTGGTTTAGAAGACAGAAGCCCTCTTCTCAACTGGTCTGCAGGATTTGATAAGCCAGCACAATCGGTCGATCAGCGAGTCAAAATGCCAGTCTGGATAGATGAATTTGAAAAGCTAGGCGGAAAACTGATTATTGAAGAGGCTGGCATCCCAGAGCTCGAAGCCTATGCAGAAAAAAGCGGCTTGGTTCTTGTCGCCTCTGGAAAAGGCGAAATCGGCAGGCTATTTGAGCACGATACAGACAAATCAGCCTTCAATAAACCGATGCGAGTATTAAGCCTCATCTATGTAAAAGGTAGCAAACCAAAAGATAAAGCTGCTCTGAGCTTTAATGCCGTTCCTGGGGTTGGAGAATTTTTTATCATCCCAGCGCTGACAACCTCAGGTCCTTGTGAAATCCTCTTTTTTGAAGGGCTTCCAGGCGCCTCTTTTGACTGTTGGCAAGAGATTAAAACAGCTGAGCAGCACATTGATAAAACCCAAGAACTCATCCAACAATATATTCCCTGGGAATTCGAGCGCTGCAAATCTATAAAAGCCTGTGACGACAAGGCTTACCTGATTGGTAGCCTTACACCAATAGTACGACACCCTGTCGCGACACTTCCTTCAGGTGCTAAAGTGCTGGGCATTGGTGACACTGTTTGCCTGCACGATCCTATTACTGGGCAAGGTTCTAATAACGCGACCAAGGCAGCGAATATTTATCTGGCCTCAATTCTTGAACATGGAGATAAAGGCTTTGATGAGGCATGGATGCAAAAAACATTCAACACCTTCTGGGACTATGCACAGCATGTCGTTAATTGGACCAATAGCATGCTGCTGCCTCCAACAAATAACATGCAAAAAATAATGGGGGCCGCTGCAAGCAGTCCCACATTAGCTCGACGGGTTGCAAACGCATTTAATGACCCGGCAGACCTATACCCTTGGTGGAAAAATGAGCGTAGGGCCAGTGTAGTGATCGGTAGGTCACTTGAAGCAGATGAAAAACCTTCTCATTAGCGCAAGAATTTGAATCCGCTAGCATCACTCGATGAAACTAGTGCTAGCGAATTCAATTCCAAATGCTGACTATGCATTCACATCAACAATAACGCGCCCACGAATACCCCCTGCGATAAGCTGGTCCGCTAGTTCTGGAATACTCGTCATAGGTTCGGTACGTGTAATCTCTGCAAGTCTCTCTTTTGGTAGGTCACGTGCAAGCTGTTTCCAAGCCTCTAACCGCAATGCCATAGGTGCCATTACAGAATCGATACCGCATAGGGTGACACCCCTAAGAATAAATGGAAAAACAGTCGCAGGAAGATCAATTCCTCCAGCCAATCCACATGCAGCGACACAGCCATCTCTCTTGGTTTGTGCGATGGCATTTGCCAGTGTTTGCGAACCCACGCTATCAACTACACCAGCCCAACGTTCGGCAGCTAATGGAGCCCCCTTTTCACTGAGCTCGCTTCTGTCAATAAAGCTGCTTGCACCCAACCTTTTTAGGTATTCATGGAGTTCAGGACGTCCTGTTGAAGCAACTACGTCAAATCCCAGTTCGGACAGAATCGCAATGGCGATTGAGCCAACTCCACCACCTGCGCCGGTAACAAGGATCTCACCCTGCTCAGGTGTTACGCCCTGTTTTTTCAACGCCATAATAGAAAGCATTGCGGTATAGCCGGCTGTGCCAATTGCCATCGTCTCTTTAAGTGACAACCCTTCGGGCAGAGGGACTATAAAGTCTGGGTTGACTCTTTGTTTCTGCGAATACCCGCCCCAATATTTTTCGCTTAACTCATAGCCATTAACGAGCACCTTATCGCCTACTTTAAATCGCGAATCAGATGATTCAGCGACCGTGCCAGCGAGATCAATTCCACAGACCATCGGTAACTTCCTACAAATTCGTCCTTTTCCTGATACAGCCAAGCCATCTTTATAATTAAGAGAGGAGTAAGAAATATCAATCAACACGCCCTCTTCTGGTAAATCAGAAAGGTTGAGTTGTTTTAATGAGCCTCTTGTTTTCCCATCAATTTCCTCTGCAACAATCGCATTAAATGAACCTGACATTGTCTTCCCCTTGTTAGATTATAAGTATGCGGAGTTTATATCACCGCCCCTTAGCGGCTGCAATGGCAATCGCTCTTTTAGATGGTTCCTAGTTCAAGAAGAGGCATAACCCAGTAATGAATTCCGCTATTTTTAAAATCCAGTTTTAGCTCTATGAGAAGCTGCTGCAACTCAGAATTAGGAATCATGATTCTAAACTGAACCTGTTTCTTTCGCCCTGTTACCTGCTCCGAAGTCGACAAACCCGACATCTGGCTCCCATGCCCACTCACCGGAAGACTGGTAAAATCTTGTTTAAAAGGCTGGTCAATCAACCAGTCCATAATGATCTCTTCCATCGAGGGTTTGACTGTCAGGATGAGCAGCTTTATTTCATCGTTTTTATCAGGCATTTTCGGGCTCCCCATAACGTTTGTAGAGAATAGGCAGTAAAATAAGTGTTAAAAGTGTTGAGGTGATTAGCCCACCAATTACAACGATAGCCAACGGCCTTTGAATCTCAGATCCTGGGCCTGTAGCAAATAGCAATGGTAATAACCCAAATGCTGCAATTGTTGCAGTCATCATGACCGGCCTTAACCGTCGCATCGATCCTTCGATAACAACTTTTGCCATATCAACCCCTCGGTCGCGTAGTTGGTTAAAATAACTAACCATCACCACGCCGTTGAGTACAGCAATGCCTAATAATGCGATAAAGCCGACTGATGCAGGAACAGATAGGTACTCACCAGAAACCCAAAGTGCAAAGACACCACCAATAAGCGCTAGAGGTATATTTGAAAGAACCAAAATAGCCTGCCTCACCGATCCAAATGTCG
The DNA here is from genome assembly GCA_002352345.1 of Methylococcaceae bacterium UBA2780. Classification (GTDB taxonomy): domain Bacteria; phylum Pseudomonadota; class Gammaproteobacteria; order Methylococcales; family UBA2780; genus UBA2780. The sequence continues at coordinate 43,357 of DEIG01000016.1, forward strand.
TAAATAAAAGAAGAAAAATCAACCCAAGCGCGACGGGGATAACAAGTGAAAGCCGTTTGGCTGCCCTCTGCTGGTTCTCGAACTGACCGCTCCATTCAACAAAATATCCCGTTGGCAGTTCGATGGAATCAGTGACCGCTTGGCGAGCCTCTTCTACGAAGCCAACAAGGTCCCTTCCTTGAACATTGCTACGGATAACAACAAAGCGCTGCCCACGCTCTCGTGCAACCGAGACAACTCCTTCCACTCTTTCCAGTTTGGCGACCGCTGACAAGGGAATCTGATAACCACCGGGTAATGTTATGCTAAGACTATTAATTCCCTCGGCTGTTGCTTGGCTCCTTACAATCAAAGGTGTTCTCTGTATTCCTTCCTGTATCGTTCCTAAACGAAGCCCTTCGATCTGGCTCCGTAATATCTGTTCAAGCGCGTCAACATCAAGTCCCATACGCCCTGCTGCTAAGTGATCGATCGATAATTGCAAATACTGCATGCCTTCGTTCTGACTGGTGAATACATCAGATGCTCCCGAAATCTTTTTAACTACACCTGCAATTTTTGACGCATTGCTGTTTAGCAACGACATATCATTACCATAGAGTTTTATGGCCACATCTCCCCTAACACCAGTAAGCATTTCAGATACTCGCATCTGTATCGGTTGGGTAAAACCGTAAGAGACACCAGGCACCTCATCTAGTACCTTACGAATTTCGTCAATTAACGCCTCTTTGCTTTCTACTCGCCAATCTTCTTGTGGTTTAAGAACAAAAAAACTATCCGTCTCATTGAGCCCCATTGGATCTAAGCCAAGTTCATCCGATCCAGCACGCGCCACGATACGATTAACCTCTGGGATATTTTCTAAAATCACTTTCTGGACCCGCATATCGAGTTCAGCTGACTGCTCCAGTGAGATCGAGGGGAGTTTTTCGAGCTGTACGATAATATCTCCCTCGTCCATTTGTGGCATGAATGTTTTACCAATCTGAGTGTAAACAAGCGCCGTCACAACGAGCAAAAACAGGGCGCTGATAATAACCTGACGAGCATGGAGCATGCACCAAGCGAGCACTGGACGGTAAAGTGAGCTTAATTTGCGTGGTAGCCAAGGCTCTTCATGTGATACATCTTTCAATAGATATGAAGCGATGACTGGGATCACCGTTAGCGACATCAACAACGAACCACCGAGTGCAAACACGATTGTCAGTGCCACTGGGGTAAAGAGCTTTCCTTCGAGTCCTTGTAGAGTCAACAATGGCAAGAAGACGATAATAATAATTAAAATACCTGATGTGACCGGCGCAGCAACCTCCCGAACAGCACGGTAAATCATATGCAATCTTGGAAAATGAGCGGCCTTTTCTTTGTCTGCAAGTTGGGATGTAATGTTTTCTACGACAACAACCGCGCCGTCAACGAGCATACCGATCGCAATTGCGAGCCCCCCAAGGCTCATAAGATTTGCAGAAAGGTGAAACTGGTTCATCAAAATAAAGGTGAAGAGTGCTGCGAGCGGCAATGACAATGCAACAACAATCGCCGCGCGAATATTCCCGAGAAATAAGATCAATAGAATTACAACAAGAACAATCGCCTCGAGCAACGCTTTAGAGACAGTGTTAACCGCTCGTGTAACAAGATTTCCACGGTCGTAGAAAACTTCAACAGTGACTCCATCGGGTAGGCCTGGAGAAATTTCAGCTAGTTTTCCCTTAACACCTTCTACCAGTTTTCCAGCATTAGCTCCACGCAAACCAAGAACCAAACCCTGAACCGTCTCACTATCACCGTTCTGGGTAACTGCGCCATAGCGTGTCATAGAGCCAATACGGACTTCGGCAATATCGCTGACAGTTATCGGTAGCGTTTCTTGTCCACCACGAACAACAACACTTTTAAGCTGGTCGATCGTTTTTATTTGCCCTTCACTACGAACGAGTAAAGCCTCCTCTCCCTCAATAATTCGGCCTGCCCCATCGTTACGATTATTTTTTTGTATCGCCTCAATGAGTTGCTGTGTAGAAATGCCTCGTGCACTCATTCGATTATTATCTGGAATAATCTCGAAACTGCGAACAAATCCACCGAGTGCGTTGACATCAGCCACACCCTGAACAGTACGAAGCGCAGGCCTAATGACCCAGTCGAGAAGATTGCGCCGCTCCATCAACCCCAGCCCTCCTCCCTCAATGGTGAACATAAACATCTCACCAAGAGGGGTGGTCATTGGTGCAATACCACCATCAATACCCTCTGGCAAATCTCCCCAGACCCCGTTCAACCTTTCAGAAACCTGTTGCCTAGCCCAATAAATATCCGTTCCCTCCTCAAAGTCGACGGTTATATCAGTCAGAGCATATTTTGCAATTGACCGTAGCATTACCTGTTTTGGAATGCCTAATAACTCAACTTCGATTGGGGCAGTAATGCGCGCCTCTATCTCTTCTGGTGTCATTCCTGGTGATTTGATGATCACTTTCACCTGAGTGGGTGAAACATCAGGAAAGGCATCGATAGGGATTTGTTTTACAGCGTAATATCCACCGCCAGTGAGTAGTACGACAACTAGGAGTACTAGCAGACGCTGAGTCAACGAGAACTTTATCAGGTTGCCCATTATTCAGCCTCGCCCATTTCTAACCAAAGCAATTTGAGCGCGGCTGTCCCCTTTATAACCAACTGGTCATTGGCGCTAACGCCACTTTCCAACACCGTACCGGCTGAGTCATGACCTGCCGTGATAACCTTTCTAACTTCAAAGCCGGTAGCCGTTCTCGCGAACAGGAAACTGCCTTTTCCACTGCGAAAAACCGAAGCAGCAGGAACACGGTAAAGAGAATGGGGCGTCTGTTTAAACAACTGAACCGAAACATTTTGTCCAGGCCTCAACACTTCTGGATTTTCATCAATCACAGCTCTGACGAGAACACTTTGACTTTCGATGTCTACATTTCGCCCAATTAGGATTATTTTTCCTTGAAGGCCATTTTTTTCAATTTCAATATGATCTCCAATAGATATCTCAGATAATTTTTCTTGAGGAACAGCAAGTTCAACGTAAAGCTTCTTTAGACTGGCAACTCGAAAAACGGGCACCAACTTTTCAACTCGTTGGCCGGCCAGCATTTTGGTTTCAAGAATTACACCATCAATAGGTGATAATAGTTTCAGATAACTGTGTAAATTATGCTTCCTCGTGAGTTGAGAAAGTTCAGCCTCAGACATGCCAGTCATTCTAAGTAATTGTTTATGTTCTTTATATAACATATTGTATTTATTGAATTTGACTCTTGTTTCAATAAGACGATGTTTAGATATGACACCTTCCTTAAAAAGCATTTCATCATGTTCTAAGCGCATGGCACTCATTTCCTGTTCACTGAGTGCTGAAAGAAAATCGCGCTGCAACTCAAGGAAACCTGGACTAAAAAGGCGCGCAAGTAACTGGCCTTTTTGGACAGATTCCCCTGATGAAACTTCAATTCTGTCTATTAATCCTGCGTGAGAGGTACTAACGATAAAATCTAGCGATGGGGGAATTGAAATTTTTGCAGGCGCTCTAAATAAAGGGCTCTTTATGACTATTTCGGGTTTTGCCAGCTGTATACCTAAGTTATCAATCTGCTGTGGGTTAACAAACAGCTGATCCGCTGAAAATACAGGTGCACTCATCAAGGTGATTAAAATTGAAGAGGTTTTAAGAATTCTATTTTTCATAAAAAGACTCCTGCCGCCTGATTATGGCGAGCTATATCATGCTGCAGTACGATTTTCTGTTTGGCCGCTTGCAAAGCAGCCTGCTGAGAAATTTCCTGAATTTTTAGCAAATCAATCAGCGTAATCTCACCCGTTTGAAAACCGAGATTACTCATTTTTAGGTGTTTTTGAGCAATCTCGTTGCGAGCTTTCGCTAGCTTCAGTGTCCTGCGATCCATTTCGACTCGTTGAGCTATCGCATACAGGTTTTGATTTAAGTTTCTCGACAACAATACATACTCACCTTTTGCCTGAATCAACTGACTATTAATCGCTGCAATTGCGGGCTCTTTATGCACACTTCCACCAAAAGGAATGTTGATCGTTGCACCTAAACTATCAACAGAACCAGTTTGCCGGTCTGATCTCTCATTACGCACTCCTAATGTTAATAGCGGCTGCCCAGAACCACTTGCGCGAACCCAGTTCAATTGGGCTTCTAATTGTTTTATCTGGTCAGTTTTTAATGCTAAGAGAGGGTGGTGTTCACCTATTTTACCTGCACCATTCAGCCGTTCATCGATTTCAGCAGGTAGGTAGTCATAGCTAGTAAGATCTCTATATTGCCTTCGCGCAACCTCAAGTTGAGTGGTGGCCTCTTCTAATGAAGCCTGTTTCGTCATCAGGTCACTTTCAGCTAACAGCAAGTCGGCCTTTGCCAACCCCCCTAACTCAACACGACGGCGAACAGTCGTAACCAATTTTGCAGAAACCTTGTGATTTTCGTAGCTAAACAGCATTTCGTTTTGCTTAAGGCGTAAGCTCCAAATTGCTGAACGCAGTAAACCAGCTACTTTGTATTGCAAATGAACCATGTAAGAAGCTGCTTTTTCGCGTGCTGTTACCCCCAACCTTTTCCCAGCGCTTCGTTGCCCCCAACGCCAAAGTGGTAATTGGAGTCCAGCTTCATACTCTTCAAGGCCAATATTATTGTTAGCATCGTCATTTTGATAACGTAATGACAACGCAGGTGCATTCGCAATAAGGCTATCCCCGCGCTCTTTAAGAGCGACAGCTTCATACTCTAATGCGGCGTGCTGCTGTAATAGAGGAAATCTTTTTATAGACTGCTGGAAAATATGCCTCATTGTTAAGCCTTGATCGCCATTAAAAGCCGATTTGGTGGCAAATTCTGCCGTACTCAATGCATTAGCTGAAAAAGCAATTAAAGCAACACAACCCAGTGTGGGCATCATTTTATTCATTAGTAACTCCGGTTGAGCCTGTTGCATTACAACAAACTAACGGAAAAAACAGGTATGAAGCCAGAATCAGGCTTCGTATATAGTTTTACTAAGTTGAAAAAACAGCGGGTGGAGCGCGTTCTGGAGGGGATAGAGTGGCTACTGCAAACAAAAAGGAATCAAGTTTAACGAAAGACTCTATTCTAGAATTAGATTGAAATGATAACGATGATATAGCTTGTGAAGGCGCTGAATCGAATGGAGATCGAAAATTTTTGCTATGCCCTGTCACAATACTGACAGCCATTGCCTCGCCTCTGATAGTGGCGCTGGCAGTTATACTTTTATCTTTAGCTGCTTTTGCGGTCTGATTTGTTTCAGTTAAGTGAATATGTAAACCAGTCGCGCGCTCATCAACTCCTGCATGCCCATGAACCAGTGGGGCAATTAACTGCATCAGTACAAGTATAAAAACAAGTGATGCTTTAGAAGTGGTTTTCAAATCAAGGTGCATTATAAACTGCTAATAAGCTAAAGTTTCTAGCATGTTAACACCTTAACATTAAATGGCCCTTAAAAAATAAGCGCACCTTAGTTGCCGCTTATTTAAAATTAGGAAATAAAATGGCACACCAATGGCATGAGCTCGTTAGGCCTTTTTCAGCGCCTTATTACCAAGATGCTCGCCCTGATTTGAAACTTGGTTGCGCCCTGCCTCTTTGGCGGCATACAGCCCTTGATCAGCAAGCTGAATCAGTTCGGCAGGCGTTATTGAAAGGGTTTTGCTTTGTGACGCAGGGTTATAGGTGGAGACACCAATAGAAATTGTAACTTTTAATTTTTGCTCTGGCGTGCACTCAAAAACCTGAGCCTCTACTGCAGCACGAATCCGCTCCGCAACCTCTACCGCTTTGCTATTTGAGGCATTTGATAATAAAACAACGAACTCTTCACCTCCATAGCGGGCAAGAATGTCATTATTTCTGAGCTGATTTTTTATTTCTGCCGCGGACTCAACAAGAACACAATCACCCGCCTGATGACCCTGCTGATCATTCACTTTTTTGAAATGATCTATATCCAAAAAAAGGCATGAAAGCGGGTCATCACTTCTTGCAGCTCTGTCGATCTCTTCTCCAATGCGCTGATCGAAAAAACGTCTGTTGTTAATACCGGTAAGTGGATCAACAAAGCTTGTTCGCTTCAGCATTTCAAAATTGAGTGTGTTTTCGAGGCAAACACTCAATATGTCGGAGAGCCTTTTAAGGAAATCCGTCGCCATTTGCATTGAAAAACGCTGCTTGTCTAAGCTCCCTAAGCTTAAAGCACCGAGGTATTTACCCCTGCGTATCAAGGGCATGATGGCAACAGATGCAGGAACCTCTTTTTCCACTGCAGGAAAAAAGAGCGCACATCTTTTTTTATCGTAATCGCCGAGAAAGTGACGTCCAACTTTGCCAAACTGTTTTTCAAGAGGCTGACTTTGATTAATCAGCACTAGCCCTGGTGTTTTATCTACACGTAGTCCCTCTTCTTCGAGGAAATCTCTGATTTCATTTTTCTCGTCGATGATACAAAAACTGACAAAATCAAGATCAAATACAGTTTGCGTATCGTCTAGTACATGCTCAATCAGCTCGTAAAGAGAGTTTAGCGTGAGTAAATTTGTTTCGAGCAGCTGAAAACGATGAAGTTTTGTTTCATTTTGTTTGATGCACCCCATCAAGGAATCGACGTGACTCTGTAGAACCCTTAATTCTGTATGCAAATCATCCATGTTGCTGCTCATCTATCTTTGTCCGTTTAGTTTAATATGCTGTTATGGCTTACCAAGCAGTAACTCACTTAACTGATCTTCATCCAAAACAGAAATATTAAGCTTAGCAGCTTTATCCAATTTAGAGCCGGAATTATTACCGGCAACTAGATAATCTGTTTTTGATGAGACACTTCCAGAAACCTTTGCCCCGAGCTCTTGCAAGGCTTTTTTGGCCTGATCTCGGCTAAACCTTTCTAAGGTGCCGGTGAGGACGATTGTTTTACCTTGAAGTGGCAGCTCTCTAGTGCTATCAATAATCACATCATCCCATGTAATCCCCGCTTGTTGCAGTCTATCAATAACCTCAAGGTTATGGGGTTGCTGAAAGAATGTTATCAGGTGTTTAGCAACGATGGGGCCAACGTCCTGTGTTTCAAGAAGCGCCTCTTCATTTGCTGCTTTAATCGCTCCTAATGAGCCAAAATGGTTTGCGAGTGTCTGCGCCGTAACCTCACCTATATCTCTAATTCCTAGCGCGAAAATAAAGGCTGCTAAAGTTGTTTGTTTACTTTTCTCAAGTCCTGCAATGAGATTTTCTGCGGATTTCTTTCCCATCCGTTCCAAAGCCATCACTGGCTCCAACTGCAAGTTGTAAAGATCGGCAATATTCTGGATTAAACCTTCATCGACAAGCTGCTCGACCAGCTTACTGCCGAGACCATCAATATCCATCGCCTTTCTGGAAGAAAAGTGTTTAATCGCCTCCTTTTGCTGTGCAGAGCAAAAAAGCCCCCCACTACATCGGGAAACTGATTCACCTTCAGTCTTTTCTATGGCTGACTGACAAATTGGACATTGTGCAGGAAGGTTAAACAGGCGGGTTGACGGAGCTCTTTTATCTAGTAAAACACGGGCAACCTCTGGAATAACATCTCCAGCTCTACGAACAACCACTTTGTCCCCAATACGAACATCTTTTCGCCTGATTTCATCGATATTGTGCAGCGTTGCATTCGTAACGGTAACGCCCCCAACAAAAACAGGCGCTAATCGTGCAACGGGAGTAATCGCCCCAGTTCGACCCACTTGAACATCGATATCAAGTATTGTCGTTATTGCCTCTTCCGCCGGGAACTTCCGCGCTATCGCCCAGCGTGGTGCTCTGGCAATTGATCCCAGTAACCTTTGCGATGAGAAATTATTGACCTTGAAAACAACGCCATCTATCTCATATGCAAGTGCTGACCGCCTATTTTCCATCTCTTTATAGTAAGCAATACAACCATCAATACCGTGAACAAGTTCTACTTCCGGGCTTACGGGTAATCCCCATTGATTAAACTTTTCAAGAAGATCAATCTGGTTTTCCGGCAGATTTTGCTCTGGAAATTCCCCATAGCCGTAACAATAAAATGATAATGAGCGGCGGGCAGTAATTTTTGAATCGAGCTGTCTTAAACTTCCTGCCGCAGCATTTCTCGGGTTCGCAAATAACTTTTCACCCTTCTCTTCTGCTTGTTGGTTCAGCTTCTCGAAACCTCTTTTGCTCATAAAAACTTCGCCACGCACCTCCAGCCGAACCGGAAAATCACCTTTTAGGCGTAAAGGAATATCATGTACAGTACGAATGTTTTCGGTTACATTTTCACCGCTTTTTCCATCGCCGCGTGTTGCTGCTTGAACCAGAACACCTTCCTTATATAGGAGGCTGATAGCCAGTCCATCAAGCTTCGGTTCTGCAATATACTCTGTTGAAGTATTACCCATTTTTTCTTGGACTTTACGTCCGAAGTCAACCAACTCTTCGTCGCTAAAGGCATTGTTGAGTGATAGCATCGGTACAACATGTCTAACCTCTTCAAAAATCTTTAATGGCGGCGCACCTACACGGTGGGTGGGCGAGTCAAGCCTGATTAGCTCTGGGTGCTTCTCTTCTAGCGCCTGTAACTCTCTAAGTAGCAAGTCATATTCCGCATCAGAAATCTGTGGGTCATCAAATTGATAATAGCTCTGGTTATGCAGGTTTATTTGTTCGCGAAGCGTTGCTGCCCGCTTGCTCTGTTCTGTAGATTGGTTCATTTAGTGGCTATTAAACTGCGAATATCTAAAAGAGTTTCCTCTTCTAAAGGCTGATGTTTTTCATTCAATAAAACCCCGTTCAACTTTTCTTTCAGGCGATTTGCAGTTAGAACCAACTCATCAAAGACGATCAAAGGGTTAATTTGCTCACTAAGCTCTAAAAAGAGGACGATGCCTGGTGTTGAAAATGGCTGCTCTCTATCACTCGGAAATGTTCCTGGTTCGACAAGATTTGCGGCGCTAAATCGGTCGTTATTTTGCGGATCAAAATGGCGGTGATAAATCCCCATTTCTCCTAATGCAAGCCCTAACTCCTCAAGAACTTGCAGTAATTTAACTCCATCAAATTGCTCTTTATTTGAAGCAATAACTGACACCTGAATAACATTAGGTATTGGTTTCGTCTCTTTTGGGGGCAATTTCTCACCAGTTTCTATCGTTTCCGGTGTTGCACGGCTGGCGGTTATAGAGGGAAGCACTAGCTCTTCTGAGTTTTCTTCAACATTCATCCGCTCCAATTCAAGCGGCTCTTCTCCTGCAAACTCCTGTTTCCGTTGTTCCCGAACAACCTCTTCTGTCTTTTTTAGTGCCCGTTTTTGAAGCCATTCCCATAAAAAAAGTCCTGCAATTAAGAGCAGCCCTGAAACGGCAATAACAACTCGGAAAAAAGTACTGTCCATAATCTTTATAACTCGGCAAGTTTAACGGCTTCTTCGATGTCAACGGAGACCATTCTGGATATCCCCGGTTCGCTCATTGTAACGCCCGCAAGGTGCTGAGCAATCTCCATTGTTGTCTTATTGTGTGAAATAAATAGAAATTGAACGCAGCTAGACATCTCTTTTACCAGTTCACTAAAGCGGCTTACATTAGCATCATCAAGCGGGGCATCAACCTCATCAAGCAGACAAAATGGGGCTGGGTTAAGGTCAAAAATAGAAAAGACCAGCGCCACAGCTGTTAATGCCTTTTCTCCACCAGAAAGCAGATGAATTGAGCTATTCCGCTTACCAGGGGGAGAAGCCATCACCGAGACCCCCGTTGAAAGTAGGTCTTGATCATCCAGAGATAAATAGGCACGGCCACCCCCAAAAAGTTTGGGGAACCGTTGCTGAAAACCATTATTCACCTTTTCAAATGTCTCTTTAAAAAGTGCTTTTGTTTCTCGATCTATTTTGCTGATTGCCTGCTCAAGCATTGAGAGTGATTCGTTTAAATCTCTATCTTGCTCACCTAGGTATTTCATGCGTTCAAAGAGCGCCTCATGCTCCTCAATTGCTGCAAGATTAATGGTTCCAAGTCGTCCGATTTTTTGTGATAAATACTCAATATGCGACTGCCATTCTGGCTCATTGGCCCTATTTTCCATAGCATCAAGCACATCATAAAGATCAGCACCCTGCTCTTTTAGTTGCTGAACTGCCGTATCTCGGTGAACGACCATCCCCTCTTGTGCAATGCGCGCTTTCTCTAAAGTCTCTCTTTTATGGTTTAGCTCTGATTCCAAGCGGGCTCTTTTTTCATTGCTTTCACGAATGCTATTTTCAATAACAGATAGCTCTCTACGTGTCTGCTGGAGAGACAGTTCAATCTCCATTTTTTTCTGCATTTGCGCTCGATGACTCTTTTCTTGCTCAGCTATCAGTTGCTCAGATTCAGCATCAGGCTGCTTTATCCCGGCTATCCTCTCTTTAACTTGCCCGAGCAAAACCTCTGTACGTCCGATATTAATGACACTAAAACGTTCATTTGATTTTATTGAATCAAGGCGTGAAGAGAGTTGGTGCAGCCTGTCGCTTGATTCTTTCGCTTGCCGGTTTACCTCTTCCAGTCCTGTTTTTAACCTGTCTCTTTCGCTTGCTAGCTGCTCTTTTTTAAGATCAAAACTGGCTATTTTTAGCTCTGATTCTTTTATAAGAGCAAGTGATTCTTGCTGTTCTTTGTGAATTCTCGATTCTTCTTGCTCCATTTCCTGAAATTCTTGCTGAATCTTTTCTCTGCGCTGATTATTTTGTTCAAAGCGAGTTATCAGAGTAGCGAGTTTTGCTTTCTTAGATGATAGCAAGCTAAAGGTTTGGTTCTGTTTTGAACGAAGTGTACTTTGCTCATTTTCAGCCTCTTTTAGCTTTATTAGGGTCTCTTTTAAGGATTGAGAGCCCTCCTCACTCACTTTAATCAGCTCTATCTCATCTTTTCGTAACTGCTTAAGCTCTTTTTCTTTCTGTAATAGCCCTGATTTAGCACCTTTTTCACCCGCCTTGAGTAACCAACCAGGCCCCATCCAAACACCCTCAGCAGTGATAATTGATTCATGGCTTTGTAACTTGTTAATTTGTTTGTGAGCAGAATTGATATCATCTGCGCAGTAAACAGCGCCTAGAAGGCCATCAAGAGACCAAGGTGAATTAATTTTGCTGGTTAATCGTTGTTTATCTGATAATGCACTTACTGGTGAAGCCACCTTATCAATCAGGGCAACACCCTCGTTTGACAAGTGCTCTAGTTGACTTAAAAACGGCTTGTGTGAATCGATACAAATAGCCTCAATAAATTCTGAAAGAACCATTTCTACAGCGCTCTCCCAGCCATTTTCTACCTCAATCTGTTCAAACAGCCTTTGTGCTTCACTTAGACCTTGCTCTTTCAGCCAGTTTGTCCGTTCATCTCGGTCACGACCTGTTGCATGTTCGATGATTTTTTCAAGCGCTACAATTTTCCCTTTTAGCGCCTGAAGTTCTGTTCTTGTTTTGTTGGTGTCTCGGCTAAGGTGCTGGTTTAAGTCACGGCCAAGCGTGATCTCATTCCCAATCCTGTCAAGCTGCTGCTGCACTTGGTGGTTTTGGAGATCCAGTTGATCAATTTCAGCTTGAAAACCATCAAGTAGCTCTTGACTCTCTTCCTTGTTATTTAACTCAAAGCGCTCCTCATCTAGCCGCATTCTCCTTTTAAGCAACTGCTTCTGTTGTTGTTCTAAAAAACGTACTCGAGCCTGATCTGTTTTTAGTTGCTCTTTCGGTTCAGAAGCTTTGTTGATAAATTGCTCCCACTTCGATTGCCAAGCATGGTTACGTTCTGCCATCTCTTTTTGCGCAACAACCGCTAAACCCTCTTCTGCTCGAATCTCTTTGTACTTAGCTTCTAATTCTGCTTTTTGTTCTTGTAGTTCGGCTATCTGTCTGTTGTCTTTATCAAGGCTAATTAAATAACCTGACTGCTCTTCAGATGCTCTTAAAAATTCAACCTCTGCCTGTTTTTGAACTGATTGCCTATGTCTAATATCTTGCTCAATTCGGGCTATCTCTGAACCCAGCTCATAAAACTTTGCCTGAATAACATTTACATTTGTTTGGCCGGCGCTATAGCGTTCTCTAGCCGCTTCAGTCTGCTTATCTAACTGCTGCTGCTCTGTGATCGCTTTTTCCAGAGCGCTCTGTTGGTTTAGTGTTTCTAACTTCTGGTCCTGTAATTGAAGATCGAACTTTTGCCAGCGAAGTGCCTGTAATTCACGCTTATATATCCGCTCTTCAGATCTCAGCTGCTTATAGCGTTCTGCGGTTTTAGCTTGCCGTTTCAGTCGCTCTATCTGTTTAGAAAGCTCTTCCCTAAGATCGGTTAAGCGCTCGAGGTTTTCGCGCGTATGGCGCATTCTAATTTCCGTTTCATGCCGCCGCTCTTTATATTTTGAAACGCCTGCTGCCTCTTCAAGAAAAATGCGTAAATCTTCTGGTTTAGCCTCAATCAGACGTGAAATCATGCCCTGTTCAATAATGGCGTAACTTCTGGGACCTAGGCCAGTCCCGAGGAAAATATCTGTAATATCGCGGCGGCGACATTTTGAGCCATTTAGAAAATAGCTAGACTGTCCATCTCGTGTAACCTGGCGCTTAATTGAAAGCTGGCTATATTTTGCATACTCCCCACCAATTGTACCGTCATCATTATCAAAAACCAGTTCCACAGAGGCTTTGCTTATCGGTTTTCTAGATGTGGAACCGTTGAAGATGACATCAGCCATTGACCCACCACGCAGGTTCTTTGCTGAGCTTTCACCCATAACCCAACGAACCGCATCAATGATATTTGATTTCCCACAACCATTGGGGCCAACAATCCCAACTAAATTAACCGGCAACGGAATCGTTGTCGGCTCAACAAAAGTCTTAAATCCTGATAACTTTATTTTTTCCAGACGCATAGCTGTTAAAATACCGAGATAATCAGAAGAGAGTTGTAAATTTCAATCACCGCAAAATGATAAACAAGGTCAATACAACGCCCTATCTATCTGATATTTAATTGAATATAAAGATTAAATTCCTACGAATTTATGCTTAATTGCAAGCAATAAAACCATTCTTTAATTGTACTCATAAGTGAATCAATATGCCTTCATTACCTAGCAAAAATTTAGAAACTTTTATCAACCCTCAAATTGAACGTGACTACACAATCAGAATCGATGTCCCAGAGTTCAGCTGCCTTTGCCCTAAAACAGGCCAGCCTGACTTTGCTACGATCAAAGTTGAATATGTGCCAAATCAATCATGCGTTGAACTGAAAGCTCTAAAGCTCTACATCTGGTCATTTCGTGATGAAGGCGCTTTTCACGAGGCAGTGACCAATCAGATTATTGAGGATTTAGTTTCCGCATGCGACCCCTATTTCATGCGTGTTACTGCCGACTTTAACGTCCGAGGTGGGATTTACACATCGGTTGTTGTTGAACACAGGGACCCTGAATGGGTTGCTCCAACTCCTGTTACGCTGCCATAACAAGCTGTATTTTCTGCTATATTTTGTGTTGTATTAAATACTAATTGGTCATAAAAATGGAAATTAAACCTCTGGTAGTCCTTCTTAGCCTCACACTTCCTCTTGCTGCCCACGCGGCTGATGAAGAAATTCTTATCGATGACGACGAGGCATTAGAGCTAATTGAAGATGATGTCAGTCTTGATCTTAATGAAGAATCCATGCCTGATGAATTAGCAGAGGAAACCTTAATTTCTGATGCTGAATCTCTAGATGGTTTAGAAGACGATGTTCCTGATGAAGACTCTTCTCCTCTCTCCTTTGAAGGGAAAGTAGCGATTGAATACCGACGCTTTTTCCAATCAGGAATTGCGCCAGGACAGGACTACAATAATAACTTTTCACTTATGCTCGAGCCTACTTGGCGCTATGAATGGGATGGTGGTTCACAAAATATAGTGTTTACCCCTTTTGCACGAATCGACGACCAAGATGATGAGCGAACGCATTTTGATATTCGAGAGCTGCTTTGGACAAAATTTGCGGGCGACTGGACAATTAAGGCCGGTATCGGAAAGGTTTTCTGGGGCGTTGCAGAGTCACAACATTTAGTTGATGTTATTAACCAGACTGATCTAATCGAAAATACAGATGGCGAAGAGAAGCTTGGTCAGCAGATGCTTAATATCGCCTATACGAGTGATTATGGAACATTTGATCTTTTCATTCTTCCCGGTTTTAGAGAGCGCACTTTCCCTGCTGATGATGGCCGCTTACGCCTAATTCCAAAAGTCGCAGATGACCATGTTGTTTATGAATCAGGCGCTAAGGAAAAGCACGTTGATTTTGCTGTTCGTTGGGCGCACACGTTAGGCGATTGGGACATTGGGCTGGCTCACTTTCATGGAACAACGCGAGACCCCCAGTATATTCCCGTTTTTAATGGCGGCGCACTTGTCGAGTTTCGTGCTATTTACGAAATCATCGATCAGACAAGCATTGATGTCCAAGCGGTAAAAGGAAACTGGCTTTGGAAACTCGAATCTTTTTCACGTGGCGGCCAAGGTTCTGGCCGTTTTGAGGCTGCAACAGCCGGCTTTGAATATACTTTTAGTGGGGTTTTTGAAAGTGGAGCAGATCTTGGTCTGTTAGCAGAGTACCTATATGACAGCCGAGACAGAACAGAACTTACAACCCCTTTTGAAGATGATGTCTACCTTGGTGCCCGCCTTGGACTTAATGACACACAGAGTACCGAGCTACTTGTAGGTGTTATTTTGGACAGACACTCTAGCGAGTGGATTTATAGTGTAGAAGGCAGCCGCCGTATTGGTGATAGTTGGAAAATAAGCGTTGAGGCGCGCGGTTTTGCAAACAATAATCCCAAAAATCTTATTGCATACCCTGTAAGAAATGATGATTACATCATGTTTGAGCTAGAAAGATTCTTTTAGCTATTCAGCAAAAGAGCCTAAAAGGTCAGCCATTTAGCTGGCCTTTTTTAGTACCTTGCACTCCATCAAATAGCTATTACTACCTATATTTACTGTCCGTAAAATCGCCACAATCACTGCTTCTCGGGTTGTGATCAGGCGAATCTGGTCACCCTGTTTAATATGTTTTGAATCTACTATTATCCAGATTTTCTGGCCAGTTGCCTCTTTAGTAAAAAATAAAATCACCCTCTGATAGGTCTGCGTTTGATTTCCTGAAACAGCAGACTGAATTCCAGCAGGTTGAGGTTTCCCTGCAAGCAGCTGCAATTGAAACTCAACAGAGCCATCTTGCAGGTTTAAAATTTTAGAGGTGACCCCCAGTGCGAGGCTATTTTTTGCATCATCTAATTTGCGAAATGCAACGAGCTGGCCTAAAGAAATCCTTTCTGATTCTGGAAAATCACACGATAGCCAACTTTCATCACGAGTTTCTGCAAACCACTCACTTTGAATAACCTCATCTGCCCCGTGGTTCGTTGTTAAATTCTGATGGATTGCTTTCAACCCAAGCAGAAAAAGGCGTGATTGCCTGTTCCCAAATATCTTAGCAGCAGGCTGTTCGGTGTCGCACCAGCGTTGCTCAAGTTGCTCAATCAACCCAAGAGAAAGTGGCAATTGGGCCCCTTTTAATAACAACGCATCATATCGACCAACTTTTGCATCAACAAACTCCTTATGGTCACCTAGCATCCGCAAAAGTGCTGACAAATCTAAATAACCACAGCTCTCTGGCAATTGTTCACCTTCGCCTAGCCAACAGGCAGACGAATCTTTTTGGAAATCAATATAACAATAAGGAAAACTTGATACCGACTTGCCTTTCAGCAGTTCCAAATCAACCATGCTGGCCCACTTTTCAAGCGATATAAACAGCTCAATCACCTCTGTATGAAGCAGGCCATACGGCTCTGCCAGCCTAAGCAGCAAGAGCTGCTTATAGCAATCCACAAAGGAGGTTTTAGGTAGTTTCCTACCTGTATCATCTATCACCTTACTTTTAGAAAGCTTTTCGAAAGCAAGAAAGAGTTTATGAATATCAGACCAAATCCCTTTCGGCTCTGCGCGTTTAAAAAGGTAATGGAAAAGTAGAATTTGCCCTATACTGGCTAGACTGCGCTGCGCGATAACGGCTGATTTCTTCTCTAAACGACGACTCACAGGCGCATTTGTAAGCGCCTGTGCTAAAGACCAGTAGTTCGATGCCAATTCCGCAGTAATAGAAATCTGGAACTCTAAGAGTTTTTTATTAGCGCTATTAAGCGGAAATCGTGTTCCCACTGATTTGCTTCTTAGATAGCTTAAAAGGTCGTAGACGGCAGGCCTCAGAGCCTCAAGAATTTCAAATCGCTCAAGCTCATCACACTCTATCCGGTTGAGCTGGCGTAAACGCCCTGAAATAAGTTCTGCAACCTTAGCGTAATTTGCCGTTGGCAAATCCATGACCCAAGATTTAGTCTCTTTTAACTGGTATTGAACCCAAATATCAGGCCGAGAAACACGGGGAGGAACATTTATAAACGTAGATTCCAATCGACTGCCCGCTAACTTAGGAAAGTGAAGAGAGCTTATGCTCAAATTCACTTCGCCAATCTGTTGAAAGAGCCTCTATTGCCAATGCTTTTATGATCTCATTGCGGTTCATGTTAGAGCCAGCATGCATAATCTGCATAATTTCCCAAACACTCATTGCAGAATCACTCTTTTCAACCAGTTCGATTGAATCACCTGCTTTGACACTGCCCTCTTCCAAGACACGAAGATAAAATCCGTATCGACCACTTTTCATAAACTTTGCAGGAAACATCGGATCATTCATTCTGATGCCAAGTTTAAAGCAGGGAACACGTGGCTGTGTGACTTGCAGAAGAGCCCCACCCACTCGGTAAATATCACCAATCAATATTTCTCTATCACCCATCGATTCAACGGTGAAATTCTCACCAAACTGACCGTAAGGAAGCTTTTTCAGGCCAAGTTTTTCCTGCCAATAATCGTAATGCTCTGCTGTATAGGCATAAATAGCTTTATCAAGCCCACCATGAACAGATGGATCCGCCTGCTTGTCACCAACCAACCCCTTTTTCAAGAGCTCTAGGCTGCCCTCTATAGGTCTTTTATCAATTCCGCTTTTAACAGTGCGACCATTAAATTCTAGCTCTTTAATATCGCTAATGTTGATGCTTTTTAGTCTCATATTATGGGTATTAATTAGAGGCTCATACTCAGATAGCGTTCACCCGTGTCATGAATAATCGTAACAACCGTTTTACCTTTACCAAGCCTCTTTGCGATGCGTAAAGCAGCAGCAACACTTGCCCCTGAAGAGATGCCAGCAAAAACGCCCTCCTCTTGGAAAAGCCTAGCCCGCATCGCAATAGCCTCATCACTATTAACTTTTTCAACAGAGTCAAGAATATCAACGTTCAGGTTGCCAGGAATAAACCCCGCACCAATACCCTGAATCTTATGTGGGCTATGTGTGCCTCCTGAGATAACGGGTGACTCTTCAGGCTCTACTGCAATCACTTGAAAGCATTCTTTGCGCGATTTAATCACCTCACCCACACCGGTAATCGTTCCACCTGTTCCCACACCACAAACAAAAGCATCAATATCGCCATCGGTTGCAGCCCAAATTTCTTCTGCTGTTGTTTTGCGATGAGCTTCAGGGTTTGCTGGATTCTCAAACTGTTGTGGAATAAAGCTATTTTTAGTCTCACTATTAATCTCAGCCGCTTTAGCCAAAGCCCCCTTCATTCCTTCGGCACCAGGTGTTAAAACCAACTCTGCTCCCAACGTTGTTAGCAGATTGCGGCGCTCAACGGACATGGTGTCAGGCATTGTCAAAATACAGCGGTAACCTTTTGTTGCTGAAACCATTGCCAAACCGATACCTGTATTGCCCGAAGTGGGTTCAATAATGGTTCCACCCGCTTTAAGGTGCCCATCACGTTCAGCTGCCTCGATCATAGCAACCCCTATCCTGTCTTTGACAGATCCGCCAGGGTTTCTTGACTCCAGCTTAATGAGTACATCAGCACTATCACTATCAACCAGCTTACTTAGCTTCAATAGCTCTGTATTACCAATCAACTGTGTAACATTTGCGAAATAAGTCATCATCTCTCCCGTTTGAGCCGCTGTGCAACTGCCAGCGCTTAAGTTATTGTCTCAATTATTCCTTACCAGACTACCAGAGTGAAGCGTTATGTTCGACTACAGGTTTGTGCAGCAAACAATAGAGCTTGAGGAGCTACTCATTAGCTTCAGAATTGGAGGCAATGGCCCCCCTTTGTTGCTGTTACACGGCTACCCACAAACCCATTTTATGTGGCATGAAGTAGCCCCTATTTTGGCAGACACTTTTACCGTTATCTGCCCAGATTTACGGGGCTATGGAGATAGCTCCAAGCCACCTGGAAAAAGTGACCATAGTAACTACTCAAAGCGAGCAATGGCTAAAGATCAAGTGCAGTTAATGGCAAAATTAGGTTATACACAGTTTAGTGTCATAGGCCATGACCGTGGTGGCCGTGTTGCACATCGGATCGCATTAGATTATCCAGGCCAGATTGATAAAATCGCTGTCCTTGATATCGCACCAACCTTAACAATGTTTGAAGCAACCAATCAGCCCTTTGCGACCGGTTACTACCATTGGTTTTTTCTAATTCAACCAGATGGCCTCCCCGAGCACATGATCGGCCTAGATCCAGATTATTACCTAAATGAAAAATTGAAACGCTGGGGTGGAGATAACTTTACGTTTAAACCAGAAGCCATTGCAGAATATAGCCGCTCTTTTCGAGATCCAAAAACAATACATGCAAGCTGTGAAGACTATCGGGCCGCCGCAACAATTGATTTAGAACATGACAGAAGCAATGCTACACAGATGATTACTCAGCCTCTGCTTGCTCTCTGGGGAAAGCAGGGTTTTATTGAACGTAACTTTGATGTACTAGCCTGTTGGCGTAAAAAAGCGACAAATGTCGAAGGCTATGCGCTAGATTGTGGCCATTTTTTAGCCGAAGAAAAACCAAAAGAACTTTGCGAGGTTTTTCTTAAGTTTTTCAAAGAAGAGCATTAACTCTTCAGATCAGGGTTGGTAGCGCTAGAGTTCTGAACGAATTTCGTTTAACAGTCCCACAGAAGCATCCTCAACCATATCCAGAACACGCTCAAAACCAAATTTCCCGCCGTAATAAGGATCGGGCACATTTAAGTTATTTAAATGGGGCGCGAACTCCAAGAAAAAACGTAATTTTTGTCGATGCTGATCAGGGCATCTCTTAAGTGCAGAGGAATGATTTTTCTCGTCCATCACCAAGACATAATCAAAATGCTCAAAATCTTCTTCAATTAACCTTCTTGCACGTAGATCACGAAGATCAATCCCCCTTTCTAGAGCCGCTTTCTGAGAGCGGGGATCAGCCTCTTCCCCTTCATGGTAGGCATGTGTTCCAGCAGAATCTATACCTATCTGGCGACCTAAACCCTGTTTAACAACCAGATCACGGAAAACTCCCTCAGCCGTTGGAGAGCGGCATATATTGCCCATGCAAACAAAAAGTATTTTCATTTATTCCCTATAGCCTCTAAATCATCTTAATTAAAAATTAATACTTACCAAAGCCTGTTATATCTCCCTCTTATAACAATAAAGCCACGGCTAACCCAGAGCCTGCAACTGCAAATAGTGGCAGTAAAGTCCTCAGCCCTATCCCCACACCCCCTACAAACAGAGAAAGCAGCGCCTTAACTAAGGTGTTGCAAACAGAGGCGATAACGATCCCTAAAATAGCAATGTCTATAGATAAGTCTGTCACACTCATTCTGGATAGCGTTAAATTAATCGGGTCGACATCAGCAATACCGGATAATGCAGCAAGAAAATAGATCCCCGTCTCTCCATAGAAATGGATTGCAGCTTTGCCTAAAAGTGCCACAAGCACCAGTATAACGCCAAAAAATAGTGCTGACTTCAACTCCAACGGGTTGTTTATATGGGTGAGTTTACCGGGCTGATAATCGGTGCGCTGATGCCACATAACAGCAGCTAAAGAAAAGGTCAGCAGAGCCATTACTGCCATAGGAAGAACGATAGCATCAAATAATTCAGGGTTAATCAATGTTGAAATCAAAATGATGCGTGGGAACATGGTTCCACAGGCCACTAATATACCCGCCGCGAGCAGGCTATTCATCTCCTTATGCTCTTTAGCCAGACGTGAGAAGTGTAATGTAAGCGCTGTAGAGGAGAGCATTCCGGCAGCCAAAGCCGTTAAGATTATGCCCTTATCTGGCCCGGCGATCTTCATAGTGAAGTAACCAATAAAGGAAATACTGGCAACGAGAACAACCATCCACCATGTTTCATATGGATTAAAAGCCTGCCAAGGGCCATAACCCTGATCAGGAAGGATCGGTAAAAGCACAACAGAAATCAAAAGGAGCTGCAATGCTGCATGTAACTCTTGCACCTCTAAACGCCTTAGCCAGCCATGCAATACCTCTTTAAATCTTAATAATAACGCCGTTATCACTGCGGCTGAGGCGGCAAGGGTTACATGATCTAATGTTGCTAACGCCCCCAGCATAAAAGCTAACAGCATTGAGATCATGCTTGTGATACTTACATCATCTCGGGTACGCCTCTGTGTTACATATGAAACAGTCACCGCCCCAGCAAAGCCTAAAAAAATAAGGCCAAATACTATTTCTCCAAGATATTGAGACAGCAACCCCGCACTACCACCCAACAGACCTGTTAGACCGTATGTGCGCAAACCTGCCACCCGCTCACCTTCTTTTGCTTCGCGCCTTTTCCAGCCTCTCTCGATCCCGATCAAAAGCCCTATTGCAAGAGCAGAGCCTAGTAGTGCAATTTTTTCAGCATCCGCAAAATCGTTCAAACAGCACTCCCTTAAAACTAATTACCAGGTTATTTTCCTAATATATCAATTCGGCTTGCTCACCCCTTTTTCTTCACTGGGGTTTTTAAGCATTTTTTAAATTGCACTTAGATCATCTTCAATTTTGGTCATATGAACACTGTTTTTATAGGCCATGACAATCAACTTTACAGAAACTAAGAAAACACCAGAATCGAGAAAAAGTGAATGTACAAAACCTGTCGTAAATACGGCCAAACCAAACTATATAAAGGTGATAGAAATTACAAAAATAGATCCAGTATCAAAATGTTTAAACATAAACATCACTCTTTGAAAAAATACCCCTCAACCCGCTTCAAGTCCTCTTCTGTATCAACCCCGGCTTCAGGCATTTCATCGATAACAGAAACGGCGATTGACTCCCCCTGCCAAAGTATCCTTAACTGTTCGAGTGATTCAATTTGTTCCAGTTCAGATTCAGGCCAACTGATATAGCGTTTTAAAAATCCAACTGTGTAGGCATACATACCAACATGGCGGTAAAAGATGGCTTTACTGGCTTTTATCTCTTTGGAGAAACCATCACGATCCCAAGGAATTGCTGCTCGGCTGAAATAAAGCGCATAGCCGGCATGGTCAAGTACAACTTTTACCGCATTGGTATTAAATAGCTCATCAATAGAATCAATAGGTGTGCAAAGTGTAGCCATCCCTGCTTTTTCTTGATTCGCTAAAACCTCCGCAGTCTGGCTTATTAGCGCAGGCGGTATAAGAGGTTCATCACCTTGCAGGTTTACGACAATTTCTGAATCACTCCAGCCTTTTATCGCTGCCACCTCAGCTATTCTTTCTGTACCGCTATTATGGTTTTCTTGAGTCATAACCGACTCAACACCAGCGGCAATTACCGCCTCATGAATGCGAATATCATCAGTTGCTACGATCACCTCATCCGCACCTGCCTGCAGAGCTTTTTCACAGACATGCAGAATCATCGGCTTACCTGCGATCTCACGCAGGGGTTTTCCGGGAAGCCTAGTAGAGGCATACCGCGCAGGGATAACAACTTTGAATGAGGCCATCTATTTTTCAAGCTCTTCAGCTGTTAGTTCTCTCGCTTCATCCTCAAGCATCACCGGTATCTCATCTTTAACAGGAAAAGCCAAACGATCAAATTTGCAAATCAGTTCATCTGCCTCTTTTTTATAAACCAACGCACCTTTGCATAGAGGGCAGACCAAAATATCGAGTAGTTTATTGTCCATCTGTTTCTTATCACCTATTTTTAATAAACCGCGCAGTACAGCGGCACATAGTTCATTGTAACCAAATTTTTCAATTGCCATAATGAAAGCAGAGCATTTCAATTTAAAAGATAACAATTCCCTATATCCCTACTATCATTATCAAGAACCTAGCGAAACAAAAAAACTAAATTTAAGGTAACAATTTGAAGATGAGTGACCAGATCTATTTTTCTGCTTTAGACAACTGCGCTGCAAATATTATGGTTCTTGATAAAGAGCTGACGATTACGCATATCAACAGCAAACTTAAAGGTCTCTTAGCCTCACAATCCCCTCTAGAAGGATGCTCTTTACAGTCCGTTTTCAACTTAGAGAAAACTAATCTAAATAGAGAGACAAAAGCCCAAACAAACTGGGATGGAGAACAGCTGGGCATAACCATCTCACCACTACACCAAGAAAACACGATCACTGGTTTTGTCGCAACATTCAAACCGTTGGGAGGCCAATCTGGCTTTAAAAATGAGCTTAACAGGCTTTGTGACTCTCTTGAGCAAGGTAACTTCAGCCAGCTACTCCCTACCAATACGGGGAGCCCCTATTTTGATAAATTGAGTAACAACCTCAACCAATGCCTTAGTAATATTTCTTCTCCATTGAATGATTTTTCAGCAAAACTAGGTATTGTTTCAGAGTGTGATTTAACAGTTGAATCTGAACAGCAATTAAACGGGGCATTCCAAGAATTAGATAGCAAACTGATAACGACTGTCAGTAATCTTACAGAAGCAATTAGGCAGACCGTTGAGTTCGCCAAGGTTATCGAAACCACTGCTGCAGATATTGCTAGCCGGAATGACGAGCTGGCAGCAAGAACACGCGAACAAGCCTCTTCATTGCAAACAAGTAGTGCAAGTATGGAAGAGCTTTCCACAACTGTTGCGAATAACACTGAAAGCGCCAACGAAGCCCAAAAATTAGCCTTACGCCTTAACAAACAGGCACAAGATGGCCGCCAAGCTATTCTCCGCGTTTCTGATTCGATGGGGCATATTGAAGAGAGCAGCAAAAAGATTGAAGGAATAATAAGTATTATTAATGAAATCGCATTTCAAACAAATATTCTTTCCCTTAATGCAGCCGTCGAAGCTGCTCGAGCAGGTGAAGATGGCCAAGGTTTTGCCGTTGTTGCAACCGAGGTAAGGGAGTTGGCAAAGCGAAGTGCCGGTGCAGCCAAAGAGATTAAATCATTGATCAAAACATCCAGCCAGATAGTTGACGAAGGGCGGGATTTAGCTGGTCAGGCCGAAAAACAGATGGAAACTATCGCCAAAGGTGCCAATCAAACGAGCAAATTGATCGATACGATAACAATTGCGAGTAATGAGCAAAATGAAGGGATTAGATTGGCTAATGACTCGATTAACCTGTTAGATTCAATCACACAAGAAAATCACACACTCGTTGAAGAGTTGGCTGGAAGTACACGGAATTTAGATCAACTATCGCGATTTCTCGGGGATGCCGTAACTGTTTTCAAGCTCGCGCCTCCTGAAAAAGAGACTCACCCTCTTCATACCGAGATGCGCCAAACTGTGCAACTAACTGCACAAAAAGTTCAGCTAGCACTTGAAAAGGCACTTCAATCGAATCAGATTAAAAAAGAGGCACTGTTTGACCGTGACTACCAAAAGATAGAAGGCACGGAGCCGCCAAAATTCACAACATTGTATGACCGATTGTTAGATATCATTTTGCCATCTATCCAAGAGGCAACTCTAGAGTCCGCTCCCCATATTGTCTATGCAATAACAACAGATGAACAGGGTTATGTCGCAACGCATAATACTCAGTTCTGCCAACCGCTGACTGGTGATTATCAACAAGATTTAGCAAGCAACCGCACCAAAAGAATCTACGATGACCGTGTGGGAATAACATGTGGCTCGCACCATGAGCCTTTCAAACTGCAAACTTATCGCCGCGATACTGGTGAACTAATGTTTGATGTTTCAGCTCCTATTACTATTTTAGGGGAGCATTGGGGCGGCTTCAGGCTAGGGTATAGGCTTTCCTGATTACCGCTTTATCTGCTGGCTTTGACAAATTTTCCTTGATAGTGCTTTTCGAGTTTAACGCTATAGTAAATCACAAGTCCGACACCGATAATCTGCGCCCATTCAACTAGACCAATCGGTGCTGTTTGAAAGAGGTGATTCATCAGAGATGAATAGGTAAAAAACAGCTGTAAAACCACCATTCCCAAAACACCCGCCAAAAGCCACCTATTAGTAAAAAATCCTAGCTTAGATAGTGGCTGCGTTAATGAACGGCAATTAAACAGGTAAAAAAGCTCCCCAAAAACAAAAACATTAGCCGCAACGGTTCGCGCCTCCATCTCAGTTGCACCGCGAGCCATAGATAGCTCAAACAATCCAAAAGCACCTGCCAATAACAAGATACCAACCAGAACGATTCGAAATAACAGGACTCTGGACAAAATTGGCGCATCAGGTTTGCGTGGACTACGCAACATAATGCCTTTCTCTTTCGGTTCGAAAGCCAGCATTAGCCCCAACAGAACAGCCGTTGTCATATTTATCCAGAGGATTTGTACCGGCAAAATGGGAAGCGCTACACCGGCAAATACTGCCGTCATAATAACGAGCCCTTCACCAACATTTGTTGGAAGTGTCCAAGTGATAAACTTAATAATGTTGTCGAATACACCTCTACCTTCTTCCACTGCACGTTCGATTGCAGAAAAGTTGTCATTCGTTAAAACCATATCAGCCGCCTCTTTTGAGACCTCTGTACCAGTTCGGCCCATTGCAATACCGATATTCGCCCTGTGTAGTGCAGGGGCATCATTGACGCCATCTCCAGTCATCGCAACGACGTGACCTCTGAGTTGCAATGCCTCTACAAGCCGAAGCTTTTGCTCTGGGCTTACACGCGCAAAAACTACCGTTTTCTCGATCACGCCAAGCAACTCTTTATCTGATAGATCAGACAATGCCCTACCAGTTATTACAGAATGCTCTTTTTCGCAGCCATTTAGCCCCATTTGGCAGGCAATAGCCGACGCTGTGACAGCATGATCCCCAGTAATCATTTTTACCTGTACCCCAGCACTTTGACAGGCACGAACAGCCTCAATTGCTTCAGGTCGTGGCGGATCAATCATCCCTTGTAAACCGAGAAAGGTAAGCCCTGATTTAATATCTTCGTGAGAAATTGAGCTTTTTTCTTCTGGCAGATCTAAATAGGCAAAAGCAAGAACTCTCATCCCTTTTTCAGCCATCTCTTCCAGTTGCCGCTCAATCTCCCGCTCATCGAACTCAACCTGAGTTCCTGAACCATCCAAAAAGTAGTTTGAGCGCACGGCAAGACTTTCAAATGAACCTTTCAGATATATTCTCTGTGGTTTACCTTTTCTATCATGGAGTGTTGCCATGTATTGATAGCGTGATTCAAAGGGAATCACATCTTTAATCGGCATTTTTTCCACAAGCCATTCTTGAGAAAGTCCTGATTTTAGTGCTGAAACGATAACCCCCCCTTCAGTAGGGTCACCCTCCAATTTCCAGCCATCATTACTCTCGGTCAGCCTAGAGCCATTACAGGCGAGACCGGCTGTAAGCAATTCCATCAGAGAACTATTATTGCTCGGCTCTATATCCTGGCCATCAACTTGGAACTTCCCATCAGGTTCGTACCCGCTCCCCGACAGGCTAAAAATCTGGCCTCCAGCGAGCAAGGCTTTTACGGTCATCTGATTTTGCGTTAGCGTGCCTGTTTTATCCGAGCAGATAATAGTTGTGCTACCAAGCGTTTCAACGGCTGGTAAGCGACGAACAATCGCGTGATGTCTCGCCATCCTCGAAACACCAATAGCCAGTGTAATTGTTACTGCAGCAGGAAGCCCCTCAGGTATCGCTCCAACAGCGAGTGCGACAGCCGCCATAAACATATCCAGCCATGACTCCCCATGCATCATTCCCGCCACAAATGTAGCAGCAGCCATTGCCAAAATGATATAAAGCAATATCAAACTGAACTCACTTATCTTGCGAGTTAGTGGTGTCATCAAAACGTCTGTGAGTGATATCAGCTCAGATATTTTGCCCACTTCTGTTCCATTTCCTATCGCTGTAACAACACCTGCTCCAGTACCATACGTTACCAGTGAAGATGAATAAGCCATATTGACTCGGTCTGCCAAGACCGTGTCACGGCCCAACTGCTCGTTACTTTTCTCGACCGGTAACGATTCACCTGTCAATGTAGATTCATCAATCTGTAACTCTCGAGTTTTCAGAAGTCGCAAATCAGCCGGCACTTTATCCCCTGATTCCAAAAGAACAATATCTCCTGGAACAAGTTTAGAGGCAGCAACTTTTGTCTTAACTCCTGAGCGGATAACAACCGCTTCGTGCGTCATCATTTTTGAAAGCGCATTAATAGCTTCGATCGCTCTCGATTCCTGAAAATAACCAATTAAAGCATTAACAAGAACCACCCCAAATATGACGCCGGCATCAACCCACTCTTGCAAAAAAGACATGATCAATGAAGAGGTGATCAGAATATAAACCAAAGGCTGATGAAACTGCGTGAGAAAACGCTTCAGCGCACTTTCACCTTTGGTTGATGTAAGTTCATTATCTCCAAACACCTCATTTCGTGTTTGTATCTCTAGGAGATCAAGCCCTTTATCAAGATTAGTATCAAAAAGCTCGACCACCTCTTCAACTGGGAGGTGGTGCCAATGTTTATCTAGAAGAGACTGTAAGTGATCCATATTCTTATCAATATCAAGGCAATTAAAAGAGGGCAACTAACAGTAGAGACTACAAACAAAAAGGCTCCCAACATACAAACGTTGAAGGCCTTAGTATTCTTGGTGGGCCGTCAGGGATTCGAACCCTGGACAAATGGATTAAGAGTCCACTGCTCTACCAACTGAGCTAACAGCCCTAAGAGTCAAAGATACTACCCGATCAATCTTTGCCTAGCAATCAAAGGCCAAGCCACGAGCTTTGCAATATCAAAACTGTAGATGCTATAGCGTAAAGTTTTAATGCATACAGGTTATTCCACCGAACAATATCCCTCCCAGCTGTTTGATAGCGCCCCAACATCATTAAATTAATTCCTGAAAACGGGTTAACACAGACGCCAATACCCCAGGAAAACAGGAACATTGTCGCTAATAAAGTATGGTCAGGATTTAATGGAAGAAACCAACCTCCAACGACTGCGATACTGATCACGGGATGAATGCCTAATCTTGATGCGAATAACATGCAGCCTAATACAGCGGCAGAGGAAACCCCTGTTAACTGACTGATTGGGAGCGTTATCGATAATCCCCCAATTAAAGCCGACAGCCCTGATCCTAATAGTCCCGCTGACAGGTAGAGCATTAATTCACCACGCATCCCCGGCAGCTCTTTGGTAATGTGCCCCGAAAAGCCCCGAATAGCGCCAGAGGCTCCTTTTCTAGTGAATAGAATAACGAGAGTTAAAACACATGAGAGCATGGCAACCAACAGCGTTACTTTAAAGTCCGGAGTTAGTTGATGCGCCAATAATACAAACGCAGCTAACAACAGCGGAATTCTAAATGCGTCAAAATGGATGGGGAATCCTGCAAATTTATTTATATCTTCAGCCGCCTCTTTTTTGAATTCTATAAAACTTATTCCAAGAGCAATAAAGGCTGAAAATACCCCTGTACTTAACAAAATAGCTAGCGATGCATCTTCTGCAAAAACCATTGCCGCCCCGAATCCCGCAAAAAATGGAGACCAAAACGCGGCCGAGGCCAATGATCTGATTAGCAAAATCACCTGTTCCTTGGTCAGTTTTCCATTTCTGGAGATTCGATCACCTACAAAAATAACCGATGACAGGTTAATGACAGCACCAAGAATATGAACCCCGAGAAATGTTGTTAAAAATGCTCTCTCACCACGGGGTAAATTTTCCTCTTCATGGCTGTCTGGCAAGGCAACAAGTCTTAAAAAGTGGACACCAATAAATAACGTGATAAGGCTTTGATTCATTGATAAAGCCTTTTGCCAGTCCAATGACAGGCCTAGGCTCCAAGCCCAGAACCACCCTGCTATCCCAATCAGTAACAAAACAGTTGAGATTTTTTTCTGTTCTCTTGTCGCACCTGAAATCAACAAAAGAGCAGACAACCAGCCGATAAGACTGGGCACCCAAAAGCCGATGAGAGGCATAAAGCTACTCATAATGGTCAGCACCATGCTGGCAAACATTAACCAGCCTGCTATTTTGTCAGTCGCTTTAAGCATCAGAAGTTTAGGAGGGAATGACCGAAAACTACACTAGTAGCCGGCCTTTTTAAGTTGGCCAGAGCCATTTTACACTAGAACCTCTTTGTTAATTTTTATGACAAATAATTGATCTGAATCAATATGGCTTTCTGCAATATTTCTACACTGTAACTGATGGGATTTGGAGGTTATATGATGGATATTTGTTCAGTTGAAACCGTTTTAATTGAAAAACGTAAAGAACTTTCGGGGCGTGTTGATTCTGTTGACCGGGATTTCCGTTCTGGCCGTAGCGCTGACTCTGGGGAACGCGCAACTGAAATGGAGAACGAAGCCGTTTTGACTGAGCTTCGACGAGAAGCCAGCGAAGAATTATTACAGATAGATCGTGCCCTGCAACGCCTCAAAAATGGCGACTATGGCATCTGTGATAGCTGTGGAAATGAGATCAACCAAGAGAGGCTAAAGGCTGTGCCTTATGCCGTTCAATGTATTAATTGTGCTAACTAGGAGAAAATGTAAATGCTTGGAGAAAAACACGACCTTATTCACGAACTTCCTGAATATAAGGATGAAATTCATAATCTAAAGATAAATAATCACCGTTTCGCCCGGTTGTTTAGTGAGTATCATGAACTAGATCATGAAGTTATCAGAATCGAAGGAGGTATCGAAACACCATCAGACGATTACCTTGATTTGCAGAAAAAGAAAAGACTTGGCCTAAAAGATGAGCTTTTTGCAATGTTAAAAGCAAGCAAGGCCACCGTATCTCAAGCGGCTCAGTAGAACGCTCAACCTTAAAAGCACTTCAACCATCGACTGGTTGGGGTGCTTTATTTGCTTAATGCTCTTATCAGCCGTTACTCTAAAACGACTGTTGTATACTTCCACTCTCAAATTCTTTGGCGCTTTTCTTAAGCGCCTCTCTTAAATAATTATTGAGATGGCTGCACATTTTGAGCAACAACACACCCGAAAACAGACTTCGTTCTAATTCAGCTCGAACAGAATACGATTGGCGATATCTCCTCAATATTGCCTTATCTCACAGAGATAAGCTTATTACAGCCAACCTGATTGCCATTCTTGCCGTTTTTGCAAGCGTACCAGTTCCTTTACTAATGCCGGTGCTCGTTGATGAGGTTTTGCTAGGTAAGCCTGCTGTTGCAGTGAAAACAATGAACCAGCTGTTTCCTGAATCATGGCACGGCCCTTTTCTCTATATATTTGCTGTGCTGTTTTTAACGCTCCTGCTGCGCCTAACTGCAATGGTTTTCAATGTGTTGCAAAGCCGCCAGTTTTCTATGATTGCGAAAGAGATCACCTTTCGTATTCGAACAGGTCTACTGCAACAGTTAAAACGCATTTCAATGGCAGAATACGAAACGGTTGGAAGCGGTGCGGTTGCCTCTCACTTTGTGACCGATTTAGAAACCGTCGATAGCTTTATTGGAACAACGATTAGCCGCTTTCTCGTTGCGGTCTTCACAATCATCGGTACCGCAGCAATTCTGCTCTGGATGCATTGGCAAATTGCCCTATTTATCCTTTTTTTAAACCCGCTTGTTATCTACTTCACAACTATTTTAGGTAAACGGGTCAAAGAGCTTAAGAAAGATGAAAACAGAGCATTTGAGCTTTTTCAGCAGGCATTAACCGAAACACTCGATGCGATCCATCAGATTAGAGCTAGCAACCGTGAAAAGCACTATATTCACGAGTTAGTTGAGCGGGCACGTAACATAAAAAAGCACTCCGCACTCTATTCATGGAAGAGTGACGTTGCCAACCGTCTTAGCTTTATGGTCTTTTTATTTGGTTTCGACATCTTTCGTGCGATTGCGATGCTGATGGTTGTTTTTTCCGGACTATCTGTCGGAGAGATGTTTGCCGTCTTCGGTTATCTCTGGTTTATGATGGCACCAGTACAGGAGATTCTAGCCATTCAATACAGTTACTACAGTGCCAGAGCCGCATTAACTCGTGTTAATCATCTGATGGCCTTAAAAGAAGAGCCTCACTACCCCACTCTGGAAAACCCCTTCACAGGAAAAGAGACCGTAAGCGTACAAATTGAAAATATCCACTTTGCATACGGTGATGATCAAGATGTTCTAAATGGCGTCACACTGGAAATCAAAGCAGGTGAAAAAGTTGCATTTGTCGGCGCAAGTGGTGGTGGAAAATCAACACTGGTGCAGGTGCTTTTAGGTCTATACCCAACAAAAGAGGGTTCTGTCTGTTATAACACTATTCCTGTCACTCGTATCGGGCTTGAAGTGGTAAGAGAACATGTTGCTACCGTTTTACAAAGCCCTATTTTATTCAACGGCACCATTCGTGAAAACCTCTCGATGGGGCATAAATACGACGACAACCAATTATGGGAAGTGCTTACCATTGCACAGTTAGAAGAGACAGTTCATGAACAAAAAGATGGCCTAGATACTATCGTCGGGCGTCAAGGTATTCGACTTTCCGGAGGTCAACGCCAACGTCTAGCGATTGCCAGAATGCTACTAACTGACCCTAAAGTTGTCATACTAGATGAGGCCACCTCTGCGCTTGATAGCGAAACAGAACATCATCTCCATGAGGCGCTTAACAACTTTTTGAAAAATCGAACCACACTCATCATTGCCCATCGCCTTAGTGCTGTTAAGCAAGCTGACCGAGTCTATGTATTTGAAGACGGCATGATCAGTGAACAAGGTGAGCACATAGAACTTTTAGCGCAGAAAGGACTTTACGCAAAACTTTACGGCGAGCGCCAGCATTAACCGCTCGGACAATAACTTTTTCTTGACAATAAACGGCTTCGCTTTAGGATAAATCACCCAGCTCGATTGTGAGCTGATCTATAAACCTAAATAACATCAATCCCTGAGGAGTTTTAAATGGCTGGAATTAAACTGATCGTCGCATACCCTACACCAAAAGATGTAGATGCTTTCGAAACCCGTTACAACGAAGAGCACATCCCAATGGCAGCTGAAAAACTGGCTGGTAAAACAAAATTGGTTGCTTCAAAAATCCTCTCAATGGCTGATGGTTCACAAGCTCCTTTTTACAGAATTGCAGAAGTTCATTTCCCATCTGCAGAAGCGCTTCAAGCTTGCGCAGAATCAGAAGGTGGTCAAGAAACAATCGGGCACGCTGTAGAAATTTCTACCGGCGGAACACCACTATTTATGGTTTCTGAAGAAGAGGTAATGACCTTCTAAAACGGCTTGTCATAGCGTTAAAAAAAGGCCGCTATCAAATGGTAGCGGCCTTTTTTATCTCACAACAATTAGAAAGAATGCTAGCGACACAGATCAACATTTAAGCAAAAACTCATTTCTAAATATCAATAATGTCATTGAAAGAGGCGCTTTCCTTGTAAGTCTCTTTAAAATGCTCATAGAGCAATTTCAGATTGGGTGAACTGTCCTCTGAATAAACAGCCTTCTCAAAATGAGAGCCTTTTTGTAAAAGTAAATCTAGACCTTCGTTTAACTCGAGCACATGCGCACCGAATCTTTTTGCGATCACTAGAAAATAGAGATAGTGTATCGACCGAATCAACAAATCAGTATCTTCTGCGGTTTGGTTAATTGCTAAAAGAAATGCGACCTGTAGCGACCTCGTGTGCTTATCAAGCTCAAGGCGTTCTCCAGAAACATTGCACATCGCAGATAAAGCACGTCTTTGGCCCTCTGCATTAAAGCGAATATCTGGCCAGTCAACACGCATCCGTTCCACGCCAAAACGACGATTAAATTCTTCCATATAGCACCAAGCGATGCTCGAGGCGATACGATCACCAATTGGACAAGTCTCACAATCCGACATCATGCTATATAGTGGAATTATTTCGCGTCTCAGATCTTCAACTGAGGGATCCTTTGGATCATTCTTAAGAACTCTAAAACCAAACCCTGTAAGAAGGACAATTCGTGATATTTCACTATAGTCAGCCAAAGGTTCCAATAGGCGTTTCAAAGCGATCGGCTCAATGGCTGTTTGTGTCCATGAAATAAATGCAAAAACATTGCCTGGGATGAAAGATAGTCCCGTTTTCCTCCAGCGTCCTATGACACAGTCGATCATTCTCTCAGTTATGACTTCATCTTCCATAAGCTCGCCAACCATTTTATAAATTAATGGATTGAACGCCGATTCGCCAAAACCATCCACGTGGCCATACTGTAAGCAAAGCTTAAAATATTGTGCCAATAAAAAATCGTACCATTGGCGGTGAGACAAGCGGATATGATCGGGGCTAATGGTGATAAACACAGTTCGCTGGATTAGCCCGTTCAAGAAAAAACTATTGCTCAATAAATCAAAGCTCAACGCGACACTTTCCATTTCTCTGTCTAGCTTTTCTTCTTCCAAAAAGCTTTTCCAACTATCCACTAATTGGCGTGTCTCAGATCTCAATTGATGAATGCTGATTTCACCGAGGTTATTGCGGTAAAGCGACCAAGAAATGAGCATTAGCGTTATTAATAGGTGTTCAGCCTCTACAACACGCCCATCTTCAAGCGTCTTACCGACGAGTCCGCTACGGTTCAAAATCGAGTAAATACTGCTACGAATAATGCTCGTTCCACATAAAGACTCTAGTTTATCTGGGTCAATATCTCCTTGCTCTAAAGCCGATAAAATCAATGGGGTTAGAACAATATCAAGTAGCCCTTTATCCTTCACAAAGCTGAGCCATGATTTGCTCTGCGGGAACTGGTTCTGCGCCTGCTCAACGCTAAGCCTAGAGATTTCAAAAACATCATTTCTACTTCTTGCAAAACGTTCCAAACCAGGCAAGCTGTTTCTACAAACAATCAACATTGAAAATCTTGGGTTTTGCTGATAGCTTTTTTGAGCATGCCGGAACGCCTGTAATACAGGCGAAATCCCAAGGTCTGGGTGCGTTGTTAAAAACTCATCAAGACCATCAAAAATAATGCAAGCCGCCTGTGTTTCAAAATACCGTACGATTTCGGTCGACTTAAAACCATCGCCTGGAAACATTCGGGTAACCCATGCTTCATGCCAAGACCATAATTCATTCCAGCTAAAGGCGGCTTTATCACTATCAAAAGAAAATAGCTGAAGAGGAATTTCAAAAGGAACAGGTTGATTAGGCCCTGGTTTCATAAGGTATTCAAAAGCCAAATGCCAAATAATACTTCTCATGGCTGTTGATTTTCCAACTCCAGCTGCACCCGTTAAAACAATCTGATTAGAAGGTTTTTGCTCATCTTTCAGACTCTCTAAAATTTTGTGGCTAATCGCTTGTTGGCTACCTTTATGGCCATTTGGGTGGCGCTCTAATTCTTCTTTCGTCCCAATCAGCCTACCTTCTCCCAGCTGGCGATTGAGTGCATCCAACTTAAAAAGGATTCCTTTTGAATTAAGAAGAAGAGGATAGTTTTTTCCGCAGCAATCACGGACTTGTTGTGCGATAACCTCCAAAATCGGATCGGATGGACTACGTGGAACCTTGACAGAATCATGGTTACCTCTAAAGGCATGGTGCTGATCACTGACAGATTCTGTTGGAACAGCCACGTCTGAATTGGCAGAAATTTCGCGTGATTGTGGATAAGGCAGCTTTCGTTCTTTCGAACTGTTTTGTGCCATCCCAAACTCTTCATGGAGTTCGATCAGCTCACTGCTATTAAATCTCAGTGAATCAATAATTTCATTTCTCCCAAGGTCAGCTGCACCTTGCGTAGTCAAGCGAATCAATTTTAGAAATGGACTAGCCACCGGAAAAGTGAGGTTGTACAGTCGCCTTCCGAAACTAGTAAGTGCCGGGTCACCACCAAAATGGGGAACGGCAACATTGACTATTTTGTGTGCTTTAAACCATAACGATTCAAATGCAGAATAAGAAAACGCCTCCTCCTCAATGGCCTCTAAGATTTTATTAAAAGCGTTATTCAGCATCCGTTTAACAACAAGCCCGCCCGTGCTATGGGTAATAAAAATCAGAAATTTATACTGACTGAAACCCGTGGTCAGGCAAACTTCCAAGTCCTCAGCTGCTCTTTCGATACTGGTTTTATCCCAAAGGCAAGCAGGATAAGAGAAAGAAAGTGCATCAACATTTGAATTTGCTTTTTTTGCAACCCATTCTGGCGTATCACCCCATGTTTCCAGAGGATCCCCAAAAATGCCATGCACGTAGACAATCAGTACGTCTCTTCTAAAATCACTCGCATTCCGGTCTGCTTGGTGTAGCAACCCGTAACGCATCTCTTGTGTCCAGAAACTCATAACTTAACTGACTCCGTTTAGCCAATAGATCTAAAGCTCAGGGACTGCTTTAAAACAGGCTTGTTCTTATTAATTTATAGTCTGACTGAATTTGGCAATAAACTAAGGTGGCTCTTTTTCTGGATACTATGATGCGCACCCAGATGAAGCAAGAGGAATCTATAAGTGCTCACCAAGAAAATTTCACCAAACATGATGATTTGGCAATTTTTGAGCTCACATGCAATAAAAGCTAAGCAACGAAGGTTTAGATATTTAACCTTTCTGGTCAACCGCTCTCTTGATAATTGATCTAGAAAAAATACCAATAAAAAGTGCACGAACAATTAACGTCAAAAGTGTTGTAGAGAATAAGCCGCCAACAACAGTTGTCAGTGGACGCTGGGGTTCTGGCCCAACTCCACTCGATAAAATGACCGGAATTAATCCAAGTGCAGGGGTGATCCTTATCATTAGGGCAGGAACAGCCTTAATACTGCACCTTCAAAAATAGCCTCTTCGGCATTATTGTTTTGGCTTAACCGACTATTAATCGCGCGCACCATAACAATCCCTGCTTTTTACCGAACCCTATGATTCAATTAGACGCTGTTTAATTTATTAGGCGACATGCTGGGCCTTAAGTACTCTATTTCTACCCTTTTCTTTAGCCTGATAAAGCACTTGATCTGCAGCCTCAATTAAACAGCTAGCTTGCTGCTCTTTTTCTGGTATAAAACTGGACACACCAATACTAATCGTTACGCAATCAGCTGCACTATTGCTGGAGTGCGGATAGCTTAGATCATAGATCGCCTTTCGAACACGCTCTGCTACGAGTCCTGCTCCTTTTGCATCAACTCCAGGCAAAATAATTGCAAACTCTTCCCCACCATAACGAGCAGGAAGATCAGAGGGTCGTAGAGACTGATTTGCTAACGTCTCAGCAACAAGTTTTAAACAATCATCTCCTGCTTGGTGACCATAAGTGTCATTAAACTGCTTAAAGTGATCTATATCTATAAACAACAGTGAAATGTCTGTTTCAGTGCGTTGAGCCAAGCTCCAATCTGCTTTGAGCCGCTCATCAAAAGTTCGTCTGTTCGCCAAGCCAGTCAAACCATCTTTATCCGCAAGGGTTTGAAGTGCTTCTTGAGCAAGCTTTTGTTCTGTAATATCACGAAGTGTTTCAACAACAGCAATCAAATCCCCAGCCTCATTAAAAACTGGCCCTGCATCAATAGCTAAATAAAGCTGTTTATCAGCACACGGCATACTGCACCAGTTTTCAGCATTTAATCCATACTGCTGTTCGCCGGGGGTGGAATGAATGGTATAGAGACTATCAATATCACTTGCGCTTCCATCGACCACTATATCTGCCAAACAGTCACGCGGCTCATTGTAAAATGCTTTCCAGTGATTGGCTCCACCGATCACCTCCTCGGCCTTAACACCCGTCAACCGTTCACAAGCCTTGTTCCAAATAATTACATTTCCTGCAGCGTCAAGCACAAAAGTAGGCACGACCAAATGGCGCATAAGCCTCACAGAAAAGTGGTTTTCATCTGACATCAAAAGTCCCCCGGTAATAAATTTTATTATTTTTATAACCGGATGATTATGAAGGTTATTGATAAAGAGTCAACGGTTTCATTTATAAGCAAGCTTTTCCCGGTGAATAACCGATACGGAAAAATGACTATAGAGGAGTGGTAAGATAATAAGCGTCAAGAGCGTTGAAGAAGCTAAGCCTCCAACAACAACGGTTGCCAGTGGACGTTGAATTTCTGAACCAACACCACTTGATAATATGAGCGGAATTAATCCAAGCGCAGAGGTGATCGCAGTCATAAGTACAGGACGCAACCTTGAGAGAGCCCCTTCAAAAATAGCTTCTTCAACATTATGGTTTTCACTCAAACGGTTATTAATCGCACTCACCATAACAACCCCATTCAGAACAGCGACTCCGAGCAAAGTGATAAAGCCAATTGAACCGGGAACTGAGAGATATAAGCCGGACAAGTAGAGCGCTATGATGCCACCAACCAGAGCAAGAGGAACATTAACCATAATAAGCAAAGCTTGCCCCATGCTATTAAAAGCGAAATAGAGCAGAATAAAAATCAACCCAAGGGCAGCAGGAACAACTACCATTAAACGGGCTTGAGCACGTTGCTGACTTTCATACTGGCCGCCAAAAACAACGCTATAACCGGCCGGAAGCTCAATCTCTTTTGCAATTCGCTCTCGCAATTCATCAACAAGCCCCCCCATATCACGGCCTTCAATATTTGATTGAATAACGACACGGCGCTGGACATCATCACGACGGATTTGTGGCGGGCCAGATTCAATTTCAACAGTGGCTAACTCGCTTAACTGTACCCACGCACCACTGGGTGATTCTATGATCAAATTTCGAATGTTATTGACACTATTGCGCTCAACCTCTTTGAGACGGACATAAATATCGTAACGCTCATTACCCTTTATAACCTGCCCCGCTTCACGCCCACCAATTGCATCAGAAATTAACTCCATCACTTGAGCAACCGAAATATCGTAACGAGCGAGCACTTTTCTATCTGGACGAACGACAAGTTGTGATTCTCCTACAATTTGCTCAAGCTCAACATCATTAGTCCCTTTAACTTGTTTTGCTAACAGCTCAATTTCTTTACCTTTTTTAGCTAGCACACCTAGGTCTGACCCAAACAGCTTAATTGCTAATTGAGCTTTCACACCTGATAACAATTCATCCACACGCGTTGCAATAGGCTGAGAGAACGAGAACAACAACCCTGGGTGAAGGGCCAATTTATCTTCCATTAGCGCCTGAAGTTCTTGGCGATCAGAGGCGCTTTCCCATTCATTCACTGGCCTTAATCCAACATAAATTTCAATATTTGAAACCGGCTCAGGGTCACCACCAATTTCAGCTCGCCCAATTCTACTTGAGGTGTAAATTACCTCAGGAAAGCGCATTAATTGCTTCTCTAATTTTTGAGCAACCGTTAACGAAGTGGAGAGATTTGAGCTAGGTGCCAGAGTCACACGGATATTCAGCGTCCCCTCCTCTAATTCAGGCACAAACTCTGTTCCAGTAATTTTAAATAACAGGAGCGCACCGATAAAAAGAACAACAGCACCTCCAATAACCAAAGAGCGAAAATGAAAAGCCCCTTTTAACAGCTTTCTGTAGAGCAAATTCAGTGGCTTCATGATCAGGCTCTTTTTTTCCTCAATTCCGTGCTCAAAAAGATAACTCGCTAAAGGAGGGACTAAAAGCAAAGAGCTAAGTAACGCGCCTAACATCGCAATTACAATTGAAAATGCCATCGGCTGGAACAGTTTTCCTTCAACCCCTTCTAACGTAAAAAGGGGCGCAAAAACGGTGATAACGATAACACCGGCAAAGAAAATTGGCCGCCCTACCTCTTGAGCTGCGGCTTTAACAAGAATTCTATAATCAAACGCTTCTTTCTCATCTTGCGCATGGTAATGAACAAGCTTCTTAAAGATGTTATCGACCATTACGACAGAACCATCGACCAGCATACCGATAGCGATTGCTAAACCACCTAGCGACATCAGGTTGGCAGAAACATTCCAGTAAGCCATCACCAACAATGAAAGGCCGATTGAAACGGGTATTGAGAGTAAAACTAAAAAAGTGCTCCTAAAATTGACTAAAAAGAGCATCAATATGACCACAATTAGAACAAAAGCCTGAACCAATGCTGTTGTCACCGTAGAGACTGCCTGCTTAATCAGGTCACTTTGGTCATAGAAAGGCTCGATGATAACGCCTTCAGGTAAAGCTGCTTGGATAATAGGAAGTCGCGCTTTTATACTATCAATAGTCGCTTTCGTATTTGCTCCCATTCTTTTTAAAACAATACCAGCGACCACTTCTCCCATCATGTCTGGGTTTCCCTGAGAGTCACGCGTGGCCATTGTCACAGCGCCCTGGCGTATTTCAGAGCCAAACTGAACTTCACCCACATCACTAACCCTAATGGGAATTCCATCCGTAATTTTAAGAGGAATATTACGAATATCGTTAAGCCCATCCAACCCACTACTAATCCAGCCAACGCCTCGGATAACGAGCTGTTCCGCCCCCCTATCTAAGTACCAACCACCTGCATTGTGATTATTACGCTCAATCGCTTGTGAAACATCACTCACAGCTAGGTTATAAGCAAGTAGCTGTTGCGAAGAGAGTTGGACATGAAACTGACGAACCTCACCCCCGAAGGAGAGTACATCGGTCACCCCTTCAACCGGCATTAGCAGCAGTTTTACAACCCAGTCGTTGAGGCTTCTTAATTCACTGGCACTAAATTTAGAACCATTTTCTGCTCGGAGAATGTATTGATAAATCTGCCCAAGACCAGATGTATTTGGCCCCATCGCTGGCGTACCAGCTGCTTTTGGGATTTGCTCTTTTGCCATTTGCAAACGCTCAAAAACAAGCTGCCTAGCAAAATAAATATCAGTTCCCTCTTTAAAGGCGACCGTAACAACAGAAAGCCCCGTTTTTGATATTGATCGAACCTCTTCCACATCAGGTAAGGCGTACATTACCGCTTCAATTGGAAATGTTATAAGCTGTTCGACCTCTTCTGCTGCCAATCCTCGTGCTTCTGTATTAATCTGCACCTGAATATTGGTGACATCAGGAAAAGCATCCAAGTTAAGTTTGGGTAAGATAAAAAGGCAACCGACCAAAAAGCCTATTAATGCGATAGTAACTAACAGCCTCGCACGTAACCCCAGCTCTATGACTTTGTCTAAAATCATCTGCCTTAATGGTTATGAATTTCAAAGCCAGATTTGGCTAGCTCAGACTGTATGAAAAATGCTCCTTTAGTTACAACTACCGTTCCTGCTGAAATGCCACTAATAACCGATTTGTTTCCCACCTGATAGAGCACTTCAACCTCTTGTGGCTCAAATTCATTTTCCTCATATTCTACAAACAACAGCCAGTCACCATCTGATGCTCTGAGTATGGCTTCATTGGTAACTACGAGTTGATCAGCCTGCTTTCCCCCCTCTATTAAGGTGGTGACAAATAGCCCAGGATGAAGGTGGTCTTCAGGGTTTGGAATACTAATGCGAACGCCATGACGACGTGTAACCCTGTCAAGGGT
This sequence comes from Methylococcaceae bacterium UBA2780, assembly GCA_002352345.1. Lineage (GTDB taxonomy): Bacteria > Pseudomonadota > Gammaproteobacteria > Methylococcales > UBA2780 > UBA2780. The sequence goes on from DEIG01000016.1 coordinate 83,255, forward strand.
GTGGCGTATTTGAATAACTTTACCTGAAATTTTATGGTGCTCTGCTTGAATAGAGGCGCCTGCTCCGACCTCAATCTGATCTGCCTGTTCGTGGGCAAGACGAGCCTCAATCCACCGTTTTGATTCATCGGTAATAACATAAAGGATATCACCCACCTCAACTTGCTCACCAAGTATGAAATCATCCTCTATAACGGTACCCGCTTGCGGTGCTAAAAGCTGAAAAGAGCCATCAGCAGAATCAGCATTGCTCTTTTTTAGAAACGCCTTTATCTGGTCATCCGTCATCCCGTAAGCACGGGCGCGGGCGCTAGTTTGTTGAAGCGTAATCTTTGCCTGTACATAACGTTTACTGGAAACGACTTTGCGTCCCAGTTTTTTAACTCTTTTCCATTCAAGACCTGCAATAAGCAATTCGCCCTGTGCTTTAGACATTTCAACACTAGAGAGCGTGAGCAGTGGTTCTCCTTTCGATACTAGGTCACCAAGTTTTGCGTGTCGCTGAACAATTTGAGCGGGAATACGTGGCGTCACTTTCGAAGTTGAATAACTATCGAGCAGAATTTCACCTGGTGCCTCAATAACGATTGGCGCAGTTTTGAGGAAAAGTTTCTCTGTAACAATTCCAGCTAGCTTTTGCTGTTCTTTAGATAGATGAACCCCCCCAGCATGATCCCCAGAGGCTCTTTCTTGCCCCTGTTGATCTTCATGATCGCTGCGATCATAAATTTCCTCTGCCTGTAGCAGGCAAGATAGGCTAATGATCATTAACCCACCGAAAACCTTGGATACGAGTTTTTTCATTTTTTTATTCTACAAATAGTAAAACCAATCACTATACCTAAGGATAAAAATGCCACGATAGAAAAATCATAGCAACGGCTTTTGGTTCAACCAGCTTTAATCCTCCCCACGCCAAACCTCAAACCTTAGGTGGCGGGGGCGCCAAAACCTCGCGTGATCCATTTGACTCTAATGGCCCAACAACCCCAGCAGCTTCCATCGCCTCAACCATCCGCGCCGCCCGGTTGTACCCTACTTTTAAACGGCGTTGCACACCTGAAATTGAAGCACGCCTTGTTTCTGTAACGATCTGCACAGCCTCGTCATAAAGAGGGTCTTGCTCGCTATCCCCTCCACCATTTCCGCCAGGCAAACCATCCGCTCCGGCCTGTTCTTGTAGTATCTCTTCTATGTAGTTAGATGGCCCAGTCTGTTTCAGGAATTTAACAATCCCATGTACCTCATGGTCATCTACAAATGCGCCATGTATGCGCGTTGGTATGCTAGTTCCGGGGGGCAGAAATAACATATCACCATGCCCAAGGAGTGTTTCTGCTCCGCCTTGGTCAATGATGGTCCTTGAATCAATTTTTGATGAGACCTGAAAAGCAATTCGAGTTGGGATATTTGCTTTTATCAGGCCAGTAATCACATCTACAGAGGGTCTTTGTGTTGCTAAGATCAGATGCAGGCCAGCTGCACGCGCTTTCTGTGCAAGACGTGCAATTAACTCTTCAACTTTTTTACCGACAATCATCATCATATCCGCCAACTCATCAATGACAATGACTATGTGTGGCAATGGGTCTAAAGTTGGGTGAGGCTTTTCATCATCAATAAAAGGCTGAGGCTGATAAAGCGGATCGAGAATTGGCTCTCCTTTTTTATTTGCTTCATTGATTTTTTTATTAAAGCCTGCGAGATTTCTAACGCCCATCAAAGACATTAATTTATAGCGCCGTTCCATTTCAGCCACAGACCAACGCAAGGCATTTGCCGCCTCTTTCATGTCGGTTACAACAGGTGTAAGCAGATGTGGAATCCCTTCATAGACTGAAAGCTCGAGCATTTTCGGGTCGATCATTATCAATCTAACCTGCTCGGGTTGCGCCTTATAAAGGAGGCTCAAAACCATACTATTTACGGCAACCGATTTACCCGAACCGGTTGTCCCTGCAACCAGTAGGTGCGGCATTTTTGCCAGATCGGAAACGATAGGTGAACCTGAAATATCTTTTCCTAATGCCAATGTAAGCATTGAGGGTGACTTCTCAAAGGCTTGAGAGGCGATAATTTCATGAAAGTGAACAATCTCTCGCGATTCATTAGGAATCTCAAGCCCGATAACCGATTTCCCTGGGATTACCTCAACTACTCGAACACTATGGGTGGACATTGCTCTGGCAAGGTCTTTTGATAGCCCTGTAATTCGGCTTGCCTTAACACCAGGAGCCGGTTGTAGCTCAAAGCGGGTTATAACAGGCCCGGGGTGAACCGCCACAACCTCCACATCGACCCCAAAATCTTTCAGTTTAAGCTCGAGCTGCTTTGACATCGCTGCAAGTGCCTCTTTTGAAAACCCAGTTGATTCCGAGGTCACCTCATCTAGTAAGGAGATGGGGGGAAGGTCTCCCTTTTCTGGCTTATCAAAAATGGGAACTTGCCGCTCTTTTTCTACACGATCACTGGGGGCCATCTCTTTAAACACCGGCTCTATCTTCGGTGCCTGGCGATCTTTTACGCGTGCTGTCTCCTTCTTAAAAACCTTAGTTCTAGCTTTTTTGGCTCGATGAGCAGCAATGTAATCAAGGAAAACATGAAATCGCCCAGCCAGCCAATCAACTAAATTGAGTGTTATTTTGCCAGTCAGATCCATTAAGGCAAACCATGACATACCGGTAAAGAGTGTAATGCCGGCCAAAAATAGCGCTGTTATCAATAGCGTTGAGCCCGTTAAACCGAATGAGTTAAGAAGCGCCTCTCCAACTTCCAGACCCAGCACACCGCCACCACCAGCAGCGCCCGGCAATGTTGCATTACCAATAGGGAAATGAAGATGTATTAAACCTGTCCCACTGACTAAAGTGACAAAAAAACCACTCCAGCGAAGCAGAAAAACCCATACCCCCTGTGATGCACGCCTAAACAGTCCACGCAACAATAACAGGCCGTGGTAGCCAATCATAACCGGTAGCAAGTAGGCTAAAAGCCCGAACAGATAGAGTAGAAGGTCGGCTATCCATGCTCCAACCGAACCACCCGCATTTATAATTTCTTTTTCACCACCATATTGCGACCAACCTGGATCACTTTTATTGAATGTCCATAACGCAATCAGTAAAAAAAGTGCTGTGGCAAAAGAAAGCAAAAAACCCGCCTCACGTAACCCACGTGAAACCTGGTAATCCCCTCCATTTTCCTGCCCCTGCTTTTGCGCTTCTACCTTCTTAGCCAATCTGTTTAACCTTATCTGTATAAATTTCTAGCCCGAGCAATATTTATTGCAAACAATCTTCAGGAGTCTAACAAAATACACACTTTCCATCTTCGACATTTTCAGCAAAAACAAGATCAGCTTGTATGTGATCTTTATTTGCCACAAAATTAGCCCCCATTCCTAATCGACTTCATTCAATACGGAGCAGTTTCAATATGAGCGAAACAAAACATAGCCCTCTCTTAATTCTTGGTTCGGGCCCTGCCGGTTATACCGCTGCGGTTTATAGTGCACGCGCAAACCTTAGTCCAGTACTGATTACCGGTATAGAACAGGGTGGTCAGCTTATGACGACTACAGAGGTCGATAACTGGCCGGGTGACGTTAGCGGGCTGGAAGGCCCGGCATTGATGGAGCGTATGAAAGCGCATGCTGAACGTTTTGATACTGAAATCGTTTTTGATCATATCCATACAGTAAATGTTAAACAGCGCCCTTTCGAGCTAACGGGTGATTCCGGCTCCTACACCTGCGATGCACTGATTATCGCAACAGGTGCCTCTGCTCGCTATCTTGGGCTTGATTCCGAAGAGGCCTTTAAAGGCCGGGGTGTATCGGCTTGTGCTACGTGCGATGGCTTCTTCTATCGGAACAAAAAGGTCGCTGTTGTTGGTGGTGGTAATACCGCTGTTGAAGAGGCTTTGTATCTTGCCAACATCGCAGAGCACGTCACTATCATTCACCGTCGTGATAAGTTTCGCTCAGAAAAAATTCTTTCAGACAAACTTCTAGCAAGAGCCGAAAATGGGAATATTTCAGTAGAGTGGAATGCTGGTTTAGATGAAGTTCTGGGTGATGACATGGGCGTTACCGGTTTACGCATTAAGAATGTTGAAGATGGTTCAACTAAAGAGCTTGATGTTGATGGTGTTTTTATCGCTATTGGCCACAGTCCTAATACTGGCATTTTTGAAGGGCAGTTAGAGATGAATCATGGCTATCTCACGATCCAAAGTGGAAATCAGGGGAATGCCACACAAACCTCTGTCCCTGGTGTTTTCGCTGCGGGTGATGTTGCTGACTCAATCTACCGTCAAGCGATCACCTCTGCTGGATCTGGTTGTATGGCGGCACTTGATGCCGAACGTTTTCTTGACAATTTGGCTGAATCTTAAGCGTTCCGCCTGATAAAAAGAACACAAGGAAGTGTTCTTTTTTGTTGAATATGCTCCCTCTTTTAGATCCATTCAACCCTTCGGAACCTTTTCCCGATACAAACCTTGCCCAAGATGAACCTAATGGCCTTCTTGCCATTGGAGGGTGCCTATCAACAGAACGGCTGCTCAATGCCTACCGGCACGGAATATTTCCTTGGTATAGTGAGGGCGAACCTATCTTATGGTGGACGCCAAACCCTCGCCTTATCATCTATCCTGAGAAGCTAAAGATTTCTAAAAGTCTTAGAAAAACTATCCGCAAAAGAGAGTTTGAAATCACTTTTGACCATGCTTTTTCAGAAGTAATGGATCAGTGCAGTTTACCGAGAGGTGATGATGAAGGAACCTGGATATCTAAAGAGATTAAACAGGCCTATGTTGCACTTCATAAAAAAGGACACGCTCATTCTGTAGAGGCGTGGCAAGAGGGCAATCTTGTTGGTGGCCTATACGGTGTTTCAATTGGCTCACTATTTTTTGGTGAATCGATGTTCAGCCATATTAGTAACGCCTCTAAAGTGGCTTTTGCAACACTCGTTACACAGTTGCATGAAGCCAATTTTAAACTGATAGATTGCCAAGTTAGAACCGAGCATTTAGTCAGTTTAGGCGCAGAGGAAATTTCCAGAGAACTATTTTCTCAACACCTAGAGGAATTCTGCCAAATATCGCCATCAAACAATATCTGGGATAAACCGGCAGCAACAAACGCAAGTGACATCTGAAACCAAAATCAGGCTCTATCAAGGTGAGGAGAATCCCTGTGATTATCTGTCTGGGCAGCTTTCAAGCAGCCAATTTATCGACCCATCGCTTGTCTTAACAAGTGAGTTATACGGTCTGCTAATCGCAAACGGCTTTCGTAGAAGTGGAAGCCACATTTACCGCCCGATGTGCCAAAGTTGCTCGGCTTGTACAGCTACTCGCTTGCTGGTTTCTCTTTTTGGACCTAGTCGTAGCCAGCGACGAATTCTTAAAAAAAATAGAGATATCACCATTTCAGTGGAGTCTGCAAAATTTAGTGATGAATACTATACGCTCTATAGTCGTTACCAAAAGTCACGCCATGCCGGAGGAGCAATGGCTGAGAGCAGTGTTGGTGATTTTAGTAGCTTCTTGATATCTGATTGGTGTGACACAAGCTTTATAGAATATCGCCTTAACAACAGGCTTGTCGCCGTTGCTGTAACCGATATTCTTGATAGTGGATTCTCTGCTGTATATACCTTCTTTGAACCTAATTTAGCAGAAAGAAGCCTTGGGGTTTTCAGCGTGCTAACGCAAATTGAAGAGTCTAAGAAGGCAGGAAATAACTGGCTCTATTTAGGCTACTGGATTGAGCAATGCCAAAAGATGTCGTACAAAACAAACTATCAGCCATTAGAGGGTTTCATCAATGGCCGGTGGCAACCACTTCATCAAAAATAACTCAGTTATAATTATTGCACCACAACAATCGTGGGTTGTGATAAAATTAGTCGATTAACCCAACAGCTTTTTAAACAGTTAGAAAATTATGGCAAAAGAAGACCAAATCGAAATGGAAGGCAAAGTGATTGATACGCTGCCTAACACCACATTTAAAGTGGAACTAGACAACGGACACGTCCTTATTGCTCATATCTCTGGAAAAATGCGCAAACACTACATTCGTATTTTGACCGGCGATCGCGTGAAAGTAGAAATGACTCCATACGATCTCTCCAAAGGTCGCATTACTTTCCGAGTTAAATAAAGAATCATAATCAAAAAACCGGAAGGAACATTCCCCTCCGGTTTTTTGATTTGTTGTATTTGGCTTTTATCAGCCTTACCGATCCCTGTTAACGCAAAGCAAAAATCCCCTTCTTAATTCAACTTTCGGGAGCAGTAAGCACTGGCCTGTTCTCAATAACGAAAGCCAGCTTATCCTGATCTACAACCACTCTCACACAACCACCCTGCGCGAGATCGCCAAATAGAATATCTTCCGCTAGCGGTTTCTTAATATTATCTTGAATCACTCTAGCCATAGGTCTTGCACCCATTTTTGGGTCGCAACCATGCTCAGCCAGCCATTGCCTAGCCTCTGGCTCAAGAACAAGCGAGACCCCCTTTTCTACCAACTGCGATTCAAGTTCAAAGATAAATTTATCAACTACGTGACCGATAATCTGGATATCAAGCGGCTTAAATTGAATCACCGCATCCAAGCGATTTCTAAACTCTGGACTGAATGTTTTATCAACAACTTTTAAGGCATCCGTTGCATGATCCTGCGCTGTAAAGCCAATTGAAGCACGACCGCCCTCCTCAGCACCCGCGTTGGTTGTCATCACCATAATGACATTCCTAAAATCTGCCTTGCGCCCATTATTATCGGTCAATGTGCCGTGATCCATAACCTGTAAAAGTAGGTTATAAACATCTGGATGTGCCTTCTCAATCTCGTCAAGCAGTAGCACCGCATGTGGATGCTTGTTAACGGCTTCTGTTAGCAACCCACCTTGATCAAAACCGACATAACCCGGTGGCGCGCCAATCAGTCTAGAAACAGTATGACGCTCCATATACTCTGACATATCAAATCGAATCAACTCAATTCCAAGTATCTTTGCCAGCTGATCCGTTACCTCTGTCTTTCCTACACCTGTTGGGCCAGCAAACAGAAATGAGCCGATTGTTTTCTGTTTATCTCTCAACCCTGAACGTGAAAGTTTAATCGCAGTAGCCAGAGCCGAAATGGCCTCATCCTGCCCAAAGACAACCATCTTAAGATTCTTATCAAGCTCTTTCAGTTTATCTTTATCGCTTGAGGAAAGTGCTTGAACAGGAATCCGTGCGATACCTGCTACCACCTCTTCAACCTCATTTTTTGTAATGACGCTTTTCCTTTTATCTGCTGCAGTTAAACGCTGCTTCGCTCCTGCTTCATCAATGACATCAATCGCCTTATCGGGCAAAAAGCGCTCATTGATATAGCGGTCAGAGAGTTCTGCTGCCAGCTTTAATGCAGATGATTCATACTCAACATCGTGGTGACTCTCGAAATACTCTTTGATGCCTTTTAGAATCTGATATGTTTCTTCGATAGTTGGTTCAACCACATCTATTTTCTGGAAACGTCTTGCAAGTGCATGATCTTTCTCAAAAATACCCCTGTATTCTTGATAGGTTGTTGAGCCAATACAACGCAATTCACCCGATGCCAAAACCGGCTTTATCAAGTTTGAAGCATCCATTACTCCTCCTGAAGTAGAGCCTGCACCGATGATTGTGTGGATTTCATCGATAAAAAGAATGCCGTGAGGCTCTTTTTTTATGGCGGAAAGCAGCCCTTTTAACCGTTTCTCAAAATCTCCGCGATATTTGGTTCCTGCAACTAAGGCACCCATATCAAGTGAATAGATAACCCCATCCTTGAGAACATCAGGGACTTCACCATCGATAATCTTTTTAGCCAAGCCCTCTGCGATAGCTGTCTTTCCCACACCTGATTCACCAACAAGCAGCGGATTATTTTTTCTTCTTCTACAGAGCGTCTGGATTGTCCTTTCAACCTCTTTCATCCGCCCTATTAGTGGGTCAATTCGCCCATTTTTTGCCTTTTCATTCAAGTTTTCAGCATATTTTGCTAACGGACTTTTCGCCGCCTCTTCATCTCCTGCACTTCCGGCCTCTAATGCAGGCTGCTCGCCACTATCTGCATCATGATTAGAGAATCCATGAGAGATATAGTTAACGACATCAAGGCGCGTTATATCTTGTTTTCCAAGAAGATAAACTGATTGTGAGTCTTGCTCACTAAAGATAGCAACAAGGATATTTGCACCTGAAACCTCACTCTTTCCAGATGACTGAACATGAAAAACTGCTCGCTGGAGGACCCGTTGGAAACCAAGTGTTGGCTGTGTTTCGCGCTCAACACCTTCAGGCATCAAAGGAATAGTCTCTTCTAGATAACGATTAAGCGACTCCTTTAAAGATGGAATATCTGCTCCGCAGGCAAGCAGCACTTCACTGGCAGCCAAGTTATTCAACATAGCTCGTAGCAAGTGTTCAACGGTGATAAATTCATGTCGGCTATTACCAGCCTCTTTAAAAGCATCATTAAGTGAAATCTCGAGTTCTTTGCTTAACATTTCTCTTGCCTTAAATTTAATCTTCTTCCATCGCACACATGAGAGGGTGTTGATTTTCTTTTGAATAATCGTTCACCATCTGCACTTTCGTTTCCGCAATCTCTTTTGAATAAACTCCGCACACACCAACACCTCTCGTGTGAACATGCAGCATTATTTGCGTCGCCTTATCTTCATTCATCGAAAAAAAACGAGACAATACATCGATTACAAAATCCATCGGCGTAAAGTCATCATTTAATAAAATTACCTTATATAAAGAGGGCTTTTTCAGCTCAGGTTTGCTTTCCTGAACTGCCGTACCGCCCTCAAAAGACTCATCACTTGAGTTGTGACTCATTGCTTCCCTCAAAACTTAAAACCAAGCTTAATATGTGACACTAACCATAGATAGAAAGTGCCCAAATCTCAACTAAAAAAATTGAATAAAAAAGCCCAGCGCCCTTATGAGGTGCTGGGCTTTTAGTTGCCTGTTGGCACCTATTACGCTCATCCGGAAACAAGTGAAACGAATTCAGCATCAATGTCTATGTTGATATAGGCCATTCCAAGCTTATTCAGATACTCTAAACGATCAGCCTTCATTAAATCGATATCAAGCACACCCGCACCACAATCTTGGTAGATTTTGGCGACATGAGCCATGTACGACTCACCCTCTTTAACCATCAACAAACTAGCAGCACCCACATCAGGAAGAACTTTAACATTCTGCTCTTCGGGTAACTCAACTGCAAAAACAACTGCACTTTCTTCACCCTCGAAACGGACACTTCGCTCTCTAACCGTCTGCTCTGCCCAGTAGTATGCAAGCTCTTTGCTCTGCGTTAAAAATACGGGCTCGATTGATTCACTGTAGTCATTGCCAATTGTAGCCATCGTGCTTTTCGCTACTTGCTTCATCGCTCTGTCGCCGGAGCGCTTTAGGCCACTTTTTTCTATTGAACTGACTAAGGCAGAGGATGTTCCGTGATACCAAACATTGCGCGTTGAAAAACCGTCTTTTGTTAACAGCTCAGCCGCATCCTGTAGATAGTTTGGAATATTAGTCATTATTTATTTACCTTTATGAGGCAATCTTTTAAACCCAGTTAAAAGCAAAGGCGACATTCAATAAAGAATGTCGCCTTTGTAAATACATTAAGCTTTTTAATAAAAAAGCTTAACTAGCCTGTCTCGAATTAAGAGAACTGGTTAGATGTATTTTTCGCACCGCCAGCTTTAAGAGCGTTCTCACCAGCAAAGTATTCTTTGTGATCGTCGCCCATGTCTGAACCAGACATGTTCTGATGCTTAACACATGCGATACCTTGACGGATCTCTTTACGCTGTACGCCAGCTACGTAGCCCAACATACCTTGATCACCAAAGTAATCTTTAGCTAGGTTGTCAGTCGACAATGCAGCCGTGTGGTAAGTCGGTAGCGTGATCAAGTGGTGGAAGATATTCGCTTCACGCGCTGCATCAGCTTGGAATGTACGTACTTTTTCATCAGCAGCTTTAGCCAAGTCAGTCTCATCGTATGCAGGGCTCATTAGAGCACTACGATCGTATGCAGAGACATCTTCACCCGCTTCAACCATTGCATCATATGCTTGTTGACGGAAGTTTAGCGTCCAGTTAAATGATGGGCTGTTGTTGTAAACCAGTTTCGCATCAGGAATCTCTTTGCGTACTTCGTTCATCATGTCAGCAATATCTTTAACGCTTGGTGTAGCCGTTTCAATCCAAAGAAGATCGGCACCTGCTTTAATTGCTTCAATAGAATCGAATACACAACGCTCTTCACCTGTACCTTTACGGAACTGGTATAGACCAGAAGGTAGACGCTTAGGACGTACAAGTTTGCCGCCACGGTTGAAGCATACATCACCTTCAGCCATATCAGCTACGTCGATCTCTTCAACATCTAGGAAAGAGTTGTAACGATCGCCTTGATCGCCAGGCTCTTTAACAACAGCGATCTCTTTAGTCAGACCAGCACCTTCAGAGTCAGTACGAGAAACGATAATACCGTTGTCGATACCTAGCTCTAGGAAAGCATGGCGCAATGCGCGAATCTTAGAGTGGAAGTCAGCATGAGGAACCGTTACTTTACCGTCTTGGTGTCCACACTGCTTTTCATCAGCAACTTGGTTTTCGATTTGAAGTGCACAAGCACCCGCTTCGATCATTTGCTTAGCCATTAGGTAAGTTGCTTCTGCATTACCAAAACCAGCATCGATATCCGCAACGATAGGTACAACGTGTGTTACATGGTTATCAATTGCGTCTTGTACGCTTGCTTCTTTAGCAGAATCACCCGCTTCACGTGCTGCATCTAAATCACGGAACAGACCGCCCAATTCGCGCGCATCAGCTTGGCGTAGGAATGTATATAGCTCTTCAACCAAACCTGCAACAGATGTTTTTTCGTGCATTGATTGATC
>DEIG01000016.1:94353-94509 GCA_002352345.1 Methylococcaceae bacterium UBA2780
ATCATTTTTTGTTGACCGATAAAACCGTGCCAGCAACCTAGAGACTGAGTGTACTTAGACTTGTCTGCATCAAATGCAGCCATATCGGCATTCATAATATCAGCAGTGTATTGTGCGATATCAAGGCCAGTCTTGAATTTATTTTGCGCGCGCATA
>DEIG01000008.1 GCA_002352345.1 Methylococcaceae bacterium UBA2780
CCAGGTTGTCCCCCACTACTAGGCAGATTCCTACGCGTTACTCACCCGTCCGCCACTCGTCAGCGCAAAAGCAAGCTTTTGCCTGTTACCGTTCGACTTGCATGTGTTAAGCATACCGCCAGCGTTCAATCTGAGCCATGATCAAACTCTTCAGTTTAATACTGCTTTGTGACTAAGTAAGATTAGTCACCAATCTTGGTTCAATGAATTGTCTTCGCCTTTTACAGCTAGTACTTCATCGATATCTTTGTAAACTCAAAGTATCAACACAAGTACCCACACAATCTGTTTGATCTATTTTTTTAAAGAGCATCTTGAGTCAGTAATTCCACCCAAGCCAGACGATCAATTATACATCCGTTTTCGTTGTCGTCAACAACTTTTTGAAAGGTTTTTTTGAAAATATATCTCGAAAAAACCGCCCCTTCTTCCCTGTCTCCCTACGTTGGTGCACTGCACATCCCGTAAAGAGAGGCGCATTATATAGACTACTAATTTACTGTCAATCCCTTTATCACTTCTTCGCTAAATTACTTTATTGTTACCTTTGCAAAACGCCTTTTACCTACCTGGTAAATATGGGTGCTACCGTCTAATAGAATAAGCTTCCTGTCATCAACTCTTTCCCCATCAATCTTTACAGCCCCTTGCTTTATCATCCGAAAAGAATCAGAGGTGCTTGCAGTCAAACCTGCATCTTTAAGCAAATTTGCAATTTGATATCCACCATCTATAGGGTTAAGTTTTATTTCTTCTATATCATCAGGCAAAGCCCCTTTCTTAAACCTTGCCTCAAACTGCTCTTCCGCTCGATCAGCTGCCGCAGAGCCATGAAAACGCTCAACCAACTCTTTTGCCAATCTAACTTTACTTTCTTTGGGATTAACCCCCTCATCGCACGATTTCTTCCATGCGCTGATTTCACTCATAGAGCTAAAACTCAATAGTTCATAGTAACGCCACATCAGCTCGTCAGATATTGACATCACCTTTCCAAACATCTCTTCTGGCTTATCCGCGATCCCAATGTAGTTTCCTAGTGACTTCGACATCTTCTGTACGCCGTCTAGCCCTTCTAATATTGGCATTGTCAACACGACTTGCGGTGTCTGGCCATAGGTTTCTTGCAGCTGACGCCCCACCAAAAGATTAAATTTTTGATCTGTTCCACCAAGCTCTACATCAGCTTTTAGCTCTACAGAGTCATAACCCTGTATTAACGGATAAAGAAACTCATGTATCGCAATCGGCTGCCCACCTTTGTAACGCTTACTAAAGTCATCCCTTTCCAGCATTCTTGCGACAGTATGTTTTGCTGCCAGTTGAATTAGATCTGCCGCCGTTAACTTTCCCATCCATTCCGAGTTAAATACAATCCTAGTTTTATCTCTATCCAGAATCTTAAACACCTGCTCTTGGTAGCTTTTTGCATTTTCAGCTACCTGCTCAGATGTAAGTGGCTTGCGTGTTATGTTTTTACCCGTTGGGTCACCAATCATCCCGGTAAAATCACCAATTAGAAAAATTATTTCATGACCAAGATCTTGAAACTGCTTAAGTTTATTAAGTAAAACAGTATGCCCCAGATGCAGGTCAGGTGCGGTTGGATCAAATCCCGCTTTAATTCTAAGCGGCCGCCCCTCCTTTAATTTCTTTTCCAACTCAGATTCGACCAGTATCTCCTCTGCCCCTCTACTCAAAATTTCCAAACTTTCAACAACCGAAGACATTAAAGACCCCTCACAAATGATTATCTATCTCTATTTAAGGTGCGCAACTGTACAACATGCACACAGAAAATCAATTACACCTATTTTTCACAATGACACTATATATAGGAAATTTTCTTAAAATAACCTATCATTAATAGTGATTTTTTAACTTTTACAAAGGTAGGACTGTGTCTAGCCCCCGCGATTACAAACTACGTAGCGAACCAAAGCTCATAAATAGTGGCCACAGCAAATTCAAGCCTGTTTTGTTAGTCACGCTCGGAATAATTGTAGCGGGGACTATTGCCAGCCAGTTTGGTGGCAATCAGAAGACTCAAGACGCTCCACCAATTACCAAAAACATAATCACAGAAGAGCCACAGAGAGTCACCTTAAAGCTACCTCTTCCTGGCTTAAAGCAAAATAAAACCGAAACCCATTCGGACTATTCTAATCCAACGCCCAGAACACCACCAAAAACTGAACCTGTTTCAAAGCAGGAAAACAGCACCCTGAAACAACTGAGACATACCGTTAAAAAGGGCGAAAATCTTTCAATTATCTTCTCAAAATTAGATCTTAGTAAAGGCGAGCTTCATCAAATTGTGCATTCTGGCCCCATCTCAAAAGAGTTGAAATCACTCCGTGCCGGGAAAAAGCTCTCGATTTTTGTGACGCCTCAAAATGAAATCGAACGCCTCGTTTATGAGAAAAACCATATAGACTCCATTGTTGCAGCTCGATCTGATCAAGGTTTTGATGTCACGAAGAAAAGTAAAACAATAGAGCGTCATCAAGCTTTTGCTAGCGCAACAATCCAGTCATCGCTGTTTAATGACGCAAAGAGTGCTGGAATCCCTGACAAAACCATCATGGAGCTTGCTAATGTCTTTGGTTGGGACATTGATTTCGCTTTAGATTTACGCCAAAACGACCAATTCTCCATCCTATATGAGAAACAATTTGTTGATGGCGAAGAGATTAGTGCCGGCAACATTCTTGCTGCTGAGTTCACGAATCGTGGAAAAACATTCCGCGCAGTTAGGTATGTTGACCCTAAAGGTCACTCCAATTATTTCACGCCCAAAGGGAACAGTATGCGAAAAACTTTTTTGCGCACCCCTGTTGATTTTGCGCGTATAAGCTCACGATTTAACCTTAAGCGCAAACACCCTGTTCTGAACCGAATTCGCGCCCATAAAGGTGTTGACTATGCAGCGTCAACTGGAACTCCGATCAAAACAACTGGCGATGGAAAAATTATCTTCCGTGGCCGAAAAGGTGGCTATGGACGTGTCGTGATTGTTCAGCACGGACAACGCTACACAACACTTTACGCGCACTTATCAAAATTTCATGGCAAGCGTAGAAATGGAAGCTATGTAAAACAAGGTCAGACCATTGGTTATGTTGGGCAATCTGGGCTCGCATCAGGCCCCCATCTGCACTATGAATTCCGAGTAAATGGCGTTCATCGCAACCCTTTAACAGTGCCCTTACCACACGCAAAACCAATTGCTAGACAATATCTAGCTGAATTCAGCAAACAGACACAACCGCTTATTAGCCAGTTAGATCAAATCAAAACTGTCAGGCTCGCTCAGGCTTCAGTGCCCTCCAGCATTACCTCTCCTTAAATTTGAGCAATTAGGCTACACGGAGTCTAGCAAGGTGCAAGAACTCTATATCGGCTTAATGTCTGGCACGAGCCTCGATGGAATCGATGCTGTAATTGCTGATTTCTCTGGCAATACAAGCAAATTAGTCTGCAGCCACTACCAGCCATACCCTCAACCAGTTCGCCAAAAAATCCAGCAAATCTGCAACGGCAATGCCTCCATCCAAAGTGTGGCCGAAATGGATACCGTTCTTGGAAAACTCTACGCAGAAGCCGTATCAGACCTACTCAAAGAAGGCTCCCTAGATAGAAAAGAGATCAAGGCTATTGGCAATCATGGCCAAACAATCTGCCATCATCCTGTACAACCAAACCCATACACCTTACAGATTGGCGACCCAAATCTACTCACCGAACTAACAGGAATTCCTGTTGTCGCGGACTTTAGGCGCAGAGATATTTCTGTTGGTGGGCAAGGTGCACCGCTTGTTCCCGCATTTCACCAAGCCATTTTCCACTCTTCAACTGAGAGCAGAGCAATTATCAATATCGGTGGTATTGCTAACATCAGCTATCTACCCAGCTCTAAAGAAAAACAGATCGTCGGGTTTGACTGTGGCCCAGGGAATACCCTGATGGATTTCTGGATCGAGACCCATTCTGGAAAGACTTATGACCACAATGGTGACTGGGCTCGATCAGGAAACATTAACCAGCCCCTCCTTGAGCTTTTGCTAGCCGACCCATTTTTTGCTCTTTCACCACCAAAAAGCACCGGCACAGACTATTTTTCACCTCAATGGTTAGAAAATAGGCTTAACAGTCTCGCCCTACAGATCACAGACGAAGATATCCAAGCAACACTAACCGAGCTAACCGCGCACTCCATTTCGGCCGCAGTAAAAGCACTTTCCTCAGAAAAGGTGCATTTATATGCCTGTGGTGGTGGTGCGAAAAACAGTTATCTAATGGAGAGAATCGACCATCTCTCAGGAAATCCCTCGAAGACAACCGAATCGCTATCGGTTCACCCTGATTGGGTTGAGGCGATGGCCTTTGCTTGGCTTGCTAGACAAACAGTAAATGGACTTCCAGGAAACCTACCAGAAGTTACCGGAGCGAACCAACCTGTAATACTCGGCGGTATTTATAACCCGTATAAAAGGGGCTAGGGAGAAAATGATGAGCCACAACCACAAGTTGTCGTAGCATTCGGGTTACGAATAACAAACTGAGAGCCTTCAACACTTTCCTTGTAATCTATTTCTGCTCCTTCGAGGTATTGAATACTCATTGAGTCGATCAAAACGGTCACACCAGCCTTTTCAATCTGAGTGTCATCCTCTGCAACTTCTTCATCAAAAGTAAAACCATACTGGAAGCCGGAGCAGCCACCGCCTGTGATATAAACGCGCAACTTCAGGTTATCGTTTCCTTCATCCGCAATCAGATCACCTACTTTTGCTGCTGCGTTGTCAGTAAAGTTGACCATTAATTCTGCTTCACTCATAAAAATCTGCTCGTAGAAATATTTTAATAAAGCTCATTGTACCAGTATCCAGAGCAAAATAGTCAAGATATACGACTATCATCCAACCTTTGAACCGTCCTCAGAACCTAACTTATCGCCCGTGACAAGAGAAACGGCTGCAGACTCTTCAAAGTGTGTCAGCTTCCCATTAACTTCGGCTCCAACAGCCATTTCAATAAGGTTGTAAGTAACGTTTCCTGTAACACGTGCTTTTGAAGCCAATTCGACCCTCTCAGACGCAAAAACATCGCCTTTAATCGCACCGTTCAAAATAATAATAGGCACTCTCACCTCGCCTTCAATCGAACCAAGTTCACTTAAAGTTAAAACAGAATCGCCATCTTCGGAACCTGTAACATTGCCTTTAACAACGCCATCGATATGCAAGCCACCACTAAAGATTACATCACCAATAATTTCAGCCCCCTGACCTAAAATTGTGGAGACTTGATTACTACTTACTTTCTTTTTACCCATCATATTTTTTCCTCTCAAACAGTGCTTGGGAAGTATAGACTACAAAAAAGAGGCTAAGACTCTGCAGAAACGAGTTCCGCCCAATCCCATGTTTTTTCCACACTTTCGGCCTTTTTGCCTGAAGGATTTAACTTGACCTGTACGCTGTGAGGCGTAAAACCGTCAGGAAGAGCCAGATCTCGCGTAACTGTCTGAAAATATCTAAAGCTAAATGGAATATTGCTTTTATGTTCCACATTAAGCTCTTTAAATTTTAATGTCTTATCTTCAGAACCAATCTGCCCACTTATAAAAAGTTCAACCACGCCTTTGATTGCTCGTTTTTTTCCAACGCCTTGAGACAAAGTTAGCATAAATTTGTGGCTATTCACTTCTGGCATAGAAATCAACCTAACATCCTGAATATAAAGTGATTCATTGATTTTCTCTGGTGCCATAATTCTCTGATAAAAGGCCAGCTTTTCTTTTAACTCCCCAAGTGTCACCTGCATATCGGTTAATCTTTTTTGTGTTTGTTGCACAGATAACCGGTCAACTTGGCTGCCACTTTCAATAACTGATAGCTGCTGCTTTAACCTGCTAACTTGCCCCGTAAGAACCACCTTCTCGGTCGATAACTGACTAAACAGCTCAATTGCTTCACGCGCATCTCGGTCAACGAGATAATTCCCCAAACCGAACCCAGTAATCCCACAAATTGCACCAAACAAGATAAACGTAACAATCGAGAGCGAGGCAGGTTTCTGGCGATGATGCCATGGGGAGAAATCTAAACCACCTTTCATATTAACTAGGTCCTATCGCTACGGATAAAGTGCAACCGTTTTCAGCCCAACAGTCTCTTCAAAACCAAACATTAAATTCATATTCTGAACTGCTTGGCCCGCAGCCCCTTTCACTAAGTTATCAATAACCGACAACACAACGACCGTGTCCCCACCCTGTGGGCAAAGAACAGAAATCTGGCAACGATTCGAACCGCGAACATCACCTGTATCGGGGTGTGAACCTGCTGGAAGAATATCTACAAAGTAATCATCTTTAAAACGCTCTTCATATAATTCCTGCAAATCAGATGGGTTACCAACCAATTTTGCATATAACGTGGCATGGATACCCCGAATCATTGGTAAGAGATGAGGCACAAATGTCATCCCTACCTTTTTTCCTGCAACCGCCTCCAGCCCTTGAACCACTTCTGGCAAATGGCGATGACCTTGCGCAGCATAGGCTTTAAAGCTTTCCCCTGTCTCACTCATCAGGGTACTGACCTGAGCAGACCGGCCTGCACCACTCACACCCGATTTCACATCAGCAATCAGGCCATCAAGGCTTATTAAGCCCTCTTCAACTAATGGCAGAAACCCTAGTTGTGTTGCTGTCGGATAACAGCCTGGATTTGCCAGCAAACGGGCACTCTTCACCTCTTCACGGTTTATTTCTGGCAAACCATAAACAGCCTCTTCGATTAAATTAGGGCAAAGATGTGGCTCTCCATACCACTTTTCCCACAACGAAGGGTTTTTGATCCGAAAATCAGCGGAAAGGTCAATCACCTTTACACCCTGTTCTAGCAGTTCAGGCGCCATTCGCATTGCAGTCCCATTTGGCGTCGCAAAGAAGACAACATCGCATTCAGCAAGCACGCTAAGCTCTGGTTTACTGAAGCAGACATCAACCAACCCACGTAAACTTGGATAGGTTGCATCAACCCGACTACCAGCATCAGAACGAGAGGTCACAACACTGACCTCCACCTCAGGATGGAGCGCTAAAATCCTTAACAGCTCAACACCTGTATATCCGGTTCCACCTACAATACCTGCCTTAATCATGATTCAATCTACTGTAATTATTTAATGATGTAGCTATTGTCCGTCTTCATTCTCCATTCCTCAAGCACTGTGTCACCGCTTTTGTTAGACTTATTCGTTTATTGCAGCTTAAAAAGCAAAGATGCTAAGCCACTTTAGAGAATCGGCGCGCCAACTTTTCTCAATCAATACAATTAAGTTACACCTCGTCTTCTGGCTAGGTGCGATCCTTGTTGGTATTTCTGTCGTTGTTTTAACCCACGGCAATGAGTTGGCATCAGATCTTTTTCGGCAGATATATGAGTATTCTGTCTGGCTTCCTTTTCTGCTTGCCCCACTCGGACTTGCTCTAACCGCTTGGTTAACAACAACCTACTTTCAGGGCTCGGAGCGAAGTGGTATCCCACAGGTTAAAGTGGCTCTTGAAATAACTGGCGACCTTTCTAATCGCTCGGCGCTACTCTCTCCGCGCATCATTATTGGAAAAATCCTGCTCACATTTACAGGACTCCTCTCAGGCGCCTCTGTCGGTTTTGGCGGGCCAGCGGTTCATATTGGGGCAGCCATTATGACAATGCTTGGACGGCTTTCGCGGTTTCCAGCTCATTATCTCGAGCGAGGTCTAATCCTTGCAGGCAGTGCTGCAGGTTTCGCTGCAATGTTTAGCGCCCCCTTGGCAGGCATTGTTTTTGCCATCGAAGAGATGGGGCGCTCACTAGAAGAGAAAACCAGCGGCATTGTATTAACCGCCATAATTTTTTCCGGCGTCACCGCCTTTGTTTTGCTCGACCACACAACCTATCTCGGCCAATACACAACCACTTTTAACTGGG
This sequence comes from Methylococcaceae bacterium UBA2780, assembly GCA_002352345.1. Lineage (GTDB taxonomy): Bacteria > Pseudomonadota > Gammaproteobacteria > Methylococcales > UBA2780 > UBA2780. The sequence goes on from DEIG01000008.1 coordinate 7,986, forward strand.
CTGAAAATGGTCTCGCTGTCCTAATTTGTGGGGTCATTTGTGGTGCTACCGGTGCGCTTTTCAGTAACTGCGTTATTAGTGGGGGAAAATGGATCAGTACAATTAAATGGCTCACCCCCGTTAAAACAGGGCTTATATGCGGCTTAATCATCGCATTTCTTGGCTTCTTCTCCGATGGAAACTCTTTTGGTACAGGCTATAGGGAGACGTTAGAGATCCTAAAGCACCCTGAGTCAATGGACCCTTTACTCCCTTTCTATAAAATAGCCTCTATCATCACGACCTTCTTTAGCGGAATCCCAAGCGGAATTTTTGTCCCATCTTTAACAGCTGGTGCCGCGCTTGGAGCTGATCTTGCCAGTTGGTTTCCCGTTGCTCCAGCGACAGTCATGATCTTAATGGGTGTAACCGCCTATTTTGCAGGTATGCTTCAATCACCATTAACCGCTTTTGTTGTCGTGATGGAAATGAGTGATGCGCATGAGCTGTTACTGCCATTAATGGCTGCAGCATTTATTGCCGCCGGTACTTCCCGCCTAATCTGTCCGACACCTTTATACCGAGCATTATGTGATGCATACTCTCAACACTTAGAAAGAAGCGACGATAAAGAGCAAGATGATCTCAAATAAAAATATTATTATCGGCCTATTTTTAGCCGCTCTACTGATTGTGGGAAACTGGTTTATTCTGGGCGATGGAGGCAAGCGAAAGCTTCCTGATGTCACCTTCAATACACTTACCGGTAAAGAAATAGGCTCGGCTGATCTTAAAGGACACCCCACACTGATCACCTTCTGGGCGACCGATTGCCCCGGCTGTATCGCAGAAATCCCACACCTGATCGAACTGTACAACGAACTCTCTAAAGAGGGGCTCAAAATGGTTTCTGTTGCGATGCATTACGATCCACCTGATCGTGTGATCGCTATGACAAAAGCCAAAAAGCTCCCCTATCCAGTTGCACTTGATCCAATGGGAAAACTATCTGCTGCCTTCTACAATGTTCAACTGACCCCAACCAACTTTTTAGTTGCCCCAGATGGAACGATCGCACTGCAAAAAATTGGTGAAATGGATATGGTGCATGTGCGCACACGAATATTGAAAATGCTCGAAGAGGGCTAACATCATGTGGTTAAAAGCTTTTCACCTAATCACGATGGTCACTTGGTTTGCAGGTCTCTTCTACCTGCCTAGACTCTTTGTTTATCACGCCATGAGCGATGATAAAACCAGCCATGATCGCTTTGTCATTATGGAAAGAAAACTCTATTACGGCATCATGACACCCGGCATGATTCTCACCTTTGTATTGGGGATCTGGATACTCATTGATTACGGCTGGGCTATCTATAGTTCAAGTGGGTGGCTACACACAAAACTTGCTCTATTGATCCTGCTTGCAGGCTACCACATCCAGTGTGGTCGCTGGCTCAATGACTTTAAAAATGACCGTAATTACCATAGCCACGTTTACTTTCGCTGGATCAATGAAATCCCCGTCATTTTTCTGATTGCCATCATTATTTTGGCCGTTGTAAAACCTTTCTAGCACCCTCTTATTGACCACTTAAGCATCACAATTATGGAATAGCTCACTTTATTGTTGCGAATGATTATCATTTGCGTTAAATTAACCCTTCTTTTGAAAAACAACACTCTCTTCAAAATACAAAAGGAGCCGTAACAATGAGCTTTCAAATTTATGCATGGCTAGATAATGGGCAACCAAGGCTACAAATTATCGAAACCCAATCTGGCGCCATCCACCTCTCTTGGCGCTATAAAGATGATGCCGGCGAAAACAACAAGCCCAAAGACAAAAAAGAGATCCAAAGATTATTTAAGGACTTAATCTTATTAACCTGCAAACAAGAGATAAAAAACTGCAGGCTATTCGAAACGAAACCAGACCCTTCCCTCGATCAAGACTGGTTAATGTGTAAACAACCATAAAGAGCTCATAAAGATCACTTTATAGCCAAACCATCGGCTCTAGCATTAGCAAGGGCAGTCGGAAAACCTATTTATTTCTACAAATAACAATCATTATCATTTACATTAGCGCTATAAATATGATCTAATGCGCATCAAATTATCCCTATTCACCGCTCTCGGGCAATGGCAGTCTGTTCGGAATTATTGAATCCATATTTACTTAAGGTAATAAAAGTGAACAAAAAAAACCTGTTTATAAACGCGTGTACTCTCGTAACCATAGGAGCTGCAAGTACCATAGCGACTGCAGCCGATGATGCCGAAAACATCCAACAAGGCGCAAACTTGCTAGACAAAGTAATGGTGATCGGCAACCCGGGCAATATCGAAAATATCCCAGGTTCTGCTCAGCTCGTCAGCAAAGACGACATACGACAACAGAATTACGATGACATCAATCGAGTTCTACGCAAGGTTCCAGGTGTTTATGTACGAGAAGAAGATGGTTTTGGCCTATTCCCAAATATAAGTCTACGCGGTGTTGATACAACCCGCAGTTCGAAAGTAACCATCATGGAAGATGGAGTCCTGATGGCTCCTGCACCCTATTCCGCCCCATCTGCCTATTATTCACCCACATCAGGCCGAATGAATGGATTAGAAGTCCTAAAAGGTTCCAGCCAGATAAAATATGGACCACACACCACAGGCGGAGTCATTAACTATATTTCAACCCCTATTCCAACAGAAGAAAAATATTACTTAAAAAGTACTTTTGGCAGCTTCGGAGAGCAGCGAACACACATCTACACCGGCAACACTTTTGATACTAAAGCCGGTAAATTTGGAATTCTCCTAGAAGGCTTTAAGCGCGACAATGATGGCTTCAAAGACATTGATGAGACACCCGATTTTAGCGATGGTGACGAAACAGGTTTTGTTAGAAAAGATGGCATCATCAAGCTTTCCTGGGAGCCAAACAGTGCTATTTACCAGCGCTTTGAATTTAAGTATGGCAAAACCGAACTAGAGGCCAATGAAACGTATCTTGGCCTGTCTGATTCTGATTTTGACGCTGATCCTACGCGCCGTTACGCCGCATCACGTTTTGACAACATGGTAAGCGACCAAGAACAAATGTCTCTACGTTGGAGCATCAGCCCAACTGATGATATCGATATCATCACAACCGCTTATTACACTCAATTTGATCGGAATTGGTACAAACTAAATAAAGTAAACGGGGATAGTCTCTCTGAAGTTATCGTAACACCCGGTCTTTCACAAGATTGCATGAAGGGCACTGCTGCATGCGACTTAGACGTTAAAGCAAATAACCGCTCATACGGCAGCAAAGGAATTGAATCTGTAGGCCACTTCCGTTTTAACGTGGGTGATGTTTTTCACGAAGTCGCCACCGGATTACGCCTTCACGAAGATTACATCAGACGTTTTCAATGGGAAGATACATACAGTCAGGCAGCCGATGGAACCATAACGGGCTTCACTCCAGGTGTACCAGGTGGAGCAGGTGATCGCTTTCAAGAAACAGAAGCTGTTGCTTTCTTTATACAAGATACGATCGAAGTCGGCGCATGGACAATCACCCCGGGGTTCCGTCAAGAGTGGTTATCTCAAACATCAGAAGATCCAAAAGGGACCCTGCAAAGTGCTGGAGGCACAAAAGGTCGAGATGGTAAAAACAGCTTTACTGTAAATGCGTATGGTATCGGTGCTGCTTATCAATTCAACGAATCCTGGACTGCTTTTGGTGGCCTACACACTGGCTATTCCACTCCCAGCCCAAGGGGTTCTCGCGACGGCCTTGATGAAGAGACCAGTGTTGCCTTTGAAATCGGAACACGTTTCACAGATGCCCGTAATGCGCTTGCAGCTGAGGCCACCTTTTTTCACACTGCGTTTGACGACTTAATCGTTATTGATAATGTTGGCGGCACAGGCACTGGTAGTGATGAAAACTTTGGTGAAGTCGATATTTGGGGAGTTGAATTCGCAGCCCAACATGACGCGGGGCAAGCATACGGATGGGGCGTTAGCACACCAACTTTCTTAAGCGTAACGTATACACATACCGAACAAAAGAACGACTCTAGTTCTACGGATGCAGAGTCAATCTTCAGCTTTGGTGAAAAAGGCAATGAAGTTCCTTATATACCAAAATTCGTTATGAGTATTGGAACGGGAGTAGAGACGGAAAAATGGGGGGCGTTTATCTCAGCCAACTATGTGAGTGAAACTTATACTAGCGCCGATAATACCAGTGACCAAGTTAACGGTGACGGAGACCCCGATGCTAGGTTCGGCGAAACAGATAGTTACGTAACGACCGACCTCTCTGCTCACTACCGCGTTACCAAAAATGTAAAACTATTTGCCGGCGTACAGAACCTTTTCGATGAAGAATACATCACCTCACGCCAGCCTCATGGCCCAAGAGGCGGTTTACCTCGCTTTACCTATGCAGGCGTCGAGATAGATATTTAAGGCATATTCTTGCTTAGCTATAACGGTTAATTGAATCGGTAGGCGCTAGTTTGGTATTTTAGCCGTTGAGTCTTGGCTCAACGGCTAAATTTATTCCCAATACCAGAGCGGTTTCCCTCATGAAAACAAATTCTAAAGAAGCGTTAGCGCAGACATACAAGTGGCTAAGACAATACAATCTTAACGACTCACATAGTGGTAACTGCTCTTTGCGTGATGAAGGAAACTTCTGGGTATCACCCACTGGTGCCTGCGCCGACACACTATCCGCAGGTGATCTGATCTGTTGTGATTTAGAAAGCAACCCAACCGAAGGCGCTTCGCTAGATGCCGCTCTACACCAAGCGGTCTATCTACAAAACTCGTCAGCGCGCGCTGTACTACATAGCCATAACCCATACACAATAGCACTTACCCTAGATGGAAACGACTTCACGCCAGCTGATTTCGAAGGCTTTTACTATTTTGGAACGATTCCGGTCATCGATATAAGCTTTGATAAATATATTGAGGAAGCTCCCAAAATAATCGCATCGCTTCTTACTAAACACCGTATCGCAATCGTACGGGGACATGGGGTATACAGCTGCGCAGAAACCATCAATCTAGCGTATAAATGGGTCTGCTCATTAGAGCTCTCGGCAAAAACCGCCTATTTTGCCCGCACCGCTGGAACGCTCAAGTAAAGCGCTTGCACCCTTAACTGATAAAGCTGTCTCTGCGCATCAACAAGATGCTGGCCCCAGTGAAGCATAAAACCTGACTGCCAAAGCTTAAGCACCTCCTCTTCGCCATTAAAAACACCCGCATCAAGAACATTAAGACCTCGTTTTAACTCCAGATAGATGTCCGTAAAATCATCTGCAAGGCTTCCCTCTTCGCCTTTTACAGCATCCTCAGATTTTCCAAATTGATAGCTATCACACTCATTAAAAAATAGTTTCAAGCGGCAAAAAAGGTCGAAGCGTGCATCTAAATCAGGCAAGGTGAAAAATTTATAATCCGTATCAACAAAGCTGAACTGCGCCATTGCGGCATGTAGCTCAGCCATACTTCGAGAGACCAAGGTCAGCCATTCCCGCTCCTCTAGCTCTTCAATATTATCCACTAGCTCGCAAAACTCTCTTGCTGAAGTGCTCAATACCTGAAATTTTAGCAACCTATCTATCACCGATAATAATCATCTAACACACTAAGCGTAGAAGATTATGTAGAGATCAAATGTGAACAGCTCGAAATAATCTACTCATTCATACTATCTGCCTTGAGCGTCTCATAATTACAGACTTTTCGAGCGCACAAACTCTCAGCACTCGCCCCACAATCGGGACAAGCCCAGCTATCAGGGAGCATTGAGACCAACATACAACGTGCAATCCCACGTTCTGGATCACCCGCGATCTCATCATAAATATAACCACATTTAACACAGAAATACTTTTTCATCAGCGCTGTTCCAGTTATGCTCAACAGCTAACTATCTTACTCGTGAGAACAGCTATTTTGAACAGATCATCTCCTCCAATTGTACTCACCATCTCCGGTCACGACCCGAGTGGTGGTGCTGGCATTCAGGCCGATATTGAGTCTATCTTCAGTCAGGGCTGCCAAGCTTGCAGTGTCATCACCGCTCTCACCGTCCAAAATAGTCTAGATATTCAAGAAATTACGCCTCAACCTGCTGAGATTTTTTCCAAACAACTCGCTACAGTGATGAGCGACATAAAACCGGCAGTGATAAAAATTGGTCTAATTGGCTCAGTAGAGATTGCGAACGCTTTACACGAACAGCTCAAAGACTGCTCTATCCCAATTATTCTCGATCCAGTTCTCGCCTCAGGAACGGGCACAGAGCTAGCAGACAAAGCGCTAACTGAAGCTATTCAAGCAAAACTATTCCCAATCACAAAACTGATCACACCTAACAGTATAGAGGCAAAGCGGCTTGCGCCTAACAACAAAAGCCTTGATGAATGTGGAGTTGAACTGCTTAATTTTGGCTGCGAACAGGTACTAATTACCGGTGCCCATGAAGAGAGCCAAACTGTCGACAACCGCCTCTATTACGAAGGCAAGTGGCAAGAGACTTTTAGCTGGGATCGTCTACCACATAGCTATCATGGCTCAGGTTGCACGCTCGCCTCATCAATTGCTGCACTGCTTGCTCGCGGACTCCCCCTGTTTGCCGCCATCAATGAGGCACAAGATTTCACTTGGCAGGCACTAGAAAATGGCTTTCGCCCCGGAAAAGGACAGCACTTCCCTAACCGCTTCTTCTGGGCGACTGATGAATAAAATAGAGCTTCCTCAGCGTGGTCTCTATGCCATTACTGGGCAATTTGACTCCGCACACCGATTAATCGAGCGCGTTGAATTGGCAATTCAAGGTGGTGCGGCCATCATTCAATATCGTGATAAAAACAGCACCCTTACAGAGCAACAAGAAATTGCCAGACAACTCCTAACCGTTTGCAATCGGCTAAGAACCCCTCTCATTATTAACGATGATATTGAATTAGCTAAAACCATTGGCGCGCATGGGGTTCACCTCGGTCAGAATGATAGTAAATTGGCGCAAGCAAAAATCTCTTTACCAAGTGATGCGATTATCGGAATCACCTGCTACAACAGCATTGAGCGAGCAATAGAGGCTGAAAAGCAGGGTGCAAGTTATGTTGCCTTCGGACGGTTTTTCTTCTCAAAAAGCAAACCAGAAGCCTCAACTGCAAGTCTATCTATATTGGCTCAGGCCAAGCAGCAACTCTCACTACCAGTCACTGCAATTGGGGGGATTAACACTGAAAACGGGTCTAAGGTTTTAGAAGCAGGCGCCGATTTGCTGGCTGTTATTGATGGCGTATTTGGGGAAGATCAACCTGACCAAGCTGCCCGAAGATTTGTTAAATTGTTTAATTAGCCAGACTAAGAATCCCCTTTAAATAAAGGGGAGACCCCTAACCCCTCTTTGAAAAGAGGGGTTAGGGGAGATTATAAAAAAACTCAGAGGTCACTACGGCCTTTTCCCGCTGCAATTCTCAACCTTAAAGCATTCAGCTTAATAAAGCCTTCCGCATCCTGCTGGTTATAAGCACCTTCATCATCCTCAAAAGTGGCAATACTTTCGTCGAATAGACTATCCGTATCAGACTGACGGCCCGCAACGATCACATTACCTTTGTAGAGTTTCATCCGAACAACACCGTTAACCACTTCTTGAGAAGCATCGATCATTTCCTGAAGCATCTTGCGCTCAGGGCTCCACCAATAGCCGTTATAAACGAGTGATGCGTAGCGCGGCATTAGCTCATCTTTAAGGTGTGCCACTTCACGATCAAGCGTAATAGACTCGATAGCACGATGGGCTTTGAGCATCACAGTGCCACCTGGCGTTTCGTAACAACCTCGAGATTTCATTCCAACGTAGCGGTTTTCAACGATATCTAAACGCCCAATTCCGTTTTTACCTGCCACATCATTCAGATAAGTTAATACTTCCGCCGGTGTCATTTCATTGCCATCAATCGCAACGATGTCACCTTTCTGGTAAGTCAACTCAATATAAGTTGGCTCATCAGGTGCCGCTTCAGGAGAGACACTCCAGCGCCACATATCTTCTTCAGGTTCTGCCCAAGGGTCCTCCAGAATGCCTCCTTCATAAGAAATATGTAGAAGGTTTGCATCCATTGAGTAAGGGGATGCTTTGCCACGTTTCATTTCAACAGGGATACCGTGTGCTTCCGCATAGGCGAGCAATTTTTCGCGAGAGTTTAAATCCCACTCGCGCCACGGCGCAATCACCTGGACACCCGGCTTAAGCGCGTAAGCACCCAACTCAAAGCGAACCTGATCATTACCTTTTCCAGTCGCACCGTGCGAAATCGCATCTGCTCCGGTTTCATTCGCAATTTCGATTAAACGTTTTGAAATCAGAGGGCGGGCAATCGATGTTCCGAGAAGATATTCACCTTCATAAATTGCATTGGAACGGAACATTGGAAAAACAAAATCACGAACAAACTCTTCCTGAAGGTTTTCGATATAAATCTCTTTAATACCGTAGCCTTCAGCTTTCGCACGAGCAGGCTCGACCTCTTCCATTCCCTGACCCAAATCGGCGGTAAAGGTGACCACTTCGCATTGGTATTCATCTTCCAACCACTTAAGAATAACCGAGGTATCGAGACCTCCAGAGTACGCAAGAACTACTTTTTTGATTTTTGACATGCTTGATAACCCACACAATCTAAATTTAACGACTCAACAATGAGCCTTCTAAACGGTGAATTATACCCGATGAATACGGTTTTAAGCTTAAAAACGCAGTGATTTAACCAACAAAACTAACCTGAACCCGCCGATTGTTGGCTTGCCCCCGTGATGAGCGATTGCTTGAAACAGGTTTACGCTCGCCCCACGCTTTAATTCGAATACGATCTGCGGGAATGCCCTTAGAAATAAGATACTGCCTGACCACCTCAGCACGCTTAGCAGCAATCTTTTTATTACTTTTTCGATCACCTTTACTATCGGTATGGCCATGGACAACAACTCTGCTGCCTTTACGTTTTTCTTTGAAATATTCAGCCAACAGGCTTAACTGCCTTTTCTCTCTGCTATTAATCACAACACTTTTAGGCCGATAGTGAAGCAATGTCAGATCGGTAGAATCCACCAACTTAAGGCTCGCAACCTGGCTATCTTCTGCTACCTGCGAACGCTTAAAAATACTCTTGATCTGCTCCGACTTGACCCCTTTTTTAACCAAAATAGATTTTAATGCTGCAACTCTCTGCCCAAATCGCTTTTTAGCACTTTTTCCACCCCAGCCACTATAGGGTGTTATTGAGACAGACCGTTCGGGCATTAAAGCCAAATATTCTGCAACCAGCTCAACTTCATCCCTTTCTACGTGATCCACTTTGCTACTCAAAGGGGCGAAAAATAGATGGCTGCTGCGAATTTCGTCAAATGACACCGGCAAAATATTTTCACGGCACTCATCAAAAACCTCGAATGCTGCTCTAAAATTGACCGCTGAAACAGCAATCTGGTTCTCCGCAACCATTTTTGCAACCGATTCTGTTGTATAAATAAATGTTGGAAACCATCCAGCATTCAATTCATTCAACATCATCTCCGCAACCTCATCACGAACAATAAGCCGCCCCACCCCGCCAAGCCGACCGCTCTTTCCCTTATAAACCGCATAGTGTTGGCTTGGTGCAGTTTCATGTATCCAGGCAGGAGCAGAAACAGCCAGACTCGCACGAGTCATCGAACTCATTTTCCTTTTTGGCTGTAATTGAAAAGAGAGTGGCTTCCCCGCTGGCTTAGAGAAAGTTGCCACACCAAAGCTTGGGACCGCATGGCTTAATGTGCATTCGGCTCGCGATACCGAGACTGTCCATTTTGACTCGGTAACCGGAGCGCTATAAAAGCTTGCTGATGCTTTAATAGAGACAAAAAAGGCGAAAAAAATAAGATGAAAAAGTCCAGTTTTCATAACCAACATACTATTTGAATTGATACCCATAGCATCGGCCTCAATCCCATTTTCTTTAGCCTATTTAACTAACTTTCCATGCTCTCTTTCGCTCGCCGGTCACGCATTGATGCCGCCTTACAAGCAGCCCGAGCCAGCATTCTATCCCTATAATCGATTAAATTGCCGCATTTCACTGGCACTCCAAAAGCATCTGCCCACCTTAATGTATGGGCAATTAAAATATCAGCCGCACTAAAACGGTCATTTATTGCGTAAATCTGGTCTGACAACCGCTTTTCAAGAACATCAACCGCTTTCGCAAATTCCCATAATGCTGTCTCTTTTATCGCTGGAACACGCAACGTTTCTGGCAGCACAAAAGAGTGCTTTCCTAGCGTCCACAATGGCTGCTCAAGCTCACTTAATATGAAATAGCACCACTCGTTATAGCGAGCTCGTTCATCACTTCCGGCCACCGGCAACAGATTTTTTTCTGGGAATTTATCCCCCAACCATGTGCAAATTGCAGCCGACTCCGTCAGTACAAAATCACCCTCTTTTATCGCTGGAACCTTACCGCCAGCATTGATTTGCTGATACATAGCCTGACCGCCCTCACCTGCCAGCAGATCGACCACTTCATAGTGATAATCAACACCTAACTCTTCCAACATCCAGAGAACCCGAAAGCTTCTTGATTGCGGATAACCGTATAACGTAATCATTTATCTCTCCTCGTTAAATGCCAAAAAACCTTGATCAATAACTAACTGCTGTCAAGCCAGAAGAAAACGGCTAGCAAGCTCGACAAACTTTACCGGCTGCTCCGCATGCAACCAATGCCCTGCATTAAAGATTGTTTCAACCTTTGCCTGTGGAAAAAGCTCTTCAATAATGTGCATGTGTTCAGGAAGAATATAGTCTGACTGGCCACCGCCAATGAATAGTGAAGTCTTTGTAAAAGGAGTAACCTGATCTGTAGCTGGGAAAGCAAGAATGTCTTCTATTGCCTGCTCGATAACTACAAGGTTAACGCGCCATGTGCTCTGACCATTTTTAATCGTTAAGTTCTGCAACAAAAACTGCCGCAACCCCACATCTGACAGATTTTTTGAAAGGTAATCATCTGCCTCCTTTCGTGAACTGATCAATTCAAGTGGAATGCTATTTAACCCTTTCAGAATTTCACTAAAACTGTGATCGTAATGCACAGGTGCAATATCGACCAGAACCAGCTTATCAATCCTTTCTGGCTGCGTTAGAGCCAGCCACATTGCAGCCTTACCACCCATGCTATGCGCCACAATACTTGCGCTCTTCAGATTCTCCTTATCCATAAAGGAGGCCACATCCTGCGCCATAATTTGATAATTCATCTCATCCGAGTGGGGAGAGTTGCCGTGGTTGCGCATATCCAGCGTATAAACGCAAAAATGCTCAGAGAATTTACGCGCCAAAGCATTCCAGTTTCGACCCGAACCAAACAGACCATGCAAGATAATCAGTGGTGGAGATTGCTCATCTCCTATCTTTTGAAAAGCGAGTTCTACAGAAGTCATATGTCCAATTTGTCACATTGCTTAAACAGTAGTAGTTTAACCTGATTCAGCACAATTAACCCCAATAGCCAAAAGGGTGTGATTACCCTCCTTAAATATAAATTATTTAGACACGATGACCGCTAATAAAAAACCACGAAGAACCAAAATTGTCGCTACACTTGGGCCTGCCACAGACAGCCCAGATGTACTTGAATCTCTGTTCAGAGCTGGCGTTAACGTTGTTCGCCTTAACTTCTCTCATGGCGAAGCAAAAGATCATATTAATCGTGCCAACGCGGTAAAGGCTCTCTCCAAAAAAACAGGTCTACACGTGGGCATTTTGGCAGACCTCCAAGGGCCAAAAATACGGATTGCTCGCTTTAAAGAAGGTAAGGTCACACTGCAAGAAGGTGCTGACTTTTCCATCGATATCGGTCTCGACCCCTCTGCCGGCGACACAACTCAAGTAGGCTGTATTTATAAGGCGTTAGCGAGAGATGTCTCAGCTGGCAACCGGCTGCTTCTCGATGATGGGCGTATTGTGCTTGAGGTTAAATCAGTTAACGACGAAAAAATAGACTGCTCCGTTATCGTTGGCGGTGAATTGTCGAATAACAAAGGCATTAATCTTCATGGAGGCGGGCTTTCTGCCGCAGCGCTCACCGAAAAGGATAAGGAAGATATTCTCACCGCGGCTGAAATCGGGGTCGACTTTATCGCTGTTTCATTCCCTCGAAATGCCAACGATATGCATCTTGCTCGAGAATTAGTCGAAAAGGCTGGCAGCCACGCCAATCTTGTTGCAAAAATTGAACGTGCTGAAGCACTCGATGTATTGGAGGAAATCATCGATGCTTCCGATGTGGTTATGGTTGCACGAGGCGATCTCGGCGTAGAAATTGGAGATGCCAATCTCCCACCGGTCCAAAAAAGGTTAATTCAGCTCGCCAGAAGCCGTAATACAGCCGTTATTACGGCCACACAGATGATGGAATCGATGATCCTAAACCCCATTCCGACTCGTGCAGAGGTTTTTGATGTTGCAAATGCTGTTGCCGATGGAACCGATGCGGTCATGCTTTCAGCAGAAACATCTGTTGGTAAATATCCCATCCAAACTGTTGAAGCAATGGGCCGAATCTGTGCAGAAACAGAGCGTCAGCCCAGCACAGAGCGCGCCATCCATCGTACCAAAGAGCAGTTCACTGCCGTTGATGAGGCTATCGCCTTGTCGACAATGTATATCGCTAACCGCACTGACATCCGCGCTATTGCCGCCTACACCGAATCGGGATCAACACCACTCAGGATGTCCAGAACCAGCTCTGGAATCCCGATTTTTGCGGTGGTTACCGATGAAAAATTATGCCGCCGAGTCAGTTTATACCGGGGCGTTTACCCCGTATTACTCGATATTGTCGCAGATGACTCCATGGATATATTCAAAACAGCAACCGACAAACTCAAACAACTTAATATTGTTGAGTCTAATGATCTAGTCATTATCACGAGCGGTGAGTTAACTGGACAACATGGTGGAACCAACACGCTAAAAATCAAGCAAATAGAATAGTGCCCGCCACCCGCTTTAATCACTATCCCTAATCGCGTAAAATGGCCGGTTTTCCTGCTCGAAGTCGGCAGCGCTTTTACGAAAATCAAAGGTAACCCATGAAGAATTACAAAATCGCAATTTTAGCCGGTGACGGTATTGGCCCAGAAATCACAGCAGAAGCCCTCAAAGTTCTAAAACTTATTGAAGAGCGCAACGATATCTCCTTTGAACTCCTTCCTGCACTTTTTGGTGCCTGCGCCTATTTTGAAAAGGGAAATGCATTCCCTCAGGAAACCATCGATATTTGTGATCAAGCCGATGCCATTCTCAAAGGGCCAATCGGCCTGAGCCACGAAGAATCAAAAAAGATCCCCGTGGATGAGCAACCTGAGCGCGGCGCACTTCTCCCAATGCGTCGCCGTTATAATACCTACGCAAACTACCGCCCCGTCTCTCTGCCAAAAGCACTCGCCCACTTCTCTCCATTAAAACCAGAAGTGATTGGTGAAGGAATCGACCTGATTATGGTTCGCGAACTAGTGGGTGGGCTCTACTTTGGCGAAAAAGAGACTGGTATCAATGAAGCCGGCCTTCGTTATGTTAAAGAGACGCTCGAATATGACGAAAAACAGATCACCCAAATCCTCCATCACGCCTTCAAATTAGCGAACAAACGCAAAAAAGTCCTTCACAACATTCACAAAAGTAATGTTTTGAAATCTAGCGTGCTCTGGAACGAGATTCTCGAAGAGGTCGCCAAAGAATACCCAGAAGTTGAAGTGATCAACCTATTGGTTGATGCCGCAGCCACGCTGCTCTGCCTAAAGCCCACACAGTTTGATGTAATGGTGATGGAAAATATGTTTGGCGACATCCTAAGTGACCAGGGCGGCGGCATTCTCGGCTCTCTAGGCTTAATGCCTTCAGCTTGCCTAGGTGACGAAAAAGCCTACTACGAACCTTCACACGGTTCCGCACCCGATATCGCTGGCAAAAATATCGCCAACCCTTATTCAATGATTGGCTCTGTCGCCATGATGCTCGAAAACAGCTTTGGAATGGACCAAGAGGCCAAAAATGTCTGGGCAGCAATGCAGGCTGTTTTCGCGGATGGTTATTCCACAGCCGACCTTTCTAAACCGGGCAGTGGCGTCAATATGATTGGCACCGATGCATTTGGTGACAAGGTCGTTGAGAAATTAAAGGCAATGCCAATCGCTTAATAAGCAGGATTTGTGCGAAAAATAAAAAGGGGCCATCTAGGCCCCTTTTTTTATCCCTCAAGAATAAACCAATTTCATTTTTCAAAACAAACTTTGCCCCAACATCAATTTGCAGCCACTGATGAGCCATGTTTCTTTGAAAATTCAAGAAAATAACCCGACCACGGAACCGTTTTTCTTTTTATCCATCTAAGAATTGAATGCTAGGGCTGGGTATAGCTAATGGACAAAAGTAGCGAGTAGCGTTCGTTTCAAACAACATTCCTGATCACCAGATAAAGGAGAACAAGATGAACACAGAAGACAAACAAAAAAGCGTCGAAATTCTTAATGAAATCATGGAACTCGAACTGGCTGGCGTAGTGAGGTACACGCACTATTCGCTGATGGTGTACGGCTTTAACCGCATTCCGATCGTATCCTGGCTTAAAGGCAATGCAGATGAAAGCCTCTTACATGCTCATAGAGCCGGCGAAATGGTTACCCTTCTGGGCGGCCACCCTTCGTTGAGCATAGGCCCTTTACTGGAGACGGCACAGCATGATGTTGGAGATATTCTTCGTGAAAGCCTTGAGCACGAAAAAACGTCAATTTCTGCTTATTACCACTTACTTGAGCACAGCGAAGGCAAATCAACTCTGCTCGAAGAGTACGCTAGAGAGATGATCGTTGCTGAGGAGCTTCACCTCGACGCGGTAAACAAAATGCTGCGCAAACCGGGAGATATTAGCGAATACGGCGGCTAGGTGGTGCAAAGGTTCATTAATTTTTAAAGCGGTCGAACGTTTTATCTAGGCAAACAGTTGAAGGGGTATAACCACCCTTAATGAGTTCGCTATGCGAGACAAAATCTTGTTTAAAAGCAACCAATATAGGTAAAGATAACGGAGACGATTAATATGAGACTTGATCATACCATCATCCCCTCTTCGGATAAGGAGGCGAATGCACGCTTCTATGCTGACTGTCTTGGCCTGAAATATTGCGGTGATTACACTCACTTTATTGTTGTCAAAATGAACTCCGGACTGAAATTACTATTTGATACAAGAAGTCAATTTGAGCCTCACCATTACGCCTTTCAATGTAGCACTGAAGAATATGACGCCGTCCTCGCACGAATCAAAAAAAGTGCCCACCCATTTGGCGATAGCCCCGTAAACAGAACCAATTCCAGAGAATACTTTTATGAGGGTGACAAAGGCTTCTATTTTGATGACAAAGATGGGCACATCCTCGAAGTGATCACGCAAGAAAACAGCTGATCATTAAAATGTTTTCGAATAGATACACGAGGCCTGAATGAAAACAAAAAAGCGATTTAAACCGTTCTGGTACTGGAGTCTGCTAGCTTTATTGATTGCCCCCGGCACTTCGCTCAGTGAAAATATCAATGACGAAGATAAAGCCCTTTATGACATTCTTCCGGGGAAAACAGATGAACTCTGCATGACCCTGACACCTCAAGAGAGTTTAGAGTATTCCTTTGAAGCAACCGGCGCACTGCTCTTTAATATCCATTACCATCTTGCCCATAGAAGCTTCTACCCTGTTCACCAAAAACTTGCTTCAAAAGAAAAGGGGGGCTTCTCACCCAACTCAAAACAACGATACTGCCTCACGTGGCACAATGCCAACCGGCACCCGGTAGCAATTAAAGTTGAGCATAAAAAAATCCCTCGAACGCAATAGGTTTGCCCCTGCATAATGTCGCTAGGGCCGTTTTTTTTATGACCTGTAGCCGATTCGGCTTTTTGACGAATCAAACCCCATGATTTATTTACTCATCGCAAACTTCGTCGTCATCTTCCACCTTGGATTCGTGCTTTTTGTATTATTCGGCGGATTACTAATTCAAAAATGGCGATGGCTTATTTTTCTGCATATTCCCGCTGTAATATGGGGGGCACTCATTGAGTATCAAGGCGGACTGTGTCCACTCACCCCATTTGAACAAAAACTCCGACAAGCAGCCGATCAATCAGGCTATTCAGGTAGTTTTATCGAGCATTATATTTTGCCGATTTTGTACCCAGATTATCTCAACAAGGAGCTACAGGTTATCCTGGGATCAATCGTCATCATCATTAACGTTGTTGTTTATGCATGGCTCGCAATACGATTTCTTGACGGCAAATAAACAGCCAACCTGCATTCTATGATTGGGCTGGATGCAATAATGCTTGAAAATAACTTTAAAATGGGAGGTGCCTAGGCACCGGTACATTTGGAGATAAAATTATTGAAAAATTAAAAGTAGTAATGGCTGCTTAAACTACCTTTCAATTTGGCCGATAGACACATAAATAAGCCTAGCAGCCATTGAACTTATTAATATCGAGATCAATCGCATCCAGCTCCATTCATTAATTGGTTAATCTTTGTCTGTTTTTTTTACATTTTCACCGCAATACTTGACGAGATACTAAATTAGTTTTTTTACAATTCGGAATAATTTTTATAAAACATCCACTTATAGACACAAAAATAATGTGGGCACCAAAATTGCTTATACACAACTGTGGTTATTTTAATTAACACAAAAGTAAGGAGTTTTTAAAAATGAAAACAGTAAAAATAACACTAAAAGTCGGTGCAGCAGTAGCTGCATTGACATTTGGAGCGACCGCAAACGCGACCATACTCACAGTATTTGATGGAATCACAGCAGGCGTATCCTCTTTTGATTCGACAGTAACAGGTGCAGGTGGAACCGTATCATCTGATGTTTGGACCACATTTGGTAGTGGCGCAAGCGTTGACCGAGGCGACTACACAGTCACCAACACCGATGGTGGGTCTATATCCACGCAAAATTATGGGGATATGTCTGGAAAGGTGATCGGTATTAACCCCGCAGGTGGAGGATCAAACCCTCGCACCAACCCACTGGATTATATAAACAGTGGACTCACCTTTACCTTTGACAACCCTATTAACTCTTTCGGCTTCGAAGTTGGTGATTGGGCAACATGCTGTTTCGATCCAACTACTGACCTGTTTATCTCTTTTGATGGTGCCACCCCAATTCAAGTGGCATCAGCAAATAGCAGTTCTGATGGGCTATTTCCGTCGCAAGATGATGGCAGGAATGTTTTTGAGATCTTTGTTGCAGCATTCGATGATACAGGCGACTTTACTCAAATTTCATTTTGGGGAAATGGTATCGGTGAATTTCTTGTTGCTGGCGGACAAGTTCGCTATGCTCTACTCAATCAGGGCAGTCTACCTGGCGGAAACGTTCCAGAGCCCGCGACTTTAGCGCTTTTAGGTCTTGGTTTAGCCGGAATGGGTTTTTCACGAAAAAGAAAGAAAGCTTAAATCTTTGTATTTTAGGTTTTAAAAAGCCAGCTGGTTTTTCAGCTGGCTTTTTTTGCTCTAAAAATAAGCCAGCCTTCCTAATTTAACCACGGTCTAGGGGCTTTTAAGTACTGTAAATAACTCTGACAAACTACTCTATTCCAGCACCCTGCTCATGCAGCTGAATATTAATCATTCGTAATGCTGCAAGCACCGAGGCAAAAACCTGATTAGAGTGAACGCCGCGTGTTTTGCGCTGTGTTTTACCACAATCCCAAGTAATCACACATTCAGTTAAAGCGCTTGTATGGCCACCTTTAGGAATCCTTACTTCATAATCAACCAGACCTGGAAGCGCATAACCATAGCCTTTCAACGCCTTATTAACTGCATCGATAAAGGCATCAAAACCACCATTTCCTGAACCCGACACACTATGCTTCTCACCCTTTATCTCTACTTGAATACTTGCGACTGACTCCAAATCCAAGCTGCTGGTAATTGAGCAGTTAATCAATTTGATATGTTGGTAATTGGTGCTTTCCAGCACATCGGCAATGATAAATGGCAGATCTTCTGTGGTAATTGTCTGCTTGGTATCTCCAAGTTTGACTATTCTCGCCAAGACTTTTTGCTGCTCTTCTTCTGAAAGTGTTAACCCAAGTTTCTCGAGATTCTTTTTAAGCGAGGCTTTGCCACTCATTTTTCCCAGTGCATAGCTTCGTGTTCTGGCAAAGCGTTCCGGGCTGAGTTTACTTTCGTACAAGCCCCCTTTTTGGTCTCCATCGGCATGAATACCGGCTGTTTGGGTAAAGACATCCGCCCCGATGATCGGTGCATTCGCTGCAACCCATTTGCCTGAAAAGTTCTCAACCATATTGCTCAATCGAACAATATGGCTCTCATCGATAGAGAGCTGCATGCCCATTTTATCGCGCAAAACTGCTGTGACCTGTGAAACAGAAGCATTCCCTGCCCGCTCACCGAGGCAATTAACCGTGCAGTGAACCGCGCTGACCCCAGCTTTAACCGCGGCCATCACGTTAGCCGTCGCCAAGCCATAGTCATTATGGGGGTGAAAATCGAATTGCAACTCTGGATATCGACTACACATATCGCTTAGGCTCTCAAAAACCTCATCGGGCGACATCACACCTAATGTATCCGGAAGCATAAAGTGGTTAATCCCCGCATTCCTAAGCCTATCCATCAACTCATAGACATAATCACGGCTATCAACGTAACCATTCGACCAATCTTCTAGATAAACATTTACAGAAAGTCCTTTCTCTTGGGCATAAGCAACCGTTTTAAGAATTTCTTGAGCATGCTGCTCAAGATTTTTCCCAAGTTGCTCGCGACAATGCTTTTCACTTCCTTTTGTAAGCAGGTTGATCACTTGACCACCGGCATCGGCTATCCAATCAACGCTGCGTGTGCCATCAACAAAACCTAAGACCTCAACTGCATCACCAAACCCTTCACTCCGCGCCCAGTCGTTTATATTTCGAACTGCCTCTTTTTCGCCCTCTGAAACGCTTGCAGAAGCCACTTCGATTCGGTCAATTTTAAGAGATTCCAGCAATGCTTTGGCAATACCCACCTTCTCTGCTGGAGAGAACGAGACACCTTGTGTCTGCTCTCCGTCGCGGAGTGTGGTATCCATTAACTGGATTTTTCTGGGTTCTGCCGGCATCACCAAGGTTGATTCCTCTACTTATTTGATCGCTTCTAGCTTTATTTATCAGAAAAATTTACGCCCAAAGCCAAGGATAAAGTGTTTTATGTTTATCTTCGTATTGGCTGATTTTCTCTTCATGCTTAAGCGTTAGGCCAATATCATCAAGTCCTTTCGAAAGGTTCTCTTTACGGAATGGATCAATTTCAAACTTGAAGCCATTGCCAGCAGGCGTGATCACATCTTGATTTTCAAGATCAATCGTAAATTGCACCCCTTCATTCGCTTCAATTTCTGCCATCAACGCATCCAGCTGCGCTTTGGTCGCAACAATAGGCAAGATGCCATTTTTAAAGCAGTTGTTATAGAAGATATCGGCATAGCTGGTCGAAATGATTGTATTAAAACCATAATCTTCAATTGCCCATGGCGCATGTTCGCGCGATGAACCACAGCCAAAATTATCGCCAACAACCAGAATTTTTGATCCCTTAAAGGCAGGCTTGTTCAGCTCAAAATCGAGGTTATCGCTAGTATCTTCGTTATAGCGCCAGTCGTGAAAAAGATGAACTCCAAAACCGCTACGTTCTACTTTTTTCAAAAACTGTTTTGGGATAATTTGATCAGTATCGACATTGCTGCGATTCATCAATGCCGCAATACTTTCGTGTTTTGTATACGCTTTCATAAATAATCCAAATACTTTATTTGCTGATATCGACAAAATGACCCGCTGCTGCTGCCGCTGCTGCCATTGCTGGAGAAACGAGGTGCGTGCGTCCGCCTTTACCTTGACGACCCTCAAAGTTTCGATTTGAAGTTGAGGCACAACGTTCTTTATCTTTAAGTTCGTCACCATTCATCGCCAAACACATTGAGCAACCCGGTTCGCGCCACTCCCACCCGGCTTCGGTGAAAATTTTATCCAGTCCTTCTTCTTCTGCCTGCTCTTTCACATGATAAGAGCCGGGAACCGCAATTGCAGTTACGCCCTCTGCAACCTGCGTACCTTTAGCAACATTTGCTGCCGCACGAAAATCCTCAATACGGCCATTTGTGCAAGAGCCAACAAAGACATAATCAATCTTAATATCGGTCATTTTTGTGCCGGCTGTTAGGCCCATGTAGTTCAATGCACCTTCACATGCCTGCTGCTGAATTTCACTCTCAAAACTTTCTGGTGAAGGGACAACATCATTTACCGCAACAACCTGCTCGGGTGACGTACCCCAAGTGACTTGTGGTGAAATCTCAGCAGCATCAAGAACCAGCTCTGCATCAAATTCAGCTCCTTCATCACTCGCCATTGATCCCCAATGGGCAACTGCCTGCTCCCAGTATTCTTCAGATGGCGCAAACTCTTTGCCTTTCAAGAATTCATAAGTCTTCTCATCGGGAGCAACCATGCCGGCACGTGCGCCCGCTTCAATCGCCATATTACAGAGTGTCATGCGGCCTTCCATGCTTAGCGACTTGACTGCATCGCCTGCAAATTCAAAGACATAACCTGTTCCGCCTGCTGTGCCTGTTTTACCAATAATTGCCAGCGCAATATCTTTCGCAGTACAAGCATCCGATAATTCGCCATCAACACGGATTATCATTGTTTTAGACTTCTTTTGAGGCAGTGTTTGGGTTGCCATCACGTGCTCAACCTCAGATGTTCCAATACCAAAGGCCAGCGCACCAAATGCCCCGTGTGTTGCCGTATGGCTATCACCACAGACAACCACCATGCCCGGGTGGACAAACCCATGTTCTGGAACAACAATATGAATCACACCATTATCAGGGCTTTTCATATCGTAAAGATTCAAGCCGTTCTCTTCGCAGTTTTCAGCCATTGTTTCGATCTGTTTTTTAGCAATCGGATCAGCAATGGGCAGGTCGCGATTTTTAGTCGGAACACAGTGATCCATCGTCGCCAAAATACTGTGAACATTTCGCACCTTACGGTTTGAGTTCCGCAACCCTTCAAACGCCTGAGGACTGGTTACCTCATGCATTAGGTGGCGATCAACATACAATAATGGGGCCTGTCCAGACTCTTCATGAACAAAGTGGCTATCCCAAATTTTTTCATACATCGTTTTTTTCATAACTCTTCCAAAGCTTAATTACCCGTCCCGCTCAGGTAGATGACTACAGACCGCGGGAAAAACAGTGAGGCTAACGCCAGTTGAACCCGCTATTTTCTCTAAATATGGCCTGTTTTGCAATTTTACTGACACTTCTTTAATTGATAACACCAACACCTGGCACCTTCAAAACAGAGCTTAAAACCTACCTTTCATTCACCCGCTCGAAACTAGCCGTTGCATTCGTCTTTATTTCAGCAACGAAACTTAATTACTGTAGAATCTTTAGATTAACTTCAACCAGTTCAACTGCTCTCATACCCATGTTGAAAAAAACAGTCTTCGCTCTGCTTGCTGCTTCCCTTTTGGTTGGCACAATTATCTATATAAAGCTCGGCCAATTTGGCGCAATGGAAGAGGCCAAACAAAGCATGGTGCCCCCCCCACAAACCGTGACCGCCATGCACATAAAAGAAGAGCAGTGGGAACAAATCATTTCTGCTACTGCCACTGTAACAGCGGTGCAAGGTGTCGAAATAAGCGCCGAAACTGGCGGAAGAGTGGTTTATATAGGCTTTAAATCTGGTTCAACCGTTAAGAAAGGCGACCTCCTTCTTAAACTCGATACCGCAAGTGAGGATGCCCAGCTCGTCTCAGCAGAGGCCTCAGTTATACTTGCTAACGCAAACCTCAAGCGGATTAGCAGACTCAGAAAGCAAAATGTCGCCTCTCAAGATGCGCTTGATAGCGCGAAAGCGAAAGCAAAAGAAGCTAAAGCACAGGTACAAAACATGCTTGCTTTAATCGCTAAAAAGACAGTTCGCGCCCCTTTTTCTGGTCGACTTGGATTACGGCTAATTAACCTTGGTGAAATTTTAAAAGAGGGCGCTCCAATCGTCTCCTTGCAAACGCTTGATCCAATATATGTCGACTTCTCCATTCCACAAAAATCACTGCCAGCCCTCAAAACAGGGCTCGAAGTGCGTGTTGCGGTTGATGCCGCACCCGGCAAAATCTTCAGCGGCAAAATAATGGCTAAAAATCCTGACGTAGATCTCGCGACACGTAGCGTAAGGGTTCGTTCACAAATTGCCAATTCTGATGAAATCCTGCGAGCTGGAATGTTTGCAACAGCAAGCGTGGTGATGGCTGGAAAACAAACTGTCTTGCCTGTCGTATCGACCGCAATATCATACGCAACCTTTGGGGACTCAGTCTTTGTGATCGAAAAACAGGGCGATGAGCAGCTACTTCGCCAGCAATTTGTCCGCTTAGGTGAAACACGGGGCGACTATGTTGATATCGTCGATGGATTAAAGGCAGGTGAAACGGTTGTTACAAGCGGCCTGTTCAAGTTTCGCAGTGGCATGAAAGTGGTTATTGATAATACGCTAGCCCCTAAAGCCAGTCTTACGCCCAGCCCTGTAGATTCTTAAAATAGCCTTTTCATGAGCAATACATTTACAGATCTGTTTATTCGGCGGCCCGTTCTGGCTATCGTCGTCAACCTCATTATTGTTATTGCCGGGCTTAACGCATGGAATTCATTGAGCGTAAGACAATACCCGCTTAGTGAAAACGCATCTGTTCAAATATCAACTGTTTATGTTGGCGCTAGCGCTGAGCTTGTTCGTGGCTTTATCACGACACCTTTGGAGCATGCCGTCGGGGCTGCGGAAGGCATTGACTATGTCGAGTCTAAAAGCTTGCAGGGGATTTCAATTATCACTGCACGGCTCAAGCTTAACTATGACTCAACCAAGGCTCTCGCTGATATTTCATCCAAGGTAGACCAAGTTCGAAATGACCTACCTACCGAGGCCGAAGTGCCCGCCATCAGTGTATTATCGGCAGACTCCGAATTTGCTGCGGCCTATTTAAGTTACTCATCTGACATTCTCTCCCAAGAGCAGATAACCGATTACCTTGCCCGCGTTGTACAGCCTCGTCTATCTGCAATCACCGGTGTGCAGCGCATTCAGATTTATGGCGCCAGAACATTTGCAATGCGTATTTGGCTTAAACCTGAACGCATGGCTGCACTGGGCATCAGCCCCTCACAAGTGCAGCAGGCATTAGCTGCCAACAACTATCTGGCCGCGATTGGCAGCACTAAAGGTGCACTCGTACAGACTAAGTTAGCTGCCAATACCGACCTTCATACAGAAGAGGAATTTCGAGATTTAATCATTTTCCAAAAAGATGACACCATTATTCGTCTACAGGATATTGCAGAAATCAAACTGGGCTCCGAAGATTATGATACGCAGGTGCGATATTCCGGACATACCGCCGTTTTTGCCGGTGTATTCCCCCAGCCTAATGCCAATATTATTGATGTAATCGACGCTGTACGCGTAGAGCTAGGAAAACTCGAACACGACTTGCCGCAAGGCCTTGATGCAAGTATTGGCTACGATGCTTCGGCCTATGTAAGTGATGCAATTCACGAAGTCACACGCACTTTGATCGAAACATTACTTATCGTGATTGTCGTTATTTTTCTCTTCCTCGGCTCATATCGCTCCGTACTGATTCCGGTGATGGCCATCCCCGTTTCGCTTATTGGCGGTATCTTTTTGATGCAACTGTTTGGCTTTACACTCAACCTGTTAACACTGCTTGCGATCGTTTTATCGGTCGGCCTAGTGGTCGATGATGCGATCGTTATGGTTGAGAATGTCGAGCGACACCTGCGCGAGGGGCGTACACCAAAAGAGGCCGCAATACTTGGTGCCCGTGAACTGGTTGCACCCGTCATCGCGATGACAGTCACGCTGGTGGCCGTTTACATTCCGGTTGGTCTGCAGGGTGGCTTAACGGGCGCACTGTTCCGAGAATTTGCATTTACACTTGCTGGCGCCGTAACCATATCGGGGATCGTCGCACTCACCTTGTCCCCAACCATGTCTGCCAGCTTACTTCGCAGCGCAGAAGATGAAGAGCGCGGCCTAACAGGCTGGGTCAATCACCTATTCGATCGAATCCGAATCGCTTACGGTCGATTGCTCGGCCACACGCTAAAAGCTAGACCTGCCGTCTATCTAATTTGGATTGTGATCAGCTTATGTACCATTCCAATGTACTTAATGTCTCCAAACGAGCTAGCGCCCTCCGAAGACCAGAGTGTGCTATTTGGCATCATCAATACTTCTGCTAATGCCACCACAGATCAGAATGCAGTTTATGCTGAAGCAGCCGAAAAAATCATGCTCGACACAACGGAATCAGCACTCACATTTCAGCTCCTCTTTCCTCCATCCATCGGGGCAACAATTGGAGCCGATGGATTCAGTGGTATGGTGGTAAAGCCCTGGGCTGAACGTGACCGAAGCGTCAAAGAAATCTTGCCTGAAATACAGGCAAAAGTTTCAAAAATCCCCGGCATTCAAACACTGATGACATTACCGCCAGCACTACCGGGTGGTAGCAATTTTCCTGTCGAATTTGTTATCACTTCGACTGCCGATTCAAAAGAGTTGCACAAAATTGCTCAAGCGCTACAAAAAAGAGCGCAAGAAAGCGGACTCTTCCCCTTTCCTCCCATCATCGATATGAAATTAGATCAGCCACAAGATACTCTGCTGTTTGATCGAGATAAACTTGCAGCGCTTGGCCTAAACCTGTCTCAAGTAGGTGCCAATCTTGCTGTCGCTACCGGAGGAAATTTCGTCAACCGTTTCAATATGGAGGGCCGAAGCTACAAGGTTATTCCACAAATACAACGCGCTGACCGCTTAAATAGCGAGCAACTACGTGATATTTACATCCCTGCAGGAGATGGACAAATGGTGCCGCTATCATCATTTGCTCATATCGAACATGGGGTTGCCGCCCGATCACTAAACCGATTCCAGCAACTCAATTCGGTCAAACTTTCAGGCATGACTACTCGCACACTGGATGATGCGCTAATTTTCCTCGAAGAGGCAGCACGTAAGCTCCTGCCACCAGGATACAGTTTTGACTATACGGGTGAATCCCGCCAACTACGGAAAGAGGGCAATAAATTTATTCCTGCCTTTTCGCTGGCGGTTATTTTAATTTTTCTTGTCCTGGCCGTGCAGTTCAACTCATTTCGTGATCCATTCGTGATCCTCGCCGGTTCTGTACCTTTAGCAATGTTTGGTGCGTTGATTTTCACTGTACTCAAAATACCCGATCCCAACACCCCATTCTGGACAAATGGCTGGACCACAACCATGAATATTTATGCCCAAGTTGGTTTAGTCACCCTCGTTGGATTGATTGCAAAAAATGGCATTTTGATTGTTGAGTTTGCAAACAAACTTCAAGAGCAGGGCGTCAGTAAAGTCAACGCCATAAAAGAGGCGGCAATGACACGATTGCGTCCGGTATTGATGACAAGCATTGCAACCATTGCTGGCCATTTCCCGTTGGTGCTAGTGACAGGAGCCGGAGCCGCCGCAAGAAACTCTATCGGTTTAGTGCTCGTTGGAGGCATGGCAATTGGTACGCTATTCACACTCTTTGTTGTTCCATCGCTATACATACTGATAGCAAAGAAGAGAAATAGAGAAGATCAAAAAAGTTAAAGTAGCTTGCAGTAGTTAGAACCTTTCTGTGAAAAACTGAAAACTCAAACAAAAAAAGCCAAGCCCCTTTATAAGGCTTGGCCTCTTTTGTCTTACTCAGCTATTTCTTTTTGACGTAAAGATCAGTAATCGTCCCATCAATCATTTCAGCAGCAAAACCAAAAGTTTCAGATAAAGTTGGGTGTGGATGGATCGACAAACCGATATCTTCGGCATCCGCCCCCATTTCCAGCGCAAGAACCGCTTCTGCAATCAACTCACCTGCATTAGGGCCCACCATTCCCGCCCCAAGAATTCGGCCTGTCTCCTTATCGCAGAGCATTTTGGTCAGCCCTTCATTGCGCCCTAAACTTAATGAGCGGCCACTTGCCGCCCAGGGGAACGCCCCTTTATCGTAAGCAATACCCTGCTTTTTAGCTTCAATCTCGGTTAAGCCCATCCATGCGACTTCTGGATCGGTATAGGCAACCGATGGAATGGTGAGCGCATCAAAGCCTGATTTATGACCCGATAGCACCTCCGCCGCCACTTTGCCTTCATGCACTGCCTTGTGGGCGAGCATCGGGTTGCCAACAATATCACCAATGGCATAAATGTTGGGTTGGTTCGTCTCTTGCTGACGATTGACCGGAATAAAGCCAGCCTCATCAACAATCAATCCGGCATTTTCAGCACCAATCAATTTGCCATTTGGACGACGCCCCACCGCGACCAAAACGCGATCAAAAACGGTTGGCTCTGGCGCATTATTTCCTTCGAAAGTCACTTTTAAACCTTCATCAAGCGGCTCAATCGAAGCAACTTTTGTTTTTAGCCAGATATCTTCGTATTGCTTTTTGATGCGATTATGCAGCGGCTTAACCAAGTCTTTGTCACAACCTGGGATCAGCTGATCCATCAACTCAACAACACTAATCTTTGAGCCAAAGGCATGATAGACCGTTGCCATTTCAAGACCGATAATACCGCCCCCAACGATCAGCAATTTTTCTGGGATCTCGTCTAGGTTCAACGCATCGGTTGAATCCATCAATCGTGGATCATCATTAGGGAAGACAGGAATTTTAGTCACTTGTGACCCAGCAGCGATTACCGCATGGTCAAACGAGATCGTCTCAACACCTTCAGCAGATGTCACTTCGATTGTTTGCGCTGAGGAAAAATTCCCCTCTCCCTGAACAACAGTCACCTTACGTTGCTTTGCCAACCCGGCTAGGCCACCGTTAAGTGATTTTGTTACACCCTCTTTAAACTCACGAATCTTGTCGATATCCAGTTCTGGCTTCCCAAAGGTAATACCATGACTGCCCATCTCCTCTGCTTCATGAACAATCTGCGCCATGTGCAGCAGTGCTTTAGAAGGGATACAGCCAACATTTAAGCAAACACCGCCCAACACAGGATAACGTTCGACCAGAACCACCTGTTTACCTAAGTCCGCCGCACGAAAGGCCGCCGTGTAACCGCCGGGGCCACCACCAAGAACTAAAACTTCAGCATGTCTGTCTGCATCGCCCTGCGGCACGGCTGCCTTAGGCGCAACAGGGGCCTCTTTAACCGGCTCAGCAGCCGGTTTAGCTTCTGCACTACTCGCTGAGGCTTCTACTTTAACAATCACATCGCCTTCAGAAACCTGATCACCAACGTTCACCAGAATTTCTCTAACAACACCACCCACAGAACTTGGAATTTCCATACTGGCTTTATCGCTTTCTAGCGAAACCAGTGGATCTTCTTCTTGTATGCTGTCGCCCACAGAAACCATGATTTCTATAACATCGACACCGCTAAAGTCACCAATATCAGGAACCTTTACTTCAATCAAATCAGCCATTTTTCTACTCCTTGATTAAAGTAAAAGGCGACGAATATCGCCAAGATATTGAGAGACGGCAACACAGAAACGCGCTGCATCCGCACCATCAATCACCCGGTGATCGTAGGTTAGATCGAGTGGCACCATCAGACGCGGTGCAAACTCAGATCCATCCCAAATCGGTTTAATGCTTGAGCGAGTAACCCCCAAAATAGCCACTTCGGGCGCATTAACGATTGGCGTAAATGCCGTTCCACCAATCCCGCCAAGGCTGGAGATGGTCATACAACCGCCCTGCATATCGGCTGGCATCAACTTACCATTTCTTGCTTTGGCGCTAATCTCCGCCATTTCAGCCGATAGCTCATAAAGGCTTTTCTGGTCAACGTCTTTAAAGACTGGCACAACCAGACCATTGGGGGTATCCACCGCAATACCGATATTGAAGTATTTCTTGTAGATCAGGCTCTCACCATCGGCAGATAACGAAGCATTAAACTGCGGATACTGCTTCATCGCAGCAACCAGCGCCTTCATAATAAAGACAAGCCCAGTTACCTTTACGCCCGCCTTTTCAGCTTCGGCCTTCATCGACTTCCGAAACGCTTCCATTTCGGTAATATCAGCCTCATCGTGATGCGTTACCATCGGCAAGTTCAGCCATGCGCGACTAAGATTTACACCAGTTAATCGTTTGATTTTACTGAGTTTCTGCTCTTCAATTTCACCAAACTTGCTGAAATCAACAGCTGGAATTGGAGGAATACCCGCACCACCTTGAACTGCGGCTTTTCCACCGCCAGCCAAGGCCTGCTTAACGAAAGATTTAACATCTTCTTTAAGAATTCGCCCTTTTCTTCCACTTCCTTTACCCACCTTTACCAGATCGACACCCAGTTCACGTGCAAAACGCCTGATTGATGGTGTCGCATGTACACTGCCACCAATCGTAAGCGGTGTTTGTGATTCGGGAGCTTTTGCTGCTGCCGGTTTTTGTGGCGCTGCTTTTGCAGCTGCTGGCGCCGCTTCGGCCTGAACCGGCTTTTCTGCTGCTGGTGCTGATGCAGTTGTTGCCAGTAACGCAATGAGGTCCCCTTCGGAGATTTTATCGCCCACTTTGACTTTAACCTCTTGAACTATTCCAGCCTGCTCAGTTGGCACATCCATACTGGCTTTATCACTTTCGAGAACGACTAGCGTCTGTTCTGCTTCAACCTGATCCCCAGACTGAACCATCACCTCAATCACCTCGACTTCTGAGAAATCACCGATATCAGGAACTTTCGCCTCGTAAACCGCAGAAGCTGTCGCCTCCACAGCTGGTGCAGCACTTTCTTCAACGATTTCAGGGGCGCTAGCTGCACCCACCTCTAAAGTGATAACAACGCTTCCTTCTGAAACCATATCACCCACTGCCAGCTTAACCTCTTTAACGACACCGGCTGCAGTTGAGGGAATATCCATGCTCGCCTTGTCGCTCTCCAAGACCGCTAAGGTTTGCTCTTCCTCAATTTGATCACCCGCTTGGACAGAGACCTCAATCACTTCAACTTCTGCAAAGTCACCAATATCTGGGATTTTAATTTCGACTATTTCACTCATCTCAATTCCCCCCCTATACGCGCCACGGTGATTGTTTCTCTGGATCGATGCCATATTTGGCAATCGCGACTTCGACTTTAGCTGTTTCGAATTCTCCACTATCCGCCAGACTACTTAAGGCCGCAACGACAACGTGGTATCGATCAACCTCAAAAAAGCTACGCAGTTTTGCGCGTGTATCAGAACGACCAAAACCATCTGTTCCAAGCACCGTATAGGGCACCTCAACATAAGAGCTGATCTGCTCTGCAAAAAGGCGCATATAGTCCGTTGCAACAACCACAGGGCCACGTGTACCACCAAGACAACGTGCCACATGAGATTGACGTGGTGCTTCGGTTGGATGCAAACGGCTCCAACGCTCACATTCTTGCGCATCTCTAGCAAGCTCGGTAAAACTTGGGCAACTCCAGATATCAGACTCGATGCCCCAGTCTTCTTTCAGCAATATAGCAGCCTCTTCAACCTCACGAAGGATCGTTCCTGACCCCAATAATTGAACGCGCGAGCCTTCTGATTCACTACCTTGTTTGAGCTGGTACATCCCCTTGAGAATATCCTCTTCGGCACCTTTAGGCATCGCAGGATGTTCGTAATTCTCATTCATTACGGTGATGTAATAGAAAATGTCTTCCTGCTCAACGTACATCCGCCGCATACCGTCCTGGACGATAACAGCCAATTCATAACTGTACGTTGGATCATACGAGATACAATTTGGTATCGTTGCTGACCAAAGATGGCTGTGGCCATCCTCATGTTGCAGCCCTTCACCATTTAGCGTTGTCCTGCCAGCTGTTCCACCGAGCAAAAATCCTCGTGTGCGTTGATCTGCCGCAGCCCAAATCAAATCGCCTACTCGCTGAAAACCAAACATTGAGTAGAAAATATAGAATGGAATCATGGGTACGCCGTGCGCTGAATAGGCGGTTCCTGCCGCAATCCAGTCGCTCATACCACCTGCTTCATTAATACCTTCTTGCAAAATCTGCCCGTGCTTATCTTCTTTATAGAACATCAGCTGATCAGCATCTTGTGGTGTGTAGTTTTGCCCCGTTTGCGACCAAATCCCTAGCTGGCGAAACATCCCTTCCATTCCGAAAGTTCGTGACTCATCGGGCACAATTGGCACCACACGCTTGCCAACATTCTTATCTTTGAGAAGGATATTCAATATCCGCACAAACGCCATTGTGGTCGAGATTTCGCGCCCCTCTCCGCTGCCTTGTAGCAGCGCTTTAAAGTCAGCCAAACCTGGAACATCCAAAGCAATCGATTTTTCGCGACGCTCAGGGAGATAACCGCCCAGCTCCTCACGCTGCTTGCGCATATAATCGAGCTCTTTTGAACCCTCTTCAAATGTCAAATAGGGAAGCGATTCAATATCATCATCTTCCACAGGAAGTTCGAACTGATCGCGGAAATGGCGCAGCGCGTTATGGCTCATCTTTTTCTGCTGGTGCGTTGTATTTTGCGCTTCACCCGATTCGCCCATGCCATAACCTTTAATGGTTTTCGCAAGAATGACTGTCGGTTTACCATCGCTGTTCGCCGCTGCATGGAAAGCTGCAAATACTTTCGCAGGATCATGCCCGCCACGGTTCAACTCCCAAATATCCTGATCCGACCAATCGGCAACCATCGCCTTTAATTCAGGTGTATTGAAGAAATTCTCGCGTACATAGGCACCATCTTTCGCTTTAAACGTCTGATAATCACCATCTACGCATTCCGTCATCCTTTTCACTAACAGGCCGTCTTTATCGCGGGCAAGCAGCGCATCCCAGCGGTTACCCCAAACGAGCTTGATCACGTTCCATCCGGCGCCTCGGAAATTCCCTTCCAGCT
Organism: Methylococcaceae bacterium UBA2780; assembly: GCA_002352345.1. Lineage (GTDB taxonomy): Bacteria > Pseudomonadota > Gammaproteobacteria > Methylococcales > UBA2780 > UBA2780. The sequence continues at coordinate 39,114 of DEIG01000008.1, forward strand.
CCTGAATAATCTTTCCATTCCCTCTAACCGGCCCATCTAATCTCTGTAAATTACAGTTAATCACAAAAACAAGGTTATCGAGCTTTTCGCGCCCAGCCATGCCGATCGCACCCAGTGACTCTGGTTCATCCGTTTCGCCATCGCCAAGGAAGGCCCAGACTTTACGGTCATAAGTATTCGCAAAGCCTCGATCTTGCAGATATTTCATAAAACGAGCTTGATAGATTGCCATAATTGGCCCAAGCCCCATTGAAACCGTAGGGAACTGCCAAAAATCCGGCATCAGCCAAGGATGCGGATACGAAGAAAGCCCCTTACCATCGACCTCTTGACGAAAACCGTCCATCTGCTCTTGAGTCAACCGCCCTAGAAGGAATGCTCTCGCATAAACACCCGGCGCCGAGTGCCCCTGAACAAAGACTAAATCTCCACCATGTTTTTCAGAGGCGGCATGCCAGAAATGATTGTAGCCAACATCGTACAGCGTGGCTGCTGAAGAGAAGCTGGCAATATGCCCTCCCACATTAGTGTTTTTGTTGGCTCTTAATACCATCACCATCGCATTCCAACGCACATAGGAACGGATTTTATGCTCGATCGTTGTATCACCCGGGAACTGCAGTTGCTGCTCAACCGGGATCGTGTTGATATAGGCTGTATTCGCACTAAAAGGGATATCTGCACCCGACTGCCTAGCGAGTGCGACCAGTTGTTCAATCAAATAATGGGCTCTTTCCCCACCCTCTTCACGCAAAACAGCTTCAAGCGATTCGATCCACTCCTGTGTTTCAGTTGGGTCGACATCTTCATTTCCAAGCTGCTGCGCAATTAAACCATTGTTCATTTTTTGCTCCTTATGGGCCTAAATATTTATTGTTAACGCCTTTTGGGCAAATTCAGTATATTTCAAAACTGGCTCACAGAACAATAATTGTTTCGCTATACTAGGCCAAAGCATAGTACATTTAGCCATCGATATATGTACTATTCAGAACAAACAAACCTAACCGAGGAGAAAGCATGATCGAGTACGGTGAGAAGCGCGACTTCATGAGAATGGATGCAAACTGCAGTATGACTTTCAAGAAGCCTGGTTCCAAAAAAGTCTCTACTGGTTTCTGCATAGACCTAAGTGGGGCCGGCCTAAAGTTTGAAACAGACAAAGAGCTTGAAACAGGGAAAGCATTTGAGGTCTGCATCACTCCAGAGAAAGAGGTCACCCCTCCCCTTGAGGTGCTTATCGAAGTGATTCGTTGTGAACAGAGTGAAGACTCAAAATGGCACGTTGCCGCCTCGATAAAAGGAATTAAAGGCACATAAGTAGACAAGATAGATCTAGGACTCTCGAAAGTGTTAAGACGCCCAGCTACAATGGCGGCCTACTAACTTCTGATTATCTTTATGTACACAGTCACCAAAGAAATAACCTTCTGCTACGGCCACCGCCTGATGAATCACCCTGGAAAGTGCCGCCATCTGCATGGGCACAGCGCCAAAGCAGTAATCACTCTGGCCTCAGAAAATCTCAATGAGCAGGCGATGGTCTGTGATTTCGGTGAGTTAAAAGAGGTTGTTTCGAGTTATGTCGACAATGAGCTCGACCATAATTTTCTTATTCATCGAGATGACCCTGTCAGACCTCTGCTCGAAGAGGCGGGTGAACGGCTGCTTGTTATTGATGAGCACCCAACTGCCGAAGTGATTGCAAAAATGATTTTCGAGCGCGTAAAAGCTGAAGGCTACCCCATCACACAAGTGACCATTCAGGAAACCGTCAGTGCCTTTGCCAGCTATAGAGAGTCCTGATTCCTAATCAGCCTTTTCTTGATTCGCCGAACACCCCACCAGACTCCAAGCAGCACAAAAGGGATCGAACCTCCCACTGCTAAGTCCCCGTTCAGTGGCACACCTGCTGCTTTTAATGCCTTAACCAAATAACCTACCAAACCAACAATGTAATAGCTGATTGCGGCTATTGATAGCCCTTCAATCGTTTCTTGAAGTCTAAGCTGTATGCTTGCGCGCCTATCCATAGAATGGAGCAGATCACGATTCTGCGAAACAAGCCCGACATCCACCCGCGCCATCAAAATCTGACTTGCTCTAGAAACTCGACTAGAAAGATTTTCTAGCCGTTTAGAAACCGATTCACAAGCACTCATCGCTGGCTGAAATCGCCTTTCTAAATAGCGCGATAGCATTTGCGCCCCTTCTATTCGGTGCTCTCGCAAACGTCTAACTCGGTCAAAAACGATTGTTTTATAGGCTTTTGTTGCCCCAAATCGGTAAGAGGTTGCCGCAATAACCATTTCAACATCGGCTTCTAGAGCGGTTAACTCCTCTAGCAGCTCCCGCTCCTCTTCTAAAGTTTCAGCAATCGTCATCTGGCGTGTAAGGTTAGCCAGACTCGCCCCCATCTCTGTGATTTTTCGACCATATTTTTCAACCAGAGGGAATCCCAGCATCGCCAGGATTCGATAGCACTCCATCTCCAGAAAATGCTGAACAAAGCGACTTGTCTGCTGAGGCGTCAGCCTTTCATCCTGAACCAACAACCGGCTGAAACCATCTTTCTGAAGCCTAAAATCAGTCCATGCTTTAGCGGCGGTTCCGCCTACATAACTGCCAACTAAACTCTCTTCTCTGAAAAACTCCAGCAACTTACTTCGAGTAAGATCGCCCGCCTCAGAAGCTATAATTTCAACGTGCTGGGCAACTAGTAGCTCACCCTCCAGCCCGCCAAGCCACTCACCAGGAAGTTCGTTAATAGCTGGGTTAGAAAAGGGCTCCTCACAATCCTTTTCTGTAAAGAAAGTGTAACTAGAAAACTCTGTATGCCTGTCCCATTTGAGTGAGAATGAGCCAAAATTGGCCGCATAATGCGTTGCACCTTCCAATGGGGGCACCACACCATACTGCTCAGCCAAAATCGCCAAATGCTCAGTCGCAGTGTTTGGGGAGAGCTCCCCCGTCAGAAAAACCATGTGCGAAACCTGCACAGGCACCCCTATTTCAGCATAAGGGCGCGTGTGCGTTTCGTTAAACAGTCGGTGCCGTAATGGGTGTTCAACAGGCTGTTTCATTTTCTGTTTAGACCTCTTCAACCTTAAACAGCCGACTAAACCAAATAGTATAAGCGTGTTAGCTTAAATGCTTTAAAATTGCATCAACACTATCTTTAGCGTCACCAAACAACATGCGGCTGTTTTCTTTGTAAAAAAGTGGATTATCAACTCCAGCGTAGCCTGTACTCATGCCCCGTTTCAAGACAATTGTTGTTTTTCCATTCCAGGGTTCCAATACCGGCATCCCGGCAATAGGGCTATCAGGCACCTCTTGTGCCGCTGGATTGACAATATCATTCGCGCCGATTACGACTGAAACATCCACATTTGGAAAGTCTTCATTAACTTCATCCATTTCGTAAACAATATCGTACGGAACCTTTGCCTCAGCTAATAGCACATTCATATGACCCGGCATACGCCCCGCAACGGGGTGAATACCGAAGCGCACATTAACGCCGCTACTTTTAAGTTTTTTGCTTATTTCGTACACAGTATGCTGCGCTTGAGCAACAGCCATACCGTAACCCGGAATAATCATCACCTCTTTTGCATTCTTGAGAAGGTCAGCAGCCTCTTCTGATTGAATTGAGCGAACATCGCCTGCATCACCCACAACAGCAGCAGAGCCGTCCCCTTTAGGCTTTGTTCCAAAACCTCCAAGTATGACGTTAATAAATTTGCGATTCATCGCTTTACACATGATGTAACTCAAAATCGCACCACTGCTACCCACTAAAGCACCGACAACAATCAGCAAATCATTCCCAAGCATGAAGCCCATTGCGGCAGCGGCCCAACCTGAATAGCTATTAAGCATTGAAACTACTACTGGCATATCTGCACCACCAATGGCGACCACCATGTGCACACCAAAAGCCAGTGCAATCAACGTCATGATGACCAAAGCAGCCAAACCACCACCTTCAGCCGCCCCTTCAACATAGACAAAACCGAGCCAAATAGAGGCGATTAATAGCCCCAGATTTAAAAAGTGACGCCCCGGCAGTTGAAGTGGCTTTCCGCCAATCTTGGCGCTTAATTTCAAATAGGCAGCGACAGAACCAGCCACTGTAACTGCACCAATCAAAATACCAATATAGGTTTCTACCGCATGGATCGTTTTTTCAATATCAGTCAATGCAGCACCACCATGATCTAGCGCATTGGCATAACCGACAAAAACAGCCGCTAACCCAACCAAACTATGGAGAATTGCTACAAGCTCCGGCATATGGGTCATTTCTACCCTCTTAGCCAAAACCCAACCAATACCTCCACCTAAAACCATCCCGATAATGAGAAGAAACTGATTATCTGTGACCAGACCAAAAATGGTCACAAATAGGGCTAGTCCCATTCCCAACATGCCGTAAAAATTTCCTCGGCGAGCTGTTTCTTGATGGCTTAATCCATTCAGTGCCAAGATAAAAAGGGCACTTGCTCCGATATACGAAGCTGTTATCACACCTGAACTCATTGTATTTACTCTTATTTACGGAACATGCGCAACATACGTTGGGTGACTGCAAAGCCCCCGACAATGTTGATGCTTGTTATAAAAATGGCTAAAACCGACAACGCAACGACAACCGGACTTGAGCTGGAAACTTGAATAATTGCCCCAATAACAATAATGCTACTGATCGCATTCGTGACACTCATAAGCGGCGTATGCAGAGAGTGGGAAACACCCCATATCACCATGTAACCGATAAAGCAGGATAGGACAAAGACACTCAAGTGACCTATAAAAGCAGGAGGTGCCACCGTGCCTAGCCCAAACAGCCCAAGGCCGCACAGCACGAGCGGAATAAGAAATGCGAGAGGATGAGCCGGCTTCTCTTCAGGTTGGCTTAACGCCTCTTTAGCCTTAAGACCAACATCCTCCTTAGGTGCTAACGAAATTCTTGGTGCCGGTGGTGGCCAAGTGATCTCACCACTGTTCACAACCGTTGCTCCGCGAATCACCTCATCATCCATATCGACCACGATCTCGCCATTTTTCTCTGGGCACAAATCTGTCAACAGATGCCGTAAATTCGTCGCATAAAGCTGGCTAGATTGCGCTGCAAGCCGGCTCGGCAAGTTTGTATAGCCGATTAAAGTGACATCATGCTTAACCACCACTTTGTTTGCTTCGGTTAACTTACAGTTACCGCCCGCCTCAGCTGCTAAATCAACAATGATGCTGCCGGGTTTCATATTCGCCACCATCCGCTCGGTAATCAACTCTGGTGCTGCTCGACCCGGAATTAATGCAGTGGTAATAATAATGTCTACTTCGGCGGCCTGAGAGGCAAACAGATCCATTTCTGCTTTAATAAACTCAGGGCTCATTGTTTTTGCATAGCCCCCTTCACCCGAGCCATCTTCATCGTCAAAATCGAGCATCAAGAACTCTGCATCCATGCTCTCAACCTGCTCCTTTACTTCAGGGCGGGTATCGAATGCTCGCACAACAGCGCCCATGCTCTTTGCAGCACCAATCGCCGCCAAACCGGCAACTCCAGCACCAATGACGAGAACTTTTGCTGGGGGAATTTTACCGGCAGCAGTAATTTGCCCGGTAAAAAACCGGCCAAAATGCTGAGCCGCCTCTACCACTGCACGATAGCCAGCAATATTAGCCATCGAACTCAGCGCATCCATTTTCTGAGCTCTTGAGATTCTTGGCACACTGTCCATTGATAGCGCCGTAACACCACGATCGGACAGCTCCTGAAGCAACTCTGGATTCTGCGCCGGATAGAGAAAACTTATCAGGATTTGACCCTTGTGAAGCAGCTCAAGGCCGTAAAACCCAAGCTCAGGATGCTGTTTTGGTGGCCGCACTTTAAGAATGATATCCGACGAAGTCCAAAGCTTTTGAGGGTCGCTAATCACCTCAACACCGGCTTGTGAATATGCTTCATCGCTAAAATTAGCCTCTTCACCTGCCTTTGATTCAATAGCAACTACAAAGCCAAGCTTTTGTAATTGATGAGCTGCTTCAGGTGTCAGCGCAACGCGCTTTTCACCCTCTTCAATTTCCTTTGGAACCCCAATTTTCATTACGTTTTTACCCCAAACATCGTTCTACAACAGACTGAATTTAAAAAAGTTTGCTAGTAAACCACGCTAGCCGTGTAAATGTCCACTCTAGAAGAATCAAACTTCCCCATAAATCAATCATTTATTTTTGACTAAGCTAAATCAGCCTGAAGAACGTTATAATGTTGTTAACTTCACTTAGCGTCATAACCAATTTCCCTAAAACCTCGCATGAGTACCGTTTCTCCAAACAACAAGTCTTTCCTCTTGCAAACACTCTGTGAAAGCAACTATAGAAAGCTTCTGCGGCTCATACCCAACTTAAGCGACCTAAATAGCTGCTCTACCGGACGTGCTTCAGGTAAACCTGAGCTATACATTACCCTCATAGAAAAAGGCCCATATACAATGACACTAGAATTGAGTCACTGTTTCGGTCGCGATCTCGACCCTTTTTTCGAGCCAGCCATAAAACTTAGAGTCTATTTTGATGCACAAAGCACAGAGGTTCTACGGGATCACGAACGCCCGATGGTTAACCACGCATTCGAGCAACCTGCATCTGCTAAAGAGGTTATGGACTACAAATGGGAGCTCAACTACTTTTTAGAAAAATGGCTGAATCACTGCCTGAAAGATCATTATAAATTCCAGAATAGCGAACCTGTGAAAAGCAGATTCCCCGCCCTCACTTAAGACAAACTTATGACCCAAAATAACGAACAATCATTCTCAAAAAACAAAGCCGAGCTATTAAGCAACTTTCTCTCCTCAGAACGAGCTGGAGAGGAGTCTCTGGACTACATTTCTGCACACGGTTTTTTAACTGCTTTGGCTATTTGCCCAGAAAAAATTGACTCTAATGACTGGATTCCCTCTCTATTTGGCGGATCACCTGCTTACCAAGATGAGTTAGAAAAACAAAGTGTTCTAGAATTGCTAGCAGAACTTCTGGAGAGCCAAGAAAAATCTCTCGAGTCCGGCGAGCTTATTGAACTCCCCCTCTCTTCAGATGGAGACCATGAAGCCGAGTTGCAAACTTGGTGTATCGGCTTTGTTGAAGCCTTCTTTATAAAAGAGGAGGCTTGGTTTTCTAATAAAACAGAAGAGGTTATTGCCGAATTAACTCTCCCGACCATGGCACTATCTGGTCTATTCGAAGAGGAGCTAGAGGAGCTTATAGAAAATGAAGAGCAATATGAAAGCTTGGTTGAGCAACTTCCAGAAACACTAACCGACCTTTATCTCCTTTATCGCTCCCCTCCAGAAACTAAATAATGCTACTAATTACCCCTACACACCCCCATATTGGAAATTAAATACAATATTTCTTGAAAACTGTTGCAGTCTTAATTGAAAGTTGCCTATAATCGCGAGAGCTTTCAGAAATTGATGTCAATGCCTTACTTAAGGTTTATAGGGGGTCCATTCTGTTTGCTATTACAAAGCATTTGTTTTTTTGAGGAAGATTAAGATGGCAACAGGTAAAGTTAAGTGGTTCAACGAGTCTAAAGGTTTCGGTTTTATTGCACCTGATGATGGCGGCGAAGATATTTTTGTTCATTTCTCTGCGATCCAGGGCGATGGATTTAAAACTCTAAAAGAAGGCCAGGCAGTGAGCTTCGAAAGCGAGAATGGACCTAAAGGTTTAACAGCAACAGCTGTAAACCCGCAGTAAAATTCCAGATCGATAAAAAAACCCTGCTTAATTAAGCAGGGTTTTTTTATGCCTATAACTTACCGGACTATAGTTTTATTAATCGTAAATTCTAACGGCTAAAACATCACATTTTGCGTGATGTAGCACACCATTCGCTGTGGACCCCAGCAACAGTCCCAGCCCATGTCTGCCATGCGAGCCTATAACGATTAGATCAATCTGCTCCTCCTCTGCTAAGGCGACCACCTCACTTACAGGCCGCCCCATCCTCTGATGACATCTTTCCTCTGGTACTGACAGCTCCTCAGCCAGCGCTGATAACTGCTTCTTAGTTTTATCAATTAAAACCTCAGTTAGCTCAAAATCCAGAGAGTTAAGCACATCATAACCAGGCTCTGAAACAGGCAGATTATCTACAACATGAATGATTGAGATTTCAGCCTCATACTGCTTCGCCAAATTAGTCGCCCGCTCAATGACTGAGCTATCCGTATCAGAAAAATCAACCGCTAACAGTATATGCCGGTAAGATTGCATCGTAATCACTCCTTGAACAAAACCATTAATAGCGAGATTAAGCCCCTTTTTATGACAGATCAAGATGGAGTATCTTTTCTCCGTCTGTTAGATCGAATTTTTGGCTCTCATCAGTTTGTGAGAGCGCCTTAAAATCAAACAAAGAGCTATCAGCCAAATGAGAGGGAGCAACATTTTGTATACTCGAGAAGATAGTTTCCAATCTTCCTGGGAACTGTTTATCCCACTGCGTTAGCATCTCCTTCATCGCCTGACGTTGTAGATTATCTTGTGACCCGCATAAATTACAGGGAATAATTGGGAATTTTTTTCCTTCCGCATACTGTGTAATATCCTTCTCTCGACAGTAAGCCATTGGACGAATAACAACATGTTTTCCGTTATCACTAAGCAACTTGGGAGGCATGGTCTTGAGCTTACCACCATAAAACATATTCAAGAAAAGCGTCTCAATTAGGTCATCTCGGTGGTGCCCTAACGCTATTTTAGTAATGCCGTTCTCTTCAGCCCACGTATATAGAGAGCCCCGCCGCAAACGCGAACAGAGGCTACAGGTTGTTTTGCCTTCTGGAATGACACGCTGAACAACGCTATAGGTATCCTGCTCAATAATAAAATAGGGTATGCCTAACTGCTTAAGATATTCCGGTAGAACATCAGCAGGAAAACCTGGCTGCTTCTGATCGAGATTTACCGCTATTAGCTCGAACTTAACCGGTGCGTTGTGCTGAAGGTTCAATAAAATATCAAGCATCGTATACGAGTCTTTCCCCCCAGAAAGGCAGACCATCACCTTATCGCCCTCTTCGATCATTTCAAAGTCGGCAATCGCCTGCCCCATGCTTCTGCGTAGCTTTTTCTGCAGCTTATTCAGGTTTACCTTCTGTTTACGATCATCACTTTGATCGCACACCTTCTCATTCATTGCATTCCAACCATACTAAAACGGGGCCAAAAGGCCCCGTTATTTATCTATCCAGTAGTTATACTGATTTAAAGCACCTACTAGCCTTTATAGCGCTGCATAATCAGTGTTGCGTTAGTTCCACCAAAGCCAAAACTGTTTGACATAATTGTATTCAACTCGACATCGTCCAAACGCTCTTGAACAATCGGCATCCCTTCAGCTTTAGGGTCAAGTTCAGTGATATTTGCAGAGGCAGATATAAAATTATTCTGCATCATTAATAGTGAGTAAATTGCCTCATTCACTCCCGCACCACCTAAAGCATGTCCTGTTAAAGACTTAGTAGAGGTAATGTATGGAACATTCTCTCCAAACACCTCTCTAACCGCTTCCAACTCTTTAGTATCACCTACCGGTGTACTTGTTCCGTGGGCATTGATGTAATCTATTTCCCCATCAACCGTTTTCATCGCCTGCTGCATACAGCGCACAGCACCTTCACCCGATGGCGCGACCATATCATAACCATCAGACGTAGCACCGTAGCCAACCAGTTCAGCATAAATTTTTGCACCACGAGCTTTCGCATGCTCCAACTCTTCAAGCACAAACATGCCTGCACCACCAGAGATAACAAAGCCATCACGCGTCGCATCGTACGGGCGGGATGCCGTTTCAGGCGCATCGTTATATTTTGATGACAAAGCACCCATGGCATCAAAGAGCATTGTCAAACTCCAGTGGACATCTTCTGCACCACCAGCAAAAACGATATCTTGCTTACCCATTTGAATAAGCTCCATACCATTACCGACACAGTGCGCGCTTGTCGCACAGGCTGAGCTAATTGTGTAGTTAACACCTTTTATTTTAAATGGAGTTGCCAAACAGGCTGAGGTGGTACTGCACATTGTACGGGGCACCATATACGGGCCAACACGGCGGATACCTTTACTGCGCAACGTATCGGCAGCCTCTACGGTATTAGCTGAAGAGGCACCACCAGATCCCACTATTAACCCAGACATCGGATTTGAGACCTCCTCTTCTCCAAGCCCAGAGTCCTCGACAGCTTGCTTCATTGCCACATAGTTGTAGGCCGCACAGTCGCCCATAAAGCGCTTTGTTTTACGGTCAACATGTTCAGCTAAATCTATCTTAATTGGGCCATAAACATGGCTGCGAAAGCCAAGCTCTTTGTATTCTTCACTGAACTCGATGCCTGATTTCCCAGATTTCAAAGACTCCAGAACCTCTTCGGCATTATTACCAATGCTTGAAACAATCCCTAAACCAGTAATTACAACACGTCTCATGAGCTTCCCTCAGAAATCAGCAGTCGATGTAAACAAGCCGACTCTCAGGTCGCTTGCCTCATAAATAAGTTTACCGTCGACTTCCATTTCGGCGTCGGCTATTCCCATTACAAGCTTGCGCATAATGACCCTTTTAAGGCTAATTCGATAAGTCACTTTTTTAGCCGTAGGCAGAACTTGCCCAGTAAATTTGATACTTCCACCTAAAGCACGCCCTCTGCCTGGCCCACCCAACCAGCCAAGGTGAAAACCAACCAGCTGCCACATTGCATCTAGCCCTAGGCAACCCGGCATGACTGGATCCTCATTAAAATGACAACCAAAGAACCAAAGATCAGGAGTCACATCCAGCTCGGCAATGATCTCGCCCTTACCGTATTTACCACCCTCTTCGGTGATTTTTGTAATGCGATCGAACATCAACATAGGAGGAAGTGGTAACTGAGCATTGCCCGGGCCAAATAGCTCTCCATTGCCACATTGAAGAAGCTCTTCCCGTGTAAAACTGTTCTGTTTTTCCATTAAAATTTCCTATTGCCCATCTTTTAGTAATGGTGAAAGAAAGGCATTATCTAATAAGCTGAAGATAAATTCACCGGTTTATTGCTTCCTGATAAGAAAATAGCCTATTAACGGGTGATTAGCGGCATTTTTTTATCAAATCCCCCCGATTCACCAAAGGCTTCTGCTGCCTTCTTTTTGGAGAGATAGTCGGCATATAGCCTGACATCTTTGACACGGGCTGTTTAAGCTGCCTTTGATAAATAACGGCATAAGTTAGAATTGCACTGACATACTGACGTGTCTCCTTAAAAGGGATCGTCTCTATCCAGTTATCTGCGGCCATCTTATTCCCTTGTGGAAGCCAGCGATCTACTCTATGCGGCCCCGCATTATAAGCCGCCATCGCCAAAACAGGGTTTCCCTCAAATCGTTGTAGCAACTTCTGGAAATAGTCGGTTCCAAAGTGAACGTTGACCTCTGGTTTGTACAGCATTGCAGCCGACCCCCACTTCTCCTTAAGTCGACGAGCAATTTGCTTTCCCGTTGACGGCATAATCTGCATTAAACCGCGCGCTCCTACTGGGGAGCGAGCCTGCTTATCAAAAGCGCTTTCTCGGCGGATAATCCCGTAAACCAATGCTTTATCCAGCCTTTTTTTGTTTGCATGTTGCTCAATCAGTGGCCGATAGCTAACTGGAAAACGGAGAGAAAGGTCATCCCAGTATTCGCCTCTAGCTATGGTTAAAATTGCTATCTGCTCCCATTTCCACCGCTGCGCAAGCTTTGACGCCACCAATAGTTGCTCTTGATTAAATCCTTTAATCGCATGCCACCACTGGCGCCGCGCTTCAGTTTCACGCTTAAAATATAAAAACTCTTTCACCACCAGAAAGGCTGGAAGTTGCTCTAATTTATTCAGATTATCCTGATCTACAGTCACGGGGCGATCAACGTATGAATAGTTACGATTGAGACGGTCTGAAGCCATAAAACCATAATAACTTCTTGTTTTTGCTAGCTCTTGATATTCATCATCGACAGCCGGGCTTTCTCCTTGCTCCTCCTGCGCTCTCGCCAGCCAGTATCGCCATTTAGGCAGATTACCCTCCTCCTCTGATAATCTCGCTATCGCATTTTGTACTTTTGGCCATGCTTTCTGGCCTAAAGCATCTCTAACACGCCACTCACGGACAGCCGAACTGCTCTGCTCATCAGATATATCATCCAGCTGTTTACGCGCTAAAGGGCTCTTTCTAACTGCCAATTTCAGAGCCAGCCGGTTCTCTACCGGCATTAACCTCGCTGGCCCCAAATCAAACTGCCCTTTCTTTGTATCCCACACCAGCAGAGCAAGCTCTGGATCTTTTCGAGCTAACCTTAGAATGCCATGAACAAATATTTTTGCCTTCCGCCCCCCCAAAGATTCCCAGTCATAGCAATATAAAAGCTCCCTAGGATGGCGATGAATATGTTGCCACTTTTTCAAAACAGCTTGATCACCCGCCGGCAGAAAGCGGCCTAAATAGCCAGCTAAACGGCTTTTACCCGCTCCCATCGCCAGCTCAATACGTTGCCAAATCAGACCCTCAGTGAAAAAAGAGCTCTTTTGGAACCATTCGAATAGCCGGTCGCAAGCTTTCGGCTGTGAACGGCCAACCAACCATAAATCCCGAGCACCAAACAACGCTTTATTATCCTCACCTAACTGGTGCAGACCCCAGTAATAGTGGCACTGATAGGTTTCGTATGACTGCCCTCGATAATCCTCTACATAGCGCGCCCATAAGTTGTTTTTTGCCAAATACTTTAACCAGCTCCGTTTTAAAGGGGCTGCATAGCGGCTATCGGACTCATTAAGCAGAAATTCTGATACTTTATCGGCCTGTTTGAGTGAGATCGTTTTGCGCAACCGGCGGTACTGAAGCCAAGAGTGAAGAGGGTAGCCCTCCAGCTTCACCATTAAGTGGTCGAAAGTTTTATATTGTCTAGCATTAAGTTCTTTTTCTGCCTTCAGAAAAATAGTTCTCTGCTGCGCGAGATCGAGATCCCCTGCCTGCAGAGAAAAACTAGCCGCTAGCAGCAAAAAAATAAATCTTATCCGTACAAACATCATTCTTAACGTACAGCCTATATTTGACAGCCTCAAGAAAAGGCAAAAACAGGTCATTATCAACCTTAAAAAGGAAGTATCCTAGTAGATACCCTAAATCTCATTGGAAACAGATTTAAAAAAACAAAATGGCCTTCGACCTCCATACACACTCGACCGCCTCCGACGGCACTCTAACACCAACGAAACTGGTCGAGCTAGCCAAGCAAAAAGGCATCTCTCATCTGGCGCTCACAGATCATGACACAATAGCAGGGCTCTCTGAAGCTGCGATAGCTGCCGAGCTAGCAGGAATCACGCTTATCCCAGGTGTTGAAATTTCTGTCACCTGGCAAAAGAGGCTCTTTCATATGGTTGCTCTTAATATCAACCCTAATAATAAAGCACTCGAAGAGGGCTTAACCGGGTTGCAATCCATCCGCCTAGAACGCGCGAAACTAATGGGTGAGCGGCTAGCTAAAAAGAAAATTCCTAACGTTTTTGAAAAAGCACAAGAGCTAGCAGGAGAGGGAATGATTACCCGCACACACTTTGCACGAGTACTGGTTGATAATGGCTATTCTTCTGATGTTAGCTCAGTTTTCGGCTCGTACCTCAAGCCAGGAAAACCAGGCTATGTTTCAACCGAGTGGGCCTCACTCGAAGAGGCTTTAGAATGGATAACAGCTGCTGGAGGCATTGCTGTCGTAGCCCACCCTGGTCGCTACCGGCTTAGTGGGAGCTGGATGAGACGCTTTTTAACCGCCTTTAAAGAATTGGGGGGAAGCGGTATTGAAGTGGTTTATGGACAGGCCAATCCTGTTGATATCACAAATGGCAGGCGACTCGCGCTCAATTTTGATTTAATGGCCTCGACAGGTTCTGATTTCCATACCCCTGAAAATCGTTGGAGCCGCTTTGGATCTTTGCCACCTCTACCCCAAGGCGTTAAACCTATCTGGGATCTTTTTCAGTAAATCCCTGTTACCTTCTCGCAAAATTTAGATAGAAACTTTAATGAAACAGACCACTAATCAGGCAAAAAGTTGGGACTAGAGATCGACAACTGCACCTTTTCCAAGATGGATTTTGAGCAATTTAGAACAAGCCTCGCACGTGAAACAGAATGGCTAAGGCAAGCCATTTCATCTAAAGCGCTCTCTGAAAAGACTCCAATTGCAGGGTTTGAAATCGAGGCATGGCTGATCGATAAGGAGATGAACGCCTCTCCTAGCAACTCATGCTTTTTAGAAAAGCTTAGCGACCCTCTCGCCACCCCGGAGCTGGCTAAATTCAATATTGAGCTAAATAACGCTCCGCGCCTGTTAAAGGGCGACGTCCTCCAGAAATTAAACGTGGAACTTGAAAATAGCTGGAAAAATGTCACACAAATAGCCCATTCTCTAGACCTTAGTGCAATCATGATTGGCATTCTGCCGACACTAGAAAAGTCATCACTTTGCCTCAAAAACATGTCCGAACTAAACCGTTTTCGGGCATTGAACGAACAGATACTAAAACAGCGTAACGCCCCGATACATCTTGATATTAGTGGCAAAGAACATCTCAAATTTGATCACCACGACGTCATGCTAGAATCTGCCGCCACCTCATTTCAGGTGCACATGCAGGTTCCACTCAGCCGTGCTCACCACTTTTACAATGCGGCCATAATTGCCTCCGCACCTTGCGTCGCTATTAGCGCCAACTCCCCTTTTTTGTTTAAACACAATCTCTGGGATGAGACACGTATCCCACTGTTCGAGCAGTCTATCGAAACGGGAGGTTTTGGAGGTGCAGCTCGGGGCCCAATACGTCGCGTCAGCTTTGGAACTGACTACGCTCGGAAATCCATAATGGAATGCTTTGAAGAGAATCTACAGCACTTCCCTCCGCTGCTCCCTATTCACTATCAGGCCGACAGCAGTGAACTTGCACACCTAAGACTCCACAATGGCACAATATGGCGATGGAACCGTCCTCTCGTCGGTTTTGACGAAGACGGCACACCACATATCCGCATTGAACACCGAGTTATGGCGGCAGGGCCAACTATTACCGACAGCGTTGCCAATGCTGCCTTCTTTTATGGCCTCACCACAGCTATCGAGCAGCAGCTCGCCAATGAAAGCCCTCAACTCACTTTTGCGCAGAGCAAAGATAATTTCTATCAAGCCTCACGAAATGGTCTTGAGGCTCATATTTCATGGACTAATGGTGAACGGCAGCCCATCCAAACATTACTTCTAGACTGTTTATTGCCACTCGCTAAAAATGGATTGGCTCTCTTGAACATCAATCACTCAGATGCAGAAAGCTACCTCAATATTATTCGAAAACGTGTGGAGTCCAAACAGAATGGCTGCCAATGGCAGCGTAATTTCATGAAACAGCAAAACAGAAATGACTTTGCAGAAATGGTGGAGTGCTATCTTTCTCACCAAAAAAGCGGAAATCCTATACATACTTGGCCATTATATAAATCATGAACGACCAACTCTTAACGCAACTAGATCAGCTTCCAGATGGCTTTTTAACCAGTCATGCTCAGCAGCTACACAGCCTATTGCCACACCCGACACTTATCCACCTGCCTGGTCGGCTAAAAAACCCACTATTCGTCTCCATTTTACTGCATGGCAATGAGGTAACCGGCCTGCTTGCTATTCAAGAGCTCCTTAAAAAGCAGAAAGGCCGCGAACTGCCCCGCGCATTATCTATTTTTGTTGGAAATGTCTCAGCCGCACGCCATAACCTGCGCAGGCTTGAAGGACAGCCTGACTATAATCGCATCTGGCCCGGAACCACGTTGAACTCATCACCTGAAACTAAAATGGCCCGGCAGGTTTGTGATGAAATGAGCAAAAGAAAACCTTTTGCCAGCATTGATGTTCACAACAACACTGGACTGAACCCTCACTACGCCTGCATCAACAAACTGGGACAGCCTTTTTTCCATCTTGCTGCACTTTTTAGCCGAACCGCTGTCTACTTCACCTACCCAAAAGGGGTTCAAAGTGCCGCCTTTGCAGAAATCTGCCCAGCCGTAACCCTAGAATGCGGCAAGCCCGATCAAAAGCAGGGAGCAGAACATGCCTTAGAGTTTATCGAGAGCTGCCTTCACCTCTCTGAGCACCCACAACACCCCATTGCTCATAGTGATATAGAGCTATTTCATACCGTTGCTCAAGTTAAAATTCGTGAGAACTGCTCCTTTAGCTACCAGCAAAGTGATGTTGACCTTGCACTGGATCCCGACCTAGACCATATGAATTTTACTGAACTTCCCACTGGCACCGTTATGGGAATATCAAAAAACAGATCACAGCCGCCTGTTATCGCCAACAATGATGATGGAGAGGATGTTACAGAGCGTTACTTCAACCTGAAAGATAATGATCTCATCATAAAAAAACCGCTAATGCCGGCCATGCTCACGCTCGATGAACGCGTTATTGAGCAGGACTGCTTCTGCTATCTGATGGAAAGAATGTCCTACGATTTAATCAAAACAGCCTAATGAAAGAAGCTTTTTGG
The DNA here is from genome assembly GCA_002352345.1 of Methylococcaceae bacterium UBA2780. Taxonomy (GTDB): domain Bacteria; phylum Pseudomonadota; class Gammaproteobacteria; order Methylococcales; family UBA2780; genus UBA2780. Next base: position 55,762 of record DEIG01000008.1, read on the forward strand.
AAAACCAAGTCATTCTCTGAAATGACTGAGCGAGAATGGGAAAGCCTTTGCGATGGCTGCGCTAAATGTTGTCTCGTTAAACTAGAGGATGAGGAGACAAATGAGCTTCACTACACCAATGTTGTCTGTGATCTTCTTGACCTTGAACGCTGTAGTTGCACTAAATATTGGGAAAGAACTCGACTTGTTCCTGAGTGCATTAAATTAACCCCTCAACATCTGGGCAAGCTGCCTTGGATGCCGGAAACATGCGCTTATCGCCTACTGTCAGAGGGAAAAGAGTTACCTTCATGGCATCCTTTGATATCGGGGGACCCTAACTCAACACATGAAGCAGGAGTTTCCGTTCGTGCTTATGCGGTGCATGAATCTGAAGTCGATGACTTGGAAGATCATATTGTAGATTTGAGCTAGAACAGCCTGCTCTGATAATAAAAAAGGGTGATAATTAATTATCACCCTTTTTTATTATCAGAGCATTAGAGCTTATTCTTTACCGATCCAGCCCTGCAATGCATCAATAATCCCCTGTGCCTGCGCTTCGCTTGAGATATTGAACTTTGATTTTGGCGAATAATTACCATCTCGTTTCTGGTAGCGGCGGATGGTGAATTTAACCGGGCCGTACTCTTCTTTTGTACGATTCCAATCTTGGTATTTGTACATAATCGTTGCCCAAGCACCTTTTGTTAGTACGATCTTATCAAGCTCTTTGACCGTCTCAAGGTCGCCTTCTGAATAACTTACCGTTAATTCATCAACTGTTTCAGCCACTTCAATCTCCTATTTATCTATTACTAAAATTAGAAAGGCGGCCCATCAGCCGCCCCGAAACCAATAAAATTTATCTAATTTGGCTACTCTGCAGAGCTTTCTTCCAAATTCTCGACAGAACTTTCAAGCATATTTTTAAGGTTATCAAGGCCTGCTCGATAAATACCACTCACCCCTTTTTTCACCTCTTCAGGATTCGCATCACCAACTGTCCCAAAATCCCCCATCCAGGTTACTGTTGAACCACCTGCCTGATTCGCTTTTACAGAAAACCAAGAGACATAGTTTTGCACCGGCAAAACGGCCGGATCAACTTTGGTAATTTGGTAGGTAAAACTCATGCTGCCATCACTAAAACTCATCAACTTTTCTGTAATAGTCGGCCCACCCAAATCTAAAACGCGAATGCTACCGCTGTTATTGCCATCAGAAGTGGTCGAACTTTGTACGGCAGGATGCCACCCTTGAAGGTTCCCAAAATTCTTTGCCACCTTCCAAACCTCTGCCGGTGTAGCAGCTATCTCAGCCGCTTCTGTCACATGATTTTCTCTATGATGTCCCGCATTGACAGCTGTCACAAAAAGCCCAAATAAAAGTGCCGATAAAAAAATTAGTTTTTGTCTCATATTCTTTCCCCTTAAATAATCGCTAACGCATAGCGCTTGAGTTCTTTAATTATTGTCAGCTGCATGGTGCTATGTTTATGCTCTTTTAGCAAGGCATCCAACTTATCAAGATAGGCATCCCTGACTGAAAAACCCTCCTCCTCACCATTCAACAATTTCTGCCGACGAAACAGTTCCCACTGCTCTGCATCGTTAGCGCTTAATGTTTCAGGATAGTTACGGGCTCGATAGCGAAACAGCATCTCTGGTAATCTCGTATCATCAAAGATCGTTTCGTATTCTACAAGCTTGTCAGGTGTCATTTTAGTAATCGCAACCATTTTTGATCTATCTGTATTGCTAAAAAAACCACCGCTGTAGAGCATTTTGTCTGGGTCTGAGACTTTTTCAAATGGAGGGCTTTCCATAACCTGCTGAATCTTTTTTTCCAGCCCTGTAACCTCTTTGATTATGGCAAGGTTTTCCTTGCAGCGTTCTATATCAATCTCATAATGTTCCGCACGCTCTTTAGAGAGTGTCCCTAAAGGTGCAATAGCTGGACATTTGTTAAGGTGAACCGTTTTTAATGGGATTCGCTCAACACCTTCTGGCAGCTCCGATACTGGAGTGAATAGGCGCTTTTTAATCTCCTCTACCGGTAAATTGATTAACTCAGTTGGATCCACATTTAAATCATAAACAATCACACCATTCTTATTAACAGGGTGTTGAGCTAGCGGCGAGACAACCGCCAGACAGCCCTTACTCGCTGGATACATTCCCGAAACATGCACGAATGGCTTTTTATCCGCAACACTCAATAGCCGTCCTAGAGAGTGTTTATCCCTATTCTGGTAAAGATAGGAATAAAGTTTCGGCTGCTTTTCCCGAATCAGTTTTGCTAACTCAATTGTTGCATATACGTCTGAAAGTGCATCATGTGCTGATTGGTGACTAATTCCATTTGCAACCGTCAGCTCTTCCAACCTAAAGCTCGGCTTTCCATCCTCATGGTTCGGCCAGTTAATCCCCTCCGGCCTCAGTGCGCGCGCCATACGGGTCAAATCAATAATATCCCAGCGAGAATTGCCGTTTTGCCATTCTCGCGCATAAGGATCAAAGAGGTTACGATAAAGCGTATGCCGCGTTACTTCATCATCAAAACGGATGCTGTTGTAACCCGCTACACAGCTGTTTGGACGAGAAAACTCCTTATGAATCCTTGAAATAAATTCTGACTCACAAAGACCTTTTTCGATTGCCGTTTGAGGTGTAATCCCTGTTACAAAACAGGCCTCTGGTTGAGGCAGGTAATCATTAGCCGGTTTACAGTAAATAACTAAGGGCTCTTCAACGACATTTAACGCCTCATCAGTACGAACACCAGCAAATTGCGCGGGCCGATCTAATGCAGGGTCGATCCCGAATGTTTCGTAGTCATGCCAATATATTGTTGCCGTCAATTTGTTATCACTCATCGAAAGAACCCAGTAAGCCGGTATAATGTCCGACTCAAAGTAACTTGTCGAGATAGCGAATGGAAAACAGCCCGCAAACACTAGGTGAATTTATTAAATTAACCGGCTCAAAAATGCGCATCTTTGACATGGGCCGGCGTATTTGCGAAATTTCTGATTATAATTTCTCAACCTTTGAGAATGCTCAAACACCCTACCCTTACCCATTTCAGCAGCAAGCTCTATTCGGTATCGTTCTATGGAATAAGTCTCACAAAGATGAACAGTCAGTCTGGTTTCTTAAGTTTCCCTTGGATGAAATGGGGTTATTAATCCAAGTCGCGAGAGATGATTTCCTCAACCGCCTTCTTGAAAAGGCAATTCTTGACCATGAACCATCAGAGCAGAGCGAGAAAATTGATGCCGCTTTAAAAGATAACCCATACAGTTTTACACCCAACCCTGATCGAATGGCTGTCTTCCACGCCAAGGTCGCTCAGGCTCTAAAGGCAGCCCCATCGCAGTATTATGAGCATGCAATACAGTATTTCAAAGGGGAGAATGGCTTTGATCAATGGAAATTTGTTGGCCTACAGGGGATTGCCGATATTTCTAGCCGTCTTGAGAGTAAAGAAAATGAAAACACCCTTTCAAAAGCCATCTCAGAACTTCCCGCTGAACCTTACTCTATACTCTGTTCCTGCCTAGAGAATGAGATCATCAACCGCCCTTTAGCTGATGCAATTATTCAAAGAATTGATGAATCCATAAAAAATGAAGAGGTCGATATTGGCCAGGTTGCAATGGGAATCCGCGCCATTTCCTGCTCATCTGGAAAAGAGAAACAGAGGGAAACCTATCACAAAATACTTAATGCACCGCTTGGATTAGAGCCAGAAATATTAGCCTCTATATCAGGTAAGGCTTGGGAAGCGCTTGAAGAGCCTAATCTGCTGAATAAATATCTAGAACGGCTGGCCCAAGCTGGGCAAGGTTGTTTCAATCCACTTTTAGCAGACCTGCTCTATATTCCCTGCATGCGACTTCTTATTATGCAGTCTCTCAGAAGTCCACAATGTTCTAACACGTTAACCAGTGCTGTTGGCGCAATGTTTGGCAAAAAACTTTAAGAGACCGCAGCATAACGACTGCACTTTTAGGCCAATTTTTGGTACTCGCCACATAATGCAGCAGACTCTCTAATATAAAAAAGGCACTTTTCAATTGAAAAGTGCCTTTTTTATATTTCTGGCTATTTCAACATCAGCCAAACCAAAGAATTACCAGAGTTTTTCGAGTGCTCTCAACACATCCCGGCGACTAATTTGACCAATCAATTTATCATCAGAGATAACAGGGTAACGGCGAAATGAGCTCTTAATAAACATTTCGGCAACTTCCACTATCCCAGTAGAAGCATCGATGCTTATAACATCTTTCATCATAAAATCACTGACAGTTCCGCCCATCTCCTCGTAATAAGCTGCGTTTAAAACGACCTTAAGGCAATCTTTCTCAGAGAGCATACCAATCATCTCTCCACGCTCATCAACGACTGGTGCACCAGAAATCCGATAGTCCAGAAATTTTTGAACAGCCTCCATTACGCCCATTTCAGGTGTAAGCGTAATAAGCCCTGTTGCCATATAGTCTTTAACTGTAACTGATTTAAGTGTCATCTTTCCCTTCCTCTAATAAGGTTAAATATTGCCGTTGTTTTCAAGAGCCTCTGCTTCTGCTCTTTTTCTTTTGTCGCATTTTTTTGTACAGGCACAAGAGCCACCACCAGCTCCCCCACAGGAGCCCTGGATTGCTTTTCTACCAAATATCACCCCAACAGCCATCGCTACGATGACCGTCCCAAACACCAAAAAGCTGATAAGAAATTCTTTCATTGTTACCTACCTATTATCTTTTAACCGAGCCAAAGGCAGAGCTTACAACCTCTTCAAACCCTTTATCTCGTTTGACCAAAAATATTGCTTTTAGTTTTAGTCTATCTGCAAGAGCAACTCCATCTTTTGCACCCAAAACCATAAGTGCTGTTGCCATTGCATCAGAATATGCAGCACTTGAGGTTATCACAGAGACAGAAGCAACGCGATTTGTAATTGGGTAACCCGTAACAGGGTCTATCGTATGCGAAAAACGTTTCCCAGTATCTGTTTCAAAGTAATTTCTGTAGTCACCCGATGTAGCAATAGCCTCATTAGTTAACTCAATCACCTGTTGAACACTTCTTTCATCAATCACGGGCTGCTCAATCGCTAAACGCCAAAGGACATTATCTTTATTTCGCCCTTTTACTCGAATTTCCCCACCTATCTCAACCAGATAATTCGTAACACCCTGCTTAGAAAGAAACTCAGCAACCTCGTCTACTGCATAGCCTTTAGCTATACCTGATAGGTCTATATAAAGTGCTGGTTCGAGTTTTTTTACTCTTGATGAGCCTATATCTAGAATCAGGTTGTTATAGCCAATATGCGCCATTAATGCGCTAATTGAAGCTGCGCTTGGCTCTTTTAGTTGATTTTTAGTAGGCCCAAAACCCCATAGATTAACTAAAGGCCCAATCGTCGTATCAAATGCCCCGCTGCTCGTTCTGCTAACTTCATCTGCTAGCTGAAGTACAGCCATCAGCTCAGCACTAACAGGTATCCAAGCACTATTTATATTTTGGTTAATCTTTGAAAGTTCTGAGTCAGCCAAATAGGTCGACATCGAGCCATTGATCTTATTCAGCAGTTCTTTAATTCCCTGCTCGAGCCTCTTTTCTTTAGCTTTACCATTAATCACCTTAACGCTAAAGCTCGTACCCATCGTGAGACCTTGAATTACCGTCTCCTGCCTATCCCCTTGACTTGTACAATTCGTTACTAAAAAACTAAAAACGCATAGCAGAAGAACTGCTATGCGTCTGTTAGTTACAACCTGATTATTAACGAAATTACCCGCCAAAATCATCCAGCAAGATATTCTCAGGCTCAACACCAAGATCTTCCAACATCTTAATAACCGCTGCATTCATCATTGGAGGCCCACACATGTAGAACTCGCAATCTTCTGGAGATGGGTGGTTTTCCAAATATTCATGTAGCAATACTTCATGGATAAAGCCGGTGTAACCTTCCCAATTATCTTCTGGCATTGGATCTGAAAGAGCGCAGTGCCATTGAAAGTTCTCATTCTCTTCCACCAGTTTGTCGAACTCTTCAGCGTAAAACATTTCACGCTTACTCCGAGCACCGTACCAAAAAGACATCTTACGTTTACTATTCAATCGACCCAGTTGATCGAAGATATGTGAACGCATTGGAGCCATACCTGCACCACCGCCAATGAAAACCATCTCGTTATCAGTTTCTTTAGCGAAAAATTCACCATATGGCCCTGATATTGTTACCTTATCACCCGGTTTAAGGTTAAAGATAAATGATGACATCTGGCCTGGTGGAACATCTTCTGGAGCACGTGGCGGAGGTGAAGCAATCCGCACGTTCAACATAATAATCCCCTTCTCCATTGGGTAGTTAGCCATTGAGTAAGCCCGTTCAACAGGCTCGTTCACAATTGACTCGTAGCGCCACAAGTTAAATTGATCCCAATCTGGGCGATACTCTTCTTCAACATCAAAATCAGAATATTTAACATGATGCGCTGGCGCTTCAATTTGAATATAGCCACCCGCACGGAAATCAACATTCTCACCTTCAGGTAACTCCAACACTAACTCTTTAATGAAGGTTGCCCTATTAAAGTTAGAGCGAACAGTACATTCCCATTTTTGGACACCAAAGACGCTCTCTTCAACTTCGATCTTCATATCCTGCTTAACACCAACTTGGCAAGCAAGACGTTCTCCTTCCGCGGCTTCACGTTTAGTAATGTGCGACATTTCAGTTGGAAGAATATCTCCTCCACCCTCAAAGACCTTCACTTTACACTGACCGCATGTTCCACCACCGCCACATGCTGAAGCAACAAACAGCTGATTATCACCAAGCGCATTCAGTAGTTTAGAACCTACTGGGGTGTGAATAACTTTTTCATCATTGATAGTGATCGCTACGTTTCCAGAAGGAACTAACTGGGATTTCGCACCCAATATAATGAAGACCAGCGCAATAATAATGCCTGTAAAAAAGGCAACACCTAAGGTTATTTCTAACATGCAGACACCTTATAATTGAATTCCAGAAAAGCCCATAAAGGCCATTGCCATCAAACCGGCTGTAATGAACGTAATTCCTAACCCTTCAAGGCCATCTGGAACATCGCTGTATTTTAGTTTTTCACGAACACCAGCCATTAAAGTAATAGCAAGAGCCCAACCAAAACCACTACCGACACCGTAAGTGACACTCTCAGCAAAATCATAGTCACGTTCGACCATGAAAAGGCTTCCGCCCATAATTGCGCAGTTTACTGTAATCAGTGGCAAGAAAATCCCAAGAGCATCATATAAAGCAGGAAAATACTTATCTAATGTCATCTCAAGAATTTGAACCATCGCTGCAATCACACCGATGTAACTGATCAAACCAAGAAAGCTTAAATCAACTTCTGGATATCCAGCCCATGCAAGAGCACCACCTTTTAATAGGTAGGTATAGATCAGGTTATTTGCAGGTACTGTTAGAACCTGAACGACCATCACCGATATTCCAAGACCAAGCGCGGTCTCTACCTTTTTTGAAACGGCCAGAAACGTACACATCCCCAAAAAGAAGGACAATGCCAAGTTTTCAATGAAGACCGCCTTAACAAACAGACTTATATAATGTTCCATTAGTGAGCCTCAGATTCCTGTAAACGTTCAATTTTGAAGTCACGCGCTTCATTCTGCTCCTTCTTCCAAGCACGAACACCCCAAATGAGCAGACCAATAATAAAGAAGGCGCTTGGTGGCAGTAACAAAAGGCCATTAGGCACGTACCAGCCGCCATCACTCACTTTTTCTAGAATTTGAACACCTAACAGTGAGCCGGAGCCAAACAGTTCTCTGATCACACCAACAGCTATAAGGATAATGCTATAACCAAGACCATTACCGATACCATCCATAAAACTGGCTCCCGGTGGATTTTTCATGGCAAATGCTTCTGCACGCCCCATCACGATGCAGTTTGTGATAATCAAACCAACGAAAACAGATAACTGCTTACTGACATCGTAAGCAAATGCTTTTAGTAGCTGATCCACCACGATTACCAATGACGCAATAATCGTCATCTGCACAATAATACGGATGCTTCCCGGAATATGATTCCGGATCATACTAATCCCTACATTTGAGAAAGCAGTTACAGATGTTAGCGCCAGACACATAATCAGCGCTGTTGCTAAATTAGATGTGACAGCAAGAGCCGAACAGATCCCAAGAACTTGTAGCGTTATGGGGTTATTGTCGACTAACGGATCAACAAGTACTTTTGTATTGTCACTCATTTAATCAACTCCTATCTTTCTTAATTTTTTCAAGATATGGTGCAAAACCTTCTTTGCCCAACCAATACTGAATCAAATTGGTAACACCAACACTGGTCAATGTTGCTCCAGCTAAGCCATCAACTTTATACTCCGCATTTGGAGTTGCTTCTGTCACACTACCTTTGATTAGGCCTAAAACTGCTTCGCCTTCAGTGCTGTAGACTTTTTTGCCTTTCCATAGATTACGCCATTTTGGGTTGACAACCTCACCACCCAATCCAGGCGTTTCACCTTGGTCATAAAAATTGATGCCAGCAACTGTGGTTCCATCACTCTCTAAAGCGAGAAAACCATACATAGTCGACCACAAACCATATCCATGCACGGGAAGAATAATAAGTTTTAGCTCATCATTTTCTTTAACTAGGTATACAGGTGCTTTTGTCGCCTTACGCCTGATTCCAGCAGTATCCAGCTCAGCTGGGATCACAACGCTTTCTGCAGGATCCTTAGACGCTTTACGTTGATCGAAACTCTCGGGATTTTCTGTATCGACATACTCACCGCTTTCAAGCTCGATAAGTTTTGTTTCGATTTTACTCCCGAAGACCACTTCGATAGAGGTGCCTTCATCGTAAAGTTCTGCCACTTGAAGAATGTTTTTCTTCATATCCAGCTCTTTATTCTTAAGCTGTAGCGGTCTTAAACCAACCGCTGCAGCCGACACAAGAATCGAGCAAAAAAGACATAACGAAGCAGCAACAACAATTGTTTTAGAAAAGCTGTCATTTGACCAGCCACTTTTTGCTTCTTGCCCATTTTCATTAACTTCAGACATTGCGCGCTAGCCTCCTCTTGATATTTGCTTGGATTACAAAATAATCAACTAATGGTGCAAACATGTTGGCAAAAAGAATTGAGAGCATCATTCCCTCTGGAAAAGCAGGATTAACGACACGAATCAACACCACCATTACACCAATCAGTGCACCATAGATCCAACGGCCCCTGTTAGTCATCGCAGCACTAACAGGATCTGTAGCCATAAAGACCATCCCGAACGCAAATCCACCTAGCGTTAGGTGCCAGTACCAAGGCAATGCAAACATTGGGTTTGTATCACTGCCAATACCATTCAATAGTAACGAAGTAACAACCATCCCTAAAAATACACCACCGATTACTCGCCAAGAGGCAATTTTTGTGTATAGCAAGAAAGCCATCCCAAGCAGACAGGCAAATGTTGAAACCTCTCCCATTGACCCAGCCATATTGCCGAAAAAGGTATTCATCCAAGTCAAGCCTGATTCAGTGATTGCCTGCACACCACCGGCAGCAGCCAAACCAAGGGCGGTTGCTCCACTAAAACCATCGACAGCAACCCAGACAGCATCGCCAGACATTTGCGCTGGATAGGCAAAGAACAAAAATGCACGACCAACTAAAGCTGGGTTAAGGAAGTTTTTACCTGTACCACCAAAAACTTCTTTACCTAAAACCACACCAAAGCTGATACCCAGAGCTACCTGCCATAGAGGCGCAGTAGGTGGCAAAATAAGCGAATAGAGCATCGAAGTTACAAGGAAACCTTCATTAACATCATGCTTTCGCACAGAGGCAAATAAAACTTCCCAAAAACCACCGGCAGCCAGTGTGACTATATAAATAGGCAAGAAATAGAGCAGACCATGTAGAAGGCAGGCAATTATGTTACCAGGGGCAAAACCAACACCGATCGCTGCTAAAAGATCCCCTCTCCAGCCTTCAGGCTGAGCCAACCCCATCGCCTCTACAGCCATGTTAGCTTGATGCCCAGTATTGTAGAGAGCCATGATGATGCATGGAATTGTTGCCAACACCACAAAAGTCATCATTCGTTTCAGATCAATCCCATCACGAACATGAGGGCCGTTGTTTCCCGTTACACTTGAAGGCGTATAAAGCAGCGTATCAACCATCTCATAGACAGAGTAATACTTCTCCCATTTGCCGCCTGAAGTGAAGTGAGGATGGACTTTATCCAGATAGCGTCTTAAACCTGACATCAGCCTTCCTTCTCAATAGTAGTTAAATTACTTCTTAAAACAGGGCCAAAATCATGCTTGCCCTGATCCATAAATGAACAGAGACCAAGATCCTCTTCGTCCAGTTCCAAACAACCCAACAATTGAGCACTGTCTGTATCATTAATCAACAAAGCTCTAAGTAACTGCGCAGGTAAAATATCCATTGGCATCACTCTTTCGAAGTGACCAATAGGGACTAATGCTCTCGCACTACCATTTGTGGTTGTTGTAAAGTCGAACATTTTCTTTCTGTTCGTGCTTGTCGTGTAAACATTCAAGAAAGAATATTTCTTTGAACCAGCGACAATCCAGCCAAAAAGTTCACGTTCGCGCCCCTCTTTCAAGACTGACAACTGCACATGATAGCGGCCTAAATAGGCAGACCAATGTGCCGCCTTGCGCCCAGCCAACACCGAGCCTGAAATGACGCGGTAATCGACATCCTTAAGCTGCCCCTCAACCAAATCATCTGCATTTGCACCTAAACGGGCACGAACAAGTCTTGGCTTCTCTACAGAAGGACCAGCAAGCGAGATAACACGTTCTGGATTCAGTTTTCCGGTCGTAAACAGCGCCCCAATTGCCATTACATCTTGATAGCCAATTGACCAGACAGTTTTGGTTGGGCCAACAGGGTCTAAAAAGTGAATGTGTGTGCCTGATAAGCCTGCCGGGTGAGCGCCTTTGAACTCAGCAACTGTTGCATCACCTGTATCCAGTTTTGACTCAGGCGCCTTGCAAACATATACAGCGCCTTCTGTTAACTGTGACAAAACAGTTAATCCATTTTGGAAATCGCTCTTGCGCTCGCCGATGATAGCTTGAGGGTCTGCAGCTAGTGGATTGGTATCCATAGCATTAACAAAAATAGAGCTAGGCTTCGTTCCCGGAACAGGGACTTTACTGAATGGACGCGTCCGAAACGCCGTCCAAAGTCCAGAAGCAAGCAGATTCTCTTCAGCTTTTTCTGCCCCTAACTTCGACAACTCAGTTTGTGGATATGATGAAAAGCTTTCAGCATCATCACCTTCCAGCTCAATCACAACTGATTGCAAAGCTCTCTTGGCTCCACGAACAATCTCCTTGACGATCCCACTTCCCGGAGAAGTGAAAATAACGCCTGGAGTCTGCTTATCTGAAAAGAGCTCCTGCCCTAACTTAACTCGATCACCTTCCTGAACAGCCATTCTTGGCTTCAATCCTGGATAGTCAGGCCCAAGTAGTGCAACTGTTTTCACCTGCGCACCCTCAGATATAACCTGATCCGGACTTCCGGTAATCGGCAAATCTAAACCTTTTTTAATATTGAATTGCATACGATCGTATCTATTTATTGAAAAAGACAAACCGCTCGAAAGCAAAACCAGTTCGGCATAACCGCTTAATCTAAAACAAAAAATAGCCTAGATTGACAGCCGTTTTAACATGGAATGCTCTCCAAGCCCCTTCTTGAAGACCGTACAATTATAGCCAGAAACCCACTCTTCCGCAAAAAAATAGGCCACCGGTGACACAATTAATTACTCGACCAACTTTTCAAATAAGCGTTTGAATTAAGCCGCTGAATTTGATGCCAAACCACACCAAAAATCAGAAAATAAAGCCACAAATCAAAAATTTGCCGTATAGTAGCCTGCCTTAACAACTATCAATCAAAGTGCTTTTGAAAGGATAAAACGTGAATACAGTAAAAGAAAAGTTTAGCTACGCCATTGGACAGCAGATTGGCCAAGGAATTATGAATGACCGTCTTGATGTTGAACCCGCAACACTTATACAAGGGATAAGTGATGCACTTAACCAAGAGAAATCCAAATTAACTGTTGAAGAGATGCAGCAAGCAATACAGCACTTTCAAGAACAGGCTGCTGGGAGCCGACAAGCAGTTAGCGACAAAAACTCTGAAGCCGGAAAAGCTTTTCTTGAGAAAAACAGCACCCGAGAAGAGGTGACCACTCTAGATAATGGGCTGCAATATCGCATCATCACCCAAGGCGACGGCGAACAGCCAACTAAAACGGATAGCGTTACTGTTCACTATAAAGGCAGCCTAATCAGTGGCCAAGAGTTCGATAGTTCATACAGTCGCGGCACGCCGACTACATTCCCTGTAACTGGCGTTATTGCAGGCTGGCAGGAAATCTTGCAAATAATGCCTCTCGGCTCTAAGTGGGAAGTTTTCATCCCTTCAGAAATGGCTTATGGCGAGCAAGGTGCCGGCAATGCTATCGGCCCGAATGAAGCACTTGTCTTTGAAATGGAATTAATCTCCATTAATTAAAACTGTCAGCAAAAAAAAGGGCAGGTAGCTAAGCTACTTGCCCAAACCTTCCCAGAGGATATTCGTTTTAACGAGTTCTAGGTTACTCCCTCAAATAAAAGCAACCTTGACCTACGTCAATTAAAGAGCAGATAAAATGAATAACAACAAAAACCACCCTGTAGAAATTGAAATTATATTTCACAAAGCAACCGTAGACTCAAACAAGTCACCCATTGTCTTTATTCACGGTGCGTATGTGGCAGCTTGGTGCTGGGATGAGTTCTTTCTAAGCTATTTTGCAGACAATGGCCATGATGTCTATGCCTTCAGTCTTAGAGGCCACGGGGAAAGTGGCGGTTACAACCAAACTGCTTGGACAAGCCTTAATGATTATGTTGACGACCTACATCATGTCATCTCGACGATTGATGGGGACCCTATCATTATCGGCCACTCCATGGGGGGCATGATCCTACAGAAATACCTAGAGAACCATAGTTGTAAAGCGGCTGTTTTAATGGCATCCGTTCCTTGCGAAGGCCTCTTAGCGCCCACACTAACGATGGCTGCTCTACACCCACAGAATTTTTTCTTTTTCCAAGCAACCCATTATCTTGGGCAAAATGCCATTACGCCTATGTTAGGACAAAGAGCGCTTTTCCACCGCGAGATGCACCCTGCCGAGGTTCAAAAATACCTCTCTCGCATGCAATCTGTCTCCCTGCGTGCTCTACATGACATGAGCTGGCTAAGCCTGCCTCGCAAACACAATCCAAACAACATACCGATGCTCGTCCTTGCTGCGGAAAATGACGCACTATTTAGTGTCTCAAGCCAGCGTAAAACAGCTCTCGCCTACAATGCTGAATTTGAATCTTTCCCTGATATGTCTCACGCCATGATGCTTGAGCCGGAATGGCAACGGGTCGCTGACAAAATTATCAGCTGGGCCTGACGGCTAATCGCTAGCTCACCTTCCATCACAAGATGAGTCCAAGCATTATGTGCCACTAAGTTGCTTATCATCCTCATTCAAGACGATTGCATGCAGCTCTTTTAGCACAACAGCCATCTTCTCTAATTCAATCCCTGAACCCGCCTCAATCCGTTGAACTAACTTCTGGTATCGCTCGACAGCCAGCTCGTTCTGCTTACACCAGTCATCTACCAGCTCTTCTACCGAACTCGAATTCACGCCGATCCTAAGAACATCACTCGTTAAAGTGCGGCACTCGGCATGAAAATCATCACGAATTGCGCTTCTTGCTAAAGATTGCCAAAAATTGGCCCTCGGCAACTTACTCACTTTTCCATTCAACCAGCCAAGTCTTAGCTGTTTCCCAAGTTCAAAATAGACAGCAGCAATCTCCTCCAAAGAGCGCTCAGATGACTCTTTTACCGCAATAATATCCAAGCAGACAAACTGGCTTGTTAGTACAGCAGTGCGCTCAGCCAAACTATCCGGCACACCCGCTTCTCTATATTGCTCAACTTTTCCTTTCACAAGAGCCTGTTCACTTTCATGTAATAGGTCGAATATTCGTGGAGAAAGAGCCTCAATACCCGGCGCAAACTCGTCAATAACTTTTTCTGTAGAAAAGGCTTTAGAGCGGTTCCTCTGCAGCCAAAACATACTTCGCTCAATCAGCTTACGGACTTCCATTTTCATCTCTAGCTGAATAGTCTGGCTTACCGAACCATCAAGCAACTCAATTTCACTCCAAATATTCTCAGCCGCGAAAAGCTTACAAGCCAAACGGTAGTTGCGTATCACAGCAGCCACATCGGCACCTGTCTCATCCATCATCCTAAAAGGAAAAGAGATCCCCAAGCGATTGACAAGGTTGTTAACCAGCTGGTTGGCAATGATTCCACGTTTCAACCGATGCTCTCCAAAAGTCTTCCCAAACCTCTTATTTAACGCAACAGGAAAATAGCCCTCTAACTCCGAAAGCAAATAGTTTGTTTCAAGGTATTCCGACTCAAGAAGCCGCTCTTTAAGCGCCATTTTGCTATAGGCGACCAAAACCGATATTTCGGGCCGTAACAGCCCTTTTTTATTCGCCTTTCGCTCTTCCAACTCCTCTTCGTTTGGAAGAAACTCAATATCCCGATTAAGCACACCCTCTTCTTCCAATAGCTCAATTAGCCTACGATGTACTGCCAACATTTCCGGCGCATGCGCTTCAATCATACTAATTGCGCCACTTTGCAAATAGTTATGCCTCAGAACAAGCGAGCCCACCTCATCCGTCATTTTCTCGAGAAGGTTATTACGCTGCTTTTCGGTTAAATCTCCTTGGCAAACAATTTTATTGAGCAGAATTTTGATATTGACTTCATGATCGGAACAATCGACACCGGCAGAGTTATCAACCGAGTCCGTATTGATACGGCCACCTTTAGTGGAAAATTCAATCCTACCCCGCTGAGTGAACCCCAAATTGCCACCCTCACCCACAACTTTACAGTTCAAATCAGAACCATTAATCCTGACTGCATCGTTGGCACGGTCGCCTACATCACTATCTTGCTCTTGCGCAGATTTAACATACGTTCCAATACCACCATTCCAAAGCAGATCAATTGGGGACTTTAGCATCGCCTGAATCAGTTCATTAGGCGCCATTTTCTTTTCGCTCACACCAAGAATGTTTCTGATTTCTGGTGACAATGGAATCGACTTTGCGGCCCGTGGAAAAATCCCACCGCCTTTGGAAATAAGTGATTCTTCATAATCGCTCCAAGAGGAACGAGGCAATTCGAACAGCCGTTTTCGCTCGCTAAAACTGGTTGCTGGGTCGGGATCAGGGTCAAGAAAAATGTGCATATGATTAAATGCCCCAACCAGCTTTATCTGCTCAGAAAGCAGCATTCCATTACCAAAGACATCACCAGACATATCCCCAATACCTATTACAGTAAATGGCTCCTGCTGTATATCACTGCCTAGCTCACGAAAATGGCGTTTAACCGATTCCCACGCTCCCTTGGCAGTTATCCCCATCTGTTTGTGGTCGTAACCCACCGAACCACCCGATGCAAATGCATCACCAAGCCAAAAACCATTTTTAATTGCAATTCCATTAGCAATATCTGAAAAAGTCGCTGTTCCTTTATCGGCCGCCACAACCAAATAAGGATCATCTTCATCATAACAAATCACCTTTTGGGGCTTTATAACCTCTTCGCCAGATAAGTTATCTGTCAGATCAAGTAACCCCTGTATAAACGTGCTATAGCAATCGACAACCTCAGATTGAACCGCCTCTCTATCCATTGAATCAAGCAGCTGTTTTGCGACAAAACCACCTTTAGCACCTGTTGGAACGATCACCGCATTTTTAGACATCTGGGCCTTCATTAACCCCAGAACCTCCGTTCTAAAATCCTCTCGACGATCTGACCATCTCAATCCACCTCGCGCCACCTTCCCTCCACGCAGATGCACCCCCTCAACGCGCGGAGAGTAGACAAAAATCTCATGCTTTGGGCGAGGCTCAGGAAGCTCCACTATTTTCAACGGATCCAGTTTCACAGCAAGATAAGGAAACCCTTTATTATCCTCGCATTCGCAAAAATAATTGGTTCTATCAACCGCCATAATTAATTCAAGATAGCGCCTTAAAATTCGATCTTCATCGAGCGAAGCAACCTGATCAATCGCCCCCTCAATCTCTTTTTGCAGTTTATCTAGCTTTTTCTCTCGGCCCTTTTCTTTAGGATTAAAACGCACCATGAAAAAGCCGACTAAACGCTTGGCAATATCAGGATTGCTGTTTAACGTCTGCTCAATGTAGCCTTGGCTGAAAGCAATTCCTGTTTGGCGCAAATAAAAATAGAATGCACGCAAAACAGCCACCTCTTGCCAATCCATGCCTGCGCCGATAACCAAGCTATTAAAGCCATCATTTTCAATTCGGCCAGACCAGACCTGCTCAAATGCACCTTGGAACAGCGGCTTGATCAGCTCAACATCAATCTCACTATCTGCGGCAGGCTGAAGGCCAAAATCATGTATCCAGAAACTCTCACCGTTACTCTGCTCAATAATCTCATAAGGCCGTTCATCGATAACGCTCACCCCCATATTTTCTAGCATTGGCAGCGTGTTAGATAACGGTGCAGGCTCACCCTTACAGTACAACTTAAACCGCAAGCTATTGCCCTCCATTTCTAAGGGCTGATACAACATCATCTCGATGTCTTTGGAGTCTTCACCCCGCAGACCGCCAATCCGCTCAATATCCAGAATGACATTTCTGGGTGGAAAATCGTCACGATAGGCCGCTGAAAACCCTCGTCCATAGTGGCTATAAAAATAATTTCCCTGCTCTTCACCAAAATAGCTATGCAAAGCGTCAACAACACCATCTTCCCAGCTGTGCAAAACGTCGACAATTTTTTGCTCTATTTCACGAATATCAAAGTCAACATCCATTCCATCTGGGCGATGAATAATAAAATGAACTCTCGCTAGAATAGATTCAGACAGTTGCACATTGAAATCAACCGCATCACCCCTCAAAGCCTCTAGAAATATCTTTTGCAGCTTATGCCGTGTATCTGTCGTATAACGATCGCGCGGAACAAAAACTAAAACAGAGAAAAAATGCCCATAGACGTCATCCCTAACAAATAGTTTTACTCGCTGGCTCACGGCCAACTGCAAAATACCCAAGCCACACTCAAGCAACTCCTCCTCTTTAGCGTGGAAGAGCTCATCCCTTGGTAAGTCTTCAAGCGCGTGCAATAGCGCCTTGCCATTATGCGTATTTTGACCAAACCCAGATTGCTGAATAACCTGGGCAATCTTATTTTTAATCAGGGGAATATGAGAAGGATTACTTTGGTAAGCAGATGAACTGTAAAGCCCTAAAAATCGTCGCTCACCGACAACATTGCCGGCTGAATCAAACTGTTTAATACCAACATAATCCATAATTCCCGCACGATGCACTGTCGAACGAGAAGTTGCTTTGGAGATAAGAATTGGCTGGTTATTACATACTTGGCCACAAGCCCCTTCACTTAAGGGCAAAAACTCACAAGCTGGCACAGGTGCTATCTCATCGCGCAAAACACCTAGGCCGGTTTCTGGAATAATACAAAAACCCATTGCCTCATCTTGGCTCGTTACTTTGTATTCCCGGTACCCCAAAAAAACAAAGTGATCATCAACCAACCAATCAAGAAACTCCATCGCCTCTTTTGCCGACTGCTTACTGATCCCTTTAACTTTCTTTTCTAAGGACTTGCGGGCCAACTTAACCTGCTCGAGGCATGCTCTCCAGTCTTCCGTTGCCGCTCGAACATTATCGAGCACCTCGGTAATTTTTTGTGAAATCTCTTCCAGACGGCCAAGATCACTCAACCGATCAAATTCGACATGAATCAGGACTTCCGCCCCCTTCTCTGACCGGCCATTAAATGTCGCATTAATCTCTTTTAAATCCCCTTTAGCCGTTCTTTTAATATCAAAAATGGGATGAATAATCAGGTGATTGGTTAGGCCTTGGTGGTTAAGCTCCATTGCAATCGACTCAACTAGAAAAGGGCTATCTTCTATCACCAACTCAAGAACTGAGTGGCACGATTGCCAGCCATGATTTTCAAGAGAGGGATTATAAACACGCAACTTAGGCTTCCCTTTGGTGCGTTGCTTAGAAAAATTCCAATGAGATAGAACAATGCCATATAAATCTTCCAAAGAGCGCGTAACGAGCTCTTCTTCTGCAAGATATAGATAATAAATTTGCGAGAAGAAAGTAATATCTTCCGCCGATTCACTTTTTACCCTCTCTCGAATCAGCACCGCTAATTGATCTAGAATCACCTCTTTTTCACTTAACCGTTCTTCCATTTCTCAACCCTCTATAATGCTCACTTTTTTAATGAGTATAGACGGGTATTTGATACTAGGGAAAACGACTATTTATGCTCAGAAAATAATCGGACTTTTTGTCATCGCCACAGAGACCATAAAGCAAAAAACAGTAATCGCTGCCAACCATGAAACCAATTGCATGCTAGCTTTTTTTGCAAAGCGGAAAGCAAGCATCCCAAACCCTATATAGAGTAAAAGCGCTGTCAACTTTGTGGCCAACCAAGGTTGCTCCAAAGGATTCATGCCTGTAATCCAAGCGAGCGTAATTCCGCTTAATAGCAGAATGGTGTCGACCATGTGAGGTGCTTTCCTAACCCACACCGTATCCATCAACGGTGAGCCTCGCAGCAACAAAATGCCTCGAACGATAAAGCCTGTAAAGGTCAGCACAACGGCTGTTAAATGAATAATCTTAATTAATCCCACTTTTCCCTCTCGCCTGATTAAAAATTTATCGCTAATGGAAACCAATTCTTACAAAAATTGACAAGATAGAGTAGCCTCATTTTTCTTAAATAAAATAGCCAACCAATGATCTCTTTTTTTCAACGAAATAATAGTCAGACTCACACCATCCAAAGCGATGGCTTTGAAGTGACTATAGTAAGAACCGACCGAAAAAAGAGTGCCACCATTAAAGTTAAAGATGGTGTTGTCTCCATCACCACACCAAAGCGGGCCGCTCTAACTGATATAGAGTCAATGATTGCTAAAAAGAGTAACTGGATTAAAAAACAGCTCTTACGCCAAAACGATGCAAAGGAGCAATTAAACAGGAGTTATAACGAAGGGGAAAAGCTCTTTTATAGAGGCGAACAATTAACACTTATTTTCCAGAACAACCAAAAAGAGATAGCCATCATAAAAGGCGAACAACTACTTTTATCAGCCAACATAGAGCGCTCACCAGAAAATATAAGGACGATCATCAGCGACCATTTTAAAAAATTGGCGGAAAAAATCTTAATTGAAAAAACTGAACTCTATGCCGGAAGAATTGGCGTAGGCTACAAAGCCATTCGGGTTAAATCGTATAAAAGCCGCTGGGGAAGCTGCTCCACTAAAGGGGTAATCAGTTATAACTGGCGAATCATTATTGCACCTGACCCAGTGCTTGATTACATCATTATCCATGAGCTATGCCATCTGATTGAGCATAACCACTCACCGCGATTCTGGGCACTGGTCGAGCAGTTCTCCCCCTGCTATAAACAAGACCGAAACTGGTTGTGTGAAAACGGCTTACTGCTTGATATTTAAACCCACAAAAAAGCCGCGATCCTCATCACGGCTTTTAAGGAAGTTATATGCAATTGCTCCAGCACAGAAAACCTATCTTTATTTAAAAAGACCCTCCAACGTTTTGGCCAACTCATGCGGCTGAAACTTCGGAACATAGGCATCAGCACCAACATGCGTACCTAAAGCCTGATTCGCATCCGCTGTTAAAGATGAGTGCATCACAACTGGAATACTATCAAAGCGCGCATCGGCCTTAATCTTTTGAGTCAAAACATAGCCATCCATTTCCGGCATTTCAACATCTGTCAGAATTAAACTGACCCGATCCTTAATATCCCTTCCATCTGCCTCACATTGCGAGGCTATATCTTTCAGCATTTTCCAAGCAACCGCGCCATTAATAGCACTAAGCTGCCTGATACCCATATGATCTAATGTTTTTTTAATCTGGCCTCGCGCAACACTTGAATCATCTGCATACAAAACCGTCATATTCCTCTCATGGTGCTTATTGATTCCTTCAAAAATCGAATCATCCTCATAAAAACAGGCTGTCTCTGCAAGCACCTTTTCAACGTCCATAATCATACAAAGACGATCGTCCTTTAGCTCCGTCACCGCCGTCACCAGCCCTCCCAAGCGGCTTGCCAACATTTGAGGTGGCGCTTTCACATCACTCCAGCTCAAGCGCTCAATCATATCGACCGAGTCAACCAAAAAACCCTGAACGTGCTTGTTATATTCAGTAATCATCAAAATTTTAGGCGGCTCTTTAGCATCAATCCCACAAAACTTTTGCAAATTAATTACCGGAACCATCACCCCACGAAGGCTAACCATTCCCTCAACCGAATCTGGCATATCAGGAGCCTGCGTGATTTCTGGAACATGCATCACCTCACGCACTTTAAAAACATTAATCCCATAAACCTCTTGTCGTCCGCTAACCTCCTCTTCGCCTAAGCTAAAGAGTAAAACCTCCAATTTGTTAGTCCCCGCTAAAGAGGTTCTTTCGTCAACCGAATTTATAAAGCTCGACATCTATTTCTCCTGATTCATTTTACGCTACCACCTATGGAGTCTTTTATGTTTTAAAGTGTGCCACTTCGCCCTGCAACTCTGTTGCTAAGCGAGCCAGCTCTTCACTTGCTATCGCAATCTCGCCAGATGCCGCAACGCTAGACTGAGCTACATCTGAGACCTGTAAAATATTAGCATCAATCTCTTTTGCAACCATGCTTTGCTCTTCTGAAGCGCTAGCAACTTGTGTTGTCATATCCATAATATGACCCACCGTATCAACGATTCTATCAATTGATGTTGAAGCATCTGATGCCTGACCCGCCATCTCTTCAGCATGATGTTTGTTTGATCCCATAACATCAACGGCTTGCTTGGTGTGCCCCTGCAAGCTCTCCACCATCTCTTGAATCTGCGCAGTAGATTCTTGTGTACGCCCCGCCAAAGTACGGACCTCATCGGCCACCACAGCAAACCCTCTGCCATGCTCACCTGCCCTTGCAGCTTCAATCGCTGCATTCAAGGCAAGCAGATTAGTCTGATCAGCAATACTACGAATCACATCTAGCACAGAACCAATATCATTGCTGTTCTTCTCAAGCTCATTGATTACCGTTGCAGAACTGCCGACTTCTGCTGCCAGATTCTCAATCGCAACAATTGTTTTACGGATAACCTCTCCACCTGTAGTCGCCTCATGATCTGCCCTATGCGCATCTGATGAAACCGTCTCCGCATTAGTCGCGATATCTCGAATCGTGATAGACATTTGATTCATCGCTGTCGCAATCTGTTCCGTCTGACTCTGCTGGTTTAATGCACCACTTTTTGACTGCTCTGTTGTTGCCGACAGCTCTGTAGAGGCAGATGCCAGTAGAGAAGAGTGCTCACCTAACCGAGACACTGTACCGCGCAGATAAGAAACCATTCCATTCAGTGCGTCCGCTATATTACTTAGCTCATCTTTGGTACCACTATCGACGACAACCGTAAGATCCCCTTCTGCAATCTTAGCGACAGAACGATCCAATGCCCGAATGGCATTGATCACTGCAGAATAAAAACCCAAGAACAGATATACAACTAAAATAATGCTTAAGACGATAATAAATAATAAAGTATTTCTCGTAGAAGCCAACTTCGCTGCCCTATCCGAAAACAGACTATCCAGTGCCGGCACCATTGCATCATAAAGTTTATAACTTGCTTTAATGGCTTCTGTGCCTGCGGCGAAAACAGCACCTGAATCAACATTAATAAATTCAGATTCTAAAATCTCTGCCTTAACCATCCCTGCAAAGCTCGCTGTTGAAGCTTTTGCACCCGCAACCATCGAGTCAAGCTCTCCTTCCAGCCCTTCATTTTCTAGAAAAGCAATCTTCATGCTCGCCTCAACAGAATGAAAGTTTGACTCAATATTAGCCAACATCATCCCAAGCTTTACACGCTGCTGTAGTGTCACTGAGCCACGCGCCGCAACACCTGACCCCATCCCTCTAGACTGCCCTAAATTCTCTGTAACCATAGGGACACGGTAGACAATAGCGTCCATAATAAAGGAGGTATTAATATTAGGATCCAACACCAATCCAGACTGATTACTTACCTGCTCAAAAAGAGCATAGACATCGGCGATTAAGGCTGTATGCCTACCAAACACATCTCCCGCAGGCCCATCAAATGCACTTTGCTCTAATTTACCCCAATCCGACTTGATAGAAGCCCACAGCTCACCTGTTCCAAACTCAGCTCCATAACGACTGTCAATTTCATCAATCGCAGCTATATCAGATTTGATTGCCTCTCTTTTGGCTAAAATTTTCTCTTTAAAAGCAGAAGCCCCGTTTAGATAGGCATTGGTCATTCCCCTATGCTGAGGAAAGTGCTGATAAACCTGACGAACTGTCTTTATATACTCCAAGCCTCTTTGCTCTTTCTCTGTTGACTCAATCTTAGCGCCAAGCTCCCCCATCAAAAGAGATGAAACAACAATCAACGGCACCATAAAAAGCACTGAAATAATAATCATTTTTCGTGGATAACTGAGCTGACTCATCAGCGCAACAGCTGGCTTTAACAGTCCATTCATTCAAAACTCCTCAACAAATTTGGCTTAATTATCCATAAATATAGCAGCTGCTAATTTTTTTGGGGCAGGAGTTAAAAAATATAATAGCCAATCAGTCCGTAAACAGTACAAATCCCTCTACACCCCTCTTTAACTGTGGGCAATGAGAAACTGAACAGGGGGAATCAAGCGGCCTGATCAAGAGAAACTTAGGGCATAAAAAAACCAGCTAAAAGCTGGTTTTTTTAACTGAAATCTGACGTGCAGTTCAGTTTAAATCATGGTGGGTCGTGAGCGATTCGAACGCTCGACCATCGCATTAAAAGTGCGGTGCTCTACCGGCTGAGCTAACGACCCGGATTTGAAGGCGAGAATTCTACATGAACTAGGCTAAAAGGCAAGCAGGATTCTCACTAAATACAGTTAAATCCAAAAAAATTTAATGCAAAATAAGAATTTCAATAATAAACGCTTTATTGATAAGAGGTTGGGTCATCAACACCCGCTAGCGCAAAGCCCGCAGCCCTTAAACGGCACGCATCACAAACACCACAAGCCGCCCCAGAATCATCGGCTGAATAGCAAGAGACCGTTTTTGAGTAATCGACCCCCAACTCAATACCTTTCTGGATAATTTCGGCCTTGCTCAAATCTATCAGGGGCGTATGGATGGTAAAGTGCTCGCCCTCCACACCTGCTTTTGTCGCTAAGTTTGCCAGCTTCTGAAAAGCCCCAATGAATTCTGGTCTGCAATCCGGGTAACCTGAATAGTCCACAGCGTTAACGCCAATAAAAATATCGTGGGCAGCCAGCACTTCAGCCCAACCTAACGCCATAGAAAGAAAAATAGTATTTCTTGCAGGAACATAAGTAACGGGAATCCCAGGCTCAAGATGATCTGGTACTTTTATACTTTCATCTGTCAATGCAGAGCCACCAAACCCTCCCATGCCTAACGTAACCACTTTATGCTCGACAACGTTGTAC
Source organism: Methylococcaceae bacterium UBA2780 (assembly GCA_002352345.1). Lineage (GTDB taxonomy): Bacteria > Pseudomonadota > Gammaproteobacteria > Methylococcales > UBA2780 > UBA2780. The sequence goes on from DEIG01000008.1 coordinate 79,564, forward strand.
AACTTAGATATTCGTTGTGCAAACGCCAGCTCAGATTTATGTCTTTGCCCATAGTCAAAGCTGATCGCATAGCATTCAAACCCCTCCTGCTGGGCTATTGCCAGTGCCGTTACAGAATCTAAGCCACCTGATAATAAGATAATCGCTTTTCGCATGCTTTATTTTCCTGGGCGATCGCCCCAGATTGTTTTATGTAGTTGAACCTGAAAACGAACCTGAAGTCGATCCGCAAGTATCCAATCAGCCAGCTCTTCTGCTGCCTGTCTGCCCATACAAGGTGATAGCAGCAGTTCACAACGTTCGGTCAAGGCCTGTTCTTTGATGACATTTTTAACCCAGTCATAATCCTCTCTGGAGCAAATCACAAACTTAACCTCATCATGAGCAGTTAACGACTCGATATTGCCATAAAGGTTTTTGCTCATTTCACCTGAGTCCGGTGTTTTAAGATCCATCACCTTTTTGACACGTCTGTTAACAGCTGAGACATCAAGAGCCCCGCTAGTTTCAAGAGAAACTTTGTAACCTTTATCGACCAAACTATCCAGCAACACCAGACACTCCTTTTGAGCCAATGGCTCTCCGCCTGTAACCGTTACATGTGCCGATTTGTAAAGAGATACCTCCTCTAAAATTGCCTCGACAGACCATTTCTCCCCACCCTGAAAAGCATACGCCGTATCGCAGTAAACACACCGTAATGGGCAGCCTGTCAGCCGTATAAAAACAGTGGGGAGTCCAACAGTGGTGGACTCCCCTTGTAAAGAGTAAAAAATTTCAGTAATACGTAGATCGGCCACTGTTTAATGCTTCTCCTGCTTCATTCTACGCAACCGGTTTTCTGCCAACCGTGCAGCACTTGATTTCGGGAAACGGTTAATCACTTCTGTTAACTTCTTTCGCGCTGTTTTCCAATTTTCTTGCTCATAAGCGATATACCCTGTCTTCAAAAGTGCATCAGGTACTTTCTGGCTTTCTGGAAATGAAACGACAAGTTTTTCAAACTCGGCTTTTGCCTCATTAAAATCTCTTGTTACATAATAGGTTTCCGCAAGCCAATAGGTTGCATTATCTGCATAATCACCCGCCGGGTAGTCCGATAGAAACGCTTTAAATTGTTTTACAGACTCCGAATAACGCCCCTCTTTCAGTGTGTTAAAGGATTTCTGATAGGCTTTCCGCTCCGCAGCGGGGTTCACCGAAACCTGCTTTATTACAGCTGGCTCTGCAGCCTTTTCCTTCACCTTTTCTGTGGTGCCCGAGCCTATGGTGGGCATTCCCTTTTCTTTCGCCACCTCACCAACAGCCCCTTCAAGGGGTTGCAAGCGTCGATCAAGATCTAGGTAAATATCTCGCTGCCTTTTTTTGACACCATCCATATTAAAGGTCAACTCCTCAAGCTCACCTCTAAGTTGCTGAACTTCGCGCTTGAGCTGCTCAACCTGCCGATACATTTCAAGCGAAATTTTACTTGAGGCCGGTGAAACCCTTTGGCTCGAGGCCGCCCCTCCTCGCACGCCATCTACAACAGGCGGCAAAGGCTGCTCAGCTTGAGCGAAACCAGCTGTGCAAAGCAGCCCTACAGCTACTTTTTTACCTAACTTCATTAACTATTCTCCAGAATAGATGATTTCAACACGGCGATTTTGCTCCCATGACAGTTCATCATGGCCAAAGCTAACCGGCTTTTCTTCCCCATAACCGATTACTTGAATTTGGGATGGCGAAACATTCTGAAGCCTCATTAAGTCGGCGACAGTATTCCCACGTTGCTCACTCAATGCAACGTTGTATTCTCTAGAACCTCGCTCATCTGCATAGGCCTCTAGGATGACGTTTTTGCTTGGATTCTCAGCAAGATATGCAGCGTGAGCAGCAATTACAGGAAGGTGCTCGTCCGCCACTTCGCTGCTATCAAATGCAAAATGGATAACTCTTTTAGAAAGCAGACTTGCTGGATTTAACAGAGGATCACCTGTGTAAACCTCTCCACCTTCAATTCCGGTAGTCGATACACCTGACCCATTCCCGTAACCTCCACCCTCTTCTGTAGCTGTAGCAGAGCTAGCCCCGCCTATACCTAACGTTTCGCAACCAGACAAGACAAACAGACCAACAAAAATCAATAGTGCCGCTTTCAACTGCTTCATTATATTTCCTCTTTCTTTTATTTAAATGGTGACCAAGCTGGATCTCGAACTTCGCCACCTTTCATAACCAAATTCTGATGGACCCGCCCATCAGCAGAGACCGCTGCCAACAGCCCCCTTTCCCCTTTTTTTGCCGCATAGAGAATCATACTTCCATTCGGCGCAAAGCTTGGGGACTCATCAAGCTTACCGTTAGTCAGAACCTGAAGAATACCCGAATCAAGCTCTAGCACGGCAATCTGATATGCGCTCCCCTGCCTGTGAATCATTGCCAGACTTTTTCCATCCGGTGAAAATACAGGTCGAGCATTATAGCTCCCCTCATAGGTCAACCGCTTCGCTTTACCACCCTGAACCGGGATCTGATAAATCTGTGGCCTACCCCCCCGATCAGAGGTATAGGCAATCATCTTTCCATCTCTAGACCAGCTCGATTCAGTCTCAATAGCATAACCTTTCGTTAGCTGACGAAGTGAGCCAGTAATCAGATCCAAGATGTATATATCAGGACTGCCACCAACTGAAAGCGTCATCGAAAGTTTACTTCCATCTGGCGACCAAGCAGGTGCACCATTAATACCAGGGGCGGAAGAGACCCGCTCCCTTTTTCCGCTGGAAATAGTCTGAACATAGATTGCTGAATGGCGCCCCTCAAAAGAGACATAAGCAATTTTTTCGCCATTTGGAGACCAAGCGGGCGACATAATCGGTTCAGATGAGGTTGTAATCGTCTGAGGATTAAAACCATCAGCATCGGCCACTTGCAAACGATACTGTGGCTGGCTATTTTTATTACGAACCACCGTCACATAAGCGATTCGGGTTGAAAAAGCGCCTTTCTGTCCCGTCAACTGTTCGTAGACTATATCGCTGATTCTGTGAGCAGTTTGCCTAAGTGCCTTAGCGCTAGAAGGCATGCTATAACCGGTCAACTGTTCCCCTTTATAAACATCAAAAAGTTGAAACTGGATCACAAACCGGCCTGCTCCGGTTTCTCTGACCTGACCAATTAAGAGATTATCCTGCCCCAAAGCCTGCCAATTACGAAAGCGAATTTTTGTCGCATCAGTAGGTTTTGTCAGCATATCTCGTTCGGGCAGTGCTTTAAATCGGCCCGAGCGGCTCAAATCCGCCGCAACAACAGCACCAATATCAAGCGGAGCCTCAGCTGCCATACCCTGCCAACCAAAAGGAACAATCGCAATAGGCGCCGCCCCTTCAATACCTTCGGTTATTTCAATTTCAAGTGCCGCAGAAAAAACTGATGTCGGTAGAAAAATCAACAATAGAAATAATCGTCTCAGCATAAATTACTCTTTGGGTATAAAAATCAAGTCAAGCGTTCTAAAGTAGCTAAACAGCCCGGGGTCATTAGGAATGGGTAAAGGTGACGCTTTTAGTACAGCCACCTCAACCGACCGATCGAATAGTTGATCACCACTGCTCTTTACCACTCGCGCATCCATTACACTACCACCCGCAATTAGCTTAACTCGGATTTTACATGATAAACCAACTGTGGATGTAGAGGGTTTCAGCCAACTACGTTGAATCTTTTGGCGAATAACATCTCGAAAGCTAGCGACCGCTTGCTGCGCTTTTCTTTCTGCTTCCATCTGCTGCTTTAGCGCTAATTCGCGTGCTTTGCGCTCTTTTTCCGCCTTTTCTTTCGCCAGCTTTTCCTGCCTTTTCTTTTCAGCTAGCGCTTTGGCTTTTTCCGCTTCAGCTTTTTCCTTTTTTGCAATCTCCGCCTTTCTTCTCTTCTCTGCCTCAATCTTTTTCTTTTCAGCCTTTTTCTTTCGAGCCACCTCAGCTTTACGCCTCTTTTCCGCTTCAGCTTTTTGACGCTTCTGATTAGCCAATTGCTTCTCTTTCTTTAGCTTATCAAGCTTCTTCTTTTCGGCCTGTTTCTCTCTTTTGAGCTTTTCTAGCTTAAGTGCCGCTGCTTTTTCCTTCGCTCTGTTTTTCGTCGCCTGCTCTTTTGCTCGCTTTTGCTCTTGAACTCTTTTCTGCTTCAGATCAGCCAACCGCTTCTCTTCTTTTCGTTGTGCTTTTTTAAGACGCGCCTGCTTGGCCTTCTCACCCTGTTTTTTATCTATCTCCTGCTGCTTCAATTTCTGAAGCTCAGCCAATACTTTCGATTCATCAATAACTGTTGCCTGCACCACGTCTGGCACCGGTCTAGGCACTATCTTTTTCTTTTCAAACTCTATATTTGCCAGCAGCAAGACTGCTAGAACAGCATGAAAAGCGAGTGACAGCAAAAGAGGTAAGCGATATTGCCCTTTCATCACAACCTGTTATTGAACCGTTTCAGGAGACTGAGTCATTAATCCAACATTTTCTACGCCGGCACTTTTTAACACCGCCATTACCGTAACAACCTTGCCGTAATCGACATCCATGTCGCCTCTAATCAGAACAGCAGTCTTTGGTTTATGGCGTAAAACCGCAGCAACTCTAACGGCGACTAACTCAAGTTCAACAGGCCTATTCGTCTCTTCACCAACATCCATATAGTATGAACCACTAGCATCAACGGTAATGACTAAAGGCGGCTCTTGATCTTGTGGTAACTCTTTGGCATCTGCTTGAGGAAGATCGACCTCAACACCTTGCTGAATCAATGGTGCCGTGATCATAAAGATAATCAATAAAACCAATGTCACATCGATATAGGGGACAACATTGATCTCGGCCATCGGCCTACGCTTAATGCGACGGCTCATTTCAGTCGGGCCTGCCGCTGAAGCAGGCTGATGAACTCTTCCATAAAGGTGTCGTAACGATTTGCTAATCGCTCAACATTTGTTGAATAGCGGTTATAGGCGATAACCGCAGGGATGGCTGCAAACAGCCCCATTGCGGTTGCGACCAGCGCCTCAGAAATTCCCGGTGCGACCAGCGCTAATGTCGCCTGCTTTGTATTACCCAGCGCACTAAAGGAATTCATAATGCCCCAAACCGTCCCAAAAAGTCCGACATACGGACTTGTTGAACCAACAGTTGCAAGAAAAGGGAGCCGTGCATCAAGCCGATCCATCTCTCTTGAGAAGGCAACGCGCATTGCTCGGTGCGAACCTTCTACAATGTCAGCCGCATCAACATCTTTTTCCTGTTTTAACTTTGCAAACTCTCTGTATCCTGCCAAAAAAATATTCTCTATCCCTTCACTGGTATAACGATCCGCTGAGAGCTGCTTATATAGTTGCGCAAGATCAACACCAGACCAAAACCGCTCTTCAAACTGATCAGAAACTAAAAGCGCCTGCTTTAGCTCTTTCCGTTTTGAGAAGATAAATGTCCATGAAGCAACTGAAGCGATCAACAACAGAAGCATCACCAGCTGAACGATCAGACTGGCGTTGATAATCAACTCGAATATCGATAGTTCAGAACCCATTCTTTATCCTTTCAATCATCTCGTTGGGGATTTTTTTAGGTGACATTGATTCACTATCCAGACAGGCAATTCGAATTGTCCCTTCACATAGTACCGTTCCATCCAAATGCTTAACCTGCTGATGGAAAAGCAAACTCGCCCGCTTCAGCTCAGTAAATTCTGCACTCACTAAAAGCTCTTCATTAAAACGTGCCGGTTTCAGGTAATCAGCCTCAACAGAGCGAACCGCAAAGACAACCTTCTCATTTTGCATAAGATCATCTTGCTCATACCCCAAGACTCTAAGGCGTTCTGTACGAGCTCGTTCCATATATTTTAGGTAATTGGCGTAATACACGATGCCTGCTGCATCAGTATCCTCGTAGTAGACACGAATAGGCCACTCAAATTTCATCACTTTACAATCCATCTGTTTCAGTCAGAATTCAGGGGTTAATTTTGCCAGCTGCCGAACAGCTAAACAACTGTCTCAAAAAAGAGACAACCTAAAAATACTTTATATACAACAGGTTATAAAAAGCGCATAAAAAGGTGTCGCTAATTAAACCGGGCTATTTACTGCTCAAAAATATCGAGAGAACTATCGCCCTCTTCGGGTTGTGGTGAAGGCTTTAAACCAAAGTGTAAATAGGCGTTACGCGTGACCATCCTCCCTCGTGGGGTACGCATAATAAACCCCTGCTGAATCAGATAAGGCTCGATTACATCCTCAATCGTTCCACGCTCTTCGCTAATAGCAGCTGCAATACTGTCCAAACCAACAGGGCCACCATCAAATTTCTCAATCATACTCAACAGTAACTTTCGATCCATTGGATCAAAGCCATTATGGTCGACACTCAACATCTCTAGCGCCGCTTTTGCGGTATCACGGCTCGCCACCCCATTTGATTTAACATCGGCATAATCACGAACACGACGTAGCAACCGGTTTGCAATACGCGGGGTTCCTCGCGAACGGCGTGCCACTTCGTGAGTTGCCTCATCATCTATCTGCATCCCCAAAATAGAGGCGGACCGCTTAACAATCTGCGCTAACTCTTCTACCGAATAAAACTCTAGCCGCTGAACAATCCCAAAACGATCTCGCAGTGGCGAAGTCAGTAAACCGGCACGTGTTGTTGCGCCAATAAGGGTAAAAGGGGGTAAATCGAGCTTAATCGAGCGAGCGGCAGGCCCTTCACCGATCATAATATCGATTTGGTAGTCTTCCATCGCTGGATAGAGAACCTCTTCTACCACAGGGCTCAGCCGATGAATTTCATCGATAAACAGCACATCATGCGCTTCGAGATTAGTTAACAAAGCTGCAAGATCACCCGCTTTTTCTAATACTGGGCCCGATGTCTGACGAAGATTGACATCCATCTCATTGGCAATAATGTTCGCCAGCGTTGTTTTACCCAGACCGGGCGGCCCAAAGATAAGGACATGATCAAGCGCCTCATCACGGTTGCTAGCCGCTTGGATAAAAATCTCCATCTGCTCACGAAGCGGTTTCTGACCAATATAGTCCACGAGCCGTTTCGGGCGAATCGCTCTATCTAAAGCCTCTTCTTCTATCTTTCCTCCGGCACTGATAACGCGATCTGATTCAATCATTTTCCAACCTGCTGTAGCGCAAGACGAATGATTGCACCACTATCTAATCCATCAGTCTCAATTGCACGAACCATTTTCGTTGCCTCTTGCGACTTGTAACCCAAGGAGAGCAAAGCACTAATCGCCTCTTGCGCCTCTCCTACACTGCCTGCCTTGCCTTTAGCCCCGCTGGCAGCAACATCTTCTAATTTAGGCAGCTTATCGCGCAGCTCAACAATCAACCGCTCCGCTGTTTTCTTACCAATTCCAGGTACGCGCACTAGCGGAGCTGTATCATCATTTTGAACAGAAAAGTGGAGTTCGTCAGCCGTCATGCCAGAAAGAATGGTTAAAGCCAACTTGGCACCAACACCGTTTACCTTGATTAAGGTTCTGAAAAGCAGCCGTTCAGACTCGTGTAAAAAACCGAATAAAAGGTGCGCATCATCGCGAACAACCAGGTGCGTAAACAGCATCAGCGGTTCACCTAATTGCGGCAAATTAAAAATGGTAGAGCTGGCAACTTCAACCTCGTAACCAACACCCTGCACATCAATCAAGACAATAGGCGTATCAGCCGCCCGTAACGTACCATTTAGAAAACCAATCATTGCCCTGATAGCCTTCCTTCTAATCCAAGACGACTGGCTGTTTGCTGGTGGTGTGCATGGCAAAGTGCAACACCTAATGCATCTCCTGCATCTTCCTGCAATCGGCCGTGCAGATTAAGTAAAATTTTCACCATATGTTGAACCTGCCCCTTATCTGCTGCACCTTTACCGACAATAGCCTGTTTAACCTGTCGAGCAGAGTATTCAAAGACCGGCATTCCATCCAAAGCAACTGCACAAATTGCAGCACCTCTAGCGTGCCCAAGCTTTAAAGCTGAATCAGCGTTTTTGCTCATAAAAACCTGTTCAATGGCAAATTCATCTGGCTTATGCTCTTTTACAACAGTTTGAATACCTTGAAAAATTTCCTTAAGCCGCTCAGGGAAACCTTTACTTTTTATCCTGATGCAGCCACTAGCAATATAGATTGCCCTGTCACGATCAGTTTCGATCACCCCATAGCCTGTTATCCGCGAACCAGGGTCTATACCAATAACAATTGGCACCTCAGCCGCCTTGATTAAGAGATTTGCCCAAGAATCTCTTCGCTAATATCCGCATTAGAATGAACCTCTTGAACATCATCGAGCTCTTCCAACATCTCCAGCAACCCGATCATTTTCTCTGCATCTTTCGCGTCAAGCGAAACACTCGTACTCGCTAATTGAGCCATTTCTGCCGATTCAGGTTCAAACCCGGCCTCTTTCAGCGCATCACGTACATCCATAAACTCTTCAGGGGAGGTCTGTACATCAATCGAACCATCATCATTGGTTATCACATCATCGGCACCCGATTCCAATGCTGCATCCATCAACGCATCTTCATCCACACCCGCTGCATAACTGATAACACCTGTTTTGGTGAACAGATAAGAGACCGAACCATCGGTGCCCAGATTACCACCTCGCTTGGTAAAAGCATGGCGTACTTCTGCAACTGTTCGGTTTTTATTGTCGGTCAGACAATCGACCATCACCGCAACGCCTGCTGGCCCATAACCTTCGTAACGGGCCTCTTCGTAATTATCCCCGCCCGCTTCGCCAGTCCCTTTTTTAATTGCTCGCGCGATTGTATCTTTGGTCATATTCTGACCTAGCGCCTTATCAACGGCTGCCCGCAAACCTGGGTTATTGGCAACATCACCACTCCCCCCCATACGGGTGGCAACGGTGATTTCTTTGATTAATTTGGTAAAAATCTTACCGCGTTTGGCATCCTGAGCACCTTTGCGGTGGCGAATATTTGCCCATTTACTATGTCCAGCCATCTATCTATCTCTGCTAAATTCAACACATATTATTAATGGGCCAGTCTAGCACTCTCGAAGAGGCATATCGACACAAAAAGACTCTTGAAATTTAAGAAATATGGTCAACACTTACTACTAACTTTGGGAACTTTATAAGAGACAGATGAAGCCTTCAATCACACCAACGACTCGGGAACATAAAATGGCTGACAATGACTTTATTGTTAGCAAAACAGACCTCAAAGGGCGTATCACTTACGCCAACCGTATTTTTATGCAGATGGCACAGTATCCCGAAGCAGAGCTCTTGAATGTTCAACATAACATTATCCGCCACCCTGATATGCCACGTGGGGTTTTTAGGTTTTTATGGGACACCATAAAACAAAACCAGGAGTTCTTTGGCTTTGTAAAAAACATGGCTGCAAATGGTGATTATTACTGGGTGTTTGCCAATGTCACACCTGATTATGGATCAGACGGGCAGGTTAAGGGATATTACTCTGTACGCAGAAAACCTTCTGCTGCCGCCATTCAAGCCGTAACACCCCTTTATCGAGAAATGCTCGCCATAGAAAAGCGATCTAGCGCAAAAGAGGGGCCTGATAAATCTATCGCTTACTTGAAGCAGTTTTTGGCCGATAACAACACCTCTTACCAAGATCTCGCCTTCAACCTTTATAAAAGCTAATTCAACTCGGTTAATGATTATGCGCAAATCAAGATCAGCTCAGAATGCCTCGAACGCTAACATCCCATTTATTCGGGTTCAGCAACAGATTGTTTTCGGCTCCATTATTCTCACTGCGATAACCACTTTAGGCTATTCAGTTTTTGCCTATGGCCTTGACCCCGTCCTTGTTATTCTGCCTCTAATCGCGATTTTAGCCTCAATTTATGGCCATTTTTTTGGCTCTAAACAGCTATCTGTTTTAAATCGCATTCAAGAGCTTTTAATCAAAATTAGCCATGGCGAACTCCATCACCGCATCACCAAAACGAAAGGAATGGGGGAAATTGGAATTGTTGCTTGGGAACTCAATGAATTTCTGGATCAGGTTGAATGCTACTTTAAAGAGGTCGATGCCTGCTTTAGATCTGTTGCTAATGATGACTACAACCGGCAAGCACTCTCTGTCGGCCTTCCCGGGCAATTTAAGGAATCACTACAGAGAATCAACATCTCTATCGATGCAATGAAGGAGAACGCTGCCTATATCTCTTCAAATGAGCTTGCATCGACACTTCACAAAATCAATTCAAGATGCCTGATTGATAACCTGAAAAGCAGTCAGGCTGATCTTGTTAAAGTGAGCGAGCAAATGGCTCATGTTGAAACAATCGCTGCCAGTAACGGTGAGAATGCTGAAAACAGTGTTGCAATGGTCAATGACATAACCCAATCACTGGTTAATATCGACACAAGCATCCAGTCGGTTGCTTCGGTTATTCGTGCGCTAGGAGAAGACAGTGCAAAAGTGACCGAATCACTCTCGGTGATCACCGGAATTGCAGACCAAACCAACCTCCTTGCTCTTAACGCCTCAATTGAAGCAGCACGGGCAGGGGAGCATGGCCGTGGGTTTGCTGTTGTAGCAGATGAAGTTAAAAAACTTTCACATCACACCAAAGATGCAGCTGTGGACGTTGGCGATACTCTGCAATCATTTAACGACCGGGTTAGCGAAATGACGCGAGAAGCTGATGATGCAACTAAACTCGCCGCATCAATCAAAGACAAAATTGATGATTTCGAAATGCGGTTTAGTGAATTTTCTCAATCATCTCGCGAAACAGTCGATTATGTCTCGTATGCCAAAGATAAATCCTTTGGGCTTTTAACCAAAGTTGATCATATTGTCTTCAAACAAAATGGTTATATCGCTGTAGATAAAGATGATGCAGCAGCTGAACACCAGGCTGTTCAGGTTCCACCAACAAATTGCCGATTAGGTAAATGGTATTTTGAAGGGCTGGGACGAACACAATTCAGCCAAACTCAAGCCTATCACGCACTTAACGAACCGCATGAGCGCGTTCATCACGGCGTACAAGAGGCACTGACACTTGCCAAGCAGGACTGGATAAATGACGACCTGATTCGCCAGCAACTGCTAGGCAAAATTGATGATTTTGAAGCGGCTAGTGGTGAAGTGATGCATTTAATCGATGAAATGATTGATGAGAAACACAGTGGCTTCTTAAACAAGATTTAGCACTAAATCTGGGCCAGGCTTTCACATTTAACCTATAGAACATAATACTCACTAAATAACCTTTATTTTTTTATGGTTAATCTGTAGGCTTCTGAGCAATCTCACAACTAACAATCGCCATGAAAAATTATCTTTGCGATGTCTGCGGACTCATTTACAACGAAGAGAAAGGCCTCCCTGAAGAGGGTATTCCTGCGGGAACACGCTGGGAGGATATTCCTGATGATTGGATTTGCCCCGACTGTGGAGCAACAAAAGAAGCTTTTATCCTAATCTAAAAAAACTGATACAGAAAAACATGAAGGAAAAGGTCAAGTTAAACGATCTCAAAATAGGAATGCACATCACACTTCCTTCATCGTGGTTATCGCACAACTTTCTAAAAAGTAACTTTTTAATCGACTCTACAGCACTCCTTAAGGAGGTACAGAGTCAGAAATTGAGCCATGTAATAGTTGATACTGAAAAAAGCTCTCTTCAGGAGGAACCGACCGCCGAGAGCCTTGCTTATCTTAGCCATAATGATGCCGTCAATGACCCCAAAAATGAGCCTCCACCCGAGGAGTGGAACTCTCACGATGCTGTGCCAGACACGCTTATTGAAGCGATTGAGAGTAAAAAACTAAGTGCCGAAGAAAAAGCAAAAGCAGTTTATCTCAATTCTCTTACGATGATGAAAGGTCTGCTAGAAAAGCCAACTGCCGAAAACATACATGCTAGCAAAGCAGCTATTTCATCGATAACAGACCTTATTCTCTCTGATGACAAAATGGCCGAAAGCCTGCTGCGCATCACTTCTCATGACTTCTACACCTACACACACTCCGTTAATGTTGGCGTTAGCTCCTTACTACTCGCCAAAGCGCTGTTTAAAGGTTCTGATGCACACGACTTGCACGAGCTTGGAGCAGGCTTTTTCCTTCATGACCTTGGAAAGGTAAAAGTTAATCCCGAAGTTTTAAATAAACCAGCTCGCCTAACTGAAGCGGAGATGCGCCATGTTCGCATCCATCCTTATCAAGGCTATAAACTCCTTGAATCGGCTAACGCACTCTCGGAAGAGTGCCGCCTCATCATCATGCAACACCATGAATTTATTGATGGAACCGGCTATCCTCGCAGCCTAAAGGGCGAAGAGATTCATGTTTACGGGAAAATATGCGGTATTGCCGACGTTTTCGATGCCCTCACCGCAGAACGCTCATACAAAAAAGCGATGACCAATTTTGGTGCACTGACACTAATGAAAGAGAAAATGATTTCTCACTTCGATAAAAAGATTTTTGGCTCCTTTGTGCAGCTCTACTAACTTTAAAAAGCAGCATGAAAAAAGCCCCACCCAATAAATTGGGCGGGGCTTTTTCATTTTCCAGCGCTAAGACTGGGGAGCCGAATAGGTTTACATCATGCCAGGCATTCCGCCCATACCACCCATTCCGCCCATGCCACCCATATCAGGCATTCCTGCACCTGCACCGTTTTCTTCTGGGTGGTCAGCAACCATCACTTCAGTCGTAATCATTAAACTTGCAACAGATGCTGCATTTTGAAGTGCTGAGCGTGTCACTTTAGCTGGATCAAGAATACCCATCTCGATCATATCGCCATACTCGCCAGTCGCTGCGTTGTAACCATAGTTACCTTCACCGCCTTCAACCTGATTAAGAACAACCGAACCTTCATCACCTGCGTTAGCAACGATCTGACGTAGAGGCTCTTCCATAGCACGGCGTGCTAGGCTGATACCAACATCTTGATCATGATTGTCGCCCGTCAACTCAGCAATCGCCTGCTGTGCGCGAACCAGTGCAGTACCACCACCAGGAACAACACCCTCTTCAACCGCTGCGCGAGTTGAGTGCAGCGCATCTTCAACGCGTGCTTTCTTCTCTTTCATTTCAACTTCTGTCGCCGCGCCAACTTTGATAACCGCAACACCACCAGCCAGTTTAGCCAGACGCTCTTGCAGCTTCTCTTTATCGTAGTCTGAAGTCGCATCTTCAGCTTGAGCGCGAATCTGTTTAACACGCGCCTCGATCACATCATTACTACCTGCACCATCGATAACTGTCGTATCTTCTTTGGTGATTTGAACTTTCTTGGCTGTTCCAAGATCTTCAAGTGTTGCGCCTTCAAGTGTCAAGCCAACCTCTTCAGCGATAACTGTTGCGCCAGTCAAAATAGCAAGATCTTCAAGCATTGCTTTACGGCGATCGCCAAAACCAGGTGCTTTAACTGCTGCAACTTTAACGATGCCACGCATGTTATTCACAACCAATGTTGCCAGCGCTTCACCTTCGATATCTTCAGCAATAATCAAAAGAGGACGGCCTGCTTTTGCTACCGCTTCAAGTGTTGGAAGAAGATCACGAATGTTTGAGATCTTTTTGTCGTGGAGCAAAATTAGTGGGCTTTCCAGATCAACAGACATCGTATCTTGATTGTTGATGAAGTAAGGAGAGAGGTAGCCACGATCGAACTGCATGCCCTCAACAACTTCTAGGCTATTTTCAAGACCAGAACCTTCTTCAACAGTAATAACGCCCTCTTTACCCACTTTTTCCATCGCTTCTGCGATGATTTGGCCAACAGATTCGTCAGAGTTAGCTGAAATAGAACCAACCTGCGCAATCGCATTACTATCTGCACAAGGTGCTGCAAGCCCTTCGATGCTAGCAACTGCAGCCACAACTGCCTTATCAATCCCACGCTTGAGGTCCATTGGGTTCATGCCAGCCGCAACCGCTTTAAGCCCTTCGTTAACAATCGCTTGAGCCAAAACTGTCGCAGTTGTTGTTCCATCACCCGCAACATCAGAAGTCTGAGAGGCAACCTCTTTGACCATCTGTGCACCCATGTTTTCGAACTTGTCTTTCAGTTCGATCTCTTTCGCAACCGAAACACCATCTTTAGTGATCGTTGGAGCACCAAAGCTCTTGTCGAGAACCGCATTACGCCCCTTTGGTCCTAGTGTGACTTTAACTGCGTTTGCGAGGACATTAACGCCTTCCACCATGCGGCTACGTGCGTCATTTCCAAATAGTACATCTTTTGCCATCTTGATCTTCCTAATATATTAAGTTTTTAGATTAAACAGGGATGAGGAAATTAAGCCTCCAAAACACCCATAATGTCTTCTTCACGCATAACGAGCAGCTCTTCGCCATCAACTTTAACTTCGCTACCAGAATATTTACCAAACAGGACTTTATCGCCCACTTTGACATCAACCGCGCGAACATCACCGTTATCCAGTAATTTACCGGTGCCAACTGCCAGAACTTCACCTTCACTTGGCTTTTCTGCTGCCGAACCTGGCAGTACGATTCCACCTGCTGAAGTCAGCTCTTCTTCAACTCTTTTGACAATTACCCGATCATGTAACGGACGTATTTTCATTCATTTACTCCTGCTTAAAGGTTTTTTTGAGAACGTTAGAACAATGTAACTGAGGACTCTTTCTCTTATTTCAAGCCCACAGCATAAAAAAATCATACTCACAGAGCATAGGCTTCGTATAAACGGAATATAAAGAACCTCCACTTAACTCAGACTTATTAGCACTCTCATTGAGCGAGTGCTAATAATAGTAACTCATTAAACCTTGTCAAGAATTTCGACAAAGAATTAAAGGGCTCAACACGCTTCACTAGAGATTATTTACTACTGTTCCGTATGCTATTCTTTTGTATAGCCCCTCAATCAAGCTGGATCTTAACCATGAATGATGACCAACTCCTTAGATATAGCCGCCAAATTATGCTGCCGCAGATTGATATTGAAGGGCAGCAAAAGCTACTCGACTCAAGAGTTCTAATTATCGGAGCGGGCGGATTAGGATCTCCTGTAGCAATGTATTTAGCCGCTGCAGGTATCGGAGAAATTGTGATTACCGATGATGATGAGGTGGATCTCTCTAATCTGCAGCGCCAGATCATTCACTCAACAACCGATATTGGGAAACCAAAAGTGACCTCGGCAAAGGAGACAATGCTGGCGATTAATCCCTTGGTTAAAGTTACGCCGCTCAACAAGCGGCTCGAAGGGAGTGAGCTAGAACAGGAGATCAAAGCTGCCGATGTTGTTCTCGACTGCTGTGATAACTTCACAACCCGCTTTGCCGTCAATAATGCATGTGTAAAGACAGGCACACCTTTGGTATCCGGTGCAGCAATTCGCTTTGAAGGACAGCTCTCGGTCTTTACGCCGGCTGATGGGGAATGCCCTTGCTATAACTGCCTCTATCCAAACGAGGGAGAGTTGACCGAAAGCTGCACCCAGACGGGTGTTGTTTCACCAATCACCGGCATTATCGGCAGCATGCAGGCTCTCGAAGCGATAAAAATTATTAGTGGTGCCGGAACACCTCTGCGCGGCAAAGTATTATTGCTTGATGGGATGTCGATGGAACTCCACACTATGGTTCTTCCTAAAAACCCCAACTGCCCAACCTGCTCAACTTGATTTATCTCCTGATAGTCCGTAGAGTGCTTTCATTAGGTTTGATACCTGATACCTATAATCAGATATAAAGAATTACAGGAGACTACGAGCATGAAATGGGAAAAACCAGCATACAACGATCTTCGTTTTGGCTTTGAAGTGACAATGTACATCTATAACCGTTAATTTTTTAAGCGGTTAACAAAAAGGCTCTTTATAAATTAAAGGGCCTTTTTTATGTCTGCCATCTTTACGTTAAGATACTCATCCCTATCTAGTTTGGAATAAAACGACAATGCAAATAAGAGTTCTTGGCTCCGGTGCTGGCGGTGGTTTCCCTCAATGGAACTGCAATTGTGAAAACTGCCGACGCCTCCGCCACAATGAGATAAATGCAACCGCCCGCAACCAATCTTCTATTGCCATCAGTAGTGACGGGGAAAATTGGGTTTTATTTAACGCCTCTCCAGATGTCCGTACCCAGCTTGAACAGTTTCCTGGCGCACATCCCAAACACCAAGTGCGCGGTAGCGGCATTAAAGCGATTGTTTTGATTGACGCACAAATTGATCACAGCACAGGGCTTTTGATCCTGCGCGAAGGAGACCCTCTCAATATCTACTGCACAGAAATGGTCAAAGAGGATCTCACAACCGGCTTCCCGATATTCAATATGCTCGAACACTTTTGTGGTGTTAATCATTCAACTGTCCCTCTCGATGGCACAGCATTTACGATCCCTGAAATTGCCGACCTCCGTTTTACTGCCATTTCCCTAACGAGCAAAGCACCTCCCTATTCGCCACACCGAAATGATCCGCATGATGGTGACAATATAGGTGTAACGATTGAACAAATTTCAACCGGCAAAAAACTTTTCTATGCGCCAGGGCTAGGTGCCACCGAAACACAAACGGTCGCCGCGATGGAAGTCGCTGACTGTGTGATGGTCGACGGTACCTTTTGGACGGATAACGAGCTTGCCTCAGTCGGGCGGCCAGAAGCAAGCGCCTTTAAAATTGGCCATTTGCCTCAATCAGGAGAGGGTGGAATGATAGAATTTCTGGAAAAATTCTCTAAACCACGAAAAATCTTGATCCATATCAATAACACCAATCCAATTCTCGACGAAGATTCCCCGCAGCGAAAAATTCTTGATAACAATAAAATAGAAGTGTCGTATGACGGCATGGAAATAACAGTCTAGTTAACTGAGGAGAAATAATGTCTACAGCAGAAAAGCGGCCATGGAGCCACGAAGAGTTTGAAACAAAACTCCGCGAAAAATCCAGATTCTACCACCGCAACCACGAGTTCCACATTCTCATGAATGAGGGAAAACTCGACAAAGAGGCCGTACAAGGATGGGTTGCCAACCGCTTTTACTATCAAGTTGCTATCCCCGTTAAAGATGCTGCAATCATGTCAAATTGTTGGGACCGCGAGGTTCGGCGTCACTGGATTCAACGCATTATTGATCATGATGGTGATGAAGGAGATACAGGCGGTATCGAGGCATGGCTAGAGCTCGGTGAGGCAGTCGGTCTTACTCGTGAGGATTTGCTTTCTCACAAACACCTCTTGCCCGGTGTTAAGTTTGCCATTGATGCCTACATCAACTTTGCCAAACAACAACCTTGGCAGGTTTCAGCAAGCTCATCCTTAACCGAGCTGTTTGCCCCAACAATTCACCAGGATCGAATTGATAACTGGCCTGACCTCTACCCGTGGATTGACCAGAAGAAGGGCTATCGTTATTTCACAAAAAGGCTAACTGAAGCACGCCGTGATGTGGAAAGAGGGTTAGAAATCACATTGGATTACTACAAAACGCGTGAACAGCAAGAACAAATGCTTGAAGTTCTTCAGTTTAAACTCGATGTTCTCTGGACGATGGTTGATTGCATGTGGCTCGCCTATATTGCGAAAAAACCGCCCTACCACAACATTCCAAGCGCATGACCATTAACTCGGAAAGTCCAATCGTCTTTTCTCCACTGCACCGTTTGCAATGGGAAGAGGCACAGCAAAAACATGTCATCCTCTATCCTGAAGGAATGGTTGAGTTAAGTCCTAGCGCCACCGAAATCCTTAAACTTTGTGATGGCGAACGAACGCTTGAAGGTATTGTTAACGAACTTGAAGAAAAGTTTGAAACAACCGGCCTTCAAGGCGATATTTTAGAATTTCTTGAGACTGCGTTAATCAATGGCTGGATCACACAAAACTGAAATCACTCCTCCTCGCTGGTTGCTGGCAGAATTAACCTACGCCTGTCCGCTGCAATGTCCCTATTGCGCCAATCCACTAGAGTATGAAAAATACAAAAATGAACTCTCCACCGAAGAGTGGATACGGGTTCTCACCGAAGCCCGCAAAATGGGCGCAGTCCAACTCGGTTTTTCTGGCGGTGAGCCTTTAGTTAGAAAAGACTTGCCAGAACTGATCCAAGAGGCGCATAAACTTGGCTATTACACCAATTTAATCACCTCTGGTTATAACCTGACCGAAAAGAAAATCATCTCTCTAAAAGAGGCGGGCTTAGATCATATCCAGATCAGTATTCAAGCCAGCAGCGAAGATTTAAACAACTACATAGCCGGCACAGAAAGCTTTCAAGAAAAGAAAGAGGTTGCCAAGCTCGTTAAGAAGCAGGGTTACCCAATGGTGCTCTGTGTTGTCATTCACCGCCTTAACATCCATCAGATGGAAGATATTCTGGAAATGGCTATTGAGCTGGGCGCTGATTATGTCGAACTGGCAAATACTCAGTACAACGGCTGGGCACTCCTTAACAGAGATATGCTTTTACCGACCCGCGAACAGTTTGAAAAGGCCGAGGCGATCGCGCACCGCTACCAAGAACAACTGCTCGGCAAGATGAAAATCTATTATGTCGTTCCTGACTATTATGAAGGCCGCCCAAAAGCCTGCATGAACGGTTGGGGAACCACATTCTTGACCATTACGCCCGATGGGCAAGCACTTCCCTGTCACTCAGCAAGAGAGCTGCCTGGGCTTGATTGCCCCAGCATTCGCGACATGTCTGTTCGTGAGGCTTGGGAAGAGTCGGATGCTTTCAATAAATTCCGTGGCTTAGAATGGATGAAAGAGCCCTGCCGAAGCTGTCCCGATAAAGAAAAAGATTTCGGGGGCTGTCGTTGCCAAGCCTATCTTATGACGGGTGATGTAAACAGCACCGATCCAGCTTGCGACAAATCACCTCACCACAAAAACATTCTTCAAGCCATTGAAGAGGCTGGG
This sequence comes from Methylococcaceae bacterium UBA2780, assembly GCA_002352345.1. Classification (GTDB taxonomy): domain Bacteria; phylum Pseudomonadota; class Gammaproteobacteria; order Methylococcales; family UBA2780; genus UBA2780. The sequence continues at coordinate 98,484 of DEIG01000008.1, forward strand.
CACTTTTCATCTGGAGAAAGTCCAGAAAAACCTCTTGTTTTTAGAAACAGCAAAAATTCCAAACAATATTTATGAAAGGTTGGGCGCTATTTTGCTGTGGATTAGTCGCATCAAGCCACTTATCCGCGGCAACATCTCGCCAAGAGCTCGATCCGTTAGTCATCACCAACACTCGAGAGGAAACCCCCCTTTCAAACTTGGCTGGCAATACAGGACTGATCACACAAGAAGAGATTGAGCTTATCCGCCCTGACCACGTCAGTGAGCTGCTTAACCGCATCCCCGGAGTCTATGTTCACCGTAACAATGGCCAAGAAAATCTCGTTTCAATTCGCTCACCCGTTTTAACCGGGCCTGCCGCTGCCGGCTCATTTTTGTTTATGGAAGAGGGAATTCCACTTAGAGCGGCTGGTTTTTCAAACATCAATGGATTGTCAGAAGCCAATGTCGAGCAGGCAGCAAGAGTCGAAGTGATTCGTGGCCCAGGAAGTGCTTTTTACGGCTCCAATGCAATGTTTGGGCTTGTGAATGTATTAAGCCGCGCCCCATCAGATGAGCTTGAGCGCAACATCGACTTTTCAGTGGGCCCTCATGGTCTCGCTGGCTTTAAAACAACCCTTAGCGACAGCTCAAATAACCAAGGCTATCGCCTTAACTTTAATGCGCACCACGATGGGGGTTACCGTGATGATTCAGGTTATGACCAGCAAAAATTAACGCTCAGACACGACTTCCAGTTTAATCAAACCGAGATCAAAACTGTTTTATCGGCCTTTAATCTCAACCAAGAAACGGCCAGCTTTATTAAAAGCAAAAACGATGATGAAGCCTACAAGGACACCAGCCTCTCTACCTCAAATACCAACCCTGAAGCCTATCGTGACTGGAAGAGCTTTCGCCTCTCTTCAAGCTGGTCAACAAAACTCTCCAATGGCAACCGGTTAACCATTACCCCTTATCTTCGTGATAACGAGATGCGTTTTCTGCGCCACTTTGTACCCGAACAATCAATCTCAGAAAGTAGCCATAAAAGTATTGGCGCTCAAACCGCTTACTCAATGGAACTAAAGGGCAACCATAAGCTTATTTTTGGTACTGATTTAGAGTTCACAAGAGGCGTTTTAGAGGATACCCAAACGATCACTGATGACGAAGCTAACCCTTTTGGCCCTTCAGGTACATCTGCACGACCACAAGGCAAACACTATGATTATGAAGTCAGCGCTTACACCATTGCCCCCTACCTTCATAGCGAATGGTCAGTAGCAGAACAGACCCGCTTAATCGCAGGCCTGCGCTTTGAGCATACTCAATATGACTATGACAACAAGATGCTCGACGGCAACACCAAAGAGGACGGAACAGCTTGCGCAGCAGCCACTGGGTGCTTATATCTTAGGCCTAGTGACCGAAAAGATACTTTTAACAACTTTAGCCCAAAACTGGGAGTTGTTCACCAATTAAATGACTCAAACAGCCTCTACGCAAACCTCTCCCGAGGCTTTCGCGCACCTCAAACGATAGAGCTTTACCACCTACAAAACAAGCAAGTTGAAGGGGCTGGTGATTCTGAACAGATCGATAGCCTTGAAATCGGTACAAAGGGCTATCTAAACGGCATTCAGTACAATATTGCACTCTATCACATGAAACGAAAAAACGTTTTCTTTCGTGATGGTGAAGGGCTAAACGTAACGGGTGGAAAAACAAAACATAGTGGCATTGAAATTGGCCTTAGTAGCCCACTTTCTCGCAACATTGATCTAGCAACCAGCATCAGCTATGCCCGACATAAGTATGACTTTAGTCGGGCAGCCAATGGCATTGAGAGCGGAAATGATATTGATACTGCTCCACGCCATCAGAGTAATATTCGCTTAGGTTGGGACTTTTTATCCGATAGTCGTGCAGAACTCGAGTGGATCCATATCGGAAAATATTACACCGATGCCTCAAATGACCACCAATACGACGGTCATGACCTCGTTAATCTGAGAGTTAACCAGCTAGTTACCAAACAATTAAAACTTTATGGCCGCATCAGCAATTTGACCAATACAAAGTACGCAGAACGGGCTGACTATGCTTTTGGTAGTTACCGGTTTTTCCCTGGCGAACGAAGAGCACTACACATCGGTGGTAGCTTAAGCTTTTAATCCGCACACCATCACTAAATAGCAAAATAAGCACAACCCTTTGATTATTATTAATAAACTTGCTGCGCTGCCGCATATTATATTTTAAAAATAACGGTTCACAAACTCCTCTAACAAGCGTTACTATCGGCGAACGCTAAAACTTTTGACATTTTTTAGCGTGATAATAACTAAATGATTTAGTGACTCTTTTACCCTTTATTTAAAAAAGGCCAACGAGATCTCTAAACAAAACAATAAACCCGCATTGTCGGAGGAGAACCTGATGTTTAAAGTAACACACTACCTGTGTGGAGCTGCGCTGTTGTTCGCGCCTTTCCATATCTCTGCTTACGAGACCGAGACAGATATTGTCGAGGCTAAAATTGAAGCAACCAAAAAACTCCCAGCGTTAGAAGCTGGAAGAAGCGATTACGGTAGCTTTAGTAATCCCCAAATACGCGAACCTTCACTGCGTGACTCTGGCCGCGATGGAACTCTGCTATTTATTAATAAAACTAATTTCCGCTTTGTCGAAGATATCGGTTTTTATGTTCCAAAACTTGTTGTGGCGCTTCACCCCAACGATCCCGCAGCCCCAGTAGTCTTCGATGACCCAACTTCATTCTCCATCACACCTCTACAAGGGGAAGTCGTTTTATCTGGAGCCGCATTGGAAGCACTGCTAAATAAGCAGGTTTTTAAATTCAGAGGCGCACCTCTCCGTTCATTAAAGGCTAAAACGCTCGATAATGTTTTTGTTCTAAGCGGCCAAATGAACCGCAGAGGCCAATGGGTTCCTTTCCAAATGAAGGGCAATATCAAACTAAGTGGAAATCATATTCTGAAATACAAACCTTGGTCGGTTATTGTTGATGGAGAAGATGCGACAAAAGTTCTTAAAGTGGCGAACGTCAAACTTGATGAGCTTCTCACCGTTCATGCCAAAGGGGCAGACCTAATTGGCAGTACAGTTGTACTTGATACACTTCTGCTTTTTCCACCACCAACACTAAACCTCAATATAGCTAACGCAAAAGTTGAAAAACGTGGCCTAGTTTTAGGGTTTAACGAATCTGAAAACCCTGAATTCCCTACCTCTCTAACAAATGCACAGAGCAGTTTGATTGTTAAAGGTGGCGATGTGAAATTTCTCCGCACAATGCCTGTTAATGCACTGGTTGAAATTCAATCAGCGACCGAAGGCAAAGAGTTTGATTTCAATCTTTATCGCTTCCGCGACCAGTTAACAGCCGGTTATGTCAAGTTAAGAGAAGATGGCGCCATCATGGCCTATCTGAAAAACTTTAACGAACTGTAGGCGACGAGGATAAATCATGAAATTAAAATTACTCAATGTCGTTGCTTGCTCAGCACTGTTAACGGCCACCAGCTCCACCCTGTTTGCTTCTGACCATTTCATTAATGCCCAACAAAGCGAACTGAAAGGGCTTCAAAAAACCTGGCAACAAAAAAACATTCCTGAAGGAATGCAATCTGGAGAGCTTCGCACACGTAGCGCAAGAGATTCAGGTGCTGACTCAGTCAGCCTCTATGCACATAACGTCAACTTTGATGTTGTCGATAAAATCGGCTTTCATATTGAAGATTTAGCCGCAACGCTCGAGCCTAAAAAAGAAGGCGAGCCGGTCTCTTTCGATGATGTAGAAAGCTTTACGATCAATATTCATCACGGCAAAGTTATCGTTCCACCAGAAGCGCTTTCCGCACTATTTAATAAGCAAATTCTGGACTACTGGCCTCGCCCTCTTGATGAATTAACCATTAAAACAGAAAATGACTACTTAAAAGCTGATGGTGACCTGAAGCTCTGGAGCTGGTTTCCTGGGATTTGGCTACCCGCAGATCTTGGCGGAACCATCACACTGTCTGATAACAATAAACTGGTTTACAACATAGATGATGTCAGAGTCGTTGGAATACCTTTAGCAGGCCTTTTGAAAATGGTATTCATCAAACTGACCTACCTTCTTTCCATTGACCGTGAAGGCGCCCAACTCGGAGCATATGAGCTGGTACTCGACCACCGTTCAGTCTTTCCACCTCCAGCGCTTGCTGGGAACATCTCAGAAGTTAGCGTGAGTCCTGCCGGTTTACATCTAACATTCGCAGACAATAGCGCTGCCGAGTTCAAGAAAGCACCTGTTGAAAAAGATAGTTATCTTTGGATTCAATCCGGTGACCCAAGACTCTTTGGTATCGTTGTCACGAATGCTCAGGTTGCAGTTGTATCGGAAAGTGATACAACTCCATTACGGTTTAATCTTTATGATTACCGCAAACAGGTTGCAGCTGGCGTACTCCGTATGAAAGGGGATGGAACGATTATCGCAACATTACCAGCCGACAATCGCAAATCACCTATGGTACATACTGGCTCATTAAATAGCAGCCAAACAACAAGCAGTTCTGATGAATGCAAAAATAGCGCTGGCTTCAATACCAACTGTGCTAAATAGCACAATATAGTAGGTTTTAACATCTACACCAAGGCCACCATCTGCATGATGGTGGCCTTTTTATTTTACCCCTCTTCGTTATCCGCTCACACGAAACCAAACCGCCTACTTATCTGGCAGGCATCTCTCTATTCAGGTGATGAGCACCAGTAAATGCTAGGTGCTTTGCTAGAAGTATTAACACCTAAATCACGCTGCTCTTGGCAAAAGGATTGGGAGCATTAAGCAGCCACCCGACTCTCTTCACCCACGAACTCCACACCGTTAAACATATATCGTTTTGCTCAACTGGTATTTTTTAGGCATAAAAAAACGGAGCCATTATGGCTCCGTTTTTTAAAGTTGAAGTTGAATCTATTTTACATTCAACTCAACGCGGCGGTTTGCTTGGCGTCCTTCAGCTGTACCATTATCTGCTACAGGCTGTTCTTCACCATAACCGACTGCGGTCATGTTATCAGCAGAAGCTCCTTGACTTACCAAGAAGTTAAGAACTGATTCTGCCCGACTTTGCGACAATGCTTTGTTGTACGCACCAGAACCCATTGAGTCCGTGTGTCCAGCAACTTCAATTGTTACACCCGTATGATGCTTCAATTTAGCTGCATCATCAGCTAGCTCAGCTTTAGCTGCATCGGTGAGTTCCGCTGAGTTTGTCTTGAACTGTACGCCTTCAAGAACAAAAGTATCTTGGCAACCCAGAGAATTCACTTTTGCACCAGCTGGTGAATTAGGGCACTCATCCTTATAGTCAGCAACACCGTCACCATCTGAATCCAATGCACAACCATTTGCATCAACTTTAACGCCCTCAGGAGTTATTGGGCACTGGTCTTTACTATCGACGACACCATCACCATCCGAATCCAGCTCACAACCCAACGCATCTACTTTTACGCCTGATGCTGAATTTGGACACTGATCTTTGCTATCCGCAACACCATCTCTGTCAGCATCTCCATCTGTTTGTAATAATGCGCAGACGGTTGCACCAACCACAGCACCACCGAGTGCACCAATAATTGCTGTATCTTCGTCATCAGCCATTCCTGCACCGCCACCAATTGCAGCACCCGCAAGCGCACATGCTTTGGGATCGTTATACCAAGTTTTGGTCGCACAACCGGTTGTTAGAAATGCAGCGGCCGCAATAGCCGCCAATGTTTTAATTGTTTTTGTCATTACCCATTACTCCCTAATTAATTACTTCAAAATTCACAACTTAAATTCTTTGTTGAATAAAACGCCTTAATATTAACATAGTAGATAATGAATAAAACCTGAACGTTAACTGTTTTTTTAATCTTAATAATTGGCTATAATGCGCAGCTTCTTGCCGGGGTGGCGAAACTGGTAGACGCGCTGGATTCAAAATCCAGTTGGGGCAACTCAGTGCCGGTTCGATTCCGGCCCTCGGTACCAAGATATAAAAAGGCAGTGATACGAGCGTATCACTGCCTTTTTTCTTTCCCCAAGCTAGTTACTCCGCTACTTCTTGATAACGAGACAATAACCCTGCTGTGGAAGAATCATGCTGGTCATAGACTCCTTTATCAATCTCTTTGGCAATCTTTGTTGCAAGCTGCTTTCCTAATTCGACCCCCCATTGATCAAATGAGTTAATACCCCAAATCATTCCTTGAACAGCTATTTTGTGCTCATACAAAGCAATAAGTGATCCCAATGTTTCAGGCACCAACCGCCCCATTAAAATAGTGTTCGTTGGGTTATTCCCTCTAAAAGTTTTGTGGCCAATCAGCCGACTAATCTCTTTCTGACTAACCCCTTCCGCCTTCAACTCTTCACGCGCCTCTTCTTCTGTTTTACCCCACATTAACGCCTCTGTTTGAGCAAAACAGTTGGCAACTAATAATTTGTGGTGTTCCTTCAGCTCGTTATCGGGGTTTAATGCCGCAATAAAATCTGCCGGTATACGCTGTGTCCCTTGATGAATTGCCTGGTAGAACGCATGTTGGCCATTTACTCCAACCTCACCCCAAACAACCGGGGCTGTATCGATTGCCAAGGGATCACCATTTTTACCAACCGATTTTCCATTGCTCTCCATATCAGTTTGCTGAAGATAGCTCGGAAAATGGGTTAGCCGCTTATCATAAGGCAGAACAGCACAGCTACTTAACTTCTGGAAGTTTCGATTCCATATCCCCACTAGAGCCAATAAAACCGGCATATTTTCACGAAAAGGAGCTTCTCTAAAGTGGCGATCCATTCCAAAAGCCCCTTTTAATAGCGCCTCGAAAGAATCCATCCCAACTGACAAGGCAATAGAGAGCCCCACACTCGACCAGAGAGAGAAACGCCCACCGACCCAATCCCAAATCTCAAAACTATTACCCGCGTCTATTCCAAATGCCTCGACTGCTGCCAAGTTGGATGAAACAGCTACAAAATGGTTCGAAACGGCTGCTTTATCAGTAAAATAGTTCAACAACCACCGCTTAGCACTTCGTGCATTGGTCATTGTTTCCAATGTTGTGAATGTCTTTGAAACAACAACAAAAAGTGTTGTCTCTGGCGAAAGTTTGCTCAGCTGCTGGCTAAGCTCTTCACCATCAATATTCGACACAAAATGCACATCTAAACCCTTAGTTGACTGCTTTGAGAGCGCAGTCACGACCATCTTTGGTCCTAGATCAGAGCCTCCAATACCAATATTGACTATATCGGTAATCGGTTTACCACTAAAACCCCGCCAACTTCCCGTATGAATCGACTCAACGAATTTCCGCATCCTCTGCTGCTCGGCTTTAATCACAGGAACCACATCCTCACCGTCAACCAAGACAGGTTTTCCAGTGAACTGCCGTAAGGCTGTATGCAAAACGGCCCGATGTTCAGTATTGTTCAGCTCTTCCCCGCCAAACATGCCATTAATTTGCGCCTTCAGATTGCACTCATCGGCTAAATTTTCCAGCAGACCTAGCGTCTCTTCTGTAATGTTATTTTTGGAGTAATCAAGAAAAAGTCCAGCCGCTTCGACCGAGAACTTCGAGAACCGCTCAGAGTCATTTTCAAAGAGCTTTCTTAGGTGATTATCTTTTGAGGCAGTATAGTGCTGCTCCAGAGCCTTCCATGATGGCAAATCGGATCTATTCTTCATGCAAAAAAGCGTAGATGCTAAGACGCACTATATCAAGGCAAAATGAGGGGTGAATTAGATAAAAGCTCATCCATGAACTTGTTTCTTCGTTGTACCAAGAGTAAATCTGCTGAGCAAGCTAACGAATGTAGCTTACCGATGCCTTGTTAAGCCGCTTGAACAGGGATTGAATTGCTACTATGTGTTACTTGATTATCTTTATCGAAGTAGAGCATTGTAGGTTTGAAGGCTGCCAGCTCTTTTTCATCCAACCCAGCAAATGCCGCAATGATCAAAAGATCATTTTCACACGCGCGCCTTGCTGCTGCACCATTCACTGAGATAACACCCGAACCCGCTTCCGCGCGTATAGCATAAGTCGTGAAACGCTCACCATTGTTGATATTGTAAATATCAATCTGTTCGTACTCTCGTATTCCTGAACGGTCCAGTAAATCACCGTCAATTGCACAAGAGCCTTCATATTCAAGTTCTGCATGAGTTACACGAACTCTATGCAACTTCGCTTTTAGCATCGTAGTCTGCATACTAACTACCTAATTTTGATCATGAGCCGGGCATTATGCCAGCTTAAGCCCGTGTTCGCAATTATTTTGTGCGTTCGCATAATTCCTTAAAAATCATGCAGTTATAATTAAACAAGCATATTATAACCAAAAAAAAATCAATATGTTACAGGAGGAGGAACCACCCCTTTCCCTGTCGTTTTATCAAAAATATCTTTAGCAACACCGCGGGCCTGCTGAAATGCCACATCCTGATTAAATGGCTTAAGCGTCTCATTTGGAATTCCCACTCCCTCAGGCGCTTGTTGCCAGTAAATGGTTTGCGTTGGAAAGGCAAATTCAACACCCAACTGATGGCCCAATCTTAAAATATCAAGCAAAAACCGATGCCTTTCCCGCAACTCTGTTCCCCACTCCGGAACAGCCCAGAAAACATAAACCAGCACATCCAGTGAGGCCGCCCCCATTTCATTCAGATAAACATGGTAATAATCCTTCCGCATATAGGGGTGAGTTCTTACAAGCTCGCGCACACCCTCACAAAATGCCTCAATTTTCTCGGGTGGCGTATCATATGTCAGAGAAATTTTGCTGGTGTAGCGCCTATAGTGACGTTCTCCCATATTATCGACACTTGCTGTTATAAAATGGGAATTGGGAAAATAAATCAGAGAGTTATAAAAAGTTCTAATTTTGGTACTCCGCAGGCCTATTTCCTCAACAGTTCCCTCTACATCATCGACAACAATCCAGTCGCCCACCCGAAAGGTTCGGTCGAGCATCACTGTAATCGAACCAAAGATGTTCATAACCATATCTTTAGCGGCCAGAGCAAAAGCCAAACCACCAAGCCCTAGGCTCGCAAGCACACCGGTAATATTTAAGTTCAGCGTATCGGTGATAAACAGCACACCCATCACCGTCACAAATAACTTAAGTGTCTTCGATACCAGGGGAATAAGCACATCATCAACTGATGATTCCGTTCGGGATGCAAAATGGTGCAAGTACATACCGGCCACATCAACCAAACGATAGGCACTCCAAATACAAGATAAACCCACTAATGTTTTAACTGCGATCAGTAGGTAAACCAGCGCACTAGCCGGCAAGCCAAGCACATTCAACCCGCCCCACCACAACAGAGCCATTGCCGAAAGACCAAGAGGTCTTAAAAGTCGATCAGAAATATCTTCATCACTTTTCTTAGAGAGAACACTACCTTTTTTCCAGCGCTTAACAATTAGACTCAGTATTAAGGCCACAAACCGGTCGATGACAAATCCCAAAAAGATAGTCAGCAAAACACCCAACCATTGCCAGTGCTCTAGTAAAAAATAGGTCGACTTTAGCTCTTTAGGCACCAACCCTCTTATTTGAAGGTGCCAAGGTAAAGCTTCACCTTTAAGGTTTCTGCTTTCAGCTAACTCATCAAGTATCTCAGGCAAAGCAGCCAACGTTTCGGTGCTAAATAACCAACGCCCATCATCCTGCCTAGAAATGACAACCTGCCCTGACTGATAGGTATTAAAAACCCATGGCCTCCCAATCTTACGGGCTGAAACCTTTTCCAATCTAATTACACGTGTGCGATCCAAAATTTCTAACAACAACCAAGAAAGCTCTGCCCCTTTATCATGGCGTACCAGCTCACTCATATCAGATAAATCGAGTGTTGACTCTGCCGTTACAATCGCACCCTCATCTCCTTTCTTAACCTTATCCATAGACTTAAAGAAGGTTGTCAACGTATCTCGAGGGGATGACAAACCTAGGCTCTCAGGTGTCTCCTTTACAACCTGAACAACGTGCGCAGTCTGTTCAGCCGGCTGTGCTTTTGCATTCTCTGCCGCCAAAACAGTGAAAGTAATCGACTGTAGCAGGAAGCCGATCATAAAGGCGCTCATTTTCAAACTCATAATATTTACCTGTTAAAGGAGAGGTTATCAATTAATCGCGGCACACCAAACTGTGCTGCCGCCAGAATAACCAACTCCATATCATCACTATTAGCCCGCTTCAGGTCAGAACAGCGAACAACAGAAAAATATTCGGGCTTAAAACCGGCCTCCTTCAACCGCTCTATTTGCGCTGTCTCAATCACCTCAATTGACAGCTTGCCAGCCAAGATTGCCTCTTTCGCATCAGATAAACACCGAGACAACAGAGAGGCCTGTTCTCGCTCATTAACACTCAAATAACCATTCCGGGAACTCAAGGCCAAGCCATTCTTTTCCCGAACAGTCGGCACACCTTGTATTTCAATCGGTATATTGAGCTCTTTCACCATTTTGCGAATAACAGCCAGCTGCTGAAAATCCTTCTCCCCAAACAGCGCCAAATCGGGGCCAACCATATTAAACAGCTTACAAACGACTGTAGCGACACCTCGAAAATGACCTGGACGGCATTCCCCGCAGAGCATTTCTGAAACACCCGGAACTTCGATAAAGGTAACCAGCTCACGTCCACCTGGGTACATTTCCTCTACAGCAGGCAGAAACAGCAGATCAGCTCCCATTTCGATAAGGCCAGAAGAGTCTTTCTCAATCGTTCGGGGGTAAGAACCAAAATCCTCTCCCTCTCCAAACTGAGTCGGGTTTACAAAAATTGAAACGACGACTCGGTCAGCTGCTTTTTTTGCCTCTTGGACAAGTCGAAAATGGCCTGCATGTAAATTCCCCATCGTAGGGACAAATGCAATTCGCTCACCTTCTGAGCGCCAACCCTGAACCTCTGCACGCAGTTGCGCAATTGTGATAACTGTCTTCATTAAAAATTACTCGAAACTGTGTTCCTTTGCTGGGAAGCTGCCTCCCTTAACGGCAATATCATATGCCTCCACCGCCTTTTTAACATCCCCTGTTTCAGCCATGAAATTTTTAGAAAATTTTGGCCGTTTACCGAAACTAATATCAAGCATGTCATACAGCACAAGCACCTGACCATCGCAACCAGCGCCAGCGCCAATCCCAATAACCGGTATGGTAAGCTGCGCTGTAATCTCATCCGCCAAAGCAGTCGGCACACACTCGAGAACAAGCAGACTTGCACCCGCCTCCTCTAATAATTTCGCCTCATCTATGATGCGTTTTGCTGACTCCCCATCACGCCCTTGAACACGGTAACCACCCAACTGATTTACCGACTGGGGAATCAAGCCAAGATGGCCACAAACAGGAATGCCCAAATCAACAAGATGCCGCACTGTTTCAATCTGCTTATGCCCACCTTCCAGCTTAACCATCTGGGCATACCCCTCTTGCATTAATCGGGCAGCATTTATGGCCGCCTGATCAGGCGTTGCATAGCTCATAAAAGGTAAGTCCGCCACCAAAAAAGTGCGCTGCTTTCCACGCGCGACACAACGTGAGTGATAAACCATCTCATCGATGGTTACAGGCAATGTACTTTCCTGACCCTGTATAACCATCCCTAAAGAGTCACCCACAAGAATTACATCAATACCCGCCTCATCCAAAACATGGCTAAAGCTAGCATCATAGGCAGTTAAACAGGTGATCTTTTCACCGTTTTGTTTTTTCGCAAGGAGCGACGTTAGCGACAAAGACTTAGTAGCCATTCAAATACCTCTATTTATTTGGGAATTTCACTCAAATCAGGTCGCATCATAACGGAAAGAGCTGAAATCCTGAACATTGAATCGCCAAATAAATACTACGAGCCAGACAACCAATAGGGTTTAGAGCTTCAACAAACCATTAGAATCACAATGACCAACTAGCTCTGCGAGTGAACCAAGCCCGGGGATCACCAAGTCTGGTGAGATTTCCTGCAACGGGTAAAGAACAAAGGGGCGGTCAGCCATTCCGTAATGAGGCACAACAAGCCTTTCAGCTCTAATAACCTCTTCACCATAGAGCAAAATATCCAGATCTATCGACCGCGCACCCCACCTTTCATCCTTACGAACCCGCCCCTGAGATAACTCAATAGCTTGCAAGGCATCCAGCAAACTAAAAGGGCTTAATGAGACCTCGACCTCAATAACTGCATTCAAATAATCAGGTTGATCTTGCGGCCCCATTGGGGGGCTTCTATAGAGCGAAGAAAATGCAAGCTCTTCTGCGCCATTAAGCCCTCTAATTGCTGACCTTGCCTCTTCTATTTGCTTGGCTGGCTGACTAAGGTTGCTCCCCAGCCCAATAAAAACTCGGCTCACGTCTTTTTAGGCTTTCTTTTTTTAGGCTGCCTACGGCGAGCTTGAGTCATTTTCTTCTGTTCATGCTCATCTGCATCCTGAAATTTTGTCCACCAGTCAGCGACAGATGGATCAATCTCCCCACATTCGGTTCTCAGTAGCAAAAAGTCATATGCTGCACGAAAACGGGGATGAGATAAAAGACGGAAAGGTCGAGCTCCCTGCCGAAATTTAAAGCGGGTTTGTAATGTCCAAACCTCACGCATTGGGATAGTGACTCTTTTAGGGATAGCCAATCGTTTAACCTGCACCGACAACAGCTCACTTGCCGCCTCTTGATAGGCTGGGTAATCAGGTAGCCCTGTAGCTACTTTTTGTGCGATACGCTGCCTAAGCGGCTCCCAAAGCAATGCTGCCATGAGGAAGTAAGGGGTGACCGGTTTTCCTTCACCAATTCGTTTATCTGTATTTTCCAGTGCCCGGGCTAGAAAAACGTGCGGAAAGCCCTCTTCTTCTAGCTCTAAGCTTTTATCTGTTTCTGGAAACAGTTGCTCAAACAGTCGATAGTGCCTAAGCTGCTCAAACGCTTGCAGAGAGTAGCCGGATAGAAACAACTTGAGCAGTTCATCATAAAGGCGGGCAGAAGGAATATCGGCTAAAAGAGGCGATAGTTCTGGAATCAACCTTGCGCTCTCTTCTTCAATATCAAAGCCGAGTTTAACTGCAAAGCGAACAGCTCGCAGCATTCGCACAGGATCTTCGCGGTAGCGCTTATCAGGATCGCCAATCATTCTTAGAAGGCCGGCTTTATGATCTTCCATACCGTTCACATAATCGACGACCGAGAAGCCTTTCACTGTGTAGTAAAGCGCATTAACGGTAAAATCACGCCGGATCACATCCTCTTCCAATGTGCCGTATAAATTATCGCGAAGCAGCTGGCCATCTTTAAGGACACGTTCTCCCTCATTCGACTCACCCGAGCTTCGGAATGTTGCCACTTCGATAAGCTCTCGACCAAAGTAAACATGCGCAAGACGGAAACGGCGACCAATCAATCGGCAATTACGAAAGACCGCTTTAACTTGATCTGGCTCTGCACTCGTTGCCACATCAAAATCTTTTGGCTCTCGACCCAGCAATAGGTCGCGAACACAACCACCAACTAAATAGGCTTCATAGCCGGCATCTTGGAGCTTATATAAAACCTTCAGGGCATTTTTACTGATATGAGCCCTCGAAATATTGTGCTCAGAGCGTGCATAGATACGCTCACTACGACTCAAATCCATTTCACCAACACCACTTGGAGGTTGAACTGTTTCAGCTGAAGACTTAATTAAGTTTTTAATAAAATTTAAAATGACGGCTGTTTTCCAAATAAATTATGCGGAATTGCTTGTTTTTCTTAAAGATACAACTAAGCAAGTGGCATTCTATCAAAATAGGTACAACTGTCACCCGCCCTTTACACTAATGTAAAATAGCAGACTGCGATAACCAAAAGTAAGTATGAAAAAAACCAACACCGAAATCACCCACCCCAAGCCCCCAAGCTTCTTTCGCCGAATGGGTGCTATTTTTTACGATAGCCTGCTATTACTTGGGGTTCTGTTTCTGGCAACTGCTCTGCTTTTACCTTTTTCTGGAGGGAGCGCCTTCTCTCCCAACCACCCCCTCTATTCGCTTTATCTCCTTTTTGCAGCCTATCTGTTTTTCGGCTGGTTCTGGACACGCGGGGGGCAGACTCTCGGCATGCGAGCCTGGAAAATAAAAGTATGCGGCGAAAATGGAGACAGCCTCAACTGGACTCAGGCAACCATTCGCTTTTTGGTTGCCATTGCCTCTTGGGGACTAGCGGGGTTCGGCTTTTTCTGGATTATGCTTAACAAAAACCGTAGCGCTTGGCATGACCTCCTGTCAAAAACCAAAATAGACTGGGCAGAAAAGAGATAGCTTCGTTCTATTTCAGCCGTTTAATCGCAATCAATGCTGGAACTGAAAAGAGCAACATCGGAAAGCTCGCTGCAAACAGCGGATTCAAATCATAAACCAACCCAAGATGACCAAATGTTCGGTCAAACAGCGAAAAACCGATTCCTATTAAAATACCAACCAGCACCCTTTGCCCCGTACTACTAACCCGTTTAAAACCCAGCACAAAAGGAACCGCAATCAAAAGCATCATCAATGTGCTTAACGGATTAAACAGTCTACTCCAAAATGCCAACTCAAAGACTCTTGAATCCTGCCCGTTTTCATCCAAAAACTGAGCATACTTCACTAAACCCTGCAGAGATAAGTTATCCGGTTTGACTGAAACAATACTGAGAATATCCGGGTCAATCAAAGAGCCCCACTCCGTTTCAGGCAATACTTCAGCCACCACACGCTCCTTATCAAACCGGCTCTGGGAATAGCCCTCAAGTTGCCATTTACCATCTTGATAACTTGCTCTATTCGAGTGCGAGGCCATCTTCAGTTGGTGGTTCTCCCCTAATGTATAGAGGTAAACATCCTTTAACTCACGGTTTTCCTTCATTTCTCGTATATTGATGTAGTTATTACCATCTCTTAACCAGAAACCATATTTAGTTCTCAGTGCAACCTGCTTCTTCTGCGCTGTTGCTTTTAATAACTGCGCACTCTGCTCTGTAGTGGGAGCAACAAATTCACCAATCAACGTGGTGGCTAATGCCAGCACCAACCCTGCCCGCATCACCGCGCCAATAATCTGAAAAAGAGAGGTTCCTGCTGCACGCATTGCGACAATTTCATAGTTATTCGAAATTGCTCCTAATGCCATTAAACTTCCCAGCAAAGCGGCTGAGGGCATCAGCTCAAAAATCATCCGCGGGGTAATTAACAGCAAATATTGAAAAATCTTAGCCAGATCATAATTCCCTCGGCCAAGATCACCCAGCTCATCCGTAAAGGTGATAAAGATCGCCAAAGCAAGCAACAGAATCAAAGCAATTAAGGCGCTCTTTAGAACTTCTAGTGCGATATAGCGATTAAGCACCTTCATGAACTCAGCCTCTCTCGAATTGCCGCCTTACACCAATTAAGGCCAAGCGACCGAACCATCAACACTATCCCAATAGTTAAGACCAGAAGGTGACACCACCACAGCCCGATCCAACCAGGAATCACCATGCCTGAAACCCAACTTTGGGAAACACGCATCAGGTTCTCATAAATAAGGTAAATTAAAAGCGCTATTAACAGATTTCCATAGACACCCCCCCTAGGAGCCACATGGCTCAATGGGACGGCTAAGAAACCGAGTATCAATAAGACAATCGGCAATGATATCCGTCGCTGTAATTCGGCCAAATCACCCGGGTCTGGCGAGTCCCACAACACCCTGGATGGCTTTGCTTTGCGCTTTACCTTTTTAACACCATCACTCGCTTCACCAACTCTGACCGCATACTCTTCAAATTGGGTAATTCTATACTCAGCTTCGCCCGGAACACCTTGATAACGATAGCCATCTTCCAAAACAATAAAGCGTCCACCCGAATCTGGATCATCAAGAATATGACCATTATTGGATGAAACAATACCTAGCTGACTGTCCTGCCTATTTTGTATAAAGACATTGCTCATCCTCCCCTCTTCATCGATCTCTTCGACATAAAAGACAATATCACCCTGGCTATACTCACTGAAACGACCTGCTGAAATCCCCCTCACATCGACCGATTTAGCCTCTTGTTTGAAAATCTCCTGAACCTTGTCTGCCGACCAAGGCTGTATTTGAAGAGAGAGAAATGTAGACAAAATGGCCAAAGGCACAATAAGAATAAACACCGAGCGGAAAATCTGTGGCAAACCGACACCACCTGCCGCCAATGCCGCCATCTCATTATCACGATGCATACGGCCAAGCACCATCAATACGGATAGAAACAGTGAAGCTGGAAGCAAAACAACACTCATGCCAACAGCATTCAAGCTCAACAAAGAGATGATCGCCTGCCCAGAAACTTCACCCTCAACTGCTTTTGCAAGGATACGTGCTAACTTATGGCTAACAATAATTAGCAGCAATACCGATAAGACAGAAAGCAGTGTTTTACCAATATCACTGACAATCATTCTGTCCAATACGGTTAGCTTTATTGGTGATGAAAAATGCTTCTGCATATCTGTTCCAGAAAGGAAAATCCTGTAGACTAAATGGCTATTATATAAGTGACTCGCTGTAAGTACAGCGACCTCAATTTTTAAACAAAACTTCACGAGAGAGCAACATGGATTACGCAGTCAAAAGTGGCCAAATAGATAAGCAGAAAACAGGGTGCCTGATCTTAGGTTTCTTTGAAAAAGGCAACCTAGCCCCATCTACTGAAACCATTGACCAATTGACCAACCAGCTCATCTCTTCGCTTATTAAACGAGACAAATTAGAGGGAAAAGCCGGAGAATCACTGCTTATTGAACATGCCCCCGGCATTTCAGCAGAAAGGATTCTCCTTATCGGTCTAGGAGATGCTGACAACATTTCCGAGCAAGATTTCAATAAAGCGCTCAAAAGCACAATAGAGGCCATCTCAAAATGCCGCGCCACCAATGCGCTCTCCACTTTGACGGAGCTAAAAGTTAAAGACCGTGATGTCCATTGGATAACTCAGCAGACTATCCAGCTAAGCGAAACAATCACTTACCAACCGGGCGAGCTTAAAAGCAAACCAGAAACAGCTGCAGCCTGCACATCAATCAGCTTCTCCACCAACGAAAAAGCGGAACAAATCTCGATAAAAGAGGGCATCAGCACCGGAGAAGCGATTGCTAAAGGCATCCAGCTTGCAAAAAAAGTATCTGACCTCCCCGGCAATATTTGCACCCCAAGCTATCTGGCTGAACAGGCTTCAAATCTCGGCAAACAATACAAAAAACTAAACATCACCATACTCGAAGAAAAAGAGATGGAAGAACTGGGTATGGGCGCTCTGCTTTCTGTCTCCCGGGGCTCTCGACAGCCTGCCAAGCTGATTACTATGGAATACAAAGGGGGTTCTGCAAAGGAGCAACCTATCGTTCTTGTAGGTAAGGGGCTCACCTTTGATGCGGGCGGCATTTCACTCAAGCCGGGCGCCGGAATGGACGAGATGAAGTACGACATGTGTGGTGGTGCGAGTGTTCTCGGAACGCTCGCTGCTATAGCCCAAATGGGGTTACCCATTAATGTTGTCGGACTTATCCCCTCATCTGAAAACCTTCCAGATGGTGATGCAAGCAAACCGGGCGATATTGTGACAAGCATGTCAGGGCAAACCATCGAAGTGCTGAATACCGATGCAGAAGGACGGCTGATCCTCTGCGATACGCTCACCTATGCACAACGCTTTAAGCCCAAAACGATCATTGATATCGCCACGTTAACAGGCGCCGTTATCATCGCACTAGGCCGCCATCCTAGCGGACTAATGGGGAATGATGACGCACTTTGTAACGAACTCATACAGACGGGAGAGAAGACAGGAGACCGACTCTGGCGACTCCCATTATGGGATGAATACCAAGAACAGCTGAAGAGTAACTTTGCCGATATCGCCAATATTGGTGGCCGCGATGCCGGAACAATTACCGCAGGCTGCTTTTTATCACGCTTCACCGAAGGGCAAAGCTGGGCACATATCGATATTGCCGGAACAGCGTGGAAATCAGGGCAAAACAAAGGCGCAACAGGCCGCCCCGTTAGCCTACTAACTCAATTTATCATTGATCGAGCAAATGGCTAGCGAATGACACGGGTCGATTTTTATCTACTATCGAGCGACGGCAAGCAAGAACGAGAAAAACTTGCTTGCCGTTTGACCGAAAAAGCATGGAAGCTAAATCACAAGATCTACCTACACAGTGATTTAGAAACTGAAAGTAGGCACCTTGATAATCTGCTCTGGTCTTTTCGGTCGGAAAGTTTTGTTCCGCATGACCTTCTAGAAAATAGCACTGAAGAGACCCCAGTTTCTGTACTTCTTGGCCACCAGGAAGAGCCCTCCCTCTCGGATCACGATATCTTAATCAACCTATCGGAAACTGTTCCCAGTTTTTTCAGCCGTTTTGAGAGAGTGATCGAGATCATCAATGAAGATGAAAACATCCGGAAAGCGGGCCGAGATCGATACCGTTTTTATCAGCAACGCGGTTACTCACTGAACACGCATAAGCTCTAGTCCTTCATAGCTTACACTCTATATAATAAACACCTTTTATATTCACACACCTCCCAGAGAAAAAATGGAAAAACAGTACAACCCTCAAGCGATCGAAAAAAACTGCTATCAAACCTGGGAAGACGAGGGCCATTTCGCCCCCTCCGGCAGTGGCGATCCATACTGCATCATGATTCCACCACCCAATGTGACCGGCAGCCTGCACATGGGGCACGCATTCCAAGACACGATCATGGATACGCTAACCCGCTATCACCGCATGAAGGGAGATAATACGCTTTGGCAACCGGGCACCGATCATGCCGGAATTGCCACACAGATGGTGGTTGAGCGGATTATCAATGCTGAGGGCAAAACACGCCACGACTATGGCCGTGATGAATTCATCAATAAAATCTGGGAATGGAAGGAGGAGTCAGGCGGCACTATTACGCGCCAACTTCGCCGCATGGGTGCTTCGCTTGATTGGGAAAATGAGCGCTTCACCATGGATGATGGACTGTCAGAATCGGTTAAAGAGGTGTTCGTTCGACTCTATGAAGAGGGGCTAATCTACCGCGGAAAACGACTCGTTAACTGGGATCCTGTCCTGCACACAGCAGTATCTGACCTAGAGGTACTCTCTGAAGAAGAGAATGGTTACCTTTGGCATATGCGCTATCCACTGACTAATGGACAAGGGCACCTGGTCGTCGCAACAACACGGCCTGAGACATTGCTAGGTGACGCTGCTGTTGCGGTTCACCCAGGAGATGAGCGCTACAAACATCTGCTCGGTGAATTCGTCGAGCTTCCGCTTACTGGACGCCGGATTCCGATTATTGCCGACGACTATGTTGATCCTGAATTTGGCACTGGTTGCGTTAAAATCACACCTGCACATGATTTTAACGATTATGCTGTCTGGCAGCGCCATAGAGACAGGTCATCACTACAAGCACTCCCCCACAACGGCTTAATCAATATTTTCACCATCGATGCGGCAATCCGTGAGAACGAAGAAGATGAGCACAACCTTATTCCATCAAGCTACATAGGGTTGGATCGTGTTGAAGCGCGGAAACAGGTTATTTCTGACCTCGAAAGCCAAGGGCTTTTGGAAAAGACCGATGATCATAAGCTAATGGTGCCTCGCGGTGACCGCTCTGGCTCTATTATCGAGCCACTTCTCACCGACCAATGGTATGTCAAAGTTGGGCCGCTCGCTAAACCAGCAATCGAAGCCGTTGAAAATGGTGATATTCGCTTTGTTCCTGACAACTGGAAAAACACCTATTTCGAATGGATGAACAACATCGAAGACTGGTGTATCTCGCGCCAGATCTGGTGGGGCCACCGCATCCCCGCCTGGTACGATGATGAAGGCAATATCTACGTTGGCCGATCGGAGGATGAGATTCGAGAAAAGCACAATTTCCCCGAAAACTATTCGCTTAGACAGGACGAAGATGTCCTCGATACCTGGTTCTCATCTGCACTCTGGCCTTTTTCAACTTTAGGCTGGCCCGAAGAGAACGAGCGCATCAAAACATTTTACCCAAATAGCGTGCTAGTAACTGGGTTCGACATTATCTTTTTCTGGGTTGCCAGAATGATCATGATGGGCATCAAGTTCATGGACGAAGTACCCTTCAAAGAGATCTATATCCATGGCCTTGTTCGTGACTCAGAAGGGCAAAAGATGTCCAAATCTAAGGGTAATGTACTCGATCCAATCGACGTAATTGATGGCATTGACCTCGAATCGCTAGTTGCAAAAAGAAACCAGGGAATGATGCAGCCTCGTCTGGCCAAAAAGATCGAAAAACAGACACGGAAAAACTTTCCAGATGGAATCCCTTCGTACGGCACAGATGCACTACGTTTTACCTTTGCCGCTCAAGCCACAACTGGTCGCGACATTGTGCTTTCAACAGGGCGAATAGAAGGCTACCGAAACTTCTGCAATAAACTCTGGAACGCTGCTCGCTACGTTTTAATGAACACAGAGGGTGAGGACTGCGGTCAAAATGGTGGCGATATCCAGCTCAGCACCGCCGACCGCTGGGTTATTTCTCGCTTACAACAGACAGAAGAGACCGTCACTCAAGCCATCGAAAGTTATCGTCTTGACCTTGCTGCACAAGCCATCTATGACTTTACCTGGAATGAGTACTGCGACTGGTACTTGGAACTCTCTAAACCCGTTCTACAAAATGATGCCGGCAACAAGGCTGCAAAACGAGGAACCCGACAAACACTCGTAAAAGTACTGGAAGCGCTGCTAAGACTTTCTCACCCCATCATCCCCTTTATTACCGAAGAGATATGGCAGCGCGTTTCGCCATTGGCTGGTTGTAATGGCGAAACAATCATGAACCAACCCTACCCCATCCCTAATACCGACAAAATAGATGAAAGTGCAGTAAAAGAGATGGACTGGTGCATGTCATTTATTTTGGGTGTACGACGTGTACGTGGTGAAATGAACATTGCCCCTGGGAAACTACTTCCCATTTTGATCGAAAATGGCTCTAAACAAGACCAAGTATGGCTTAACAATAACTGTGAATTACTGCAAAAAATTGGGCGCCTAGAAAAAATTGACTGGTTAGCTAGCGGCGAGCAAGCTCCAGAATCTGCAATTGCTCTAATCGATGAAATGAAAATCCTTATTCCAATGGCAGGTTTAATAGACAAAGAGGCAGAGCTGGCACGGCTTGATAAAGAGATAGAACGCATTGGAAAAGAGCTTCCTAGAATTGAAGGAAAACTAAACAACTCCTCTTTTGTCGATAAAGCGCCTGAAGCAGTCGTTGAAAAAGAGCGGAAGAAGCTGGAGGAGATAAAATCATCCTTGCTTAAATTTAATGAGCAACGACTTAAGATAGAAAAACTCTAGAAATTAGAGCATCCACCTTGATCCAATACAAGCCGGCAGAATTTCTTCTACCGGCTTTTTTTGTTGGCAAAATTTAACCCATGCAAAAACCCTAAAAAGATCTAAACTTTTTACCTAAAATATTTTAATAAAAATAGCTTCGCCAAGCAGATGTCAACAACAGAAAACCAACACAACCATAAACTCCGCACACTTGATGAGTGGACAAATATGCTGCTCGAAAAAGAGCTCCCTATTTTTTCAAATACTGCTCAAAAAATAACAGAGATCATCCAAGATAAAAGGTCTGGAGCCATGGAGCTGGCATCCACCATCTTGCAGGATCCCACGCTTACTGCAAAAACACTTAAACTCGCAAACAGTACCTACTACAACCCCTCCAATCAAAAGCTCGGTACGATTACTCGTGCAATCGTTATTCTCGGTTCACAAACGGTTCACAATCTATCGATCACCTGCGCCTTTATCGATTCGGCTTTAGGGGTCGAAGACCAAACCCGTGTAAACCAAGAGCTTGCTGTTGCAATTCATGCTGCTGTGCAGGCAAAACAGCTAGCGATCCTTGCCCAAGACCGCTCTCCCGAAGAGATATTTATTGCTGCTCTTTTAAAAAATTTAGGCTCCATCTCCTTCTGGTGTTCAGGAGACAGCTCAACGCAGAAGCTCGATACTGCATTAAGGGCAGGAAAAGTGCCCGCTAAAAAAGCAGAAGCGGAAGTGCTAGGTTTTCACCTTAGTCGGTTAGGAGCGGCTCTTAGCCATAAGTGGCAGTTAAGCGGCTTAATTAAGCAAGCCATCAGTGACGATTACGAAGACGATGAGCGCGCCCACTTTGTACAACAAGGCCATCAACTTGCCGTTCTACTTAAAAGCAAAAAAAATAAAGAGGCACTTGAAACCTGCCTTCGTGAGATTTCTGAATCGACAGGCAGCTCATACAAATCACTCAGCAAGAAGGTTTTTGAAAATAGCAAGAATGCGGCAAACATCGCCAACCAGTTCGGTGCGCATCAAGCTGCCGCTTTAATCCACTCTCCAACAAAAGCCGGGGCAGAGGATAAAGAAAAGCCCCTTCAAACCAAACAGAAAATTATCATAAAGGCTCCAGAGGCTACAAATAACCACGAAACCCAGCTCCAAATTCTTCAGGAAATTGGAGATATGCTAGAGGGTGATATTCAAATAAATCTCCTGTTTGAGATGGTAATAGAGGGGATTCAACGTGGCACAAAAATGGATAGAACCCTGTTCACTTTACTTTCCCCAGACAAAACTAAATTGAAAGAGAAAACTGCTCTTGGGTGGCTAAGCGACACAGATCATGAACCTTTCTCTCTCTCACTAACAAATAGGGAAAACAACCTATTCAAAGAGGCGTTAAAACAGCCCTCCCCAACCTGGATTGATTTTGAGAAAAACCCTAAGCAAAGGCAATTATTTACGCCAGATGTCAAAAATCTCATTCAAACAAATAACTGCTTTATTGCTCCGATCAAGGTAAACAAGAAAGTTATTGGTCTACTATATGCCGACAGAGCAACAAGCAAATCAGATCTAACCCAAAATGATTTCAGCAGTTTTTGCCAATTCAGCCGGCAGGCAAATATTGGATTGGCTTTATCCCAAGCAAGGTAGAAATGTGGAAAACATAACTATACATGAGCTTCAGGTTGTCGTTGTTGAGCCTTCTATAACTCAACAGCGCATCATTAAAAATCAGCTAGATGCCATTGGCATTACTAGCATCCATTTTGAGCAACATGGTAACGTTGCGCTAAGCCATATTAAGCAATACATTCCTGATTTAGTCATAAGCTCCCTTTATCTTCCAGATATGACCGGAACCGAATTATTAGAATCAATTCATACCGATGAATCGTTAAATGAGCTTGCTTTTATGCTTATCTCCAGCGAGACAAACATCAATTACCTGGATCCCATCCGTCAAGCAGGTGCCGTTGCTATCCTACCAAAACCATTCTCCACCAATGATTTGAGTATTGCTCTTGATACGGTTGTTGATTACCTAAACCCTTCAGACCATGAGATCGAGGATTTTGACTTTGAAGTCACACGAGTTCTTGTAGTTGACGACAGTCCACTATCTCGAAAGTACATTCGCAAGGTGTTAAATAGCCTTGGAATTGTGAAGATCACAGAGGCCGAAAATGGAGCTGAAGCAACAACACTTATCTGTAATGATTTTTTTGATTTAATTGTCACCGATTACAATATGCCAAAAATGGATGGGCAGGAGCTCGTGGCTTATATACGAGAACAAAGCAGCCAAAGCTCCGTCCCTGTCATAATGGTCACAAGCGAGCAAGATGGAGGGCGACTCGCTTCGGTCCAGAAAGCTGGTGTTTCAGCCATCTTTGACAAACCACTAGAAACCAGCTCCATTAGAAAACTAATAGCCCAACTTTTATCTAATTAATAGTTTCAACGAAAGTGTGACACAGTGAGATTGGACAAATCCCTACTTTCAACTAGTATTATGCGTAGACTTGAATTAGCAGCCTAAAAATCAACAGACTGAAACAGATAATGGAGATTAGTTCGTAGGATATGGCAACTTCCACTAGCAAAATAACATTAAGTGGACTGGCTCAGCAGCTGGTACTCGACAATCTTCTAACTGAAGACGACGTCATTAAGCATCAAGGCAAAGCTATCAGTAGCAAATTGCCTTTTGTGAGCTATCTTGTCACTAACAACATACTGGATAGCCGCACTCTCGCTAACTGCGCCTCTATCGAATTTGGTGCACCTCTGTTCGATCTTGATGCAATGGATATTGAAGTTGCACCTGTCAACCTTGTTAAAGAAAAACTCATTAGGAAACACCATGCGTTGCCTCTCTATAAACGAGGCAGCCGGCTTTTTGTCGCCGTTTCAGACCCTACAAACCTTCAAGGACTCGATGAAATAAAATTTCATACTGGGCTCAATACTGAAGCTATTCTTGTTGAAGAAGACAAACTAAGTAACACTATTGATAAAGCACTGGAGGCTGCTGACACCTCGATGAGTGACATGTTCACAGAAGATGTCGATCTCGATAACATTGAAATCAGTGACGGGGAAAAAGAGGATGAGGACGACCAAGATGCCGGCGTTGATGACACACCAATTGTCCGGTTTGTAAATAAGATCCTTCTTGATGCGATCAATAAAGGTGCTTCAGACATCCACCTTGAGCCTTATGAAAAGAAATTCCGCATCCGCTTTCGGCACGATGGTATGTTGAGCGAAATTGCCAGCCCACCGACCAACCTTGCCAATAGAATCATCTCTCGTCTAAAAGTGATGTCAAAGATGAATATTGCTGAAAGACGCGTTCCGCAAGATGGGCGTATCGTGATGGCTCTATCAAAAAATCGCTCAATCGATTTTCGTGTTAATACGCTACCGACTTTACATGGTGAAAAGGTTGTTTTGCGTATACTTGATCCCACAAGCGCACAAATTGGTATTGAGGCGCTTGGATTTGAAGATGAGCAAAAAAAGCACTTTATCGAAGCCATCAATAAACCCTATGGAATGGTTTTAGTCACCGGCCCAACGGGCAGTGGTAAAACTGTCTCTCTTTATACTGGGCTCAACATGCTCAACTCACCTGAGAGAAATATTTCAACAGCAGAAGATCCTGTTGAAATCACGGTCACAGGGATCAATCAGGTTAATGTTAACGTTAAAACTGGCTTAACATTCGCCACCGCCCTCCGCGCTTTTCTCCGCCAAGATCCCGATATCATCATGGTTGGTGAGATTCGAGATCTTGAAACCGCTGAGATTTCTGTTAAAGCGGCCCAAACAGGGCACATGGTTTTATCAACATTGCATACAAATGATGCCCCTCAAACACTAAGCCGGCTTGCACAAATGGGGGTTCCTGCATTTAACATAGCCTCTGCTGTTGTCTTGATTATGGCACAACGGCTTGCCAGAAGGCTGTGTGAACACTGCAAGGAGCCAGCTGAGTTACCTAAAGATGCACTGCTTGAAGCTGGATTCTCAGAAGGTGAATTAGGAGATTTAACCGTTTATCACGCAGTCGGTTGTGACCAATGCGTAAACGGCTATAAAGGCCGAGTTGGTATTTATCAGGTAATGCCTATTTCTGAGGAAATGGGCCGACTAATTATGGAAAATCGCACCTCTATTGAGCTTGCAGACCAAGCTAAGAAAGAGGGAGTCAAAGACCTCCGTGAGTCTGGACTCAATAAAATAAGATCAGGTATTACAAGCATCGAAGAAGTCGACCGAGTAACCAGAGAATAGGAATTATGGCTACAAAAACACTCGAACCTACATTGTACGCATGGGAAGGAACCGATAAAAAAGGTAACCGGATCAAAGGCGAACAAACTGCAAAAAGTGAAACCATTGTTAAAACAGAACTTCGTCGACAGGGCATCAAACCCATCAAGGTCAAAAAGAAGCCAAAACCGCTTTTTAGCAAAAGAACAAAAGAGATTACGACAAAAGATATTGCCATCTTTAGCCGTCAGCTAGCGACCATGATGTCTGCTGGCGTCCCTCTCGTGCAGGCTTTTGATATTGTAGGGCGAGGACATGAAAATCCAGCCATGCAAGATATGATTTTAGGCATTAAAAGCGATGTGGAAGGCGGAACAGCCCTAGCTGAAGCACTCAGCAAACAGCCTCTCTATTTTGATGAACTATTTTGCAACCTAGTTAATGCAGGTGAGCAGGCCGGTATTCTCGAAACACTATTGCACAAAATTGCCGAATACAAAGAAAAAACAGAAGCCCTTAAGGCAAAAATCAAAAAAGCGATGAGCTATCCAATCGCTGTTTTAGTTGTTGCCTTTGTCGTGACTGCTATTCTACTTATTTTTGTTGTACCAACCTTTGAAGAGCTATTTGAAAGCTTTGGTGCAGACCTCCCTGCTTTTACCCAGATGGTCATTGACATGTCCCGCTTTATCCAAGAGTGGTGGTGGGCTATCTTCGGCTCAATTGGAATTGCTATATTTGTTGCGATCAATGCAAAAAAACGTTCTGTTGCCTTTCAGCATTTTCTAGATCGCGCGCTACTCAAGCTACCCGTAATTGGTGACATTCTTAATAAAGCTGCTATCGCCCGTTTTGCTCGAACACTCGGAACAATGTCTGCCGCTGGCGTTCCGCTAGTTGACGCGCTTACCTCTGTTGCTGGTGCTGCAGGAAATATTATCTATTTTGATGCCATTTTGAAGATGCGTGAGGAAGTCGCATCCGGAACTCAACTTCAGCAATCTATGCGACAGGCAGAGCTCTTTCCTAACATGGTTATTCAAATGATCGCGATTGGCGAAGAGTCAGGATCTCTCGATGCTATGCTTTCCAAAGTTGCTGATTTTTATGAAGAAGAGGTTGATAACGCCGTTGATTCACTCACCAGTCTTCTTGAACCGATGATTATGGCATTCTTAGGTGTCGTAATTGGTGGCCTGGTTATTGCCATGTACCTCCCTATCTTCAAGCTTGGTGCAGTTGTTTAAAGAAACTTGATTCCGTTTTGGCATTATTAGAACTTTTACAAAGTAGCTCCTCTTTTCTGCTGTTAGCCGTGGGGCTTATCAGCTTGATGGTTGGCAGCTTCCTAAATGTGGTGATTTACCGCTTGCCAATCATGATGGAAAAGGGCTGGCGGAAAGAGTGCCTAGAATACCTTGGACAAGATAGCAAGAATGAAGAGCCTGAGCCGTTTACGCTATCACTCCCTCGCTCCTGCTGCCCAAACTGCAAATCACCTATCACGGCACTCCAAAATATACCCGTTCTGAGCTACCTTTTTTTAGCCGGCAAGTGTGCAAACTGTAAAAATCCCATATCCATTCGTTATCCAACCGTTGAATTAGCAACAGCCCTACTCTCGGTTATTGTTGCCTCCCATTTTGGATGCAGTTTAGAAATGGTGTCTGCTCTCATCCTTACATGGTTCCTAATCTGCTTAACGATGATTGATTATGATACTCAATTATTACCCGATTCAATCACTCTACCACTTCTTTGGGCTGGGCTAGTTCTTAGCCTATTCAATCTATTTATCGATAGCCACACCAGTATAATTGGAGCAGTTGCTGGCTATTTAAGCCTTTGGTCTGTTTATCATCTATTTCGAATTGCCACGGGAAAAGAGGGTATGGGATTTGGAGACTTTAAACTCCTTGCCGCGCTCGGAGCGTGGATGGGCTGGCAAATGCTACCCGTCATCATTATTCTTTCTTCATTAGTCGGTGCTGTTGTGGGTAGCCTTCTGCTTATAACACAACGGCAAAAAAAAGGAACACCCATCCCATTTGGCCCATATCTAGCTGCTGCCGGCTGGATAGCCCTGCTGTGGGGTGATGAGATCATTAGCCACTACCTCTTGTTTAGTGGCCTTAGCTAGTCCGTTATATGCTAGTCATCGGTTTAACAGGTGGTATTGGTTGCGGCAAAACAACTGTTACGAATCTCTTCTCAGAACTTAATGTACCTGTTTCAGATGCCGACGTTATTGCTCACCAGCTTGTAGAGCCAGGCCAACCCGCTCTGAATAAAATTATTGAGGCATTTGGTGCTGAGATCATACTAAAAAATGGCCAGCTGAATAGGCCGCGAATACGTCAATTAATCTTCAACAACCCTGACGCGAAAGAGCTTCTTGAAAACATTCTCCACCCCCTCGTCTATCAGCAGATGAATAGCTGGGCAGCTCAACAAGAGGCCCCTTACGTTATTTTCAGTGTCCCGCTCCTTATTGAGACAGACCGGCAAAATTCTGTTGACCGCATTCTCGTTATCGACTTGCCGCTGGAGCAACAAATTTCGAGGGTTATGAGTCGAGATCAGCTTTCACAAAATGAGATCCTTGAGATAATCTCTAGCCAAGCCGTCCGCAACAAACGAAGAGAAATTGCTGACGACATAATTCTCAATAATGGTTCTCAAGAAAGCCTCAAGGGACAAGTCACTAAATTAAACAATTTTTACCTCGCACTTTCCACAAACCGAAAATAAAACAGCCCCTTTGTCTTACTTTAAAGTTTCGAAATAAATTTAATGGCTATCGCTATTGACTAATTTATTCTTTTAGTCAAAATTGGACAGTCTGCTGTATCTAATCAGTTTCCTAGTATTTGGTTTTGAATTGAATAACATAACTACCTATGAACTCCCTCTGAATGAAAGGGTTCGTCTTCTATTAAGGCTTGAGCAGCTTTTTAGACAAATCGACCATTTCATGCTGGGTACAACCGTCTGGGATTCTCGCGCTGTCATTGACAATCTTCTCGATATTCAAGCTATTTTCAGCCGAACTGACGTCAAATCTGAACTACTAAAAGAGCTGGATAGACATGCAGGAATTCTTACTAGGATTGCAACAAACCACGGTGTCGACAAACCTAAACTTTCAGAAACCATCTCTGAACTTCAAAAAACAGCCGATCAACTTCGAGAAAGCAGCGGTAAAGCTGCATTTTTAATGATGGAATGCGATTTACTCAAGAGCATATCCCAGCGCAGCACTATCCCTGGTGGAACCTGTGCATTTGACCTACCCACTTTCCACTTCTGGTTACAACAACCTGATGCAGTCAGAAAAGGTGATCTTGAATCATGGACAAACCCTTTTAGAGCAACACAAAAAGCCGTCAGGCTAGTCCTAAAATTCATACGTGAAAGTGCTTTTTCTAGTAATGAGTGTGCAATAGGTGGCTTTTACCAACAAACTCTCGACCAAAACCAATCCTTTCAGCTCGTCCGTGTTTCCATTGATCGAGACGCACCTTACTTTGCTGAAATAAGTGGTGGAAAGCACCGCTATACAATTCGCTTTATGAAAATGAGCATGTGTGATCGCCCCAAACAAGCGGAAAATGATGTTAATTTCAAACTCACCCGCTGCATTCTTTAGCCCCCTATGACTGTTAAAAGCATCGGCACTGTAGCTTGCCCTAATTGTGCCAAAAAGATCATTTGGGATAGCACATCAAAATACCGCCCTTTTTGCTCCGAGCGTTGCAAGCTAATTGACCTTGGTGAGTGGGCTGATGAGGGTCGTACAATCCCAGGAGAGAAAATTTCGTCAACTGACGATCTTTCAGAATGGGCTGAATAACCTATTTAGCCTGAAAGAGGCTAATTCCTGCGATACCTTGCGCGCCTAAACTCCGAGCTACCTCTTGATCTGAAAACTGCAATCCACCAAGCGCATATACTGGCACACTACAGCTTTCAACTAGCCGCCTAAAACACTCCCAACCTAACGGGTCTGTTTCAGGGTGACTTCCTGTTTTTAAAACAGGAGATAGAACGACAAAATCAACACCTATACGGCAAGCGTGCTGAAGCTCTTCCTCATTATGGCAAGAGGCTGAAACTAAAAACCTCTCCCCAAGAGGCCTTGATGATAAACTTCTCAAGCGCCTGCTTGATAGGTGAACACCGGCTGATTCAGTTAATTTCACCAATCTAGGTGAGCTATTTAGCAACAATTTAACGCCCGGTTTGCAGCAGTATTCTTTTGTTAAAACGGCCAGTCTTTGAAAACGGGCCTCCTCTAACCTTTTCCCTCTGAGTTGAACCAGTTGACAGCCTGACTTCAAAATTAAGGTAAGTTTTTTAATTATCTCTGTTTCACTCTCACTCTCATGAATATCAAGGATGCCATATAGAGATGGCAGCTCTATTGCCCGTCTAATTGGCCAGTTTGCCTTAGGAAAAGGGTAGTTCTTTAGCTGCTCCACAGGAACCCAACAGACCGGCTGCCTCTCTTTACCGTATGCTTCACCTGAAAAAACCTTAATCTGCCAAACATCGAGCAGCACATTGCGATCAGGATAGGCATGCTGAATTTTGATCAGGGGAGCTATTTGCTCAATATCAATTCCAAGCTCTTCAAACAATTCTCTCTTAAGTGCTTGCTGTACAGTCTCCCCCGGCTCAACTTTTCCTCCAGGAAACTCCCACAAACCACCTTGATGAAGATCTTCAGCTCGCTTGGCAATCAGAACATCGCCGTTTGAATTGCGGATAACGCCAACCGCAACGTGAAGTAATTGATCAGGTTCTATATTCAGCGTTGATTTTGACATAGTCGTAGGACAAATCGCACGATAGAACCCTCTGCTGGCAGTCCCCACGCGCCAGATTTATACGAACAGTAATTTCATCTTCAGACATGGCACTCTGTCCTGCAGACTCGCTATAATCACTCGCACGACCACCGTTTCGAACGATGCAGACCTCATTCAACCAAATAGTCAATGCATCAATATCTAGCTTCTCAATACCAGCTCGCCCCACTGCAGCAAGAATACGTCCCCAATTTGGGTCGCCTGCAAAGAAAGCTGTTTTTACAAGTGGTGATTGTGCGACAACCATGCCAACTTGCTTGGCCTCCTCTTCTGAGGCTGCATTTTCAACGACAACACGCATTAGTTTGGTTGCCCCCTCACCATCGAGGACTATCTCTTCTGCAAGTTGCTTGCAAACCGTTACCAATGCCTCACTAAAAAGCACCTTAGCATTTGTCCCCGCCTTGATTTCCACTTCGTTGATATTGCCAGTAGCCGCCAAAACGCAGGAATCATTAGTAGAGGTATCACCATCAACCGAAATACAGTTAAAGGAGACATCTACAGCCTCTTTAAGACATTGTTGCAGTAGAGGCTGATCAACAACTGCATCGGTTGCAATAAACGCCAACATTGTCGCCATATTCGGGTGAATCATACCCGAGCCTTTAGATATACCGGTAATGGTTATCTTTTGTCCCTCTATATCAAGCTGAAGCGATGCACCCTTTGGGCGACTATCCGTCGTCATAATTGCTTTTGCCGCCGCACCCCAATTATCTTCCGATAAAGAGGCTAAAGCGACTGGAATTGCCTCTTCTACCTTCAGTACAGGTAGATTCTCGCCGATCACACCCGTCGAAAATGGAAGCACTTTTTCCGCCGGCAAACCGACCTCTGTTGACAGCGAATTACAAGTTCTCAGAGCATCTTCAAGCCCTCTCTTTCCCGTTCCTGCATTTGCATTACCTGAATTAACAATTAGGTAACGAGGTGCTTTAGCAAGATGTTTCCGAGCAACAATTACTGGAGCAGCACAAAATGCGTTTTGGGTAAACAATGCTGCGCATGTAGAATCTTCAGAAAACTTCATGACCAAAAGGTCATCTCGTCTATTCTGTTTTATTCCCGCACAAGCTGTACCCAGTTCGACGCCCCGAACTGGATGCATTATAGGAAAGCTAGCCTCACCTACTGCCATCTTACTGAAGCTTACCGTGGCACTGCTTATATTTCTTACCCGACCCACAAGGACAGGGATCGTTCCGCCCAACTTTCTGACCACTTCTGGCATAGGGCTGCTCTGGCACTTTCTCTGGTTGTTCAGCCTCACCTTCATTTTCCAATGCGCTTGAG
The DNA here is from genome assembly GCA_002352345.1 of Methylococcaceae bacterium UBA2780. GTDB lineage: Bacteria > Pseudomonadota > Gammaproteobacteria > Methylococcales > UBA2780 > UBA2780. The sequence continues at coordinate 130,384 of DEIG01000008.1, forward strand.
GCTGCATGTTCATAATGAACTTCACCTGCGGCTGCTTGCTCTCTTTGTGCCTCTACCGCTTCGACATCCTCTTCTGTATTTACCTTAACTTTTGAGAGGATCGTAATGACTTCGAGCTTAATGCCATCAAGCATATTCGAAAACATCTCAAACGCTTCACGCTTGTATTCTTGTTTTGGATCTTTTTGTGCATAACCACGCAAATGAATCCCCTGGCGCAAGGAGTCCATCGCAGCCAAGTGATCTTTCCATGTATTGTCTAGCACTTGCAGCATCACTGCCTTTTCAAAATGGCGAACCACCTCGGTACCAACCAGCTCTTCTTTTGCCAAGTAGTCTGCTTCGATTTTTTCCTGGATAAGCGTTCTTAAATTCTCTTCGTGCAGACTATCGTCTTGATCAAGCATTGTTTGCACAGGAAGTTCCAGACCAAATTCGCTCTCAAGAGCCATTTCAAGCCCTTTCACATCCCATTGCTCTTCCATGCTTTGCTGAGGAATATGTTGATCTAGAACTTGGTCAACCACATCGCTACGCACGACTCGAATCATTTCAGAAACATCTTCTGTTGCCATCAGCTCATTACGTTGCCCGTAAATCACCTTCCGCTGATCATTAGCAACATTATCGTATTCCAGAAGCTGCTTTCTAATATCAAAGTTACGCCCTTCAACTTTGCGCTGTGCATTCTCTATCGCGCGTGTTACCCAAGGATGTTCAATCGCCTCACCCTCTTCCATGCCCAATTTCTGCATTAAGCTAGAGACCCGCTCAGAGGCAAAAATCCGCATTAAGTCATCTTCTAGCGAAAGATAAAAGCGAGTTGACCCTGGATCACCTTGACGACCGGAACGACCTCTTAGCTGGTTATCAACACGCCGTGATTCATGCCTCTCCGTACCGATAACGTGTAAGCCTCCCGCCTCGATCACACCATGATGACGAGCCTCCCATGCCTCTTTTATCTCAGCAGCTTTGGCCTCATTTTCTGTTTCAGCGGATTCAAGTTCCACATCAAGGTTTCCACCCAGAACAATATCTGTTCCACGCCCCGCCATGTTTGTCGCAATAGTCACCGAGCCGGCACGCCCTGCTTGAGCAATAATGTGCGCTTCACGCTCATGTTGTTTTGCATTCAAGACTTCATGAGGAACCTTATCGCTCTTCAGCAGAACAGCAATCTCTTCAGAACTTTCAACGGAGGCCGTTCCAACTAAAACTGGCTGACCACGTTTGATGCAATCTTTAATGTCTTCGACAATTGCTTGATGCTTTTCATCTTTACTCAGATAAACGAGGTCGCCCATATCATCACGAACTGTCTCTCTATGAGTTGGAATTACAACAACTTCAAGGCCATAGATTTGTTGCAATTCGTAGGCTTCCGTATCAGCAGTACCCGTCATTCCGGAAAGCTGGCCGTAAAGGCGAAAGTAGTTCTGAAAAGTGATCGATGCAAGCGTCTGATTCTCATTCTGAATCTCGACACCCTCTTTGGCTTCGGCAGCCTGATGTAAACCATCAGACCAGCGGCGACCCGGCATTGTCCGCCCAGTGAACTCATCTACAATGACAATTTCGCCATTTTGAACAATATAGTCAACATTCTTCTGGAACAGCGCATGCGCTCTCAATGCGGCAGTCACATGGTGCATCAAACGGATGTTTGAAGAGGAATAGAGACTATCATCGTCACCCAACAAACCATTTTTCACCATCATCGCTTCAACGGATTCGTGACCTCGCTCTGTCAAATAGACTTGCCGCGCCTTCTCATCCACATAGAAGTCTCCATCTGTTCCCTCCTCATCATCCTGACGATTAAGAAGTGGGATAAGACCATCTATTTTGATATAGAGGTCGGTTTTATCATCGGTTGGACCAGAGATGATCAGAGGTGTTCGCGCCTCATCGATTAAAATCGAATCAACCTCATCGATAATGGCAAAATGCAGATCACGCTGAACCTTTTGCTCCATGCTAAAGGCCATGTTGTCGCGAAGATAATCGAAGCCAAACTCATTATTAGTGCCATAGGTAATATCGGCGTTATAAGCCTCTCTTCGCGCATCGGTGTCTAATCCACCGACAATAACACCCGTGGACATTCCCAAGAAATCGTAAATTTTCCCCATCCACTCGGCATCTCGGCTTGCCAGATAATCGTTGACGGTTATGACATGAACACCTTTTCCAGGAAGCGCATTCATATAGGCTGCCAAGGTCGCAACAAGTGTTTTACCTTCACCCGTACGCATCTCGGCAATTTTGCCGTCATTTAGAATCATTCCACCAATCAGCTGAACGTCAAAATGGCGCATATTCAGAACACGTTTTGCCGCCTCTCGAACAGCAGAGAAAGCCTCAGGCATGAGCTTATCTAGCGCTTCACCTTGCTCTAAACGCCCCCTAAACTCACCGGTTTTGGCCTTAAGCTCATCATCACTCAACGTCGAGAAGGATTCCTCAAGAAGATTAATATTCTTGACCGTTTTTCTCTTTTGCTTAACCAGCCGATCATTACGACTGCCCACAACCATCTTTACGAGTTTACTAACCATATTGAAACGCCTAATGCTGTGCAAATAAAGAGGTAATGATACTTGATCCCAGAAAGAATGTACCCTCTAAAATAGCACTTTAAGGCGCTATTTGCTGGCAAAGAAACAGTCCTGCTGCCTGCAGAAAAGCAGTTAAAACTTCAGAAGGTTTAAGCTTGATGAATTAAAGCAGAGAGACTAAAACAGATAGCAATAAAGATCAGGTCAGATGAATTCTACCTGGAGGCCCTAATAAACTTAACAGGATTAACCTTTTGCCCTTTTCGTAAAACTTCAAGATGCACATGTGGACCGGTTGAGCGCCCAGTCGAACCCATCTTGGCAATCGCATCGCCTTGTCTCACCATATCCCCCACCTTCACAAGCAACTCTTTGTTGTGCCCATAGCGAGTGACATAACCTTTACCATGATCGATCTCAACCATTTCTCCGTAGTTATGCCTGTCAGATGCCCATGTAACAACACCTGATGCAATTGCAATAACATCTGAGCCTTCACGACCCGCAAAATCAACACCATGATGCCAAGCTTTACGGCCAGTAAATGGATCTGTCCTTTTCCCAAAGTAAGAGGACAACCAACCTTTTCTTATTGGCCTTCCTGCAGGTCTGAACTCTTTTTGCGATGCTTTTCCTGCTAAAGTTGCTTCAAGCGCATTGAGTTGTTGCTCTTTTTCCTGCAACTGCACAAAGAGCTGATCGATGGCTACCTGAATACCGTCTCCATTATCAGCGGCCTCCTCCAAGCTGGAAGAGACGCCCCCGATTGCTGGCGGCTCAGAAAAATTGAACTCTTTTTCATCTAAACCGGCTGTTTTCGTCATTCTCTGACCAATAGCATTTAACCTAAGCATCTGGGCTTGTAACTGGCCTAATTTGATGGCCAAACCATTTACGCTAGATTGACTCGTTCTTTGAAGCTCTACCAGTTTAACTTTCTGATCACTTAACTCTTGCTGAAGAGGTTTTACCAAGGCGACACCTTCCGACGGTGCTACTGAAGGCGCTGAAGAAAATTTAGAACCGGCAAAAAAAGCCAAGCTCAAAGCAGAAACAACAATAAATACCGCCGTGAATAGCATCTCTTTCCTAAGCGGAAAGGTTTGCGTTCCATTTTTTGATAGAAGGAAAATTTGCATCTCTAATCTCGATTGGTATTCTTTAAATTAATATCAAACTGCCTGCCTAAATGAAAAAGCTAAATACTCTTTTAAATGCTCCACCAAATGGTCTTAAGCCAATTCTATTTAAAATTAGCGAGAGCAACCGCATTACATTTCAGCTAAAAAAACAACTTCCTGAGTTTATTGCCTCTCACTTCAATCAGTGCACTACAAAAGAGAAAACAATAACTATTCTCGTTGACAGCCCTATTTGGGTCTCACGGTTACGTTTTTACATCCCCAGTCTGCTCGAAAAAATTAACCAACAGGCAGACTACAATTTTCAATCCATAAAAATCCGGGTACTGCCCAATATATTAACGAACCACCAAACTCCTCATGAATCAAAAACAGTTCCCTCAAAAGCAGTCATCAAACTACTTCAGGAGTCGGCTGATCACATCAAAGAAGAGCAGTTAAAAAAGGCCCTTCAACGCCTGAGCAATACGCTCGACTCACTCTCTTGAGCATTAATTATAGTTGAAAGGTGGCCTCTTTTTGTGAATAGCCGATCATTTCAGAGCAGACTAACTTACTGGAACAGGTTTTATGTAAGAGATAGGAAGGTCATCATCTTCTGTAAAGGTCACCTCTTCCCAGGCATCTTCGTCCTTTATGAGCGCCCTTAACAATTGATTATTAAGTGCATGCCCTGATTTGCAGCCTGTAAATTCACCAATTAGGCTGTGGCCTAAAAGGTAAAGATCCCCAATTGCATCAAGAATTTTATGCTTTACAAATTCATCTTCATAACGAAGACCATCTTCATTTAAAACACGGTAATCATCTACAACAATTGCATTGTCCATGCTGCCACCCAACGCCAACTCTCGCTTGCGCAGTGCCTCAATATCCTTCATAAAACCAAACGTTCTCGCTCGACTAACCTCTTTCACAAAAGAGGTCGAAGAAAAGTCTATGGAGGCTATTTGAGGACGATCCTTAAATGCCGGGTGGTCAAATTCAATTGAAAATGAGACTTTAAATCCATCAAAGGGCTCAAAACAGGCCCACTTGTCATCCTCTTCGACAACAACTTTTCGCTTTATGCGGATAAACTTTTTGGGCGCGTCCTGTTCTTCTACACCGGCTGACTGCAATAGAAAAACAAAAGGGCCAGCGCTTCCATCCATAATTGGAACTTCAGCAGCGCTGACATCTATGCAAATATTATCGATACCCAATCCCGCAATAGCCGACAACAAATGCTCTACAGTAGAAATTCTCACCCCATCCTGTACTAAACAGGTCGATAATTGAGTATCCCCAACATTTTCGGGTTTAGCCTCAATCGTAACTGGCTCTTCAAGGTCTACACGACGAAAAACAACTCCGCTGTTTGGTGCACCAGGTCTAAGCGTAAGATAAATCTTCTCACCAGTATGAAGCCCGACACCCGTTGCGCGGATAACATTTTTCAATGTTCTCTGTTTAATCATTAAGTTTCTCGTCTACCCACATGAAAAATTCATGGAATTGTAACATAAGCTATTTTCACAAAAAATGAACTGCGCCTCAAAAACCATTCCCAAGAAACCTACCCACCTGATTTTTTAGTCTGCTTGACGACGCAAAAATGCTGGAATATCAAGGTACTCCAAGTCCATATCTTTATTTGGCTCAGCTGTTTTTTCTGAAACAAAGGTGCGGCTGTGACGAATAACAGTCGGTTGATCTAGCACTTCATAATCAACTTCCCCAGTATTCTTCTTTTGTACAAGCTTAATAGGCGCCTCTTGAATGGCCTGTTTTCCCGCTTCAGCCAGTCCTGTTGCAACAACTGTCACACGGAGTTCACCCTGTATATCTGGGTCAATAACAGTCCCCACAACAACCATTGCATCATCGGATGCAAATTCTTTAACCGCGTTGCCAACCTCTTCAAATTCCCCAATAGAAAGATCAAGCCCAGCTGTAATATTGACAAGAATTCCTTTGGCGCCTTGTAAATTAATATCTTCTAAAAGTGGACTAGAAATTGCGCTTTCCGCCGCCTCTCTTGCTCGATTGTCACCGCTCGCCACGCCAGTCCCCATCATCGCCATACCCATTTCTGACATGACCGTACGCACATCCGCGAAATCAACATTCATTAGACCTGGGCGAGTGATTAGCTCAGCAATACCCTGCACAGCTCCTAGCAAAACATCATTTGCTGCTTTAAATGCATTAAGTAACGTCATGTCTTTACCAAGAACAGGAAGCAACTTCTCGTTAGGAATGGTAATCAATGAATCGACATGCTTGCTCAGCTCCTCAATTCCTTCATCCGCAATTTTCTTGCGTTTATTTCCTTCGAATGGGAATGGTTTTGTAACAACAGCTACAGTTAGAATGCCTAACTCTCTAGCTACCTCAGCAACAACGGGAGCTGCTCCAGTCCCTGTTCCACCACCCATACCTGCGGTGATGAAGACCATATCCGAGCCCTCAATCACTTCACGAATTCGCTCAAAATCATCAACAGCCGCCTGCTTACCAACTGCGGGGTTCGCACCAGCGCCTAACCCTTTTGTTTGGCTCCCGCCTAACTGAAGTGTCGTTCTTGCTTGACTATTTTTTAACGCCTGTGCATCTGTATTTGCACAAATAAAATCGACACCGTCTATCTCACAGCTAACCATATGATTGACAGCGTTACCGCCACCTCCGCCAATTCCCAGCACTTTAATGACCGCGTTTTCACTGCATGTATCCAATAATTCAAACATTGCCCTTCCCCTTTTAACTTTACTGCTCTCTATTTAATAAAAAATTCAGAAATTCCCCTGAAACCAACTCTTCATCTTCGCCAAAATCCCACTAAAACCTGACTTAACCGGCTCTGATCTCAATTCATGCGCGAGATTCTGTTGCCCAAATAGCAACAGACCCACACCTGTTGCATATATTGGGTTTCTGACAATATCCACCAAACCAGAAACGCCGAACGGAGACCCTAATCGAACTGGCATATGAAAAACCTCTTCTGCCAAATCAACTAGCCCTTCCACTTTTGAACTACCACCGGTTAAAACAACACCTGCTGCAACTAACTCTTCAAACCCACTTCTTCTTAACTCTGCCTGTACAAGCAGCATCAACTCTTCATAACGAGGCTCCAATATCTCAGACAGATTGTGTCTTGAAATTTTTCGTGGCGGCCTATCCCCAATACTTGGAACCTCAATCAAATCATCCTGACTTGCTAACTGCGTTAGCGCGCAGGCATGCTTTATTTTGATCTCATCCGCATGTTTGGTTGGCGTTCTAAGCGCTACCGCAACATCATTCGTCACCTGATCTCCAGCAATCGGAATAACAGCAGTGTGGCGTATGGAGCCTTCCGTAAAGATCGCCATATCGGTAGTTCCTCCACCGATATCGACCAGACAAACCCCCAGATCCTTCTCATCTTCTGTTAGCACGGAGCTACTTGAGGCAAGCTGCTCAAGAACAACGTCATCGACCTCCAGCCCACAACGGCGAACACACTTAATAATATTTTGAGCTGCACTCACCGCGCCGGTAACCATATGCACACGAGCTTCTAAACGAATACCAGCCATCCCAACCGGCTCTTTGATCCCTTCTTGACGGTCAATAATGAATTCTTGTGGCAATATATGAAGAATTTTCTGATCTGCGGGAATTGCAACGGCACGCGCTGAATCAATCACTCGGTCAACATCAGCTTGCGAGACCTCTTTATCCTTAATTGCAACCACCCCGTGAGAATTCAAACTGCTGATATGACTTCCCGCGATGCCCGCATAAACTGATGTTATCTGGCATCCCGCCATCAATTCTGCCTCTTCTACCGCGCGCTGTATTGAATGAACTGTTGACTCAAGATTAACAACAACCCCTTTTTTCAACCCACGAGAGGGGTTTGAGCCGATACCAATCACCTCAATCTCACCGTCAGGCATCACTTCACCCACAATTGCCGCAACTTTTGAGGTTCCTATATCGAGCCCAACTATAATTTTACGTTCATCTTTCTTAGACATTTTTTACATCCTGCAAAAAGCTATTCATTCCAACCTTATTAAACTCAGTCTCTTTCCACTGCACAGCAAAACCATTGGGATAGCGCATATCAATTCGGCTAATTCTTTGTAACCTCTCTTCACCGAGTAACGGCACAGAACGGATAAAGCGCTCAAAAGCCACCTTCGGCTGATCTCGCCCCAATAAAACTTCCGTCTTATTTTCCAACGTTAAGCGCCACGCCTGCCGCCCTGTCACTCGAAAGATTTTTATTCTCATATCCTGTAGGGCAAGCGCTTCTTTAAGCTGCTCAAACTGTTCCAGCAAAACCTTTTCTTGCCCATTTTTGCCAAACAGCTCTGGCAACACCTCACTGACAGCTCGGCCTGACGATGCAAACTGCTCGCCCCTTTTATTCAAATAGGCATCATGGCCCCACTTCAAATAGGGCTTTTGCTCTGCCAAAGCAATTTGAAGCGTATCTGGCCAAATACGCGCAACATGAACAGAGTCAACCCAAGGAAGCTGTCTAACTGATTGGCTAATCATCTCCATATTCAGTGCTAAAAACCCTTTTTCAAGCAATGGCCCTATTTCAGCTTTGATTTCAGCTCTATCGATATAGCTGAGGTTTCCTTCCAGCCTCACATACTTAATCGGGAGCAGCTCACCTTTATTCAATTTGGCCGTTAAAAAGGTTCCCATTACAGCAACCAGAAGAAGAGCAAAGACTACACTCAAAGGTTTCAGAGAAACCCATTGTCTATCCTTCTTTGTTGCCCCTTTTCTAGCCATTACACAATGCCTCCGCAGAAAAGCTGCTTTCCAAGATCAACCAAACAAGCTCATCAAAAGAGATTCCTGCTGCATTAGCTGCCATTGGCACCAAGCTTTGATCTGTCATTCCTGGGATAGTATTCACCTCTATCAACCAAGCCTTTCCCTGCTCATCCACCATCAAATCAACACGCCCCCATCCGCTCACAGAGAGAGCTTGGCAAGCCTTCAGCGCAAGAGACTGCATCTCCTTTACCGCCTCTTCAGATAGACCACATGGGCAGTGGTACTCCGTTGAATCAGAAACGTACTTTGCTTCAAAATCATAAAACAGGTTCGGTGTTTCCAATCTAATGACCGGAAGAGCTGTCTCACCAATTATCGCAACCGTATACTCCTTTCCTGTGATCCATTGCTCAGCAAAGACTTCACAACCACACTGAGCAGCCAACTCCCAAGACTTAAGCAACTCATCAGAATTTTCTGCTCGACTCATACCGATACTAGAGCCCTCTTGTGCGGGCTTAACAATGACAGGAAAACCCAATCTCTCCTCACATTCTGATAAATCTTTTTGCCCGTCTATCTGCATCCAGGCAGGTGTCGAGAGACAGCACCCGCGCCAGCAAAGTTTGCTTCGTAACTTATCCATACTCAGTGCAGAACCCAATACACCGCTTCCTGTAAATGGCAGATTCAGAGCCTGCAAAGCCCCCTGAATCACACCATCTTCTCCACCTCGTCCATGAAGCATATTAAAAACACGAGAATAGTTACCCTCTAACAGTGCTTGTAATGGCTGCTCACCAATATCGAGTGCAACCGCATCAATCTTATTTCGCAGTAACGCCTCAAAAACTGCACGGCCACTTTTCAACGAAACCTCTCTTTCAGCCGCTGTACCCCCCATTAAGACAGCAACACGCCCAAACTCCTCTGGACTCTTAACCGCTCGAATAAGGCTCCTGTTTTGCTGTTCAATCATCTTGATTCTCCAGCTTCTCACCAACAATACAGACCTCAGGATGGAGTTGAATTCCTGTCTCTTTCTCTACCGTTTCTTTTACCCGTTCAATTGCATTTTCGAGATCTAAGGCCGTTGCATTACCGCTGTTAACGATAAAGTTGGCATGCTTTTCTGAAATCTCCGCACCACCAAATCTTTTCCCTTTTAAGCCACACGACTCGATCAAACGTGCCGCATAGTCATTCTCTGGGTTACGAAAAACCGACCCGCAACTAGGCTGATTTGTTGGCTGCGTTGCTGCGCGGTGAGCAAGTAACGCTTTAACCCGTGCGCGGCTCTCTTCCCCTTTTCCTGCTGGAAAGCGCAACATGGCCGATAGAAACCACTCATCTTTATCTCGGCTGACGTGGCGATAACCCACCTCAAACATCTCTCTTTCTCGATGAAACAGCTCGCCGTGGTTATTTGTCATATCAACCGACTCAACCACACTCCATGTTTCCCCATCGAAAGCGCCTGCATTCATGGCCAAAGCTCCGCCCATCGTTCCAGGAATCCCCGCCAAAAATTCAGCGCCTGTGAGCCCATTTTCCGTACAGAAGCGCGCCACATGTGCGCAGGCAACACCGGCTTCAACATAAAGCAACCCATCCTCTTGAAGATGCAACTCATTTAATCTTCCACGGGTGTAGATCACCGTCCCTCT
>DEIG01000004.1 GCA_002352345.1 Methylococcaceae bacterium UBA2780
GAGTAGAAAAAGTTATCAGGAGAGGTAACAACCTCATTACCGATAGTTGTATAAAAATGCCCTAATTTTGCGGTAATACCATTACCTACTGGTGCAAAAACTTCTACATAAGCTTGTGGCATTGCAATTGCGTACCCATCAGCAGCAGACCAATCATTCGTCCACTCATCATCCCAGCCTCCCGCTTTAGTAAAAGCTGCGTCTTTACCGTACATAAAGTCTATACGCCCGCCGATATCCCAGCTGTCTCCATCACTGTTAACTGCGCGCTCCATGAAGAAATTAAACTGGCTAAGCTGAAACTTATCTACGTCGCTATTAAAGGTAATGGGAGCATTAGTATTGCCATTTGAATTGATCGTGCCACCAGCAGATGCCCAGGCACCAACTTCAATGCCCGTTTGCTCAAAAAATGACAGTTTATTAACGTCAAAGCCGCTAAGAGACTCAATTAAACCACCGCCCCCATGTTCCGCATGTACTTGAAAGCTTGAGAATAAAATAGCACTACCTAAGATTGCTGTTTTACGATTTAAAAAATTATTCATATAAAATCCTTAAAATTTAGATACTTCAACAGTAAAAATTCACATTTTTAATATTACCGTTATATTACAAAGCAGTTTGCATGCCAAACCACAAACCGTTGATATTAAACAACACGCTTAATTAAATTGCAGAAATCGCGCATTAAATTGAGGCAAATACTCACTTATCGCACCAGCCTGGTGCACTAAGTGAGTGCCAGTTGAACTACTTCTTACCGAATATCCTGCCTGCGCAATCTCAGCGCATTAGAGACAACCGTTACCGAAGACATTGCCATCGCCGCACCTGCAATCATCGGATTTAAGAGCACTCCGAAAAAAGGAAAAAGAAGACCTGCTGCCACCGGAATTCCCAACGAGTTATAGATAAAAGCACCAAAAAGGTTCTGGCGGATATTAGTCAGCGTTGCTTTCGACAGCCCTATTGCCTCCGAGACTTTGAGGAGTGAACCCTTAAGTATCACCACATCGGCACTTTCTATCGCCACATCTGTACCACCACCAATTGCAAAGCCTACATCTGCTTGGGCTAGTGCTGGCGCATCATTAATACCATCGCCCACCATTGCCACGTGATCAAACTTTTTCTGCAACTCTTCAACCACTTTAGCCTTATCTTCAGGAAGAACCTGCGCACGAACATCAGCAATCCCAACTTCAGCCGCCACAGCACGCGCCGTCGCTGCATTGTCTCCCGTCACCATCACAACTTTAATACCCAACTCCTTTAGCCGCTGAACCGCTTGAGCCGAATCTTGTTTGATAGGATCAGAAACCGCAACAATGCCAACTAACGCTCCATCCTCAGCCAGATACATAACCGTCTGCCCACGAACAGACAAGGATTCAACTTTAGGCAAGAACCCCGCAATATCGACATTGCTTTGCTCCATCAACGCACGATTACCAAACAGATAGCTGATGCCTTCCCGTTTGGCTGAAAGCCCTTTGCCAACAATTGCCTCAAAACACTCAACATCAAACAACCCAAGCGCCATCTCTTTAGCTTTCCCTACAATTGCCGAAGCAAGCGGATGCTCAGAACCTTGCTCTAAACTTGCAGCTAATTGTATTACTTTGCCTTCACTCCAACCTGAAACAGGCACGATCTCACTCACACTTGGCGCGCCCTCTGTCACTGTTCCTGTTTTATCAACAAGGACACAATCTAACTTCGCTGCAAGCTGTAGCGCATCTCCCCGGCGAATCAAAATCCCACTCTCAGCCGCTCGTCCCACCGCCACCATCACAGAGATAGGCGTTGCCAACCCAAGCGCGCAAGGGCAGGCAATCAGCAACACTGTCATCGCGGTCACGAAAGCATATCCTGATGCAGGCTCCGGCCCAATCAGCGACCAGACAATAAAGGTAACAATTGCAATAACGATCACAACCGGCACAAAAATAGCTGCAATCTTGTCTGCCAACCGAGCAATATCGGGCTTACTCTCCTGCGCACGCCGAACACTCTCAATAATCTGCGCCAGTGCTGTATCCCGCCCAATTCGCGTTGATTCAAATAGGAATGAGCCATTCTGATTAACAGAGCCACCAACCACCTCATCTTCCTGACTTTTTTCAACTGCGATGGGCTCACCCGTCAACATCGACTCATCAATGCTTGAATGGCCTTCAACAATTCGACCATCCATAGGAATCTTCTCACCCGGCCGGACACGAATTGTCTCGCCAAGACCGATCTCTTCAATAGGAAGATCTAACTCCTCACCCTCCCTAACCACTCTAGCGGTTTTGGGCTGAAGCCCTATTAGCTTTCGAATCGCTCCCGATGTTTTACCTCGCGCCCCCACTTCCAATGCCGAACCCAAATTAATAAAGGCCAAAATAATCACAGAAGCCTCAAAGTAGGCATGTTTTGCCAGCGAGGGAACACTTTCAGGAAAAAGTACAACCGTTGTTGAAAATAGCCAAGCAGAGCCCGTTCCAAGTGCAATCAGCGCATCCATATTGGCACTTCCACCCTGCAGGGTTTTCCATGCTCCCACAAAAAAATGGCGGCCAGAAAACCAAAGTACGCCCAAGCAAAGCAAACTGATAAAGAGCCAAAGTAGTTTCGCCTCAATCCCGGGAAGCAGATCTAAATGGCCACCCAGCATCAGCGGAACACCCACCACACCCGCCACAGCTGTCTTCTTTAATAGCGCATGATAGTGGTTTTGCTCTTGCTCTTCCCGCTGCTGCTCATCATCACTACTTGTTGAGACACCCATCTCACCCGCCTCATAACCGGCTGACTTAAGTGCTTTCAATAGCTGCTCTGCACTGACATCACCTTCTACGATGGCAGTGTGATCAGCAAAATTAACTAGAGCCTCGCGCACACCCTCAACACCAGAAAGCGCCTTCTCGACACTTTTCACGCAGCCTGCACAACGCATTCCTAAAATAGATAGTCTTATTTTTCCGTCAGAGTTTTCATCTTGCCCACTCAGCAAATGCCCCTCATGACCACCCGCCTTTAATGTCTCCAACAACTGATCCATATCTGGATTGCCCGTTACCGCTGCAGAATGGTCTATCAGATGTACAGCAACCCCAACAACCCCCTCAACACTAGAAATAAGTTTCTCGACCGAAGAGACACAACCGGCGCAGCGCATACCATCTATAGATAGCCTGACAACCTGCTCGCTTGCAGGAGATGAATTTTTAATCATTTGGTTAAACCTGAATTGAGAAAGTGGTTACTTAATCCGCTTTCTTTTTGTAATGGACTTCAAGACTTGAGATTTCACTCTGCTCACCGACATGAACAAAGACTCGCTCGAGCCGGTCGCGAATGCTATGGCCGAGATATTCACCACACGCGATGATCTTCTCCTCAATCTCCTCAGCAGAAATCAGCAATAGATCATAAGTAATATCAACATGATCCTCACTGATATTGACCGCTTTTACACCCAGCAGGTTTTGAAGACAATCTTCAACCTCATTAGCCTTTCGAGCCATAAGCGGAAAGGCCAGCCGCATGCAACGCTGCTTGATCACCTCTTCACCAGCTTGCTTGGGTGCTTTCTCACCAGGGCAACCGACAAAAAGCCCAGGGTGTGACTGAAAGCGCTCCTTGCACTGAACCGAACAAAAAACAAACTGAGCCCCTAGATGGCCCACTGTGTGGGTGGCATCTGTCACAAGGTCCCCACAAACCGGATCAAATTGATCAACCGTTCGCTCTTTCATACTGACCATCCTCTACGAGGAGAGGCGCTCTGTCAAACTATCAGAGAGGATTTTTTTTATTCCCTAAAAGGAAGCGATATTGTTTTTTTTTGCACCGAATCATTTTAAAAAAGCGGTGCCGGTCAAGAGCCTATTGCAGCTCATAAATGTTATGTTGTAACATATCAGGCATGAATCGGTAGTTTTAACATAAAATTTATGGATTGAAATGGGATTAATAAAGATGAAAGTGCAATGGTGTGGGTTAATAATTACTGGCTTCATGGCCCCTTTGGCTGTTGCAGCGCCTAATCACATGCTCGAATTGGACACCTTGCTAGTCAGCTCCCCACTAAGTCAATCGACAGCGAATACTGCGTTACCGGTCTCTATATTGAGCGGCGATGAATTACGCATGAAGGCAAGCTCAACAATTGGTGAAACCCTAAGCAGTGAACCTGGAATAACCAACCAATCATTTGGCCCTGGCGTCGGGCAGCCGGTTATTAGAGGACAAACAGGATCACGTGTGCATGTTTTACAAAATGGTCTAGGAAACATGGATGTTTCCTCATTAAGCCCTGATCATTCCAACAGTACTGAGCCTTTATGGGCAGAACGAATCGAAGTGCTAAGAGGCCCAGCAACCTTACTGTACGGCAGCGGTGCAATAGGTGGTGTAGTTAACGTTCTGGATAATCGGATACCGGAGAAAATCGCCGACAGCCTTTTTTCAGGGGCGTTTGAGCAGCGCTACAACACCGTGAATGAGGGAAAATCAACTGCCTTTAAAATCGATGGCGGAAAAGGGGCTTTTGCTTGGCATTTAGACGGCCTTTATCGGGATAGTAATAATCAGAATATTTCCGATTATGCCGTTTCCGACACAAAAGATGATGGCTATTTGCTTAATTCCAATAGCCGAGCTAAAAGTGGCACCGCAGGGTTTTCCATTGTAGGGGATAAGGCTTTTATCGGATTTTCGGCAAACCATTTGGAAAATAATTACGGAGTACCACCGGGGGATGAACCGGGAGAGGTGAGAATCGATCAGAAACAGAACCGTTATGACATGAAAGCGGAAATAAAAGAGCCTTTGCCTTTTGCAGAAAAAATTCGCATCCGTTTAGGCTATAACGATTATCAACATACAGAGCTGGAAGATGGTTCTGCCGGAACCGTTTTCAACAATGAAGGCTTTGTAAGCCGTATCGAGCTCTCCCAAAAACCATGGGCAATTTTTGATCATGGTGTGTTGGGTCTACAGACCAACAACAGTGAATTTTCTGCCATTGGAGAAGAGGCAGTAATACCAAAATCCAAGATTGATTCATTCGGCTTTTTTACCGTTCAAGACATACACACCCAGCACCTAGTGTATGAATTAGGCATGAGAGTCGAGAAGCAATGGATAGATCCGGAAGGGCTCTCAGAAAAATCACACACCCCAGTCAGCTTTTCCACATCGGCGTTATGGAAAGTATCCGACGAGGATTCTATTAAACTGACTTTTTCTCGTTCTGAGCGGGCTCCGGATATACAAGAATTGTTCTCAAACGGAGTGCATCATGCAACTGAAAGTTATGAGATTGGGAATCCAGACCTGAAGAAAGAGGTTTCTCATAATATTGAATTAGGCTTTCATATAGATCATGACCTGTTTCAGGCTGATATTAATCTCTACCAGAATTGGGTTAAAGACTATATTAACCAGACTAACAGTGGCCAACTTTTTGATCTCAACACCGAAACCTTTGTCTCTACCTGCACTGGTAATTGTTTGCCGGTTTTTAACGCAGAACAACGAGATGCCGAGTTTCAAGGTTTTGAGGCACAAGTTAACATTCCAATACTATCAACACGATATGGGTATCTTGATAGTGAACTTTTTGCCGACTACGTGCGGGGTCGTTTTTCAGACGGCGGGGATATTCCGCGGATGCCGCCATTACGTTACGGGGCGCAACTATCTTGGAAAAACAGCCGCTGGATGTCCAGCATTCGAATGACACGAGCGGAAGAGCAAGACAATCCAGGTGATAACGAAACTAAAACGGACGGTTATTGGCTATTAAATATGACTGCGAATTACCACCTTAACATGGCTGAAAACAGTGATATTATGCTGTTTGCCAAGGCCAACAACCTGCTTGATCAAGATATTCGCAGTTCGGTTTCTTTTTTGCGTGACCGGGCACCAGAAGCAGGAAGAGGTGTGGAAATAGGACTACGTATGACGTTTTAATGAAAACAATAACCCAATCCATCAACAAGGCTCAAACAGAATGTAATCATCTGGGCATACGCCTGACTGACAAACGCCGTAATGTCTTGCAACTTTTATTAGAAGCAGGTGAACCTTTGTCCGCCTACGATGTTGTCGACCGTTATAAAAGCAGCAAGGGCGAGACATTATCGGCAATGTCCGCCTACCGAATGCTAGATTTTTTGTTGCAAGCCCAGTTGGCACATAAACTGGAAACCACCAATCAGTATTTAGCCTGCTCACATATTGCGTGCGAGCACGAACACCGCATACCTCAGTTTCTAATTTGTGATAAGTGCCATAACGTAACCGAATTAGGCTTGCATCAACGATTGGTGGATGAACTCAAATCCAGCATTTCTGATACTGGGTTTGTTCTGGCCAGCCAGCAGTTGGAACTGCATGGCTTGTGTAATAACTGCCAGACAAAACAAGAGAAAGGATGAGCTTTTTTGTGGCATAGCCTGTCTTTTAAAAAAGCTCCCAGCCCCCCAATCAAGTAGCCTGATAGAGAAAGTAACGCACCTCCCCTGCTTTTTTAGCTTTCAGCTGTTGCCAGCTTTCAGGTAATAACCCTTTCTCTTCTATATCGAAGCGTTTCTCTACTTCCAGGTAGATTTTAGCCCCCACCTTTAACCAACCATTCTGATCGAGCAATCGGCAGGTTGGCAGCAAAAGATCCTGATGAAAAGGGGGATCAAGAAAAACTAGGTCATAACCCTCATCAGCTCTCTTTTTCAGAAAAGTAAGTGCATCTGCTTTCACAATTGAAAGTTGATCGGCCTTGAGCAAGGTTTTATCTGTTTTCAGCGCACGAATAACGAACTGATTATCGTCAACCTGAACAACACGTTCCGCCCCTCTTGAGGCTGCCTCTAGACCCAACGCCCCACTCCCGGCGAATAGATCCAAACAGTGTGCGCCGGGAAGATCATCTTGCAGCCAATTAAAGAGTGTTTCCCTAACACGCCCTGAGGTCGGCCTAAGCCCTTTTACATCAGGAAAACTGAGCTTTCGGCTCCGCCACTCTCCAGCAATAATCCGGAACTGGTTATTCACGAATATTGCCCACCATAACTGTCTTAAATTCAGCTGACCTTAATCTTCTAAAGAAGGCATCACGAATCGAACCGGTAGTCACCGCCGCAACTTTGTCAGAAAACTTATCTAGATAATCAATCGGCAAACCATAAAATGCGATCATGGCGATATATTCTGCAATTTTGCGGTTGCTATCCAATCGCAATGCAAAGCCACCTGTAATATTGCTTTTCGCCGCGTCTAACTGCTTCTCTGTTGGCCCCTTTTTAGCAAAGCGGCTCACCGTTTCAGTCAGCACTTTAAATGCCTGATCAGCCTGATCATTTCGCGTTTGCAATCCCATCATAAAAGGGCCAAATTGCGCCATCGGCGAGAAATAACTATAGGCACTGTAAGCCAACCCTCTTTTTTCTCGCACCTCTTCGGTAATGAGCGAAACAAGGCCGCTACCACCCAAAATATGATTGCCAGCATAGAGCTCAAAATAGTCAGGATCGTGACGCTTTACACCTAGAGCACCGGAAAAGATATGCGTTTGCGCGGAGGGAAATATTTTCTTAACCACCTTCCCTTTATGATCATCCTTTGGCACAGGAAGCATCTCTGCCGCCTTTCCTGCTGGCAGACCACTTAATAACTGCCCGACCATTTTTTCGGCATCCGATCGATTAAGGTCTCCAACAACTACAACAACAGCATTGTTGGCGGCATAATATTGTTGATAAAACCCGAGAACATCGGCTCTTGTTAGCTTTTCAACGGTTTTGAGCTCACCACTCACCGGTGAAGCATAAGGGTGGCTTCCATACAGCGCCTTAAAAAAGGCTTTCTGCCCAATTGCGGACGGTGATTCCTCCTGCCGCTTTAACCCAAGTAAAGTTCGCTGTCTATCACGCTCAAAATCGGCCTGATTAAATGCCGGGTTAACCAGAACATCGTGCGCTGTTTGTAATGCTTTATCCAAAATAGCGGTGTCGGTGAGACTTCGAAGCGTCACCCAAGCCATATCCCGAGCTGCGCCCACACCAAACTGCGCACCAACACTTTCAAACCTTTCTGCAACCGCTGATGCATCCAGCTTGCCCGTGCCAGTATCCAACAGGGCAGCGGTTAATGCTGCGACACCTTTTTTATTGCCATCTCGCGCGCTGCCTGCATTAAAGACAACCCGTACATCAACCATTGGTAAACCACTCGCCTGTGCGAAGTAGACTTTTGCACCACTTTTATCCTGCCATTGTTGAATATTCGGTGCAGCAAAAAGCAAGTTACCCCAAACTGCCAGAACAATAAGTGTTATCCCTTTTTTTATTTGAATAGCCATCAGTTCACACCTCCTTGAATGGCAGTAGCTTTTATCTCTTGCGGTTCTAGCCAGGCAACACTGAGCCGGTCATCGGTTAAATATTTTTTTGCAACCGCCATCACCTCTTCAGCCGTCACAGCTTTAACTTTCTCAACATACTCTCCAACCCTGTGCCAGCCTAAACCAACCGTTTCGGCCATGCCGAGCTGCATCGCCTGATAAAAAACCGAGTCCTGCTCATAAATAGAATTGGCAAGCACTTGCGCCTTGATGCGCGTTAACTCTTCACTCGACACCTGCTCTTTTTGTAACAGTGAGACCTGCTCTCTAATGGCCACCTCCAGAGATCTTAAGTCCTGACCTTTTGCCGGCACAGCTTCTATATTCAACAATGTCGATAGACGCGAATAGAGGTTGTAACCAGCGCCAGCAGAAGTTGCAATCTGTTGCCCCCTAACCAAACGCGAGGCAAAACGGGCACTGTTCCCACCATCAAGAATTCCAGCTAAAACCTCCAGCGCGTAGGCTTCGCGCTCATCCTCCGCACTGTTTAAGGCGGGAACCTTGTAACCCATCGTTAAAAAAGGAAGTTTTGCGGGCAATTTAATCACCGTTCTCCGTTCGCCCAGCTGCCTCTCTTCCCAACGCGGTTTTAAAGCAAAGAAATTACTCGGCTGTAGTTTTCCAAAGTACTTTTTGGCCAAAGCAAGAACCTCTTTCGCCGTCACATCACCCACCACAACTAGCGTTGCATTATTTGGTGCATACCAGCGGCTGTACCAATCCTGAAGGTCACTCAATTGATAGTTGTCCAAATCTTCCGGCCAACCAATAATCGGATTTCTATACTGGCTATTGCTCCATGCCATCGCCATAAAGTGCTCGCCCGTTTTAGCTTGGGGATTATCTTCTGTCCGCATCCGGCGCTCTTCAATCACCACCTGCCGCTCTTTTTGAAACTCTTGATCGATCAGCTTGAGATTGCGCATTCGATCAGCCTCCAGTTCAAAACTGATCGGCAAACGGCTTTTCTCCAGACTTTGAAAGTAAGCGGTATAGTCTCTTCCAGTAAAGGCATTTTCACGCCCTCCATTTTCAGCAATGATTCTGGAAAACTCACCAGGCGCATGCTTATCTGTCCCCTTAAACATCATATGCTCAAGCATATGAGAAATACCGGTAATCCCGGATGGCTCATAGCTTGAACCAACTTTGTACCAGACTTGTGAGACAACCACAGGGGCGCGATGATCTTCTTTAATCAATATCTTCAAGCCATTCCAAAGTGTATAAGACTGTACCTTCTGATCAGAAGCTGTTGCCAGCAATGGCATAACAATCAGGAGCAGAAAAAAACGTGAAATAATTCGTTGCATATATCTCTCTTTAAGCATTTCGGGCAAAATAGGTGCTAATCCGATAGTTTTTATCCCAACCGTAAAAGAGTCAACACATGTTTGGTTTTGGAAAGAAAAAACAGACACCGCCCAAAAAGACCACAGAAGCGGAAAACAGTTCCATTGATGCATCTCAAGAAGTTGAAGAGACGACTCCCCCAACAAAAGCCGGACTGTTTCAGCGGCTTAAAAACAGATTAGGTCGAACCCGCAACAGCTTCTCAAATGGTCTCGCTAATGTGTTTCTTGGCAAAAAAACGATCGATGATGAGTTACTAGAGGAGCTTGAAGAGAGCCTAATTCTGGCAGATGTTGGCATGGAAGCAACACGAAGCATTATTAAAGAGCTCACCGAAAAGGTGAATCGAAAGCAGCTAGCCGATGTCGACGCGCTTTCCGTTGCACTTAAAGAGCGGCTGTATGAGTTAATTGAGCCTTGCTCAGAACCGCTCATTATCCCTGAACAAGAAGGCCCTTTCGTTATTTTGGTGGTCGGCATTAACGGTGCAGGCAAAACAACCAGCATCGGCAAGCTGGCAAAAAGACTCCAACTACAAGGCAAAAGCGTCATGTTAGCTGCTGGCGACACTTTCCGAGCCGCTGCGGTCGAGCAACTCCAGAAATGGGGGGAGAGGAATAAAATCCCTGTTGTTGCTCAACATACTGGTGCCGATTCTGCATCGGTTATCTATGATGCATTGGAGTCAGCCCGTGCCAGAGATGTTGATGTGCTAATCGCTGATACTGCTGGCCGTCTGCACACTCAGTCCAATCTGATGGAGGAGCTAAAAAAGGTCAAACGCGTAATGGGTAAGTTAGATGATTCAGCGCCACATGAAGTGCTACTCGTACTTGATGCCGGAACAGGTCAAAATGCACTGAGCCAAGCGGGTCTATTTAACGAAGCAGTCGGTCTGACCGGTATGGCGCTAACCAAACTCGATGGAACCGCAAAAGGCGGGGTTATTTTTGCATTGGCTCAACAACTTGGAATCCCCTTTCGCTTTATAGGCATTGGTGAAGGGATTGATGACTTTCAAGACTTTGAAGCGCGTAGCTTTATCGATGCCATTTTTACCAATGAGCATGAAGAGTAGTTAATCTCTCATGCTCCAGTTCGACCATGCCAGCAAACGTTATCCCGGTAACATTGATGCACTCAACCGAGTTAGCTTCCACTTGGCAAAAGGAGAAATGGCTTTTCTGACCGGTCATTCCGGTGCTGGCAAAAGTACACTGCTCAAATTGATTGCTCTGATTGAGCGCTGTACACGTGGACAGATTCTGCTCGATGGGCATAACCTCAATAAAGTTCCCAACCGGAAAATCCCCTTTGTTCGCCGCAAAATTGGCATGATCTTTCAGGATCACCGTCTACTGCACGACCGAACCGTTTTTGACAATGTCGCACTGCCGTTAATCATTGAAGGGCTAAATTACCGAGATACTGCCCGCCGTGTGCGAGCTGCGCTCGATAAAGTCGGGCTTCTCAATAAAGAAAATAGCCTCCCCATTACGCTTTCAGGTGGCGAACAACAACGTGTCGGCATCGCTCGCGCTGTCGTCAACCGCCCACCAATGATCCTTGCAGATGAACCAACCGGCAACTTGGACCCGGAGCTTTCTCAGGAAATCATGGCGCTATTTGAGCAGTTTAATCAGGTTGGTGTTTCCGTATTAATCGCCACACATGATCTTGAGCTGGTAAACAAAATGGGATACCGGCGCCTTGTCTTGGAACAGGGGCATCTTACTCAGGGCGGAGAGTCATCACATGTCGCTATCTGATACTGCCGGCTCTTGGTTAAGTCTACACCGACACGCCCTCTTTTCCAGCTTGGGAAAACTGGCTAAAGCACCCTTCTCAAGCCTGCTAACGTTATTGGTTATCGCTATTGCCTTGATGCTGCCAACAACGCTTCACCTGTTGATTAGCAACGGCACACAGGTGAGCAGCCAATTAGATAGCTCTAACCAAATTTCCCTGTTCTTAAAGCAATCTGTCAGTAATGCCGCCGGAGAGGCTCTTAGCAATAAGCTAAAACTGGATCGTGACATTGTTAATATCACTCTAACCACGAAGGAGGAGGCATTAAAAGAATTTCAACAATATAGTGGTTTCAGTAGCGCCATTGAAACGCTTGAAATCAATCCTCTACCGGTCGTCATTCAGCTCACTCCCTCTTCAGAGCTAAAAAGCATCGAACAGATTCAACCACTGCTAGACCGACTCGAAAAACTATCTGAGGCCGATTTTGCCCAGCTTGATATGCAGTGGGTTCAGCGGCTGCAGGCAATTGTAGAAATTGCTGAGCGAGCCACCATGTTGCTGGCACTATTGCTCGCGCTGGCTGTACTACTGATTATCGGCAATACCATTCGGCTTGAACTTCAGAACAGACGTGATGAAATCATCATCACCAAGTTAGTTGGGGCAACAGATGCCTTTATACGCCGCCCCTTTTTATATAGCGGATTCTGGTACGGCCTGTTAAGTGGCCTTACCGCTTGGCTGATGACAGCCGGAACCATTTTTCTACTGGAAAGACCGATTCAGAATCTCTCCAATTTGTATGAAAGTAATTTCCAACTACAGTTCTTGACGGCATCTGAAAGCCTTACACTGCTTACCATATCTGCTTTTCTTGGCATATGTGGAGCATGGACTGTCTGTAGTCACCACCTGAAAAAAATGCAGCCAGAATAGCGCTCTCGCCAGCGAAAATGCGGAACTTTTCCTCAAATTAGCACTCATACTATTCGAGTGCTAAACTTAGCATCGAAATGGGGGCAACTGACAATATGACAAACGCACTAGCGATTCCTACACTAACCATACCTACAGGCTCATCCGAGTCTTATATGGCGGCTGTACTTCGTATTCCTAAACTAACACAGGAAGAAGAGCGGGCGCTTGCCATACGTTTTCACAAAGATAATGACCTTAATGCTGCACGCCAGCTGGTCATCGCCAATCTTCGCTCGGTTGTTCATATTGCCAATAGTTACCGTGGTTACGGCCTCGCCATTCCAGATCTTATTCAGGAGGGCAATGTAGGCTTAATGAAAGCGGTAAAACGCTTTGATCCTGCCGTTGGTGTACGACTTATCTCTTTTGCTGTCCACTGGATCCGTGCAGAAATTCACGAATTTGTGATCAAAAACTGGCGTATTGTTAAAGTCGCCACAACAAAGTCGCAGCGCAAACTGTTTTTTAACCTGAGAAAAAACAAGAAACATCTAGGCTGGTTAAACCGTGATGAAGCGACAGCTTTGGCAGATGACCTTGATGTGGATATCAAAACAGTTACCGAGATGGAAAACAGGCTAAGTGGCCGAGACATCGCTTTTGATGGATACAGTGATGAAGATGAGGGCAACAACCACAGCCCGTCGCTCTATTTGGAAGACAACTCCACCAACCCCGCTCTAGTTGTCGAAAATATCGATAGTGACAGTAGCGAAAAAGAGCAGCTGTACAGCGCCCTTCAACAACTTGATGAGCGTAGCCAAAGCATTTTGTCACGCCGCTGGCTCAGCGATAACAAACCAACACTTCATGAACTTGCTGCTGAATACAGTGTTTCGGCTGAACGTATCAGACAGATCGAGCAACAGGCAATGAAAAAGATTCGGGCACAGCTAGAAGAAGCAGCCTGATTTTCTGAGCCGCAGGCCGCTAAGTAACATTAAGAGCCACTCAAAATTTGAGTGGCTTTTTATTTCCTAGCAGCTCTCATTCCTAATTAACGGTAAACTTTCCGACTAAATCGCCCATTTCCTTTCAAAATCGATCGTTGATTATTAACATGAATTACACATTAACCATTAGCAACAATGAGTCGCAAAAAATTGCTACGGGCTGGCTTGCCCTCGGTCTGGCATCGCTTATTTTTGCGGGGCTTTTCTCTCTTCTACTAGTTTTATCAAGAACACCCGCTGTTCAAGAAATTATCCCTTGGGCTGATTTCTTCCACACCGCCTTAGTTGTTCATGTAGATCTCTCTGTTTTAATCTGGTTTCTCTCATTTGCTTCTGTTCTTTGGAGTCTGAATAGCCAACCGAAACAAATTAGCCTAGGGAAATTTGCCTTAGCTCTCGCCGTTATTGGGACAGTCATTATTATTATCTCGCCCTTCACAGGCGCTGGAAGCCCACTCTTAAATAACTATATACCGGTTCTTCAACACCCACTCTTTTATGCTGGGCTCATCTGTTTTTCGACCGGTGTCTGCTTACAGTTAATACGCTCCCTTTCTATTCCTGTAAAAACTAATGAGGAAAAAAGTGGCGAAGCGGCAATCCGGTTCGCTTTAAAGCTGGCTGCATTTGTCACCATCGCGACATTTATTGCTTTTGCTTTTACCTGGCTAAAAGTACCGACAGATATAGAGGCGACCAGCTACTTTGAATTTCTCTTTTGGGGGAGCGGCCATATTCTCCAATTTAACCACACCATCCTATTACTTGCCGCTTGGCTCTGGCTTGCCTCGGCATGTGGCGCATCAACACCGCTTTCAAGCTCTCTGGCAAAAATCTTTTTTACATTGACGGCCATCCCGGTTCTTATGGCCCCTGTTATTTACAGCCAACATGAAATCCTCTCTTCTGAACACAGGCTCGCATTCACTCAATTAATGCAGTTCGGTGGACTCGCCTCTTTACCTCTAGGGCTATTTGTCGGCTGGACTATTTTCTCAATAAAAAAGCCCACTGGTGCAGCTAAACCTCTTCATTCATCGCTGATCGCCTCTCTTATCCTCTTTGCTGCAGGCGGAATAATCGGCTTTATGATTGAAGGCGTGAATGTTGTTATACCAGCCCATTACCACGGCTCAATTGTCGGTGTAACGCTTGCATTTATGGGGCTAACTTACGCTCTGCTCCCCCAATTAGGCTTTTCTGCCCCCCGATCCAAAATGGCATTCTTACAGCCGTATATCTATGGTGGCGGGCAGCTTATGCATATTCTTGGACTTGCCTGGTCTGGTGGTTATGGTGTTCAACGAAAAACAGCTGGTGCTGCACAAGGGCTTGATAGATTGCCTGAAATAGCCGGCATGGCCATGATGGGGCTTGGCGGATTGATTTCAATAATCGGCGGCCTACTTTTTCTAATTGTCGCAATAGGTGCAATGCGGCAGAAACAGGTAAAATAGCTCGTATCCCTCCAACTTCTGTCTCAGCTCATGGCCAACACCCAGTTTTCTTCTCTCCCTATTTCCCCCGCGCAAGTTGCCAATCTAGATTCGCTCGGTTATAAAAAAATGACCGATATTCAGGCACAGGCTTTGCCTCATATATTGAATGGCAAAGATCTAATTGCCCAGGCAAAGACAGGAAGCGGTAAAACAGCTGCCTTTGGCATTGGATTATTGAATGAGATTAACCCGCGCTTTTTTGGCGCTCAAGCACTAATTTTATGCCCAACCCGAGAATTAGCCGACCAAGTAGGCAAGGAGATTCGTCGGCTAGCCAGAAGTGTCTCCAATATTAAACTGGTTTTACTGTGCGGAGGCAAGCCATTCGGTCCACAGGTCGGCTCCCTACAGCATGGGGCACATATCGTTGTTGGCACACCTGGGCGCATTCAAGACCATCTCCGCAAAAACACGCTAAAGCTTGATGGGTTGAAGACATTAGTACTTGATGAAGCCGATAGAATGCTTGATATGGGCTTTTCTGATGTAATGAAAGAGATCATTGCGCAGACCCCCAAAAAACGCCAAACGCTACTTTTCTCAGCCACCTACCCCGATGAGATCAAAAAGATGTGTCGCTCGATTTTACGTGACCCCGTTACCGTCACCGTCGAATCAGAACATAAACCAACCACTATCGAGCAGCTCTTCTACGAGATTAAAAGGCACGAACGGAACAATGCATTATTGGCCCTGTTTGAACACTACCAACCTGAGTCAGCAATTGTTTTCTGCCACACCAAGTTACAGTGCGACGAGGTGGCCAACTTTCTTCGTAAGCAAAAGATTGGGGCTTTGGCCATTCATGGCGATCTAGATCAGCGAGAGCGTGACCAGGTTCTCGTTCGCTTTGCGAATAACAGCTGCCCCGTTTTAGTTGCCACCGATGTCGCTGCTCGCGGACTAGATATCAAATCATTGCAGGCGGTAATCAACTACGAACTTCCTCGCGATGCTGAAATCTACATCCATCGAATTGGGCGTACCGGCCGAGCGGGCGAGAAGGGAATCGCCTTGAGCCTTTTCACCGAGTCTGAGCAACTTCGCGTTAAAGCGATTGAAAAGCAGCAGAATAAACCCTGCATCTGTGATGTTACAGCCTCATTAGATCGTGATATCGAGTTCACCCTACAACCCCCTATGGTCACAATTCAGCTTGATGGAGGTCGCAAGGACAAGATTCGGCCTGGTGATATTTTAGGCGCACTCACCGGTGATGCAGGGCTTGCTGGCGATCAAATTGGCAAGATAGATATATTTGATCGCTCTAGCTATGTTGCAATCGAACAGAGCGCTCTGAGGCAAGCACTCAACTATTTATCACAGGGAAAAGTTAAAGGCCGCTCTGTTCGCGCTCGAAAAATAAGTTAGCTGAATGCTCTAATCGCCGCTCTTAAATAGTGATCTGCCAATAGAAAGGCAAATAGGCAGCTGAGATAAAAAATAGAGTACCCAAAAACCTTCATCGCATGGCTATCATCTTTTGAACGATACAGTTTAAAAGCATGGAAGATAAAACCAATTCCTAATGAAACAGCGCCTGCAAGGTAGATTAAACCACTCATATGAACCATGAATGGCATTAGTGTCACGACCAGCAACATAAAGGTGTAAAGCAGGATATGTAGCTTGGTAAATTCGACACCATGCGTTACCGGCAACATCGGGATATCAACCTTTGCATATTCTTTTCGCCGCCGGATCGCAAGCGCCCAGAAATGTGGCGGCGTCCAGATAAAGATAATCATAAAAAGCAGCAGCGCTTCGGTATTAATATTCCCAGTAATCGCCGTCCAACCTAGTAACGGAGGCGCTGCACCCGCTGCACCGCCCCAAACAATATTTTGTGGAGTCGTGCGCTTTAAGAACATTGTATAAATGACTGCGTAGCCAATTAGAGAAAACAGTGTCAGAACAGCTGTTAGCAAGTTAACTTGCGTTACCAATAACAGCATAGAAAACGATCCAAGCGCCAATGAGAAATAGAGCGCAGAGCGACTTTCCATCTTTCCTTCTGGCAGTGGCCGGCCTTTCGTTCTCTCCATCACCGCATCAATTCTTTGGTCAACCCAGTGATTCATTGCCGCGCCGGCTGCCGCAGCCATTCCTATACCTAGCAAGCCAAAGATCACTAAATGCCACGGAATATCTGCGCCATGAGGCACGGCAAGCAACATCCCAACAATTGTTGTAAACAGGATCAGCCCCACCACCTTTGGTTTACATAATTCATAGTAATCGCGCCAATTAAGACTATTTTCCGCTTCAACCATTACATCACTCATAATATGACCTACCTATTTACACTCAGGGTAAAACCTACCGTTAATCCAGTTTTATCTAGCTCGCTCGTGACAACTTAAAATTTAGCGCCAAAAGGCTCATCAATAAAAGTGCTGCGACTCCATTATGTGAAACCGCTACCGGCATGGGCAATCTCAACATTACATTGGCAATACCGAGAGAGATTTGAACAAGAAGGAGCAATAAAACAGTGCCCCCCAAAAGCCTTACTCCCGAATATCCACCGAGCAAGCACCGAAAAGCGAGCAAGCCAACAACAAGCAATACCGTCAGCGCCCCGACTCTATGCATAAAATGCACTGTAACACCTGCATTTAGCGAAAGTACCCCACCTTCATAATCAACCCCACTGTCTCGCCAAATCGTAAATGCCTCATCCATATCGAGCTCTGGCAACCAGCGCCCTTGGCAAGTAGGGAAATCAGGACAGTGAAGTGCGACATAATTGGTGCTTGTCCAGCCACCTAGTGCAATTTGCCCAATTAAAACGATGAGCGCTGTAAAGGCCAAAGCCTTTAGCCCAAAAGGGGGTTTATCTGCAAAAATTGATGTTTTTCGGCCCGCACTAAGCGTCATGAGGCAAAGCAGTCCCAATGTTGCCATTCCAGCAAGAAGATGGAGTGTAACGATAACTGGCTTAAGCAATAAGGTGACCGTCCACATCCCTAAAGCGGCCTGAAAAACAACCAGTCCGACTAGGAATGTAGGCAAAAAGAGCTGCTGCTCATCATCTTTTCTATTCAGCCAAGCAATAATCGCTAAAACAAGGATTAAAAGCCCTAAAGTCCCAGCGAAATAGCGGTGTGCCATCTCTTTCCACGCCTTATCTGACTCTAACGCTCTTTCTGGGTGGCGTGCCTGGGCTTCCAACACCGCCTCTTCTGAGCTTGGAACGACAATTTCCCCGTAGCAACCGGGCCAATCTGGACAACCAAGTCCTGCATCTGACAGCCTTACGAAAGCGCCCAACACAATCACAACCAGTGCAAATAATGTTGTAAAGAGGCCTAATCGTTGAAAGAGCTTATGCATATTCCATTACCCAATGCGCGATAACTTTAGCAAACGCTTCAAGTCCTTTAGAATCCCTTCTGCTTCAAAGCCCGGTTTGTAGGCCATCATAAAATTCCCCATCGGATCGATAATATAGATGCCTCCCTCAATCTCTCCCTGCCAGGGTGTCGGCTTCAAATTAAACGCCTCGATGGTTCCTGATTCACCCAATACAACCGCCATTCCATCAAAATCTTCTAATAAAGTGGCAATTTGCTTTCTATTTTCATCACTTAAGATATAGAGGCGATTAACCCTTGAGCGCTCTCGTCCGGTAGCAAGCCGTATTTGGCGCATTTTGTACATATTCTCCAAGCAGGCATCTCCGCAGGCTTTACTACCTACCGTTACCAACGTCCACTTTCCTAGCAAATCATCGCTATTAATAGAGCCACCCAATAAATTCTCCATCTGTACTGAATCAATTCTTCGTACAGGAGAAATTAAATCACCTTTGTTACCGGCCTTACCTAATGAAAAAGTCGTTCCACCCTCGTACAAAAAGGTGGCCGCTATAAAAGGGGCCGAAAAAATTGCCAGCATCAGCCAAAAAGGGAAGCTTCTTCGGAAGAAACTCTTAGGTTTTACTGCTTCACTCATACTTCTTAACACTCACCCAAATATAGATAAACAAAGCAAACAGCGCAAAAGAGAACCACTGCACCGCATACGCCATATGCATTCCATAGCGACCCTCATAATCTGGCCATTCACGAACATAACCGCCTTCACCTTCACTGCTCAAGAGCAAGAGGTAGGGTTCTATTGCCAACCCCGTTTTCTGACTAAAATAGTCGCCATCCAAATAAAACCAGACCTTTCCTTCTGAATTATCAGGCGGGACTTTATCCCCAATAAACGCAGGCTTACCTTTAATCCAGCCCAATCTTCCTTCAATGACCATCTCGCCGCTAGGCACGGCAGTTTCGGGAACAATTTTCCGATCCCTACCAACAGGAACCCAGCCACGATTTACAAGAACATACCGATCACTGCCTTTTATATGAAATGGCGTAATCACATGGTATCCCGCCTTTCCATTCCAGGTCGCATTGTCGATCAGGATTTCATGCTTTCCTTCATACTCACCTTGCGCTTTAAGACGCCTAAACTGCTCTATCTCACTCTTATCTAATCTACCGGTAATAGATAATGGCGCACCTTTCATGCGAGCCTCAACAGCCTCTTCTAGCTGCTGTTTCTGTTCTGCTCGGTCTAATTGCCAAAACCCCAAAGTCGAGAGGAGTGTGACACCAAGCACTGTTAGCAATGTGTTCAACCATGTTGGGCTAAATTTCCGTTTACTCACCCGTTTTCATTCCACTTTGCTCGGCAACTTCCATTTGGACAGAAAGTAGTCGTTCATATACTGTATCTCAACAGACCTGTTAATTTATTCGCCATTGCCCAAATGATTATTAAAATTTTAATCTTGCTAAACCTGTTACTTATCCTAATTAGCCTTTTTTCTGGAATGCTCTTTCTTGTCAAAGATCCACAAGGTGGTAAGCGGCTCGTCACCTCATTAACCTTTCGGATTAGCCTCTCTTTCTCTCTAATTGCGCTTCTTCTTATTGGCTACTTTACAGGCCAGATCCAACCTCACGGAATTTAGAAAGAGCCTCTCGCAGAGAAAAAAAAGGCGCTACCACATAGGCAACGCCACTACTTTTTTATTTTGAATCAGAGCCAATAGACAAAGATATAAAGAGCAACCCAGACGACATCAACAAAGTGCCAGTACCAAGCAACACCTTCAAATGCAAAATGGTGTTTAGGCGTGAAATGCCCTTTCATGCTTCGGAGCATTATCACGATCAGCATGATTGTACCAATCGTCACATGAAAGCCATGAAAGCCTGTCAGCATATAAAATGTAGAGCCATAGATTCCTGAATCCAACTGCAGATCTAGCTCTGCATAAGCATGACTGTATTCATATGCCTGACAAATTAGAAAGAGCACACCCAAACCGACCGTCATCGCCATACCTTTTACAAGCTGCTGTCGATTTTCCTTCTGTAAACCCCAATGTGCCCAAGTAATTGTCGCACCACTTGTCAACAGGATAAGCGTATTAATCAGAGGCAGACCCCAAGGGCCCATCGCCTCTTTGGGTTCCACATAATTTGTCGCATCGGGTAGCTGTATGACAGGCCACGTATAGGTAAACCCTTCCCATAGCATGTTGGACTTTCCAAGCTGACCCTCTCCACCCAAGTAGGGTAATGTGATTGTTCTAAGGTAAAAAAGACAGCCAAAGAAGGTCAGGAAGAAGAAGACTTCTGAAGCAATAAACCAAAACATGCCTTGTCGAAAAGAGATATCGACTTTGGCACTATATTTACCCGATTGACTCTCGCTAATGACTGCACCAAACCAGCCGTAGAACAGCCCAGATAACATCAACAAACCAACCCACATCACCATTGAGGTAATGTCGTTAACCCATAGAACAACCCCTAAAAGCATCGTGAAGATACCTAACGCTGCAATAATTGGCCACGGACTTGGGTCTGGAATGTAATACGCTTCTTTCGTTGTACTCATTTTTCCCCCTCTCAAACTGAGAATATTATTTTAATTCTAATTGCGGAGCCTTGGTGACCCCTTCGATGTTCATAATTGAGTATGACAATGTCATCCTCTGATACTGCTTGGGCAAATCACTATCCACATAAAAACGTAGCGGCATCTCTACCTCTTCACCTGCTTTTAATGTCTGCTGAGTAAAACAGAAACACTCTATCTTATGCAGATGCTCTGTTGCCTGCCACGGTGTTATGCCCGGCACAGCCTGTAATGTTATCTCTTTACCCGTTAAGTTCTTTGCATGATAAACAAGCTTCTGCATTTCACCTGGGTGGATCTTCAGCCGCCTTGTTCCAGGTCTGAACTCCACTGCCAAATTGCCATTTATCGTTGCATCGAACTCAACTGTTATCCACCGTGCCGCATCTACCTTTCGCTCTTCTAACCCACTTGTCTTGGTCGATGCGTTTGTTGCAATACTATTTGCCCCCGTTACGGCACAGACCCAGCTATAGAGAGGAACCATCGCAAAACTAAAAGCAAACATACCTATTGCGAGCAGCACCAAAAACCGAACACGACTTTTCTTTTTCTTTTCTTCCAATTGACTTTTAGCCGCCTGCTGCAATGGCACCGCTTAGGTAAAAATAGGGAATTAAAGTCCCAGCTATAGCGATCACCCCAAGCAGCAGTGCTAATGTCATATTCGAGCGTTTCAGCTTTTCATCTTTGTCAGCTTCTTTCATATTTACTGGCAACCTAACAATTTATTTAACCGCTGGAGGTGTTTCAAAGGTATGGAATGGTGGAGGTGATGAAACCGTCCATTCCAAGCCAGGCGTCCCAATTTGTCCACCTTCCCATGGCTTATCCGGTGCTTTCTCACCACCTCTTATCGTTTTAATAATGATGTAGGCAAACAATAGATGTGAGACCCCAAACATGAAGGCTCCAAGGCTAGAAATGACATTAAACTCGACAAACTGTCCGCTGTAATCAACGATTCTTCTTGGCATCCCGGCTAACCCAGAAAAGTGCTGCGGGAAGAATGTAATATTGAACGAAATAACGTTCCACCAGAAAAATATTTTTCCTAGCTTTTCGTCATACATATTCCCTGTCCACTTCGGCAACCAATAGAAGGTTGCCGCAAAAAGTCCCAAGACCGAACCGGGGATCAATGCATAGTGAAAGTGAGCCACGACAAAATAGGTGTCGTGATACTGCAAATCTGCTGGAACAACCGCAAGCATTACGCCAGTCACCCCCGCAAATGAAAACATCAGGATGATCGATATAGCAAAAAGCATTGGCGTTTCAAATGTCATCGAACCACGCCACATCGTGCACATGAAGTTAAATAACATTAGCCCAACAGGAATCGAAATCAGAATCGTTCCGATCATAAAATAGGTCGTCGTATTGAGTGACATCCCAATGGTGTATTGATGATGCGCCCATACCACCATTCCTAAGATCGCAAGGAATCCCATGAAAAAGATAAGCGGTTTATACCCAAACAAAGGCTTGCGTGCGAAGGTTGGAATTATCATCCCAAGCACACCGATTGATGGGAGCAATAGCACATACACTTCAGGATGGCCAAAAAACCAGAACAGATGCTGAAACAGTACAGGATCACCACCGCCAGCCGCGTCAAAAAAGCTGGTTCCGAAATGGCGATCAAAAAGTAGCATCGTCACACCACCAGCCAATACTGGCAAAATCAGAATCAACAAAAATGCAGTAAACAGCCAAGCCCAAACAAAAATTGGCAGCTTAAACCAAGTCATATCTGGGGCACGCATATTAACGATCGTCGTAATGATATTGATCGACCCAAGAATCGATGAAATACCCAAGATATGCACAGTAAAGATCACCAGATCCATCCCCATTCCGGCCTGAACCGAGAGCGGAGGATAAAGCGTCCACCCCGTATTAACGGCTCCACCGCCAAACGGAAAGAAGGGAACAATCATCGAGCTAACCAACATGATCGCCGCCATAGGTAATAACCAGAAACTGAGGTTATTTAACCTTGGAAGCGCCATATCGGGCGCGCCAATCATCATTGGAATCATCCAGTTTGCAAGGCCAACACCCGCCGGCATCACTGCACCAAACACCATAATTAGCGCATGGTTTGTAACGAGATTGTTATACAGATCTGGCTCTAGAAGCTGTAACCCTGGCATAAACAGCTCTGCCCGAATCAGCATTGCCATTGCGCCACCCAGCAGCAACATAATCAATGAAAAGAACAGGTACATCGTACCAATGTCCTTATGGTTGGTGCTAAATAACCAGCGGCCTATCCCTTTTGGCGGACCATGGTGATGCGCTTCATCATGCCCATTAGCTGTAACGGCTGAACTCATAAGTATATCCTCTCTATTCTAGCGTGCTGCTTTTGCAGCAGCCGGTTGCACGATATCACCCGTATCGTTACCCCAGCTATTTCGTTCAAAGGTGACAATCGCAGCAATCTCTAAATCATTTAACTGTGCACCCCATGCAGCCATCGCACTACCAGCCTTACCTTTTACGACGATATCAAGATGACCTCCAACTGGGCCGGTCGCGATAGGCGAGCCCACCAAGCCTGGAAATACACCTGGAATACCCGCTCCATTGGCCTGATGGCAAGCTGCGCAATTTTTGTTATAAAGCTCTTCGCCTCGAGTCATCAATTCCGCTTTACTCCACTCTTTATCAGATGCGGCTTCTGCTGCTGCTGCTGCTGAGGCTTGCTTCTGACCCGCCAACCAAACATCGTACTTTTCCTGACTCAGTGCTTTAACAACAATCGGCATATAGGCATGGCCTGTGCCGCAATTTTCAGCACATTGACCTCGATAAGTCCCCTCTTTCTCGATAATCGTCCAGGTCTCATTGATATAGCCGGGAATAGAGTCTTTTTTATAAACAATCTCAGGCACCCACCAAGCGTGGAGCACATCGGTTGCTGTATGCAGAAACCTAACTCGCTTATTAATAGGCAAAACCAGAGGATTATCCACATCACGCAAATACAGCTCATCGCTTGGATCAAGCTTTTTCAGATTACTTACAATGCGAAGATCATCATCCAAATACTCGTAAGTCCATTTCCATTGCGAACCGACCACTTTAACCGTCATATCTGGCTCGGAATAATCCTCAACATTGTTGAGTGTTTTCATTCCTGGACCGGCGATAGTTGCATCAATCCCCAAGACGATCACTGGAACCAGTATCCAACCAAAACGGCCAAAAAGCCCTTCATGGAACTTTTGATCCGCTACGTATCCTTCGGATTTACGAAATTTGACCAGCGAATAGATAATAATTGCCGTCACAACAATCATTATATAGAGCGCCATCTTGGCGGTAAGCATGTGGAGATCATAGATCTCTATCGCCAGAGGTGATACTGGCTCAGGGAGGTTTAATGCCAAATCGGCATGTACTGAACCCGCCCCCAATAGCCCAGCTATCCCTGCAGTTTTTTGCAGGGTTTTCTTACAACTTTGCATACTATTTCCTTTATCCGCTTTCATGTGCAAATTTATGCACCAAGCTTTATTTATATTCAGAAATAGGATCTCTCCAAGTGATCCTTAAGTGCCGACACTTTGCAAAACAGCCTAAATTCATAAGCTTTTATATTCTTTGTTTATTGCAAGGTGAACTTCTTTTTATTCTTCTAAAACCTTCACATTATTTATCTAATATAAAGGCAATAATGAAGATACCTTGATCTAGATCAAGGTGCAAGAAAATATGTTGCTGGCGTCATTGTGGCGGCCATCTGCCGATTTGCTGCAGTTGCACAATTATTTTGCTATACTTGATATAAATAGTCCGAATTTGCATCCACCTTTCCACCAAGAGCGCTTAATGTTTCAACTCATAATTTCACGTACACACAGCCTTAAAAGCGATATTCTTTCAGGGTTAACCGTCGCCCTTGCACTGGTTCCAGAAGCGGTCGCTTTTGCCTTTGTCGCAGGTGTTGACCCATTGGTTGGCCTATACGCTGCATTTATGGTTGGCCTGATAACCGCCACTATTGGCGGTCGGCCCGGCATGATTTCTGGCGCAACTGGTGCCCTGGCTGTTGTAATGGTAAGCCTTGTTGCTGAACACGGCGTTGAATACCTATTTGCAACCGTTGTTATGATGGGCTTTTTGCAGGTTCTTGCAGGGCTTTTTCATCTTGGAAAATTCATTCGACTCGTCCCTCATCCTGTCATGCTTGGCTTTGTGAATGGGCTCGCCATCGTTATTTTTCTAGCGCAAATGAAGCAGTTTCAGTTTATGGATGAAGCGACCGGAGAAATGGCTTGGCTACAAGGCAATCAAATGTACACCATGCTTGGATTAATCGCCCTGACCATGGCAATCATTCATCTCTTGCCAAAATTAACCAAGGCAATTCCCTCTTCTCTAGTTGCCATTGTCACCGTTACCGCCTTAGTTATCGGTCTCGATCTAGATGCTCGTTCAGTGCAGGATATCTTGAGAGATATGACTGGAAATCCCTTAGCCAGTATAGCCGGCGGCCTGCCCCAATTTCACCTGCCCTCTGTTGCCCTCGATCTTGAAACCTTCAAAATCATCACACCGTATGCATTTATCTTGGCTGCAATTGGCCTGATTGAATCACTGCTAACTCTCACGCTAATCGATGAGATGACCGAAACACGTGGACGTGGCAACAAAGAATGTATCGGCCAGGGTGTTGCCAACGTCGCAACCGGCTTCTTTGGTGGCATGGGTGGTTGTGCAATGATTGGTCAAAGCATGATTAATATTAATTCAGGCGGTCGTGGTCGCGCATCGGGCATCTCTGCTGCACTATTCTTACTAGCTTTTATTGTCGTAGGCTCCTCTTTAATCGAAATGATCCCCATTGCCGCTCTTGTCGGTGTAATGTTCATGGTGGTTCTAGGTACTTTTGAGTGGGCTAGCTTCCGCATGTTAGGCCGAATCCCAATGTCCGATACAATGGTCGGCATTACCGTCGCGGTTGTTACCGTCATGACCGACCTTGCAATCGCTGTAATTGTTGGCGTAATCATGTCGACCATGGTCTTTGCCTGGAAGCACGCAAAAACAATGATTTTTGAGATTGAAGAAAAAGAGGGCGTTAAAATCTACAAACCCAATGGCCCCCTATTTTTTGCTTCTATCCAGATGTTTCGTGACCAATTTGATCCTCGCAATGACCCACAAGAGGTAATTGTCGATTTTGCAAACTCTCGTGTAACCGATCACTCAGGTTTAGAGGCGATTGACTCGCTTGCCGAACGCTATTTGAAAGCAGGCAAGAATCTTCACTTCCGCCATCTAAGTCCTGAATGCCGCGCACTACTGCATAAGGCTGGCTCTCTGGTTGAGGTCAATGTAATGGAAGATCCAAACTACAAAGTGGTAACAGATAGTTTGGCGTAATTTATAAAGATAAGTCCCCAGCCTAAACGGGCTGGGGTAACAATTCTATCAATTGGCGCAATAAGCCAAATCAACTGAGCCTACTTCACGGCTAAATGGCACAAATGCCAACATCGGCACACCAATACTCTGTTGAAGTGTCTCTCTGTTTTCTTCCAAACAAATCATTTCAGGATCGACCTGATTGGCAATCCAACCCGCGCACTCAAGTCCACTTTGCTCTATTGCCGCAATAGAAAGCAGCGCATGGTTAATACAACCGAGTCTTAACCCTACAACCAAAATGACGGGATAATTAATCGCTTTAGCCAGATCCGCAATCCGCTCCTGCCGGTTTAGCGGAACTTCCCAGCCACCTGCCCCTTCAACCAATAGGCAATCAGATTGTTGTTCCAGCAATCTACTTTCATGCTTTAAACGCTCAATTGAAACAGATTCATTATCTGCTTCTGCAGCAAGATGCGGGGAAACTGGTTTTCTGAAGGCATAAGGATTGACTGTCTCATAAGGAAGCTCAATTGAGCTGTGCTGCTGAAGTTGCAATGCATCTTCGTTCACCCAGCGACCACACTCCTGCTCACAACCTGCAGCAATTGGCTTCATCCCGATAACACTTTTACCCTGACTCTTTAACCACTCCATCAAGGCAACGGTAATGACCGTTTTGCCCACACCGGTATCGGTTCCAGTAATGAAGAAACCCTTACTTTCTGGCAAATCCATAAACTATCTCCCACGTTGCCGGAATACCTCTCTCTTCGCGCATTAATTCGTAGGCTTCAACCATTTTCAACATCTGCCCTTTCCCTGTCAGATGGCTCACTCGCCCATCCGTTATGGTCTGCGCTCCGATCCCTTTAAGCTCACGCATCAGCTCAAAAGCACTCTTATAAAATCTTTTTACCTGAACTCGCTCGATCAAACAGTTTTTGAACCCAGCTGTATTAATCAACCTTTTTAGCCGCTCTGTATCGCTAAATTCATTCACATGCTGATGATTATCCACCTGATCCCAAGCCTGCTTTAACTCACATAATGTTTCTGGCCCAAAACTGCTAAAAAGCAACAGGCCATCAGGCTTTAATACCCGATAAAACCCATCAAACAATCGATCGCTATCACACCACTGTATAGCAAGGTTGGAAATAATCAGCTCGATAGCATCTTGTGTGACCGGCAATTGCTCGGCATCCCCAACACAAAAGCTGACGTTCTGGTGAGTCAGAACTCTTTCTCGTGCCTGCTTCAACATCCCGGGTGCAATATCTAGCGCTAATATTGAGGCTTCCGGAAACTGTTCCGCTAACTTCTCTGTGCAGAAGCCGGTTCCCGCACCCAAATCGGCTATTTTGCTGAAACAGCGTTTCTCCTCATCTAATCGAGATAATAGACGCTCACCCACCTGCCGCTGCAACTCTGCAAGCCGATCATAACTTAACGCCGCCTCGCTAAATGAGCGACCAACCTCCTTTTTAAACCCACTGGCCACAAGCTTCATTGATGCGGAAGAAACGTCTCCATTTAATTCAACTTTATCCATCTGAGTGAAGGAATTTACTGAGCAGCATTACCGTCTCATCTGAATGCGACAGAAATGGCAAATGACTCGCCCCCTCAATCACATCCAGTTGCGCTGATGGCTGTATTGTTTGCATTGCCTCCCCCAAAGCAGCAGGAACAACCGCATCTTCACTACCCATTAGAAATTGAACCGGACAATTAATTTTCGCCAAAATAGTGCGCAGATCAGCGCCTTTTAAAATAGCTAAGCCAGCCTCCAACGTTTTATCATCTGGCTCAGGCGTTTCTGCAACGCGCTTTCGCAACGCTTTCAATACATCGCCTTTGCCCTGCAAGACCAGAAACCTTAAAAGCGTTTTATAATGATCTTTAAGAAGCGCGCTAATAAAGCTATCGAGAATCTCCGGCTCCATTCCCGGCCAATTTTCACTACTGATAAACTTTGCCGTTCCGGCTAAAAGTGCCAGTTTGCTCACTCGCTGAGGTGCCTTTTTCGTAACTTTCAAAGCGACCATTGCCCCCAAAGACCACCCCAACCAGCAGGCTCTTTCCGGCGCTTGAGCTAAAAGGGTCTCCGCAATACTATCTAAATTAAAAGAATCAATCGGCGAACTAAAACCGTGTCCCGGCAGATCAAAACAGGTGACGCGATAATTTTTAGATAGTGCTTCAGCGAACTCAAGCCAGACCGCCGAGCTCATCCCCCAGCCGTGCACCATTACCAAGTCAGGACCATTTCCCATTACCCGACTAAACAGCTTATTAGCCATGCATCGCCCCTGCTAAACCATCGAGCAACCTGTCCAGCTGGTCATCGCTGTGCTCAGCCGAGAGTGTCACCCGCAAGCGTGCAGCCCCTTTGGGAACAGTCGGTGGACGAATCGCCCCCACCCAAATACCCCGCTTTAAGAGTCGCTCGCTCATTGCGCTAGCCTTTGCACTATCTCCCACAAGAATGGGCTGAATTGGGGTTTCAGAAGCCATCAACTCTATTCCTAATCGACGCGCACCCAAACGAAAGCGACCAATCAATTTTTTCAATCGCTCTCTGCGCCAATCATCTGCTTGCAAAATTTTCAGGCTAGTAAGCGTTGCCTCTGCAACAGCAGGTGGCAATGCCGTTGTATAGATATAGCTTCGTGACTGTTGAATCAGATACTCGATCAGCTCTTCACTCCCGGCAACAAAGGCTCCAAAAGTCCCAAAAGATTTTCCTAATGTACCAACAAGCATCGGCAGCTTTTTTTGAGTCAGGTTGAAATGGCTTGCGCATCCACCTCCTTGTTCACCCAGCACACCAAAACCATGAGCATCATCGACGAGCAGCTGCGCACCAAATTGCTCGCACAAACTGACCATTTCAGGTAGTGGCGCAATATCTCCATCCATACTGAAAACGCCATCTGTCACCAGCAGTTTTTCTTCCCTGTCGCTCTTTTGTAGAAGCGCCTCTAGCTGCGCCATATCTGCATGTCGATAGCGGCTAAATTTAGCTCTTGAAAGCAGACCACCATCGATCAACGAAGCATGGTTAAGGCGATCCTCAAAAACCTCACCATTCCTGCCAACCAATGCAGAGATAACACCCATATTCGCCATATAGCCGGTCGAGAAGAGCAGTGCGCGGTCTCGGCCAGTGAATTTCGCCAGCGCCTCTTCTAACTCATGATGCGCATCGCTATGACCGCAGACCAAGTGTGCAGAACCACTCCCGACGCCATAACGCGCAGCGCCCTCTTGAAATGCCGCAACCACCTCTGGGTGATTCGCCAGCCCAAGATAATCGTTGCTGCAAAAGTTAAGCAGCTTACGCCCATCTAAATCCACCTCAACAGCTTGAGGTGACTGAATCACTTTGCGAGATCGATATAGACCTGCTTTACGCCTCTCTTCTAGTGCCGGTTTAAACCTCATAGAACCGTTGTTGAGCCACCCATTTCAATTCCAAGCCGTTGGAAAAGTTTTTTATCATGTTCTGCCACAGGATTATCCGTTGTCAGCAACTTTTCACCATAAAAAACCGAGTTTGCGCCCGCTAAAAAGCAAAGTGCCTGCATCTCATCGCTCATCTCATCTCGCCCAGCTGAGAGCCGCACTCTTGAAGTGGGCATCATGATTCTCGCAACAGCAACACAGCGGACAAAAACCAAAGGATCAATCTCATCCGCACCATAAAGCGGAGTGCCTTCAACCTGAACCAGCATATTGATTGGAACGCTTTCCGGATGCTTAGGCAAATTCGCCAATCCGATCAACATGTTGGCGCGATCATCATCGCTTTCACCCATCCCCAAAATACCACCGCAGCAAACATTCATGCCGGCATTACGAACCCGATCCAACGTATCCAACCGGTCCTGGTAAGTGCGTGTAGTAATCACTTCTGAATAGAAATCCTCTGAAGTGTCGAGATTATGATTGTAGTAATCAAGCTCAGCCTCTTTAAGGCGCACCGTCTGCTCATCGGTCAACATCCCCAGCGTCACACAGGTTTCCATTCCCATCGACTTAATACCTTTAATCATATCGACCACACGATCAATATCGCGATCCTTTGGGCTTCTCCAAGCAGCACCCATACAAAAACGGGAGGCCCCTTCAGACTTGGCTTTTGCAGCCGCATCCAAAACCTCTTGCAGTGGTAGCAGGCTTTCTGGCTCAAGATCGGTATTAAAACGGGCACTTTGAGGGCAATAGCCGCAATCTTCCGCACACGAGCCGGTTTTAATACTCAATAGACTGCTCACCTGAACCTGATTCGGATCAAAGTTCTCACGGTGAATCGTCTGCGCCTTAAAGAGCAGATCATTAAAAGGCATCTCTAACAGCGCCTTAACCTCTTCCAGCTGCCAATCATTACGAACAGCATTATTTGTTATTGAGTCAGTTTGAGCTTGCATCATTTCAGTTCCGGAAAGTATAAAATCAAACCGCATATGTTAATCACAGCCAGAATGCTGTCAACTTTATTTTGGGTCTCACATGGATAAGTGGATTAATTTTATACAGCAAAAACTCTGCCCTGCCACCTGTCTCTTCTGTGGCGAACCGGGCCAGCTTAACAATGACTTATGTGATCACTGCCGTAACAGCCTCCCTTGGCTAAACCACTACTGCAAAACTTGTGGGCTCAGCCTACCAGTGACTGTCGCGCAATGTGGAAGCTGCCTGAAAAAACCACCACCGTATGAAAAAACCATCTCGTTAATGCGCTACGAGGAGAGCAGCAGACACCTCATCGCCTCACTCAAGCTCTCTTCTAACTATCCCGCCAGCCGATTGATGGGAAACCTGATGGCAGAACGCCTAAGAAAAGAGCAAAAACCCCCAGAATTGATAATCCCCGTACCACTTCACCCCGCCCGCTATCGCAGCAGAGGCTTTAACCAAGCAATAGAAATTGCTTGGCCTATCTCGAAAGCACTTGATATACCCATAGATAACCACACTATCAAGCGCATTGTTAATACCGGAACACAGACAAAATTACACGCCAGAGAACGGCGCAAAAATCTGCGGGGCGCATTTCAATTAAAAAAGCCTCTCACCGCAAAACATATTGCCATTATTGATGACGTAATCACCACCGGCTCCACCGTTACCGAACTGGCAGTAGTATTAAAGAAGGCGGGTGCAGAGAGGATTGAGGTTTGGTCTTTTGCTCGAGCCTGAGGATCGAAAAGGAAATGAAAGAATTTAACGCAAAGGCGCTAAGTGGCAAGGTCGCAAAGAGAAAACAGGTTACTCTCTCGCTCTCGCGAGGAAAACAGATACAACTGAAAGCATCTAAATCCTATATGACTCCCCACGGCTGACTATGAGAACCAGCAAAACCAAAAATCATTCCCTTAGCGGCTTTGCTCCATTGCGTTGATATTTTTATATCAGCGAAAACTCTCATTTAACTCTTTCAACACCTCATCTCCCGGGCATAATTCTTTATAACCCAGTCCATTTAATGCTTTATCAACCGTATTAAGGTTTTCATGCAGGTGGCTTGCGCCCGATTCCAGATAGAGCAATCCGGTTAACACTTCACCTTTTTCTCTATGCGCCTCTATTGCTGCAAAGGCACTGCTCCGGCTACAAGGATCATAGCTTTCATCGGCTGCTCTCAGCCTCATCACAGAACCGTCATGCATAAAAATATCTTGTGCCTCACCGGGTTCTGACTGAACAGTAATTTCACTTTTATGTGGGATAAAGTCGGCAGAGATCAGTGATTCCATGTGATCGCGCAGGTAGTCGTAGCTCTTTGTTGAGCCTTGATGATTATTGAAGGTGACACAGGGAGACATCACGTCAATAAAGGCAAAACCTTTATGCGAAAGCGCACCTTTAATTAATGGAACAAGCTCTTCTTTATCGCCTGAAAAACTCCGTGCCACATAGGTTGCCCCCATGCTCAAAGCAAGACTGACAAGATCGATTCCCTCATCTGTTACCTCTTTACCGCCTTTCATCAAAGATCCTCGGTCGGCTGTAGCCGATGGCTGCCCCTTGGTCAAACCATAAGCTCCGTTATTGG
This sequence comes from Methylococcaceae bacterium UBA2780, assembly GCA_002352345.1. GTDB lineage: Bacteria > Pseudomonadota > Gammaproteobacteria > Methylococcales > UBA2780 > UBA2780. The sequence goes on from DEIG01000004.1 coordinate 32,317, forward strand.
CAACGATATAGGTCATATTAAGTTTACGGCGAACAACGTGAGCAAACTGCCCCAAACCAATCGAGGCTGAATCTCCATCACCCGACATACCAAGGTAAATCAGCTCACGATTTGCCAGGTTAGCGCCGGTTGCAACCGATGGCATCCTGCCGTGAACCGAATTAAAACCATGCGATTTTCCGAGAAAATAGGTCGGTGCCTTTGATGAACAACCGATACCCGATAACTTTGCGACACGATGCGCGGGCAAAGAGAGCTCAAAACAGGCCTGAACAACTGCCGCGCCTACAGAATCATGTCCACAACCGGCACAAAGCGTTGACATACTCCCCTCATAATCACGATAGGTGAGGCCCAGCTCGTTAACCGGAAGTTGAGGGTGGTGAAATTTTGACTTTGGGACACAGGTCATGATGCCTCTCCTGTTTTTCTATTCTGTTCTGCACTCAGGTTATTGATAATGCCACCGACAACCGCCTCAACAGGGATTGCCATGCCATCATAGTGAAGAACCGAAACGAGCCTGCTTGGATCACACTCAAGTTCGTCAATCAACAATGTGCGCATCTGCCCGTCACGATTCTGCTCAACGACAAAGAGTCTTTCATGGCCTTCAATAAACTCCGCCACCTCATCACTGAATGGATAGCTACGCAGACGCATACTATTAAATTTAAGCCCCTGCTTTTCTAACTTGGCTAACGACTCAGCCATCACGTTATCGGTCGTACCATAATAGACAACCGCCATCTTATGGCGCTTATCATCGATATTAATGATCGGTGCGGGGATCAATTTAGCTGCGGTACGATGCTTTTTAACCAAACGCTCCATATTATCAACATAGTGCGCCCCCTCTTCGGTGTACAGCGCGTGACGATCACGCGAAGTTCCACGCGTAAAGAAGGCCCCTTTTTCTGGGTGAGCACCAGGGTAGGTCCGATAACAGATACCATCGTCATCGACATCAAGATAACGACCGAACCTTTCACCATCTTTAAGGTTTTCTAGCTGCTCCTCATGGAGAACTTTACCGCGATCAAATTGGCTATCATCCTTCCACTCAAGCGGGTCACAAAGCCAATCATTCATGCCCAGCTCCAAGTCACTCATGATAATAAGTGGGGTTTGCAACCTTTCAGCCAGATCAAATGATTCAGCGGAAAACTCAAAACACTCTTTTGGATTTGCTGGAAAGGTGAGCACATGTTTTGTATCACCATGCGAGGCGTAAGCGCACGCCAAAAGGTCGGACTGTTGAGTACGCGTTGGCATCCCTGTTGATGGACCACCACGCTGAACATTAATCAGCACCACTGGAATTTCTGCAAAATAGGCCAGCCCCAAGAATTCACTCATAAGTGAAACACCGGGACCACTTGTTGCCGTAAAAGCACGAGCACCGTTCCATGAAGCGCCAATTACAACACCAATCGCGGCAAGCTCATCCTCCATCTGAACAATCCCAAAGCGTTTTTTTCCGCTGGCTGGATCAATCCGCATCCGCTCACAAAAGCGGCTATACGATTCAACGACTGATGTAGAGGGAGTGATCGGATACCAGCCGCAAACGGTTGCACCACCATAGACACAGCCCAATCCCGAAGCAGTATTGCCATCAACAAGGATTTTATCACCCACTGCATCGCTCTTTTCCATGCGAATTCCAATTGGGCATTCAAATGTCTTTTTAGCGTAGACATAACCCAGTTCAAGGGCTGTGGTGTTAGAGGTAACAAGATGCTCTTTACCTTTAAACTGCTTACTAAGCAGCTGTGTAAAGACCTCAAAATCAATGTCCAACAGTGCCGCTAATGCCCCAATATAGGCAATATTCTTAAACAGCATCCGCTGCTTGGTATTGCTGAATTGCTGCCGACATAGCTCCGTAAAAGGAATGCCGATTATCTGGATATCATCTCTGCGCAAACTTTCAGGCAATGGATTTGTACTGTCATAGATAAAGTAACCACCCGGTAAAACAGCTGCCACATCATCGGCAAGGCTCTGAGGGTTCATCGCCACAACAATATCAACGCCACCACCACGACGACCAAGATACCCATCTTGATTCACTCTCACCTCATACCAAGTGGGCAAACCCTGGATATTGGAAGGAAAGATATTGCGGGGGCTAACCGGCACACCCATATTAAAAACAGCTTTTGCAAAAAGGTTATTGGCACTCGCTGAACCGGTACCGTTAACATTGGCAAACTTGATAACAAAATCGTTTACCGATTGAATTGGCTTAATCATGATCGGCTCCGGCAAGAGGCTTGAGGAATAGAGATAATCGACTGCTGCATATCCCAAGCACCTGTTGGGCAGCGCTCCGCACAAAAACCACAGTGCAGACAGACATTTTCATCTTTCACCATAACGCGGCCTGTTTTAAGGTCTTCCGAAACCAACAATGGCTGATTCAAGTTATTGGAAGGCGCTTGCAACCGCCCCCTTAATTCACCTTCATCACCATTCTGAACAAAACTGATGCAGTCCATCGGGCAAACATCGACGCATGAATCACATTCAATACAGAGTTTTTCTTCAAAAACCGTCTGCACATCACAATTTAGGCAGCGCAACGCCTCATCGTGACCGAGCAGCGGATCAAACCCCAGCTCAACTTCAATTTTGATACTAGAAAGCGCCTTACTTTGCTCGACCATTGGAACTTTAAAGCGCTGATCATGGTGAACCTCGCTGTTATAACTCCAATCATGCATACCCATACGCTGGCTCGCCAAAGTGACCCCACGTGCAGGACGGCTCTCAATTGCCTCGCCCCGACAAAAGAGATCAATAGAGATAGCAGCCTGGTGCCCATGAGCCACTGCGGTAATAATATTTTTGGGTCCAAAAGCAGCATCGCCTCCAAAGAAGAGCCCTGCCTTCGAGCTAGAAAAGGTCTCCTCATCAACAGCAGGCATATCCCATTCATTAAACTCAATGCCAATATCGCGCTCAATCCATGGGAAAGAATTTTCCTGCCCAACTGCGAGTAAAACATCATCGCATTCAATAATTTCATCGGGCTCGCCGGTTGGCACCAATTTACGACGGCCATTCTCATCGAGCTCTTTACGAACCTTCTCGAAACGAACCCCCGTTAATTTTCCATTCTCATGCACAAATTCTTTTGGCACACGATAATCGAGAATTGGAATCCCTTCGGCTTCCGCCTCCTCCTTTTCCCAATCGGATGCTTTCATCTCATCGTAGCCAGAACGAACCACAACGGTTACATTTTCACCGCCCATCCGGCGTGCGGTTCGGCAACAATCCATTGCTGTATTACCACCACCCAATACGACGACGCGTTTACCTATACTCTCAACATGATCAAAAGCAACTTGGCTTAACCAATCGATACCCATATAAATATTAGTCGCCTCTTCGCGGCCGGGAAGATCAAGGTTTCGGCCACGGGGCGCTCCCGTTCCAACAAAAACCGCATCATAATCACGCTTAAGAAACTCTTTCAGGCTAGTGACGTTAACGCCTGAATGCAGATCAACTCCGAGGTTCAAAATCGTCTCGATCTCTTCATCAAGAACATTTTGTGGCAAACGAAAAGAGGGGATATCGCTGCGCATCATACCGCCAAGTTGCTGACCTCTCTCAAACAGCGAAACCTCATAACCTTCTAGCAAAAGATCACGTGCAACCGTTAATGAGGCAGGCCCAGCACCAATCAGCGCCACCTTCTTGCCATTCTTCTCATCGGGTACTTTCGGGAATCGCTCATCGAGCGTACCTTTATTATCTGCCGCAACTCTTTTTAACCGGCAAATCGCAACCGGCTGCTCTTCAACGCGACCGCGCCGGCAGGCTGTCTCACAAGGTCTATCACAAACACGGCCAAGAACACCCGGAAAGACATTGCTTTCCCAGTTGACCATATAGGCATCATCGTAACGACCCGCTGCAATCAGACGGATATATTCGGGAACGGGAGTATGGGCAGGACAAGCCCATTGACAATCAACGACCTTATGAAAGTGGTCGGGATCCTTTGTATCGGTAGGAAACACGTTTTAATGCCTCATTTTTTATTAAAAGTCCCAGGCTTTTGGCTTGGAACCGAAATCAATTTTGCGCCGGTCAGGCAATTACGAATGTGGATTATAAAGGAGTCGTCATAGCGATGTCATAAAGAACAGGAGGCTAAATCAGGTAATTTCCCACAATCCCTAAAAATATCACTAGGCCAAACCAATTATTATGCAAAAAGGCCTTAAAACAGCCCTCTTTAGAGCGATCGAGTATCAGCTTTTGTTCGTAAACAGCCAATCCTGTAGCCACCACCAAACCCAAATAAAAAGGCCAAAACATATTCAGCTGCAAACCAACCATTAGCAGTGAAACCAAAACCAGCAATTGAATAATGCCGATCAAAACTCGATCCATCTCACCAAACAGGATCGCTGTCGATTTAACCCCAATTTTCAGATCATCATCACGGTCAACCATTGCATACATCGTATCGTAGGCAAGCGCCCACAAAATCGTCGCGATATAAATTAACCAGGAAACTTGTGGAATTGCGCCCGTCTCGGCTGCAAATGACATCGGAACAGCCCAACCAAACGCCACCCCCAGATAGACCTGAGGAAAGTAGGTATAACGCTTCATATAAGGGTAGGTTCCCGCAAGAAAAGCGCCAACGACCGATAGTTTGATTGTCAAAAGGTTGAGCTGCAGAACTAGCGCCAGCGCTATCAGACATAAAATCACAAAGAGAATAACCGCCTCTTTCGGCTGAATCCGTCCCGTCGCTAGCGGCCTTTTTGCTGTTCTTTCCACCATCGGATCATAGCGCCTATCCGCAAAGTCATTAATACAGCAACCTGCCGCACGCATCAGCACAACACCTGCCACGATGATCGCAGTCACAAACCAATCAGGGTGGCCTTCGCCAGCTATCCACAATGCCCACAAAGCCGGCCAAAGCAGCAACAAAATGCCAATTGGCCGATCAAACCGCATCAGTTGCCAGTATTGTTGCGCCCGATAGGCGATCATTTCATTCATGCAGGATCTTCAACTTGAGTAGTTCGTATATTATAGACCATCTCAAAACTGAATTAGCGCAACAGATGAAACGGACAACCGAACCAGAATTGATGGACAATGCCCTGCAGGCCAAAGCCTATGCAGAAGCGGATTTTGAGTCTGCACATAGCGCACTCATCAATCAGTTCACCGAACTATTTCCAGATTTAGAGGTGACTGGAGAATTACTTGATCTAGGCTGTGGCCCTGGCGATATTAGTTTCCGCTTTGCAAAATTATTCGGCCAAGCAAATATCACCGGAATTGATGGCGCACAGGCCATGCTTGAACTAGCCCGTATGCGAGCAGAAAGTGAAAGCTTAACTCACCGCATTGAGTTTAAGGAGACAATAATCCCCTCCAGTACTATCCCCAAAAAGCCATACAAGCTGATTGTGAGCAACAGCCTGTTGCATCATCTTCATAATCCTGATGTGTTATGGAATACGGTTCTGCAACATTCAAATCCCGAGACAGTCCTCTTTATCGCCGATCTTTGCCGCCCTCAAAACGGTGAAAAAGCCCGCCAGATAGTAGCCGAGTTTGCTGCCAATGAGTCTAATTTGCTAAGAGAGGATTTTTATAATTCGCTGCTCGCCGCCTTTCGCCCTGACGAGATAAAAGGCCAACTTACGAAAGCTGGGCTTGAGCACTTATCAATCACCCAAACAGGCCACCATCTATTTATTTATGGCAAACGCGCTAAGCCTTTCTGATCCCACGCTCCAGATCGAAAAGCTCCGGCATAAAAATCTCGCTCACCAATAAATCATGACTTGAGATAGAGTAGACAGTACGCCTACCCCAAACATTCTCTTCCGGAAACTCTAAGCCACCCACACAGCTGATAGAGTCAGGTTTTCTCCAGATAGCTGGTGAAACTAATGCCAATTCGAAGCCATTTCTCTCCAACTTTGGCGAGCTAAACAGCACCTCACCTAGCGGACGGGTTCCCAGATTTGAGAGACGACGTTGTGCCCCATGCAGTGTCCGCCTTGGGATAATTGTTCGCGCATACACCAAAGGCCTGTCACCACAACAAAGCACAACTTCCCGTGTTAAGGCGTATAGGTTGCTAGGTAACTCTAACTGCCGGGCTTCGTTCAAACAGGGCTTTTGCCAGGTCTGTTTGAGGAGGCGCACATGAAACCCATCACCGCATAAATCTCGCAATCGCTGCGTTAATGAGCCTGACTCAAAAAGCCAGCTACCGACCTGTTTAGAAATCGCTTGATTAAAACTCTGTCGCGCATCGAACCAGTGCGGCTCTACCGAAAAAAAGGTACTTTTTTGTTTCACGTTATGAATTATTTTTAAACTTAAACTTCGCCATAATTAACCGCTTTCCCCAGCCAGCGCTGAATAAGCGGTTGCACCTGTTCCGGATAATCTCGTTGAATCAACTCTGCCGCCTCAACAACAGCCGGCAACAGCGCCTCATCTCTAACCAGATCAGCAATCCTGAATTGTAACTGACCTGTCTGACGAGTACCCAACACTTCGCCCGGCCCTCGTAGTTTTAAATCTTGTTCGGCAATATAAAAACCATCTGCTGATCTTCTCAAAATTGAGAGTCGATAGTTTGCCGTTTCTGATAATGGCGCTCGATACATAAGCAGACAGTAACTATCACCCACTCCCCTTCCTACCCGCCCTCGAAGCTGGTGTAGCTGAGACAATCCTAATCGCTCCGCATTCTCGATCACCATTAAGCCGGCATTAGGGACATCAACCCCCACCTCGATCACGGTTGTTGCCACCAATAGATCAATTTTGCGCGCCTTAAATAACTGCATTACGCTATTTTTCTCATCTGGCTTCATTCGCCCATGTACCAGCGCAATTCGAACTCCAGGCAGCGCTGCCTTGAGCATTTTCTCACTTTCTTCCGCAGCCTCACATTGCAAAAGCTCCGACTCTTCAATCAATGTACAAACCCAATAAACCTGTCGACCGCTTTCAACCCAACCCTGAATCCGCTCAACCACTTCACCTCGCCGTTCAGATGAGACCACCGAAGTGACAACTGGCGTCCGACCCGGTGGCAGCTCATCGATCACCGAAAGATCAAGATCCGCATAACTCATCATCGCCAGTGTCCGAGGGATCGGCGTTGCCGTCATCACTAACTGGTGTGGCTGCAGGCCATTTTTTTTACCTTTATCGCGCAGCGCTAGACGCTGATGAACGCCAAAACGGTGCTGCTCATCGATAATCACTAAACCTAACTTTGAAAACTCTACACTTTCCTGAAAAAGTGCATGTGTCCCAATCACGACCCCAGCCTGACCATTTCCGATCATCTCTAGCGCCTCTTTTCTTGCTTTGCCTTTTTGACGCCCTGTTAAAAAGACAACACGCTGCCCCAAAGGCTCAAACCAGTTCAGGAAATTTTGATAGTGCTGCTCGGCAAGCAGTTCTGTTGGCGCCATTAAAGCCACTTGGTAGCCATTCTCTAGCGCAGAAAGTGCCGCCATCGCCGCCACTACCGTCTTACCTGAGCCAACATCGCCCTGTACAAGTCGCATCATCGGCCTGCCCGATGCAAGATTTCCAGAAACCTCACTAATTACACGTTGCTGGGCACTCGTTAGAGAGAAGGAAAGTCGCCTTACAAAAAGAGCTGACAGCCTATTTGTCGGCTTTAAAGTAGGCGCATTCTGCAATCGAGCCAGATGGCGAAGCCGAGAAAGACTCAAATGGTGCGCAATAAGCTCTTCAAATACAAGCCGCTGCTGCTGAGGCAAGCGCCCCGCCTCAAACCGCTCAATAGAGATATCTGACGGTGGGGAATGAAGAAATTTTAGTGATTCATCAAGCGTTGAAAAGTTCTCTCTGTCCAAAACAACTTGAGGAATGAGTTCTGGCAGACTCTTATCTGTAGCATCACCTTCAAGCTCGTTCCACTTCACAAGCGCCTGACCAACCAGTTTCCGCAAGCTTCGTTGCTGAAGCCCTTCTGTCAGTGGGTAGATTGGCGTTAACGCGCCTTCAACCGGGAGCACAGCCTCTTCATCAAGCTGCTGGTATTCTGGATGGATCATCTCATAGCCAGAACTACCGGCTCGAACCTCACCAAAGCAACACAACCGCTGACCGCGCTCTAAACCCTTACGCTGGCTTGCACTAAAGTGGAAAAATCTAAGTGTTAAAAAACCACTACCATCACTCACTCGGCAGCTCATCGAACGACGCCCACGAAAAAGAACATCGGTCAACTCAACACGAACATCAACCAACGCTTTTTGACCCGATACAAGGGAACCTACAGGTACAACACACGTTCGATCTTCATAACGCAAAGGCAGGTGAAACAGAAGATCGTAAAGACTATTTAGCCCAAGCTTTGAAAGCTTTTCAGCTATTTTCGCACCAACACCCCTAAGCGTACTAACCGGAAGTGCAGATAAATCTTCCCTCATTTACGGTCAGCTAAAAACCATCACAGCATCCACCTCAACATTCACCCCTTTTGGTAGAGACGCAACACCCACAGCTGCACGGGCAGGATATGGCTTATCAAAGTAATCGGCCATCACCTCATTCACCACCGGGAAATCAGACATATCCGTTAAAAAGACATTAAGCTTAACAATATCCTGCACACTGCCACCCGCTGCATTTGCAACAGCCGACAGATTATCAAGAACACGCCTAATTTCTGCCTCTATTCCCCCTTTAACGATCTCCATCGTCTTAGGGTGAAGCGGGATCTGCCCAGACAGATAAACAGTGCCATTTACTTTTACCGCCTGGGAATAGGCACCAATCGCCTGAGGTGCATTTTCTGTCTGAATAATCTCTTTTGACACCTTAACCACCCTCTCTTTAAGACATAACCCGTGCTATTTTCAAAATAGACGGCAACGCTCTAAGTTTTCGTATGACCTTGGATAGGTGTAGCCGGTCTTTCACTGTCAAACGGATGAAATCTGTTGAAGTATGTCCATCGTGATCATCCATCGTAATGTTCTCAATATTGGAATCTATCAGTGATATCGCTGATGCAATGGCAGCTAAAGCACCACGCTGATTTAACACTTCAACCCTAATCTCAACAACAAATTGACCTTCTGTCTTGCTCGCCCAAGCAACATCCAGCCAATTGCGATTATTCTTTCTTGACTCAGCAACATTCTTGCAAGATTGATGGTGTACAACAACACCCTTACCAGGGTTAAAAAGGCCAACAATTGGATCTCCAGGAATCGGTTTGCAGCAATTTGCTAAATTAACAACCATCCCTTCTGTTCCGCGGATAACAAGGGGAGATTCAATATCACTGTCTATAGCGCTCTCGAGTTTGATTCCCTCGTCACCCTCTTTGCGGGTTAGCCTTCGCGCCGTAAGCAAGGCCATTCGGTTACCCAAACCGATTTCGACCAGCAGCGCCTCAAGTGATGACAAACCAAGCTCTTCAAGTAGCTCAATAATTTTCTCATTAGAAATTTCATCGTAAGCCTCACCCAATACACTCAGCTCTTTTTCGAGCAGCCGCTTACCTAACTCAACAGCCTCTTTTTCCTTAAAGTTTTTCAGGTAGGTACGAATACCCGTTCTCGCTTTGGTACTTGTAACGTAATTTAGCCAAACAGGGTTAGGGCGCGCCCAACTTGCTGTAATAATTTCAACGGCATCTCCGTTTTTCAAGCGCGTATTTAGTGGAACGACTCGCTTATTCACTTTTGCCGCAACACACCGGCTCCCAATATCTGTGTGCACCGCATAGGCAAAATCAACTGCTGTAGAGCCGACTGGAACTTTAATAATGTCACCCTTTGGAGAAAACAGGTAAATCTCTTTCGGTGTGAGATCAACCTTAAGGTTTTCGATAAACTCCATGGAGTCACCCGACTCTTCATGGCTATCCAGCAGGTTCCTCAACCACTCATGGGCGCGAACTTGTGTCTCTTGACTTGAACTTTTGTATAACCAATGCGCTGCAATGCCTGTCTCTGCGACACCGTGCATCTCATTAGTGCGAATCTGGATCTCAATTGGCACGCCATGCGGCCCTTTCAGAATAGTATGGAGAGATTGATAGCCATTCGCTTTTGGGAGGGCGATATAGTCCTTAAATTTGCCGGGGATAGGGCTATATAAATTATGAACAACGCCTAGCGCCCGATAACAGCTATCGACTCTTTCCGTAATAATACGGAAAGCGTAGACATCAAAAACTTCAGAAAAATTTACACCTCGGTTGATCATCTTTCTGTAAATGCTATAGAGGTGCTTTTCTCGACCAACCACCCTGCACTCAAGCCCTGAGTTAACAAGCCTTTTTTTTATGCCAACTTCAATCTTTCCTACCAGCTCTTTTCTGTTTCCTCGCGCCCTCTTAACCGACTCCTCCAAAACTCTGCGCCGCACAGGATATTTGGCCTTAAAACCTAAATCTTGCAATTCAAGCCGAATACTATTCATCCCAAGCCGACTAGCGAGCGGCGCGTAGATCTCTAAAGTTTCATCAGCAATTCGACGCTGCTTCACCGGCTTCATAACGCCTAATGTGCGCATATTGTGCAGACGATCGGCAAGCTTAATCATAATGACTCGGAGATCCGTTGCCATCGCCAAAAACATCTTACGCAGACTTTCTGCTTGCGCCTCGGCTTTGCTTTGAAACCGAATATGTGTGAGCTTGCTGACCCCATCAACCAATTCAGCGACATTTTCACCAAATTCTAATGTAAGCGCCTCTTTCGTTACGGGGGTATCTTCAAGAACATCATGAAGCAAGGCCGCAATGATGCCCGCTTGATCCATACGAATTTCTGTCAGAATCAGTGCAACAGATAGTGGATGACAGATATAAGGTTCACCGCTAATTCTGAACTGCTCAATATGCGCCTCAGCAGCAAACTGGTATGCATGCCGAACCTTATCAATCTGCTCTGGTTCTAGGTAATTTCCCAATGCCTCGCAAAGAAGCCTAAGCAGCTTCTGCTCTGGGAGTTCCGAGTCTATTTTGTTGATTGCTTCATCCATAACGGATCAGACAATACCAAAGTATCGATAGAAAAACAGTGCTGAAAATAAAAATGCCCACATAATTTATGTGAGCATTTTTAAATTTATTCTTCAGCCCAAATAGGGCGGCAGTTAACCCTATGAATCTTTAGGCGTTGCCATCAACCGACTCTGCCGGTTCAACCTCTTCTGCTGCAAGCGCATCAACTTCTTGCTGTGCAGACTCATTAAGCAGATCGCTATTAACCAGTCCGTCCGCAATCTCTCGCAACGAAACCACCGTTGACTTATCGCCATCCCAATCAACCATTGGATCTTGCCCACAATCCAACTGCCTAGCTCTCTTCGAAGCAAGCAAAACCAACTCAAAGCGGTTATCTACATTTTCCAGACAATCTTCTACAGTAACCCGTGCCATTTAAACCAACCTCAAAAAGTAAAATAATGCCAACTCAATTGCTGAATCGGACAGATAACTTCGCATTATATGTTTAATTAATAAAATACGCTAGATGAGGTGGCCATTCACATCCTAAATAAATCACCCTGCCAGCAATAAAATGACGATTGATTTAAACTTTTTCTGTTTCACGGTAGTCTACAGAACAACAGACAACAATATTCGAGCCGAAAATGACCTTCAAAACAGATCGTATACAGCTTAAATTCCTTCTCGGAGTGATCTCCCTCCTCCTCTTATCGACACCCTCATTCGCCTTATCAGGCAAACCTGCCGAAGGACCCAATAGTTCATTCGCTGACACGGCAACTAGACAATCACGAGAGGGCCTTTATATTTCAGCCACCTTTGATTCCAATGGCAGACTTTGGAGGTTAATTCCAACGCACAAATATATGTATATCGATTATTCGGACGACCTCGGACAGAACTACAGCAAAGCAGTACAACTCAATCCATCACCTGTAAAAATAAAAGCGCTTGCCGAAGATCGCCCTTCAATTGTTGTCGACAAAAATGGCCGTGTAATGGTTGTCTATTTCACCAATGACAAACAGCCATGGACAAGCTGGTTTACCTTCTCAGATGATAACGGGCAAACATTCAGCACCCCTAAATTAGTTAGTGACCACGCAGCAACAGCGCGCCATTACCAAGATCAACTTCTCCTTGCACCGTCTAACCGCCTTTATCACTTTTGGTACGATGAGCGTAACAAACACAACGCAGGAAAATCCGGCGCCACACTCTATTACACAACAACTACAGAGCCCGAAAAGCTAGAATTCCCCAACCAACCACTCAAAGATTCAAATTGCGAGTGCTGCCGCATGGCGATTGATTTTGATATTGATGGCTACCCAGTTATTTTCTCCCGGTTTCTCTTGCCTAATAGCATCCGTGACCATGGCATTCTAAAAGCCTCACCAGCGGGGATCATTAGCAGCCCGATACGTGTAACTGAGGACCTTTGGGAGGTTCATGCCTGCCCAGAACATGGCCCCTCACTTTCCATTTCAGAGAATGGTCGTTACCACATGACTTGGTTCACACAGGGCTCAACTCGCCAAGGACTCTTTTATGCTTGGTCCGATAATCAGGGCGCAGCACATTCTGAAGCGGTAAAACTGGGCAACCCAGACGCCCTCCCTTCTCATGCCTACGTTAAGGCCATTGAAGACAGGGTCACTATCGTCTGGAAAGAATTTAACGGCCAGAAAACAGAAATCAAGCTAACCCAGTCCAGCAACAACGGGGAAAGCTGGTCTAACCCTGAAACAATCGCCGAATCAGCCTCCGCATCAGATCATCCCTTCCTAATAACAAATGGAAAAACAATTTTCCTCTCGTGGAATAGCCTTGATAATGGCTATCAGCTCATCACAATCAACCCAAAATAAGGGGCGACCATAATGATAAAAACTAAATTCCCTCGCAGCTTAAAGCACTTTCTTTTTTCACTTCTGGCCTGCTTTGCACTGCTATCGACACCGGCAACAGCGCGACACACCAGCCTTCATCCTTTTATTCAGGGCAGTTACAGCAATATCCAGATCGAGTTAAGTGACAAACCTTTCCTGATGGTACTTTGGTCAATTGATTGCCCTCCATGCCATAAGGAGTTAAATATGCTTGGAAAATTAACGAAAGAGCGGCCTGACCTCAATCTAATTCTTATCTCAACAGACGATATTAGCCTCTCTGAAGATATTGCAGTCACACTCAAAAAACATGGTCTCGGGGAAATTGAGTCATGGGCTTTTGCAGACCCAAACATTGCTCGATTACGCTACGAAATCGATCCTAAATGGTACGGAACACTGCCTAGAAGCTACTTTTTTGATTCGACCCATCAGCGCTCAGCAACCACAGGCTCTCTAGAAAAAGAACCCGTTGTTACTTGGCTAGAACAACAAAAATAGCCTGTCTGTTATTCTTCAGCCAGCAACTGAGCCAATGTATGGCTAATTGCGGCACTTTGGCGCGAGATTTGTAATCGCTGAGCAATGACGATTGCCTTCATCTCTTTCAGAGCAAGCTCAAAATCATCATTAACGATTAGATAATCGTATTCTGCATAGTGCGTCATTTCAGCAATTGCATCACGCATCCTGCGAGAAATAATCTCATCACTGTCTTGGCCTCGCCCCTTCAACCGCTCTTCTAAAGCCTTCCTAGAGGGAGGCAAAACAAACAAAGAGAGCGCTTCGGGCAATTTATTGCGAACCTGCTCAGCGCCCTGCCAATCAATCTCCAAAATCACATCCAAGCCGTCTGCAATCAGCTTCTCAACCGACTCTTGAGCCGTCCCGTAAAAATTATCAAATACTTGCGCCTGCTCCAGAAAAGCACCTTTCTCAAGCATCGCCTCAAATTTTGCATGCTCCACGAAACAGTAATCAATTCCATCAACCTCTCCTGGTCGTTGATCACGCGTTGTATGCGATACCGAGACCACAAGCCCATCAACCTCCTGCTGAAGCCTTTTAACCAGACTCGTTTTACCCGCACCAGATGGCGCTGAGACTATAAACAGGCTTCCCTTAGTTTTCCCCTTATCCATAACCGTCACTCTATATTTTGAATCTGCTCGCGCATCTGTTCGATCAATACCTTCATTTCAACAGAAATTCGCGTCATATCAGTATCGGTCGATTTTGAGCCTAACGTATTCGCCTCTCTATTAAGCTCTTGCATCAGAAAATCCAACCTTCGACCCACGGCACCTTTCTGCTCAAGTGTTCTCAGAACCTCTGCGATGTGTGAAACAAGCCGATCCAGCTCTTCATCAACATCATATTTCTGAGACAATATCGCCATCTCTTGCTCAAGGCGGTCTTGGTCTGGCTCGGCTACCATTTCTGCAATGCGGCTATTCATTTTCTCACGCAGCAACACCATCACAACTGGCAACCGCTTCTTGGCCAACTCGACCTGCTGAGAGATGCTATCGCAGCGATCAACAATCAACTGACGGAGCCTTTCCCCCTCACGTTCACGCGCCTCGACTAACAACTCGAGCGTTTCGCTTAAGAGCACAATCATTGATTCTGCAAGTTTTTCACGATCGATCTCTGGAGCTTGCAAAATACCCGGCCAACGCATTAGCTCCAACGGTGAAACAGCAGAAGGTTCATTCATCAATCCTTCCAACTCCGACATCGCACCGACCAATTGCTTAGCAAGAACGGTATTTACTGTTGCCGCCCCCTCTTCGCCCTCTTTTCGCTTGCAAACGAGCGTGCAATCAATCTTTCCACGCTTGAGCTGCTTTCCTATACCCGCTCTTACATCTGGCTCAATAAACCGGAAATTATCGGGAAGACGTATAGCCGGCTCAAGATAACGATGGTTTACAGATCTAACTTCCCAGCTCAAAAAGAACCCTGCCTCTTCAAGCTCTCGACTTGCGAACGCGGTCATACTCCGAATCATAAAAACTCGCCTATACTCATTTAGTTAAAGTTTGAAATGGTAAGCCGATTCCCGTGTTTAAGAAACCCTCTTCAAAAGAGTCTGATGAATATTTTGATCCAGAAACGGATCCTAGCGTATGGAAATATCTCCAACCGGGAACCGTTGTTGATCAATATATTATTGAGCGACCGCTTGCCAGCGGTGGCTTCAGTTCTGTTTACCTTGCTCGCCAGATCAGTGATCAACATCAAGTTGTAATTAAAGAGTACCTACCCAAAAAGCTTGCTCATCGTACATGGGGAAACCGAGTCGTCACAAATAGCGCAGAGGACCTGCCGCTCTTTATGCGAGGCCGGAAGTTATTTATTGAAGAGGCCAGAACACTCGCCAAGCTTAAGCATCCCAATATTGTTGAGGTTCTAAACTTCTTTCCAGCAAATGAAACCGTCTACATTGTCATGACTTATGACTACGGCAAAAATCTGGGTGAATACATCAAGATGAAAGGAGGGGGGTTAAGTGCCGACTTTATCAAAACCGTTTTTCCACCCCTGTTAGACGGCGTTAAAACACTTCATGAGATGAGCCTACTTCATCTCGATATTAAACCTGAGAACATTATTATCCGCCCTGGTGGCGACCCGCTTCTGCTTGATTTTGGTGCTGTCCACCCATTTCCTCGAACCGACAAAAGGCAATTAGGAAAAGTTCGGACAAATGGCTTTTCACCGATTGAGCAGTATGATGCCAATTATGAGATTGGCCCATGGAGTGATATATATGCCCTTGGCGCAACACTACACAACTGCCTCGATCGATTACCACCACCCTCATCGCCGCTGCGAACGAAAAAAGATACCTTAGCCCCTGCCCAAAAGAAATTTAAGTCGCATTACCCCCCATCAATACTCAAAGCAGTCGACAAGGCGCTCAATCTTTACCCGGAAGAGCGGCCCCAATCAATTGACGAGCTTCTTTCTATTCTGCTTGATGAAACAGACGACAACTAGCCAACCACATTCAACTCACGCTGACGAAACTTCACCCCTCGCTCTTTAGCCAACTCTTCACACGCGCCAATATCTACCCCTTCAAGTCCATTGATTGCCGTTGCCGTAATATCACCAATATAATTTGGCGCCAATGACAGGAAATCGAGCATCGCCTGATAAGAGCCTTTAACCGAAGGTTCGCAGTGACGAATATATACCGCTTCATTTTGCGCATTCATCGAAACACAAAGCGCGTCAACACAACCAGCAAGCTCAGGCAAAACATTCCGTTTGTTGACCAAGTTAGCCAGCCCATCCGTATTAACGCGCACCCGGCCACCACGATCTTTAACAAGCTTGGCAATTTTTATCAGCTCTTTCAGCCGCAAGGTTGATTCTCCAAAGCCACAAAAAACAATCTCACGAAATTGCGCAGGATCACCTAATGCGTCGATAATTTCTTCCGCAGAAGGCCGGTGCGTCAGGCGCAAGTCATACTCATGCACCTCTAGTTCATCATGTGTTTTAGGGCAAAACTGACACCTTAAAGTACAGCGGTCACTAAGATTTATATAGCGACTATCACCAATATCGTAAACAAGCGTTTCCATCTCTATTCCAAGTAATCGATCTTTTTAAGGCTTTCTTTTTTTCCACTAAAAAGGCTCCCTAGGTATCTGAAAACCTTTTTGATCCCCCGCCAGACTTTCGGCAACATCCAAATTAGCAGGATAATAAACAACACTAGAAAAACCAGAAAAAGCTGCGGATGCTGAAGTGAAGCCCAGACACCCACAATAACGGCGACATCTTCACCAATTGAGGCTCCCCAGTTACTAAACGGTTCTGGAGAGGTGTTAATCAACACCCGCGAACCAGCTTTTGTTGCATGTGTCGCAGCAGCCAAGCCACCCCCAACAATCGCCGCTGCGAGTTCAGCGGCGGGGCCAATTTCACCCACTGCGCCAGCAGCCAACAACGCGCCTGCTGGCACTCGAACAAAGGTGTGAATCGCGTCCCAACCGGTATCAACACCCGGCATCTTATCGGCAAAGAATTCCACACAATACATCAATCCCGCCGCGCCAATAACCAACGGGTTAGCTAAAATTTGTAGCTCTGGCGGCAATACAACGTTCCCCGTTACAGCCAAATACCCCAACACCAGCAATGTCGCATAGAGATTAACACCACTACCCCATGCCGCACCCATAGAAAGTGCAAGTGTGCTTGTAATCTGATCAAGTGTTTCCACCTAAGACTCCTTCTACTTATCATGCAATTCTGCAAAACTTTACCACAACCCGACTGAACAAAAGATTAACCAAGAAATTCATGTAAAATGAGCGGCACAAAAACTTTCAGGGTAAATAACGTGGAATCATTTAGAGGAACGACCATTGTTTCCGTCAGACGTGGCAACCAAGTTGTCATTGGTGGAGATGGGCAAGTATCGATGGGCAATACCGTCATGAAAGGAAATGCACGTAAAGTCCGTCGCATTCATAATGACCAGGTTATTGCCGGATTCGCGGGAGCAACAGCAGATGCTTTTACACTCTTTGAGCGCTTTGAAGCAAAACTGATCAAACACCACGGGCACCTGACTCGTGCCGCAGTCGAAATGGCGAAAGACTGGCGAACCGATCGCAGCCTTAGACAGCTTGAAGCGCTACTAGCCATTGCTGACTCAAAAGCATCGCTAATCATCTCTGGAAATGGCGATGTGATTGAACCTGAAGAGGGGCTAATTGCCATCGGGTCAGGCGGGCCATTTGCTCAATCGGCGGCAAGAGCGCTACTCCAAAATACCGATCTTGATGCCCGTACAATCGTTGAAAAATCGCTCGGCATCGCGGCTGACATCTGCATCTACACAAATCACAACATCCGCATCGAAGAGCTCGATGCCGAAGAAACTTAAGACAATATGAAACAGCTAACACCAAAAGAGATCGTTCAAGAGCTAGATCACCACATTATTGGCCAAAATGCCGCCAAAAAAGCGGTCGCCATTGCACTTCGAAATCGCTGGCGCCGCGCACAGGTTGACCCGTCAATTCGTGATGAGATCACCCCCAAAAACATCCTTATGATCGGCCCAACCGGTGTGGGAAAAACAGAGATCGCTCGACGTTTAGCAAAATTGGCCAATGCGCCGTTCATCAAGATTGAGGCGACAAAATTCACTGAAGTCGGCTATGTTGGCCGCGATGTAGAATCGATCATTCGCGATCTAATCGAATCCGCCATCAAGATGACTCGCGAAACGGAGATGAAAAAGGTTAAGCGCCGCGCTGAAGATGCCGCTGAAGATACAATTCTCGATATTCTACTTCCCCAAGCAGAAGGAATTGATGAGCCAGACAGCGATTCGCCTACACGCCAAAAATTTCGCAAAAAACTCCGTGAAGGAGATCTCGATGACAAAGAGATAGAAATTGAAGTGAGCAGCTCGCCGATGGGCGTAGAGATCATGGCTCCTCCCGGCATGGAAGAGATGACCAATCAGCTACAGGGCATGTTCCAAAACATGGGTTCTGAGCGCAAGAAGATGCGCAAACTTCCAATCAAAGAGGCCTTCAAGGTGCTTTGTGAAGAAGAGGCAGCCAGCATGGTCAACGAAGATGAGATTAAAATCCAGGCGGTCAATTCCGTTGAGCAAAATGGCATCGTCTTTCTGGATGAGCTGGATAAAGTTTGCACCCGCTCTGAACATGGCGGCCCAGATGTTTCTCGTGAAGGTGTACAGAGAGACCTGCTTCCTTTAGTAGAAGGCTGCACAATCAGCACCAAATACGGCATGATAAAGACAGATCACATCCTGTTTATCGCATCTGGTGCATTCCATCTCTCAAAACCATCGGATCTAATCCCAGAATTACAGGGCCGCTTCCCGATCCGAGTCGAACTAGAAGCGCTCACGAGTGCAGACTTTGTTCGCATCTTAACCGAACCCGATGCCTCGCTAACCGAGCAGTATGCTGCGCTATTATCAACCGAAGGGCTTGAAATATCTTTTTCTAAAGAGGGGCTAGCGCAACTTGCTGAGATCGCATGGAAGATCAATGAAACGACCGAAAATATCGGCGCAAGGCGACTACACACCGTTCTTGAACGACTTCTTGAAGAGCTCTCTTTCGAGGCTTCTGAAATGGCTGATAGCGACACCATCACCATCGATGCAGCCTATGTAGACAGGCAGCTTGGTGAATTCACCGAAAACGAAGATCTAAGCCGCTACATTTTATAAGGGACTCAGATGAGCAAACCTCAACCTACCGACATCAAGCTCCATAGCCTCTCGGCCATTCTCGAAATCGCTTTTTCAGATGGCGCCCATTTTGAGCTGCCCTGTGAATACCTTCGCGTTTACTCACCTTCCGCCGAGGTACGAGGCCACGGCCCAGGGCAAGAGACGCTTCAGCTCGACAAACAGGATGTCAACATAGAAAGCATTCGCTCAGTGGGCAACTATGCCGTTGCACTCTGTTTTGATGATGGACACGATACCGGCATCTACACATGGGAACTGTTGTACAATCTGGGACAACACCACGAAGAACTTTGGGCAGAATACCTAGGTAAACTCGCAGCTGCGAGGCACCAAAGAAAGCCTAAGAATGGGGAAGAATCATGAGTGAAAATAGCAACACTACCCACTTTGGATACAAAGACGTTCCAACCGATCAGAAAGTTAAGATGGTCCGCAGCGTTTTTGATTCGGTTGCAGTCAAATATGACCTGATGAATGACCTTATGTCATTCGGCATCCACCGCATCTGGAAGCGCATCACTATCCAGCTTAGCGGAGTACGCGAAGGCAGCCAAGTTCTTGACCTTGCTGGCGGCACAGGCGATTTAACCCGACTCTTTTCACGCAAAGTAGGTAAAAGCGGAAACATTATTCTTTCTGATATCAATAACGCCATGCTGAGCGTTGGGCGCGACCGTCTAACCGATGAAGGCATCGTCGAAAATGTTCGTTATGCACAGGCTAATGCCGAAGCGCTCCCATTTGCAGACAATAGTTTTGACTGCATCACCATCGCATTTGGGCTGCGCAATGTTACCGACAAAGCCGCTGCACTTAAGTCCATGTACCGCGTCCTTAAACCGGGTGGCAGACTGCTCGTTCTTGAATTCTCAAAGCCCCAAGGCGCACTGGTCAAAAAAACCTACGATTTCTACTCCTTTAGCCTGTTACCTAAAATGGGCAAGCTATTTGCCGGTGATGCCGATAGTTACCAGTACCTAGCTGAATCAATCCGCATGCACCCCGACCAAGAAACACTAAAAACGATGATTGAAGAGGCCGGTTTTGATCGCTGCGAATACTTCAACCTAACGCAAGGCGTGGTTGCCCTACACCGTGGCTTTAAATATTGAGGAGTAACTGATGAGCCTCTCATCTGCCCTGCTAACCAGCAGCATTAGCGACCTGCTCACAAATTACATATCTCTGGATCCAGATGCAGCGCTCTGGTTAACGCCTCTCTCTGGAAAAATAGTTGCCATTAATTTACAACCATTCAACCAGATCACCTACCTACAGGTGCATGATGCCGGCCTGCAGCTGCTTGAAGAGTTTCAAGGCGAAGCCGATACAACGCTCACCGGAACACCCGTTGCCTTTGGCTTGATGGGGTTAAGCAAAAACCCAATGCGTTCACTCTTTTCTGGTGAAATCGAAATTAGTGGAGATAGCCACACAGGGCGCCAGTTCCAGAAACTCTTTAAAAACCTCAATATCGACTGGGAAGAGCAACTTTCGAAAGTGACCGGGGATGTTGCCGCTCATAAAATAGGCAATGGCCTTAAAGGTGCTCAAGAGTGGACAGAAGAGGCGATTGAAACATTCAATCTGAATACAGGTGAGTTCCTGCAAGAAGAGACTCGCGACCTGCCCGCACGACCTGAAGTTGACTATTTCTACGAAGAAGTCGACAAGGTAAGAGCAAATACCGACCGCTTAGAGGCCCGCCTAAAGCTTTTGCAGCAATTAATTGCTTCAAAATCGGCAAAATAAAGGATAAATACCGTGAAAGACCTAAAGCTCCTATGGAGACTGCTTCATATCAGCTGGATTTTGCTCCGCAACGGGCTTGATGACCTTATTCTCGAAACACATCTATTCCGCCCCATTCGCTACCTGGCGATTTTTACGCCTAATTACTGGCGAAAATCTGAGCTGCCACCACGCGGCGTTCGAATCCGCTGCGCACTGGAAGAGCTTGGCCCGATCTTTATCAAGTTTGGACAGGTTCTCTCCACACGGCGCGACCTTCTCCCAGTCGATATAGCTGATGAACTCGCGCTTCTGCAAGACAATGTTCCACCCTTCTCCGGTGCTGAGGCAAAGGCAATCGTAGAGATAGCGCTGGAAAACCCCGTTTCAGAGCTATTTCAAGAGTTTGATGAAACGCCTTTGGCATCTGCCTCTATCGCACAGGTTCATCCAGCTGTGCTTAAAAATGGGACCGAAGTGGTCGTTAAAGTTCTGCGCCCCGATGTCGAGAAAAGAATTCATCGCGACATCAAACTCCTTTATGCAGTTGCCCGCATGGCGCGCCGATTCTCAAAAGATGGCCGCCGCCTGCGCCCCGTAGAGGTTGTTCACGAGTTTGAAAAAGTTCTCGCAGAAGAGGTTGACCTAGTACGTGAAGCAGCCAATGCTACCCAACTGAGACGAAACTTTGAAAATTCAGAGATCCTCTATGTCCCCGAAATTTACTGGGATTTTACCCGCCTGAATGTGATGGTGATGGAGCGTATCTACGGCATACCCATTGGTGATATTGAGCAACTCAAGGCCGAAAATGCCGACTTTAAAAAACTGGCTGAAAATGGCGTAAAAATCTTCTTCTCGCAGGTTTTTCGCGATAACTTTTTTCATGCCGACATGCACCCCGGCAATATCTTCGCTAAACCCGATGGCCGCTATATTGCTGTTGATTTCGGTATTGTCGGCAGCATCACACTCGATGACCAACGCTATCTCGCAGAAAACTTTCTCGCCTTCTTTAACCGTGACTACCTAAAGGTGGCGCAGCTCCATATCGACTCCGGCTGGGTTCCAAAAACCACCCGCGCGACTGACTTTGAGTCCGCCATTCGTGCCGTCTGCGAACCGATCTTTGAAAAACCACTCAAAGAGATTTCTTACGGCCACCTACTGCTACGTCTTTTCCAAATTGCCCGCCAGTTTGATATGGAAGTACAGCCGCAACTGGTGCTCTTACAAAAAACACTTCTTAATATCGAAGGCTTGGGAAGAGAGCTTTATCCAGACCTCGACCTATGGGACACCGCCAAACCATTTCTTGAAGAGTGGTACAAAGAAAAAATCGGCCCCAAAGCCACCGCACGGCGCATTAAAGACAAACTGCCACATTGGGCAGAACAGCTCCCAGAAATCCCCGAAATGCTCCATCAAGTGTTGCACGATGCAAGCAAAGGCGAGCTTGAACTAAAGTGGAAATCAGAAGAGCTCGAAAAAATGCAACGCAATATGCAGCGCAACCATCAGCGAACCATTAGTGCGATTACCGGTGGCGCACTCATTATTGCTGCCGCCATTATCCTTGGGCTAGATGGCTATGCACCTAGAATGGTTGCTGATGCACCACTGATAACATGGGTTCTTGGGGCTGCTGGCGGGCTGTTGTTGGTGAATAGTTGGGGAAAGGGGTAATTAGATAACTGGAGGACTTATTTTTTGATTCCTTGTTATCTCTATAATATGAAAACATAAGAAAATAATTGAGCATTAACCGAATAAGACAATGGATTGTATAAATCTGGCGCTGGCTGGCTGAGGGCAAGTTAGTGTTTATGTGTTTGCTCGTTATTGTTGCAGCAGTAATTTTAGGGTTTGTTACGTGGAGCAGTGAGATATCAATTAGGTTTGCCGGCTACACGCTTCAGTTCGTAGGTATGATTTTCGCGATAAGAGGCCTGCTTGGTATTCGAGCTCATTTCGGTCAGCCGTTGTTAAGTGAGCTTCTTGTTGATTGGATTAAAAGATTTCCAAAACTAAGAAAAAAAGTCGTCATCGGTGTCGGAACTGCGCATTTGTCTCTAGCGGGCATGAAAGCAAGAGCTGTGGTTTGGAGTCCGGACGATCCAGAAAAGCCAATAGAGCAAAGAATCGAGTATATAGTTAGAAATTTAGACAGAGTTAGAGATGAGCAACGAAATCATGCCAAGTCAATAGACGACCTTGCGGATAACCACGAAGAACACAAGAAAGCGATAACCGAACGAACTAAAAAAGTAGAAAAAGATATTCGCACAGAGTTAGAGTCTTTACATACAAGCGATTTAATAACATCTCTCGTGGGCTTAGTTTGGTTAACAGTGGGAATAACAATGAGTACTATGGCTCCGGAGATTTATCAATGGTTATACAAGGCCTAACAAAATGCTGCATACATAACTTTAAAGGTAATCACAATGAAGGAAATTACTCGAATTAACCATGTGGGTTTAAGGGTGAAAAGCTTAGAGCTTTCGCGTGAATTTTATGAAAAACTAGGTTTTTTGTTTTTGGTGGGACCAGTTGGTCCTGAGCCAGTTGCTATCATGGAACATCCTTCCGGCGTAAATATTAATTTTATTTTAAATGCTGATGCGGATAGTACTGAAAATATTCTCATGGATATTCAAAAAAAACATGCAGGCTATACTCACATGGCTTTAGAAGTAACTGATGTAAAATCAGCTTCAAATAAAATTGAAAGCTTAGGCATAGTCATTACAGAAAGAGTTGAGTATGAAGGTGCTAAATTCTTTTTTATAAGAGATCCAGATTATAATGTTATTGAATTTCATCAACCAGCCAGCAGCTAACAAATTGTTAAGCTAAAAGGGGCAGACCCCTTTTAGCTTTATTCACAAACAAAGCACTCGGTGATGGGCCATCTCTCAAGCATTTCGCTGCCGCTAGGGCATTCATTTTTTGCGTTGCCAAAAAACGAACCAAAAAAGGCAACCCTTGTTTCATTTCTGTTTTTCACTAAACTCATCTGCTAAACGTTGCAACTCGCTACGCTCAGACAAGCAACGTTCTTAACGCCGATTTCATTAAGTGAAAAATCAGAAACTCCACAAAGGGAGATTTAAAAAAACCTCTCTTCTGAGACCGGATTAATCCCTTTATCGCGTTTAATAAGCTCTTTATTTTCGGGTCAGTGGGCGCGTTGTCTGAGCGTAGCGAGTTCGCGCACGCCCGACAACAGAAAATAAGGGTCAGGTCTTTCTTTTTGCATGCCCATGTAGAGATACCCCCCCACTAAAAGAGGTCTGGGCCCTTTTAGCTATAACCACAAACAAAGCGCTCAGTGATGGGCTATCCCTCTAGCATTTCGCTGCTGCGAGGCATTCATTTTTTGCGTTGCCAAAAAACGAACCAAAAAAGGCAACCCTTGTTTCATTTCTGTTTTTCACTAAACTCATCTGCTAAACGTTGCAACTCGCTACGCTCTGACAAGCAACGTTCTTAACGCCGATTTCATTAAGTGAAAAATCAGAAACTCCACAAAGGGAGTGGATAAGCAAAAGAAATGAACGCCCTAGCGGCAGCGAAATATCTAATACAAGGTCACTAACCCACAAAGCAGAGCAACAAAACAAGGATCAGATCTTTCTTTTTGCATGCTGAAGTAGCACTCCTAGATTCTGATCAGTGATGTAGGGGTTATATTAAAAACAACCTTGATTTTACGTACGCCTTATCGTACGCTTAATCCTGAGGTGAAAATATGACCGTTTTAAATGCAACTGAAGCAAGATCAAAGCTCTACAGTCTTATTGATGAAACAAGTGAGACCCACCAACCAATTGTAATAACTGGTAAAAGGGGAAATGCAGTTCTCGTTTCTGAAGAAGATTGGAATTCAATTTCAGAAACACTACACCTGCTTTCTGTGCCCGGACTGCGTGAATCTATAAAAGAAAGCCTTAATCAATCTATCTCTGAATGTTCCGAGGAACTTGATTGGTGAGCTGGAAAATTATTTATACAAAACATGCGCAAAAAGATGCTAAAAAACTTGCCTCTTCCGGCCTGAAAAAGAAAGCCCAGCAGTTATTAAAATTAATTGAAGAAAACCCATTCCAAAACCCACCGCCCTACGAAAAGCTTGTTGGTGATTTAGCTGGCGCATTATCAAGAAGAATTAACATTCAGCATCGTCTCGTCTATCAAGTGATTGAAAATGGTAAGGTTATCAAAGTACTCAGAATGTGGACGCACTATGAATAAGCATTTTATTGCTCAACTAGCAACAAGCTAAGCAACATGACAACCACTTTAACTCTCATCAAAAAACAGTGGATTACCCTAACACTTTTCACCTTAACCGCTATTACGGCCTTATCCCTTTGGCCACTCGATACGCTGCCGGATTTTCCTGGTAGCGACAAAACCCATCACTTTGTTGCCTATGCTGCACTGATGTTTCCTACTGCACTGCGCAAACCACCACACTGGAAACTAATCGCTCTATTGTTTATCGCTTACAGCGGAGTGATCGAGCTTATACAGCCCTACGTGAACCGTTACGGTGAATGGCTCGATTTGGCGGCCAACAGCGGTGGAATTCTATGCGGGCTGCTTATTGCGGCACTGCTCGCTAAACTTAACGCGAACACCCCCTGAGTTATCATCAACAATATGCGCAAACGAATCTGGCTAATAAACTCGCTGCTTTTCCTGTTTTGTTTCTGCACAAACGCTGCAATCGCCGGAGAGGCCGAAATTCTAGCTGCTGAGTTACGACACCAACAGGGGAACAGTTGGTCGATTAACGCTACGCTAAAACATGAGGACACCGGCTGGGAGCATTATGCCGATGTCTGGCGGGTGGTTGATGAAAAAGGTAACGAACTTGGATACCGAGTACTCGCTCATCCGCATATTGAAGAGCAGCCTGTCACACGCGGCTTTGACCGACTCATCATTCCCGAAGGGGTCAACACGGTTTATATTCAGGGACACGATAACCGGCATGGTTGGAGCGCAAACAGGCTAAAGGTGGTATTAACTGAAGCGCAAAATGGCTACATTCGGGTTGAGTCTGATAAATAGGTGCCTTTGATTCTCACCAACAGAGAATCCTCCGGGCGACAGCGAAAAACCACAACATTGCTGGCTAAACCCGCTTCAATCCAATCAATTTATTATTGTTATCGAAGCGAATAGAGAACTCCCCTTGAATACCATCTTCACTTACAAAGGCTCTAATCTGTTCGGCAGGAAACTGTAGTTTCTGACCGATTGTTGTGGTCACCACGACAACGCGCGCCTTACCTTGATAGTACCGCAGCGCCTGTTTGCGGCTGATATCCAGCCTGAATTTTAGCTCTGTTGTCATCTCTCGTTAAACTCGTAAGAATTGCTTTCAAACAGCTCAATCAATCGCTCCATCAGCTGATAACGCACACTGCTTTTTCGCCACACTAAACCCACTGTACGCTTGGGAACAGGCTTTTCAAAAGAGATATAGCGAATGCCCTCCTCTTTCTCATTAATCGCAATGTTAGGCATCAACGTAACCCCCGTTCCTGCAATCACCATTTGCCGAAGCGTTTCAAGACTGGATGCCCGCACACCCAACTGCTCTTCTGCACCACTCCACTGGCAAAATTGTAATGCTTGATCACGCAAACAGTGGCCATCATCGAGCAAGAGCAACTGTTGGTTTTCTAATTCATAAGGAGAGATTTTTTTCTTGTTTGCAAACGGATGGTTTGTGCTAACAGCCAGCCTGAAAACATCATCGAAAAGCGGACTGCTGACCAGAGAGCCATTTTGAGCCGGCAAGGCGATAAATGCCGCATCAATCTCGCCTCGTTCAAGTTGCTCGATTAGTAGATTCGTTTTCTCCTCTACCAGAATCAGTTTAATCTTGGGCAAGGCCTGTTTTATGGTCAAAACCGCACTGGGGAAAAGGTAACTGGCTAGCGAGGGGAAAGCACCTAATTTCAACTCCCCCGCCAAAGGGTCGCGAGCATTAGCGGCTAGCTGTTTCATGCGCTCGACTTCGCCCAAAATAGTCTGCGCAGATAAAACAATCGCCTCGCCCACCTCGGTCAACAGCACTTTTTTATTGGTTCGCTCAAACAATTTTACGCCCAGCTCCTCTTCCATCTTCTTGATCTGGGTACTCAATGTCGGCTGACTAATAAAACAGCGTTCTGCCGCACGGACAAAACTACGCGCCTCAGAAACCGCAACGATATAGGTCAAATCTCGAATATTCATTAATAGATTTTAGCTATCATAATGATAAATACAATTTATTTTACTGATTATAGGGAATAATCAATACTTTCTCCACGCTCAACAGAGCAAATCTTACCGTGATTAAAAAGGAGACAAACGATGAAAACCGCTATTCCAGAAGTAACGTTTAAAACGCGTGTTCGAGATGAAAGTGTCGGTGGTGACAATCCTTTTCGCTGGCAGGACATCACCTCGTCAGAGATTTTCAAAAATAAAAGTGTTGTTGTATTGGCTCTGCCTGGCGCATTTACACCAACCTGTTCTAGCACTCACCTGCCCGGGTTTGAGAAAAAATATGATGAGCTAAAAGCCAATGGGGTCGATGAGATTTATTGCCTCAGCGTCAATGATTCATTCACTATGTTTCAATGGGCCAAACATTTAGCTGTTAGCAAGGTTAAAATGCTGCCCGATGGCAATGGTGATTTCACTCGCCTAATGGGGATGCTGGTAAAAAAAGAGAACCTCGGTTTTGGTGACCGCTCATGGCGTTATTCAATGCATGTGGTTGATGGTGAAATAAAACAGCTTTTTGTGGAACCCGGTTTAATGGACAACTGTCCTGACGACCCTTTTAGTGTGAGCGATGTTGACACCATGTTAGATTACTTGGCTAAATAATCGACTTTCCAGGCGCCAGATTTATCTGGCGCCCATTCTTTCAAAGAGAAGACAAATGAATTACGACTACGATCTTTTTGTGATTGGTGCAGGTTCCGGTGGCGTTCGTGCCAGCCGTATTGCTGCCTCCTTTGGTGCAAAAGTAGCCATTTGTGAAGACCGCTATATGGGTGGAACCTGTGTTAATGTCGGCTGCGTTCCCAAAAAGCTCTATGTCTATGCCTCAGAATATTCAGCTCACTTTCGCGAAGGCAAAGGCTTTGGCTGGCAAACAAGCGAGCCAAATTTTGACTGGCCCACTTTGCGCGATCATAAAAGTGATGAAATAAGTCGCCTAAATAGTATTTACGACAATATGTTGGCTGGCGCCAACGTTAAGGTTATCCATGGCCGTGGAAAGATTATCGACCCACACACCGTTGAAATTGCTGGCAAGAAAATAACTTCCGAACGGCTCTTGATCGCGGTTGGGGGCTGGCCATTTATCCCAGACATTATCGGCAAAGAGCACGTTATCAGCTCCAATGAGATATTCGACTTAGAGAGCTTTCCAAAACAGCTTGTCGTTGTGGGGGGCGGTTACATTGCCGTTGAATTTGCAGGCATTTTTACCGGCCTAGGTGCCGAGGTAACACAACTCTATCGTGGCGACCTGTTTTTACGGGGCTTTGATGATGAAACCCGAGAATTTGCTGCCGAAGAGATAGAGAAAAAAGGGACAAACCTTCGCTTTAACACCGATGTCACCTCTATCGAAAAGCAGCCAGATGGCAAATTAAAAGTTAATTTAAATGATGGCTCGGCCATTATGGCTGATGCGGTGCTTTATGCGACCGGTAGGAAGCCTCATCTACACGATCTCGGCATGGAAAATGTCGACATTACGCTTACAGATAGAGGCTATATTGAGGTAAATGAGCAGTTCCAAACGAGCGAATCTTCTATTTATGCTCTAGGCGATGTCACCGGCGGCATGGAGCTAACTCCTGTCGCGCTCGCAGAGGGAATGGCGCTGGCTAAATCGCTTTATAACAGCGAACCTTGCCAAGTGGATTACAGCAACATCGCCACCACCGTCTTTTGCCAACCCAATATCGGCACCGTCGGCTTGAGCGAAGAGCAGGCTCGATCAGAGTATAAAAATGTCATCAAATATCGCTCCAGCTTCCGCGCAATGAAACACACGATTAGCGGCTCTCAAGAGCGGACATTATTGAAGTTACTGGTGGATGGCGATACCGACAAAATAGTTGGCGCACATATGGTTGGCCCGGATGCCGGCGAAATCATGCAAGGATTGGCAATTGCCTTAAAAGCCGGCGCGACAAAAGCCGATTTTGATTCCACCATTGGCATTCACCCAACTGCTGCGGAAGAATTTGTGACGATGCGCGAACCGGTTTTGGATTAAGCTCACACCATAAATTCACTAAAATTGACCAATCGATTTAAAACGCGGAGAATGCGCCCCCTATGAATATGAACCGGACAAGACTAAAAAGCCTGCTTATCGTGCACCCTTGGGTGATGCGTGCGGTCGACTATTGTCCGGGGCTTGTCCTGATGTAACTTTACAAAAAGTCATTTCAGTTTTCAAAAGGCCGCGGATTCCAAAAGAATCCGCGGCCTTTTTCGTTTTGAGGTATCACAATGCAACTCACTACAGCTTATCTTGCCGTTCTTCTAATCTGGGCAACCACACCTCTCACCGTTAAATGGGGCGGCGAAGGGGTTGGTTTTTTATTCGGCGTGCTACTACGTATGCTGATCGGCAGCGCCTGCGTGGCCGGATTAATGATTATTTTAAGAAAATCACTTCCCTACCATACGGCTGCCATAAAAACCTATATCGCCGGAGTCACTGGCGTGTTTGGGGCGATGATGTCTGTTTATTGGTCCGCACAGTTTATCCCTTCTGGCTGGATATCGGTTATTTTTGGGCTAACTCCGCTTGCCACTGCATTTTTATCTTCTCTATGGCTGAATGAACGATTTATAACACCATTCCGCCTAGCCGCACTTTTGCTGAGTGTTTTTGGTTTATCCAAACTATACGACTCAGTTCCAACCGATGAGGTGAACTATCTTTACGGGATTATTGGCATGCTCGTTTCGGTTTTTTTGCACTCTTTCAGTTCGGTCTGGATCAAAAAAGTGGACGCCAAACTTCCCGCATTGTCTGTTACGGCAGGCAGTCTATTTATGTCGATGCCTCTGTTTTTTGCAAGCTGGTATTTCATGGATGGACAGTGGCCTGAGCAGATTCCAGATCGCAGCCTTTATGCCATTATTTATACCGGCGTTATTGCCACAGCAGCAGGTTTTACGGTCTATTTTTATGTTCTCAAAAACATCTCTGCGACTCGTGTTGCGCTCATCACACTAATTTCACCGATGTTTGCTTTATGGCTGGGGCATACTTTCAATGATGAGCCGATCACTCAAAGCACGCTGTTTGGGAGTATTTTGATTCTATCGGGATTGGCACTGTTTGAGTTTGATACCCTTAAAAAACGAATCCGTATTTAACACTATCACATCACCCTACTTTCTCCATTCAAAAGAGAAAGTAGGGTATTCAAAAGTTTCGGTGCAAAAGAGGATCAATCACCTCAGTGATTTTTATTTCTTTGGTTTGCTATCTTTTTCGCCCGTTTCAAATACATTGCTCCAATCTTCCGCTTCTGAAAATGCATCATCCCAGCTGGGTTCTTCGGCTTCGGCGGGTTC